>JAVJOU010000025.1:0-2335 GCA_040216635.1 Rhodospirillales bacterium | reverse complement strand
AAGCTGTCGTAATTATCGATAAGTAAAAACATTTCAGATGCTTACATGTAGTTCTTCATTTTTAGAATCATCTCTGCCGCCGGTGCCGCGCAATTCCATGCCGTCCCGAGTCTGACGACAGCGTCTTAAATACCCCTTTGGCTTTTTTTTCACGATGACTTTTTTGCCCGGCCCTTGACCTTCCAGCGCCTGGAAACCTTATATCAACATTCTAGTAAAATGGAATGTTAAAGCTTTTTCGACAAGTTGACCTCGCTCATGGCACTGCAAACGAATTATCCGGACAGTAGCCGACGAACACGAGGGTGTTCCATGGCAGCAACCGAACAAGGGAGTCAGGACATGAAACAGACAGGAACGATGAGGCTGATGTTTGCCGCCGCCGTCATGACGATGGCTATTTCCGCCGCCGGTCAGGCTTTGGCCGATCCCGGCGACGCCGGGTGTCCGGGCAATCCGTCGGGATACGGCATGATGGGCCCCGGCATGATGGGCCCCGGTATGATGGGCCCCGGAATGATGGGCCCCGGGATGATGGGACAAGGCTGGGGCGGCCAAGGCTGGATGGGGCCGGGCATGATGATGAACCAGGGGATGATGGGGCCCGGCATGATGATGAATCCCGGCCAGGGCGCCGGCCCGAATATGATGAACCAGGGTATGATGGGCGGCCAGGGCGCCGGCCGCCGCCAACTGGACGAAGGCGCCGTCAAAAAAATTCTCGAGGGACGCCTGGCCTGGTTCGGCAACGATTCACTCAAGGTTGGCGAGGTGAAGAAGCAGGGCGATAACGGAATCGTCGCCGAAATTATCGGCAAGGACGACAAGGTCATCGAGAAGTACCTCTTCAACCGTTATTCCGGCTGGTCGCAGCGGATTCAATAGGGACAAAACGCAGACGCCGAGGCGGACGGTTTCGGCACCTGCGCTGCGTTCCGGGAAAGGAGAGCATCATGTATTGGTGGAATCAGCCCGGTATGGGCTACGACGGCGGCGGTTGGTATTGGGGCATGGCGATGCACGGGATCATGTGGTTCCTGTTCTTGATCCTGATCGTCATCGCGCTTGTGGCCCTGGTTCGCTACCTCTGGCGGGCAGGCACGCATTCGCATCCCCATCCCCATGCGGCGTCCGGGCACGGCAGCGGATCACAGGCATTGGCTATCCTTGAAGAACGCTATGCACGCGGTGAGATCGACCGTGAAGAATACCTGCGGAAGAAACAAGACTTGTCGCCGTCAACCTAAAAAAGCGCGATCTCATGGATAAGCACCATCATCACGTCCGCCATCAAGACGGCGTCGGACAAGCCGGTCATGCGGCCGGCGGCAAGGCAATCGACCCGGTGTGCGGGATGAGCGTCGATACCGCGACGGCACTGCACACTGTCGCGCACGGCGGCACGGCCTATTACTTTTGCGCCGCGCATTGCCTGAACGCCTTCAAGGCCGAGCCCGATAAGTATCTCGGCAAGGAAGACGAGGAAGAGACGGCCGCCGCACCGGCTCCGGAAGGCACGCAGTACACCTGTCCGATGCATCCGGAGATCGTTCGGGACGCCCCCGGCGACTGTCCGATCTGCGGCATGGCGCTCGAGCCGATGGGGGTTCCCGCCGACAACGGCCCGAACCCCGAGTTGATCGACATGACCCGGCGCTTTTGGATCGGCGCCGTGCTGACGGTTCCCCTCGTGATCATGGCCATGGGCGAGATGATTCCCGGATTGCAGCTCGGCCGGTGGCTGCCGATGACGGTCTCGGTTTGGGTGCAGTTCGCCTTGGCGACGCCCGTCGTCCTGTGGGCGGGGTTGCCGTTCTTCGCGCGCGGTTGGGCCTCGGTTCGCTCGCGCCATCTCAACATGTTCACCCTGATCGCGCTCGGCGTCGGGGTCGCCTATGTTTACAGCGCGGTCGCCGTGCTGGCGCCGGGCATCTTCCCGCCGGCGTTTCGCAGCGAACACGGCCTCGTCGCGGTCTATTTCGAGGCCGCTGCCGTGATCGTCGTGCTGGTGCTGCTGGGGCAAGTTCTGGAGTTGCGCGCGCGCGAAGGCACCGGTCAGGCCCTGCGGGCGCTGCTCGATCTCACGCCGCCGGACGCACGGGTGATCGATGACGCGGGCAACGAAAAAACCGTGCCGCTCGAACACGTGAACCAAGGCGACAAACTCCGGGTGCGCCCCGGCGAGAAGGTGCCGGTCGACGGCGTCGTGATCGAGGGCCGCAGCGCCGTCGATGAATCCATGATCACCGGCGAGCCGGTGCCGGTCGAAAAAACCCCAGATAGCCACGTGATCGGCGGCACCATCAACGGCACCGGCAGCTTCGTCATGCGCGCC
>JAVJOU010000024.1:0-62306 GCA_040216635.1 Rhodospirillales bacterium | reverse complement strand
CCTTGCATTTGAGCAACGCCGTCCGAGACTTTGGATTCATGGATCATCACCATGCCCGCAGCAGGCGACGTGACTTTCAGAAGTCGATCCGATTTCGTGCCGGTATTGCGGATCGTCAAATAGGCGGCACCCGGCCGCGATTGTAGGATCGACGCCCGCGCCCAAGGTTTTTCAATGACAATTGAAGCGTCTCCTGCTGACGCGCCGCGTGCCTGTATCAGCAAAGTGAAGGTAGCAATGAAGGCGAACAGACTCAGTTTTAGCGGGTTCATTTTTCAATTCTTTCATTCTTCAGGCGCTTTTGAATCTCCGCCACGATTTTCTCCGGCGGGTGAAGATTTTCCGAGAACACGGCGTCGTACGAACCATCCGGCGTCATCAGGTACATGTATCCCGAATGCCCCATGACGTAGCCGCCCGGGGCGTCGGCTTTCTCGGTTTTCCCGTAAAAAACCCGGAACGACTTCGCAGCCTGTTTGATCTGCTCAGGCGTGCCGGTAAGGCCGACGATATCCGGGTGGAAGGCCTCGACATATTCGGCCAATACCTCGGGTGTGTCGCGCTCCGGATCAACCGTGATGAATATCGGTGCGACCTTGTTCGCGTCATCTTCCAGAGTATCCAGAACCTGGGCCATGACCGCGAGCGTTGTCGGGCAGACGTCGGGACAGAATGTGAACCCGAAAAACACCAGCTGCCATCGTCCATGGAAGTCCTGTTCCGTGACAATACCGCCGTGGTGATCTGTCAGCGTGAATTGGCTTTTGATCATGGCTTGGCCGAGTTGCCGTGCCGTGGGCAACGGCGGTTCCGGCTTAAATGTACGCCAGCCGACGATACCGGCCGCCGCCATGGCCGTGATCAGGACAAGCCCCCAAGCCGCCCATCGCACACCCCGGAGGCGGCGGCTATCCTTCGGTTCATTGGAAGTGCCGTCAGACATCGTCTGGCTTTCCCTTCTCCCCTGGCTTGGACGAACATTTTCCGCTCCCCCCACTCATGCACATGCCCAACGCACACATGGCGACACAGGGCAGCACACCAAGAAGAAGCGGCGCCAAGCCCAGGGCGACCACCGTGCCCCAGTTCATCGCCAGGCCGCCACCGATGGCGGCGAGCCCGAACAGAATCCAACCACGGCGCCCGGTGACGTAGGGCCAGAGCTTGTTGATGGCGCGTTGGGCGGTTGACACCACGGGTACTGCTTGTTGTCCATTCTTCATCGCACTATCTCCTTTGATTCTTTGCTGCCGCAATCCGGTCCTGGAACAGGGCAATTAAATCAGGCGCATCCCATTCCGCGGGGCCGACCAACCGGCCCAACTGCTGCCCGCTTGGGCCGATCAGGAAGGTCGTCGGCAAACCGCCCAACTTCAGGACACGCATGACCCGTGCATTTTGATCCATGTAGATTTTCAGGTTCTCGATGCCGGTCTTGGCATAGAAATCCCGTACGACCTTCACCCCCGCCCGGTCGATCGAAAGCGGCAAAACATGAAAGTCGTTGCCGCCCAGAAGGCCCTGCAGGCGGTCAAGCGTCGGCATCTCTTCGCGACATGGTGGACACCATGTCGCCCATATGTTGAGGAGCACATGTTTGCCCCCGAAATCCGCGAGAGCCCCGGGCCGGCCGTCTTCGTACGCGAACGCAACCTCCGGCATTGGCAGCGGTGCATCGTGCAGGCTAAAGGTCTTAGCCGTTCCCGCGGCGCCTGCGACGGCAGCCGGCAACACCAAGGATGCCGCGGCCATAACCGTCATGGCCCGCCGGCGCGTCATGACGGTCATGGCTTTGCTCCTTCGGCTTGCCGCCGCAGGCGGTCGACGATGGGCATGAGCGTCCCGTCCACGATTTCCTTTGTTACGGCGCCCACGTGCTTGTAGGCGATACGCCCGTCGGCGGAGACGATGAACGTTTCCGGCACGCCATAGACACCCCAGTCGATGGCGACACGGCCATCCAGATCGGCACCCGTCCGCTTGTAGGGATCGCCAAGCCGGTTGAGCCAAGCCGAGGCATCATCGGGCGTGTCTTTATAATTCAGCCCGTGAATGGGCACGACGTTCCGCGCCTTGAGATCCATCCAAACCGGATGTTCCACCTTGCACGGCAGGCACCAGGAAGCGAATACGTTGACGATCGACACCTCACCCGAGAGGTCCGCCGACGCAAGCCCCAGGGTTCGCCCCTTGACCGGCTGAAGATTGAACTCGGGCACCGGCTTGTCGATCAGAGCCGAAGGCAGCACCTTCGGATCGCGCGTCAAACCCCAACCCAACGCTGTGGCCAAGCCCGCGAACACCACCACGGGCCCCCAAAACAAAATCGCTGTGCGGCGCCTTTGTCCTGCTTCAAGGAGAATTTCACTCATGGCGGCTTCTCCCGCCGCTGGTGAACAGATACTTGATCAATGCAGCCGCGACCAACAATGCCAGTCCGGCGGCCAATGCGCCCGCCAGGGTCATTCCCCAGCCCATGGCACAATCGGTTCCCATCATATTGCTCATTTCTCATTCGCCCTTTTGGTGACGTCCTGCTGCCGGCGCCGAAAACGGTCCGGCCAAGTGCTTTTGATGAAGTCGAGTACGGACCAGATCTCGTCGTCCGAAAGGACATCGCCGAACGCCGGCATGTCGCTTTCGTATCCCTCCGGTGCCAACGGCGGAACAAGACCGTGCTTGGTCATCTGGAACAGGTGCTCATCCGGGTGATGCCAGGTATGTCCCGTTCGATCATGCGGCGGGGCCGGCAGGCGGCCGTCAGGCCGGCGGATCTGCCAATCGGACTGCCCTTCCAAGTTCTTGCCGTGACAACTGGCGCAGTGGGTTTGGTAAAGCGTGCGGCCCCGGGCAAGGTTGTCCGTCTCGGGTGATTGCGCGGCAACCGGCAAGGAAATTACCCCGACGGTTGCCACAACCATCATGAAGGCGGTTGGTTTGAAGTCCGCCATCATTCGACCGTGAAGACCTTTGCCGGCCCTTGGCCGAATTGATAGACGGTGAAGGGGGCTGCCTTTGTGCCCGACATTCCGGGCGACCCTTGCGGCATGCCCGGCAGAGAAATTCCCTTGATCTCCGGACGTTCGGTCAGAAGCTTGTCGATGGCGGAAACCGGGACGTGGCCTTCGACAACGTATTTGTCGAGCACCATGGTGTGGCAGCCCGCAAAGTCATCAGGCACACCCATCTCACGCTTCATCAAGGTAAGGTCGTGGGATGCCTTAACCGTTACCTTGAAGCCGTTCTGACGAAGATAGTCGGCGTAGCTTTCGCAACAGCCGCACTGCGGGTTTTTGATGATGGTGGCATCAGGCCGGTCGGCCGCAAGAGCAGAAACGGTAGTGACAGCGCTGAGCAAGACCGCAAAGCTGGTAGCTTGAATTCGGTTTCTAATGGTCATGATCATTTCCTTTTTGACACTGGATTTACTGAGTTACGCCGGACTGATTCAGCAGCGATTTTCGATGAACGGGCTGATCTCGGACGGTTGGGCAAAGATGACGAAGAATCGATCCCCCCTCATGCCCTTGGGGATGATCACCGGCTTCCCCGTCATCGGTCCCTTATCACTAGAGTCCGATTTGAAACGGAGATTGAACTCCCAGATTTTCTGAACCTGCCCGGCTACCGTGCGCACATGATAGGTGCCTCGGCAGTAGGTCAGCGACACGACCTGACGCTCCGGACCCAAGGCTTCCAGATCAGGCATAGAGCGATCCCCCATCATCATGCTGCCACCGGATTCATTTGAAGGCGCCGGTGACCTTTCCGCTGACTGTTCGGCTTTCACGGCCTTCAAAAAGGCGATGATATCCCGACGGTCTGACGCCGACTTGATGCCCGGAATGTTCATAGATGTTCCGGGAACCAGCCCCCTGGGATCGAGCATCCAGGCGTCCAGTTTTTCATCGCTCCAGACCAAACCGGAGGCCTTAAGCGCATCGCTGTATCGCCCGAACCCTTCAACCGTTGCGGCTTTCCGACCGGCGACGGTGGCCAGACTGGGGCCGGTCTTGTGGAGGTTGGGGCGGGCTGAATGGCAGGACAGGCATTACACGAAGGCTTTTCGTCCACGGTCAGGGTCGCCATCCGCCCGCGCCGTGCCGATAAACCCGGTGAACAAGGCCGCGATAATCGCGCCGGCCATGGAGAATAGATTTCGTCTCATATCCAATCCTCCTCATGTCACCTGTATGACACCCATCATGCCGCCGGCCTGGTGTTCCAGGATGTGGCAATGGAACATCCAACCGCCGGGGTTGTCGGCGACGAAGGCGATTTCGACCTGTTCCCGGGGCGCCATCAGAACCGTGTCCTGCCATTCCTTATGACGGGTCGGCTCGCCGTTTCGGCTGATCACGCGAAAGGAGTGTCCATGCAGATGGATGGGGTGGTACCAGGCCGTCTGGTTGTCCAGAGCCAGGATGTAGGAGCGGTTCCGCGCAAGCGTCAGAATGGGGTCCATGACGTGCCCCGTGGCGGCGACGCCGTTGACCGTCCAGGCCTTGCCGTTCCGCATCATCTCCATCATGCCGACATCACGTCCGCCCATCTTGGCCATGGACATACCGCCCATCATGCCGCCGCCGAACGCGATGTGATGACGCTCGGCAGAAGCCAGGTCAGGTTCGGGCATGGTGTTGTCGGGTAATGCCGCGACCTCGCGCATTGGCTTGTCCTGCAGCCGCTTAGGGCCGTAGACGACATTCAACAATCGGTATTTCAGACGGCTGTAGAAGGTGTCCCTGACGGCGAAGGCGTCACCTGGACTGCCGGTCAGGTCGAGGATCAAATCGATCCGCATGGCCGGTCCGATGTCCAACCGTCCCGTCACCTGATGCGGGTCGACCGGCTGACCGTCATAGGCGATGACCCAGGGTGTATGACCGTCGAATTCCAGACCAAAGATACGGGCGTTGGCGGCATTGATCAGGCGCAGACGGATGCGCTCGCCTGCCATGGCTTCGAATATATCGGTGATCCGGCCATTGACCGTAACCGTGTTGCCGATGCGCCCGGCATGGCTCATATCGTGGCGATTCCCGAAATCCTCGCTGATCTGCGCATCTTTCAGCAAGCGCCAGTCGTCCAATACCCAGGTCACATCACGGTCCACTTGGGGTGGGTTCGGTTCCTCGATGATCAGGGGGCCGTAAAGGCCACGCCCAACCTGCTCGAAGCTCCGCTGATGAGGGTGATACCAATAAGTCCCGGCGTCGGGTGCATCGAACTCGTAGACAAAGGTATCGCCGGGCGCGATGGGCTTTTGCGTCAGGTGTGGCACGCCGTCCATGGCGTGGGGCACGCGAAGCCCATGCCAGTGGATCGTCGTCTCCTCAGCCAGGCCGTTGCTTACCGCGACGCGCAGACGTTCGCCTTGGCGTATCCGGATTTCCGGGCCGGGCACGCGACCGTTGTACGACCAGACTTTGGTTTTCGCCCCGTCACTGTCCACTAGGTGGGTCGCACCGGGGCCGGCGTCCAAATCGAATTGACGCAGGGGAAGCGAAGGTGCTGCCCAGGCGGGCACGGCAGCCACCCCTGCCGCGGCACCGGCGGCGGCTAGGAAGGAACGGCGCGACAGGCCGTTGTTGAATGTGTTTTTCATTAGATGATGTCCATTCTCGGGTATGGAGGCGGACAGGCTGACGTGCCTGTTCCAACAAAGCCTCACCTGCCCCGTATCGAGGAGGCGGGCCTAAGTCGTGACGCGTGGCAAAAGCAAAGGCTTTCGCCGTCAGCGCACTAACCGAGAATGGGTTTTGGGGGAGAGGGGTCGAGAAGAGGCCCGAATGACCGTGTGAATTGCCTGCGATCTAGGGGATACGTTCGGTCATCGGTTATGCCGACGGCCGCGCGGGCATCGACCATATCGACAGCGGAGAGATGACAGGCCGATGCACAATCTATCGATACCTTTGCCCCATCTCCGCCGGTGCCGCACGCGGTGCAATTATCGCCATCGAGACTTTGAACATCGCCGGTCATGGCCATGTCGACACGCATTTGCCCCGCCTGGACCACGGACACAACGGACCCCACGCCCACTGCAAGCAGCAGGGCGATAATCAAAAGGCGGGATCGCAGCAGTCGTCTCATGGGTCGGAAGTGTTGCCATCAATCATGGCCGGATCAAGGCAAATTTTAACCTTGACCCTAAAGTATACTACAGGGGTTACGATGCCTGGAATCGACGGAGATACTGAAATGCTGAACATCGGAGATGTCGCCCGGCAAGGCGGCGTGAGCGTCGAAACGCTGCGTTATTACGAACAGCAGGGATTGATTGAAACGCCTGACCGGGATGCGAACGGCTATCGGAAATACGCGCCGGAGGTCGTTCGGCATATTCAGTTCATCAAACGCGCCCAGGATGTTGGGTTCACCTTACGGGGCATCGGAGACCTTCTCTCACTTAAAGCCGATCCCGGAGCATCGTGCAGAGATGTTCGGGACCGGGCGCTGGGGAAACTCAGCGAAATCGAGGAGAAGATCGATGTTTTATCGCGAATGCGGGATGTCCTCAGCACATGGACGAATGCGTGCCCCAGCACAGGGCCGGTGAGTGCCTGTCCGATTCTTGATGCCCTGGAAGCCAGGAAAGGGCCCGCAAATGCCGACCGTTGAATTCGTCTATGAAAAATCATGCCCGAATATCGCGGCGGCCCGAAAACAGTTGATCGCGGCATTTGGCGCTGCCGGTGTGGCTCCTGCTTGGTCGGAATGGGAGGTTGGTGCCCCAGATACGCCCGACCACGTTCGTTCCTATGGCTCTCCGACGATCTTGGTCGATGGTAAGGACGTGTCGGGACTTCCCCTCGAAGAAGCCAGTTCGTGTTGCCGTATATACACGTTGGATGGCGATGCGCGTGGCGTGCCGCCGCTTGAACAGATCGTGACGGCGTTGACGCCAGGTTATGAACCCGGAAAGCCCTCTGGAACCTTGCATTTGAATGCGGCCATGGTGCCGTCCATCGGGGCAGCGTTATTGCCGAAACTGGCCTGCCCCGCCTGTTGGCCGGCCTATGCCGGTTTGTTCAGCAGTCTTGGTATCGGATTTATCGACTATACCCCGTTTCTATTGCCGCTCACCGGTGCCTTTCTTGCCATTGCCGTTTCTGCATTGGCTTACCGGGCGACGACACGGCGCGGGTACGGTCCGTTTGGGCTGGGCGTTGTCGGCGCAGGGATCGTGCTGATCGGCAAGTTCGGCTTCGACAGCGACCCGGCCATGTGGGCTGGTCTTGGCGTTCTCGTTGCCGCGTCCCTGTGGAACACTTGGCCGATGCAAAGCAAAAGCCAAACGGGCCAAACGGCGAACTGTCCTGCATGTACGAACATTAAGGACGAATACGTAACCTCATGACTCGACGAAGGAGATTATGACGATGACCCAGAAACGCAAGATCGAGGTTTTCAGTGCCGGATGCGGCTTGTGTGAGGAAACCATTGAGCTGGTCAACCAGATGGCCTGTTCAAACTGCGAGGTTTCCATCCTCGATATGAAAGAGGACGAGGTGATCGCCAGGGCCAAGGACTTGGGCGTGCGCACGCTGCCCGCCGTGGCGGTTGATGGTGTTCTGGCTTCGTGTTGTGCTGGTCGAAGTGTGACCGAAGACGCCCTTCGAACCGCAGGAATAGGGCAACCATAGCCCCGCATGTGCGGATATGTCATTGGCCTCTGGAACTTGATCTTCGGCTCCTTGAATATCATAAGAGATCGGCCTATTTCTTGCTCGACCCCATGGATTGGTCGGTTTTCCGGCTCGATGCGATAACGTTGTCGTACGGTCACAAAAATATGATGCCCTGCGAAAACAAAGATGGTGCGCCGCGAAAAAAATTTGATATCGTGCCTACTGTCTTCCCTGCTTCAGATTGTTGGCTCTGTAACCCTGATGCGATTTTTCCCTCGTCTGATCTCAGCGATTATACTGGTATCTGCCTTGTTGCTTCCACCTGTGGTCGCTGCGTGGGCGGACTCGGGTAGCTTATCGACAGCGGGCGGCGCCAGCGTAGGCCAAGTGGACGTCATCAGCTGTCAGAACGATGCCACCCGACACGGAGAAGCGGAAGGTTCTTGTTGCGCGCCGGAACAGTCCTGCCCGCCTGAGTTCTGCGTTTCAACCTGTCTTGTTCCCTTGAACATTGATGCATCAACGCACGAATTTCCCCATCAGGAGACCATCGCGCTTCGACTCGTTATAGCCGAGAACCTGCGTTCGTGGGCAATCGGTCTTTTATTCCCTCCCCCACGAACCTGATCCTTCGATGACCTCTGCGCGTGCCTTGGACCGGGCCTGAGCTTGGCCGCTAGCCTCGCGTATGCATGCACCGTTTCCGACGGCATCCGATAGCCGTCCGCCAAGAAGGATCGAACAATATGTCCGTCATCAAGAGGTTGGCTCCGGGGATGCCCGGGCTTGCTCTCGCCATACTTGTGCCACCATCTCATGGTGTCGCGGAGAAACACGAACTCCTGGCCGCTGTCCCAGTGCCGAAGGGTGGAGAGTCCCCGCGGGAAGCCAAAGGCCCCCCCACTTTTCTCGCTCAATCCTTCCGCGGCTTTTCAATTTTTCTTCTTGCCGTCGCCGCGTTAACGATCGCTTCCCCCGAGGAGCCGTTCGCGCAGGCTCCTGAACCTGCGGCGGAATTGACCTTTGATCACGCCCTTCGGTTGGCGGAAGAACATTCATTCAGTTTGCAGGCTCAAGACGCCAGGGGCCGGTCATCCCGCGAAAGGGCGGTGTCGGCGGGTAGTCTGCCTGACCCTGTTCTCCGGTTCTCGGTCGACAATCTGCCTGTCACTGGTTCGATGCGCTACAGCCTGACCGACGATTTCATGACCATGCGTTCGGTCGGCCTTTCACAGACATTCACCGCAACTGACAAAAGGGATGCCCGACGCGACCGATTTGAGCGCGAGGCAGAATTGGCGTCGGCATTGCGGGCCGTGGAATTGGCGCGTCTTCGAACCGAAACCGCGCGTGCCTGGTTCGACCGCTTTTATCAACAGCGCATATTGAACCTGCTCGAACGCCAGCGTGAAGAAGCCGTCCTTACGGCAGAGGCTGTTTCCACGGCTTATCGAAGCGGTCGAGGCCCGCAAAAAGACGTTTTCGCGGCACAAGAGGAGATTTCCCGCATCGACAATCGAATTCACGAGGTGCGAGCGGATGTCAGAAATTCCACCACTCTCTTGGCACGATGGATTGGAGAGAGCGCGAGGTTGCCGCTGGGCATTGCACCGGCCCTGAGCAATATCGGCTGGGACGGACTAGACACAGCGCACCAAGTCGATTTGCATCCTGAAATTCAAGCCCTGAACTCAAAGGAGAAGGTCGCGCTGGCCGAGGTCAAGGTCGCGAGGGAGGACAAGAACGCCGACTGGAGCCTCTCCCTTATGTTCAGCAGGCGCGGCGACAACTTCAGCGACATGGTCTCTGTCGGCGCGTCTATCCCGCTTCAGTGGAACCAAAAAAATCGCCAGGACCGGGAACTCGCCGCGCGCCACGAAAAAGTCGCCGAGATACGGGCAATCCGGGAAGAGATGCGCCGCGAGCATCATTCGGAAATCGAGCGCATGCTGGCGACTTGGCGCGCCAACCTGCTGAGGGTGCGAGATTACGACCGGTCGTTAATTCCCCTGGCCGCCGAAAGAACCAATGCATCCGTTGCGGCATACCGCGGCGGCAAGGGGTCACTGACGGCCGTGCTAGAGGCCCGGCGTATGGAACTCAACACCCAGTTGGAGCGATTGCGAATCGAAAAACAGGCCGCAGCCATCTGGGCGTGGTTGGAGTTTCTCGTACCTGAATCCGATGCGTCCGCCGATGCAACCAGTTCGAAATCCGACAAGGAGCCGGGACAATGAACAGCAAAAAGATATCGATGAGCCTGCTCGCGATCAGCGTGATCACCGCGGCCGGCTTTGGGCTTTATCGCCTCGGCATGTCGCACGCGGCGTCCCAATCTCCTTCGGTTGGTTTGATGGAGGCACAGGCGATGACCGTCGCGGCGCCGGAAGACCCTTCCAGTTGGGGAATTCCCGAAGGAGAAAGAGCGACCCGCCGCCACATGGAAAGCGGCCTCAAGGCCGGTGATACGGACCCCCTGACAGATCGTCGGATTCTCTATTATCACGACCCCATGGTGCCGGGGAAAAAGTTCGATTCCCCGGCCAAGTCGCCGTTCATGGATATGATGCTCGTCCCCGCGTATTCGGGGGGCGAGGGATCGGACCCAGGAACCGTGACCATCAGCCCGCGTATCCAGCAAAATCTCGGCCTTCGCGTCGGAGAGGTCGTTGACGGCGTCCTCTCGCAGGAAGTTTCGGCGGTCGGCGCCATTGCCTGGAACGAACGCGGTCAGTCTGCCATCCAGGCCCGCGCGACCGGGTTTGTCGAGAAGCTGCATGTCCGCGCGACGTTGGACCGCGTCACCAAGGGTCAACCGTTGTTCGAACTTTATGTACCCGACTGGGTTGCCGTACAGGAGGACTACCTTAGCGTCCGTCGAATGCAAGGGCGCGACCTTCAACCTCTTGTCGAGGCCTCTCTGCAACGCATGCGGCAAGCCGGCATGGATGATCGCCAGATCGAGAATGTCGAACGCACGGGCAAGGTACAGGCGCGCACCACTATCGTCGCACCGCATGACGGCGTCGTCACCGAATTGACGGCCCGCGAGGGCAGCACGGTCAATTCGGGAATGCTTCTGGCCCGGATAAACGACCTTTCGACGGTGTGGGCGCATGCCGAAGTGCCGGAAAGCCAGGCGGCGAAATTGCGCGCGGGAAGTCCGGTCTCGGCGCAGGCGCCCGGCCTGACCGGGAAGATATTCGAAGGCAAGGTACAGGCCCTTCTGCCCGAGGTGAACCCCACGACCCGAACGCGCAAGGCGCGTTTGGAATTGGCAAATCCCGAGGAACTGCTTGTCCCCGGAATGTTCGTGCGGATGCGTCTTCTGGATGAGCAAAGCAGAATGGTTTTGTTGGTGCCTTCCGAAGCGCTGATCAGAACAGGCCGACGCACCTTGGTTATGGTGGCCGAGGACAATAACGGGTTCCGCCCCACCGAAGTAGAGGTTGGTAGGGAGCAGAATGGCCGGAGTGAGATCATAAGCGGTCTCTTAAAAGGCCAGAAGGTTGTCCTATCCGGCCAGTTTCTTATCGATTCCGAGGCCAGCCTGAAGGGAGTCGAGGCACGCATGTCCCCGCCGCCAATGAGCACGCCGGAATCCAATGCGGCCAGGACCTATGAAACGACCGCGCGTGTCGAGGCAGTGTCGGCCGATGCCCTGACCTTGGTGCATCCCGAGATCCAGGCCTTGCAATGGCCGGCGATGACCATGGACTTCAAGTTGCCCCCCCAGATCAAGATGCCCGGCGTGCGGAGTGGCGACGAGATTGAGATCAGGTTCCAGTTGCAGGAGGGAGATGCGCCAATGATCGTTTCCCTGACACCCCGGAACGGACCCTCCGCGGGAGAGTCGAAATGATCGCCCGTCTTATTTACTGGTCGATCGCCAACCGTTTTTTGGTCTTGCTGGCCACCCTGCTGCTTACCGCCTGGGGGATCATTTCATTGACCCGCACGCCCCTGGACGCGCTTCCGGACCTGTCCGACACCCAGGTAATCATCCGGACCACATGGCCCGGTCAGGCGCCGCAGCTTGTGGAGAACCAAGTCACCTATCCTCTCACGACCACTATGCTCTCGGTGCCCGGCGCTGCGGTGGTGCGCGGCTATTCCTTCTTCGGTGACAGCTATGTCTACGTGTTGTTCGAGGACGGAATCGACCTCTATTGGGCGCGATCCCGGGTTCTTGAATACCTCAACCAAGCTCAATCACGCCTGCCGCCCGGTGCCAACTCGGCCCTGGGGCCCGATGCCACGGGTGTCGGTTGGATCTATCAGTACGCCTTGGTCGACAAGTCCGGCCGGCAGGACTTGGCGCAGCTAAGAAGCCTTCAGGACTGGTTCCTGAAATTCGAGCTCAAGACGGTTCCCGGCGTAGCCGAAGTGGCGACGATCGGCGGCATGGTGCGCCAATACCAGGTGGTTCTGGATCCCGACAAGCTGGCCGCCTATCGGATCGCCCACGGAACTGTCGTGAACGCCATTCGTCGAGCCAATCAGGAGGCCGGGGGCTCGGTTCTCGAAATGGGCGAGGCCGAGTTCATGGTTCGGACTTCCGGCTACCTTCAATCCCTGGACGATTTCCGAACCATACCGCTGATGACCACGGATGCCGGTGTCTCGGTGGTCCTGGGCGATGTCGCGCATGTCCAGATCGGTCCGGAAATGCGGCGCGGGATCGGTGAGTTGGACGGACTGGGCGAAGCGGTGGGCGGTGTGATCGTGATGAGATCCGGCGAGAATGCCCTTTCCACCATCCAAGCGGTCAAAGACAAGCTGGAAACCCTGAAATCGAGCCTACCGGACGGCGTTGAAATCGTTCCGACCTATGACCGCGCGGGTCTGATCGAACGTGCCATCGAGAACCTGAGCTTCAAGTTGTTCGAGGAATTTCTTGTCGTCGCGGCGGTTTGCGTAATCTTCCTGTTTCATCTTCGGTCGGCGTTGGTCGCGATCGTCTCGTTGCCTATCGGTATTCTTGCCGCCTTCATGGTCATGAATTGGCAGGGTGTGAACGCCAATATCATGTCCCTGGGCGGGATCGCCATCGCCATCGGAGCAATGGTCGATGCCGCCGTGGTGATGATCGAAAACGCGCACAAGCACCTGGAGCACTGGCGTCATAAACACCCGGATGAGCCGCTGGCGGGAGAGGCAAGGTGGCGGGTCATCGGTGATGCCGCGGCCGAGGTCGGCCCGGCCCTGTTCTTCTCTCTGCTGATCATCACCCTGTCGTTCGTGCCGGTTTTCGCGCTCGAAGCGCAGGAGGGGCGGCTATTCTCTCCCCTGGCCTTCACCAAGACCTATGCAATGGCCGCAGCCGCCGGTTTGGCCGTCACGTTGATCCCGGTGCTGATGGGGTATCTGATTCGCGGCCGCATCCCCGATGAGCACAAAAACCCCATCAATCGCGGACTGATCGCGGTTTATCGGCCAATGCTTGAAGTCGTGTTGCGGTTTCCCAGGTCGACTATTGTTGTGGCCGCGCTGTTTTTCGTGGCCAGTTTGTGGCCGTTGCAGCATATCGGAAGCGAATTCATGCCGCCGCTCGACGAAGGCGACCTGCTCTACATGCCGACGGCGCTTCCTGGCCTGTCTGCGGGAAAGGCCGCCGAGTTGCTGCAACAAACGGATCGCCTGATAAAGACTGTCCCCGAAGTCGCGACCGTATACGGAAAAGCCGGCAGGGCGGTCACCGCCACCGACCCGGCACCCCTGGTGATGTTCGAAACGACGATCCAATTCAAACCCCGTGATGAATGGCGCGCCGGAATGACGCCCGAGAAGATCGTCGAAGAACTCGACAGAACCGTGCGCGTGCCGGGACTGACGAACATTTGGATACCGCCCATCCGCAACCGCATCGATATGCTGGCGACCGGGATCAAGAGCCCGGTTGGTGTCAAGGTTCTCGGGAGCGATCTGAAGGTCATAGACAGGCTCACCGGCGAAATTGAACGGACCGTCAAGAACCTGCCCGGTGTGACCAGCGCCTTCGCCGAACGTATGACGGGTGGCCGGTACGTCGATGTGGACATCAAGCGGGAGCTTTCCGCCCGCTACGGGTTGAATATCGCCGACGTTCAGTCCGTCGTCAGTTCCGCCGTCGGGGGAAAGAATATTGGTGAGACGGTCGAAGGGTTGCAGCGTTATCCCATCAATCTGCGTTATCCCCGTGAGACGCGCGACTCTCTCGACAGGCTTCGTGCCCTGCCCATCGTCACGCCTCGTGGCCAGCAACTGGTGTTGGGTGACGTCGCCGACATCCGGATTAACGATGGCCCCCCGATGCTTCGCAGCGAAAATGCTAGGTTGGCCGGGTTCGTATACGTGGACCTGCGTGGGCGGGATCTCGGTTCAGCAGTTCGCGAAATGCAACAAAGGGTGAGCGAACAGGTCGATCTGCCGCCGGGGTATTCGGTGACATGGTCCGGACAGTTCGAGTTTCTTGAGCGCGCGAGCGCCAAACTCAAGGTTGTCGTACCCTTTACGCTCCTGATCATCCTCGTGCTGCTGTACCTGACCTTCAAGAGCTTCGGCGAAGCCTTGCTGCTGATGGCCACCCTGCCGTTCGCGCTGGTCGGCGGCATCTGGCTTCTTTACGGCCTCGGGTACAACCTTTCCGTCGCCGGCGTGGTCGGGTTCATCGCGCTCGCGGGCGTGGCGGCCGAGTTCGGAGTCATCATGCTGCTGTACCTCAAACAAGCATGGTCCGCGCGGGTTGAACAAGGCCTGACCGGCGAGGCGGACCTGCTTGATGCCATTCGGGAAGGCGCGGTGCTGCGCGTGCGGCCGAAAGCCATGACCGTCGCGGTGATTCTGGCCGGCCTGCTGCCGATCATGTGGGGCGTCGGGACCGGCAGCGAGGTCATGCAGCGCATCGCCGCGCCGATGGTCGGCGGCATGATCACCGCGCCCTTGTTATCGATGTTCGTGATTCCCGCCGCCTACTACCTAATGCGCCGACGGCGCAAAGGACGACAGGCGGCGGATCAACTCATTCCGTCATCTGCCGATGCCGCGTGATGGATATCTTCGGGTCAATCGGCGGTGCCGGCCCCCGGCTTGCAACCTTTCATCAACTTGTGGAGAAAATTCGATGAAAAAATCAATGATCGTTCTTTGTGCCGCCATCCTGGCGATTGCCGCTGCCCCGGCCACGGCTCAGAAAAAGATGATGAACGACATGCCAATGGGCATCATGGAAAACAACAGGATCGACACGCCTGCCGCTGACCAAACGGTCCATTCCACAAGGGGTAAGGTGACCAAGGTCGATGGCAGCAGTGGCATGGTGACGTTGGCCCACGAGCCTGTCGGTACCTTGAATTGGCCATCCATGACGATGGGCTTCATGGTCATGGATAAGGCCCTGCTGGAAAAACTCAGTGTTGGCAAAACCGTCGACTTTGACTTTGTGCAATCGGGCAAGGGGTACGCTATTACCAGCGTAAGATGATGCGAGTAGATGTCGGCCACAGCCTATTTGAGCGGGCATGCTCAATGGGTTGGTTCGCGGGCCTAGTTCGCTGGTTGATGCGGGGTTCTTGGCTTTTCAACCCCTGTACTTCTTGATTCAATTCCCTGTTTAAATTTTAGGGAAATTAATCCAGTAACACTGGTTTTCCTGAAGAGGGCCGCTGAAGCAGAGTTATAGAGAGCAATATATCGCCATATTTCCCTATAATTTCCCTATTGATTAGGGAATATCATAAGAGACTGGTTCGCCAAAGGCTGCCCCCACCGCCATTTCATCAGACCTATAACGTCGGTCCGTGACGGCGCTCGCATCCCATTTTTCGGTCCGCTTCGGGATGGTAAGCACCACCAATTGCTCAGCGCGAAACTTAGAACCATGAAGAAGTTTGAGATTGTCTATTGGGTCATACCCTCTCGACCGGCTTCGCACCGGACGTCGCCAGTACGGTCAGGTCCCGTTCAGGAAACGAGCGTTTTCGGAAATCAGATCCCTGAGGAAATTGAGCACCAGACGAACACGCGGAATATGCGCAAGGTCATCATGGACGCTGAGCCAGAAGTCTCGTTTGACGGCGATCTGATCGGGCAAAATGGGCACGAGGCGTGGATCGGTGGCGGCAACGAAGGTCGGCTGCATGGAAATGCCGAGCCCGCCGAGCGCCGCGTTGTACTGCGCCACAAGGCTGGTCGAACGGAAAACGGTTTCCTGATCGCGTAACACATCCGATAGCCAGCGCACGGCGGGAATGACGACCAGTTCGTCGATATAGTCAATGAACCGATGATCCTTAAGGTCATCGACCGTTTGCGGCATGCCGTAGCGGGCGATGTAGTCCTGCGAGGCATAGAGGAACAGCGAGAACTCTCCGATCTTTTCCGCCGTGATGCGATGGCCGCGGGGCTTAGGAAAGCTGATCAGCACGTCGGCTTCTCGTTTGGACAGATTGACCCAATGCGACGCCGTGACCAATTCCACGCGCACCGATGGATGGCGCTGATAAAGCTCGGCCAATCGGGGGGACAGGTAGAGACTGCCGAAGGCCTCCATGGTCGCGACGCGGATGGTGCCGCTGACCTGTGCCATTTCGCCACTGAACATCTGGGCGATCTGCCCGATATGGGCTTCGATGCCTTCGGCCTCGCGCAACAGGGTTTCGCCCCGATCAGTCAAGAGAAAGCCGCTAGGCGTCCGTTCGAACAGCTTGGTGCCGAGCGCCGCCTCCAACGCCTTGATCCGCCGTCCAACGGTGGAATGGGTAAGCGACAGGGATTTCGCCGCCTGACTGAGCGAGCGGTGGCGGACCAGCGCCAGAAACAGCGCGATATCATCCCAATCGAAACGTGACAATTCCGGAACCAGGTTGCGCGGTAAATGATCAGACGAGCTCAACGGAACGGCCCCTTTCTGTCGGAACCGCGATCCTACCCCGTTGCGGCATCCTCCTCCAAGGCCATGGCCTCGATGGCCGCGAAATCCATCATTCGGCCGGACCCGTCGTCGATGTCCATGAACTCGGCCGGTGCCTGTTCGCGACGGCGCACGCTTAAGCCGAAAATATCGAACCGGTTATAGTAGCCGACAACGTCGTGGAACTGTTTCGGCACAACGCAGTCGGCTAGGTCGATCTGTTCGATCAGCAACTGATCCTCGTCCTTCGAGGTTTCCGCGATCGGGGTGCCGTTCGGCCCCAGGATCATCGAGATACCGGCGGGAGATTCCCGAACGACGCGCAAAGCACCCTCGCCCAGCGGCGCCAGAATATCATAGACCTCGTCGCCCAGGCGGGCGGCAGCGACAATGTTGAAGACCTTGGCTTCGAAGGAATGAGCACCGGCCCGAATACGGATGGCCGAAGCCAGGTCGTAACGGTCATTGGCCGCCGGGTCGTGGGTCGGCCAGATCGGCGGATAGCTTGAAACATGCAATTGTTCGCCTTGCGCCATCAGGCTGTAGCGGGCCAGCGGATTGGTGTTCTCGCCGCAGATCAGCGCGCCGACGCGACCGATCGGCGTGTCGACCACGCGCAGGCCCGCTCCGTCGCCGTTCGCCCAAACCAATTTTTCGTAATAGGTGGGCACCAGTTTGCGATGGTGGTTGAGGATCGAGCCGTCGGTGCCGATCAGCAGATTGGTATTCCAGATGCAGCCGACGCTGCGATCCGTCGACTCGCTGATGCCGATGGAAACCATCACACCGCATTCACGAGCGGCAGTGCAGATTTTAAGGATTTCCGGCCCCGGAACACGAATGGATTGCGCAACGAACCGTTTGAACAGATCGTGCGTATAGATCGGTGCGGAAATCGCCGGCCAGATAGGGAATCCGGGCACGAAGGATTCCGGAAAGGCCACCAGTTGCACGCCCGCATCCGCTGCTTTGCGGATATAGATGCAGGCCTTGTCGACGGTGGCCCGGGCATCCAGATAAACCGGCGCCAGGTGGGCCGCTGCAACCGTGATTGTTTCACTCATTTCGGATCCCTCGATATGACGGGGTGGGGCCGGCCCGCCGGGGCGCCGGGAGGTGCGCCCAAGACAAGCCGGCCCGCCGCCGATTTACAGTTTTTCTTTGCGGAAGTCGTAGCGCGGCGGAAGCTTCGCCACGAGTTCTTCGCGCGGAATGCGTTTCTTGATAACGAACTTGGAGTCTTCGACGCGGCTCATGTAGCAGTCGATCATGCCGCTGTGGTCTTCGGCACGAAGCACCTTGGCGCCTTGCGGATGGGCCAGAGAGTTCTTCATTTCAAGACCTTCCAGCGCCTCGATGACACCCGGCGTGTCCTTGTTCGACTTCCAACCCGAGGCCTCGATCGCCGCCTTGAGCGCAAAGAAGTTCTCATAGCTCTGCCAGCAGTGGCTCTTGGCCATGACCTTGCCGGTGCCTTCTTCCTTGGCGTAGACCGGATCGACACCCATCATCTCGACGAACTGCTTGTGATATTCGTCGTTCTTGTATTCCAACGGACGCGGGAAGTTCTCCAGGAAGTAGACACCTTCCGTGGCGCCGTCGATGTCGCGCGGGTCGATCGCTTCGATGGTGCCGGAGACCGAATACATCTTCATCTTCTCGTCCAGCTTCATGGATTTCTGCTGGGTATAGAAGGCGACGGACAGGGCGCCGAAGAAGACGGAGAACAGGACTTCCGTCTCTTCCGGGATGCGCGCCAGGTAAGGCACCAGGTCCTTGGTGCCCAACGGCACGGCGATGGGGTCGTTGACCTTGCCGCCCGCGGCTTCGATGAGTTTGCGGTGTTCCTGATGGTGCGAATGACCCCAGGCATAGTCGGGGAAAATCATGGTCCAGTTCTTGCCTAGGTTCTCCATGGCCCAGGGCACGCCCGCCGCGGCCAGGGCGTAGGTGTCCGTGCCTGTGCGGAAGGAATAGCGCGACCCCTTGGAGCCAGTCGCCTCCGTCGCTTCGCCGGCGGAGAAGTACGGCGTCTTCAATTCCGTGGCGATGGGGATCGAAGCCAGCATGATGCCGGAATGGACCGAACCGACGACGAAGGAAGCCTTACGCCGCTGGATCAGCGAGCGCAGCTTGCGCGCACCCGCCGCCGGGTTCGATTCCGTGTCTTCGACGACCATTTCGACCTTGCGTCCGGCAATGCCGCCGCCTTCGTTGATCAGCTTGACGGCCGCCTTGGCGCACTTGTCATGCCAGTAGCCCCAGGATGAGAACCCGCCGGTCAGTTCGCACTGATGGCCGATGACGATGGGACCCGCCGCATTGGCGCGGTGGATAATGCCGAAATAGGCCCCTGTGGCGGCAGCGCCGCCGGCGAGCGCCGTCTGCAGGAACGATCGGCGGGTATGGCCCCCTGCTGCGTGTTCCGGGGGAGTTTTCGGTTTATCATGTTTGGTCATGGGATAGCCTCCGTGTCGGTGTTTGCGTGGTGGATGCTTTTTTGTCCCGCCTTGGCGACGGTTGTTAAACAGTGACCCCCAGATAACGGTGGAGGGTCTCCTTATCGTCTTTCAACGCGTCCGCCGTCGCCTCGTGGACGATGGCGCCCTTTTCCATGATGTAAATGCGCGAGCACAGGCGAAGCGCCGTCTTGATGTTCTGTTCGACCAGCAGGATCGACACGCCGGCCTCGTTCACGGCCTTGATCTCGCGTCGAATATCCTGCACCAGGATGGGCATGATGCCTTCCGTCGGCTCGTCCAGGATTAGCAGGCGCGGCTTCATGACCAGGCAACGCGCGATGGCCAGCATCTGCTGCTCGCCCCCGGACAACGTACCGCCCGGTTGGGACAGCCGTTCCTTGAGCCGCGGAAACCGTTCGAACACGCCGTCCAGGTCCCCCGGCCGGGGCGCGCGGGTCAGGCCGATCTCCAGGTTCTCCTTGACCGACAGCGACGGAAAAATACCGCGTCCCTGGGGCACGTAGCCGATGCCCGTGGCGGGAATTTTGTGCGGCGCCGTGTCGGTCAGGCTGGTGCCGTTGAACACAACCTCGCCGCCGGTCGCGGGCACCAGCCCCATGATGGTCTTCAACGTCGTCGTCTTGCCGACACCGTTGCGGCCCAACAGGCCCACGGCCTCGCCCTGGCCGACAGACATGGATGCTCCCTGCAGGACGTGGACCTTGCCGTAGTGGGCATGAACGGCGTTCAACTCAAGCATCGTCGTCCCCCAGATAGGCCGCGCGCACATCGGCATTGTTGGCGATTTCGTCCGGCGTGCCGCGCGCCAATACCTGGCCCAACGCCATGACGATGATGTCGTCAGAAATGTCGAACACGACTTCGATGTCATGCTCGATGATGACGATGTCTATCCGTTCGGAAAGCTCGCGAATCTTGGCCACCGTGCGTTCCGTTTCCGCCGGCCCCATGCCGCAGATCGGTTCGTCCAGCAGCAACAGTTTCGGTTCGGTCGCCAATGCAATGCCAATCTCCAAAAGCGCCACGTCACCGTAAGACAGGTTGGCCGCTTCCTGATTGGCCAGCCGAGTCAGTTCCAGATCTTCCAGGAGAGCATCGGCCCGCTCGTTGGCGGCGCGGCAGGACTTCGCACTTTTGAACGGTTTGAACACACCCTCGCGCGATTGCGCCGCGATCCACAGGTTCTCGCGCACGGTCATGCCGTGAAATACGCTTTTGATCTGTAGCGTGCGGGCCAGGCCCAAGCGGCTGATCTCGTGGACCGAGGCCTTGGTGATGTCCTTGCCCATGAACCGGATGGAACCGGCCGACGGCGGTAGAATGCCGGTGACGACGTTGAACAGGGTCGTCTTGCCGGCCCCGTTGGGCCCGATGATAGCGGTCAGCTTGCCGCTTTCCACACCGGCGTTCACCCCGCCGAGCGCGGCCAGGCCACCGAAGTGTTTTTCGACGCCCTCGATTTCCAAGATTCGGGAAACGGTCATGGCCGATCCTCCCCTTCGCCCGCCGACGTGTCGTCAGGCTTGGCCACACGGCGCACCAGGGCGTGCCACAGGCCGCCCAGTCCCTTGGGCGCGAAGATCACGACCAGGATCACGATGACCCCGACCAGGATCAAATAATGCTCCCAGACATGAGACAGTTCCTCGCGCAGGGTGATCAGCAGCGAGGTGCCGATGACCGGACCCAAGAGTGTCCCCGCACCACCGATGATGGCCCAGACCACGGCCTCGCCGGAGACGTGGTAGAACATGTAACTGGCCGAGGCATAGCGCCCGAAAAAGGCGAACAGCGCCCCCGCCACGCCGGCGATGAAGCCCGCGGCAACGAAGGCGGTCAGACGGATCAGGTAGACATTGAGCCCGATGAGCGAGGCCCGCATGTCGTTTTCCTTGACCGTGCGGAAGGCCCAGCCGAGGGGGCTTTTCAGAATCACGCCCAGGAGCGTGTAGCAGATACCGACACAGATGATGATGAAGTAGTACTGTACCGTCGGGTCGCTGAGCGTCAGCGCGAAATCCTCGCCCCAGGTAAACAGCGGCGGCAAGGAGAACGGCAAGCCGTCGTCACCGCCGGTGAGCGGTTTCCACGACAATGCCGTGAAATAGAAGATCAGCGAGAACACCACGGTAATGATGGCGAAATAGTGCCAGGTCAGGCGCACGGCCAGCACCCCGGTAATCACCGCCATAAGTGTCGCCAACAAAACGCCGAAACCGAAAGCCGGCCAGAAGCCCAGCCCCAACTTGGCCACGCCGATGGCGACGCCGTACATGCCCATGCCGAAGAACAGCGCCTGTCCGAAGGACAACAACCCGACGTAACCGAACAGCAAGTTCACACTGGCCGCCAGCAAGGACCAGATGAGCATTTCCGAATAGATGTCGACCCAGAAGCTGTCGACGAACAGGGGCAGAATCCAAGGGGCGGCCAGGGTGAACAGTGCGAAGACCACAAGCCCCGCCCGGTTGATGGCGGCGGCGGTCATCGCGTGGCACCCGAGAAAATGCCGTGCGGACGGATCAACAGCACGATGCTCATCATGCAGAGCGAACCGATGCGCGCGAGCGTCGGGTCCGTGAAGCTGGCCATGACGCCTTCGAAGAAAGCGAGCATGACGGCCGCGGCCACCGTGCCTTCAAGGTTGCCCAGACCGCCGATGATCACGGCCATGAAACAGAACGGCAGGACGTCGACCCCGGCCTGGAAATCGACCGTCGTGATGGGCCCGGCGACGACACCGCCGAGGGCCGCCATGGCAAACCCGATGGCGAAGGTGACCAAATAGACGCGGCGCGCGGGAATTCCCATGGCCGTCGCCGTTTCCGGATCGAACCGCACGGCGCGCATCCAGGTGCCCACCTTGGTGCGATGCAGAAACAGGAAGAACAGCGCGATGGCGACGACCGAAATCGCCGCCGCAAACAGGCGGTAGACTTCATACTCCAGCCCGAACAGCGGGATCGTGCTTTCGATCGGCGCGGTTAGGCGGGTGGGTGCTGCGCCGTAGGTGGCCCGCACGCCTTCTTGTAGAATGATCGACAACCCGAAGGTGGCAACGATGGACAGCGCCGCCGCGTTCTTGATCGGCTTGATGACGCAGACCTCGATCAGCGCCCCCATGCCGAACCCGATGACCGGCACCAAGGCGAAGGCCAGCCAGTAATTGCCCGTGGTCTCGAAGATGAACCAGGCGAGTACCGTACCGACCATGAAGAAGTCGCCATGGGCGATATTGATGATGTCGAGAAGTCCGAAGATGATCGACAGGCCGAGCGCAATCAGGGCGATGATCAAGCCCCAAACAATGCCGTTCATACCCAGCGCGATTACCAGTTCCATGGTCCGACTGCCCCCTGAGACCACCGTTTCTTTAATTTAGTTGCCGTAAGTCTGATCTGAATTTTTATAAGCGGCAATTCACTATTTTTGCACATAACTGTGCAAAAATAATCAGATTGGGGCACCGCAGCAGACGTGAGACAACGAAAAGAAAGCTCAGGCGTTAAGGGTTTTGGCGGCGCGCTCGACCGCGGCCAGGCGGTCCTGCTGACGGCTGGCGGCGGCATCCCGCGCGGCCTTTTCCACCGTGGCCCCCGCTCCTTCCGGGCTGCCGGCGTTGAACGGCGGGTGAGGATTGTATTCGATGCCCAACTGTACCGCCTTGGCCACATCGTCGCCGAACTCCTTGGCCGCCACGGTCAACGCGAAGTCAATGCCGGCGGTGACGCCGCCGCCGGAAATATGATTTCCGTCGATGACGACCCGGGCCGGGTCGGGAATGGCACCGAAGGCCGCCAGCATATCGCGCGACATCCAATGGCAGGCGGCACGCTTGCCCTTCAGCAGACCGGCAGCGCCCAACACCAGGGAACCGGTGCATACGGAGGTGACGTAGCGCACCTCATCGGCCTTGCGTTTCAGGAAATCCAGGGTTTCCGAATCATTCAGTAGAGCATTCATGCCGCCCCCGCCGGGCACGCAGATCAGGTCCAACTCCGGACAGGTGTCGTAGGTCGCATCAGGCAGGATGCGCATACCGCCGGCCGCCGTCACCGGCTCCAAGGTCTTCCAGATCATGTAGACTTCAGTATCCGGCAGTTTGGTGAAGACTTCGTGCGGTCCGCTCATATCCAACTGCATGATGTCGGGAAAAATCAGTAGTCCTACACGAAAAGCCATGGCGGTATTCCTCCAGAGAGTTCCAATCTATTTCCGTCTTAGCCGAAAACAAGAAGACAAAACAGCTGCCCTCACGGCTTTCCGACAAGCATTCACTTCCTGCCTCGCATAGACCGTTCAGTCGATTATTGAAACGCTCCTGTAGGTCAGCCGCTCATATATGACACCAGCGCCTGATAATCTCCTGATAAATCGCGGCCGCTTCCTCGATCCGTGCGACGAAACAATATTCATCGGTCTGATGTGCCATTGCGGCTTCACCGGGCCCAAGAACGATGGTTGGGGGATTTCCATATGCAGGCGTCAAGGCGGAAGCATCCGTGAAGTAGGTCGCGGACTGAACAGACTTTTCCCAGCCGGTCTGATCGCTGACGATATGGAAGACCTCTTGAACCCATTCGGTTTCCGGGTCCGTCCACATCCCCCCAACGTCGACAACGGTTTCAATCTCGATCTCTTCGCCGAGGAAGCTCGTGAGCTGCTCCCGTAGATGGGCATGGTCCACGCCCGGGACGGTACGGATGTCCATGGTGAATTCGGCGTGGTCAGGCACGGAATTGATATTCAATCCGCCTTCGACCATACCGACGTTCATTGTCGTCGGCCCAAGAACCGGATGCCGGGCAACGTTGAAATCGAACTCTTCCAGCTTCGCAATCGCCCGCGCGGCTTTGTAGATGGCGTTGTCACCCTGTTCGGGCATGGAGCCGTGCGCCGTCACGCCCTGACTGGTCCCTCTAAGCCACAACGCACCTTTATGCCCTACCCAGGGCTGGTTGGAACTGGGCTCGGCCACGACAAGGGCCCCGCAGTTACCAAGGCGCCCAGCACCCCGGGCCAAGTCGAACGATCCGTCGCATCCGGTTTCTTCGCCGGCGCAATACACCAATTCAACTCCGGCCGTGCCTTCCAGGTGATCTGCAAGCCCGATCGCCGCCGCGGTAAACGCGGCAACGCCGCTTTTCATATCGCTCGAGCCCCGCCCCCAAAGTTTACCGTCGGAGATGTCAGCGGCATGCGGGTCCACAGACCACGCGCGGTGCCCAAGCGGAACCGTATCCAGATGTCCTGTAAAGCTCAGTGTTAAGCTGTCAGGGGTGCCACCCCGCCGTGCGATCAGATTTGCCCTGTCATCGCCAAAGTCATGGTAGGTGACCTCAAAGCCGGCATCCTCGAGCAGACGTCCCAGATGCTCCGCGCACGGGCGCTCCCGTCCCGGTGGGTTGATCGTGTCAAACCGGATGAGTTGTTGTGCAAGGTCGACTGCGCTGAGCGTCATGACGTTCTTTCAATGAGGATGGCTTTATCCGAAATAGGCGTCGTGCACTTCCTTGGTGCCTGAAAGCTCGTCCGGCGTGCCCGCAGCAACAACACGCCCTTTCGACAGGACATAGCCGTAGTCGGAAATCGCCAGGGTCTGATGCACATTCTGTTCGACCAGAAAAATTGTGATGCTCCGCTCACTGATACGCCGGATGATGTTGAAGTTTTCCTTCACGAAAAGCGGCGACAGTCCAAGGGACGGCTCGTCGATCAATAGCAGCTTAGGCGCCCGCATGAGGCCCCGGCCGATCGACACCATGGCCTGTTCCCCGCCGGACATTGTTCCGGCGAGTTGACTCTTTCTGTCGGCCAGTCGTGGAAACGTCTCGTAGACCTCGGCCAGGCGCTGCACCACCACCGCCGCGTCACTTTCCTGATATGCGCCGACCCTTAGGTTTTCTTCGACCGTCAGCTTCGGAAAAACCCGCCGCCCCTCAGGAATACAGGATAGTCCTGCAGCCACGATTTTGTGGGTCGGAAGCCCGCAAAGCTCGACCCCGTCGAAAAGAATGCTGCCGCGGTTGGAAGGTGTCAGGCCGAGAATGGACCGGATCAGTGTCGACTTTCCAGACCCATTGGAGCCGAGCAGACAGGTGATGTTTCCGGCATGTGCATCCAGGTTGACGTCCTGAAGGACGTCAGCCTTGTCGTAGGCCGTATAGATGCCGGAAACTTGGAGAAGCGCGTCACCCGTCATGTTCATTCGATCCCCAAGTATGCTTGCTGGACCTCGGCGTCCTTCGAAATTTCGCTGAATGTTCCTTCGGCGATCTTGCTGCCGAAATTCAGCACCACACAACGGTTGGTGACACGTTCGATCACGCCCATCTCGTGCTCCACAATAATGATGGTCAGGCCTTCCGTTAGCCCGCGGACGTGCAGGATGTCGTCCATCAGCTGTGAGGTTTCGTCGTGCGTCATCCCTGCCGATGGTTCGTCGAGAAGCAGCAGTTTCGGTTTGCTGATTAGGGCCCGGCAGATTTCGATGCGCCGTCGGTCGATCATGGGCAGGCCGGCAACCGGCTGGTCGAGTTTATCCGCCAGTGGTGGGTCGAAAATCTCTACCAGCGCGCGCGCCGCATCGAAATTGGTTTCATATTCCTGACGGAATGCCCGCCGATTGATCAGATTGAACCATAGACCATGGTTCAAGCGGGCATGATTGCCGATCATGATATTGTCGAAAATCGACAACGGCAGTGACAAACGCGATCGCTGAAACGTTCGTGCGATCCCGGCATGATAGACCTGCTGGGGCGAGATGCCCGTGACATCGCGCCCGTCAAACATGATCGCACCGCCGTTGGGCGAATAGATCCCCGTAGCAACGTTGAAGAAGGTTGTCTTACCGGATCCGTTGGGCCCGATCAGACCAAGAATCTCGCCAACACCAATATCCAGGTCCAGTTCGTTGAGCGCCACAACGCCGCCGAACCGTTTGGAAAGACCGCGGGCACTCAGCAACGGTGCCCCGCCGTCGGTAACCGGCGTTGTCTCGGAAGGGGTATTGCTCATGGTCGCGCTGCTCATTTCATCACCCTCCCCGGAAAGTACCGGCGGACAGATCGCGGCAGCAGGCCTTCAGGCCGGAACAGCAGCATCAGCATCACCAGAACACCGAACAGAAGGAAACGGTATTCCTGAATTGCCTGAAGCTTCTCGGGCACGATCACAACGATCGCCGCCGCCACGATAAGCCCCCAGACGTTGCCGATCCCGCCAAGCAGAATGATCGAGACGAAGATCAAGGAGTCGGCAAAGGTAAAACTGGTCGGCGCGACGAAGCCGATGACCATCCCCGACAGCGCGCCGGCCACGCCGACCAGAAAATTCCCAAGCAGAAAGGCCGTGATTTTCCAGCGAACGATGTTCAAGCCGAAACACGATGCCGCTGTTTCATCCAATCGCAATGCGTCGAGATTGAGCCCGATCCATGACCTTTCCACACGGCGCACCAGAATGAAGGCCAAGATCAAAAACAAGAGAATGGCAATTAAATAATTGAAGTAAAAAGAGAATTCGATCGTTTCGGTCAATGATATGTTGTTGTTGAAGTTCCAACCGAAAACTTCCATGGCGGGCACTTGCAGTCCCTGGGGGCCGCCAAGAACGTCGTTCACCTCAAGAAAGGTCTTGAACAGCAAAGCGAAGGCGATCGTCACGACAGCCGCATAATGGCCGCGTGTCCGCAGGACGGGCAAAAGCAGGATCGAACCGATCACGGCCGCCATGACGCCGCCTATCAGAACGATAAGCAGACCGGGCACCGCTGTATGGGTCCCCAACACCGCCGCGGTGTACCCGCCTACGCCAAAAAACGACGCGCCCGCGAAATTGAGGACACCGGCAAATCCGAACTGCAGATTGAGCCCCAGGGTCGCGAGAACGTAGAGCATGACGGTCGTGACCATCAGCAGCGTGAAGTGGTCGTCGTAGAAATAACCGGCGACGACAAGGGCGCCCAGAACAACCAATAGGTTCAGCATGCCTTCCCGGTTGTGCAATGTCTGCCCGACGCCCGAGAGATGGCCCGACCAGGTCAGCGCCAGAACGGCCACTGCACCCGCGACGAGCAACCCAATGACCTCGTTCTGATCTTCCACCTTAAGCAGCAGAATGACGTAGACGGTGGTAATAACGGCACCGACAAGGGCATGCCACAGCGGCTTGCCAGCAGGCTTATCCATATCCTGCATCAATCAAACCCTCTCCGAGATCTTTTCTTGGATAAGACCGGTCGGACGCCACGCCATGATCGCAATGACCACGGCAAAGGCGAAGACGTCCTTGTAAGCACTGGCGAACGGCAGGGCCACGGCCCCGATGGTTTGGAGGCCCGCAAATAGAAAGCCCCCGAGGATTGCGCCATACAAATTACCGAGCCCGCCGACGATTGCAGCCGAAAAGCCGATGACCCCCAGCAACAGTCCCATGCCGAAATTGATCTCGTTGTAATAGAGACCGTTCATGACACCGGCAAACGCGGCCAGTGCCGAGCCGATCGCGAAAGTGATCAACACGATAAGGCTGAAATTGATCCCCATGGTCTTGGCCGTTTCCTCATCCTGTGCGACGGACCGGATGGCAAGACCAAGCTTGGTACGGTTAAGAAGCAGATGCGTCCCGACAATCACCAAGGCGCCCGCGACGAACATCATGACGTTGTCCAATCGCAGATTGAAATTGCCGATGGTCAGTGACTCGGACGGCAGCAAGGCCGGGAACGGCTTGGGGTTCGCGCCCTCCGGGTAGAACAAGCGTACGGCCTCACGCAGGACCGTGCCCAGCATCAACGTGATCAGCAGGGTGTTCAGCGGCGGCGCGCTGCGCAGGGGCAGGATCAACGTCTTCGCGATCACTGCGCCAAGGAGGCCGATCACCAGCATGGAAACGACGACAATAATTAAAACTTGAACGGCGGGATGAGTGACGCCGGCCGTTTCAAGTCCCAGATATGTCGCCAGCGCTGCAAATGCCCCGACGGTCAGCACGTCCCCATGTGAAAACTTGATCACGTCGAGCACGCCGAAAAACAGCGTAAACCCGACCGCAACCAGGGCATACATCATGCCGAGCATGAGGCCGTTCATCACGTATTGGGCCAGAAACCCGATATCCATTCCCATCCCCCGCGGAAAGCACGCGCGAGCCGGCGGCACCTCAGCACCGCCGGCCCGTGGTACGCATGGTTATTTTTGGCCGGCGAGCTTGCGCTTACCGGTGGCGTATTCGCTGTCTTCCCAGACGACCCATTTGCCGTCCTGGATGACATATTTGGTAATCAGCGCGACCTTGTTCTGGCCGTGATCGTCAAACGTGATTTCGCCGACGATCGAATCACGCCCACTCGTCTTGTTGAGTTCGGCGCGCACTTTCTTCCTGTTCGGCCCATGCTGTTCGATCGCATCGAGAACCAGATTCATGGCCGCGAAGGCAAAGGCACCATAGGCTTCCGGCGGGCTGTCGTATTTCTCGGCCTGGTACTTATCAAGGAAGTACTTGCCACCGGGCAGCTTTTCCGTCGGCGCACCCTCCCGGAAAGCGACAACGCCCTCCGCAAGTTTGCCCGTCCCTTCGATGAAGGCATCCGAAACAATGCCGGATGTCCCTTGGAAAAGGGCATTAACTCCCAACTTGTCCATCTGAGAACGAATGCGCACGCCGATCGGCGTCAGACCGCCAAAGTAGATGACGTCGGGGTTGAGTTCCTTGATCTTGGTCAATTCAGCCGTGAAGTCCTGCTGCTCTGCCGTGACGCCGAAGGTGGCGAGAATTTTCCCGCCGCGCTTCTTCACATTCTCGCTGAAATACTTGTTGTGACCTTTACCATAATCGGTTGTGTCGTGAATAACCGCCCAGGTCTCATAACCCTGGCCACGCACAAAATCGGACGCAGTCTGGTTTTGGTTGATCATCGTGCCGTTCACACGATGCACTTCCTTGTATTTATTGCCGTAGGTGATTTCCGGAAGCACGGCGCCCCATACCACGACCGGCAGGCCGAATTTGTGGTAGGTATCAACCGTCGCAATCGCGACAGCCGAACAGTAATGCGTGACCGCGGCGACGACTTTACGGTCGGCGGCAACTTTCGTGGCCGCTTGCACGCCGATGTTCGGCTTGCATTCATCATCCTGGACGACAAGCTCGTATTCGTATTTCGCCTTCGGGTCCTTGTTGCGAAGGCGCACGGCCAGATCAGCCGAGTTTCGCCCACCGATGCCGTTCGCGGAAACGCCGCCCGTCAACGGACCGATGAAGCCGACAGCGACCTTATCCTTGGCAGCGGCGTTACCTGCACCAACCATTGCGGCCAAGAAAGCAGCAGCCACGCCCGTACGGGCAATTTTCGAAAACTTCCCTGTTAACATTTTATTCTCCCTCCTGTCGGTCAGGCGACCGGACACGATCGTATTTTCGATCAGAACTCAAGACGACCGGTCGCCTCACGGGCGGAAACTATCAAGACAGTTGATATATGAGTCAAGTTTCTTGCCTTAAATGAAGCTAACTTGGCTTCGCAACACGCCTCGGCCCATCCGATTGCGGAAAGGTGACTTAAAATGTGGGGGGTGTATTGACCCAAAGAACGCGTGTTACGTCTTCACCCTTGTTGCGGTAGCCGTGCGGCTTGTTGCTGTCGAAAAAGAAGGAATCGCCGGCCCTCAGGTGGAGCGTTTCGCCGTCGACTTCCAGTTCCAATTCCCCTTCGAGGACATATCCCACTTCCTCACCTTCGTGTTTGATCACGCCGTGCGTGCGACCGCCGGGGTGGACGACGTGAATCGAACCCGAGAGCATACGGGCGTCTCCCGGCGGAATAAGCCATTCCAGATGAATGCCCTCGGTTTCACGGTCCGGAACCATCCGGATCGTGGGACGTTCACCCGATCGCATGACGACCGTGTGCTCATCGATGTCCTCCGCCAGAATCTGGCCGATGGAGATATTGAGCGACGTAACAATCCGATGAAGCATCTGCAGCGAGGGGTTGACCTTGTCGTTCTCGATTTTGGACAGGAACCCCTCCGAGCAGCCAACACGTTCCGCCAACTGATGCAGACGAAGGCCCTTGATCCGCCGCGCGAATTTCAGACGCGCCCCGACTTTCAGCGCGCGACCCGACTCTTGCCCTTTCTCTGCTCTCCGTTGACCTCTAGCAGACATTTCCGAATCCCATCTGTTGAGTTATAGGAAAGTATAATTCTTCATAGTAAATATCCCGGAATTTCCAAAAGAGAACAAGCGGACGCATTTCGGCATGCGGAAATCGCCTCTATACGTTTTTGCATTCATGTAACTCCGGGCCGTCAGTCTGTGAAATTTTGATGAACCGTTGCCGTTTGAGTAACAGATGTCTTGACTTATTTTTGTAATTCGGGAAAAACCGAATTATGAACGATACACAATTCGTCGCCCTGTTCTCCGCGCTGGCGCATGACCTTCGCCTGGCGGTGTTCCGTCTGCTGATGCGGGCCGGGCCGAACGGCCTCAGAGCAGGTGACATCGCGAAATCCCTGGGGGTGCCGCCGTCCACCTTGTCCGCCCATCTGGCCCAGATGGCGCAGGCGGGTCTTCTGCGCTCCACCCGCCAAAGCCAGCAGATCATCTATGCCGTGGACGTGGAAGGTACGCGGCGGCTGATCACCTATTTGACCGAGGATTGCTGTCAGGGGCGCCCGGAAATTTGCGGTTACGGCACAACCGGAACCTCTGTTTCCGCCCTGGCGAACCGAAAGGAGAAGGAAACATCCGATGAACGACAATGACATCCCCTTCAACGTCTTGTTCCTGTGCCGGGGAAATTCCGCGCGAAGCATTCTCTCGGAAGCGATCCTCACCCGCCACGGCAGCGGCAAGTTCAAGGCATTCAGCGCGGGCAGCCACCCGGCCGGACAGGTGCATCCCTATGTGGTCGACCTGCTGCGCAATCAGAACTATCCGGTCGACACCTTCCGGTCCAAGGATTGGGCGGAATTTTCCGAACCGGCGGCGCCCAAGATGGATTTCGTGTTCACCGTCTGCGATCAGACGGCGGAAGAGGTTTGCCCCGTCTGGCCCGGCCAGCCCATGACGGCCCATTGGGGCATTCCCGACCCCGTCGCCTTCGACGGCACGGAGGCCGAAAAAAGAGCCGCTTTCACCGAAACCATGCGCTACCTGACCAACCGGATCAGCGTGTTCGTGAACCTGCCGATCCGGTCGCTCGACAAACTGGCGTTGCAGAAACGCCTTGACGAGATCGGCCGCATCATGCCGGACACGGCCTAGGCCTTACCTGACGCCCAACAACCATAAGGAACAAGAAAAACCCATGTCGCTTTTCGAACGCTATCTCACCCTATGGGTCGCACTTTGCATCATCGCCGGCGTCGCGTTGGGCCACTTCCTGCCCGATGCCTTTCAGGCCGCCGGCACCATGGAGGTCGCACAGGTCAATCTGCCGGTCGCGGTCCTTGTATGGCTGATGATTATTCCCATGCTGGTGAAGATCGATTTCGGCGCCTTGCATCAGGTCAAGGAGCATTGGCGCGGCATCGGCGTGACCCTGTTCATCAACTGGGCGGTGAAACCGTTTTCCATGGCCGCCCTGGGCTGGCTGTTCATCGGGCATCTGTTCGCGCCCTATCTGCCCGGCGAGCAGATCCAATCCTACATCGCCGGGCTGATCATCCTGGCGGCCGCACCCTGCACCGCCATGGTGTTCGTGTGGAGCAACCTGACCGACGGTGAGCCCCACTTCACCTTGAGCCAGGTCGCCGTCAACGACCTCATCATGGTATTCGCCTTCGCGCCCATCGTGGGTCTGTTGCTCGGTCTGTCATCGATTATCGTGCCGTGGGAAACCCTGCTGCTTTCGGTCCTGCTTTATATCGTCGTGCCGGTCATCATCGCCCAGGTGATGCGCCGCAGCCTGCTTGCCCGGGGTGGAGAGGCGGCCCTGGCCACGGCCTTGAAACGAATGGGCTCCGTATCCCTGGTCGCCCTGCTGGCGACGCTGATCCTGCTGTTCGGCTTCCAGGGAGAACAGATCATCGCCCAGCCCCTGATCATCGCGCTTCTGGCCGTGCCGATCCTCATCCAGGTCTATTTCAATTCCGGCTTGGCCTATCTGTTGAACCGGGCTTTCGGGGTCGACCATTGCGTCGCCGGCCCCTCGGCCCTGATCGGGGCAAGCAACTTCTTCGAACTGGCCGTCGCCACCGCCATCGTGCTGTTCGGCTTTGAATCAGGGGCCGCCCTGGCGACCGTCGTCGGCGTGCTGGTCGAAGTGCCGGTCATGCTTTCGGTGGTGAAGATCACCAACGCCAGCAAATCCTGGTACGAATCCGGCCGGGCCGTACGGCACCGCATGTCCGAACGGCCGGTGAAATAGGCCTGCGGCATTCCTCTCCCATTCGAGGATCGGTCAATCGCAAAGTTACATATGTCTTATTTTTTTACATATGTTATAATCCTGAGAAACAATCTCAGGAGGCAGACATGACAACAGCCAGCGCCCTGCAGGGAATCACCGTGCTCGACATGAGCCGCGTTCTCGCCGGCCCCTCATCGACCCAGTTGCTCGGCGACCTCGGCGCCGAAGTCATCAAGGTGGAACGGCGCGCCGTCGGGGATGAGACCCGCACCTGGGGCCCGCCCTACATGAAGGGCGCCCATGGCGGCGACAGCGGCGAAAGCGCCTACTACCTGTCGGCCAACCGCAACAAACGGTCCGTCACGGTCGACATTTCCAAACCGGAGGGCGTCGCCCTGGTCCGCCGCATGCTGGCCAAATCGGACGTACTGATCGAGAACCTGAAGGTCGGCGGCATGGCGAAATACGGCCTAAGCTACGACGACTTGAAGACCGATTTCCCCGGTCTGGTCTATTGCTCCATCACCGGATACGGGCAGACCGGCCCTTACGCGCCGCGCCCCGGATACGACATGATGGCCCAGGGTCTGGGCGGCCTGATCAGCATGACCGGTGAGCCCGGGCGGCTTCCCGTCAAGGTGCCGATCGCCGTCAACGACGTGATGACCGGGATGTACGCGGCCGTCGCCATCCTGGCGGCGCTGCGCCACCGAGACGCCACCGGCGAAGGCCAGCACATCGACCTGGGCCTGCTCGATGTTCAGGTCGGCTGGCTCTATAACCAGGGCATGAACTATCTGATCGGCGGCACGATCCCGGAACGCCTGGGTACCGCGCATCCGAATTCGGTGCCCTATCAGGCGTTTGAAACAAAGGACGGTTTCGTCATCATGGGCGCCAACAACGACGATCAGTTCCGGCGCTTTTGCGAACTGGCGGGCGAACCGGACCTGGCCCGGGACCCGCGCTTTGCGACCAACCCGGACCGGGTCAAGAACCGTGACGCGATCGTTGCCAAGGTGCAGGAAATCCTGCGCCGGCGGACCAGCGCGGAATGGATCGAAGACCTGAGCGCGGCGAGCCTGCCGGTCTGTCCGATCAACGACCTGGAGCAGGTGTTCGCCGACCCCCACGTGCAGGCCCGTGGCATGAAGATTTCCATGCCCCATGGCACCGCCGGCGGCCAACCGGTGGACATGATCGGAAATCCCATCAAAATGTCGGGAACGCCCGTATCCTACCGCCGCCCGCCGCCGACCCTGGGCGAGCATACCGACGAAGTTTTGAACGACGTGTTCGGCCTGTCGCAGGACGAAGTTTCCCGTCTGCGCGCCGACGAAATCATCTAGGAGAAACATACCATGAGCGTGACAGTCACCTTTGTCGGATCGGGCGATGCCTTCGGCGCCGGCGGCCGGTTCCAGACCTGTTATATGGTCGATGCGCCGGGCTTTCGCTACGTCATCGACTTCGGCGCCACCAGCATGACCGCCCTGAACCAGCTCGGCATCGATCACACCACCATCGACGCCGTGGTGCTGACCCATATCCACGGCGACCATTGCGGCGGCCTGCCCTTTTTCCTGATGGATTCCATGCTGGGCGCCAAGCGGACCAAGCCCCTGGTGATCGCCGGACCGCGCGACACCAAGGCCCGGATCGCGGGCATCTGCGAGGCCCTGATGCCGGGCATGCACGCCATGTCACCAAAGTTTCAATTGGATTATGTGGAAATGCCGGTCATGCAGGAATCACAGATCGGCCCGTTGACGGTCACCCCCTATCCGGCGGCGCATACGGGCGAGACCAATCCCACCAGCCTGCGCACGGAGATCGCCGGGAAAGTCGTGTCCTATACGGGCGACAGCGCCTGGACCAAGCACATGCCGGCCGTGGCCCGGGATGCGGACCTGTTCATCTGCGAATGCTACTTCCACGGCAGATCCATCAACTTCCACATGAACTACCCGGACATCGTCGAGCACCGGGACGACCTGAAGCCCAAGCGCATGATCCTGACCCACTTCAGCCGCGAGATGATGCCGCATAAGGACGAGGTGCCCGAGGAAACGGCCCATGACGGGCTGGTCGTCAATCTTTAGGAGAACACAGCAGACATGACCGTACGTGTTGCAATCAACGGCTTCGGCCGCATGGGCCGTTTGGCCCTGCGCGCGGCCTGGGGGTTCGATCCCGTCCGCCCGGAAACGCTTCAAGACCCGGGCGGCGTCTGGGGCAAGGGCGATATAGACATCGTCCATATTAACGAGCCCGGCGGCACGGCGGAGATGGCGGCGCACCTGATGGCCTTCGACAGCGTCCATGGCCGCTGGTCCGTCGCGACACAGGCGGACGGCGATGACGCCGTCATCTTCGGCAACCGCCGCATGGGGTATTCCGGCGCATCGAAGCCCGCCGAAATCGATTGGGCCGGCCTGGGCGTGGATTTGGTGCTGGACTGTTCCGGCAAGTTCAAGACGCGCGACGCCGTGCAACCCTATTACGACGCCGGGGTGAAAAAGGTCGTCGTTTCCGCACCGGTGAAGGGCGACGCGCTCAACATCGTCATGGGCGTCAACGACGATCTCTACGACCCCAAGGTCCACGATCTGGTGACGGCGGCGTCCTGCACCACCAACTGTCTGGCGCCTGTGGTCAAGGTCATCCACGAAGGGATCGGCATCGACCACGGCATGATCACCACCATCCACGACGTGACCAACACGCAGACGGTGATCGACAAGCCCATGAAGGACATGCGCCGGGCGCGCTCGGCCCTGGCCAACCTGATCCCGACCTCGACCGGATCGGCCACGGCGATCACCATGATTTTCCCGGAACTGAAGGGCAAGCTGGACGGCATCGCCGTGCGCGTTCCCCTGCTCAACGCCTCAATCACCGACTGCGTGTTCGAGGTCGCGCGCAAGACGACGGTGGAAGAGATCAACGACCTGCTGCGCCGGGCCGCCGATGGACCGCTCATGGGTATCCTTGATGTCGAGGACCGCCCCCTGGTGTCCAGCGACTTCAAGAGCGACACCCATTCGTCCATCATCGACGCGCCGTCGACCATGGTCACGGACGGCACCCAGGTGAAGATCATCGCCTGGTACGACAACGAAATGGGCTATGCCCACCGCCTGTACGAACTGACGGAAAAGGTGGCGCGGTCAATCGACTGACCTGGCCCGCCCTGGAGCATCACGCGATGTTGGACGTCCGAAAATACGCCGTCGTGACCGCCGCCTACTGGGGCTTCATGCTCACGGACGGTGCCTTGCGCATGCTCGTGTTGCTGCACTTCCACCGGTTGGGCTATACCCCGTTCGAGTTGGCGGTGCTGTTCCTCGCTTATGAGCTGATGGGCATCGTCACCAACGCCGGCGGCGGCTGGGTGGCGTCGCGCTTCGGGCTGAAACTGACGTTGACCGGCGGGTTGTTGCTTCAGGTCGTCGCCCTGCTCGCCCTCTCGACACTCGATCCTGGCTGGCCGAAGGAACTGTCCGTGCTGTTCGTGCTGGTGGTTCAGGGCCTGTCCGGCGTCGCCAAGGACCTGACCAAGATGAGCTCGAAAAGCGCGCTCAAGTTCGTCGTGCCGGAGACCGAGACCGGCGGGCTTTACCGCTGGGTCGCCCTGTTGACAGGCTCCAAGAACGCCATCAAGGGCCTGGGCTTTTTCATCGGCGCCCTGTTGCTGTCCGTCGCCGGGTTCCAGGGCGGGTTGTGGCTGATGGCCGGGTTCCTGACGGTCATCCTGGCGGGCGCCGCCCTGTCGGTCGAAAAGGGCATGGGCAAGGCCAAGACAAAAGCCAAGTTCACCGAGATTTTCTCCAAGTCGCGGGAGATCAACCTGCTGTCGGCGGCGCGGGTGTTCCTGTTCGGCGCCCGCGACGTGTGGTTCGTCGTCGGCGTGCCGGTGTTTCTGTACGACCAGTTGGGCTGGACCTTCAACCAGGTCGGCGCCTTCATGGCCGCCTGGGTGATCGGCTACGGCTTCGTCCAGGCCATGGCGCCGAAACTGACCTCGCGGTCGGCCGACGGGTTAAGCACCGAGGTCCGCGCCGCACGGGTCTGGCTGGTCCTGCTCGCCCTGACCGTCGTGGTGATCATTGCGGCACTGCGCCTCGGCGTTGATCCAGCGGTCGCCCTGATCGTCGGCCTGGGCGTGTTCGGAATCGTGTTCGCCGTGAATTCCGCCGTGCATTCCTATCTGATCCTGGCGCTGTCGGAAAACGACGGCGTGACCCTGAACGTGGGATTCTACTATGGTGCGAACGCCACCGGGCGCCTGCTGGGGACCCTGTTGTCCGGCATTTCCTATCAATGGGCGGGGATCGACGGATGCCTGATGGTCGCCTTCACGTTCCTCGTCGCCGCCACGGTCTTCACCGCGTTCCTCCGCGGCAAGCGCGCACCGCACACGGCCTAGAAACAACCGCATCCCTTAGCCCTGCAGCAGAACCGCCGCACAGTTCTCGTCCGTGATCAGCGTATTAGCCAGACCGGCGGCCAGGGCGGCGCGCACGATCTCGGCCTTGAACGTGCCGCCGGCCGCAAGGATGACATTGGGGATGCGGCGCAGCGTCTCAAAAGGCACCGACAGGGTGCGGGCATTGATCTCGTGATCGATCATCCGCCCGTCCGCGCCGATGAAATAGTCGCAGATGTTGCCGACCGCGCCCGCATCTTTCAGGTCCGCGACCTGATCGCGGGTCAGCACGCCGTAGTCCACCATCTTGGTCTTGGCCGACAGATCGACCGCCGAGATCAGCGCTGCCTGGCAGCGTCCGGAAATGTCGTAGATCCGGCGCACCGGCTCGCTCTCGGCAAACGTCGCCCGGGCAGCGGCGGTTTCCGCGATCATCGGCGCGGTCATGTAATAGCAACCGGCGCCCAGCACGCGGGCGAACGCGGCGGCGTTGTCATAGGGATTGATGGCGCCGCTTTGCGACAGGCCACCCGACAGGGACACGACCGTGTTCGCCGCCCCTTCACGGGGGATCAGGCTGAAGCCCGCGGCATGGATCGTGGCACCCCAGCCGAGCCCGAGGAAGCCATCGGGCGCCAACACGCCGGATAGGTACTGCCCGGCGGCCAGGCCGACCACCCGGCGCACGTCGTCTTCGTCCGCCGGCGCCGGCACGACCACGGCATCCCGCAGGCCGAACGTTTCGCGCAGCGCATTCTCGGCCTCCAAGCAGGGCGCCAGCGGCAGGTCCAAGGTGACCCGGACAGCACCCTCGCGGCGGGCATCGTTGATGACGCGGTTCACCGTCGCCCGGTTGAGCCCGACGCGGTCGGCGACCTCCTGCTGGGTCTGCCCCTCGCGAAAATGGTACCAGCAGATGCGCGCCGCGAGCGCCGGATCGACGGCGGCGGGACGGGTACCTGAAGCGCCGTTCTTTTTCTGTTTTGCCATGGCCTATCCTAACCTCCCGCGGGACGCCATGCGAGCCGCGATGACAGATGGTCGCATCGCAATAGGCGCGCCATTTACGTTTAATTTTCCTCGATCAAACCTGCCCACCCTGATCACCGGCGCCGGCCCAATCGGCCGCGCCGCCGCCGCGCATATGCACGATCACGGCCCGTCCGATCGATGGCGAGGATCGATATCAGGGCACAGCTTTCTATAGTAAATAGGAATATTTACTTGACATAGGTTGCGTCTCGGTGCAACCTTTCCCCCGAGCGCCCGTTGGGCCCCGCGACCCGCCTTTGGCTCGAAACGTGAGGAGCCAGACGGCTTGCGCGGGATAACCCCGTAAGACGGATAACGTTCATCACCCAAATCCAATGAATCTGTAACCGGGCCGCCGGCGCATCTGGCTGTGCATTTGCCTGCCGTCAATCGCCCCGCCGTGGCCCCTATTACGGCACCTTGCGAGCCGACACCCCTTGGACCGGCTCCCTGCGCCCGCACGGAGAGAATGTGATGATCCGCCCATTCCGCCTGAAACAAACCATCGGCGAAACCTACAACATGGACCTCGAGGACGCGCTCAACACCAAACACGCCCTCGCCCAGATCGGCCATCTTGAGCCTCCCGAGGCCGGTCTCGACGAATTTCCCGACCGGCCAATGATTGAGGCCGTTAAATCATTCCAACGCGATCAAGGCCTTGCCGAAGACGGCATCATGAAGCCGGACGGACCGACGCTTGAGCGGTTGAACGAAAGCCTGACGCAGGCACAGCCATCTGCACCACGAACACAGACGAGCTCACGGTCGATCGAGCCCAGCAACCCCTTGGACCGTCATCTCAGCAGCCTGCCCGCCCGGCCCGGCGCCGCGCCACAAAATCCAATCAAAAAGGAAGATTTACCGGAAGGCACCCAAGTTGCTGTGGCGCCCGCCATTCCATTTTTGCTCGGACTGGCCGGGCGAGCAATCGCAGGTCAAGCGGCACGCGGTACGGCAGGCGCCGCCGCAGCCGGCGCCGCCGGCGCCCTTATGAACAAAGCCATCCAGGAGCCAGCACGAGACACATCGAAAGCCCGTATGGACATGGCACCACCGATGCCGCCGCAACCCGGATACGAGCCGCCTGACATGCCTCTGCCGGACCGAACGGAAAGCCTGCCGACGGCGAAAGTAAATGAACTGAAAGAAACATATCCAGTCTTGAAAGAGATTGATGTTGTCCTAGAAGGTTTTCCCGATCAACGCGATGAGTTGATCCAAATTCTCATTCTTCAAGCTGGCAGCCGCGGAACCCCACCGACCCAAGATCGCAACAACTTTCTGCTAGATAGATATTTGAAAAAATTGAAAAGTATGAATATTCCGAGAGGGCACGCTGGCGGCGGAACCAGTCAAGAATCCGGGTATCAGAAAGAACACCATTTTAAGAAGAAGGATGGGGTTGGCGCCCGCCGATCAGACGGACGAGTTTGGGTCGCCCCCACACTTGAGGACCTGTTCTGGGAAGATATCCAAACAGTAGACACCCTCGTTGATGGTGAAACTCTTACGAAAAGAGAGGATGACGCACTCCAAGATATTAAAATTCACAAGGAAAAAGATAATGAACTGGGGGGTGTCACTACCTATCCAAAACACTCGGCCATGCCCCTTGACGAATGGAAAGAGATTATGGGACCGAGGGTAGATGCTTATATTGAGACGAATTTCGGCCGCTTCAGAAAGAAATAAAGTATTGCTAAAGGGCCAGTCCGAGGTTTGACTAAACACGATCTATGCTGGGAGGTTTAATGCGTACAGGCCCAGGAGGACGTCCTGTTCGCGTGGTCGGGCGCGAGATCAATATGACCGTGTCCGACTTCGCGGATTTCTGGCAGGCCCTCTTCGAGAAAGTCCCGCATGCACGCCTGTTTATTCCCCACGATATGAGCGACGGGATATATCCCGAAATCTCCTTAACGGAAGCAATTACGAAATTCGAAGAACCAGGCGGTGTCAGTTTCGTTGTTGTATTCGAAGGTGATGATTGGCAGCCCGAGTTCGCACCTGATCCGGATTATCCAGATAATTCTCACCTGATCCTGACCAACCGGCCCATTCATTTAATGAGCTATTATTCGGGGCGTCCTCAAAAAATCGAAAAGCCATTTCTAAAGGATCCAATTTTTGTTCATCGTCCGGGTGGATTAAACGGAAGTCACTTTGCGAACGACACGGAGGGAAAACAGATCATCGATACGGCGTTCCGAATTCTTCGCAATATGTCGGACAATCGGTTTTGCATCATGGATCTAAAATCAGGCGCCCATGTTCAAGACGAGCAATTCGACGAATGGTATGGCCCTGGCATGTCAGCATTCTGTCACGCAAATGCGGGCAATTTCCTTCGAGTCAAATTCGACAAAAAGGAAGACAATTACTGGGGCTACCTGCCGGCCACATAACCTAACGCGAGTTGAATATCCCTAGGATATATGAGGCCTGTGCGGTTCATGTCGATCAGGCATTTGTTCTATTTGATATACAATTTTAGATAGAATATTATATAGATATATTTATTTTTAAGGGGACATGCGATGGCAGCAAGAGGTGTGCATTTTGCAATAACTGCTGAACAACGCGCGGGCCTGGAAGCTGCACCCAACGATCAGGCGCGGATTCACTTTGTCCAAAACGAAATCGAAGAACGCTGGGACTGCGACCACCTTGAGCAGACAGACAAGGCCTGGGATGCCATTCACCGCTGCCTAAGCGAATGGCCGGCTGACACACCCTATTTCTATCCCGTCCCACCCGAACACGGTACCTATGCGCTGCCCGAAGACCACGGCACTTATCCGCTGAAGCTCGCCGTACTTGGCGGCAAACGACTTCAGGAAAGCGAATACAACTACTTCATCCGCCTGATCGAACCCGGCGAAGTGACTGGCCTTGTCCCGGCGCTCAAGGCGATCAACCAGGAAAATCTCCACGCCCGCTATTTCAAACATTGCAAAGGCGCCTGGCCTGAATATGGCGAAGAAGATTTCGAGTACACCTGGGAGTACTTTGAGATTCTCCGGGATTTTTTTGAAAGAATGGCGGGAAATGGTCGCACTGTCATTTTTGCGGTAGATCAATAAGCCAATCGGATCCTGATCTGATCTCCCGATATATCGTTCACATATTTCTATTTGTTCCGGGGCGGGGTGCATGATCGACTGAAGCCCCCTGTAATCCCCGGAGCCCCCGCCATGCCCAGCCCAATTGCCGACACCCCCACGCCGAACGCCCCCACCACCGACAACCCCGTCGGCCATGACGTTGCACAGGAAGCGCGCGAGGTGTTGGAGGTGCTGGACGCCGGCGGCATCGCGATCATTCCGCTGAACGTGGCCTATGCCATTCTGGCCCGGACGGAGCCCGCGATCCGGCGCATCTTCGAGGTCAAGAAACGCAGCTACGACAAACCTTCCGGCATGTTCGGCTGTGCCGCCGCTTCGGCCGATCTGCACATTCTGGACGAGCGGGCCCAGGAAATCCGCCGTGCCCTGATCGAGGACGCTGACCTGCCCTTTTCCATCGTCGCGGATTACCGGCATGACCATGCCCTGGTGAACGGCGTCGCCCCCTTCGTGCTGGAAACCTCGACCAAGGGGCCGACTATGGACATGCTGCTGAACGCCGGGCCGCTGCACAACGCCTTGGCCGAATTGAGCCACCGCGAAGGCAAACCCGTGTTCGGGTCCAGCGCCAATCAGTCGCTGTCGGGATCCAAATATACGGTCGCCGAGATCGAGCCCGAGGTCGTGGCCGCCGCCGACATCGTGATCGACCACGGGCGCTGCCGCGATGCCAACGATCAGGGCCTGTCGTCGACCATCATCGATTTCAGGGATTATTCCGTGGTGCGGGCGGGCTGCCGGTTCGATGAAATCACGGCCTTTCTGAAAGACCGCTTCGGCATGACCTTGGCGGCCTAGGCGCCCCCCGCTCGTTTAGGCCGCGCCGGCGGCGTCGCTCACACAGGCGTCGAGATCGCCCGTCACCATCCCCCGCGTCAGGGGCAGGCAGCTTGCGGGGAAATCCTGGCGGAATGCGCCGCCCGCACCACGGACGGCATCGATGAACCGCTCCAAATGCGCCATGGCACCGGTCGGCAGGTCGTGGACGACGATCAGCGCATGGTCCAAGGGCGCCATCAATGCCATGGCCGTTTCGACCCAGGCATCCGGTTCCGCCCAGTCACGGGGAATGACGTTCCACAGCACGCAGGTATGGCGATGGGCGATCAGGTGGTCGGCCACGGGCCGGGACAGCAAATGCGGGCCCAACGCCCCGCCGCCGCCGAACGGGCGGAAGAACTTGTCGCCATGGGCAAGGCCGCCGATCAGGCTTTCCGTGCGGCCGATTTCGGCTTCGGGCACGTCCGCGCCCGGCAACCGGCCCAGGGGGGTCTCGTGGCTATAGGTATGGTTGCCGATCCAATGGCCTTCATCATGGGCCCGTTCGGTCAGCCTGCGCCGGGCCGGGTCGGCGATCTTATGGCCCAGCACGAAAAACGTCGCGGGCACATCCGTTTTGGCCAGCACGTCCAGCACGCCCGGCGTCACATCCGGTTCGGGCCCGTTGTCGAAGGTCAGGGTTACGTCGCGCATGAAGCAGAGCCTAGCGGAACGCGGGCGATCAAGAAACGGGAAGCTTGCCCGCGTTAGAAAATTTCGGCCCCGCCAAACGCCGGAAACGCCGCCCGCTTGACCGCACCATCCATATAGGCGGCAAGGGCCGCATAGGGCTGGTCGCCCGATTCGGGCAGGGGCAGCATGAGGATAACCGTCATCACCAGAACCTCGCCGTCCGCAACCTGCATATGGTGCCAAACATGATTGCGAAACCCGCGAAAGGGGATTCCGTCCTCACCCGTCTCGCCGAAGCCATCTGTGTTGTCTTCAACCCCATGGGCAATCAGACCATCGGGCATGTCAGCGTAATCATATCCGTCCCTTTCGCCCACGATACGCCCCAGAATGTCCCGGAACATCGGCCGCGGCAGAGTGACCGGTTCGCCGTCTTCATCCCGCATCTCCATCTGCCGAATCTCGACGAACATGCCCGCATGGGACGCATCGGTTTCCAGGCGGTAATACCACCTGGGATTGGATGCATCCGACGTCTCGTCCACATCGATAGACATGGCTTCCGGCAGGGTCAGTTTGACCCGATCGCCGAAATTGCACAGCCGCAAGGGGCCCAGAACAGCCTCCGCCAAGGCCTCATCGTCCTTCCGGAACGGGTCGAGCAAAGCGGCGGCGATCTCCCACTCCATGATATCGCGAAGCTCGACGAACACGGGGTCGTTGATCTGCACATGGGTCAGGACCAGATTCATGGTGATGATCGCAATATGCGGGCCCTGGTTGAGGAAGAAACGCGAAAACGAAAACCTCAAGCCCTCGCCGTTTTCTTCCGTGTCATAAATTTGGCGCCAAAGACATCCGTTCCCGACATCGTGAAAAGAACTTTCGATCATCGGCGGCTGACCCGGCAATCGGTCTGCCGCCATGCCCTCGGTCATCCGCCGCATATCCATATCTTCCGGCGTCGGCGGCGTATCCCCCTCCCAGGACAGATGCTCGACACCAATCCACAATGTGCCCGTATCCGTCTCCGTTCCGTCGGCTTCCTTCTCATAGCAGCCCCAAAAATCCGGGCGATCTTCATCGGGCCAGACGCCCCAGCGCGCCGGAATTCGCAACGTTACCTCGCCGCCTGCGACGGAAACGGTCTTCAGCTTGTGCAAGTCATCGGTCATGGCATCGCCTCACGCTTAATATATATACGTGTTATTATTATTTTTTATATCGCATAACGTGTTTTTACAAGCACAGTTTATCGCCCTGCGCGCGCAGGCGTTAAGCACATTCAATGAAGAATCAGCGCAGGGCCGCGCAGGCGCGCTGGATGCGCTCGCAGGCCTGGGTCAGCTCGTCCACCGCCGCCGCATAGGAAATACGGAAATAGGGCGACACGCCGTAGGCCCCGCCGTGCACGGTGGCGACGCCTTCCGTTTCCAGAAGGTACATGACGAAATCCCGGTCGTTCTCGATCACCTGGCCCGAGGGCGTGGTCTTGCCGATTACGCCCGCGCAGGAAGGATAAACATAGAACGCGCCCTTCGGCACGGGGCAGGAAATACCCGGCGCCTGGTTGAGCATGGAGACCACCAGATCGCGCCGGTCCTCGAACGATTTGGAGCGGTCCTTCACATAATCCTGCGGGCCGTTCAGTGCCTCTATCGCGGCGGCCTGGCTGATCGAGGCCGCGCCCACGGTGACCAGCGACTGCAGCTTGGTCATCTGGGCGATCATGTCGCGGTGCGCGCCCGCATAGCCGACGCGCCAGCCGGTCATGGCATAGGCCTTGGACACGCCGTTGACCGTCACCGTGCGGTCGCACAATTTGGGCTCGACCTGGGCGATGGTCGCGAATTTCAGGCCGTCGAAGGCGATGTGCTCGTAAATATCGTCGGCGATGATGCCGATGCGGGGATGATCCAACAACACGTCGGCCAGAGCACGCAGATCGGCCTCTTCATAAACCGCCCCCGTCGGGTTGTTGGGCGAATTCAGTAACAGCCAGCGCGTTTTCGGCGTGATGGCCCGGGCCAACTGATCCGCCGTCAGCTTGAAATCCTGATCCTCGGCACAGGGCACCACCACCGGCACCCCGCCCGCGAATTTGATCATGTCGATATAGGCCACGTAATAGGGGGCCGGCAGGATGACTTCGTCCCCGTCGCCGGTCCCGGCGGTGAAGGCGTTGAAGATCACCTGCTTGGCGCCGTTGCCGACGATGATTTCGTCCCGCGCATACTCCAGCCCGTTGTCGCGCTTGAACTTGGCGATGATCGCGTCTTTCAGTTCGTTCGTGCCCGTGATCGGGGTATAGGCCGTCTGCCCGGCAAGGGCCGCTTTATGCGCCGCCTCGGTCACATGATCGGGGGTGGGGAAATCGGGCTGGCCGGACGACAGGGAGATGATGTCCCGCCCCTGTTCCTTCATTTCGCGCGCGCGCTGCGTCATCACGGCGGAGGGCGAGGTTTCGATGCGGTCCATGCGGGCCGCGAAGTCAAAGTCGGTCATGGTGTTTCCTGCGGGGGTGGAGGTTATTGTTGTTCGGACATCATAATGTCCGACCCCATGGTCCTCGTTTTCAGGAAGTCGTCAAGACCCTTCGGCATTCAAGCGCCGACGACCGCTTCAAAACCTTCGAACTGCGGATGTCCCAGGTAGATGCCTTTGGTGCCACCGGCATTGGCGTGGGCTTTGCGGAAATTGTCCGACTTGGTCCAGGCGACGAAGTCGTCCTCCGAACGCCAGATGGTGTGCGACGCGTAAAGCGTATGGTCGTCGTGGGTCGGCCCCTTGAGCAGATGGAATTCCACGAAGCCCGGCACACCGTCCAAATGTCGATCCCGGGTTTTCCACACCTGCTCGAAATCCTCTTCCCGTCCGGGCGCGATCTTGAAACGGTTCATGGCGATAAACATGGACATTCCTTTCGGCGTTTGGGGCTTCCTGTTATGTCGCCACGATCCGGCAAGGGTCAAGTGGCGGCGCGGCCGTGCATCGGAGAATGTCTGCGAATAGCCAGAAGCGGACCAACCAAAAACTCAAATAGCCCCTCTCGTTGCACCTGATGGGCAATTTATATTAATTAATATTTTCTAATATACTTTCTGTGAGGCTGAAAAATGTGGCTCCATTTAATCAAAATTTTCCCGGGTATCGTTGCTCTGATTTCACTTGTTGCAGGGTTGGGAATACCGGTCGAGGCTGGCGCCGATACGGAAAAAGCGATTTGGGAAAGAGGCCGTGTTTCCCTGCCTGTTTCGATGATCCGCGCCGGAGAATGCAGGTCCGGGATCATTCGAAACCTTGAACCCGTATGTTCCGCCCAGAAGGTCCCGGCCGTTATATTCATGCATGGTTGCAGCGGCCTGAACTTTAGGCAGTTCGATCACATGGATATGTTTTCTAAGCTGGGTTATCCCGTGTTCGCACCCTCTAGTTTTGCTCGGCCCGGACGTGAAAAATCCTGCGGACGAGCGGATTCGGTCATGGATTGGCGATTAGAAGAAATCAAGATCGCCCTGGAAAATGTCCGCAAGATGCCCTGGATTGATCAAAGTAAATTGATCTTAGCAGGGTTCAGCGAAGGTGGCATTGCGACGGCCGAATATGGTGGTAACGAATTTATCGCCCATATCGGGATGGGGTTCGGTTGTGACAGACGCCAGTTCGCTGTATCGAACGATACAGCTGTTCTTCAGATAAACGGAAAAAACGATCAAGAGGTCAGTGAAATAGAACTCTGCACTCAAGGGTCCCGGAAAAAATTCAAAGCGATCTATGTCGACACCGGACATCCGGTGGACAAAGACCCGGTTACGATAAAGACGATCGAAGAATTTTTAGACGACGTGCTTGGAAAATCTTAGCTGCATAGGTCGGCTTCAAGTCACATGCAGAAACTCGATAGCGCCGGGGCCGCTCAGTCTCCGGCGCCCTGTGCGGCGCGGTTTCCCACCCCTCCAAGCTCTCTGACGTAGTCTGCAATCTCGGCCACACCTGCGCCCGTCTTCATGTTGGTGAACACGAAGGGCCGGTCGCCGCGCATGCGTTTGGCGTCCCTGTCCATAACGGTGAGGTCTGCACCCACCATGGGGGCCAGATCGGTTTTGTTGATGACCAACAGGTCCGACCGCGTGATGCCCGGCCCGCCCTTCCTGGGGATTTCCTCACCGGCGGAAACGTCGATCACATAGATGGTGATGTCCGCCAGTTCGGGCGAGAACGTGGCCGCCAGGTTATCCCCGCCGCTTTCAATCAGGATCAGGTCCAGGCCCGGAAAGGTTTTCCGCATGTCGGCCACAGCGGCCAGGTTGATGGACGCGTCCTCGCGGATCGCCGTATGCGGGCAGCCGCCCGTTTCCACCCCCATGATGCGCTCCGGCGGCAGGGCGCCGCGCTGTGTCAGGGCCTCGGCATCTTCCTTGGTATAGATATCATTGGTGATGGCGCAGATATCCAAGGTTTCGCGAAAGGCAAGGCAGAGCTGTTCCATCAATGCCGTCTTGCCCGAACCGACGGGTCCGCCGATGCCCACGCGCAAAGGTCCGTGAGGAGAACCGGTCTGTGGTGTATCTGTCATGATCTGAAAAGCCTCGTGTACTGGGTTTCGTGGCGCATGGAGGCCACGTCGGAAAGAAAGGCGCAACCGCCGAGGTCGTCAAGCCCCGCCGTCATCGCCGCATCGGCCACGCGCGCGACGTCGCTTTCGAGCATCGCCAGAACACGCTGCCCATCGGTCTGGCCCAGCGGAATCAGCCGCACGCCCGCGGAAATCAGATTGGCGGCCACGGCATGGACGAAGGCGTGCAGGGCTGTCGCAAGCGGCACACCATGGCCCGCCGACGCCCAGGCGACGGCGACCGGATAGGCAACGTCCCCATCCATCACATCGGGATCATCCCCGTCCCAGGGCCAGCTGGCCCGCGTCGCCATCAGAAAGGCATTGCCCTGGGCCGTGGTTTCCAGCCGCCGTTCCGACGTGGGACAGAGGGCCACGGCAAGGTCGTTGATCTCGGTCAGAGCGGCGGCGTCCCCCGCCTCTGCCGCCCGCCAGGCCCGGGCGAACAGCACGGCATCGGTCCATCCGCCGCCGAGGGAAAGCAGGTCCTTGAGCCAGCGGGCGAGCCCCTCCCGGTCGGTCACCGCCCCATCCTCGACCGCCCATTCGATGCCGTGGGAATAGGCGAAGGCGCCGACCGGATAGCCCGGCGACAGCCAGGCGAGCAGCCGGTAGAGCGATCCGCTATCCATGGGAATGGCTTCCATGTCCGTGGTGATGGTCGCGGTCATGCCCGTGCGTGCGGCCATGGCCGTAAGCGCCGCCTTCCGGGTTGAAGGGCGCCTCGATCTCGGCAACCCGCGCGCCCAGACCTTCAAGCATGCGTGCGATCACATGATCCCGGCGGATGCGCAACCGATCGCCCAAAAGCTCCGTCGGCAAATGCCGGTTGCCCAGATGCCAGGCGACGCGCACCAAATGATCCGGGCTGTCGCAGGTCACTTCCAGCAGCGGTTCTTCCGCTGCCCGGACGGTGACAAGCCGGCCGTCCTCCAGCAGCAGGCCGTCGCCGTCGGCCAATGCCTCGGCCTCGGCCAGGTCCAACAGAAAATGCAGTCCGCCCGCGCCGGTCATGGCCATGCGGCGGCGATGGCGGCCGTCGAAATCCAGCACCACCGTATCGGCGGCCGTACCGGTCCAGTCCCCTTTCCGCTTGAGCGCCGTTGCCCGAAGCATCATGTGATCTCCTAAAAGAGGAAGTAGCGCTGCGCCATGGGCAGCACGTCCGCCGGCTCGCAGGTCAGAAGTTCCCCATCGGCCCGCACTTCATAGGTTTCGGGATCGACCTCGACCTTTGGCGTGGCGTCGTTCAGCACCATGGACTTCTTGGAAATCCCGCCCCGCGTATTCTCGACGGCGAGCAGTTCCTTCTCCACGCCCAGGGTGTCGCCGTTGCCGTCGTCGAGCGCGGCCTGGCTGACGAAAGTCACGCCCGAGGATTGGATCGATTTGCCGTATCCGCCGAACATGGGACGGTAGTGCACGGGCTGTGGTGTCGGGATCGACGCATTGGGATCGCCCATCTGCGCCGCCGCGATGGTGCCGCCGATCAGCACCATGTCGGGCTTGACCCCGAAGAACGCAGGCGACCACAGGCAAAGGTCGGCCCGCTTGCCGGCTTCGACCGAACCGACATGTTTGGACAGGCCATGGGCGATGGCCGCGTTGATGGTGTATTTGGCGATGTAGCGTTTGACGCGCAGGTTGTCGTTGTCCCCGGTTTCGTCTTTCAGGCGGCCGCGCTGGCGCTTCATCTTGTCGGCGGTCTGCCAGGTTCGGATCAGCACCTCGCCGACCCGGCCCATGGCCTGGCTGTCCGACGCGATGATCGAGAACGCACCCAGATCATGCAGGATGTCTTCCGCCGCGATGGTTTCCTTGCGGATGCGGCTTTCGGCGAAGGCGACGTCTTCCGGAATATTGCTGTCCAGGTGATGGCAAACCATCAGCATGTCCAGATGTTCTTCCAGGGTATTCACGGTGTAGGGCCGGGTCGGGTTGGTCGAGGACGGAATGACGTTCATTTCGCCGCAGACCTTGATGATGTCCGGCGCATGGCCGCCGCCGGCACCCTCGGTATGAAACGCGTGGATGGTGCGGCCCTTGAAAGCATTGATCGTGTTTTCCACAAAGCCGGACTCATTGAGCGTGTCCGTATGGATCATCACCTGTACGTCCATATCGTCGGCGACGCCCAGGCAGCAATCGATGGCGCCCGGCGTGGTGCCCCAGTCTTCATGCAGTTTCAACGCACATGCCCCGGCCCGGACCTGTTCGATCAATCCCGCCGGCTGGGCCGCATTGCCCTTGCCCGCGAAGGCCAGGTTCATGGGCAGGCCGTCGGCGGCCTGGATCATGCGCCCGATGTGCCAGGGGCCGGGGGTGCAGGTGGTGGCATTGGTGCCGGTCGCGGGGCCCGTGCCGCCGCCCAGCATGGTGGTCACACCCGACATCAGGGCTTCGTCCACCTGCTGCGGGCAGATGAAGTGGATGTGCACGTCCAACCCACCCGCGGTCAGGATCTTGCCCTCGCCGGCGATGGCTTCCGTGCCCGGGCCGACGACGATGTCGACGTCGGGCTGGGTATCCGGGTTCCCCGCCTTGCCGATGGCGACGATGCGCCCGTCTTTCAGGCCCACGTCGGCCTTGACGATGCCCCAGTGGTCGACGATCAGCGCGTTGGTGATGACCGTATCGACGGCACCCTCGGCGCGGGTCGCCTGGGACTGTCCCATGCCGTCGCGGATCACCTTGCCGCCGCCGAACTTGACCTCTTCGCCGTAGGTGGTGAAATCCTTTTCGACCTCGATGAACAGCTCCGTATCGGCCAGACGTACCTTGTCGCCCACCGTGGGGCCGAACATGTCCGCATAGGCGGCACGATTGATTTTTGCCGGCATCAGTTCGCCCCCCCATCAAGGTTGCCCATGACCTTTTGATTGAAGCCATACACCCGGCGCGCACCCAACAGCGGCACCAGGGTTACGTCGCGGGATTGGCCCGGCTCGAACCGCACGGCCGTGCCGGATGCGATATCCAGGCGCATGCCGCGCGTTTTCTCGCGCTCGAAATCAAGCGCCGAATTGGTTTCATAGAAATGATAATGGCTGCCGACCTGAACCGGGCGGTCGCCCGTGTTGGCGACGGTCACGGTGACCGTCGGCTGGCCTGCGTTCAATTCGATTTCGCCCGGTGCGGCGATGATTTCTCCCGGGATCATGGCGCCCTCCTTCAGCGAATGGGGTTGTGGACGGTGACCAGCTTGGTCCCGTCGGGAAAGGTCGCTTCGACCTGCACGTCGTGAATCATCTCAGGAATCCCTTCCATGACCTGATCGCGGGTGATGACCTTGGCCCCTGCTTCCATCAGATCGGCGACCGTGCGCCCGTCGCGCGCCCCTTCGACCACGAAGTCGGAGATCAGCGCGATGGCTTCCGGATGGTTCAGCTTGACCCCCCGTTCCAGCCGCCGTCTGGCGACCATAGCCGCCGTCGCGATCAGCAGCTTGTCTTTCTCCCTGGGTGTCAGGTTCATGGACGTCCTCCCTTCCGTCTTCTTTGACGTTTACAACTTACAAATGCCAGACACGGGGCAGCCCCCGCCCGGACAGCATGGATAACAGCGGCACCAGATGGCCCCGCAATTCCCGTGTGTCCCCTGCTATCAGGCGGCACACCAGCACATCGCCCAGGACGCTCGCCCCTGCCGACGGCAGGGCCGCCATTGCGTCGCGTGCATCGGCAAGACGGCCCGCCGCCCCTGGTGTGGCCAGCACCACCGTCGCCACGGCCTTCATGCCGTCCATCACCGCCGGGCCCGATGCGATGCCGTCGATATGGCCTTCCAGACGGGCCGCGTCGGCGAAGATCAGTTTTTCATCCCGGCGGATGCGCCAAAAATCGCGGAACGCCCCCGCCCCGACCGTTTCGCCCGAGGCAACGCGCCCCAGAACCAGGGCTTCGACCGCCAGAAATGATGCATCGCCCCGCAGGTCGACGGAAAGCGCGCGGTCGAGCGCCCCACCGTCGAACAGGATGGTTTCCTGGGGCAGCCAATGAAGCGAAGCCCCCGCCTCGGCCGACAGGGTCGTGGTCACGCGGGCTTTTCCTTGGGTCGCGCGGTAAACCCGCTCACAGGCCTGTGTGGTCAGGGTCAGCTGGGCACCGGCGCCGCAGACGGCTTCCGTTTCCACCACGTCGCCCCCCGTCAGGCCACCCGCCGTGTTCAGCAGGACAGCCTCGACCCCCGATCCGTCATACACACGGGGCAGACGCAGCTTGGCGCAGCCGTCCTGGTACAGATCGGTCAGGCGGGTGCGGTCGCCGTCAGACCGGACTTCGATCCGGGCCCGTCCGCGCGCGCGCTGAAGGGGATGGGGTTCGCTTGGCCGGTCAGACGGTGAGGTGCCGTCGTACATCGTCCGCGTCCAACTCGCTCTTGTCGCCGGCAACGATGACTTCGCCCCGGTCCATGACCACGATGGCGTCGGCCAATTCGTGGGCGAAATCAAAATACTGTTCAACCAGCAGGATCGCCATTTCACCTTTGTCACGCAAGTGGGAAACAGCGTTCTTCACCGTCTTGTTGGTCCCGTTGTTCGTTTCCTTGGGCGGTGTATCGTAAACCCGGAACTCGCTTTTCTCGTCGGTCTTGTTCGACCGGTCGCGCAGGAATTTAATGGCCCCGCCGATATCCTTGATGATCGACGGCTGAATGCCTTCCGTCGGTTCGTCCAGAACCAACAAGCGCGGCCGCGTCACCAGGGCCCGGCCGATGGCAAGCTGCTGCTGCTGGCCGCCCGACAAATCCCCGCCCCGGCGTTTGAGCATGTCCTTCAGAACCGGGAACAGTTCGAACACCTCGTCCGGGATGAACCGCATCTTGGACGGCAGGCCGGCGAAACCGGTTTCCAGGTTTTCCTGCACGGACAGCAGGGGGAAAATCTCGCGCCCCTGGGGCACATAGGCGATGCCCTTACGCGCCCGGTCGTAGGGCTGCAGCCCGTTGATCGAGGAATCGTCCCACAGGATATCGCCGTTTGCGATGGGATGATGGCCGACGATGGCGCGCAACAGCGAGGTCTTTCCCACGCCGTTGCGGCCCAGAACGCAGGTCACCTTGCCGATTTCGGCCGTCATGCTGACCCCGCGCAAGGCCTGGGCGGCACCATAGAAAAGATCGACGTTGTTTACCGTAAGCATGTCCCCTCCTCCCCTAGCGGCCCAAATAGACTTCGATGACGCGTTCGTCCGCGCTGACGTAATCAAGGGTGCCCTCGGCAATGGCCGACCCTTCGTGCAGCACCGTGACCTGAACGTCCAAATCACGCACGAAGGTCATGTCGTGTTCGACCACGACGACCGAATGGCGTTGCGCGATGTCGCGCAACAGGCGCGCGGTTTCTTCCGTTTCCGCGTCGGTCATCCCGGCGACCGGCTCGTCCACCAAAAGAAGCTTGGGATCCTGAGCCAACAACATGCCGATCTCGAGCCATTGCTTCTGCCCATGGGACAGATTGGCCGACATTTCATCCTGTACATGACCCAGACGGGTGATTTCGAGAATATCCTCGATCTCCTGATTGTCCTTGGCGGACATGGCATGGAACAGGGTGTCCCAGGCCCGCCGCCCGGATTTCAGCGCCAGCAATAAATTGTCCCAGACCGTGTGATTTTCGAACACGGTCGGTTTCTGGAACTTGCGGCCGATGCCTAGGCTGGCGATCTGGGCCTCGTCCATGCGGGTCAGGTTGACCGTTTCGTCGAACAGCACACGGCCGTTGTCGGGTTTGGTCTTGCCCGTGATGACATCCATCATGGTGGTCTTGCCGGCCCCGTTGGGGCCGATGATGGCGCGCATTTCGCCGGGCTTCACCGTCAGCGACAGGTCACGGAGCGCCCGGAACCCATCGAACGAGACGTTGACGTTTTCCAGATAAAGGATGGAGCTTTTCGATGACATGGCCTTAATCCCCTTCCTGCGGCTGGGGTGCGGCGGCGGCGTTCTTGACCGCGCGGCGCTTGGCCTTCCACGCGTCGTAGGTTCCGACGATGCCCTTGGGCAGGAACAGGGTCACGGCGATGAACAGCCCGCCCAGGGCGAACAGCCAGAATTCCGGCAGGATGCCCGTGAACATGGTCTTGCCGAAATTGACCAGAATCGCACCGATGGTCGCGCCCACCAGGGTGCCCCGGCCGCCGACGGCGACCCAAACCACGACCTCGATGGAATTGGCGGGCGTGAATTCGCTGGGATTGATGATCCCGACCTGGGGCACGTAAAGGGCCCCCGCCACACCGGCCATGCAGGCCGACAGAGTCCAGACCAGAAGCTTGTAGTTTTCCGGCCGGTAGCCCAGGAACCGCGTTCGGCTTTCCGCGTCGCGCACGGCGATCAGCACCTTGCCGAACTTGGAATTGACCAGCGCCTTGCAGATGATGAAGCCGATCGCCAGGGCGATGGCCGAAGCCATCAGCAGGCCCACGCGGGTCGTGTCCGCCTGCACATCGAACCCCAGAATGTCCTTGAAATCGGTCAGGCCGTTGTTGCCGCCGAAGCCCATGTCGTTGCGGAAAAAAGCCAGCATCAGGGCAAAGGTCAGGGCCTGGGTGATGATCGAAAGATAAACCCCCGTGACCCTGGACCTGAAGGCGAACCAGCCGAACACGAAGGCCAGCACGCCGGGCACGGCCAGGACCATCAGGGCCGCGAACCAGAACTGGTCGAAGCCGTACCAGAACCAGGGCAGTTCCTTGTAGTTCAGAAACACCATGAAGTCGGGTAGGACCGGGTCGCCATAGACGCCGCGGGTGCCGATCTGACGCATCAGGTACATGCCCATGGCGTAGCCGCCGAGCGAGAAGAACGCGGCATGACCCAGCGACAGCACACCGCAGAAACCCCAGACCAAATCGACGGAAAGGGCGAGCAGCGCATAGCAGAGGTATTTCCCCAGCAAGGCCACCGTGTAGGACGAAACGTGCAGGCTGTCCCCCGGCTGGGTCGCCAGGCTGAGCACGGACACACCGCCCGCGATCAGGAACAGCAGGACCAGGAAGATCACCGTGCGGCGGTCGAACCCGCCCTGGATAAGGCGCATGGTCATCATGTTTCGATCGCCCGGCCCTTGAGGGCGAACAGCCCCCGTGGACGCTTCTGAATGAACAGGATGATGAAGACCAGAACCAGGACCTTGCCCAGCACCGCCCCGGCATAGGGTTCCAGGAACTTATTGGCGACACCCAGCGTCATAGCCCCCACCAGGGTGCCCCACAGGTTCCCGACCCCGCCGAACACCACGACCATGAAGCTGTCGATGATGTAGCTTTGGCCCAGGTTGGGGCTGACGTTGTCGATCTGGCTAAGCGCCACCCCGGCGATTCCGGCGATGCCCGAGCCGAGCCCGAACGTCGCCGCGTCGACCCAGCTGGTGCGGATACCCATGGCGCCGGCCATGCGGCGGTTCTGGGTCACGGCCCGCATCTGCAGCCCCAGGGGCGTCTTCTTGAGCAAAGCCATCAAGGCGAACAGCACGACCAGCGAGAACACGATGATCCACAGCCGGTTATAGGTGATGGTCAAATGGCCGATTTCAAAGGCGCCCGACATGAATGCGGGCGCACCCACTTCACGATTGGTCGGCCCGAAGATGGTCCGCACGGTCTGCTGCAGGGCAAGGCTTAGCCCCCAGGTCGCCAACAAGGTTTCCAGCGGCCGGCCGTACAGAAAGCGGATGATGCAGCGTTCCACCGCGATGCCGACGGCACCGGCGACCATGAAGGCCAGGGGAATTGAAATCAGAAGGGAATAATCGAATAGGCCCGGCATGGAGGTTCGGATGACTTCCTGCACCATGAAGGTCACGTACGCCCCGATCATGACCATTTCGCCGTGCGCCATGTTGATCACGCCCATGACGCCGAAAGTGATGGCAAGGCCGATGGCGGCGAGCAAAAGTACTGAGCCCAGGCTGAGGCCGTACCAGATGTTCTGCGCGGCACCCCAAAGCTCCAAATTCTGGCGGATCGATTTGGCGGCGGCTTCGGCCGCGGCTTTTACCGCCCCTTCCGATTGGGCCGCGGTCGCGATCACGACCGAAAGCGCATCGCGGTCGCCGCGGTCTTCGATCAGTTTCAGAGCCGCCAGCTTGTCGGCTTCGGGCACGTCGGATTTCAACTGAACGGCGGCCCGCGCCTGACGCAGCATGGATTTCACGCCGTCGTCGGTTTCTTTCAGGATCGCCGTCTCAAGGGGCTGCAAAGCGTCCGGGTCCTGGGACTTGAAAATCGCCGCCGCCGCCTTAAGCCGGACCTTCGCGTCCTTCGACATAAGCGTCAGGCCGCCGAGTGCGGCCTTCAGCACACGCCGAAGCCGGTTGTTGACCCGGATTTTCTTGACAGCCCCCCGCGTGACCTTTCCGGCATTGTCGCCCGTCAGGGGATCGCGCAGGGCATAACCACCGCTTGCCTTGTCTGTCAGGAAAACTTTTTTGTCGGCCTTGCGGAAATAAAGGTCCCCCGCCAGGAGGGACTGAAGGGCCGGGACGACGCGGTCGTCGCCCGTTGCCGCCAAAGCCTGAATCTGTTTGGCCGTCTGCGAGAAACCGCCCGAGGCCAGAGCATCGATCTTGGCCCGAAGGTCTTCATCCGCAGCCTGAGCCGTGCCCAGGGGGAGAAGCCATGCGAAGGCCAGGATGAGCAGAAGAGTTCTTATGATACGCGCCATGTACCTGCCGCCGTTGCCAGGTTGGTTGCGGGAATGTTCGGAGGGTTGGGGGGCGGAGTGCGAACCCCGCCCGCCCGTGTGGTCTGTCTGTGTCAAGTCTGCGACCAGGCTCTAATCACGAACCCTTACCGCTGCACTTGCCGGTCTTGACGTTGAAGTTGCCGCAGGCCATCGGCTTGCGCCAATCGGAGATCAGGTCCTTGGATCCCGGCAGGAAATCGGACCAAGCGTCGCCCGGAACCAGACCCGGCGTTTCGGACACGGTTTCGAACTGGCCGTTGGCCTGAATCTCGCCGATCAGAACCGGCTTGGTGATGTGGTGGTTCGGCATCATCGCGGAATAGCCGCCCGTCAGGTTGGGAACGGTCACGCCGACGATGGCGTCGATCACGGCATCGGGCTTGGTCGTGCCGGCGATCTCGGCCGCTTTGACCCACATGTTGAAGCCGATGTAATGCGCTTCCATGGGATCGTTGGTCACACGCTTGTCGTTCTTGATGAAGGACTTCCAGGTCTTGATGAACTTGGCGTTTTCCGGCGTATCGGCGGACATGAAGTAGTTCCACGCGGCCAAGTGACCGACCAGGGGACCCGTGTCCAGACCGGCCAGTTCTTCTTCACCGACGGAGAACGCGACGACCGGAATGTCTTCGGCCTTGATGCCCTGGTTGGCCAATTCCTTGTAGAACGGCACGTTGGCATCGCCATTGATGGTCGACACCACGGCAGTCTTCTTGCCGGCGGAACCGAACTTCTTGATGTCGGCGACGATCGTCTGCCAATCGGAATGACCGAACGGCGTGTAGTTGATCATGATGTCGTCGGCGGCCACGCCCAGCTGTTCCTTGAGATAGGTTTCAAGGATCTTGTTGGTCGTGCGCGGATAGACATAGTCGGTCCCGGCCAGGACCCAGCGTTCCACGCCTTCGGCTTCCTTAAGGTAGTCGACGGCGGGGATGGCCTGCTGGTTCGGCGCGGCACCCGTGTAGAATACGTTCTTCTGGCTTTCTTCGCCTTCGTACTGGACCGGATAGAACAGAACCGAATTCAGTTCCTCGAACACCGGCAGCACGGATTTGCGCGAAACCGACGTCCAACAACCGAACACGACGTCGACTTTCTTGACTTCGATCAGCTCGCGCGCCTTTTCGGCGAACAGCGGCCAATTGGACGCGGGATCGACGACGACCGGCTCCAGCTTCTTGCCGAGTACACCGCCCTTCTTGTTCTGCTCTTCAATCAGCATCAACATGACGTCTTTCAGCGTGGTTTCGCTGATCGCCATGGTGCCCGAGAGCGAGTGAAGGATGCCGACCTTGATGGTATCGGCGGCCTGCGCCACGGTCGTGGTCATCGCGGCTGCGGTCAGCGCGATCGCTGCCACTGCCCCCCGGAAATACGTTTTCATTTTATCGCCTCCAATAAGGAATTGTTGCTGCGTTGCGGCAAGGTAATGGCAATTGGCGTGCCAGAATTTCAGAACACCCCCCGGCGATAATTAAATTCAACTACTTCAATACATTACTCTCTTTCAATCGAACTGAATCAGGCCGTCGCATCAATCCTTACAAGATTAAATATTATGCAAAATAACGTTTTTGCATATTTTTTAATCATAAATATTTCAAGGCATGTTCAGGCATTTTCGCAAATGCCACATGCCAGGTTTTGCTCTGTGTTCATCAGCCAAAGCGCCATGGGTCACGCGGTTTCCGTGACCTAGAAAAGGGACAATGGATGGACATCGGTCCGGCAGCCGACTTAAATCAGGCCAAGCTGTTTCTCTGATCCATGTCGACCAACCGGAATCCCGCCATGATCGATGCCGATGACTTCCTGACCCCACTACGCGCGCAGGGCTATGACTTCTTTACCGGGGTGCCCTGTTCATTCCTGACCCCACTGATCAACAAGGTCGTCGGCGGGGCAACGGGCGGCGGCAGTAATGCGCGGCTCGACTACGTGTCGGCCGCCAGCGAGGGCGAAGCCGTGGCAATCGCATCGGGCGCATGGCTGGCCGGGCGCGAAACGGTGGTGATGTTTCAGAATTCCGGCCTGGGCAACGCGGTCAATCCGCTGACGTCGCTCAACCATCCGTTCCGCATCCCGTCCCTGGTGATCACCACCTGGCGCGGCGGGCCGGGCCTTTCGGACGAACCCCAGCACGAAGTCATGGGCGAAATCACGCCGGACCTGCTGGACGTGATCCGCATCCCCCACCTTCCCTTCCCGACGGAACCGGATGCCATCGGCCCGGCGCTGAAGGCTGCCATCGACTTCATGGATAAAGAAGCCCTACCCTTTGCCTTGATCATGGAAAAGGGCAGTGTGGCGGACGACGGATTGGACGCATCACCGATGCCGCCCCCGGACATGGGCCCCGTGCATGACCTGTTCACCGGCGGGGACCTGCCGGGACGCATGACATCAATGGAAGCGGTGCTGGAAGTTCTGCCGGACGACGCCGGGATCATCGCCACCACAGGCAAATGCGGGCGCGAACTGTTCACCATCGCGGACCGCAGGCAGCATCTCTACCAAGTCGGCTCCATGGGCGGGGCCGCGGGCATGGGCCTGGGGGCGGCGCTCAACGTTTCCTCACCCATCGTGGTGTTCGACGGCGACGGGGCGGCGTTGATGAAGCTGGGGTCCATGGCAACCATCGGGGCCATGGCGCCCAAAAACCTGATCCATATGGTATTCGACAACGGGACCTACGATTCCACAGGCGGTCAGCCGACCACGGCCCCCGCCGTGCGCTTCGCCCGCGTCGCCCAGGCCTGCGGTTATGCCGCCGGGTGGGAAGCCGACGGTCTGGCCGGCCTGAAACAGGCGCTTACCGAGGCCTTGAAGACCCCCGGCCCGCATCTGATCCATATGAAGATCGCGCCGGGATCCATGAAGGAGATGGGACGGCCGACCGTGACGCCGCCCGAGGTTGCGCGCCGGTTCCGCGATTTCCTGACCCCTTACCGCCTCGACGCCTGATCCGCTTAAGCCTCCCTGGTTTTTGCATCCCGCATGCGTGAACTTGGCCCGGTTCTTGCGTAATTTCGCATACACGATCACCGACCCGATGGGCGAAGCCATGCATCAATCGATTGAGGCCATTCATTTGGCCAGGGAACAACGCCTTGAAATAAAGGAGGTTTACCGTCCCGTATGCCGAGACATTTCACAGAATGTGGACGCAAACCGGGTCAGCATCTGGTTCTTTTCCGAAGCCAGAGACAGCATTCAGTGTCAGTGTTTTTTCGATTCTGACACGGATACGTTCCTGCACGGCCAAATCCTGACCGCCGAGGATCATCCTGAATATTTCAAAACCATTTTGACGGAACAGTTCATCGTCGCCCCCGACGCGCGCACCCATCCCGCCACGCGCGCCTTTACGGAATCCTATTTCAGGCCGAACGGAATTGTTTCCCTGCTCGACCACATCATCCATCGGCGATATGTGCCCGTGGGCGTCATCTGCTGCGAAAATGCCCATGAACACCGGGATTGGACGCAGGAAGACCAAAGCTATCTTTTGCAGATCTCGACGCTGCTTTCATTCGGTCTGGCGGCCTAGCCCCCAGGTTCCGCCCCGCGCGCAGAGGCTGCGTCCTGCGCCCGTTCATGGGCCAGCCCTTTGTAAAGACTGATACACATCAGCAGCAAGATCACCGAAAACGGCAGGCCGACACAGATCGCCGCCGCCTGAAGTGCGCCCAGCGCATCCGCGCCGCCGCCGAACAACAGGGCCGCCGCGACCACGCCCTCGATCACGGCCCAGAAAATCCGTTGCGGGACGGGCGCATCCAGCTTGCCGCCGGCGGTGATGCTGTCGATCACCAACGAGCCCGAATCCGATGAAGTGATGAAAAACACCAGCACCAGCGAGATCGCGACAAAGGACGTGACTGCTTCGAGCGGCAGATTGGCCAGCATCTGGAACATGGCAAGGGACACGTCTTCAAGACCGTCGGCCAGGGCCCCCATATCGGCCTCGACCTGATACAGGGCCGATCCGCCGAACACGGCCATCCAGACCAGCGTCACCACCGTCGGCACCAGAAGCACGGCGGTCAGGAATTCCCGCACGGTGCGCCCGCGGGACACACGGGCAATGAACATGCCGACAAAGGGTGACCAGGAAATCCACCAGGCCCAGTAGAACACCGTCCAGCCATGGAAAAACTTTTCGTCCTCGCGGCCGACCCAGTTGGAAAGCGGCACGATGGATTTGGCATAGCTGCTGCCCGTTTCCCAGATGCTGGCAAAAATCGCGCCCGTGGGGCCGACCACGAACACGAACGCCAACAGCAATCCCGCCATGGCCATGTTGATGTTGGACAATACCTTGACCCCGCCGTCTAGGCCCCGCACCACCGAGACCACGGCCACGGCCGTGACGCCGAAGATGATGGCGATCTGTGTATTGATGGTATTGGGAATGTCGAACAGGAAATGCAGGCCGCTCGCCGCCTGTTGCGCGCCGAAGCCAAGCGATGTGGCCAGCCCGAACAGCGTCGCCAGCACCGCGATGGTATCGATCCCATGCCCGAACCAACCCCAGGCACGGTCCTGGATCAACGGATAGAAGCCCGACCTGATGGTCAGCGGCAAATCCTTGTTATAGGTAAAAAAGGCCAGCGACAGGCCGACCACCGCATAGATCGCCCAGGGATGCAGCCCCCAATGGAACATGGTCGCCCCCAGGGCCGCATCGGCACCGCCCGGCGTGCGCGGCTCCACCCCCAACGGCGTGCCCCACCAATCGGTGTAATAGGCCGTGGGTTCGGCCACGGACCAGAACATCAACCCGATGCCCATGCCCGCCGCGAACAGCATCGCGAACCAGGACATGGTCGAAAATTCGGGCTTGGCGTCCACGCCGCCCAGGCGAATCCGCCCCACGGGCAGGACGATCAGGGCCAGACAGAACAGGACGAAAATATTGGCACTGACCATGAACAGCCAGTCGAAATGATCGATCGACCATGTTTTGGCACCGTCGAAGGTTTCCTTGGCCAGACCTGGTGCGATCAAGGTTCCGATAACGAATAAAACAACGAATATGGCGGAAATCCAAAATACCGGGTGGTGAATATCCATCCCGAATTTCTGAACATTGTCCTGACCGATTTCATAATCTGTGTCGTAAATGTCCTCCATAATTTCCTTATCCTTTTATTCGCCTGCATAAAAATTGCCGTCCCCCAACCTAGCGAACACACCCCATAGGCGTGAACCCCCGGACCGAAACCGGCAGAATCGCGGGGGTTTCCGACGCCGTTGCGGGCTAAAAGGCGGAAAATATTCAGGAAAACAAGGAAATCAGGACGGCGTCCCGGAGCAATCGGCAACAGGCGCCGTGGCGCTGGCCGGCGTCACGGTAACGTCCAGGTTTTCGATCAGGCGGTCCCCGACCACACCGGCAATGCGCGACCGCAAGGGCTGATCGATATCCCCGGGGATGGATTTGGCCGCCCCCCCATCGCCCCCGATCTCGCGTTTGAGGATACGTTCGGCCACGGCGACAAGGGCTTTTTCGTGCTGGCAAACGATCATGCGCGCGCTCTCGCCCGGCACGGTCAACCGCAAGGACACCTGAACCTGACCGGCAGCCCCACCCAAATCCAAGGCAATGGGGACCAAGGTCACGATCTGTGGGGACGAGCCGTCATCCGCCCCCGGCCCGCCCATATCCGTGGTCAGCCCGGACAGCGCGGCAACGGTCAAGGCGGTGCCGACTGCACCACAGGTCAACATCAATCCTTTGGTAACGTTCATCGGGATGCTCCCGTATCACGCTGACCCATCGCGCGCGAAATGCCGGGCAACACCCCGCGCTCGCAACACTTTATCGGCGAGTGCATTGGCATGCCACAGCCCCGGGATTAGGGCCTGTTCGCTCCCTCGCGTCAATCCCTTAAAGAGAACAAAACTGACTGGCTTCAACCTATAAAAGCGCAATGGTCGATGCTGAATACATCGCTTCAGGGGTGGTTTTGGACAAACGGGAGCGCCATGTTAGGCTGGTCCCCGATCACCGCTGATCCCTTAATTCAAAATCATAGACTGGAGAGAGCGCCTCATGGACGGACGCTTGGTGGAAACGGCTGAGGATGTATCGAAGATCGCCTTCGGCTTCATGGCTTCGAAGGCCCTGTTCGCGGCCCTGCATGTGGATGTCTTCACGGTGCTGGCCGACGGTCCCAAAAATTCGCCCGAAATTTCCAAAAAAACGGGCATTCCCGCCAACCGCATCACGACCTTGATGACGGCGCTGACCAGCGTCGGCCTGGTCGACCGTTCCGACGACGAGATCTATACCAACTCGCCGGGGGCTGAGGCCTTTCTGTCGCGCACCGCCAAGTACGATTTCGGCGACTATCTGCGCTATCAGATCGACCAGCAGATGTACCCCTTCCTGCAGCAATTGAACGAGGTCATGGACGGCTCGCTCGACCCGGATGCGGTCGATTCGTACCAGCACTGGATGGCCGACCCGGAACAGGCCGCGATCTATTCCGACGCCCAGCATGCGGGCTCGCTCGGCCCCGGCAAGACGCTGGCCCGGCTGGTCGACCTTTCCGGCGCCAAGCAGCTGCTCGACGTGGCCGGC
>JAVJOU010000023.1:0-139532 GCA_040216635.1 Rhodospirillales bacterium | reverse complement strand
CCATGCTGTTCGAACGCATGGACGACGAGGAAATCCGCGAACTGTCCGCCTCCATGTCGAGCCTGGGCAGCGTCCATTCCTCGGTGATCGAACGCCTGTTCGTCGAGTTCGCCGACAAGCTGTCCTCCGCCGGCGGCCTGGTCGGTTCCATCGATGCCGCCGAACGCCTGCTCAACGCCGCCCTGTCGGGCGAACGCGTCGACGCCATCATGGAAGAAATGCGCGGCCCCGCCGGCCGCACCATGTGGGACAAGATGGGCAACGTCAACGAAGCGGTGCTGGCCAACTACCTGAAGAACGAATACCCGCAGACCGTGGCCGTCATTCTGTCGCGCATCCGCCCGGACCATGCCTCGCGCGTGCTGGCCCTGCTGCCGGAAAACTTCGCCATGGAAGTGATCATGCGCCTGCTGCGCATGGAAGCGGTGCAGAAGGACATCGTCGACCACGTCGAAAGAACGCTTCGCACCGAGTTCATGACCAACCTGGCGCGTACCGCACGGCGTGATTCCCACGAACTGATGGCCGACATCTTCAACTCGCTCGACCGCAACACGGAAAACCGTTTCATGACGGCGCTGGAAGAGCGCAACCGCGAGAGTGCGGAGCGCATCAAACAGCTGATGTTCACCTTCGACGACCTGATCAAGGTCGACCCGGGCGGCATCCAGACGCTGCTGCGTCAGGTCGAGAAGGAACAGCTGGCGCTGGCCCTCAAGGGCGCAAGCGACGAGGTCAAGGATCTGTTCTTCTCCAACATGTCGGAACGCGCCGGCAAGATGATGAAGGAAGACATGGAGGCCATGGGTGCGGTCCGCCTGAAAGACGTGGACGAAGCCCAATCCGCCATCGTGCAGGTCGCCAAGAACCTGTCCGACTCGGGCGAGATCGTCATCGCCAGCGGCGACGAAGAAGGCGAACTGGTGTTCTAGTTCTCTCCCTGCCCGCTGCCCGGGCCTTGGGCACGGATTTCCCTGTCACCGGGCCAACAAGACATCCCATATATGACCGGTGACCACAGGGGGCGTGCCTTCGTGCAAAGGAGACGGCCGAAAACCGACGGTGACCTCACCCGACGGCATGTCCCAGGTCAGGCCTGCCCGGGTATGGCCGACCTCGAAATCCAAAAGCAGTTCATCGCTTGCCACGACACCGCCTTCGACGGTGAAATCCATGGAAGCCCGCCCCAAAGCTATCGAGCGCTTGTTCTTGTCCACGGCTTTCTGCAAGGCCGAGCCGAAAACCTTTCCTTCCGACAATGCCATCCGGCCGCTGCCGGACACGGCCCGTAACATTTCAGGTCCGCTACCGCCCACTGCCAGAACCTCCACATTGCCATGCAGCCGGCCCGCCAATCCGTGCCCGCCCGAAAGCCCCGCCGTCATCAACGCGGCGTCAATATCGCTTACCGACGCCGAAAGGGATAATGCGGTCTTCCCTTCGTTGGCCGTTGCCTCGGCCCGGGCACTGACCGTTCCGCCGAACAGGGGAAGGGAGCCGACATCGAGCGCCAAATTCGGCTCGCCCGGCCTCCAGGACAATCCCATGGCCCCTCCTCCGAACTCCATGCCGGGGGCTAAAAGCCGCGCCCATTTGATACGTCCGCGTCCGCCCACGGCATATCGCCGCACCTTGCCCGCCGATGTCGGGTCGATCAATCCAGCGATCCGCGCCGCAGCCGCCATATGGCGCAGGTCCAATGCTCCGGCTTCCAGGTCCAGATCGACCAGCGGCACCTTGTCGTCCAGATCGGCACTGATCCGCCCCGCGAAATCGGAGGCCCCAAAAATCAGGCTGCGAATTGCCGCTTCGACCCGCCCGCCTTTTACGTCCACCTGCATGCGCGCGGATGCCTGCCCGATAAGCTTCTTCGGTAACGGCGGCCAGATGGCCGTCAGGGCGCCTGGGTCATCAACGTCAAGGTCAATTGCCGCACTCGCCGCCCAGCGTCCCCGATGTGCGACGGTACCCCGCATAAGAAGGCTGCCTGGTGCCGCATCGACCATGACCTGAAAGGGAACGCGGATGCCGTCCTGAAAATCTCCAAGCCGACGCAATTCCGTTTCGATATAGATCGGCTCGCCCTTCAACCGTGCGTCGCCCCTCAATCGCAGGACCTTACCTTCGCTTCCACGTGTCGTTCCCGCATCCAGCGAAATGGCGTCGAGGGTCAGATCACGATCCAACCGGGCATCCGTGAAACGGAAGGTACCGGCCTCGACCGTCAGGGCCGAAATCTCGCCACCGGGAAAACCGGCCATGGAAATGGCCGGTTGGCCGGGAATTGGTGTCTCTCCATCCAGGCGGGGTTTTCCCCGGATGCTCCAATTGTCGGCACCGTCGGAACCGCGATCGAACCGCAAACTGGGCCGCACCAGAACCAAACGGTGCGCATGAACCGCCCCCCGCGCCAATGACCACAGGCTCAAATCCGCTTCGAGCCGCGCAATCCGCATCAACGGCGGGCTGTCGACCGGCACGAACCGTTCTCTCGGCAAGCGGATGACAATATCGTCGGCGTCTACGCCCGGCGTGCCCCAAAACCGCAGCCTGGCCGTGCCTTTGACTTCGACTTCATAGCCTGTGACCCATCCGCCGATGATCGCAACGATGCGTTCCGCACCGACCAAAATCGGCACCGCGGCGACACAAAGCGTCACCGCGGCCGCCACACCCATCGCAATGGTCAGCCGAACGACGGCACGCGACCCGCCGCCATCCTCCCCGGTTATGTCCATGGGGTCGGCCAAAACGCCCTACCCTTTCCTGCCCGATAATCTGATTACGATCATCAGGATTTGCGGATGATGATAATGAAATCCGAACCTTCGGTTCGGTTTTCCTCTAGGGCATATCCCGTAGCCGCGCAGAATTCCTCGAAATCCTTGGGCGCACTGGGATCCGTCGCCAGAACGGTCAGGGTGTCGCCCGAAACCAGCGGTTTCATGGCTTTTTTCGCCTTCAGCACGGGAAGCGGGCATTTCAAGCCCCGCGCATCCAATGTATCCGCCATGTCTTCCCCCGGTCAGTTGAGATGCCTGCATTTTTCGGGATGCAACGCGCCACCGCAAGACCATTCAGCCATGGAAGGCGAACAATCGCGGCTAATTATCGGGTTCCGGGGGTTTTCTAACCATGGCAGCGGGTCTACAACGGCCCGCCGGGATCGGCCATGACGCGCTCGAACGCCCGGCATTCCGTATTTGATTCCCTTTTTATCCGTCAGGACCCTGATTTGGATATCTATATGCCCATCGCCGAATTGTCGGCGAATGTCCCCCTGATTTTTGCCGTCGGCGCCGGTGTGGGGTTTCTGTCCGGCCTGTTCGGTGTCGGCGGCGGCTTTCTGATGACGCCGCTGCTGTTCTTCATCGGCATTCCTTCGGCCGTCGCAGTCGCCACCGGTGCCAGCCTGATCGTCGCCGCATCGATTTCCGGTGTGCTGGCACACTGGAAGCGCGGCAATGTGGATTTCCGCATGGGCGGGTTTCTGCTTGCCGGCGGGGTTGTAGGTTCATCGGTCGGGGTATGGCTGTTCACGGTTCTCCGTGAATCGGGTCAGATCGATCTGGTCATCCGTGTCTGTTATGTCGTGTTCCTGGCGCTCATCGGCGGGCTGATGCTGTCGGAAAGCCTGCGCACCATATTGCGGAAGAAAAAGAAACAATCCCGCCGGGTGCATGTGCACAACTGGATGCACGGATTGCCGTTGAAGGTCCGGTTTCGGCGCTCGCGGCTATACATCAGCGCCCTGCCGCCCCTGTTGGTCGGTCTGTTTGTCGGCCTGCTGGCCGGTATCATGGGTGTGGGCGGCGGCTTCGTCATGGTTCCGGCGATGATATATATCCTCGGCATGCCGACCTCGGTCGTCGTCGGCACCTCGCTGTTCCAGATCATCTTCGTCTCCGCCAATGTGACGATCCTTCAATCCGCAACCAATCAGACGGTCGATATCGTTCTGGCCTTGATTCTGTTGTTCGGCGGCGTGATCGGCGCCCAGTTGGGCGCACGGGCCGGCGCCAAGATAGAGGGCGAACAACTTCGCGGCATGCTGGCGCTGGTCGTTCTCGCCGTCTGCGCAAAGCTGACCTACGACTTAGTGATTCAGCCCGACGAATTGTTTTCTGTCATGGAAATTGCCCGTTATTGAACCACGCAGGCGGGTTGATGCGAGATTTATGTCCCGATTTGCGGAAAATCGCCGACTTTCAGTGAATTAAGGGTTTTACAGTAATGAGTGCTATATTATTACTTCCTGTGGGGGCGCAGGATTTCCTTGTAATTTCACACGGTTACTCTCCTGGTCCGCCGCCGCAACGCGCCATTCCCACCGGGACACAAAGTTGGATATCTACCTTCCCATCGCCGAGATGTCGGTCAATGTATTCGCGATCTTCGGCATGGGCGCGGGTGTGGGATTTTTATCGGGTCTGTTCGGCGTCGGCGGCGGTTTCCTGATGACGCCCCTTTTGATCTTTACCGGCATTCCTCCCGCCGTCGCCGTCGCGACTGAGGCCAATCAGATCGTGGCTGCATCCGTTTCCGGCGTTCTGGCGCATTGGAAGCGCGGCAACGTCGATCTGAAAATGGGCATGGTCCTGCTGGTCGGCGGCGTGATCGGCTCGTCCGCCGGCGTTTGGCTATTCACCTTCCTGCGCGAATTGGGCCAGGTCGATCTGGTCATCAAGCTTTGCTACGTGGTGTTCCTTTCCATCATCGGCGCGCTGATGCTGGTCGAAAGCACGCGTGCGATCATGGCGCGAAAACGCGACGTACCGAAACGTCAACACACCCACAACTGGCTGCACGGCCTGCCGTTTAAAATGCGGTTCAGAAAATCGCGGCTGTATATCAGCGCCCTTCTGCCGTTGGGTATCGGCATCTTCGTGGGGCTGCTGGCCGCCATCATGGGGGTGGGCGGCGGTTTTGTGATGGTTCCGGCAATGATTTACCTGCTCGGCATGCCGACCTCGGTCGTTGTCGGCACCTCCCTGTTCCAGATCATTTTCGTGACCGCCAACGTGACGGTGCTGCAGTCCGTGACCAACCAGACGGTCGATATCGTCTTGGCATTGATCCTGCTTTTGGGCGGGGTCATCGGCGCACAGGTCGGTGCCAAATTCGGCGGCAAAATCCGCGGCGAACAGCTGCGCGGCATGCTGGCGCTGATCGTGTTGGCGGTCTGCGCCAAGCTGACCTACGACCTGGTCGTGACGCCGCAAGACCTGTTCAACATCGGTTTGGGGGGGCATTGATCATGAGACGCCGCCTTGCCGCCCTGATGATCCTTGCCACGGCACTTGCCCTTCCCGGCCATGCTCATGCACGGGACATCACCATCGACCTGACGGACCCGATCGTGTCGATCACCACCGGCTTCACGGGCACGGACTTATTGCTTTACGGCGCGGTCAAGGAGCCCGGCGACATCGTGGTCGTCGTGCGCGGCCCGGCCCGGGACGAAGTCGTACGCCGCAAGGAAAAGATCATGGGCGTGTGGGTCAACAGCGACGAACTGGTGTTCGACAAGGTCCCCACATTCTATCGCGTGGCAAGCAATCGGCCGCTTGACGAGTTTCTGAACGCAAACGACGCGGACCGCCTGCAGATCGGCCTGAGCAATCTCGACCTGCGCGCCAAAGCATTGGGGCAACTTCTTCCCGAAGCTCCCTATGAATTTCGCGAAGGCCTGATTCGTAATCTGCAGCGCCTGGGTCTTTATATGACCAAGGTGGACAATGTGGTGTTCCTGTCGGAGCAATTGTTCCGCACCCGCCTAAGATTTCCGGCCAACGTTTCCGTCGGGACGTTCACCGTCGAGGTCTACTTGTTCGACGGCGGAAAACTGCAGTCGACGGCGACCACGCTATTGACCGTCCGCAAATTCGGGGTCGAAGCCCAGGTCTTCGACTTCGCCCATCGTTATTCGCTCGCCTACGGCGTGCTTGCCGTGATCATTGCGGTGGTGGCAGGATGGGCGGCGAACGCGGCCTTCCGAAAGGGATAATCCCATGACCGACGACGCCAAACAGACAACCGGCGCCGGCTCCGTCGATGACGAACAACTGACTTTCCTTTGCGTCGTCGACCGGACGGAGGAAATGTCCCGTGCCGTGCGCTTTGCCTGTCTGCGCGCGCGCAATGCGAACCGCCGTGTGGCGCTTTTATATGTCACCGAACCTGCGGAATTTCAGCACTGGATGGCCATCGGCGAGCGCATGCGCGAGGAAGCCCGCGAAGAAGCCGAAGAAATGGTCCAGGCCGTGGCTTCGGTGGTGCAGCGCCTGACCGGTAAGATCCCCCCCATCTACATCCGCGAAGGCAAGGTCGCCGACGAGTTGATCAAGCTGATCGACGAAGAGGATTCCATCGCCCTGCTGGTCCTGGGCGCGGCGACGGGCAACGAAGGCCCCGGCCCGCTGATCGAAACCTTGGTCGAAAAACAGGCCGGCCGGCTGCGCGTGCCGATCACCATCGTGCCCGGCAACCTATCGGACGCGCAGCTCGACGCAATCTGCTGATCACATCGTGCGGTCCGCTGCGGATGTGGCATCGGCACCATTCCTCCGACATTTTCTGGCCCCATTCTCAAGTGATCCTTTGATCCTGGCCTGCACTGGCTGGCCCGACGCACGCGAAGGAGGAGAGTGAGCCATGAGCGACAGAACCCCCACAAGCTTTCCCACCATCCATATCGACGACAGGGCCCGGCACCTTGTCGGGATCTCGACTTTGCGACCGGGGAATGAGCCTTTGTTGGAAGAGGTTATGTCCGACCCGATCATCCGGCAGGTGATCGCCGCCGACAATCTGAGCGAGCGCGACGTGCGCCGCACGATACAGCGTGTACAGTCCGAATTACGCCTGCAGAATTAGCGGTATTCAGGACTGGGCCCGGGATAGTCCGGCTGCGCTTCGGGCCCTGCCAGACGAAAGGCCTCCAGCTCGGCACAGGCGGCGTCGATCTCCAGAATCAAAGGAAACCTGTCCAGCGGGAAACCGTACCAGCGCGCGTTGAACAGCACGGGCACCAGGTAAATATCGGCAACGCTCGGGCCTTCACCGAAACAGAACGTCGTCTTGCGCGGCCGCTGCCGCAGCATCGTCTCCAACGTCGTCAGGCCCGCGGAAATCCAATGGGCGTACCAGGCCATGGATTTATCTTCGCTCCAGCCTTCCTCATCGGTCAGGTAATCGCGGACCCGATGGTTGTGGATGGGATGAATTTCGCAGGCGATGAACTGGGAGAATGAAATGGCGTCCATCCGGTCCTTCGCATCCTGCGGATAAACGGACGGGTCCGGATAGGTTCTCTCCAACCAATCTATGATCGCCGTCGATTGACTGAAGACCCGGCCATCGATTTCCATCGCAGGCAATAGCCCCTGCGGATTGACGCGCCGATAGTCCTCGGACTGCATATTTTCGACGGCGATATACTCATAAGGTACATTTTTGAGGTTAAGGGTGGTTCGAACCCGTTGCCCGGCGGAATTCCGGTAGCGGGAATAGAGTTTGATCGTCATGTTGTTGCTTCCTCAATTCGCGGGGCCGGACCATTTGTCGAGAGCCCGTTTCAGATCTTCGAAATGCCGGGTCATCACGGCGCCCGCCTGCTCCGGCGAGCGTGACCGGATCGCCCTGGCGATCGGCCAATGTTCTTCCTGCAAGCCCTTCCATTCCTCGATGGGCACGGCTTCCTTGAAATCGAGGGCGCGGTATTCCTCAAGCGCCCGAAGAATCATCTGCGCCAGATAATCGTTGCCCGATGCCAGGGCGACGGCCGCATGGATTTCCATGTTCAGGTCCGTGTCCAGGGAATCGGATGCCGCCATTTCACCCATCAGGATGATCGGGCGCTCGATCGCCTCAATCTGTTCCTCGCTGGCATTGGCCGCCGCCAGCCGGGCCGCCTGTACTTCCAGCAACGCCCGCACTTCCCAAATCTGTAGCAGGGATTCCCGCCGATCGATCAGGTGTCGGCGGCGAATATCCGTCGCATCCAGCGCCCGGGTAGACCTCACATAGCGCCCGTCACCATGGCGGCTTTCGACGATTCCCTGTGACTGCAGCACGCGAAAGGCTTCCCGCAGGACCGGACGGCTAACCTGCCAACGTTCCGACAACACCCGCTCGGGCGGGAACTTATCGCCCACCTGCAAGGCGCCGGATTCGATCAGCCCCATGATCTGATCGATGATCGATTGATGACGCAGGATCGCCTTGACCGGTGAAAACGGCAGGCCCGGCTCCGTGTTTTCTGGGCTTTCAACCATCATGTGCTCTCCGTCGATGCGGTCCGGCAGGCAATCCCGCCCGCGCTTCGCGTCAGTGTACAGAACACCAACCCAAACAAAAACTGAATAACATAGATAATTGGGTTGCCCAATTATTATAAGGCAGATAGCTTTCCCATATCCACCCTTATCCATCCCATTCGATGCAAAGGAGCACCCGACGATGGCGCAAACCCAGGAACAGGCAATCGAGGAAATGACCGCAGCCCTGGCGGGCGAAAAGATGCCCGACTGGTCCGTGCAGCAACGTCTGGCCGTGGGGTGCCGGATCCTGGCCGCGCACGGTCACGGCAGCGGCCTGGCCGGGCAGTTCACCGCCCGGGGGGATGAACCGGACACCATGTGGACCCTGCCCTATGGTCTGGGGTTCGAACAAGCGACGGCCTCCGATTACCTTCTCGTCGACCGCGACCTGAAGGTCATCCATGGAAAAGGCACGCCAAACATGGCCAATCGCTTCCACATCCATGTTTACCGGGCACGCAGCGACGTAAACTCCATCGTCCACACCCACCCGCCCTATTCGTCGGCCCTGTCGATGATCGGCACGCCACTGCGCGCCGCGCATATGGATACCATGGCGTTTTTCAACGATGTCGCGCATCTGCCCCATTGGCCGGGCGTGCCGTTCGGTGACGAGGAAGGAGAGATCATTACAAATGCGATCGGCGACAAATCGGCGATCCTGCTGGCCCATCACGGCCAGCTTTGCGCAGGTAACACGATCGAGGCCGCCTGTGTCATGGGTATCTTCTTCGAACACGCCGCGCGCATCCAACTGGCGGCCATGGCGGCTGGCGATATCCAAGAGGTCGATCCGGAGCTGGGCAGGCTTGCCCATGACTGGCGCCACAAACCGGAAGCAATGAACGTCACGTTCCGGTATTTCGCGCGCACCATCCTAGAACAGGCTGGCCACCCCTTAAGTTGATTTGACCGTTAATCAGGCGGCGGCGGTCCGCAGCGCCCCGATGGTGGCGGCGTAGTCGTCGCCTTTGAACACGGCACTGCCGGCAACCAGAACGTCCGCCCCGGCGTCGACCACGGACCTGATGGTGTCCGTGTTGACGCCGCCATCGACCTCAAGCTCGATGGACCGGTCGCCGATCATCTCGCGGATGCGCGCGATCTTGGGCAATTGCGAGGCCATGAAGCTTTGCCCGCCGAAGCCCGGGTTGACGGACATCACCAGAATCAGATCCAACCGATCGAGAACATATTCGATGACGGTTTCCGGCGTGCCGGGGTTAAGCGACACCCCGGCCTTTTTGCCCAAGTCCTTGATCGCCTGCAGCGAGCGGTCGAGATGCTTATCGGCCTCGGCATGGACCGTGATGATATCGGCCCCGGCGTCAGCGTATTCCTTCAGGTAGGGCTGCGCCGGGTCGATCATCAGATGCACGTCCAACGGTTTGGCGGTATGCGGGCGGATCGCCTTCACCACCATGGGCCCGATGGTCAGGTTAGGCACGAAGTGCCCGTCCATCACATCGACATGGACGTAGTCGCATCCGGCCGTATCGATGGCCCGGATTTCCTCGCCCAGGCGGGCGAAATCAGCGGACAAAATGGAGGGCGCGATTTTAACGGTTCGGCTCATTTCCGCCCTCCTGTCATCCGGCCGCGTTAAGCGGCCTGCTCCGCTTCGCCGGCATAGGTCCCGGCACAGGCGGCGCTGTTCAACTGCGCACGCTTCAGCAACGCGGCTTGCGCAGCGCCGACATTATCGGCCTTGCCTTGCCATGCTTTCAGCGCGGACTGCTGCAGCGCGCGGCCATAGGAATAGCTGAGCGCCCAAGGCAGCGGGCCATGGTTCGCGTTCATGGCGTTAAGGTTGCGGGTCGCTTCCTCTTCCGACTGACCACCTGACAGGAACATGATCCCCGGCACGGCCGTCGGCACACAGCGCTTCAACACCTTCACGGTGCGCGCGGCGATTTCATCGGTCGAAGCTTGGCTCGGGCAGTCCGATGCCGAAATGATCATGTTCGGCTTCAAGATCGTGCCTTCAAGCTGCACGCCCTGCAGGAACAGTTCGTGATAGACCGCTTCCAAAGTCTTAGTCGTGACCTCTTCGCAGACGTCGATGGTGTGCTTTCCATCCATCAAGACTTCCGGTTCGACGATCGGCACCAAGCCGCCTTCCTGGCAGATGCGGGCATAGCGTGCGAGCGCATGGGCGTTGGTGTGGATGCAATAATCGGACGGCATGCCGTCGCCGATGGTGATCACCGCCCGCCACTTGGCGAAGCGCGCACCCAGCTGAACGTATTCGGCAACCCGTTCGGGCAGGCCGTCCAGCCCCTCGGTCAGTTTTTCATCGGGATTGCCGGGTAGCGTCTTGGCCCCGCCGTCGACCTTGATGCCGGGGATGATGTTTTCCGCCTGCAGCAACTGCACCAGGGTGGTGCCGTCGTCGGATTTCTGACGGATGGTTTCGTCATACAGAATGGCGCCGGAAATGAACTTGCCGACACCCTTGGTGCGGAACAGCAATTCACGGTAATCGCGCCGCGCGGCTTCGGTCGATTCAACTCCTATGGAATCAAACCGTTTTTTGATCGTGCCGGTGCTTTCGTCGGCGGCCAGCAGCCCCCGGTGATTGTCCACCATTTCCCGCGCTGTCGCGGCCAAAACATCGAGGTTCATCGTTTGTCCCCTGCTATCCCTTGCTTTCCCTAGCTGATACGTGACTTGGCTTCGGCAACGACGGCCTCGGCCGTGATCCCGAAGTGTTTATACAGATCGCCCGCCGGTGCGGACGCACCGAACCCGGTCATCCCGACGAACCCGCCGTCGGCCCCGACATAGCGATCCCATCCTTGGCGCACCGCCGCTTCGACGGCGACGCGCGCCGTGCCGGCCCCCAGAACCTCTTCGCGGTATCCGGCGTCCTGCTGTTCGAACAGTTCCCAGCACGGCATGGAAACGACCGCCGTGCCGATGCCCTCGCCTTCAAGAGCTTCCCTGGCCGCCATGGCGATCGAGACCTCGGATCCCGTGGCGAACAACGTGACCTTGCGCTCGCCGGCGGCATCCGCCAACACGTAGGCACCCTTGGCCGATTTATTTTCAGCCTCGGCCTCCTGGCGCAGCAGCGGCACGCCCTGGCGGGTCAGCACCATGCCGGACGGCCCGTCCGAACGTTCGACCGCCAGTTCCCAACATTCCGCCGTTTCGATCGGATCGCAGGGCCGGAATACGGCGAAGTTAGGCATGGCCCGCAAACTGGCCAGCGTTTCGACCGGCTGGTGAGTCGGGCCGTCTTCACCCAGACCGATGGAATCATGGGTCAGCACATAAACCACCCGCTGTTCCATCAGCGCCGACAGGCGGATGGCCCCACGCATGTAATCGGCAAACACCAGGAACGTCCCGGCATAGGGAATGAACCCGCCGTGCAGCGCGATCCCGTTCATAGCGGCCGCCATGCCGTGTTCACGCACACCGTAATACATATAACGGCCGGAGAAATCCTCGGGTGTGACCGACTCCAACCCCTTGGCCTTGGTATTGACGGACCCGGTCAAATCGGCGGACCCGCCGATCAGTTCGGGAATGGCCTCGCACAGGTAATCTAGGAACTTTCCGGAAGCCTGACGCGTCGCCCATTTGGGCGCCTCGTCCTGGACCATCTTCTTGTAATCCAGCACGGCCTGTTTCCAGCCGTCGGGAAGATCGCCCTTCACACCCCGCTCGAACGTCGCCTTATCGGCGGAGCCGTCCAAACGTCCTTGCCACCCGGCGCGGGCTTCCGCACCCCGGCCACCGGCGGTGCGCCAAGCAGCCAGCACATCGCCCGGAACCTGAAACGGTGCATGGGACCAGCCCATCTTTTCCCGGGCCAGGGCCAATTCCTCATCACCCAAGGGCGCACCATGGGTGCCGGACGTTCCCTGCTTATTGGGCGCGCCGTAACCGATGATGGTCCGACAGGCGATCATGGAAGGCGTATCGGTTTTCTGCGCCTTCTCGATGGCCGCCGCGACGGCGTCCGGATCGTGCCCGTCAACGGCCTGAACGTCCCAGCCCGAAGCCTTGAAACGTGCGGCCTGATCATCGGACACGGACAGGTCCGTGCCGCCGTCGATGGAAATCCGGTTGTCGTCCCAAAGGACGATCATCTTGCCCAGTTTGAGGTGCCCGGCCATGGAAATGGCTTCATGGCTGATGCCTTCCATCAGGCAGCCGTCACCGGCCAGGACATAGGTGTAATGGTCGACCAGATCATCGCCGAACCGGGCATTCTGAAGCCGTTCGGCCAGCGCCATACCGACGGCGGTGGCAATGCCCTGCCCTAGCGGTCCGGTGGTCGTCTCGATCCCCGGCGCATGGCCGTATTCGGGATGGCCTGCGGTCTTCGAGCCAAGCTGGCGGAAGTTTTCCAGCTCGCTCATCGGCATGCCGTCAAAACCCGTCAAATGAAGCAGGCTGTACAGCAGCATGGAGCCATGCCCCGCCGACAGAACGAACCGGTCCCGGTCGGGCCAAAAGGGATCCGACGCATCGAATTTAAGGAACCGCGTGAACAGCACGGTCGCGGCATCGGCCATCCCCATGGGCATGCCCGGGTGGCCGGAATTGGCTTTCTGCACCGCATCGGCGGAAAGAAAACGGATGGCATTCGCCAAGTCTTGGTGAGATACGGAAGAAGTGGCCGAGGCTTGCGCGGCCACGCTCGAACCGTTGTCTGGAGCCGTCATGGAAGTCTCCTGAAGCGGACGTCGCCGCCACCCGTCGGCCCAGGGAATCTGGCCGGATATCAGGATCGGGCGGCTGCGGCATGAATAGCCCGTCGCCGGTCCCAGGGCAAGCCGCCAAAAGGGGAAAAATCGGGGTTAACGGGGAAAACTTGTCGGTTCGGCCCCGCCCCCCTAAATTAAGGGCTTAAGACACCCGAAAACAAGGATGCCTGCCGTGCAAGTTCAGCGCTCGATCGAAAGCAAATTGGCGGAAAACCTGACGCCCGACCACTTGGAAGTCGTCAATGAAAGCCATATGCATGCCGTGCCGCCCGGATCGGAAAGCCATTTCAAGGTCATCGTGGTGTCGCCCAGTTTCGACGGATTGAATCGCGTCAAACGCCACCAGGCCGTCAATGCCGTCCTGGCCGACGAATTGGCCGGTCCGATTCATGCCCTGTCCATGGAAACCTATACGGCGGACGAATGGCAGGCGCGCGGCGGCCGTATTATGGAATCGCCCCAATGCATGGGCGGCTCCAAGGCCGAGGCCGGGTGAACGCCGACAAAATCTTTCTCCTTGCCGCCGCTCTGACCCTGGGCAGCGCATTTCCCACCCTTGCCATGACGCCCACAGAACGCTGTGCCGCCGCCGCACCGGCCGGCAAGGTCGATATGTGCCACAAGGCACTTGCCCAACAACCGGACGATATCGGCATTCTGCGCAATCTCGCCCGCGCCCAGATCGAGGCCGCCGATTTTGACGGCGCCGTTGACACTTATGAACGGGTCACCTCCCTGCGCCCGAATGACCCGCAGGCCCACGAAGATTTAGCCGGGACGCTGGGCTTCATCCGTCAGTACGAACGCGCCGCCCGTGAAATGGAACGGGTCCTTGATCTGCGCACCCCCCGCCCCGCCGACTACCGCGTTCTCGCGATCATGTATTCCTATCTGAATAACCCAGGCCTGGCCGCGCAAATGACCTTGCGCGCCGCCGACATGGGCGACCCCATCGCCATGTTCGATCTGCGCGAATACTATCGTGACGGGTTCGGGGTAAGGAAAGATCTGGCCACCGCCGTGGCCTGGACGGAACGGGCGGCGGAAACGGGCCACCTTGGGGCCATGGCCCTGTTGGTCGATATCTACCTGAATGGCCTTTACGGACAGGCGGTCGACGAAGACCGCGCCGTGCGATGGGCCGAGAAACTCCGTGCCGAGGAACGAAATTACTGAGGTAAAAGCACTGCCCTTCGCCGTATATATGCTGCAATGCAAAATTATGGCTTGAAATTTCGCCACGCCGGGACGATGTTGAGCGCTCATATTCAACACGGGCGCCGGCCCGGTTTTTTTTACGCCTAACCGGAACCGTTATTCTGTTAAAAATCAGAGAGCCCTTCTCATGATGACCTTTCTCCGCACGCTCCCCCGTTTGTCTATCCAAGTCCTTGCCGCAACGGCCCTTGTTTTTGCCGCAGCCGCCCATCCCGCCGCCGCACAGCAAGGCCCCATGCCCGTGACCGTGGCCAAGCCATTGGTGAAAAAAATCGTCGAATGGGACGAATACACGGGCCGGTTCGAAGCCACCAACCGGGTCGAAATTCGTGCCCGTGTTTCCGGTTTCCTCGAATCCGTGCATTTCAAGGACGGCGACCTGGTGGCTCAGGGAGATCTGTTGTTCGTCATCGACCCGCGCCCGTTCGAGGCACAGCTTGATGTCTCCCGGGCGTCGCTGGAAGCCGCCAAAACCCGCCTCGATTTGGCGGAACGGGAATTCAAACGCGCCGACAGCCTGTTGAAACGCAACAATATTTCCCGCGAGACCTTTGATCAGCGCCGGGCCGAATTGGAAACCGCACGCACCACGGTTCTGTCGACCCAGGCCCAGGTTCGCATCGCCCGCCTGAATCTGGAATTCACTCAGGTCAAGGCACCGATTTCAGGGCGTATTTCCGATGCCCGTGTCGATGTGGGCAATCTGGTCGAAGGCGGATCCGCCCAGTCGACCCTGCTGACGACCCTGGTTTCCATCGACCCGATCCTGTTCACATTTTCCGCATCCGAATCGGAATTCCTTAAATATTCGCGCCTGCATGCCACCGGACAGCGGGAATCGTCACGCGAAACGTCCAACCCGGTTTTTGTGCGCCTGATGGACGAAAAGGAATTCAAGCGCGAAGGCCGCATGAACTTCGTCGATAACGAACTGTCGCCCAATTCAGGCACCATTCGTGCCCAAGCCCAGTTCCCCAACCCGGACGGGTTTCTGGTGCCCGGCGTGTTCGGCCGACTGCGTCTGATCGGCTCCGACGAATATGAAGCGATCCTTATACCCGACGCCGCCGTGGTGTCGGATCAAAGCCAGAAACTGGTCATGACCGTCGACGGTGACGGCACCGTCAAAGGTGTTCCGGTCGACCTGGGCCCCCTGCATAACGGCCTTCGCATCGTGCATGGCGGTATCGGCCCAAGCGACAATGTCGTCGTGAAAGGCATCCAACGGGCCCGTCCCGGCGGCAAAGTCCTGGCCAAGGAAGCGGACATCCAGGAAGACGGCACAATTCTGGTTCGGTCGGGGTCCTGACGTCTCATGCGCTTTACACATTTCTTCGTCGATCATCCGATCTTCGCATCGGTCATTTCGATTCTCATCACCCTGCTGGGGTTCATCGCCTACCTGAGCCTTCCGGTCGCCCAGTATCCTGAAATCGCGCCGCCGACCATCCAGATTTCGGCAACCTATCCCGGTGCGTCAGCGGAAACCGTCGCCGCCACTGTGGCGACGCCGCTGGAACAGGAAATCAACGGCGTCGAAGGGATGCTCTACGCCAAATCGGAAGCAACCGGCGACGGCGTGTTGAACCTGCAGGTGACCTTCAAGCTGGGCACCAATCTGGATGATGCCCAGGTTCAGGTTCAAAATCGGGTCGCCATCGCCGAAGCACGCCTTCCCGAAGAAGTCCGCCGTTTGGGCGTGACCGTGAAGAAAAGCTCGCCCGACCTGATGATGGTGATCCACCTGCTGTCACCGGACGGCACGCGCGATCAGTTGTACATTTCCAACTATGCCCGCACGCAAATCCTCGACCGCTTGGCCCGTATCGAAGGCGTGGGCGAAGCCCGCGTATTCGCCGAACGCGCCTATTCCATGCGTGTCTGGCTTGACCCGGACCGCATCGCCAATTTCGGCCTGACCGCGGGCGAGGTTGTCGCAGCCCTGCGCCAGAACAACGTTCAGGTCGCCTCGGGCATCATCAACCGTCTGCCCGTCCCCGACCCGTCAGCATTCGAACTGAACGTGGAAACCCAGGGTCGCCTGATCGCCCCCGAAGCGTTCGGCGATATCGTGGTCAAACGGGGTGACGGCACCGGTGTCGTGCGGGTACGCGACATCGCGCGGGTCGAACTGGGGGCCCAGGATTATCAGACGACCGCCTATCTTGACCGGTCAACGGCCCTGCCCATCGTGATCATGCAGCGCCCGGGTTCCAACGCCCTGGAAACCGCCCAGGAACTCATCGACACCATGGATGAGTTGGCCCAGGATTTCCCCGCCGGCCTGAAGCACACCATCGTCTACAACCCGACCGAATTCATCGCGCGTTCGGTCGAAGCCGTCTACACCACCATCGCCGAAGCGGTCATTCTGGTGATCCTGGTGATCCTGATCTTCCTGCAGAATTTCCGCGCCGCCATCGTGCCGATCGTCGCCATCCCGGTGTCCCTGATCGGCACCTTCCTGGTGATGGGCATGCTGGGCTATTCGGTCAACAACCTGACCCTGTTCGGCCTGGTCCTTGCCATCGGGGTCGTGGTTGACGACGCCATCGTCGTTGTCGAAAACGTGGAACGATATCTGGCCAAGGGACTGACGGCGCGCGAAGCGGCCCACAAGACCATGGACGAAGTCGGCGGCGCCATCATCGCCATGTCGCTGGTCCTGGTCGCCGTGTTCCTGCCGACCGGGTTCATTACCGGCATCTCCGGCCAGTTCTACCGCCAGTTCGCGATCACCGTCGCGACGGCGACGATCATTTCCATGATCGTGTCACTGACCTTGTCGCCGGCGCTTTGCGCGCTGTTGCTGAAAGCCAACCACGGCGGAGCGGAACGCACGGGCGTGATGCGTGTTTTGATGATGCCCATCGACAAGTTCTCCCAGGGGTTCAACTGGCTGTTCGAACGGCTGAACATCGCCTACGCCGAAGCCACCAAGCGGTTCGTGCGCAAGGCCGCCATCGTGCTGGCCGCCTATGCGGGCCTGTTGGGCCTGACGGTCTATGAATTCAAAACCACGCCCACGGGCTTCATTCCCGAACAGGATCAGGGCTACCTGATCACGGTCGTGCAATTGCCGGCGGGATCGTCCCTGGCACGCACGGACGAAGTCGTGCGCCGCGCCATCGATATCATCCTGGAGCACCCGGATGTGGAACACGCCGTGGGCTTCGCCGGGTTCGATGCCGCGACCTTCACCAATGCCCCCAACGGCGGTGCGATCTTCGTGCCCATGAAGCCGATCGCCGAACGCGACAAACGCGGGGCCACCGTCAACAAGGTCCTGGGTGAGCTGCAGGGACAACTGTTCCAGATCCAGGACGCCGCCATCTTCCTGGTCGCCCCGCCGCCCGTGCGCGGCATCGGCCGCGGCGGCGGCTGGAAAGGCTATGTGCAGGACCGCCGCGGGCGCGGGATCGACGCCCTGCAAGGGGCGGCACAGTCGCTGGTTCAAGCGGCCAATCAGGAACCGGGCCTGACCCGGGTGTTCTCGCTGTTCAATTCGGCCACGCCGAAAATCTACGCCGACGTCGACCGGGTAAAGGCCGAAATGCTGGACGTACCCGTGGAACGCGTGCTCGAAGCACTCGAAGTTTATATCGGATCGGCCTATGTCAACGATTTCAACTTCCTGGGCCGGACCTTCCGCGTGACGGCGCAAGCCGACGGCGAATTCCGGGACGAGCCGGGCGACGTGGCCAAACTGCGCACCCGTTCAACCAATGGCGCCATGGTGCCGATCGGTTCCGTCGCAACCTTCCGCGACATCACGGGGCCCCACCGCGTACCGCGATATAACCTGTATCCCGCCGCCGAGGTCCAGGGCGCCAAACTGCCCAGCATTTCCACCAGTGAAAGCCTGGCCAAGGTCGAAGCTTTGGCGGAAAAGGTCCTGCCCGACGGTTTCAGCTTCGAATGGACGGAAATCGCCCTGCAGCAACAACTCGCCGGCGACACGGCGATGTTCGCCTTTGTCCTTGCCGTCGTGTTCGTGTTCCTGCTGCTGGCGGCCCTTTATGAAAGCTGGGCCCTGCCGCTTGCGGTGATCCTGATCGTGCCCATGTGCCTGCTGGCGTCGATCGTGGGGCTTAATCTGCGGGGAATGGATTCCAACATCCTGGCCCAGGTCGGCTTCGTCGTGTTAATCGCATTGGCCGCCAAGAACGCGATCCTGATCGTGGAATTCGCCAAACAGGGTGAGGAAGAAGGCATGACCGCCGCCGAAGCCGCAATTGCGGCGGCACATACCCGCCTGCGCCCGATCCTGATGACTTCCTTCGCCTTCATCCTGGGTGTGGTTCCCTTGATGATCGCCGATGGGGCGGGGGCGGAAATGCGCCAGGCACTGGGGACCACCGTGTTTTCCGGCATGGTCGGTGTCACGTTCTTCGGATTGATCTTCACGCCCACGTTCTACGTCGTATGCCGCTGGATGGCGGATCGTCTGCGCGGTCTCTTGCGCCGTGGCGCGCCACCGGCCTGAGACAATTATTTCGGGCTGGAAATTTCGTCGGGCAGCGGTTCGTAATCGAAGTCATAGGCCACGATGATATGACCGACTGAACCGTCCAGCCCGGCAAGGGGCAGATAAGCCGCTTCGTATGGCGTGGGCAGGTTCTTTTCGACCGCCTGCACGTAGCCGACAAAACGGACCGGCGCGGCCGCTTCCATTGCCCGCCGGTAACGGGCCAAAATCAAAGCTGTCGCACGGGGACTGTACGTATCGCTGATCAGTTTTCCCGTCGCCTCGATGCCCAACACCGCCGTCGTTGTCGTGCCCGAGAACCGGCATCGAAATTCGCGGCCGCCGTCGACCACATCGCGCACGACGATATGCGGAGCAAGTGAATAGATGTCGATCAATTGGATATCCGTCCAACCGGGTAACGCCCTGTCCCCGCTCACACCCCGCCAGTATTCGAGCATCGCGCGCGTAATGGACGATCTGAAATCTGTGCTTACGGTTAAACCGACGGTCGTTTCAGAGACGTTTTCTTCCGTCATATTAGACACCCCTTACACTTACAGCCCGTTGATTTCCCCGAGCCTGGGTTCATAGTCGAAATCGTGGACAGAAAGAATATGGGCGATGGTGCCGCTATCGCCATCCAACGGCAGGGTGACCGATTCGAACCCGGTCGGCAGGTTCTTTTCCACCGTCCTGAGAAAGCCCACGATACGAAGCGGCCCACCTGCGTCGATGGTCGCCCTATACCGTTTCAACATGATCTCGGCACCGGCGGGTGCGTAATTTTCCGAAAGAAGCCCGCCCGTCAATTCGAACCCCGTGACCTCGACCAACCCGGTTCCACAATACCGGCAGCGGAATTCACGGCCGCCATCAACCACGTCACGGACGGTGATGAACGGAGCGATATCGTAGAGATCGATGAGATTAATATCGCGCCATGCCGCGCGCACCCGACCCCCCGCCTTGTCGCGCCAATAAGACAAGAGACGCCGGCATTTCGGCGACACGAAGGCCTCATCTTCGGCCGCGGCGAACTGCGAAGCCATTTGCCTGGGGTCAAATTCAGTCAATTGAGCGCGATACCATCTGTCCAAGTGCAACTATACAGTTTTATGCACCAATTACAGGCACCTGCAAAGCCGCCAGATGGCTAGGCGTTTAACTCAAACTTCGGGTTTATGCGCTTCTTCGACCGAAGGCTCATAAGAAAAATCCAGCACCATCATAACGGTCTGCACGCCTTCCCCATCCCCGCCGGTGGGCAACATCACGCATTCAAACCCGGTCGGCAGGTTACGTTCGACCACACGAACGTAACCGACCACGCGTACGGGGGCATCTTTCTCCATCACAAGACGGTAGCGCTCTAGCATCATATCTCGGCCGGCATCGTCATAGACATCGCCCAGTCGCCGCCCCGTGGGATCCATGCCTAGGATCGACACAAGTCCGGTTCCGCAGAACCGGCAGAGGAAATCCCGCCCTCCATCAACCGCGTCGCGGACCATCATGTTGGGCGCGATGTCATAGATATCGATCAGGTTGATATCCCGCCATGCCGGGCGGCGGTGAGCGCCGGCCTTTTCCCGCCAATATTGAAGCAGTCGGCGAGTCATGGGAGCCTGGAACATATGGTCATTCCCGGCCTCGTAGAACCGGGAATACATCAAATGGCTTCGGCTTTCGTTCTGCTGCACGCGACGTTTTCCCTAACCGTTTCTTGACGGCATTCCGTCACTCACCCCTAATCGGTCATGCCTTTCTGAACTTCACCCCCAGAGCTTGTTCGTAGATGCGGATCATCGAGCTTTTGGGCGCCATCCCGTATCCGGCTTCGATGGTGCGGTCGTAAATCCCGGTCATGGCATCGGCCAGCGGCGTATCCGCGCCCGTGTCCCTGGCCAGACTTTGCACGTTCAGAATGTCCTTGTAAGCCCACTCCATGGGGAAATCGCCGTCGAAGTCGTCGTTCAATATCTTGGGCACGAAATGCTCCGACGCGAACGACCGAGAACTTCCCGTCAGAACCAGTTTTTCAAGCGCGTCAACACTCATCCCCGCCTTCTGCGCCAGCGGCAGAAGCTCGCAGAACGCGGCGATGTTGATGTCATAGATCACATTGTTCAGGCCCTTCATGGCCTGCCCCGCCCCAATGGGTCCGGCATGGATGATGTCCTTGCCGCAGACATTGAGGAATGGCAACGCGGCGTCATAGGCCGCATCCGTCCCCCCGAACATGATCGTCAGGGTGCCGTCGGCGGCACGCTTGGGCAGGCCCGAAATCGGACAATCCCAATAGGCGATGCCTTTTTCCGCCGCGTCTTCGGCGATCGACAGTGCGTCCGGGCGTTTCATGGTGGTGGCGTCCAGAACCGTGATGCCGTCCCGTTCCGCATCGGCAATACCGCCGGGGCCGTTTCCGCCCGGGCCGAACATGGCCTCTCTGACCTGCGGGGCGTCGGGCACGCAGATCACCACCGTGCCCGCCTTTTCCGCGACCTCGGCGGGACTGGCGCAAGCGACGGCGCCCGCATCGGTCAGGAGCTTCACCGCATCGGGCACGGGGTCATAGACATAGACCGCTTGCGCGGCCTTCACGAGGTTCAGCGCCATGCCCCGGCCCATGGTGCCGAGGCCGATAAAACCGACGGTGGAGAGTGTCATGGAGGTTTCCTTTGGGACTTGCTTTTCATGGACGCTGCGAAACGCTGCAGCGGCACATACCTTAAACTGACGCCCTCCGTTCACGCCAAGGCTTTGTTGGAAAGGACAACCGGATTGGTTTTCCTTAGCTGTCGGCGATGGGAAAATGTGCCGATACGGTCGTGCCCTTACCGACCATACTGTGTATTTCAAAGATGCCGCCGATCTGCTCGATCAGGGATTTCGCAAGCGTCAGCCCGATCCCCGCCCCTTCATGGGATCGCAGATGCGTATCTCGGACTTGCCCGAATTTCTCCAACGCGCGCGGAATGTCACCTTCCGCGATACCAACACCGGTGTCGGAGACTTGCACCGTGACGGTTTTTTCATCCAGGCGTTCAGCGGACATCGTGACCTTTCCGCCGGCGGGCGTGAATTTGATGGCGTTGCCGGCCAAATTCAAAAGCACCTGCTTCAGACGCAGTTTATCGACGTATATTTTCGGCAGGCCCGCAGGCACCGAATATTCCAAACTCAGCCCTGCCCGACTCGCACGTTCCTGCAACATGTCGACGCACTGTTTGAAGACTTCATCCGCACTGACGTCGCTAAACTCAATCTCCAAGGTCCCTTCTTCGATCCGTGAAATATCAAGAATGTCAGAGATCAGACTCAGCAGGTGCTCCCCCGAAAGGCGAATGTGTTCCGCATAGTCCTGATACTTGTCCTTGATCGGCCCGAACGTCGCATTGTGGATCATATCGGAGAACCCGATGATCGCATTCAACGGTGTCCGCAATTCGTGGCTCATGGTGGCCAGGAATTCGTTTTTTGCATGGTTGGCCAGTTCTGCCTCGGTCAAGGCCCTGTCCCGGGCGGCTTCCGCCTTTTTCTGGTCGGCAATGGTTTTTTCCTGCTCGGCAACCTTTTGCTCAAGCTCGGCGTTAAGTTGGGCAAGCGATTTTTCCCGGCGCAGGATCGTTTGATGGCTTTCATTCAATTTCTTGTTCGTCCGATCCAGGTCCGTGCGCGCCTTTTCAAGAGATACATAGCTTTCACGAACCCGCTCGATGGCAACCGTCAAGGTCGCAACCTCATCGAGATCATCGGTGCTGGCGGGGGTCTGCTCCCACGCGACCAGATTGCCAAGGCGGACAATCAAGCGATTCAAGTCATGTGACAAAACATTAGCCAGAACACCACCGATACCCAACATGATGAGGATGGTCAGAACGAACATCACGGTGAATTCCGTCGTCTGCTGGTCCGCATCCTTGCGGTGCATGGCGAGTTCACGATCAAGCCGTTTGTGGATCATCTCGTTGACGGCAAGTAACTCGGCGTTGAGTTGATTAAACCATGCCGTCGATTGCGCCATGATCATCCTTGATAGTTCCTGGTCGATCGAGGCCATGAGCATCGCGTTTGTCGTATTCTCACGATATCTGTCCAGTTGCTCCGCAAGCAGAGTCAGCATTTCTGCTTCATGCGAGCGTTCATCGAACAATGGGATCTGATCGACCAAACGCCCCTTGATCCGACGAATTTCCAGCAGCAGCGGATTCCCGGCATCATAGACCTCGCCTTCGTCCGCAGTTGGTGACAAGGAAAACAGGCGGTCGTAAATCTTGGCATGATTCTCCGCCAACTGATTGCTCAATTGAGCCGTGATCAGCGCCCGGTCGAACCCGCGGTTGTGAAGACGTTCCAGATCGCCGATCTGCGTATGAATCAGTTTGATCAGAACGATGGCGAGGCCCGCCATCATCAAGACGCCGACAATCGGCGCCAGCATGAATTTCCAGCGGAGAGACTTGACCCTAAGCCAGCTTCCTATGCCGCGTACGTACATATCGCCGGCACTTTATCGAACATACAATTTTGGTGTGGAGCACCCATAGGCCAGCGCCAGACCGCTGTCATATCATGCCGGTTTGTCGCTGAGCCGACCATGGACAGGAAACAGGTTGCGTCGTTCACACCACGTCGCCTGAGCCGCTTGGGCACATGCATTGCAGAGACCTCCCAGGTACATATGGACGCGTCACCGCATCCGACAGAAATCTCCCGGTTTCATCTCCTCCATGCCGAACACCACATACCGATGTTCGAACCCCGCGTATGAAGATACGGTAATATGCCTCAAAAAAGTATATGACCTTGGTCTGGTATCACGCCCGGGAATACAAGCGGTTAAACCTGCCCGATGGTCGCCAAAATGCCGAAGTGTCAGCCCGGCTCCAAGGTCAGCTCGACCACGCCTAAATCGCCGAAGTCGGCGGTGATCCGGTCGCCGGGAGCAGCCGGCTCGATGCCCGTGCAGGTGCCGGTCGAAACCCACTGGCCCTGGGTCAGGCCATGGCCCCGCCGGGACAATTGATTGACCAGCCACAACAGCGAATTCAAGGGATCGCCCAGCGCCATGGAACCGACGCCCGATTCCCTGTCTTCGCCGTTCACCCGCATGGTCACGGCGTGATCGCGGAAATCCATATCGGGTCGGAACGGCCGTGCCGCCCCCAGAACCAGGGCGACGTTCACGCCGCCGTCCGCGACAAGCAACTGCAGCATGCGATCCTCGGGCCCGCCTTCGAACCGCCGGCCGACCACTTCCACCGCAGGGGCAACCTGGGCGACGGCGGCGCGCACGTCGTCCTCCGTATAATCCCCTGCCCGCGCCGGAAGATCCGCCCCCAGGCAAAAGGCGAATTCCCCTTCCACCGCCAGGGTATGGGCGACGGATGATACGGCGGCCCCGTTTTGCACCAGGAACGATTGCGGCACCGCACCGTACCAGGGCTCATCCGTGCCCAGCTTTTCCTGGGATGCCTTGCTCGACGATCCGATCTTGAAGCCGCCGACCGACTCCCCCGCAAGGCGTATGTTTTCCGCCTGCACGGCATAGGCCTGATCCAGGGTTGCGGGCAACGTAACGGCGTTCAGGTCGATGTCGCCGCCGTCGCGGCGGGCGTCCCATAACTGCTGGGCCAAGTCGGAAAGTTCGGGGGATAAATCGGTGCTCATGGATGGTTCCTCTGGACGTTTTTTATCGAACAGGCAGCGGAATAGCCGCGCCCTTTGACGCTAGCTTAGTCACGGGTTCCGTCGTGTTCCTACAAGTTTTTGGGAGAAATGGGTGGCTGTTGACTGACGATGAAAACGTTGGTGAGCCCGTTTACACCGTCCCTGCGACCGGCGAAACGCCAGAACATCAGCCTGTTTCCAGGGTCAGTTCGACCACGCCCAAGTCACCGAAATCGGCGGCAATGGCGTCGCCGGGCCCGACAGCATCCAGCCCCGTGCAAGTACCCGTCGCGATCCATTCACCCTTGAACATCCCCCGTCCCCATTGCGACTGTTGATTGACCAGCCAATGCAGGACGTTCAGCGGATCGCCCAAAGCGCGCGCGCCTGTGCCTTCCCCCTTGGTCTCGCCGTTGACCCGTATGGAGACTCCGTGACCGCGCAGATCCGTTTCCACCGTGAACGGCCGCTTGGCGCCCAAGATCAGGGCCATGTCCGCACCGCTATCCGCCGTCACCAGAAGCCGACCCTTGCCGTCAAGTCCGCCGGCAAAACGCGAACCGACCAGTTCGATCGCTCCCGCCACCTGATCGACGGCGGCGCGGACCTCGTCAAAGCTGTAGCCGTCAGGCCGCGCCGGCATGTCCTGCCCCAGGCGCAGGGCGAATTCGCCCTCAACCGCCGGATGATGATCCGGGTCGACCGCAAAACACGCCGGGCTCTGCAAGATCAAGGACGCCGGCATGGGGCAGGAACCGGGCTCGGTCGTGCCCAGCTTGTTCTGCGCTTCGGCACTGGTGGAACCGACCTTGAACCCCCGCACGGTCTCGCCCGATTGCGCGATCACCGCCAATTGCACGGCATAAGCTTCCGAAAGGGTCTTGGGCTGCGTCACATCCGGGCTGTCGGCATCAATGATGCCGCCGTCGCGCCGTACCGCCCACAGGCGAGCGGCCAAATCTTCAAGCTTGGGAGACAGGGTGACAGCCGGGGGGGCCGCCTCGGGATCGGTGGTCATGGATGGTTCCTCTGGACGTTTTTTATCGAACAGGCAGCGGAATAGCCGCGCCCTTTGGCGCCAGATTAGTCACCGGGGTTGCCCTGTTCCTACAAGTTTTTGGGGAAATGGGGTGGCTGATGGGATTTGAACCCACGACCCTCGGCACCACAAGCCGATGCTCTAACCAACTGAGCTACAGCCACCATCGGGTCCCGTTTCGGGACGCCGGACCGCCGGTCATTCAGAACGCGACGGTTGGAGAGCGCACTGTGTAATCGTCTGCTCTCTATCCGTCAAGCGCAGTAAAATGCAGCGCCAGCCAGACCGTGGGCTCATTTTCCGACGTCCATTCCACACGGTGGCGCCGATGCGCCGGAAGATGCAGGAAATCGCCGGGTTTCAGGGCCCGTGCCGCATCTTCCCCTTCGATCAGAAGCCCGGCCGATCCGGCCAGCAAAACCACCCATTCGTCCGTTTCCTGATCGTACCAGTCCCCGTCGGGCGTGGCCTGGCCGGTCGAGACGATTTTTTCCAGCCGGAACGCCTTGCCTTCGGTCAGGCGGGTGAAAACCTCCGCCGTCGATGCATGCGCCAGATCCGCGAAAAGGTTGCCGGTATCGCTGTTCATATCGATCGTCATGGCCGTTGCCTCCCCCGGGCCGTCTACCATAGAGTGCCGCCCTCAAGCGGCGGGGCCCGATCCCCCGTCAATAAAGACCATCAAACGGAGTTTGCATCCATGGTTCAAATGGCCGCCGCCATGTCACGGCTGGGTACGGAAAGCGCTTTCGAGGTTCTGGCCCGCGCCAACGCGCTTGCCGCCCAGGGCAAGGACATCATCAACCTGGGCATCGGTCAGCCCGATTTCAAAACGCCCGACCATATCGTCGAAGCCGCCGTCAAGGCGCTGAAGGACGGCCATCACGGCTATACCCCCGCCAACGGCATCCCCGAACTGCGCGAAGCCGTGGCCCGCGACATCGAACGCCACCGCAAGGTCAAGGTCGACCCCGCCGACGTCATCATCGTGCCCGGCGGCAAGGTCACCATGTTCTTTGCCGTTCTGGCCCTGGGCGAGCCGGGGGCGGAAATCATCTACCCCAACCCGGGCTTCCCCATTTACGAAAGCGTCATCAAGTTCACGGGGGCCACGCCCGTGCCCATGGCGCTGCACGAAGACAAGGGTTTCGCTTTCTCGGCCGAGGAAGTGCTGGGCCTGATCACGCCGAACACGCGCCTGATCATTCTAAATTCCCCGGCCAACCCCACGGGCGGCGCGGTGCCGCGCGAAGAAATGGACAAACTGGTCGACGGCCTGCGCGCGCAGCCGCATGTCACCATCATGTCCGACGAAATCTATTGCCGCATGCTGTACGACGGGCGCGAACACGTCAGCCTGCTGGAATACGAAGACCTGCGCGACCGGGTGATCCTGCTGGACGGCTGGTCCAAGACCTATGCCATGACCGGCTGGCGCATGGGATATGGCGTGTGGCCGAAATCCCTGGTGGAACCGGTCACGCGCCTGGCCATCAATTGCAATTCCTGCGTCAATGCCTCGGCCCAATTCGCCGGCATCGCGGCGCTGGACGGGCCGCAGGACGCCGTCACCGACATGGTCACGGCGTTCGATGAGCGGCGCAAGATCATCATGCGCGAGCTCAACCAAATTCCCGGTTTCCGCTGCGTCGAGCCGGGCGGTGCGTTCTATGCCTTCCCCAATATCGAAGGCACCGGCCTTTCTGCCATGGAGTTACAGAATAAGCTGTTGAACGAAGCCGGCGTGGCGATCATTTCCGGCACCAGCTTCGGCGCCCAGGGTGAAGGCTACGTGCGGTTTTCCTACGCCAATTCGACAGAGAACATCCTCAAGGCAACGGCCCGCATCCGGGATTGCCTGGCGGATTAAGTCCTCGGCCACCGGCGATGTACATGGAGACCGCGCCGGTGGCCCCGCTCGGCTTGCTTGTTTTTATATCAATTGCATATTTTTTTGGCATACTTGGCCTTTCGGCCCTTGCCGCCGAGCCCCAAAAGTGCATCCTAATGCACTGAAAAAAATACGTTTTTATTCGCCTAACGAATTGGCATGCCTCCTGCTATAGAGAGGCGGACGAGCAAGGAAGTCCATCGCGCCTAGAACGATGATTTCCTAACGGACTCCGAACTCTTCTATCGGGGGGATAACCCCAAGGGAAACAAACCGATGAAAAAAATCGAAGCCATCATCAAGCCATTCAAGCTGGATGAGGTGAAGGAGGCCCTTCACGAGGTCGGCCTTCAAGGAATCACCGTGGTCGAAGCCAAGGGTTTCGGCCGTCAAAAAGGCCATACGGAGCTTTATCGCGGGGCCGAGTATGTGGTCTATTTCCTGCCCAAGGGGAAAATCGAACTGGTCGTCGACGACGACATGGTCGGACCGGCCGTCGAAGCTATTCAGCAAACGGCGCAAACCGGCCGTATCGGCGACGGCAAGATTTTCATCATTCCCGTGGAAGAAGCGATCCGCGTCCGCACGGGCGAACGTGGATCGGAAGCGATTTAGCCCACCGGTTCCCGCCGGCGGCAAAGCCGGCGCGCCAGGGAGGCATAACCAAAGCGCGTTCAAAATATCATCTCGACACTCAGTCAAGAAAAGGAAGCGAATATGAGCTTGGATCTGAAAACACCGGCGGAAGTCGTCAAATACGTGAAGGACAATGAAATTCCCTTCGTCGATCTTCGGTTCACGGATTCCCGCGGCAAATGGCAGCACCTCACCATGGTGTCCGACTTCGTCGGCGAAGACGAATTCGAAGATGGCATCATGTTCGATGGTTCATCCATCGCCGGTTGGAAGGCGATCAATGAATCCGACATGGCGTTGATCCCCGATGCCTCCTCCGCCGTCATGGATCCGTTCTCGGCCCAGCCGAGCCTGATCCTGAACTGCGACATCCTCGACCCGGTCACCGGCCAGGGCTACGAGCGCGATCCGCGTTCCATCGCCAAGCGCGCCGAAGCCTATCTGGGCACCACGGGCATCGGCGACACAGCTTATTTCGGCGCCGAGCCGGAATTCTTCGTGTTCGACGACGTTCGCTACAAGGTCGACATGAACGAATGCTTCTATGCCTTTACCTCGGAAGAAGGTCCCTACGTTTCGGGCACCCTGTTCGACGAGGGCAACCTGGGCCACCGCCCGGGCGTCAAGGGCGGCTACTTCCCCGTCCCGCCGGTCGATTCCTGCCACGACCTGCGCGGCGAAATGGTCAGCGTGCTTCAGGAAATGGGCATGGTGATGGATAAGCACCACCACGAAGTCGCCCCGTCCCAGCACGAACTGGGCATGGCCTTCGACACCCTGGTGAAAGCCGCCGACAACGTGCAGATCTACAAATACTGCGTCCAGATGGTCGCCCATACCTACGGCAAGTCGGCAACCTTCATGCCGAAGCCCGTCGCGGGCGACAACGGCACCGGCATGCACACCCACCAGTCCATCTGGCAGGGCGACAAGCCGACCTTCGCCGGTTCGGGCTATGCCGATCTGTCGGAAACCTGCCTGTACTACATTGGCGGGATCATCAAGCACGCCAAGGCCATCAACGCCTTCACCAACCCGTCGACCAACTCCTACAAGCGTTTGATCCCGGGCTTCGAAGCCCCGGTTCTGCTGGCCTACTCGGCCCGCAACCGCTCCGCCTCCTGCCGTATCCCCTACTCCGGCAGCCCCAAGGGCAAGCGTTGCGAAATCCGCTTCCCGGACGCCACGGCCAACCCGTATCTGGCCTTCACGGCGATGATGATGGCCGGCCTCGACGGCATCCAGAACAAGATCCATCCGGGCGACCCGATGGACAAGGATCTGTACGACCTGCCGGCGGAAGAACTGGCCGGTGTGCCCACCGTCTCCGGCTCGCTGCGCGAAGCCGTCCAGGCGCTGGACGCCGACCGCGACTTTCTCAAGAAGGGCGACGTCTTCACCGACGATGCCATCGACGGCTACATGGATCTCAAATGGGAAGAGATCTACAACTTCGAACACACGCCGCATCCGGTTGAATTCATGATGTATTATTCCTCCTAAAGCAGGAGGCGGGCGGGGCCATCAGGTCCCGCCCTTCCCTGTTTCTCAGGGACATCACGAACAATCGGAAGACCGGCGTTAACCGGTTTTACGCGCCAAACTGGGGGCTCTGTCGATCTTCGGCAGGCCCCCATTTTTCTTGGAAATATCTGCGACGCTCAGCCCACGACAGGGCGCACCGTCACCGGTTCGTATTCTTCCAACCGGTCGGTGGCGGGTGCCGGTGTGCGCGACAGATTAGCGATCTCGTTCCACAGGTCCTGCGTCATCTTAACGTCCAGGGCCTTCAGGGACGGCGCCAACTGGCGCGTGTGACGCGCGCCCACGATGGGGGCCGTGACGGCGGGATGGGCCGCAACCCAGGCCACGGCCAGCGTTACCGGATGGATGCCCACTTTCTCGGCGAACTCGGTGAACCGGCCGGCCGTTTCCAGCATCCAGTCGTCGGAATAGCGCACGGCGTATTCCTGCTTGTCCTTGACGCGGCCGACCTTGGGCTGCACGCCCGGCCGGTATTTGCCCGACAGCATGCCGCCGCCGACGGGGCTGTAGGTGATCACGCCCATGCCCTCGGCCTGGGCCTGGGGAAAGATCTCCGCCTCGGCCTGACGCTTGACCAGATTGTACATGGGCTGGATCACGTCGAACTTGGTCCAGCCGTTCTTTTCGGAAATGCCCAGCGCCTTGGCGACCTGCCAGGCGGCATAGTTCGATGCCCCGATGTACAGCACCTTGCCCGCGCGCACGAGATCTTCCAGACCGCGCAGGACTTCCTCCAGCGGCGCCAGTTTCTCGAACCGGTGCATGAACAAAACGTCGATGCGGTCGGTCTTCAGGCGTTTCAGAGAATCCTCGACCGCCATGGCAACATGCCGCCGGTTGCCGCCGCCTGAATTGATGTCGCCGCGCAGATTGTTGAAGCATTTCGACGTGATGACCAGGTTATCGCGCTCACCCTTCATCAACTGGCCCAGAATGGTTTCCGCCTTGCCCTTGGTATAGGCATCGGCGCAATCGAAGAAGTTGACGCCCATGTCGCGCACCTTCTTGTACATGGCGCGGGATGCGGCCTTGTCGGCCTCGGCGCCGAACGACATGGTGCCGAAGCACAGCTGTGAGACCCGCACGCCCGTGCGGCCCAAAGGACGGTATTCCATGGATTGTTCCTCCCGTGATGCAGCGCGGGCGGGCCTGCTCGACCCCCATCGCCGGCGCGCGATTTAACGTTATACCCAGAGTGCCGGATGCCTCACCCAGGTGCAAGTGCACGAGCATTATTCGGCAATATTCACCCCCCTGTCCGTTGCACAAAACATTCTTAAATACCAATATGATAGATTGATCGTGCGCGGCAATTAATCTCAAGGCCATCTTCAACATGGAACTATCCAACAACCTCATTCTGATCGGATCGGCCTTGATCCTTGTCAGCATTTTTGCCGGAACCTTGTCGTCCCGGTTCGGCGCCCCCTTGCTGCTTGTGTTTCTGGTGCTCGGCATGTTGGCGGGCGAAGACGGGCCGGGCGGCATTAAATTCAACGATTACGAAACAACCTATCTGGTCGGGAGCATCGCTCTCGCCATCATCCTGTTCGACGGCGGCTTGCGCACCCGATGGAAAACGTTCCGGGAAGTCGGCGCCCCGGCTGTGGTTCTAGCGACCCTGGGCGTGCTGGTAACGGCGGCGATTACCGGCGTTGCGGCACGCTACCTGTTAACGGTCGACTGGCTGGAAGGCTTACTGGTCGGCGCCATCGTCGCCTCGACCGACGCGGCGGCGGTCTTCCTGCTGCTGTCGGCGCGTGCCCTGCGCCTGCGCGAACGCCTGGGCGCGCTGCTGGAGGCCGAAGCCGGACTGAACGATCCCATGGCGGTGCTGCTAACCGTCACCTGCGTCAGCCTGATCATGTCGACGGACACGGCCTTGGCGGTCGATACGGCGACGGTCGTGGCCGGCCGCTTCGCCCTGCAGATCGTCGGCGGATTGGTGATTGGATTGGTCGGCGGCTACACCCTGTTGACCACGCTCAACGCTTTGAACATCGCTTCTGGCCTGTACCCCGTATTGGCCGCGTCCGGCGCGTTGCTGCTGTTCGCGGGGGCGCAGGAACTGGGGGCCAGCGGGTTTCTTGCGGTTTATATCGCGGGGCTGGTCGTGGGCAACAACCGGCACAAGGCGACACTTCTGATCAACCGCTTCCACGACGGCCTTGCTTGGTTGTGCCAGATCATCATGTTCCTGATCCTGGGCTTGTTGATCACGCCCAGTTCGCTCATCCCCATCATTCTGCCCGCCATCGGCATCGCCGCCGCGCTGATGTTCCTTGCCCGGCCGCTGGCCGTGGCGCTGTCCTTGGCGGTGTTCCGCTATCCTCCCCGGGAAATATCCTTCGTGTCCTGGGTCGGTCTGCGGGGTGCCGTGCCCATTTTCCTCGGTACCATTCCAGTGCTTTCCGGGGTCTATAACGCGGAAATCTATTTCGGGATCGTCTATATCGTCGTGATGGCGTCGCTGATCGTCCAGGGTTGGAGCGTCGGTGCCGTGGGCCGCCGCCTGGGCGTTCTGCTGGCGCCCCGTCCGCCGCAGCCGCCCCGGGTGGAAATCGGCCTGCCGTCCGATGCCGGGCGCGACATGACCGTTTACAGCGTTCAACCCCGCAGCCTGGCCCTGCGCCGGGATGTCGCACGCCTGCCCCTGCCCGATAACACCGACGTCATCTCGATCATCCGGGACGGTGCGCTGCGCACCCCCGGTGACGTACAGCGCCTGACACAGGGCGACGACGTGATCCTGATCGCCCCGCCCGATACCGCACCGGCCCTCGACCGCCTGTTCGGCGCGCGGCAACCGGGGCAGCATGACCTGGAAACCGTGGGGGAATTTTCCTTCGACGGTGCAACGTTGTTAGGCGCGATCGCCGATGCCTACGATTTCTGGGTGCCCCGCAACCGGCGGGACATGCCGGCGGCAGAGTTCCTGCGCCGTAATCTGCTGCGCCGGCCCGCCGTCGGACGGCGCCTGCATCTAGTATCCGTCGAACTGATTGCCTGCCGAATCGAGGACGGGCGTATCGCCAGCGTGGGCATCGAATTGGATCCGCCGCCGACCCGCTGGTGGCGCCGCCTGGATCTGCTCAAGGTCTGGTTGGAAAGCTGGCTCGGTAAGGCCGTTTAAACGGTTCATTCCGCCTTCAAAAGCCTCTAACCTTCCAGGATACCGACGGTCAGCGCCCGGCCGGCAGGTTCCCCTATAACCGCCGATTGACGAAGCGAGCCATGGAAACCCACGCGACAATTCCCTACCTGCGGGAAACGATCATCTTCCTGGTCGCCGCAGGCGTTATGGTGCCGCTGTTCCACCGCATCAAAATCAGCCCCGTGCTCGGCTACCTTGTCGTGGGCGGCATCATCGGGCCCTTCGGCCTGGGCCTGCTGGCGGATGAATTCCCGCCGCTCGCCCATGTCGTGATCTCCGACCTGGAAGGCGTGAAGGCCCTGGCCGAACTGGGCGTGGTGTTCCTTCTATTCACCATCGGCCTGGAACTGTCGCTGGAACGCCTATGGGCCATGCGGCGGCTGGTGTTCGGTCTGGGCAGTCTGCAAATCCTGATCACCGGCGCCGTAATCGGGGTGATCGCCCATGCTTTCGGCAACCCGATCCCCACATCGATCGTTCTCGGCGCCTGTCTTGCCTTGTCGTCAACGGCCATCGTCATGCAGTTGCTGATGCAGGGCCGGCGCCTGGGCACGCCGGTCGGCCGGTCCAGCTTCTCGGTCCTGTTGATGCAGGATTTGGCCGTGGTGCCCATCTTGTTCGTGGTCGGCGTTCTGGGCACCCGCGACGACGCCGGGTTCGGTGCGGATCTGGCCCTTGCCCTCGGCAAGGCCGTTCTGACCATTGCGGTGATCTACATGGTGGGCCGCCTGATCCTGCGCCCGACCCTGCGCCTTGTCGCCCAAAGCAGAAGCCCGGAAATGTTCATGGCGGTGATCCTGCTGACCGTCATCGGGATCGCGGCGATCACCGGTGCCGCGGGACTGTCCATGGCGCTGGGAGCTTTTCTTGCCGGGCTTTTGCTGGCGGAAACGGAATACAGCCACGAGATCGAAGTCGATATCGAGCCCTTCAAAGGCCTGATGCTGGGCCTGTTCTTCATGTCCGTGGGCATGGGAATCGATTGGCGCGTGGTCGGGAACGAGCCTTTGTGGATTCCCCTCTCCGTGGTCGGCCTGTTCGCGATCAAAGCGCCCATCATCGCCGGGCTTCACCTGGCGTTCGGCCTGCCGCGTCATACGGCATTCGAAGCCGGCCTTCTGCTGGGTCAAGGGGGCGAATTCGCCTTCATCGTCGTCGGACTTGCCATGAGCCTGGGTCTGATGCCCATCGAGACCGGCCAATTCATGTTGATCGTCGCCGGGTTGACCATGCTGATTACGCCGCCGGTTGCCGCCGTTGCCGAGAAAATCGCCCGCCGCATGGAACTGTCGGAAACGACGACCGCCCATCAGAACACCTTGGAAACCGCCGACGGCCTGGAAGGCCATGTCATCCTGGCCGGGTTCGGGCGGTTCGGCCAGACCCTGGCCGATACGTTGCAGGCCGAAGCCATCACCTATGTCGCGCTCGACACGGATCCTGCCTCCGTGACCCGCGCGCGGGCGGAAAAACAGCCCGTGTTCTATGGCGACGCCTCGCGCCTGGATATACTGAAACGCGCCCATATCGAAACCTGTGCCGCCGTGGTCCTGACCATGGACAGCCCGGCGGCCGCGGAACGCATCGTCGGTGAAATTCGCAAGCAATGGCCGCTGGTCAATATCTATGCCCGGGCCCGCGACAAGGCCCATGCGGAACGTCTGATCGGCGCGGGGGCGAACACCGCCGTTCAGGAAACGACCGAAGGCAGCCTGCAGCTTGCGGGCCGTGTGCTTCATGGACTGGGTGGGACGGAAGACGCCGTGCGCCGGCGCCTGGAACATCAACGGGCACTCGAAGAGCTCTGACCCTCAAAGTGCCCTGATGTGCCCTAGAACGGGATCCAGGAGTGTTTCTTAGAATAATGCAGATAGCCGATGCTGGCCCCGGCGCGGAGCCCCACGCCCGTGCGGATCGGCGCCAGGATCACATCGCCCGCCTGCTGATAATTGATGCCCAGGCCGGCGACCACGTAGAAACTGCCGTCCACACCGGGATATCGCTGAAACAGGGCAGACGTCTGATCCAGGTTATAAACCAGGGTGAAGACCTTGGAGGCATTGCCGCCGAAGTCGAATCCGATGGAAGGCCCCTGCCAATAGACTTTTTGGGTTGCCCCCGATTTGCGCTCCAGCGTCCCTTCGCCATAGCGCAGGCCGATGCCGATGGCGCCGGATGCTTCTTCACCCAGGATAATCGCGTTGGGCTGCCCCTGGTCGGCAAAAACCTTTTGAATGGCCTCGGCCAGTCCTTTTGTCGTCGAGCCGAAGAAGCCCCGCGCTTTAGACATGATTTCTTCCTGCGAAAAGGTGTCGTCGGCCTGTACGGGCCGGACGACGGCAACCGCCATCAGAACGCAGGCGAAAAGCGTGGCAATGGAACGCATGGGCAATCAACTCCTTGAATATGCAGGCGGGACTGCACGCAGCACAAAGGCCGGGAAGGATCGGTCGGTTACCGGTCAGTCTAGGGGTGGGATCGTGGCGATCCAATGACAATAGTCACAATCAATCCCCCATGGCGCACCCTGAAAATGTTGCGTCGCAATATTTCGCATCGTCTCTTGCATCCGCGACTTCGATCTGCCCTTAGGATTGAGAGTTATAAGTTATATATAAATATCAATATTTTATACCTTTATTCCAAATCAAATTATCCGAACATCACAGCACAATTCAGCGCTCAGAAACGTTTTGCACATTGTGCAATGCAATATTTTCTGTCTAAGCTTTTCTCGATAGTACGCAGACCCACCGCCGGGAAACCTGCCGGCACAAGGCGACGACTACCGTCGCCCCGTGCCTTGGATTTAAAACAGGGAGCCTCAACCACCCCAGCGTCAGCGCCGGCATTCGGGTCATCAGAGACTTTCTGACGATTGAACAAGGACATGCTCCATGATCGCCAGATTGATCGCCTTTCCGCAGAAAACCATCGGCAGCCCCCCTGCCGACGCGGACAACCTTCAACTTTCCGAAATTCTCAGCCTGCTCAACCGGGTTGCCGCCATCGCCGACGATGCCCGTTGCAACGAAACCGACGCACTTGAACAGGTCTTCGAACAAGTCTGTGCCTTCACCGGCTGGCCGATCGGACACTTATACATTCAGTCCCCAGATGCCCCTTCCCGCTATGTTTCGCGCAATGTCTGGCGCCTGGAACCGGGTATGGATCCGGCCGCCATCAAGGAATTCATGCACCTGAGCGAAGAGACGGTGTTCGAGTGCGGCACAGGTCTTGTCGGCATCATCGCCGAAACCTGCGAAGCCCGCGCCGTCGAAGATGTCACGATCCTTCCCCAATTTCTGAGAGCTGACGCTGCACGCCGAAACGAGGTCCGGGGGTTTTTCGGTTTTCCGATCATGCTCGACGGCGACTGCGTGGCCGTCGCTGAATTCTACGGCCGGCAAATCGGCCTGCTGGACCAGGCATCTCTTGAGATCATGACCTACGTGTCGTCGCAGTTGGCCCGCATATTCGAGCGCGCCCGCTTCGAAGCGCGCAAAACCACCCTGATGGCCCAGTTTGAAACCAGCGTGCAAAGCGCCGTGGGGCGCCTGGGGGCTGCTTCGGGGGAACTTACGGGGTCGGCCGGGGAATTGGGTGAACGCTGCGGTGCCGCCACAGATGCCTGCGCCAAGGTAGGGGCCGGTATTTCCGACATCTCCGCCGCAGCAGACACCTTGAATACCGCTATGACGGCGTTGGATGACGCCGAACAAAACACGGAGGCCAAGACCGGTGTCGTCATCGACACGGTCAACCAGCTTGCCGGTGAACTGCGTTCAGCCGTATCGCAATTGGAAACCTCGAACCAAGCCGCCGACGATATCGGTGAGATCACCCGTCATGTCAGCGAAATTGCGGGGCAGGTCCGCATGCTGGGCCTCAACGCGACGATCGAAGCTGCCCGCGCCGGTGAATCGGGCAAGGGTTTCGCTATTGTCGCCAGCGAAATCAAAACCCTGGCGCAACAGTCCGAAGCAGCATCAGGCATCATTTCCGATCAGATTTCCAGCTTGCAGAACACGGTCCGCACCAGTGCAGCCAACATGGCCGGTATAGCCGGGAAAATGGACGCCCTGGTCGACACCGTCCATGGCATGGCCCAGGTTCTCAGCGGCCAGAAACAGGCATCGAACACAATCGGCCGTCAGGTCGGCAATTCCCAGGCGACGGTATCGGCAATCACATCGGACGTTGCCGTAATGGACGAAGCCATGGCGGTTCTATCGGAACTGGCTCGGGGCCTGGGGCACTTGGCCGCGGACCTGGAGACGACCGCCCATGACGTTTCCCATTCCGGCGAAGCCTTCATGGCGGCAATGCGCGAATAACCCCCGCAACGCGGCACCTCATTGAATGGTCAGCGGTCGGGCAGCTTGATCGTTACCGTCTGCTGGCCATAGCCATGCACCTTGTCGTGGGCGCGGACGAGGACCTCTTTCAACCCCGGCGGAACCGCCACTCCTTGAAGCGACCGGGTGAACGGCTGTTCGTCCACATGGGGATGATACAGGACCCGTCGGCTCAGCATCGTGCCGTCCGGCGCTATCACTTCGAAATTGTCCGCGTAATGGTCCCAGCCCGTATCGCCGTGCCGGATGGTGGCCGTGACCGTGTAGGTTCCATCGCCGTTGGGCGATGCCTCGGCGTTGATGATGCGGGGGGCGCCGGCCAGAACGCCCTGTCCCCAACCCGCTAGAATCGCAGCCCCGATCAAGGCACAGAAAACGGTCGTTCCGATTAGACGGCGCTGTTCGGACATGGTGTGGTTTTTCTCCTCAGCCGGGCAAAAACGCCTGGGAAACAGCCGATCTTAACGCGTATCCCCTGCTTGCGCCAAGGCGATGACGAAAACGTGTTGACACAAATGTTCTTGTTATGTTCTTTTCTTTGCACGCAATGTTTCAACCTGGGAGACGCCCCATGACCATTTCTCGTTTGCACGAACTGTTCGCCCTCGGCCTGATGTTCATCGCCGGCTATGCCTGCATGGTGGTCGGCTAAGGGAGTAGACGGTGGCGGCGTCCGGTCAGTTATCCGGAACCGAACGTTTTTTGCCGTTCTCGTCCAAGGCCACGAAGGTGAAAATGCCTTCCGTCACCTTGACCCGCTTGTCGCGCGCGCGCTGACGCAGGGCCCAAGCCTCTATGCGGATGGCGATCGACGTATTGCCGACCCGCACGACCTCTGCATAGCAGCACAGCACATCCCCCACATTGACCGGCTTGTGGAAGATAAAACCATCGACGGCCACGGTGGCGACCCGCCCGCCCGCGCGCTGGGCCGCGGAAATACCACCCGCGACATCCATCTGCGCCATGACCCAGCCGCCGAAGATATCGCCCGACGGGTTGGTGTCGGCGGGCATGGCCAGGGTTCGGATGGCCAGTTCGCCCCGCGGCTGATCCGTGCCGGGCGCACCGTTGGAATCGGCGGAATCGGTCGATGTCATGACAAAAGGTTCCTGTTCCTGAGATAGGGAATTCAGCACAATATATGGTAATTCATTGCATCCCCCCTACCCCATCATGGTATAGCTTGGGAAGCGTCGGGACCAGTGCATGGTCGCCCGGCCGGGATACGAAAAACAAACAAAACAACGCCCCATAAGACATGGGCGGGATACGGAATGAGCGACCTATTTCAACACGCCGAAGACAAAAAGCAACCGGTTAAGGCGCCGGCCAAAGCCGCGCCCGCGAAGACCCCGGCCGCTGCCAAGTCCACGAAAAAAGCCGCCCCCGCAGCCGATGGCGATTATACGGCCAAGGACATCGAGGTTCTGGAAGGCCTGGAGCCCGTCCGCCGCCGCCCCGGCATGTACATCGGCGGCACGGACGAGCGCGCCCTGCACCATTTGGCAGCGGAAATCCTGGACAACTCCATGGACGAAGCCGTGGCGGGTCATGCCTCGCGTATCGAGGTCGCGCTCGGCGAGGACGGCTCGCTTACCGTGCGGGACAACGGCCGCGGCATCCCCGTGGACCCCCATCCCAAGTTCAAGGACAAGTCCGCCCTTGAGGTCATCCTCACGACGCTTCATTCGGGCGGCAAGTTTTCCGGCAAGAACTATGAAACATCAGGCGGTCTGCACGGGGTCGGCCTGTCCGTGGTCAACGCCCTGTCCTCGTCGCTGATCATCGAAGTCGCGCGCGACAAGAAACTCTGGCGTCAGACCTATGAACAAGGTCAGCCGACCTCGAAATTGGAGAACGCGGGCGCGGTCAACAACCGGCGCGGCACCACCGTGGTGTTCTACCCCGACCCGGAGATTTTCGGCGCGAACTGCACCTTCAAACCGCAGATTCTGCACCGCATGGCGCGCTCCAAGGCCTATCTGTTCAAGGGCGTGGAAATTCGCTGGTCGTGCGATCCGAAAATTCTGAAGGCAGACGATCCCACCCCGGCAGAAGCGACCTTCCACTTCCCGGGCGGGCTCGGGGACTATCTGAAGGCCATGCTCGACAACCGCAAATGCCTGACCGATCAGGCCTTCGTCGGCGAAAGCAAGCTCAACGGCGGAACCGGGCGGGCCGAATGGGCCATCGCCTGGCCGCTCGACGAAGAAGGGTTCAGTTCGTCTTATTGCAACACCATCCCCACGGCCCAGGGCGGCACCCATGAAACGGGCCTGAAATCCGCCCTGTCGCGGGGCCTTAGGGCCTATGGCGAACTGGTCAAGAACAAGGAAGCCGCCAAGGTCCAGGCCGACGACATCACCGGCGGGGCCGCGATCATGCTGTCCGTGTTCATCGCCGACCCGCAGTTCCAGGGCCAAACCAAGGACAAGCTGTCCAATGCCGAGGCCCATCGGCTGGTCGAAACCGCCGTGCGCGACCATTTCGACCACTGGCTGTCCGGCCATCCGGCCCAGGCCAACGCCCTGCTGGAACATGCCATCGAGCGCGCGGAAATGCGCCTTAAGCGCCGTGCCGCCAAGGAAACCAAACGCCAATCGGCAACCCGCCGCGTGCGCCTGCCGGGCAAACTGTCCGACTGCACGCGCAACACATCCCAGGGCACGGAAATCTTTCTGGTCGAGGGCGATTCGGCCGGCGGTTCCGCCAAGCAGGCGCGCCTGCGCGAAACCCAGGCCGTGCTGCCCCTACGCGGCAAGATCCTCAACGTCGCCAGCGCCACCGCCGACAAGATGCGCGCCAACCAAGAACTGTCGGATTTGATCGAAGCCCTTGGCTGCGGGACCGGCGATCAGTTCATGGAAGACGACCTGCGATACGAGAAGGTCATCATCATGACCGACGCCGATGTGGACGGCGCGCATATCGCTTCATTGTTGATGACGTTCTTCTTCCAGGAAATGCCCACACTGGTCGAAACCGGGCATCTGTACCTTGCCCTGCCGCCGCTTTACCGCCTCAGCCAGGGCGGCAAGTCCGCCTATGCGCGTGACGACGCCCATAAGGACGAATTGATGGAGACCGTATTCAACGGCCGCGGCAAAGTCGACGTCAGCCGCTTCAAGGGCCTGGGCGAAATGCCGCCGGCCCAGTTGAAGGAAACCACCATGGACCCGAACAAGCGGGTTCTGCTGCGCGTGACGATCCCCACGGGCGAAGGCCCCGAGATCAAGACAGAAGCCAGGAAAACGGCCAAGCTGGTCGACAGCCTGATGGGCAAGAAGCCGGAATTGCGCTTCGCCTATATTCAGGAACACGCCCGATTCGTCGAAGACATCGACGTCTGATTTCGGGCCGTCAGGCCCCCATGCCCAGGCCGGGCATCACAGCCGGGACCGGCCTTTCCGGCACGCGGTAGACGAAAACCTGCGGACATTGTGAATCGTAGAGCTTGTGCACGGCCACGGGCGTCCAACCTGGAATGTCAAACACGTTGGAGACGACCAGCGTTCCGGGCGCCAGTTCCCGTTCCAATTTGGGCCGTATTTGCTCCAGAAGCTCGCTGTACAAATAGCACACGACAGCATCCGTCCCCTTCAGCGACACCTTGCGGAAATCACGGCGTTGGACGGTCACATTGCGGGGGCCGAACAGCTTGCGCCGTGTCTTCATCATCAGCCAGGGAAAGGGCGACATCTCGTAGGCCATCAACTCGGCATCGGGCATGACGCTGGCGATGGAAAACACCAGATTTCCCCAACCGGCGCCCAGGTCGACCACGCAGCATACTCCGGCCAAGTTCAGGATTTCCCGAATTTTACGGCGCGATTTGCGCGACGACGGCATGGGTGAAATGCCGGTGACCACGACGTAATAGGTGGTGACGATGACGAAGATCAGAACGACCGCAAGAACGACGTAATCGAAGCGCACCCGCCGGGCCTAGTTCAACAAATCCGCGGGCGCATCCAGGCCCGTGGCTTCGTCGATCCCGAGCATTAGGTTGAGGCATTGCACCGCCTGCCCCGACGCCCCCTTGCCCAGGTTGTCCAGCTGCGCCGTCAAAACGGCCTGTCCCGCCGCTTCGTTGGCGAAGACATAGAGCTTCAGGTCGTTGGTGCCGTTCAGGTCTTCAGGCTCCAGATGGCCCAGACCAAGCCCCGCGTCATAGCCTTCGACCGAAACGAAGCGGCGGCCCGTGTAATGATCGGCAAGCGCCGCGTGCAGGTCCTTGGCCGTGGGCGTGCCCGGCAAAGACCACAGCGGCACCGGGATCTGCACGATCATGCCCTGGCGATAGCGCGCCACGGACGGCACGAAAATGGGGGCATGGGTCAAGCCGCTGTATTTATGGATTTCCGGCACGTGCTTGTGTTGAAGGCCCAGGGCATAAACCCGCACGGCGGCTTCGATATGGCCTTCCGCGCCGGGGTCTTCGAAAGCTTCGATCAATTGCCGGCCGCCGCCGGAATACCCGGAAACGGCATTGATCGTGGCCGCGAAGTCCTTGGGCAAAAGCCCGCCGGAAATCAACGGATGCAGCAGCGCCACCGACGCCACCGCATAGCAGCCCGTGTTGGCGACGCGCGCCGCCCCCGCGACCGTGGCCTCATAGCCCTTGTCCAGTTCCGGGAAACCATAGGTCCAGCCCGCGTCCGTACGGTGCGCGGTCGAAGCATCGATCACACGGGTCGAATTATTTTCGATCAACGTCACCGATTCCTTGGCCGCCGCGTCCGGCAGGCACAGGATCGCCACGTCCGCCGCATTCAGCATGTCGGCCCGGGCCGCCGTATCCTTGCGGTGTTCGTCCGGCAAACGCAGGAGTTCCACGTCGGCGCGTCGGTCCAGGCGCGCGCTGATCTGCAAGCCCGTGGTCCCTACTTCACCGTCGATGAACACCTTGGCGGTCATGGTCGTGGTCCTTGTATCCTTTTTGTTTCCGGTCACGGCGGGAATCCGCCGGTGGTGGACAGGGTATAGGCGGCCCCGGGCACGAACGCAATAATGCGCATTGCCGTGACGGGCCGCCGGGGTTTAGTGTTTTCGCATCGACCCACCATCTTTCGAAAGCCCCCAACATGCTGCTGCCCACGTCCCAGACCTACGCCGCTGGCGATTTCACCCTGTCCACGGGTGAAGTTCTGCCCGATCTGACCATTGCTTACGAAACCTGGGGCACGCTCAACGCCGCCAAGGACAACGCCATCCTGCTGTGTCACGGCTATACCAACTTCCCCCATGCGGCCGGCGACGAAACCGGCTGGGCCCATAACCTGATCGGCCCCGGCAAGGCCGTGGACACGGACAAGTACTTCGTCGTCTGCTCCAACATGATGGGGTCCAGCTACGGGACCTCGGGCCCGGCAACGGTCAATCCGGCGACCGGCAGGCTTTGGGGACCCGATTTTCCAAAATACACGACCGCCGACATGGTCGAGGCCCAGCGCCTGCTGATCGACCATCTGGGGATCGGCCAATTGAAGGCCGTGATGGGGTATTCCTACGGCGGGCATCTGACCTTTCGCTGGGGCGCCACGCATCCGGACCGCATGCGGGCATTGGTGCCGATCGCCGGCGTCATCAAGCGCGCCACCTCCCCGGATCAGGTCGCGGCGATCCGTGACCGCTATGCCAAATGCGCCGGCTGGAACGGCGGCCATTACCAGGGCAATGCCGACGCGGGACCCGTTTACGAAGAACTGGCCGCCGCGCGCATCGAACGGCTGACCAATTACGGCATCGGCGATTATCTGGCCGACACCCTGGGCAGCGCCGAAACGGCCGCCGCCGAAATCCGCAAACGGGCCGAAGCCTGGTCAAAGGAATTCGATGCCAACTCGCTGTACAAATTGTACGAGGCCGGTGTCGGATCGGACGTCACGCCCATGGCCGGGAACATCATCGCCCCGCTTTTGAACGTGTTGGCGGATACGGACAGCGTCGTCGACGTGGCGCTCGGACAGCCGACGGTCGATCTGTTGAAATCAAAGGGCGTGGATGCCGAATTCCACGAAATCAAAACCCGCTACGGCCATGCCGGGCCGATGATCGATGCCGATCTGTGGGCCGACAGGCTGCGGGCTTTCCTCGACCGCACGCCGTAACCCCGCTACCAGACCTTGGGCTTCTTGCCCGCCTTTTCCATTTCGTCGAACTTGTGCTGCAGGAAGCGTTGGAAGTTTTGGAACTCCTCCTTGGCATATGCCCCTGACTGCACATATTCGAACATGGACAGGAAATGGAACGGCTTGAAATAGCCGGGCATGCGCGCGACCTCGGTCGCACCCGCTTTGATTTCCTCGGGCGTCGGCAGGAACACGATGGTCGGCGTGAAATTGACCCGCCAGCGCCGGGCCAATTCCCGTTCTTCCATGGCCTTGCCGTCCAGGTCCGTGACCTCGCGCGATCCCCACATGTCCAATTGAACGACCATGAAGTTCTTTTTGACGAATGCCGTCAGTTCTTCCTGGCCAAAGTTCACGTCATGCATTTCGCGGCAGTACGGACATCCCTTCTGTTCGAAAATGATGGCGACGCGCTTGCCGTCGGCGGCGGCCTCGGCCGCGTCCTCTGCCAGGATCAGAAAGGTTTCGGCGAACCACGGCTGTGTGTGAAGGCCGTTGTCGCCGACCGTAGCGGCACGTACCTGTGTTGCAGAGACTGTGAGCGCACATAAAACCAACGCCGCTGTCAGTATCCGTCGCATGTCCATCACTCCTTTGCCAGGGGGGGCCATTGTAGCGCGGAACGGCTTTTCCCGACAGAGCAGCACGAAAAAAGCCGCCCCCCTTTGGGAAGCGGCTCTTTCGATAGTGTCCGGGTGGACGGGCGATGGCCAACCCGGCCATCCCCATCGCTCTGTAGCGCTTTTGTTTCGCGCAAAACAACCGTCGCGGCAGTGGACCGCCGCTCGGGTTTTGCGACTTAACGCTTCGAGAACTGGAAGCTACGACGGGCCTTGCGGCGGCCGAACTTCTTACGTTCAACGGCACGGCTGTCGCGGGTCAGGAACCCACCCGACTTCAGCTTGCCGCGCAAGGTCGGCTCGAAATAGGTCAGTGCCCGGGAAATGCCGTGGCGCACCGCACCGGCCTGGCCGGAAAGGCCACCGCCCTTGACCGTGCAATACACATCGTACTGGCCCAGGCGTTCGACCGTTTCGAACGGCTGCTTGATCATCATCTGCAGCACGGGACGTGCGAAATACAGTTCCGCATCCCGGCCGTTGACCGTGATCTTGCCCGGCCCCGGTTTGATCCACACGCGGGCGACGGCGTTCTTACGGCGGCCCGTGGCGTAGGAGCGGCCATGTTCGTCGATCACCGGCTCGGCAGGAGCGGCTTCTTCGACGTCCGGCGCACCCGTAATTTCCTTGAGGTCCTCAAGCGTTTTCACTTCTTCGGACATGGATTAGGCGCTCCTTTTGTTCTTCGGGTTCATGGAGGCAACGTCCAGAACCTGCGGCTGCTGACCGGCATGGGGGTGTTCGGTACCGGCGTAAACGTGCAGCTTCTTAATCTGCTCGCGGCCCAGCGGGTTACGGCTGATCATGCGTTCGACGGCCTTGTAGACGACGCGCTCGGGATGGGCGCCGCCCAGAATACCGCCCGCCGTGCGGGTCTTGAGACCACCCGGATAGCCGGTGTGATAGTGGTATTTCTTGTCCGTCAGCTTGTTGCCGGTCAGGCGTACCTTTTCGGCATTGATGACGATGATGTGATCGCCGCAGTCGATATGCGGGGTGTACATCGGCTTGTGCTTGCCGCGCAGACGCGAGGCAATGACCGAAGCCAGACGACCGAGGACCAGGCCTTCGGCATCCACGACGTACCAACCCTTTTCGACATCCGACGGTTTCGCGGAATAGGTTTTCATCGGTTCAGGTTCCTTAAACATTCTTTCGCGGCCCAAGATTCCATGCGCCGGGCGCACGGGGGCCGAAGGCGGCGGAGTATGCCATCGAAAGTTTCGAAGTCAAGCGGAAAACCGCAACATTTTCTGATGCTTACGTACACGGTATTATAATACCCTGTATTTCAGCAACAGCCCTGGATCAGGTTCTGGGCGGGATCGAATAGGTCCCCGTCATATGGGCCACAGCGGCGTCGGAACCTTCGGAACGAACCGTCACCTCGATCACCGCCAAGCGTTTGCCAAGCTTGATGATTTCCGCTTCGGCGATCAGATTGACCGGTTCGGGACGGTATAGAAAGTTGGCATTGAAACTGGTCGTGACCGCCAATTTCACGGGCCCGATCTTGCTCAGCAGCGCCGCATACATGGCCGCATCGGCAAGCGCCATCATGGCCGGACCGGACACCGTGCCGCCGGGGCGAAGCTGGCTTTCGTTCGGCGGCATATGCAAAATCGCCACTCCGTCCCCGATGTCGGCGGCACGCATGCCGACCTCATGGGCAAAGGGAAGTTCTTCTTCCATGATGGTATTGAAGTCTTCGACAGTGATTTCCGGCATGGAACGGCCCTGACATGGGTTGCGGGGGCGCTGACCGTAATTTACGTTTACGTTAACGTCAACGCGCGGCCGGCCCATACCTGCCTCGAACATGAATAATCGCGGTTCCGCGACCCGCCCCCCGGCCAAGCTTGCCTTCCCTGCCCCGCCGGCCTTAGAAACGATAACGGAGGAACCCCACCCATGGCCGACCGCGATTCCCAAGCCGACAATACCCAAATTGATAACGAGAGCGTCCTGCTGCGCGACGATCGCGACGGCGTCGCGACGCTGACCCTCAACCGCCCGGATAAGTTCAACGCCCTGTCGACGGAGCTTATGGGGACCGTGCAGGACCAGCTTGATGCCATCGCCGACGACCGCTCGGTCAAGGTCGTGGTGATCGCCGCCAACGGCCGGGCTTTCTGCGCCGGGCACGACCTTCAGGAAATGAAGGCCATGGACGGCCGTGAACCGCTCGAATCCCTGTTCAAGCAATGCTCCCGCATGATGACCACCCTGACCCGCATTCCGCAGCCGGTAATCGCCCGGGTTCACGGCATCGCCACGGCGGCGGGCTGCCAGCTGGTGGCGCAATGCGATCTTGCCGTGGCGGCGGCGGATGTCCGGTTCGCAACCTCGGGCATCAATCTTGGGCTGTTCTGTTCCACCCCCATGGTCGCCGTGACCCGCAATCTGCCGCGCAAGCAGGCACTGGAAATGCTCTATACCGGGGACTTCATCGATGCCGAAACGGCGCAGCAATACGGTCTGGTCAACCGCGTCGTTGCACCCGACCGCCTGGACCGCGCGACCGAAGACCTGGCCCGGACCATCGCCGGGCAATCACCGCGCGCCATCCAGTTCGGCAAGGAACTGTTCTACAAGCAAATCGAGGAAGGCCTGGACGCCGCCTATGCGCTGGCGACGGAAACCATCGTCGAAAACATGCTGCACCCGGACGCCCAGGGCGGCGTCGGCGCGTTTCTGGAGAAAAAGCCCATGCCCGACTGGCAGGACCCGACCAAGGACACAGAGGATCAATCGTGAGCGACCCGGCCGAAGCCCTTCCCCCTCCCCTTGTTTATGACGACACGTTGGTCGCCACTGTCCTGAAGGCCGTGCGCACCATCGCCATGGTCGGCGCCTCGCCCAATTGGGTGCGGCCATCCAACTTCGCGATGAAATATCTGCTGGGCAAGGGCTACACCGTTATCCCCATCAATCCGGGCCATGCAGGCAAGGAAATCTGGGATCAGACCGTTTATGCGGAATTGGGCGAGGTGCCCGGCCCGGTCGACATGGTCGACGTGTTCCGTGCTTCCAAGGACGCGGGCGGCATCGTCGACCGTGCCATCGAATTGAAGGACGCCAAGGGCATCAAGGTGATCTGGATGCAGCTGGGCGTGCGCGACGATGCGGCGGCGGCACGGGCCGAAGCCGCGGGCATCACCGTCATCATGGACCGCTGCCCCAAGATCGAATACGGGCGGCTGTTCGGCGAATTGGGCTGGTGCGGCGTCAATTCCGGCGTCATTTCCGCCAAGCGGCCCAAACGGTGATCTGATGACGAAGAAAAACGATACGCCCAAAGGCCCGCCCGAATTCGGCTTCGAAACCCGGTCGATCCACGCCGGTGCCCGCCCCGATGCGGAAACGGGGGCACGGGTCACGCCGATCCATCAGAACACGTCTTATGTGTTCGAAAGTGCGGAGCATGCCGCCGACCTGTTCAACCTGCAGACCTTCGGCTTCATCTATTCGCGCCTGACCAACCCGACCGTCTCGGTGCTGGAGGAACGCCTTGCCAACCTGGAAGGCGGGCGCGCGGCGGTCTGTGCGGCATCGGGGCATGCGGCACAGTTCCTGACGTTCTTCACGCTGTTGGAGCCAGGCGACCATTTCATCGCGTCCAAGAATCTGTATGGCGGCTCGATCACTCAGTTCGGCCATTCCTTCAACAAGCTCGGCTGGACCTGTCATTTCGTCGATCCGACCGACCCGGACAATTTCAAACAAGCCCTCGCCGATCATCCGGACGCCAAGGGTATCTTCCTGGAAGCCCTGGCCAACCCGGGCGGCCTGATCGTCGATCTGGAACCGGTTGCCGAGATCGCGCACGCGGCGGGAATCCCGTTGATCGTCGACAACACCTTGGCGACGCCCTACCTGCTGCGCCCGTTCGATTGGGGTGCCGACATCGTGGTTCATTCGACCACCAAGTTCCTGTCCGGCCATGCCAATTCCATGGGTGGGGCGGTGATCGAATCAGGCACCTTCGACTGGGCCGCGTCGGGCAAGTTCCCCGGTATGACGACCCCCGATCCCGCCTATCACGGCCTGACCTTCTACGAGACCTTCGGCGACTTCGGCTTCACCATGAAGGCCCGCGCCGTGGCCTTACGCGATTTCGGACCCTCCATGGCCCCCATGAACGCCTTTCTGACGATCACGGGCACGGAAACGCTGGCGCTGCGCATGGAACGGCATGTCCAGAACGCCCGGAAGGTCGCCGAATTCCTTGAAGGCCACCCGGCCGTCGCCTGGGTGTCCTACGCGGGCCTGAAATCCAGCCCCTTCCACAAGCTGGCCAATAAGTATCTGCCCAAAGGGGCCGGGTCCGTGTTCACCTTCGGGCTCAAAGGGGGATATGAAGCCGGGATCAAATGCGTGGAAACGGTGGAGCTGTTTTCCCATCTCGCCAATGTCGGCGATACGCGTTCGTTGATCATCCACCCGGCCTCGACCACCCACCGGCAACTGACCGAAGACCAGCAGATCGCGGCAGGTGCGGGGCCGGACGTGGTGCGTCTGTCCGTCGGTCTGGAAACCGCCGACGACCTGATCCGGGACTTGGACATGGCGCTGGGCACCTAGAAAATCCCCCCGCGTTTGTGACATGGGTCACTGCCTTCAACCGCAAGGCACCGTACACAGAAAACCAAGATCAGAACCGGCCCCGGTTAACGTTCCCATCGTCAGGGCGCGCTACCGGGAAAGGCCGGATGGGTGCGCGGTACGAGTGAGAACGATCAATGCCGGTCTTTGAATTTGAAATTTACAACAGCGAAGTGTCGGACGCCCTGCGCGCCGGCGACAGCCACAAGTTCTTCAAGGACGAATGGGCGGACACCCATTTCATCGAATTTTCGGGTCACACCGTCGATGAAGCACGCCGTCGCGCGGAACGCCGTTATCCGGCGAACCAGGGCTTCGTCATTTCAGGCGTCAAGGAAGTCTAAGCAGCCAGGCGACGTCAGACGTAGTTTGACACTTCCACCAGATTGCCGTCCGGATCCCGGAAATAGATGGAATTCAGTTCGCCCTTCGCCCCCGTGCGCTTGGACGGCTTGACCTCGATCTCGACCCCGATGCCTTCCAAATGCGCCATGACGTCGGCGATGGGGGTATCCGTGATCAGACAGAAATCCCCCGCCCCCGTCACCGGGTTCACGCCCTTGGGCTCATAGGGGCTGGGAAAGGGATGCAGGTTGATCTTGTTGCCGCCGAAAGTCAGGGCCGAGCGCACGTCGCCCGGCCGGGCCTCGAAATCTTCACGAACCATACCCAGCGCCTTTTCGTAGAATTCGCAGGTCTTGTCCACGTCCGCCACGGTGAGGACGAAATGGTCGATGCGGTCGATGGAAAAAGGCGCAGTCATGGAAGGCTCCTTGCTGTCTGAGCTTATTGTAGAGAACGTGTTGTGAAACGATTGCCGGCCGGACCTATTTGCCCTGGATTTCGGCGATGATTTCCTTGGCCACCCGATCCACCTGATCCGGCTCGATCTGACAGGTACCGACCGCGGCATGCCCGCCGCCGCCGTATTTCAGGCAGATAGAACCCACATTGGCTTTGTTCGAACGATCCAGGATCGACTTACCCACGGCAACCTCGACCAAGCCGCGATCCGGCAGGTTGGTCAGATGGACCGAGATGTTGCATTTGGGGAACAATGCATAGACCAGGAACCGGTTGACCGTATAAAGCGTGTCCTCACCGCGCAGATCGACCATGATCACATTCTTCGTGATCTCGGCGCAGCGCTTGATCTGCATCTCGGCGAATTCTTCATTCAGGATATAGGTCCGCACACGTTCGGCCACGTCGGGAATTTGCAGAATTTCATCAACCGGGTGATGACGGCAATAGGTCATCATGTCGATCATCATCTGTTCTTCGGAGATGGCGAAATCGCTCAGGCGGCTCAACCCTGTACGCCCGTCGAGGATGAAGTTCAAAAGCGTATAGCCCTCGGGCGCCAAAATCTCTTCTTCCGTGAAGTCGGCAGAATCGGCCTTGTCCACGGCATCAATCAATGCGGGATCGACCAGACTGAACGTTTCCTGGGCGCCGTAATGGTCATAGACCACCCGCGCCGCCGACGGCGCCTTAGGGTCGATGATATGGTTTTCCATGGGACCAACACGTTCGGATTCACTGACGTGATGATCGAAACACAGGTGCACACCCGGCACATAGGGCAGGTTGGTGGTGATATCTTCTGACGAGACCGCGATCTTGCCGTGCTGCATGTCGCGGGGGTGGGCGAACATGACCGTGTCGATCATGTCTTGCTCCATGAACAGCGCACCGCAGACGACGCCGTCGAAATCGGGTCGGGTGATCAGCCTGTAGGTGCCGGTATCCGCGCTCATACCTGTTTCCTTGCCCGTTTCGATGCGCTTATTCGTTCTGCCGAAAGTACTGCCTAAGTTCCTCATTTGGCAACATGAACCGGAGTCTTTCTGCCCCGGGCGGAATGGGGGCTCCCATTCCCTGTCCCCATCCCCCGTCAATGTGCTATAGCACGCGCCACAGCGCCGTTCGGCGAGACAAACCAGGGGAGCCCGGCATGGCCGATCATTCCAACGACGACGACCATCACGGCCACGTCCATGGCCCGAATTGCGGCCACGACCATGACCATGGTGAAGACGAACACACACTAAGCGTTCAGATCGCCAATCAGATCATCAATATCGCCAATACGCGCCTGGAAAGCGGCCTGCCGCCGGAAGTCATTTCCGCCGGCCTGCGCCATGCGGCCGCCAATTTTTCGGCCTTCGTCGCCCAGCACATGGACCCTGAGGCCATCCAGGAAGGTCGCCTGACCGAAGAATTCCACCACATGCTGGAATACTACGCCCAGGTCCACGGCGGGCAGCATGAAGCGCCGCAGCCGGCTGCCGGCCTGCACCAGTTGATCAATCAGGTAAAAGACGAATTCTGATCCCTGCGGGGGGCGGCACCCTACTCCGCGGCGCCCGCCCGGCTTGCGGGTGCGGCGGCGGCTTCCGCCTCTGCGTGGTAACGATCCAAAATCTCGACCTCCTCGCGTGATCCCATCATCACCGGGATACGCTGGTGAATGTCCGTCGGCTGGACGTCCAGAATGGGCTGCAGGCCCGTGGACGCTCTCCCACCCGCATGTTCGATCAGCATCGCCATGGGCGAGGCTTCGTACAGCAACCTGAGGCGACCGCCCTTAGCGCGGCATTTATCATCGACCGGATACATGAACACGCCGCCCCGCGAAATCGCGCGGTGCACGTCGGCCACCATGGCCGCAACCCAGCGCATGTTGAAATCACGGCCGCGCGGCCCGGATTTGCCCGCCAGGCATTCCTCGATATAGCGGCTGACGGGGGGTTCCCAGAACCGCTGGTTGGAGGCATTGATGGCGAATTCCTTGGCTTTTTCCGGAACCTGAACGTTGCGCTCGACCAGCACGAATTCGCCCACGCCGGGATCCAGGATGAACTTGGCCACGCCTTTCCCTTCCAGGGTCAGCAGCATGGTCGTCGAGGCTGAATACAGCACATAGCCGGCCGCGATCTGATTGCGGCCCGGCTGCAGGAAGTCTTCCTTCGTTGCCAGACGCGTGGGATCGGGCGAGCGCAGGATCGAGAAAATCGTGCCGACGGGGCCGTTGATTTCAATATTGGAGGACCCGTCCAGCGGATCGAAAACCAGCAGGTATTTCCCGCGCGGCTCATCCATGGGGATGATGTATGGGTCTTCCAGTTCTTCCGACGCCAGGGCCGTCAGCTGCCCGCCCCGGCGGGTCCACGACATGAACGTTTCGTTGGCGAGGACGTCCAGTTCCTTCTGGGTTTCGTCCTGAATATTCTGGCCGACGGCACCGCCCAGGTCCCCGGCAAGGTCCCCGTGGTTTACCAAGTTGGAGACAGCCTTGCAGGCCGCCGCGATGTCATTGATCAGCGATGCCAGTTCGCCCGTCGCTTTCGGTTCGTTGCGAACGTCTTCGTACAGGAAGTGCGCCAATGTCAGTTTGTCGCTACCCATCGTGTTCCCTTTTGTTTCTTTGCTTCTTGGGAAGCCGGCCGGCAAAAAACGTATGCCAGACGAACGCGTCGAATACCAGGGGTTTCGCCCTATTCGGCAGCACCGTCAAATCGGCGTCGGTCCCTTTGTTTCGTGTCGTTCGATGTATTCTTGTTCGTCGATGAACCGGCTTAGAGCCAGAACCTTCGCCACCTGTTCGCCGCCGTCCGTCACCGGCAGACGCAAGGCTTCATACTGCACCGGCACACCCGAAGACGTTGCGGAACGGTTGAGAAACAGGATCGGCGCGCGCGCCGTAACCGCGCGTTCGTTTTGGTGCAGCATGGCATCGGCAAGGCCGGGAATCTTCAGTTCCTTGACGGACCGGCCCGTCATATCAACGCCCTGCAGATTCGTGCGTTCCGTCCCCCAATAGCGAAAAATGAAACACCGGTCGTCTTCGACCACGTCCATGACCACTAGCCAGGGTAGGATCGATGACGGAAATTCGACCAGCTTGATCGAAGCCCAATCGGGCATGCCGTCATGGTTCGCGCGTTCCGACCAATAGTCATATAGCCAGACGAAATCCCCCGCGAACGTCGACGGATCGACAGGTAATTCCTTGGCATTGAAGATTGTGTTCACATTTCCCTCGCGTTGAGAGCACGCCCAGTTGGCCGGCAACGCGCATACTCGAGTACCCATTGCAGCCGGAATCAGTCTTCGGCGCAAACGGTATTCGCTCGCAGGTGGTGAGAAGAATTGGCGTCCCCAAGGGGATTCGAACCCCTGTCTCCTCCGTGAAAGGGAGGTGTCCTAGGCCGGGCTAGACGATGGGGACGCTGTTTCGGCCTCGGGCTCGCGGCCCGAAGGCGCACTTGGTATACGCCCCGAAAGGCAAAATCAAGGGGACTTTTTCAAGAAATGACATCAATCGGCCGGATGGGCGTCTTCGATCTGGAATTGCACCGTGGTCCGGCCGTTCCATTTGTTGAAGCGCAGCCGTCCCGCAAGGTGCATCAAGCGCCCGTCATGATTCAAAAGTGTGGGCCCCAAATCGGAATTCAAGGCCCGGAAAGCAATGCCTTCGACCGATCCCTTGGCATCCTTGGCGACGGCGCATTTCACGTGATTCTCTCCGACCCGGTCGGCATAGGTCAGCCGCGCATGGGGCATGACGAAGCGCGGTTCCGGGTTACCCGCACCGAACGGCCCCAATTGGGCGATTTCCTCGACCAGTTCCGCCGTCGCCGCGTCCGGGCGCAGCGCGCCGTCCAGATACAAGGTCGGCACGATGCCGCTTTCCTCGACATGGGCCGCGACACGGGCGTCCAGAAACGCCCGAAATGCCGCCAACCGGTCGCGTGCCACGGTAAATCCCGCCGCCATGGCATGTCCACCGCCCTTGACGATCAACCCCGCCTGGCGCGCGGCGATGATCGCCGCCCCCAGATCGACCCCCTTGACGGACCGGCCGGACCCGACGCCCAGCGCCCCATCGCCCCCGTCATTGAAGGCGATCACGCAGGACGGGCGGTTGTAGCGTTCCTTCAGGCGCGAAGCGACGATCCCGATGACCCCCGGGTGCCAGCCGTCCCCATGGGCAAGGGCGACGGCCCCCATGGCGTTGGGGCTGCCGCCGCCGGCCTCCTCAAGCTGCGTCATCGCCCCTTCTAGAACCCCGGCCTCGATGGCCTGCCGTTCCCGGTTGAAGGCATCCAGACGGCGGGCAAGGTGCCAGGCCTCGTCCTCGTGCTCCGTGGTCATCAGGCGGTAACCCAAATCCGATTCGCCGACCCGGCCGCCCGCATTGACCCGGGGCCCCATGACGAAACCCAGGTGATAGGCTGTCGGCGCTTCGTCCACGCCGGCCACGTCCGCCAAGGCCCGAAGCCCCAGGTTTTGGCGCCCGGACATGACCTTCATACCCTGCGTAACCAAAGCACGGTTAATTCCAACCAAGGGGACCACATCGCAAACCGTGCCCAAGGCCACCAGATCAAGCCATTGCAGAAGGTCCGGCTGCGAACGGCTGTCGTACCAGCCCGCTTCACGCAGCACCCGGTTGATCGCCACGACCAGCAAGAACGTCACCCCGACGGCGGCCAATTGCCCATGACCCGCCGTTTCGTCCAACCGGTTGGGGTTGATCACGGCTTGCGCCATGGGCAGGTCGGCCTCGGCCGTGTGATGGTCGACCACGACCACGTCGATGCCGGCCTCGCGTGCTGCGGCAAGCGGCTCGAACGCCAGGGTGCCGCAATCGACCGTAACCACCACGGACGCCCCGTGGTTGTCCTTCAACCCCAGGATGGCTGCCGTATTGGGGCCGTAGCCTTCCTTGATCCGGTCGGGAATATGCACGGCCGTGCGCCCGCCGACGGCCCGCACGAAGCGGCACAACACCGCGGACGAGGTCGCGCCGTCGACGTCATAGTCGCCGAAGATGCCGATGCATTCGCCTTGCATGATGGCGCTTGCCAGGCGTTCGGCCCCGGACCCCATATCAAGAAACCTGCCCGGATCGGGCAGCAGATCGCGCAACGTGGGAGCCAGGAATGCCGGCACTTCTTCCAAGCCGACGCCTCGCCCGGCCAGCACGCGGGCCGTCAGTTCCGACAGGTCCCAGCGTTGGACCAGGGTCTGCACGGCACGCGGATCGACCGGCCTTTCCAGCCAGCGGCGTCCGGTCAGGGACCGGTTTACGCCAAGAACCCGGGCTGTGCCCGGTTTGCCCTGTTGCGGTTGGTCCGCGAGCCGGGTGTCAGACCCTGCCGGTGAGCTTGGACACATGATGGTGTCCTTCGATATAGCGCAGCGTGCGCGTTTTCGAGCGGACGACCAGGGAGTGCGTGGTCGCCATGACGCCCTTGTCGGTAAACTGGACCCCGGACAGCATGGGTCCGGTGGTCACCCCCGTGGCCGCGAAGGTCACATTGCCCGACGCCATGTCGAGCATGCTGTACTTGCGGGCCGTGTCTTCGATACCGGCCTTGCGCAGGCGCGCAGTCTCGTCCTCGTTGCGGACGATCAGGCGGCTTTGCATCTGTCCGCCCAGGCCGCGCAAGGCGGCGGCGGACAGAACGCCCTGGGTCGCACGGCCGCTGCCCAGAAAAATATCGACCCCCGATCCCGGTAAGGCCGTGGCTACGACCCCCGATACGTCACCGTCCAGGATCAGGCGAATGCGGGCCCCCGCCTCGCGGACCTTGTTGACGATCTGCGCATGACGCGGCCGATCCAGCATGCAGACCACCAAATCGGACACCGCCACCTTCCTGGCTTTGGCCAGGGCCTTCAAATTCTCCGCCGGCTCGGCATCCAGGTCGATGACGTCCTCGGGCAGGCCCGGGCCGACGGCGATCTTTTCCATGTATAGGTTGGGCACGGACAGGAAACCGCCGTCCTCGGCCAGGGCGATCACGGACAAGGCGTTGTAACCGCCACGCGCAATGATCGATTTCCCTTCCAACGCCAGAACGGCGACATCCGCCTTGGGCGCACCGCCGGTGCCGAGCTTCTGGCCGGTATACAGGTCCTCGACTTCGCCTTTCTCGCCTTCGCCCATACGCACGGTGCCGTCCACCATCAAGGTATCCAGGCTGCCCATCATGGCCTTGACGGCGGCCTCGTCGGCGGCGCGTTCATCCCCGCCCCCCAGATGGGCCATGGCCGCCACGGCGGCGGCCTCGGTCACGCGCACGGCTTCCAGGGCCAGATTGCGGTCGGTTACGGCATCGTTCATGGGCATGTTCCCAACTCGTTCGGCAAAGCGGCCTATAAATCTTCAATCCGGATGATACGCGGTGCCATGACCACGGCGTCAAGTGCCGCAATGGCCTGGGCGGCCTCGGTCATGTCCGATTCAAGCGTATCATGGGTCGTCATGACCACGGGAACGGGCTCGCCGGGATCACGCGTGCGCTGAATGATCGATTCCATGGACACGTTATGCGCACCCAATGCCTGGGCGATGCCGGCGAATACGCCGGGTTTGTCCACGACTTCGAACCGCATGTAATATGCGCCGCGGTGGGCCGCCATGGGCACCGGCCGGGGAGCTGTCAGGCTTGATGCCGGACGCGCGAAACCGGGCACCGTGTTGCCGCGCGCGATATCGATGATGTCCGCGACCACGGCCGACGCCGTCGGCCCCGCCCCGGCCCCGCGGCCTTCCATCTGCACGCGGTCGACGAAATCCCCTTCGGCCACGACGGCATTGAACACGCCGCCAACATGATTGATGGGGGCATTGATCGGCACCATGCAGGGATGCACCCGTTGTTCAATCCCGGCATCGGTTTCCGTCGCGATCCCCAGAAGCTTGATGCCGAACCCCAGTTCCCGGGCGAAATCAAGGTCCACGGGCGAGACATGGCGAATGCCTTCGACATGGACCGATTTGAAGTCAACCTGCGTGCCGAACGCCAACGATGCCAGGATCGCCAGCTTGTGTGCGGCATCAATACCGTCGATGTCGAAACTGGGGTCCGCCTCGGCATAACCTTCGGCCTGTGCTTCAGCCAGCACGTCATCGAATTCGCGCCCGGTGTCGCGCATCTCCGTCAGGATGTAATTGCAGGTTCCGTTCAAGATGCCGTAGACGCGGGAAATGGCGTTGGCAGCAAGGCCTTCGCGCAAACCCTTCAATATCGGTATGCCGCCCGCAACAGCGGCTTCGAACGCCAGCGCAACGCCCTGGGCCTCGGCGGCGGCGGCCAGCGCCTGTCCGTGGTGGGCGATCAACGCCTTATTGGCGGTGATCACGTGCTTTCCGTTCTTGAGGGCCGCCTCGCAAAGGTCTTTGGCGATCCCGTCCGCCCCACCGATCAGTTCAACCACCGCATCGACCTTATCGTCGGCGGCCAGGGCCATGGGATCGTCCGTCCATTGAATACCGGAAAGGTCCACGCCCCGGTCCTTGGACGCGTCCCGCGCGGAAACGGCCGTGATGTCGATGGCCCGGCCGGCACGGCGGGAAATTTCATCCCGGTGCGCCGCCAGAACCTGAACCGTGCCCGCGCCGACCGTTCCGAGCCCGGCAATACCTACTCGCAATGGTTCCGGCATCAGCCGTGGGCCCGCCTGCCGGGGTCCAGGTTGTCCAAGGCGCCGACGCGATAGCGTTGCAGGAAGGTTTTGATGGAGCGCAGGGCCTGGCGGGTGCGATGGACGTTTTCGACCACGGCGATGCGCACAAAGCCGTCGCCGTGTTCGCCGAAACCGACACCAGGTGCGACCGCGACCTTGGCTTCGGACAACAGCAGCTTGGAAAACTCCAACGATCCCAGATGGGCCATATCTTCGGGGATCGGCGCCCAGGCGAACATGGTCGCGGGCGGAGCCGGCACCTGCCAGCCTGCCGCGTCGAGACCGGAAATCAGCACGTCGCGCCGTTCCTTGTAGATCGCGCGCATTTCGTCGACGCAATCCTGCGGCCCATTCAACGCGGCGGCCGCGGCAACCTGGATCGGTGTGAAAGCACCGTAATCCAGATAGGATTTGACCCGCGCCAGGGCCGCGATCATATCGCGGTTGCCGGCAGCGAACCCGATACGCCAGCCGGGCATGGAATAGGTCTTGCTCATGGACGTGAATTCCACGGCAATGTCCCAAGCCTTTTGAATCTGCAGGATCGAGGGCGGCGGATTGTCGTCGAAATAGACTTCCGAATAGGCCAGGTCCGACAGGATATAGATTCCGTGGAACAGGCAGAAATCGACGACCTGCTCATAGAACGCCAGATCAACCAGTTCCGCCGTCGGGTTGTTGGGATAATTGAGTACGATCGCCGTTGGCTTGGGCACGCTGTGCTGCACGGCGCGTTCAAGTGCTTTGAAAAAGTTCTCGTTGGGCGTGACCGGGATGTTGCGCACGGCGGCACCCGCGATGATGAACCCGAACTGATGGATCGGATAACTGGGGTTCGGCACCAGGATCACATCGCCGGGGCTGGTGATGGCGGCGGACAGATTGGCCAGCCCTTCCTTGGACCCCAACGTCACGATGGCTTCGTGTTCCGGGTCGACCGAAACGTTGAAGCGCCGCTCGTAATAGCCGGACAGCGCCTTGCGCAGGCCTGGAATACCACGGGAATTGGAATAGCGGTGGGTCTTGGGATCCTGCGCCGCCTCGACCATCTTATCGACGATATGCTGCGGCGTCGGCAGATCGGGATTGCCCATGCCGAAATCGATGATGTCCTCCCCATCGGCGCGGGCACGCGCCTTCATGGCGTTCACTTCCGCGAACACATAGGGCGGCAAACGCCGAATACGGTGGAATTCCTGTTTCATCATGGCTTCCTTATCTGCCAGAAGCGGGTGTGCATTGTAACAGCAAACAGGCCTTGCCGCGTGCATCACACACGGCAAGAACCCGTCAGCCGGCATTCGTTTAGCTGGAAAGCCTTCAGCGCGTCAAAAAGATTTCCGCGCGCCGGTTCCCGGCTTCGCCGTTGGGCATGATCTCCGCGTAAAGCGGTTGCGAATCGGACAGCGCCGCCGTTACCACCGTCCGGCGGTTTGCGCCGCGCCGGATTAACTCCGAAGCGACCGTTTTGGCCCGCTGGGCCGACATCTTGTAATTCACCAGGCGGTGGCGTTCCGCGCTTAGGTTGCGCGTGCGCGATGACGAATGGCCGACCACATGCAACGTCCCGCCCCGTTCTTTTTGCAGGGCGACGACCTGCGAAATGATCTGCCGGTCGCGGGTCGACAGTTTGGACGAGCCATTGGGGAACACAATGGTCGCAACCCGCGTTGCCCCCGGGGGCAACGGCTGCGACTGCGCAACACCGGCGACATTCGTCCCTTCCATGACGGTCGGAAGCGGCGATCCGGACGGCTCGATCACGCCATCACCGGAAATCACCATGGTCTCACCGACACCGACACCCGACGGCATGCCCGAGGGGCGCACGAACTTGGGCTCTTCCCCGGCGGCGGCCAAAATCTCGGCCAAGCGCTTTTGCATGCGGTTCTGGAACCCGGAAAATTCCGCTTCCTGTTCGGCACGGGTCGGGATCGAGAATTGCGGCACGCCCGGAACCGTCGTGGCGGGCGCGTCGTCGCTGGGCTCTTTCGGCGCGGTCAGCTTGGGTGCCTCGGCCATGGTCTCGGCCGGCTTGGATTCCGCAGGCTGAGCCATCGGTTCCTTAGGTGTGGTTGCAGTCGGGCTCGGCGGCGGCGGTGCCGCCGGGCGAACCGGGTCCGCGGCGGCCGACTGATCCTGGCGCGTGATGGCCGGCGCGTAACGCGGCCGGTCCGGATCGGCGGCAAGGCCCAAATTGCGGCTTTCGCGCTGCTTTTCGACGTCTGAAAGCTGGGGCAGGTCCCCGGATGTCTGTTCCTGGCCGGCGGCTTCCGCGACCTGCTGTTCGCGTTTGCGGCGGGCTTCTTCTTCCGGATCGCCGGATTTATCGCCGCCGGAGAACAGATCGACCGTGCTCTTGTACCATTCGGCCGGATTGACCGCATCGGGCACCGACGAACAGCCCGTCAGCACAACCGCCATGACCGCAACCGCCGGAACGCTCCGCTTCAAATTACGAAGCCGTTCCTCGGAAACTACCCCCTGAAACACGCCCATGTGCCGCTATGCTCCCTTTTGCTCTTCAATCCCACGCTGCGGAAATCTGTTCCCCCGCAACGGGGCCCCGCCTTGAATTCCCAAGTTTACCGGTCTAAACCGACAATATTAACGAATGCGGAACTACCGCGCTCGCCCCAGGATAATGCCACCGGAGAATTCGCCCAACCATTTGATTTTCGGGCCGTCTCGGTAACGTGGCAATCGGGTACCATATTTTGCCTCAATCGCCTAGTCGGCGCAAAGGACGCAACGACCGAATGGACAAAAAGACACCAGATTCAGATGCCGCCGAATCGCCGGCTGAATTGGCGAATTCCATGGTCGAGATCGCCGAACGCAGCCAGCGCCTCGTCACGGAGTGGCTCGGGCGGCACGGCGACGAAATCCAGGCGCAGGATGTGGATCCGCTGAATATCGGCGAAGCCTTCCTGGAAATGACCCGTCATATGGTTACCGATCCGGCCAAAATGATGGAATCGGGCCTGAGCCTTTGGCAGGGATATATGGAGTTATGGCAGTCGACGGCACTGCGCATGATGGGCGCGGATGCGGGGCCCGTGGCACAGCCTGCGCGGGGCGACCGGCGCTTCAAGGACGAAGCCTGGTCCGAAAATCAGGTATTCGATTTCATCAAGCAATCCTATCTTCTGACCGCGAACTGGCTGGAATCGACCGTCAAGGATGTGGACGGTCTTGATGCGAAAACCCAACGCAAGGTCGATTTCTACACCCGGCAATTCGTCGATGCCCTGTCGCCGACCAACTTCCTGATGACCAATCCGGAAGCCTTGCGTGCCACGGTCGAAACCAAGGGCGAGAACCTGATCAACGGGCTGAACAACCTGCTGACCGACCTTGAACGCGGGGACGGCAAGCTGGCAATCCGCATGACCGACATGGACGCCTTCGAAATCGGCAAGAACGTCGCCACCGCCAAGGGCAAGGTCGTCTTTCGCAACGACCTGATCGAACTGATCCAGTTCGATCCGTTAACGGATAAGGTCGCGCAGACGCCGCTTTTGATCGTCCCGCCCTGGATCAACAAGTTCTATATCCTGGACCTTCGGCCGGAAAATTCGTTCATCCGCTGGGCTTCGGAACAGGGACATACGGTGTTCGTCATTTCCTGGGTCAACCCGGATGCCAAACTGGCCAAGAAATCCTATGACGATTACATGCTCGAAGGCCCCCTGGCCGCCCTGGAAGCGATCGAACAGGCGACCGGCGAGCGCGCCGTCAATATCATCGGTTACTGCCTGGGCGGCACGTTGACGGCGGCAACCCTGGCCTGGATGGCGGCGCAAAAAGGCCAGAAGTGGAAGAAGCGCATCAATGCCGCGACCTTCTTTACCACCATGGTCGACTTTGCTGACGCCGGGGACCTTTCCGTATTCGTCGACGAAACCCAGATGCAGAACATGGAAGCCAAAATGAACGAACGCGGCTTTCTTGAAGGCTCGGAAATGGCGACCACCTTCAATATGCTGCGCGCCAACGATCTGATCTGGTCCTTCGTGGTCAACAACTACCTGTTGGGCAAGGATCCCTTCCCCTTCGATCTGTTGTTCTGGAATTCCGATTCCACCCGCATGCCGGCGGCCATGCATTCGTTCTATCTGCGCAAGATGTATCTGGAAAACAAACTGGCCACGCCGGGCGGGATCGCGCTGGCGGGCACGCCCATCGATCTGGGCAAGATCGACGTGCCGACCTATATCATTTCGACCCGCGAAGACCATATTGCGCCGTGGAAAGCGACCTATGCGGCGACCCAATTGTACAAAGGCCCCATCCGCTTCGTGCTGTCGGCATCGGGCCATATCGCGGGGGTGATCAACCCGCCCGCGGCCAACAAGTATTGCTACTGGACCAACGCCCAAACACCGAAAGACCCGGATGCCTGGCTGGACAAGGCCGAACAGCACGACGGGTCCTGGTGGTTGGATTGGGATGCCTGGATCAAGAAACGGTCCGGCAAGAAAACCGTTCCCGCGCGCGTGCCCGGCGACGGCAAGCTGAAGGTTCTGGACGATGCGCCCGGCAGTTACGTCAAGGTGCGCGCAACCAAAAATGGCTAGATTAGGGACCCAACGCCTTGGTGACGGCCCGTTCCAGCAATGCCGCCGCCGACCGCAGGTCATCCGCCGGATAGGCCGTATAACCCAAAACCAGCCCTTGGCGCTTGTCCGCCCCTTCGTAATATCCCGACAAAGCCCTGGCGGTGATTCCCAGTTCAGCCGCTTCGCGGGTGATCGCACCGTCGGCCAGCCCCCGGCCCGCCCGGCCCGGCGCCAGGGTGACGGTCAGATGCATGCCCGCGTCATCGTCGGGAGCGGTGAACAGCCCCTTGAAACGGGTGACGAGCTCCGCACGCAGGATCGCCTGACGTTCGGCATACAGCTGGCGCATACGCCGCACGTGTGCTCCGAACCGGCCAGTATCCATGAAGTCCGCCAACACCGGCTGCATGGCCAGGGCCGGGAAATCATCGACGGCGCCGCGTAGCCGCACAAAGGCATCGACCAGCGGTTCCGGTACCACCAGGTAACCCAGACGCAGGGCCGGGAACATGACCTTCGAGAACGTTCCCACATAGATCACCCGCCCGCCCCCTTCCAGGCCCTGCAGAGCTGCCAGGGGCCGCCCGCGATAGCGGTATTCGCTGTCGTAATCGTCTTCCAATACCCAGAACCCGGCATCCCGCGCCCAACCCAACAGGTCGAGCCGCCGCGAAAGGCTCATGGTCTCCCCCAAAGGAAACTGACGCGACGGTGTGACCGCAAGCATCCGGGGCCGGGGTTCGAGTGCCCGCGCGCGGGCCACATCGAGCCCTTCTCCATCCACCGGCGCCTGGACGACCCGTGCCCCGACCGACGAAAAAGCGGAAATCAGGCCCCGGTATCCGGGGTTTTCCATCACCACGGGATCGCCCGGCTCCAACAATACGCGAGCGCACAGATCGATGCCCTGCTGCGCGCCCGAAGTCACGATCACCTGATCGGCCGTGCATTTGGCGCCGCGCACGGCGACCAGATAATCGGCGATGGCCTGGCGCAGGGCGCGGTGGCCGCGCCCGTCGCGGTCTTCCAGCATCGCCATGGGCGGACGCCGCCAGAACCGCCCGACGGCCCGCCCCCATTCATCGAAGGGAAAGGCCGCCACATCCGGCACGCCCGGCAGGAACGGCCGCTGCAGCGTCGGTCCCGGCGACCGGCGCGACATCAAATCCAACATCCGGGCCGGCAGCGGCGGCGGTGCTGCTGCGTCTTTCGGCAAGGAGGCCATGGAGCGGACATCGCCGGCCAGATCGGGCAGATCGGCCGATACGCGCGTGCCCGCGCCGGGCCGGGCCTCGGTAAATCCTTCGGCCAAAAGCTGATCGTAGGCCGTCAGGACCGTATTGCGGGACACGTCCAGATCGCGGGCCAGAATCCGCGTCGCCGGCAGCCGGGCCCCGGAGCGCAGCACACCGGCCAGGATCAGCCCCTTGATGCCCTTGTAAAGCTGTTCGTTCAAAGGGGTGCCGCCTGACCGGACCAGGTCCAGATCAATCAACTGCGCATCCCGTCCCCGGTTTATCCGTCCCGCCATCAGAAAAATGGACCCTTTAAATTATGATTTATGGCTCTTTTATAAGAACCAAATTGCACGGTACATGGAGACCGCCGCCGTCAACAAGGCGGAAATCGATACACGCATACCAACATCGACAGAAGGAACCGGACCATGACGACCTCGCCCGCGCTGCGGATCACCGAAAAATCCAAAGTCAAACGGGCGCCGCTGCGCGCGGCCTACGACCGAGCGACGGTGGATGCGATCCTCGATTCCGGCCTGCTCTGCCATGTCGGCTACACCATCGATGACACCCCCTATGTCACGGCAACCTGTTACTGGCGCCATGGCGACCGGGTGTATTGGCATGGATCGGCCGCCAGCCGCATGCTGCGGACCGTGACCGGCGACGTGCCGGTGTGCTTCACCGTTTCCCACCTAGACGGCGTGGTTCTGGCGCGGTCGGGATTTCATCATTCGGTCAACTACCGGGGGGTGACGCTGTTCGGCAAAGCCCGGCTGATCGAAGACCGGGAAGAAAAACTGGCGACGCTCAAGGATTTCACCGACCGGCTGACCCCCGGCCGGTGGGAAGAACTGCGCGAAACCACGGAACAGGAACTCAAGGGCACGACGATCTGCGCCATGGAAATCGATGAAGGCTCCGCCAAGGTCCGCACGGGCGGCCCCATCGACGATGAGCCGGATTATGATCTGGATGTCTGGGCCGGCGTCGTGCCGGTAACGACGACGATCGGCGAGCCCATCGCCGACGACCGGCTGAAACCGGGCATTGCAGAGCCCGATTACCTGCGCCGCATTTCCATCGGACAGGTCACCCTGCCGAACGCGGCGGAATAAGCGCCTGAACGCTTAAAGATCATTCCCCGCGTTTCAGGGCTTTCTCGATCAGCCGTTCCGCCGCCTGCCGCGGATCGGCGCGGCGTTCGGCCAAATCGTCGACCAATTCGGTCATCTCGGGCGCGAGGCGTTTGAATTCCCGGCGCATGCGTTCCAATGCCGCCGTCTCCAGTCGCATGCGCGCGGTCCGACGGCGGCGGTCCGCGACCTCACCGCTGTCCTTCAAATGCTGTCCGTGGTCCAGAACGGCCTGAACCAGGTCACCGATCCCGTGGCCGTCCTGGGCACTGGTGGCGATCACTGGCACCCGCCAGATGCCGGCGCTGCCCCCGCCCTGACGGCCGGACAGGCCGATGTCCTGTGCCCCCGCCAGATCGGCCGCCGTTTTATCGGCGTCGGGCCGATCCCCTTTGGTCACCACGTGAATATCGGCGATTTCCAGAACGCCCGCCTTCATGGCCTGAACCCCATCGCCCAGGCCCGGGGGCGAGGCGACAATGACCGTATGCGCGGCGGCGGCGATATCGACTTCGTCCTGGCCGACCCCCACCGTCTCGACAATCACCACATCGAACCCGCAGGCGTCCAGAACGTCCACGGAATCCAGCGCCGGGCGCGCCAGCCCGCCCATGGCCCCCTGGGTCGCGAGCGAACGGATGAACACCCCCAAATCCCCGCCAAGGTCGCCCATGCGCACCCGATCACCCAGGATCGCGCCGCCGGAAAACGGGCTGGACGGATCGATGGCGATCACGCCGACGGTCAAATCCCGTCTGCGCAAATCCTTGACCAGGGCATTGACCAAGGACGACTTTCCGGCCCCCGGAGGTCCGGTCACGCCGACCACATGGGCCGCCCCCGCCGCCTGATAGACACGGCCCATCATGTCTCGGCCCGGATCGTCCGGTACAGGCGCCCGGTTGCCGCTGGTTTCCGCCAGCGACAGCAGCTTGGCGATGGCCCGCCGGTCGCCGTTGCGGGCGGCGGCAAGCGTGTCCGACGGGGCATCCGGTTTCGGGGCTGCCATGGGAAGCCTCAATCGCTGGGGGGAATGGGACGGTTGCGCTGCAACCGTCGCAGGTCGAGACCGGCCTCGCGGTATTCCGCGCTCAGGTTGTCATAAACAGGCCAGATATAGTCGAGCATCTTCTGGTCGTTCGGCCCGACCTTGCGCAGGAATTTGGCGGGCCGTCCGGACCAGACCTCGCCGGGGCCGATCTTCTTTTCGGGCGTGACCAGGGCACCGGCGGCGATCAGCGCCCCTTCGCCGACCACGGCACCGTCCATCACCGTCGCCTGCATACCGATCATGGCATCGTCATGAATTTCACAGGCATGCAGCATGGCCATATGGCCGACCGTGACCCGGTCCCCCAGGATCGTCGGATAGCCCTTGGAATCCACATGCACGATGGTGCCGTCCTGGATGTTCGTATCGTTGCCGATACGGATGAAGTTCATGTCGCCGCGCAGGACGCAGTTGTACCAGATCGACGACTTCGTCCCGATGGTCACGTCGCCGATGATGACCGCGTTTTCCGCGATGAAGGCGCTGTCATCGATCTGCGGGGTTTTGTCACGATACGGCAGGATCACGCCGGCGGGCTGACGCAAGGAACTCATTTATTCATCACCTTAAGTTTATTGTTTATCATGTTGTTTTATTTAATGAATGGGAGCATTTCCTTGAAGGCCTCTGTGCCTGCCTGCCCGAGCCATTCAAACACCACCATTTCGGTCGTCACGATCCCCGCCCCGGCCGCACCCAACCGGTCCAGGCAGGCCTTTTCGCTTTCCAATGTGCGCGACGACGTGGCGTCCGTGACGACGAAAATTTCGTTGCCCCGGTCCATCAAATCGACCCCCGTCTGCATGACGCAGATATGGGCTTCCATCCCCGTGATGACGGCCTGACGCCGTCCGGTCGCTTCATAGGCTTGCTGGAACGCTTTTTCGTTCATGCAGGAGAAATGGATCTTCTCGAAGACCTGGGCACCGGGCGCGATACCCTGAAGCTGCGGCACGATGCGGCCCAGGCCTTTTGGGTATTGTTCCGTCATCAGAATGGGGATGCCCAGCCGGTCGGCGGCCGTCATCAGCAATTTCGTGTTGCGGATGACCTTGGCCGGCGCCTGCATGGCGGGCACGAGCTTTTCCTGAATGTCGATGACGACCAGGCAGGACTGTTCGGGCTTTATGAGCATTCGGTTTTCCTTATTCCTGAAGCCAATAGCGCAACACGGCGCTGACCGCCTCGGGCCGCTCCATGGGCGACAGATGGCCACAGTTTTCGACGACCACCAGTTTAGCATTCGGGATCGCCGATGCCATTTCTTCATGCACCGCAGGCGGCGTCATCACGTCAAGCCGCCCGCACAGCACCAGCGTTGGGCAGGAAATCGCCGCCAGATTCGGGCGGTTGTCCGGCCGGTTGATGATCGCCGTCTGCTGCCGCTGATAGGCGTCCGCCCCGACATTGCGGGCCGACGCCCGCACCTTGGCCGTCAACGCCGCGTCGTCCTGACGGTTCTCGGCGATGAAGCCCGTCATGTGATGGTCGATCACCCCTTCCAGATCACCGCCCGCCGCCCGGGCCATCAGATCGCGGCGGCCCGCCGTGCGCTCGGCCGTGTCCGGGCCGGGCGCCGTGTCGAGCAAGGCCAGACGCGTCACCCGTTCCGGGGCCAGTCGCATAACCGCCTGCGCCGCATAGCCGCCCATGGACAGGCCGCACAGCGCGAACTGGTCAGGTGCCGCATCCAGGGCGCGCCGTGCCATGGCCTCGACATCGTCGTCCTGGGTCATGTCGGTGACCGTCATATCGGCCAGATCGCCCAGGGTTTCCATTTGGTGCCGCCACAGTTCGGCATCGCACAGCAGACCGGGCATGAACAGAAGCGGCATGGGGGGCGGCATGGAGATTCTCCTGTCAAAGGTCGATCATGGATGAACAGTGGCAGAAAACCGCCGTCAACCGCTGGCTTATCATTGACTTCGGGTCGGGAACACCTAATATCCCGCTCACATGGCCTGGGGAAAGCCCCAAGGGCCCAATCAATGCCCCCATACGGTGACCACGCAGCCTTGGGCGGCGCAACTCCCAAAGTGGAGCAATATGTCCTTTTCAGACCTCGGCCTTAGCGAAGAACTCCTCAAAGCGATTTCAGACGCAGGCTATACCGACCCTACTCCCATCCAGGCGCAGGCCATCCCGCAAGTATTGATGGGCCGCGATATCCTGGGTTGTGCGCAGACGGGCACGGGCAAAACCGCGTCCTTTACCCTGCCGATGATCGACATCCTGGCCTCGGGCCGGGCCAAGGCGCGCATGCCGCGCTCGCTGATCCTGGAGCCGACCCGCGAACTGGCCGCCCAGGTTGCCGACAATTTCGAAACCTACGGCAAGTATAACAAGCTCAACCACGCGCTGCTGATCGGCGGCGAGAACATGAGCGAACAATTGAAGGTGCTGGAAAAAGGCGTCGATGTTCTGATCGCCACGCCCGGCCGCCTGATGGATGTGTTCGACCGCGGTCATCTGCTTCTGCGCGACGTGAAGATCCTGGTGATCGACGAAGCTGACCGCATGCTCGACATGGGCTTCATTCCCGATGTCGAAAAGATCGTCAGCCTGCTTCCGCCGATCAAGACAACCCTGCTGTTCTCGGCGACCATGCCGCCCGAGATCAAGCGCCTGGCCGACAAATTCCTGATGAATCCCAAGGAAATCACCGTCTCCCGGCCGGCGACGACGGCGGAAACCATCAAACAGGGTCTTGTCATGGCAACGGGCGCAGGACGTGATCAGGCTTCGGTCGCGAAGCGCAAGCGCGAAATTTTGCGCCAGTTGATTGCCCGCGAAAAGCCGAAGAACGCCATTATCTTCTGCAACCGCAAGCGTGACGTGGACATCGTCTACCGCTCGTTGCAGCGTCACGGCTATGACACGGCCGCCCGCCTACACGGCGATATGGTGCAGTCCGTTCGCATGGAAACACTGTCCAAGTTCAAAACCGGCGATGTGACCTTGCTGGTCTGTTCCGACGTGGCCGCACGCGGTCTGGACATTCCGTTGATGAGCCATGTGTTCAACTACGACGTGCCGACCCATGCGGATGACTATGTCCACCGCATCGGCCGCACCGGCCGCGCCGGGCGTGAGGGGATTGCGATCTCCATCGCCGTGCCGGCCGACGGCAAATACGTCGACGCCATCGAAAAGCTGATCGGCAAGCCCATCGACCGCGATGATCTTGGCAGCAAACGCAATGACCAAGGCGGCGACGCCAGCAAAGACGATGAGAAAACGGACAACCGCAAACCGCGCAGTCGCGGACGCGGGCGCGGAAGGAAATCTGAGGATACAAAACCCCAGGAAACGAAACCTGAGGATACGGCGCCGAAGGAATCTTCCGGCACCGATACCGAAAGCAAGGACGACACGCCCCCGGCAAAGGACGAAAAAACGGCGTCAAACGACGACGGCGCCAAGTCCGACAAGCCCAGGCGCGGCAAGCCCGAGCGTGAAAGGTCCGATCGCCGCGACCGGCGCAATCAGAACGATGCCGGCGTGATGGAAGACAAAGGCGACGTGGCCTTCGGCCAGAGCGACCAGGTTCCGGACTTCCTCAAGAACTTCCCATAGAGACATCGCCTCGCCCGGTTTCGCCCGGGTGCTCAGACACGCGGGCGTTTTTCCCTGCGCGCAGGCCAGCATTGGTTATTCCCTGACGTAGTTAATGTTGGCCCGCCGGGCCGCACGCCCTATGTAATATGGGGCCGAAGTCGCGGGGCAATGAAACGTCTATGTCGAAGACCGAAAGATCCGACCGCAGGGCACAGCCTTTCTTCGGGGCGTTGCCGAGCTTCGATGATTTCATGTCCATTTTTGACGAGGATAAATACACATCCGTTCCGGACGGGTGGAGCATCATCATCACCGACATCAAGGGCTCGACCAAAGCCATTACCGAAGGCCGCTACAAAGACGTCAACATGGTCGGGGCCGCGTCGATTTCGGCGGTCCTGAACGTGTCCCGCGCCAACGAAATACCGTTTGCGTTCGGCGGCGACGGCGCCACCTTCGTCGCCCCCCAAGAAATGCTGCCCAGGGTGCGCGAAGCCCTTTTGAAAACCCGGAACCTGGCCATCAATCATTTCGGCATGGAACTGCGCGTCGGCGCCGTGCCTATCTCCGTCGTGCGTAATCAGGGATCGGACGTCCGGGTCGCCAAATACCGCCTAAGCGAAGGCAATTATTTGGCCATGTTCGACGGTGGCGGCCTTGCCCTTGCGGACAAGATGATCAAAGCCGACGACGGCAGCCGGGGCTATCGGATCGATGATGAAATTCCCGATCAGCCGCCGGATTTGGAGGGTCTGTCCTGCCGGTGGGAGCCGCTTTCGACCCAACGCGGACGCATGCTGACCATTCTTGTGCAATCGCTGTCCCCCGGCACCGATAGTCAACTGCAGGCCTATCAGACCGTCCTGGCGGAACTGGTCAAAATTCTCGGCCCCAATTTCCAAAACAGCCAGCCGGTCACGGCAAAGAACATGAAGTTTCGGTGGCCACCCCGCGGCTTGCGGGCGGAAGCCCTCGCGACATGCGGCGACCGCCCCTATTTCAAACACCTGCTGTTTCTTTATTGGCAGAGCTTCCTGCAGTTTCTGCTGGAAACCTTCGATTTAAGCGGCGGCGGCTACAACGCGCCGGAATACCGCCGGGAGCTTAGGGCGAATTCCGATTATCGTCGATTCGACGACACCTTGCGCATGGTCCTGGACTGCACAGTCGAGGAAGTTCGGGAAATCGAAGCCTGCCTGGAAAAACTGTATCAAAAGAACCTGATCGCCTACGGCACCCATCAGGCGGACAGCGCCCTGATGACCTGCCTGCTGTTCAGCCTTACCGACAGCAAACACGTGCATTTCATCGATGGTGGAAACGGTGGATATGCCATGGCGGCGGCGAATTTAAAACGGCAGCTTGCGGCAAGAAACAGCACCGCAGACCCAACCTGAACCCCGCCTAAATCAGCCCGGACAGCGGCGACGACGGATCGGCGTACATCTTGCGCGGCATGCGCCCCGCGAGATAGGCCTCGCGCCCGGCCTTGACCGCGTGCTTCATGGCGCGCGCCATCAACACCGGGTCCTTGGCTTCGGCGATGGCCGTGTTCATCAGAACCCCGTCGCAGCCCAGTTCCATGGCGATGGTCGCATCCGACGCCGTACCGACACCGGCATCGACGATCACCGGCACTTCGGACTGTTCCTTGATCAGGCGGATGTTGACCGGATTTTGAATGCCCAGGCCCGAGCCGATGGGGGCTCCCAACGGCATGATGGAGACGGCGCCCGCCTCCTCCACCCGCTTGCACAGGATCGGGTCGTCCGAACAATAAGCCATGACCTGGAAACCTTCTTCCGTCAGGGCCGCCGTGGCTTCGATCGTTTCCGGCATCATCGGATACAGGGTGCGTTGTTCGCCCAGGATTTCCAGCTTCACCAAAGTCCAGCCACCGGCTTCCCGCGCCAGGCGCAGGGTCCGCACGGCATCGTCCGTAGTGAAACAGCCCGCCGTATTCGGCAGGTAGGTGTATTTCTTGGGATCCAGGTAGTCGACCAGCAAGGGTTGGTTCGGGTCGGTCAGATTGACGCGCCGGACGGCGACCGTGATCATTTCGGCTTCGGCCGCTTCGGCCGCCTGACGGTTCAGGTCATAATCCTTGTATTTGCCGGTGCCGATGATCAAGCGTGAACGGAATGTGTGTCCGGCCACTTCCAAGACATCCTCGTCATCGGATGCCGGCGTCGAATCCGGCGCACCGCCGCCGATGAAATGAACGATTTCCAGGCGATCGCCGTCCTCGACCCCGATCTGGCCATAGCCGGATTTGGGCACGATCTCCAAATTGCGTTCGACCGCGACCTTGGCCGGGTCCAGGCCGATTCGGGTCAGCAGCTCCTTCACGGAGAGCGGTGCGTCTAGGGAATGGGTTTCGCCATTGATCTGAACTTGCATTGAAGCGGTATCCTCGGAGCCTTGTTTGGTCTGGCCTTAAAGGAATTATGGGGTTCAGGCCAGCCCCTTTCAACGCTCAGGTGGGGTGAAACGGGATGTTTCTCATATCACGCAGCGTGCTATAAGCCGCTACCTGACGAATGAAACCGCGTTTGCGCGCCCTTGTGCGCCCGGAATTAAAGCCATGGCATCGACGATCCTTATCCTCAACGGCCCGAACCTGAACCTACTGGGTACGCGCGAGCCGGACATCTACGGCAAGGAAACCCTTGCTGCGATCGAGGACGCCTGCCGCGAACGGGCCAAAGGCCTGGGGCTGGACATCGATTTCCGCCAATCCAACGACGAAGGCGAGTTGGTCACCTGGATTCAGGAAGGCGCCAAAACCCACGCCGGGATCGTCATCAATGCGGGCGCCTATACCCATACATCGGTTGCGATTCTGGACGCGCTCAGCGCCATCGACCTGCCGATCATCGAAGTGCATCTTTCGAACATTCACCGGCGCGAAGAATTCCGGCATCATTCCTTTGTATCCAAGGCCGCCGACGGCATGATTTGCGGCCTGGGCGGTCAGGGATACGAGCTGGCCTTGGAAGCGCTAGCCAAACGTCTGAAAAACAACGGGTAAGGGAAAAATGGCGAAAAGCCCCAAAGCGACCGATATCGACGCGGACGCCGTCCGCAAGCTGGCTGAATTGCTCGAGGAAACCGGATTGACGGAAATCGAGTACACCCATGACGACTGGTCCCTGCGCGTGTCCAAGGGTGCCACCGCCGTGGCGGCGGCAGCCCCCATGCCCATGGCGGCCCCGGCACCTGCTGCGGATGCATCGGGCGGCGACCAGGGGGTGCCCGCTGGCGCCGTGACCTCGCCCATGGTCGGCGTGGTCTATACCTCTCCCGACCCGGAAAGCCCCGATTTCGTCAAGGAAGGCGATACGGTCAAGGAAGGCGATACCTTGCTTCTGGTCGAGGCCATGAAGGTCTTCAACCAGATCACCGCCCCCCGTTCGGGCACGGTCAAGAAGGTCATGGTGACCAGCGGAACGCCCGTTGAATTCGGCGAACCTTTGCTGATTCTCGAATAGGAGCCAGGACTTGTTCGAAAAAGTCCTGATCGCCAACCGAGGGGAAATCGCGCTGCGTATCCTGCGCGCCTGCCGGGAAATGGGCATCTCCACGGTCGCCGTGCATTCCACCGCCGACACGGACGCCATGCATGTGCGCTTCGCCGACGAAAGCGTGTGCATCGGCCCGCCTTCGGCCAAGGACAGTTATCTGTCGATCCAGGCGGTGCTGTCGGCGGCCGCGATTTCGGGCGCCGATGCCATCCATCCGGGCTATGGGTTCCTGTCGGAAAACGCCGATTTCGCCCAGATGGTGGCCGAACATGGGTTCACCTTCATCGGCCCCTCGGCCGATCATATCCGCCTGATGGGTGACAAGGTTCAGGCCAAGACCGCCGCCAAGAACGCCGGCATTCCCGTGGTGCCCGGGTCGGACGGTGCGATCGACAATATCAAGGACGCAGCCCTGGTCGCCAAGGACATCGGCTATCCGGTGCTGATCAAGGCAGCTTCCGGCGGCGGCGGGCGCGGCATGAAGGTCGTGCGCCACGAGGGAGAGTTGGAAGACCTGGTCAAGATGGCACAGAGCGAGGCCGCCGCTGCCTTCGGCGATGGCGCCGTCTATATGGAAAAGTACCTGGATACGCCGCGTCATATCGAAATTCAGATCATGGCCGACAGCCTGGGTAACGTCGTGCACCTGGGCGAACGCGACTGCTCACTGCAGCGCCGCCACCAGAAGGTATTGGAAGAAGCCCCCTCTCCGGCCCTGAACGAGGCCCAACGGGCGGAAATCGGCGCCGTCACCGTCAACGCCATCGCCAAGCTGGGCTATCAGAGCGCCGGCACGGTCGAATATCTGTACGAAAACGGCGAGTTCTATTTCATCGAAATGAACACCCGCCTGCAGGTCGAACATCCCATTACCGAGGCCATTACCGGCATCGACATCGTGCGCGAAATGATTCGCGTCGCCCAGGGTTCCAAGCTGTCGGTCACTCAGGACGACATCAAATTGCGCGGCCATGCCATCGAATGCCGCATCAATGCCGAGGATCCGGAAACGTTCGCGCCGTCGCCGGGCAAGGTCGGCGTGTTTCATGCCCCGGGCGGCCTGGGGGTGCGGGTCGATTCCGCCCTTTATTCCGGCTACACAGTGCCGCCGCACTACGATAGCATGATCGCCAAGCTGATCGTTCATGGCGCAACGCGGAATGAATGCCTGATGCGCCTCCGCCGCGCGCTTGAGGAATTTGTGATCGATGGCATCTCGACGGGCATACCGCTGCAACAACGCATCATCGGCGAACGGGATTTCGTCGACGGCAGCTATGACATCCATTGGCTGGAACAGCTCATGGCGGCGGACCGGGACGACGCCTAGGGGCCCGCGCCCATGAGCCGGCGCGACCAGTTCCAGGAAGGCTTGCCCGCGGAACTGCTGCTGCGCGCCTATGCCGCCGGCATCTTCCCCATGGCGGAAAGCCACGACGATCCGCAGGTCTTCTGGGTCGATCCCAAACAGCGCGGCGTGCTGCCGCTGGACGGTTTCCACATTTCCAAAAGCCTGCGCAAGGTCTTGCGCCGGGGCGAGTTCATCGTCCGCGCCAATTCAGCTTTCGAACGGGTCCTGGACGAATGTGCTGCCCCCGGTCCTGGGCGCACGGACACCTGGATCAACACGCCGATTCGCGATGCGATCGTCGAATTGCACCATCTGGGCTTCGCTTATTCCCTTGAAACCTGGAAGGACGGCGAACTGGCGGGCGGGCTATACGGCGTGGCACTCCGGGGGGCGTTCTTCGGCGAAAGCATGTTTTCGCGCGTGACCAATGCCTCCAAGGTCGCCCTTGCCCATCTGGTCGCACGCCTGCGCCTGGGCGGGTTTCGCCTGTTGGATACACAATTCGTGACCGACCATTTGAAGACCTTCGGCTGCGAGGAAATTCCCGCCCGGGATTACCAAAAGCGCCTGGAATCGGCGCTTGAGTATCAGGCGCGATTCCCGATCAACCCGCCCCCCGGCCAGGTGATGAAAGAGTTGGAGCGCATGGGCAGCAACGGCTAGCCCTTGTTTTGATGGAGTCTATGAGAGGCCGCGAACGTTTCCGGCACGCGTCACAAACCAAGGCCGGCCCAGGCAAAATCAGCCGATCACACGCTCCGGCGGAAATGCGGCCGTTGCCGTCGTCCCAATGCCCAACTCGCTTTCAATGGTCAAAGCGCCGCCGTGCAATTCCATCAAAGACCGACAGATCGCCAGCCCCAATCCCGTGCCTCCATGTTCGGGGCTGGAATAGGTGCCAGCCTGGACGAAAGGCTCCAATACCTTGTCCAGATACCTTGGGTCGATACCGACACCGCTGTCTGAAACACGGAGCGTCAAGCCTTCGCCGTTTACCGCGTTGACCAGAACATCGATGCGGCCGCCGGAGGGTGTGAACTTCACGGCGTTGGACAACAGGTTCAGGACAACCTGGGTAATAAGCCGTTCATCCGCCCGGATTTTCGCGGAAATACCTTGAGTATCCGACCGCACGACAAGGCCCTTTTCCGCAACCTTGGCCGCCATCATCGAAAGGCTGCGCTCAACAACCGCAGAAACATCAATGACGGTCTCGTCGATCGGCATGTGGTCGGCCTCGATCCGGGAAAGGTCGAGGATATCGCCGATGATCTGGGTGAGATGCGTTCCCGCCTCATGAATCGCATTGACGAACTCTACGTTCTTTTCATCCCCCAGGGGGCCGAAGGTCTGCGTCATCAAGGCCTCGGAAAATCCGACGATGGCGTTCAACGGGGTTCTCAACTCATGGCTCATATGGGCAAGAAATTTCGATTTCGCCCGGTTCGCGATCTCCGCCTGTTCCTTGGAAGCGATGATCTCGGCCTCGGCGCGCTTGCGTTCGGTAATGTCCGTGTTGATTCCGCCGATCCCGATGATTTCACCGTCGGCATCGGTTACCGGAAATTTTTGCAGCAAGGTACTGCGTACGTTGCCGTCACTGAACGGCGTTTCATATTCATATTCAATGCTTTGTCCCGTCTTTAGGACCTCGTCTTCCTGCGCGATGATGCCGGCGGCGTGGTCATCGGGATAGAAATCCCGCACCGTCTTTCCCGTGATGGGAACACGCTTGGGATTGAACCATTCGAACCACCGGTTATTGGCGTGCAGGTAGGTGCCATCCACATCCTTCATCAGGATCGCGGAAGGCAGGGCATCGACAAGGGCCCGGAACCGGTTTTCACTTTCCAGAAGTGCCGCCTCGTCGCGTTTCCGTTCCGTAATATCCTCGATAACGGAAACGATCAGGCTTGGCTGGTCGTTTGAACCATAGACCGCCGACAGCCAAACGTTTGCCCAAATGACATGGCCGTCCTTGTGGACGTAGCGCTTTTCGCGGGAATAGCTTTTCAGGTCACCAGCCAGCAAACGCTCGTTGTACTCAACGGCGTCATCCTGTTCTTCGGGATAGGAAATATCGACGGAGGTCAGTTCAAGCAGCTCTTCGCGGGTATAGCCGAAAATTTGGCAGAACTTGTCATTGGCATCGAGCCAGTGCGAATCCCTTGGCCCGACGGCCCGCAACGCCATCCCCAGAGCATCCTGTTCATAAACCGCCCTGAACAGTTCCGCCCCAAGCTTTTCGTTCTTGCCGATCTCCCAGTTAGCCACTCACGCCGCCCATGCCCATCAAAGCGAGACTTTACGCAATTCGATCCTGTCTCCTCGCGCAGCCTGGACCATCCCAAGCCTTGATGAACTTGATCGGTCTCCCCGGCACTCTCAAGACATGTAGGGTACGCGTAATACGATTTTACCCGCAAGCCGCATGCCCAAACCGTCTATCTTGGTTTGGCTTGCCCACCAGCCGGCCCGCAATCCAACACCCAGATGTCGTAGACCGGGTGTTCCAGCGCGTTGAGCGCCGGACTGGATGCGAACATCCAACCGCGGAACAGGCTGACCGCCGGCTCGCCCGGGCGAATCTCCCAGATATCCAGATAGGCCGCACTTTCCGGCGTTTCTTCGGGCGGGCGTTTGTCGCAATGCCGGGCGATGATTTCGAGCGTGCCGAACCGCACGACCTCGCCGACCCGGGTTTCAAGCGTCGAAACCCGTGCCGTAACCTTGTCCAGTCCTTGCAGAATGACCTTGTCCATGGGCGCTGCCTGCGCAGCCCCGGCGAACATCACACCGATACACAGAAGAAAGGCGGAACAGATCCGCATGCCGTGCTATTTCCCGCCCGTGGCCAGGAAGATGATCTCGCCCACCTGATCCTCCAGGGATTTGAAATCCTGGGTCCGGGCGATGCGCGCACCGGCCGGCAGCGGCTCTTTTTCCGTGCCCGGTTTCAGGCGCACGTATTTCCCGCCCAGAATCCCTTCGGAGCCGATCGTCGCGACCGTGTCCTTGGGTAATTTCACATCGGGCTCGATCGACATCACGACCACGGCTTCGAAGGTTGTCGGGTCAAGCAGGCGTTCCGTCACCGTGCCCACCTTGATCCCGTTGATTCGCACGTCGCTGCCCTTGGACAGGCCGCCGATCTTAAGGAAATGCGCCTTGATCTCGTAGCCGGACACCGCCTTGACCTGCGCCACATTGAAGGCAAAGAACATGAACACCCCGGCAACCAGCAGCACCACCGCGCCGAGAATCGTTTCGATTGCGTTGCGTCCCATGTTCCGTCCCCGTCCCTATTTTGTCTGCGCCGGCACGATGTCCGCGGCGGCCTTGCGGGCCTCCATCGCGGCCCGTCCCTGGGAAATGATCAAATCCAGGATATCGCTGACGACCTGCGCATCCTGGGTATAGGCAATGAGGTCCCCGGTCTTCAGCCCCTGTTCTTCTGCTCCCGGCTCGACCACGATGTATTTTCCGCCGAACAGGCCGTCGGTCTGAACCGATGCCGACGAATCCTTCGGCACCAGGATGTTGCCCGTCAGGTTAAGAGACAGGACAGCGCGGAAGCTTTCATCCAGGCGCTGGCCCGCGACGGTCCCGATTCGAATACCGCCCATGCGGACTTCGGCACCCGGCTGAATTCCATCAACCTTGCCGAACAGGGCGTCGACCACGATATGACCATTGCTGTTTTTGGCGAGGTCGCGGCTTTGATTCAGAACACCGATCACCGCCAGCAGCACGATAAGCGCCAAGCCGCCGATCAACTGTTCCTTGGATTCCAGGGTCATGGAAGTTGGACCATCATGCCAGAAGCCCCGCCACGGGACGGGACCTATTCGGGCTTCCAGGCTTCGTAGTCGCCCGTCGCATGGGCCCGCTCGCCGCCTTTGAAATCGTGGCCCGCCGGGCGGTAGGCACCGGCCGTCCCCGTCAGGTTGGGGATATGCTCTTTCTGCCAGGAGCGCGCCTGCGTGGCGCTTTCGGTCAGGGGCTCGGCCGAGGTGTGATGCAACCAGGCGTGCCATTCTGACGGTACTTTGGAAGCTTCCTTGCGCCCCTTGTAGAGCACCCAGCGGCGTTCGCGCCCGTAAAGCGCGTTGCCCTTGTTCTTGTAGTAGCGGTTTCCGAACTCGTCTGTGCCGACAAGCTTGCCGGAAATCCACGTATGCAGGATCGTTCCGATGTCCATGGCGTCTCATATCCACCTGATGTACCGCGGGAATATGGCACCATGCGGGCGCAAGGTCCAGCCCGCTTCACAGCCCTTTATCCGCAACATGTCGTACGGCCCGAACTATGCCGAAAGACATAACCGGCGGATTTCCGGGCCATTCCACAAAATCAAGTAATTTTTTTGTAATATAACCCCAAAATATTGAAATAATCTTGTTGCCGCCCTCAAAGGTGCTGGCTACATTTAGCGTCCTTCAAGCCTGGGCAAACACATTATGTAGTAAGGAAGCGACACTCCTTCCGAGCCGGCGGCAAAGAAGCGACCCGGGTCCGTCCAAGGACCCGCCGACCGAACGATCAGGGTCGGGAACGACAGGACCATCAAGGGAGCGCAGACGGGGTAGCCATGCAGATCAAGCGGCATTTCACTAAAAAGGATCAATCACCTTACGCGGCGATCAAGTTTCGCCAGGCATCCAGCGAAATCCGAAACCCGGACGGCTCCGTGGTGTTCGCGCAGGACGGCATCGAGGTACCGGAAGCCTGGTCCCAGGTCGCCTGCGACGTGCTGGCGCAGAAATATTTCCGCAAGGCGGGCATCCCCGCCAAGTTGAAAAAGGTCGAGGAAAATTCGATTCCGTCATGGCTGTGGCGCTCCGCGCCCGACGATGCGGCCCTGAAGAAACTGCCCAAGGCCAAGCGGTTCGCCGGTGAGGAAAGCGCCAAGCAGGTGTTCGACCGGCTGGCCGGTACCTGGACCTATTGGGGCTGGAAAGGCGGCTATTTCGATTCCGAAGCGGACGCCCAGACCTATTTCGATGAAATGCGCTTCATGCTGGCCAAACAGATGGCAGCCCCCAATTCGCCGCAATGGTTCAACACCGGCCTGCATTGGGCCTATGGCATCGATGGGCCGGCCCAGGGTCACCATTACGTGGACTTCGAAACGGGCAAGCTGGTCGCGTCCAAATCCGCCTACGAACACCCGCAGCCCCATGCCTGCTTCATCCAGGGCGTCAGCGACGACCTGGTGAACGAGGGCGGCATCATGGATTTGTGGGTGCGCGAAGCGCGCCTGTTCAAATACGGCTCGGGCACTGGGTCCAACTTCTCCCGCTTGCGCGGCGAAAGCGAACCCCTGTCCGGCGGCGGAAAATCGTCGGGCCTGATGAGCTTCCTCAAGATCGGCGACCGGGCCGCCGGCGCCATCAAATCGGGCGGCACCACGCGGCGCGCGGCCAAGATGGTCGTGGTCGACGTCGATCACCCGGATATCGAAAACTACATCAACTGGAAGGTTCAGGAAGAACAGAAGGTCGCGGCCCTGGTCGCGGGTTCGCGCCTGGCTAAAAAGCACATGACCCAGGTCATGGCCGCCTGTCAGGCGGACCTGGGCCCGGACGCCGGTGCGGACGACCGGTTCGATCCCAAGGTGAATGCGGACCTTAAGGCCGCCATCAAGGGCTGCCGGCAATCCATGATCCCCGACAACTATGTCCAACGGGTCATCCATTTCGCCCGCCAGGGTTATACGGACATCGATTTCCCGACCTACAACACGGATTGGGATTCGGAAGCCTATGTCACCGTTTCGGGGCAGAATTCCAACAATTCCGTCCGCCTGAACAATGACTTCATCCGCGCCGTTCTCGACGATGGCGACTGGGAATTGACCCGCCGTACCGACGGCAAGGTGCACAAACGCATCAAGGCCCGCGATCTGTGGGAAAAGATCGGCTATTCCGCCTGGGCCTGCGCCGATCCGGGCCTGCAGTACGACACCACCATCAACGAATGGCACACCTGCCCTAATTCGGGCCGGATCAACGCTTCCAACCCCTGCTCCGAATACATGTTCCTGGACGATACGGCCTGTAATCTGGCGTCCTTGAACCTGATTACCTTCTCGACCCGCGACGGCGCATTCGACGTCAAAGGATTCGAACACGCCGTGCGGTTGTGGACCGTGACCCTGGAAATCTCGGTGCTGATGGCGCAATTCCCGTCCAAGGAAATCGCCGAACTGTCTTACGAGTTCCGCACATTGGGGCTGGGCTATGCCAATATCGGCGGCTATCTGATGAACGCCGGGCTGTCCTACGATTCCGTCGAAGGCCGGGCTATCTGCGGCGCCATCACGGCCCTGATGACCGGCACCTGCTATGCCACCTCGGCCGAAATGGCAGCGGAACTGGGCACCTTCCCCGGATACGAGAAGAACGCCGACCCCATGTTGCGGGTCATCCGCAATCACCGCCGCGCGGCGCATGGCGAAAAAGCGGGCTACGAAGACCTGGAAGTCACGCCCGTACCGTTGATTGCCTCTGACTGCCCCGACGACGCCCTGTCGGTGGCGGCGGCCAAGGCCTGGGACAAGGCACTTGAAGGCGGCGAAGCCCATGGCTACCGCAACGCCCAAACCACGGTGATCGCGCCCACGGGCACGATCGGTCTGGTCATGGATTGCGACACCACGGGGATCGAGCCCGATTTCGCCCTCGTCAAATTCAAGAAACTGGCCGGCGGCGGCTACTTCAAGATCATCAACCGCATGGTTCCCAAGGCCCTGTCGGGCATGGGCTACACGGCGGACGAGATCACCGACATGATCAACTACGCGGTCGGTCACGGTACCCTAGAAGGCACACCGGGCATCAATGAAGAGTCTTTGAAAAACAAAGGTTTCACGGACAAAGTTCTCAAGAAACTTGAAGGGTCGCTCGGCGAAGCCTTCGACATCAAGTTCGTGTTCAACAAGTGGAACCTGGGTGAAGACTTCTGCCGCGAAGGGCTGGGCATCCCGGCTGAGAAACTGGATGACATGTCCTTCGACATGCTCACCTACCTGGGCTTTTCCAAGGCCGAGGTCGAAGCCGCCAATACCTACATCTGCGGCGCCATGACCCTGGAAGGCGCCCCCCATCTGAAGGCCGAACACCTGTCCGTGTTCGACTGCGCCAACCCCTGCGGCAAGATCGGCAAGCGGTTCCTGTCGGTGGACAGCCACATCCGTATGATGGCGGCGGCGCAGCCCTTCATTTCCGGCGCCATTTCCAAGACCATCAACATGCCGAACTCTGCCTCGGTCCAGGAATGCAACGAAGCCTATATGCTGTCCTGGAAACTGGGGCTGAAGGCCAACGCGCTGTACCGTGACGGCTCCAAGCTGTCACAGCCGCTGCAGGCTGCCTTGCTGGACGATGCCGATGCCGAGGAAACCCTGGGCGAAGCGGTCGCGGACCAGCCGATTGCCGCCAAGGCGGAAATCGTCGCCGAACGGATCGTCGAGCGTATCGTCGAACGGGCGGCGGAACGTCAGCGCCCGCCGGGCCGCCGCAAGGGCTATATCCAGAAAGCTTCGATCGGCGATCACAAGGTTTACCTGCACACCGGTGAATACGAAGACGGCCGCCTGGCGGAAATCTTCATCGACATGCACAAGGAAGGGGCCGCCTTCCGCTCGCTGATGAACAATTTCGCGATCGCGATTTCCATCGGCCTGCAGTATGGCGTGCCGCTCGAGGAATACGTCGAAGCCTTCACCTTCACCCGGTTCGAGCCCTCGGGCATGGTCACCGGCAACGACACCATCAAGATGGCGACCTCGATCCTCGACTACATCTTCCGCGAATTGGCGGTGTCGTACCTGGAACGCAACGACCTTGCCCATGTGGAACCGGCGGACCTTCTACCCGATACCTTGGGTGACGGTTCGGCCGAAGGCGACCTGCCCCAGCAGGAACAAAGCAACGGCGTTGTCGAAGCGGTCGTCCAGCAACTGACCAGCCGGGGGTATGTCCGGTCCAAGCAGTTCACTGTCGTCCAAGGCGGACGCCTGGCCGGCAGCGGCGAACAGTCCGGATCGACCGGCGGCGCCGTGCGGGCCTCGTCAGGCAACGGCAATGGCGGCAACGGTGCCAGTGCGGCCCTTCAGCAGGCCGAAGGCACCGATACGGTGATGGAGATCGAAAACACGGTTATCGCGGAAACCGATACCAAGTTGGATCAAATTCGCGAAGCTCGGATGAAGGGCTACGAAGGGGATTCCTGCGGCGATTGCGGGAACTTCACTCTGGTCCGAAACGGGACCTGCATGAAATGCGTGACCTGCGGCGCCACGAGCGGATGCTCGTGATGGCGCGGAACGCCAAAATCCATGTTCAGGAATCCTCCCTGGGAAACTTGGGGCGTGCGGCGGGTTTCGGCCCGTCGTACGCCTCTTTTTTAAACTAAAGCGTTAACCACGCTTTCGCTGTCCCCCCGGCGTTCCCGCCGAGGGTAATTTTTCTTTTTGGATCAGTGCGGAAAAGCGGTTTGCGATTTCCCAAGCGCTTCTGCTACAACCCTTGAAAAACCTGCCCAGAGAATGTGTTTCCAGGTACGGTGATAATCGTTTTTTGAGGGATTTGTTAATCTGTCCGGGCGTACCTTCGCCTGAACGGTTGGGGTTGTAGTTTTTAATCGCCGGACGCGAAGCCGGCAGATTGGACGGGGAATGGCAGACAAGACCGAACCCATTCATTTTGTCGCGGTTGACGACGACCGCATGATCCTGGACGCCATTTCCTCCATCCTGGAAGCGGCGGGGCATCGCGTCACCGCGTTCTCCGATTCCAAAGAAGCGATGGAGAAACTCCCCGGGATCGCGCCGGATTGCATCATTTCGGACCTGATGATGCCCGACGTGGACGGATTCCAGCTGTGCAAGTTCGTGCGTGCCAACGAGACGCTGAAGGACACGATCTTCATCGTACTGACGGCGAAAAGCTACGAATTCGACGTCAACCGGGCCTATGAATTCGGCGCCAGCGGCTTCATCCGCAAACCCATTGTCGCGGCGACGTTCCTCGACAAGGTCAAACGCATCCTGCGTGACGACATCGAATTGTCGTTCTGGGGTGTGCGCGGCACCCTGCCTGTTTCCGGCGAAAACACCCTGAAATACGGCGGCAACACCAACTGCGTGACCTTGCAGTTCCCCCGCGATCAGATTTTCATCTTCGACGGCGGCACCGGCATCAAGACCTTCGGCGATAAACTGATGGAAAACGGTCGGCGCAATATCCGCGGCCGCATCTTCATCTCCCATCCTCATTGGGACCATATCAACGCCATTCCGTTCTTTGCCCCCCTTTACATGCAGGGCAACGAATTCCAGATCCTGGGCGCCAACCAAGGCGACATCTCGATCCGTGAAATCATTTCGGCACAGATGGACGGCGTCTATTTCCCGATCACCTTGAAGGAATTCGCCGCGCGGGTCTATTTCCGCGACCTGGAAGAGGAAGAGTTCGAGGTCGACGGCATCAAGGTGAAGACCAAGCTGCTCAGCCATCCGGGCCAGTGCCTGGGGTTCCGGATTGAATACAACGGTCGGTCCATTTGCTATGTCACCGACAACGAAATGTTCCTGGAAAACAGCGACGGCTATAACCCCTATTACGAGGAACAACTGGCTGATTTCGTGCGCGGCACGGACGCGCTGATCACCGATTCAACCTATACGGATGCGGAATACGCGACCAAGGTCACCTGGGGGCATTCCTGCATTTCAAAGGTCGCCGAACTGGCCCATCGCGGCGAGGTCAAGACGCTCTACCTCTATCATCACGACCCCGACCAGGATGACGCGGCCATCGACGGCAAATTGGAGACGGCCCAATCCCTGTTGAAGGAATGGGGCAGCAGCACTGTTTGCCTGGCGCCCAAGTCTCGCGATACATTCTACATCTGACATCGGCCATTCCCGGCACGGGCTGTCCCGTTTCACCGGGCGGCCTCATTCACACCCTCGACACGAAGGACCCGAACCATGACCGGAACCGTCGACGCGCGTCTGAAAGACCTGGGCATCGAACTGCCCACGCCGTCCACCCCCGCCGCCAATTACATCCCCTTTACGGTCGTCGGATCGACCGTATTCGTGGCCGGTCAGGTCTGTGTGTGGAACGGCGAAATCAGCCACAAAGGCCGATTGGGTGATGGCCTTGCGGTCGAAGACGGCTATCAGGCCGCGCGGATCTGCGGCCTGAACCTGATCGCACAGGTACGCGAAGCCTGCGGCGGCGATCTCGACCGGGTGGTGCGCGTTGCCAAACTGGGCGGATTCGTCAATTCGACGGCGGATTTCACCGATCATCCCGAAGTCGTCAACGGCGCTTCGGACCTGATGGTCGAAGTTTTCGGCGATGCCGGGAAACATGCCCGCTTCGCCGTCGGCGCCCCCGCCCTACCGCGCGGTGTCGCGGTCGAAGTCGACGGCATTTTCGAAATCCGCTAACCGGCCTTTCGGGTCAACGCGCCACCAATCCGCCGAAAAACGCCAGCATGCGAGCCCTGGCTTCCGGGTCCCGGGCGACCACATGCAGATTCCCTGCAAGCCCCATGACCTGCATCCCCGTGCGACCGACATAATCCAGGCATTTGATCGGCCGTCCCTTGCGCCAGGGATCGTTTTCCGAATAGACGGCAAGGGCGGGTTCATCCGCCGGCCCGTGATACCCGGTGGAACAGCGCGTGCCGCTCATGATGCGGCCCTTGAACACCGCCCCCGGATAGGATGCCACGGCGTTGGAGCCCTGGGAATGGCCGAACAGGAACAGGTTGTTCCAGTCGACCCAGGAAAACGCCTTCATGCCCTGAAGGGCACGTTCCAGTTCCTCGTGACGCCAGGCAATGACGTGCTTGTAGATACCTTTGGGCCCGGCCCGGGAATGGGTTTTCCCGTCGCAGGTCTTGACGCGCTTCGGCCGGGCAAAGCTGTCCGGCGCGATCACGACGAAGCCCGCATCGGCCAGCATACCCGCATTGGTCTTGCCTGAGTTGCCGAACCCGCCGCAGCCATGCAGATAAACCACCACGGGCCGGGGATGTCCCTTGGCCAGCGCATCCAGGGCCAGGCGGATCGACCCCAGATCACGACGGCCGCCGATCACGCCATTGCCGATAGGGTTTGCATCGGCGGGTATATAGAAATATGCCCGCTCCCAGGTGCGCTCAACCGCCTGCGGGCCCAGGGATTCCGGCGGCACTTCGTCTATTCCGGCCTGGGCCGGTCCAGCCGAAGCCACCAACGATGCAAAAAGTAGAAAAAAGACGACAAAGGGCAGTCCACGCATAGCAGTACCCTCCAACACGGTTGCCGAACGCGGCCCGCCAGCGCACATTAATCACCATGCCGAACCATGGAAAAGAGAAATCTTTGCGGGTCGTATCTTTGCTGCCCAGCGCCACGGAAATCGTCGCGGCCCTGGGCTGCGCCGATTGGCTGGTCGGCCGATCCCACGAATGCGACTTCCCGTCGGAAGTCCGCAATCTTCCCGTCTGCACGGCCCCGCGCCTGGACCTTGGCGGCACCAGCGCCGAGATCGACGCCAAGGTCAAAAGCGCCGTCGCCGATGCCGTGGCGGTCTATGAAGTCCTGCAAGGGCCCCTTGCGCAATGCGCGCCCGACGTCATCATTACCCAGGATCAATGCGAGGTCTGCGCCGTCAGCCTAGCCGATGTGGAAGCCGCCGTCTGTGAATGGGCGGGCCGTCCCGCGCGGATCGTCTCGTTGAAACCGATGACGTTGGCGGATGTGTTTGACGACGTCGAACGGGTCGGTGCAGCGCTTGGCATCGCCGATCATGCCGTCACGGTTGCGGGCCGCCTGCGTGCCCGCGCCGGCGAACTGATCGCGGATACGTCCGCATCCCGCATGCCGCGGGTCGCCTGTATCGAATGGACCGATCCCTTGATGGCGGCCGGCAACTGGGTGCCGGAACTGGTCCGCATGGCGGGCGGCGAAGATGTGTTCGGCCGGGCGGGCGAACATGCCCCCTGGATCGCCTGGGACGACCTGCAGGCCGCCGATCCGGATATGATCGTGTTCATGCCCTGCGGCTTCGATCTGCAACGCACGGCGGAAGAAGCCCGCCTGTTGATGGCGGCTCATCCGGGTTTCAAGAACCTCAAAGCCGCCCGCACGGGACACCTCTATGCAACCGACGCCAACAGTTACTTCAACCGGCCGGGCCCGCGCCTGATCGACAGCCTCGGCCTGCTGACCGCCGCGTTCAGTGGACAAGACTTGCCCCCGGGCATTGAACGGATGGTAGATTGACCCATGCCGGACGGACGCGACGCAGTCGCCATCAAGGTCGTGAAATCCCTATCCGAGGTCTCTGCCGAGGCCTGGGACGCCTGTGCCGGTACCGACAATCCCTTCGTCAGCCACGCCTTTCTATCCGCCCTGGAAGACAGCGGGTCCGCCACGGCACAAACGGGCTGGATGGGCCAGCATCTGCTGATCGAAGACCCGGCGGGCGGGCTTGCCGCCTGTGCACCGCTTTACCTGAAAAACCATTCCTACGGCGAATACGTGTTCGACTGGGGCTGGGCCGACGCTTACGAGCGCGTCGGGGGACGTTATTATCCCAAGCTGCAATGTTCGGTCCCCTTCACCCCGGTCACCGGCTCCCGGCTTCTGGTCAACAAGGCCCTGCCCGAAGGTCAGCAAAGCGAGATGCGGGCTGCCCTGATCGCCGGCATGGCGCAGCTGGCGGGTAACCTGGGCGTGTCGTCCGTACATGTGACCTTTCCCACCGAAAGTGAATGGAACGCCCTGGGCGGCGGCGGTTTCCTGCAGCGGATCGGCCAGCAATTTCATTGGCAGAACAAAGGATTCTCGTCATTCGATGAGTTCCTGGGCGAGCTCAATTCACGCAAGCGCAAGAACATCAAAAAAGAACGCCGCGCGGTCCAAGAGGCCGGTTTGGATATCCGCGTCCTCGAAGGCAGCGACATCACCGAAGGCTATTGGGATGCCTTCTTCCAATTCTACATGGACACAACCGACAAGAAATGGGGCCAAGCCTATCTGGACCGGCGGTTCTTTTCCCTGTTGGGTGAGCGACTGGGCAACGCGGTCGTCCTGATCATGGTCGAAAACAACGGCCAGCCCGTGGCCGGTGCCCTCAACCTGCGCGGCAAGGACACGCTCTACGGCCGCAATTGGGGATGCGTCGCCGACTACAAATTCCTGCATTTCGAAGCCTGTTATTATCAGGCCATCGACTACGCCATCGCCAACGGCCTGACCTGGGTCGAAGCCGGCGCCCAGGGCCCGCATAAGGTTCAACGCGGCTACCTTCCCCGTAAAACTTATTCCGCCCATTGGATCGCCGATCGGGGCTTCCGGGATGCGGTTTCCGACTTTCTGGATGACGAATCCCGGGGAATCAGCCGCGAAATGTCCGCCTATGGGCAGTTTTCCCCTTTTAAAAAACAAAGTTAAATCAATAACTTTAAGGCCGAAACGCGTATATCCGCTGTAAGTGTGACGGCGGTCACGTTTCGTTTACGAATCGCCGCTAAAGTATGAGGCATGATGCAAAGGTATCTGCATATTTACCTCCTTGCGGCGGCGGCGTTGGTCGCCGTGATGCTGTTGTCGGCGGCGGCCATGGCGGCACCGCGTGTGCCGGGTACAGATAGCTTGGACATCAACCCGCTGATCCGTACGGCGGCCTCCATCACCCCCGGAAACAACTGTATCCGGCACGGACGGACCGGCACGGGCGAAGTCTTGGTCAACCGCTGTGATGCCTGCATGGTTGTCGGCGTTACGCGCCTGCGCCGGGGCATCGCCGCACCGGAAGTCCGTAAGTTCAACGTCATGGGACATATGACCATTCCCCTGCCGTTCCGCGGTCCGGGGCGCACCAGCTTAGGCTCCATCTATCCTTGCGAGCAGGCGAACCTGGTCAAACCGGAAACCCTGGCCGACGACAGCGACAAGAAATGCATCACCCTGGAAACCGACCGGCAATCGGGCGGCGTCTTCCTGGTCAACAACTGCCGGGCCTGCCGCGCGGCATCGGTCACACGCATGGCCGCCAACGGCAAGGCGCTCGGTCGTCAATCCTACGTCATCGGCGGCAAGGGAAACCTTCGGCTGTCGTCCCAGGGCGCATCCATGGTCGGCCTGACCGGCGAGAACGAGTGTCCGCGCGTGGTCGGCCGCAGGCGTTAACGCCTCACCCTTTTTCCCAGGCTTTCAGAACGTCATCCGCGTCCAGCACCTTCATCGGTGCCCGCGCGCCCGTGGTCATGCCGTCGGCAAGCATCGGCAACAGCACCTGCACCCCGCCCAAAGGATCATCCCGGACCAGGCCGCGGGCCTGAACCTGCGGCTGGTCGGCAACGCCGGCGTAATCGACGACGGCCTGCACGCAGGTATCGACACCCTCCAAAGCCGCCAGCCAATGATCCAACGGCCGGGTCGCCAGATGCGACGCGACTTCGTTGATCAGTGCGCTCTGGGGCAAAGGTTCCCACTGGCGCTCGACCCAATCCGCGCGCCCGACGGCATTGCAGAAATTTTCCCAAAAGACCGGCTCAAGGTTGCCCAGGGTCAACTCCCGCCCATCGGCACAGGGATAGACCCGGTAACAGGCTGCTCCACCGGTCAAAAGCGCTTCGCCCCGCCCCTTCGCCAAGCCCAGTTTTTCAGCAGTCAAACCGATCGCCTGCCAGGACAGCACGCAGTCGGACATGGCGATATCCAGATACGCCCCCTGCCCGCTTTGCCCCCGACGCACCAAGGCTCCCAGGACCGCCAGTGCCGACATCACCGCCCCCGCGCAATCCGCCATGGGCGGCCATGCCATGGCCGCACCATCGGCCGTACCGGCCTGTCCCAGCGCCCCTGTCGCCGCCATGTAATTAAGGTCATGCCCCGCCGCCAGCCGCAGCGGTCCCGTCTGCCCGTATCCGGTCAACGCACAATAGACCAGCGCCGGATTGATCGCCCTGATCGCGTCGTAGCCGACCCCAAGCCGGTCCATCACCCCGGGCCGGTAGCTTTCCAGGATCACATCCGCGCCTTCGGCCAGGACACGGAACTGAGTCTTGCCAGCATCTGATTTAAGATCGATGCGGGTCACCGTCTTACCCGCGTTGAGGACCTGATAAAACGGCGAGGTATCGCCCGGTTCGACGCCCGCCGGGTCGAGAACACCGGACATGGGATCGAGATTGCGTTGGGGATCACCCGATGGCGGTTCGACCTTGACGACCTCCGCCCCCAAATCGGCCAGAATTTGGGCCGCAAGCGGGCCCGGCAGGTATTGGCTCAGGTCCAGGACCCGGATGCCGGAAAGAAAGGAAAACGCCATCGGTTAGGTCCTTTGTACTGCCGGACTCTAACCCAACCCTCACCCCCGCGAAAGCAAGGGCGCAGCCTTGTTCCACGGTGGGTCCCCGCTTTCGCGGGAATGACGACAAAGAACCCTTATTCCACCAAGGCCGGGACCTTGCCCTTCTTGCGCTTGGCCGGAAGCCGGTTGGAACCCGGCTCGGGATAATCGAACACCAGTTTGTCGTCCTCGACCGCGACCAGAACCAAACCGCCCTTGGCCAGCTTGCCGAACAGAAGTTCCTCGGCCAGCGGCTTCTTGATGTTTTCCTGGATCACACGCGACAGCGGCCGGGCACCGAACAGCTTGTCGTAACCGCGTTTGGCCAGCCACTCGCGGGCTGAATCCGTGAGTTCAATCACGACCCCCCGGTCTTCCAACTGCAGTTCCAGGTTCATGACGAACTTGTCGACCACGCGGGCGACGACTTCGGGCACCAGGGGCGAGAACGGAATGATCGCATCCAGACGGTTGCGGAATTCCGGCGTGAACATGCGTTCGATCGCTTCCGTGTCCTCGCCGATCCGCGCTTCGCGTTCGAAGCCGATGGCCGGCTTGGCAAGGTCCGACGCCCCCGCATTGGTGGTCATGATCAACACCACGTTGCGGAAACTGACGGACTTTCCGTTGTGATCGGTCAGTTTGCCGTGGTCCATGACCTGCAGCAGGATATTGAACAGATCCGGATGGGCTTTTTCGATTTCATCCAACAGCAGCACGCAATGGGGCTGCTGATCCACGGCATCGGTCAAAAGGCCGCCCTGGTCGAACCCGACATAGCCCGGGGGGGCACCAATCAGACGGGATACGGAATGGCGTTCCATATATTCGGACATGTCGAAGCGGACCAGATCGATGCCCATGATATGCGAAAGCTGGCGCGCGACCTCGGTCTTGCCGACGCCCGTCGGGCCCGAGAACAGGTAGGAGCCGATGGGCTTTTCGGGCTCGCGCAGACCGGCCCGGGAAAGCTTGATCGCGCTGGACAGCGTATCGATGGCGTTGTCCTGGCCGAACACCATGGTCTTCAGATCCCGGTCGAGTGTCTGCAACGCCTTGCGGTCGTTGCTGGAAACGGATTTTTCGGGAATGCGGGCAATCTTGGCGACGATCTGTTCCACATCCTTGACCGTCACCGTCTTGCGCCGCTTGCCCGGCGGCAGCAGCATGCGTGACGCGCCGACCTCGTCGATCACGTCGAGCGCCTTGTCCGGCAGCTTGCGTTCATGAATGTACTTGGTCGAAAGCTCGACCGCCGCTTTCAGCGAGTCGTTGGTATAGCGGACATTGTGATGTTCTTCGAAGTAGGGCTTCAGACCCTTGAGAATCTTGATGGCGTCTTCCGTTGACGGCTCGTAGACGTCGATCTTCTGGAACCGGCGGACCAATGCACGATCCTTCTCGAAATAGTTCCGGTATTCCTTATAGGTGGTCGAGCCCATGCACCGCAGGCCCCCGTTCTGCAACGCGGGCTTCAGGATGTTGGACGCATCCATGGACCCACCCGAGGTGGCCCCAGCACCGATCACCGTATGGATTTCATCGATGAACAGAATGGCCTTGGGCATGACTTCCAGTTCCGCCATGACGTTTTTCAGGCGTTCCTCGAAATCGCCGCGATAGCGCGTGCCGGCCAAAAGGGCCCCCATGTCGAGGGAATAGATGGTGTTCTCGAGCAGAACCTCGGGCACCTCCTCATCCTCGATGCGCTTGGCCAATCCTTCGGCGATGGCGGTCTTGCCGACGCCGGGGTCGCCGACGAACAGCGGGTTGTTCTTGTTGCGCCGGCAGAGAATTTGGATGGCGCGTTCGATCTCGTCATGACGGCCGATCAGCGGGTCGATCCGCCCTTCAGACGCCTTGTTGTTCAGATTGGTGCAATAGGCATCCAAGGCTTCCGATCCCTTGCGGGCCGCGGCTTCGCCCTCGACTTCGGGATCGGCGCCCGACACGGTGCGCTGTTCGGACCGGCCCGGCACCTTGGCGATTCCGTGCGAGATGTAATTGACGGCATCCAGCCGCGTCATGTCCTGAAGCTGCAAATAATAGACGGCGTGCGATTCCCGCTCCGAGAACAAGGCAACCAGAACGTTGGCGCCGGTCACTTCCTCGCGCCCCGAAGACTGAACGTGGATCACGGCGCGCTGCACGACGCGCTGAAAGCCCGCCGTCGGTTTGGGTTCCAGCCCGCGCGGGTTATCGATTTCCGCCAATTCGTTGTCGAGGAATTCGGTCAGGTCGGCAACCAGACGTTCCAATTCCACATCGCAGGCCTTGAGCACGGCAATCGCGTCGGGATCTTCGGTCAGCGACAGCAGCAGATGTTCAAGGGTTGCGTATTCGTGATTACGCTCGGCAGCCAATGCCAGGGCGCGGTGCAGCGTTTGTTCGAGTTCTCGAGATAACATCTATTCTTCGTCTCCGCCGCCGTCCTTTTCGATCGTGCATTGCAGAGGATGCTGGTGCTGACGCGCCAGATCCATGACCTGCGTCACTTTCGTTTCGGCGATTTCGTAGGTGAAGACACCGCACACGCCAACCCCGCGCTGGTGGACATGCAGCATCACTTGAGTGGCTTGCTCCTGGCCCATGCCGAAGAAACGCTCCAGCACGTGGACGACGAATTCCATCGGTGTGTAATCGTCGTTGAGCATCAGGACCTTGTACATGGACGGACGCTTTGTCCGCGTCCGGGACTTGACCGCCAGGCCTGTGCCGGCATCGTCGTCGTCTCTTCCCGGTCCGAGCGGAGATTTGGGTGGGTCTTTCGGTCCTGTCATCTCCATCCTGTCCTTGCCGTTGATGGCCGGCGGGCGCCGGTCACCGGCACCGCCGAAGCGGCCTGCCACCCCAACGGTAATCCAATTCTATTTAAAAAGGATTGCCCGGGGAAGCCCCGGAACCGGGGCTTGGAAGCCGTTTATCCCCAAACATATGGGCACAGCACGGCCAGCCGCCAAGGGGGCGGGGCAAGATCATCCCACATAGACAAATAAAAAACGCCCGGCGAAATTCCGCCGGGCGTTCTCTTGCTGCCCTACCAAAGGGGGATGGGGGGAGGAATCAGGCAGCAAGGGGTTTGGTGGCCTTCTCGACCGCGACCGAAACACGGTCCGTGATCGGCGCCGAAGCTTCCTCGGCCAGTTTCACGGCCATGTCGGAAATCTTGCGGCCTTCGTCGAAGGACATCGCATAGCTGTTCTTCATCAGGTCGCTCTGCAATTTGACCATATCTTCCATGGACTTGCAGCCGAATATCTTTTGGGTCAGGGAAACCGTTTCTTCCATGTTCTTCTGAGCCATGGAGAACAGCACCTTGTTGATGTCCTGAACGCCCTTGACCATGATGTTGTTGGCCTCGACGAAGGCATCGACGTTTTCCTTGTTATAGGACACGACGTCTTCGTAGTTCTTGAACATGTCTCCGCCGGCTTTAACGACCGCGGCGATCTGTTCCTGGCTCATGGCAACGGCCTTCTCTACGCCCTTGGCGGCCACTTCCGTGCCGGCCTTGACGGCGGTTTCAACGGTATCCTTGCCGACAGCGACGGCAGCTTCGGCCTGACTGGGCGCAGGCGCCGGTTTCGCGGTCGCGGTGGGCTTCTTGGCTTCAGCCATTTCTCTCTCCATTTGGGTTCTTTGTCGGTGATTAAAATCAACCAGTTGCGATATCCGGGCGCTGTGCGCCGCCGGAGTCGCTTAATTGCTGCAACGCAGCAATGCCGGAAAGATAAGGCCCGCCCCACCATCAGTCAAGCCTAATTTGTGCGATGCACAAAACCTTATTGGAATCGTAACATACTGTTTTTACATCACTTTATTAAAAGCTGAATACCTTCAGCAAGAACACATACATAGCTTCCGCCGGTCCTGTTAATCATTTATTTACGACGATTCTCTATAGAAGATATTGATTCGGCAGCGAAATTTCTCAAGACGCCAGAACCGGTTTCGGTTACGATGCGGGCGAATCGGGGGACGACGCGGCGAGACGATGAGGCAAGAAGCTCAGAATGGGGAAAAGAGCTCTCATGACTGACACGACGCGCCCGGTAATTCGGAGAGGAGGTCTGCGCCATCTGGCAGCGACCGCCTTGATCATTTTCGCGGCCCTGGCTGTCATGCCCGGACAGGCCGCCGCCAAGTACGCATCCCTGGTGATTGATGCGGATACCGGCGAAGTCCTGCATGCGGTCAACGCGGATACGCGGAATTATCCCGCCTCCCTGACCAAAATGATGACCATCTATAAAATCTTCGAAGCGGTCGAAAGCGGTCGTTGGTCCATGAACACGCGCCTGCGCATGTCCCGGCGCGCGGCGCGGCAACCCGCTTCCAAATTGGGCCTGTCCGCCGGCAAGACCATTTCCGTGCGCAATGCGATCCTGGCGCTGGCCGTGAAATCGGCGAATGATATCGCAACCGCCGTCGGCGAAAACTACAGCGGCACCGAACGAAAATTCGCGCTGGATATGACCGCGACGGCGCGCCGCCTGGGCATGGATCGCACCACGTTCCGCAATGCTTCCGGCCTGCCCAACCGCGGCCAGTTAAGCACCGCCCGCGACATGGCAAAACTGGCGCGCGCCCTGCTGCGCGACTTCCCGCAGCATTATCATTTCTTTTCACGCACGCGCTTTGATTTCGCCGGCAAGTCACACAGAACACACAATAAATTGCTTCTTTCCTATGATGGCGCCGACGGATTCAAGACAGGCTATATCAGGGCTTCCGGGTTCAATCTGGTAACGTCCGCAAAACGCGATGGCCGGCGCCTGATCGGTGTCGTATTCGGCGGCAACTCGTCGAGTGCCCGCAACCGCCTGATGACCAAGTTCCTTGATCGCGGCTTCGACAAACTGGGCACGGCCCCGGTCATGGCCAAGGCCGACATTCCGGCCCCCGCCCCCCTGCCCGGCGGCGCCCATCAGGCCGAAGAACAAGGCGACGGCAACGGCCCGACCCGCGTCGTCGAGTTCGACAAACATTCACGATGGGGAATTCAGGTCGGCGCCTTCATGCGCTCGGAACAGGCAGAGACCATGGCCATGAAGGCCCAGACCACCCTGCCGACCCTGCTTGACGGGGGCATCATTTCCATCGTCCCGCTGACCAAGCGGAACGGCAAGGTCCTGCATCGGGCCCGGGTTTACGGCCTCAGCAAACGGGAGGCCTATCGTGCCTGCAAGCTGCTGGAACGCCGGCGCATTCCCTGCATGGAACTGCGCGGCCCGCAGACCATGGAAATGGCGGCCCTGAACGCCGTCAACTAACTTTCTTCCTATTCATCACCGTTGATAACGGCCGTTCTTCCGGGCGGCGGCCGAGCATCGCGCATGCCTGGTGATCAAACATGTCAGAAAACACATAAAACGACCGAAGTTTTCGTAGCGTCACCCAACAAATTTTGTAAGAATGGTCGATACTAAATGTCTGCGCGGGGACCGATGCACGCCCCAGCGCGACAGGGGGAGGGAGAGGAATCGCCAATAGGCGGTTCCTCTCCGTTTTTGTGGCCCCATTTCTGGGATACCAAAGACTGTATTGAGTATACCCATGACGGGCTTGGGAACGCAGCTTGCGCGTCCTAAAGATCCGGCGCGTGCAATCCGCTTTGTTCAAGCTGACGGGCCAATGCCGCCTTGAGCCGTGCCAATCCGGCCTCGTCGGCGGCCTCGCAACGGGCGACCAGAACCGGTTGCGTGTTCGATGCCCGCAGCAGCCACCAACCGTCCACTGATTGTACGCGCACGCCATCCATGCCGTGCACGTCGATCCCGGTTTCTTGGTCCAGCCGCGCCCGCACTTCCTCGACCACGGTGAATTTACGCGCGTCCGCGCAATCGAAGCGGATTTCGGGCGTGCTGACCGTTTTCGGCATGGCATCCAAAAGATCGGCCAAGGTCGCGCCGGTCGCGTTCAGGACATTCAATAGCCGCACCGCCGCATACAGCGCATCGTCGTAGCCGTAGTACCGATCCTTGAAGAAGATATGGGCGCTCATCTCTCCCGCCAGGGGAGCACCGATTTCGGCCATCTTGCTTTTGATATGGGAATGGCCGGTCTTCCACATCATCGGCTTGCCGCCCATGCGCGTGATCTCGTCGAAAAACACCTGGGATGTCTTCACATCGGCGATGATCGTCGCCCCCGGGTTGGCCGCCAGCACATCCCGCGCCAGGATCGCCAGCAGCTGATCCCCCCACAGCACCCTGCCCCGGCCGTCGATGATGCCGATCCGGTCGCCATCGCCGTCAAAGGCAATGCCCAGGTCGCATGCCTCGGCACGGACCGCATCCTTCAACTGCGCCAGGTTCTTTTCGACCGTCGGATCGGGATGATGCGCCGGGAAGGTGCCGTCGATGACTTCGTTCAGCAGAACATGGCGGCCCGGCAGTCCGGCGACCAATTTAACCAGGGCATCGCCCGCCGCTCCGTTGCCCGCGTCCCAGGCGATGGTCAATGGTTTGGCGCCATCGACATCCTGCAGCAGGCGGGCGACATAGGCGTCCAGAATATCCTCGGATGTCTCCGCCCCGTTGCCGGCGGCATAATCACCCGCAGCCGCCATCTCGCCCAATTGGCGGATATCGGCACCGAAGAACGACTTGCCTTGCTTGACCATCTTCACGCCGTTGAATTCCGGCGGATTGTGGGACCCCGTGACCATCAGGCCCGCGTCCGTGTTCAGATGATGGGTCGCGAAATACAACATCGGCGTGGGACCGCGCCCGACCCGGACGACATCGATCCCGGCGGCACGCAGGCCCTGGGAAAGAGCCGCTTCCAGTTCGGGCGAACTCAGCCGTCCATCATATCCGGTGGCGGCACTTTTTCCGCCGTCGCGGGCCAGGACCGTGCCGAATGCCCGCCCGATGGCGAAAAAGTCGTCCGCCCCCAGGGTCGTGCCCACGGTTCCCCGGATGTCGTATTCACGCAGGATGCTGGGATCGAAACGGTGGCTATCCGCCATCTATGGCTTCCTGATCAGGCGTCGGACGGGACTTTGGCGCGGCCGATACAGGTGTAATCGAACCCGGCCTCGGCCATGTCATCGGGGTTATAGATGTTACGCAGATCGACCATGACCGGCGCCTTCATCAGCTCTTTGATCCGATCCAGATCAAGGGCTCGGAACTCGTTCCATTCCGTGACGATGGCCAGAGCGTCCGCCGCTTCCATAGTCTCGTAGGCGCCCTTGCACCATGTCACGCCGTCCAACATGTGCCGGGCTTCATCCATGCCCTTGGGATCATAGGCACGAACCGTCGCTCCGGCTTCGGTCAAGGCCGGCACGATGTCGAGCGACGGGGAATCCCGCATGTCGTCCGTATTGGGCTTGAACGTCAGGCCCAGGACGGCAATCGTCTTGCCTTTGACGTCGCCGCCGCAGGCATCGATGATTTTATCGGCCATGGCCTTCTTGCGCTTGGCGTTGATGTCGACCACGGTTTCAACGATGCGCAGCGGGGATTTCGCATCCTGCGCCGTGCGCACCAGCGCCAATGTATCCTTGGGAAAACACGATCCGCCGTAGCCCGGTCCCGCGTGCAGAAACTTGCGGCCGATCCGGCCATCCAAACCGATCCCCCGGGCCACGTCCTGGACATCCGCATCCAGAACTTCGCACAGGTCGGCGATTTCGTTGATGAAGGTGATCTTGGTCGCCAGGAACGTATTGGCCGCGTATTTGATGAGCTCGGACGTCTGTCGCCGGGTAAACACGATCGGCGTTTCGATCAGATACAGCGGGCGATACAGTTCGCGCATCACTTCACGGGCATCTTCGGAATCCGTGCCGATCACGACCCGGTCCGGGCGCATGAAGTCCTCGATCGCCGCCCCTTCGCGCAGGAATTCCGGGTTCGACACCACATCGAATTCGGCCTCGGGCCGGGCTTGGCGGATGATCTTTTCCACTTCGGCGCCGGTTCCCACCGGTACCGTCGACTTGGTGACCACCACGGTGTAGCCGTCGATCGCATGGGCGATTTCTTCGGCTGCGGCATAAACGTAACTAAGGTCCGCATGACCGTCACCGCGCCGGGACGGCGTGCCGACGGCGATGAACACGGCATCGGCTTTTTTCACGGCGTCGGTCAGATCAGTCGTGAACCCCAAACGCCCGGCAGCAGCGTTACTTTCAACCAATTTCTGAAGGCCCGGCTCATAGATCGGCATTTCGCCGCGATGCAGGCCCTCGATCTTTTTGTCGTCCTTATCGACGCAGATAACATGGTGTCCGAATTCAGAGAAACAGGCCCCGGAGACCAATCCCACGTATCCGGTACCGACGACGGCGACATGCATGCTGTAACTTCCTTTAGAGGTAGGTTTTCAAGGTTTCGCGCAGGCTGTCGCCCAGGTCCGGGCGCTCCAACGCAAAGGCCAGATTGGCTTCGATGAATCCGGCCTTCGATCCGCAATCAAAGCGACGTCCTTCAAACCGCAGGCCGTGGAACGGCACCGTACCCAAAGTCTTGGCCATGGCGTCGGTCAACTGTATTTCCCCGCCTGCCCCTTTTTCGTGGCGATCCAGATGCTGGAACACCTCGGGTTGCAGGATATAGCGACCGATGATCGATAATGTCGAAGGCGCTTCCGACGGGTCCGGCTTTTCCACCAATCCCTTGGCCCGCGCCAAACGTCCGTCGTCATGCTCGACATCCAATATGCCGTATCTGTTGGTATGTTCGCGCGGCACGTCTTCGACGGCCACGATATTGCCGCCAACTTCGTTATAGGCCTCGATCATCTGCGCCAGACACCCCGGTTCGGCCTGGACCAAGTCGTCGGGCAGCAGCACGGCGAACGGTTCGCCCGCGACCATCTGGCGCGCACACCAGATGGCATGGCCCAGGCCCAGCGGATTCTGCTGCCGGGCATAAGCCAGATGGCCCGCCGGCACCATGGCGTCATGAACGATTTCCAATTCACGGGTTTTGCCGCGAGCCTGAAGCACCTGTTCCAGTTCGACCGCATGATCGAAATGGTCTTCCATGATGGTCTTGCCCCGCCCGGTCACCAGGACGAAATCCTCGATCCCGGCGGCGCGCGCTTCCTCGATGGCGTATTGGATCAGCGGCTTGTCGACGATGGGCAGCATTTCCTTGGCCATCGCTTTGGTCGCGGGCAGGAATCGCGTACCGAGGCCGGCAACGGGCAGGACAGCCTTCCGGACGGGTGCGTTCATGTCGGAACTTTCTGCTGTGATCAGTCAGCGTCGAACTCATATCACCACACAAGAGGTGCGGCAGCGGGGCCTTTTGTGCCATACCGCCCTTGACGCTGCAACCGCCCGATTGCTCCGGTACAAAACATCCGTTTTCCAAGGTTTTTTCCTTGGCTGCCGGGGGTTGTCACGCAACCGTAATACGAATCGTCACGGCCGGGCCAACTCTTTAGTCGCCCAGTAGAACGGCCTTGGCTTCATTGATCTGGGCAGCCAAATAGTCGGACCCGCCATGGTCGGGATGAAGGCCGGAAATAATGCGCTGATAAGCGGCCTTGATCTCATCGCGACTGGCCCCATCTTCCAGGCCCAGAACAGCCAAGGCCTGTTCCCGCGTCATCGCGCCGGGATGTGCCTGGGCCTGGCCGGCGCGCGCACCCTCGTCACGGCCGTTGTCCGAGGCACGCTCTCGCCAGTCGGGATGAACACGGTCCAAGTACGCCTCCAGCACCCGGGCGGAATTCTCGTCTTCACGCCAGCAATGACGCAACAGGTCGATTTGTTCGGAAAGACTGAGGTCGTGCAGGCGCTTTCCGGCGAACGGGCCGTCCAGCACCTCGCCCCAGACCTCGCCGCTGTCGTGGTCCAGCCCCATACGCAGAAAGCGTGTTTCCACATCGGACGTCTGTCCGGTCGGGCTGCCCTGCCCGGCCCCGGCCATGCGCGAAAAATTCCGTGCCGTCCGGTAAACGCTGCGTGCCCGCAAGAGCATGGGCAGCAAGGCGGAAGCAGCGAATATCGCCCAACCAAGCCGCCCCGTGACGATGAAGAACAGGGCCAATGCCACGATCAGCCCGCCAAAGACGATGAACAACGTCTTCTTCAAAGTCTTCACATTGGCCGATGCATACCAGCGCGCCCCAAGCAAAAACGCCGCCAGCAAGGCAACACCGAGAACCAGATAAGACACGGCGTTAGCGTCCCTTGACCTGATGGGCGATCGCCAAAACTTCGCCGCCCCGGCCTTTGGCGTGATCTTCCAAAGCCTTGCGCCCGCCGGCTGCATAGACGGCGACGGCGGCAAGCAGTTCCTTCAGCGTGTCCGCGCTGGAGGCATCGAACGCGCAATAGGCCCCGCCGGACAGCTTGGCGACCTGCTCGAACCCGAACCGGGCGATGGGGTCCTGTCCTTCGTGAAACATGAAGACAGGCACGCCCAGAAGGCCCAACTCGCCCGCTGTTTTGCCCAGGGCATCCACGTCTTCTTCGAAACTGTCGCCCACATAGACCAAGGCATTAACCCGCCGTTTCCGCGTTTCGTTGACCGCGTGTTTAAGCAGCTTTCCGATCTGCGTTTCACCGGCAAGGCATCCCACACCGGTCATCAGCCGGGTCAACTCTCCCGCATCGTCCGTCCATTGTGAGACTTTGAATTCACCGAACCCGCGGAAAAACGCAAGCTGCACATCCAGCCCGCCAAGGTCGCGCGTGATCAAAAACATCTCGCCCTGAAGGCGCGCCGCGCGGTCCCAACTGGGCTGGCGGCTGGCCGTCGCGTCCATGCCGAACATCAACCGCCCCCGGCCGTCCGTGCGCGGTTGGGCAGGCGTGCGGGCGACCTTTTCAAGGAAGGCATCAATCTCTCCCCGGTCCGTGGTCTTATGGGGCAGGTTGCCGTTCTTGCTCATGGGGTTGCCTGCTTGTCGCTGCTTCTTGTCCTTGAAAGATAAGACTTTAAAGCACGTTTCGCCAGCATGGCCAGCCGCCTGCTAACCCGCCGCCTCGGCATTCTGTTCCGGCAGACGCAGTTCACCGATCAAGCCCCGGACCTCCTGACGTGCGGCCAGATGCGACATGGACAGCCCGCCCGATGCCGCCGTCTCCTTGATGTCCATGATGGTCAGACCCGCCAGAAACAGTTCGCGGTAGATCACGCGCTCACCGAACCCCTGCAAAAAACGAAACCCGATGCGGGCAGACAATTGGGTCAAGGCGCGTTCCATTTCCTGACGGTTGCGCGAGTCCAGCGGGCTCAGACGGTTGCGCAGCACGATCCAATCCGTATTGCCGCCGTCCCGCCGGGCGCGCACGATCTTCTGTTTCCAGACCATTTCCGCGTACTGGCTGGGTCCCTTCACGATCATTTCTTTTCCCAGTTCAACCCGGGCCAAAACGTCCAGATCCACGAAACTGTCGTTCAACGGTGTGATCAGGGTGTCGGCATAGGAATGCACGACTTCGGACAAGGCCGTGGCGCTGCCGGGGGTGTCGATCACCACGATGCCTGCCGCCGCCCGGGCCGCCGCCAAAACGCTCGGCAGCGTTTCCGTACCGTCGCCATCGCCTTCCGATCGAACTTCGAAATATTCCGGCATGGGCACATGGCCCGAAATCGAGCGCGCATACTCACGGCGGTTTTCCAAAAACCGGCGAAGCGAGCCCTGACGAATGTCCGTGTCGATCACGGCGACACTGCGGCCCGTGCGCATCAATCCAACGGCGACATGCATCGCCGTGGTCGACTTGCCGCTGCCGCCCTTTTCGTTGCCGATGACGATGACATGGCTTTGCATCCCGGCAGTACTCATGCCGGGCGCATCCAAACGGCGGTGTCGTGGAATGCGGCCCCGCCGCCGGGAAGGGCCGCATCCGCGCTGATCAAAGTATTGATTCCCCGCCCCTGTTCAAAGGCATGATTGGGCCAGATACCTTCGACCACCACGGTATGTTCCTGTAAGCCGTCGAACGGCCGCACATGAACCACCACGTCGCCAAGTTCGTTGCCCAGACGTACACGGTCGTCTTCCGCCAAGCCCAAAGCTTCGCAGGTATGGGGATGGATCAGGGCCGTCGGGCGGCCTTCTTTTTTCTGACTGGACGGCATTTCCGTGAACGACGTGTTCAAGAACCGCCGCGCCGGCGCCGCGACCAGCCTGTAGGGATGCTGATCGGATGCCCTGTCGATCACGTCCAGATGATCCGGCAGCGCGGACATGTCCGCACAGTCGGCGCCGATCTTCGACCAGTCGGCGGCGAAATGGAACTTACCGTCTTCATGGCCGAAGCCGTCAAGGAAATGGGCTTCTTCGAACGGTTTGTTACAGTCGATCCAGCCTTCGGCCAAAATTTCGTCAGCCCCCGGACGGCCGCTGCGTTTCAACGCGTCGTCGATCAGCTCCCAGGCGGTCATGCTGAACGCCGGATAATCCGTGCCCAGGCGCTGCGCCAGACCATTGATGACCTCGACATTGGATCGGCATTCCGCCAACGGCTCGATCAAGGCCTTATGTACCTGCAGATAGAAATGCCCGCCGCCTTGGTACATGTCGTCATGTTCCAGGAACATGGTCGCCGGCAGGACGATGTCGGCCAGCTTGGCCGAGGCCGTCATGAACTGTTCGTGGACGCAGGTGAACAGATCGTCGCGCATCATGCCGTCGATAACACGACCTGTTTCCGGCGCGACCTCGGCCGGATTGATGTTCTGGGTGAACAGCACGGTGACCGGCGGACCGCCCTTGAGCGCGTCTGCATCACCGGTCAGCACGCGGCCGATCTGCGACATATCGAGGGCCCGAGTGTTTGGGTCAACCACATCGAGCCCGCGAATCAAGGTCTGATCGACGCCATACAATTCCCGGTTGGAAAACAGCGCGCCGCCGCCCCGGTGCCGCCATTTACCGGTGACCACCGGCAGGCAGGTGACCGCGTGCATATTGGCGGCCCCGTTGCGCGATCGGGTAAATCCATAGCCGACGCGCAGAAACGCGCGTTCCGTCTTGCCGTAAAGGCGTGCCAAGTCGCGGATGTCTTCCGCCGCAATGCCGGTCATCTGTTCCGCCCATTCCGGCGTGCGGGTCGAAAGATGCTGCTGCAGACGTTCCGGGCCGTCCGTGTATTTGGTCATGTAATCCCAGTCGGCCATGCCTTCTTCGAACAGAACCTGCATGACGGCACAGGCCAGGGCACCGTCCGTGCCCGGGCGCACGGGGATGTGGATGTCGGCGGCCTCTGCCGTCGGCGTACGATACGGGTCGATGACGACCAGCTTGGCGCCGCGTTGTTTCCGCGCCTTGGCGATATGGGTCATGACGTTGACCTGGGTCGATACCGGGTTCCCGCCCCAGACGACGATCAGGTCGGATTCGGCCATCTCGCGCGGATCGGCCCCCCAGATCTTTCCATGCCCCGCGACCCAGCCGTTGCAGGCCGTGGTCACGCAGATGGTTTCGTGTTCGCGGGAGAAACCGAAAGCATGGCGCAAGCGGTGAATGCTGTCGCGCTGCACCAATCCCATGGTGCCGGCGAAATGATAGGGCCAGACCGCTTCCGCGCCCCACTGGGCGCGGGCCTTGTCCATGGCTTCCGCGACCTCGTCCAGGGCCTGATCCCAAGTAATCTGGCGGAATTCACCCGACCCTTTGGCACCGACGCGTTGAAGCGGGTGGGTCAGACGTTCCGCGTGGTGGACCCGCTCACGGTAGGCCGCGACCTTGGCGCAGATCACGCCGGCGGTGTAGTCGTTGCGCGGATTGCCGCGCACCCGACCGATGGTGTGGTCGTCCAGGACCTCGACCTCAAGCGCACAGGTCGAAGGGCAATCGTGGGGGCAGGCCGTCGGCCGGTATTGCGGTTGCATGGCGGAAATTTACTCTTCGTCCGGTCGGGGGACAAGGAAGGGATGCCCTGGCAGCTGTTTCTTTCGTGAATTTTCCGCTGCCTCCTTCCGTGATAGGCTGCGGCACCCTGATCACCCCATAACGTCAAAGATAAGAACTGCTTAACCGTTGTTCGCTAGGGTACGCGCGGGAAAAAGCCTGAACGGAAAGACCATGAACGCATTCCGACCGACCACCCTGTCACGTATCTGCAGTCTCCTCCTGCTGGCCTGGGGCGTTTTGGCGCCGGCAACCGCCATGGCGCAAGCTCCCGCACCCGGTGGACCGGCCGCCCCCGGACAGGTCCGCGTTCAAGGTGAACAACTGCAACCGCCCGGCGCGTTGCAGGCACCAGTCCTTGGCCGCCTGACCAACTACCGCGACGAAATGCGCAATCTGGTCAGCAAAATCGCCCAGTATGCGCGATCACGCAAACCCGGCTTCGTGGTGATCACCCACAACGGCATGGAACTGCTGGAAAAACGCGATGATGTCGACAAGCGCAAGGTCTATCCGGCACGGGCCTATATGCTGTCCATCGACGCGATCCTGCAGGACGGCATGTTTTACGGCTACGAATCCTTCGGCAAGCCGACCAGCAAAGAGCAGAAGGAAAAGTTCACCCATCTGCTCGACCTCGCCAAGCGCAACCGGATCAGCATGCTGACCATGGATTTCGCGCGCGATCCAAAGAAAGTGGACGAAGTTCTGGCCGCCAGCAGCAAACAGGGTTTCCTGCCGTTCGTCGCGCATAAGGAACTGTCCGTCCTGAACAGCCTGCCCCCCTATCCCCGGCGTCCGTTCCGCGAAAATCCCAACAACGTGCTGTCCATGTCGAATGCGGACAATTACCTGTATCTGGGCGACACCACGGCGTTCGGCCTGGAAACGGAATTCGCGCTGAAAATGCACGACACCAATTACGACATGATCATCACTGACGTGTTTCACGGCCGAAAGCCGTTTTCGAAACGCGCCATCGAAACCATGAAGTACAAGAAACTGGGGGCGAAACGTCTGGTCCTGGCACGCATGGATGTCGGCACGGCGGCGACCTATCGCTTTTATTGGAAGCCCGGTTGGCAATCCGGATCTCCCCGCTGGATCACCGCCCCCTACCCGACGGACCCCGACCGGTTCTTCGTCGAATACTGGCGCCCGGAATGGCACAAGCTGATCTACGGCGATCCCAAATCCTTCACCTTCGGCCTGATCGCCCAGGGCTATGACGGAGTGGTGATCGATACGGTCGAAGCCTATCGCTATTTTGAATCCGACGGCCAGGACATGGCGGCCTTCAAGTAGCGCCTCCACAGCCCTTCTGTATAATTCCCGCCTGCCCTGACTGAGATTTGCCCGCCGCGCAGCGGGTTGCTACACCAGTTCACGGCCAGAGCCGTGGGAGGGCGGACCGTCCATGCTCACCAAGACCGACAGCTACGAAACGCTCTATGATCGTTTCGCCTGGAACATTCCGGCGCGCTACAACATGGGCGTGGACGTCTGCGACCGCCATGCGGCCACCCAACCGGACGCCCCTGCCCTGTTCATGACCTCCGCCGAAGGCGACACGGTGACCTATAGCTTCGGCGCCATACAGGCGCTTTCGAATCAAACCGCCAATGTGTTCATTCATCACGGCCTGCGTCGGCGCGACCGCGTCGGTGTCCTGTTGCCGCAATCGGTCGAAGCCGCCGTGACTCATGTCGCCGCGTGGAAGGCGGGATTGATCTCGATTCCGCTGTTCACCCTGTTCGGCGAAGATGCACTTGAATTCCGGCTGGCCAATGCCGCCGCCGCCGTCATCGTCACGGATATGGCCAATTATCCCAAGATCGCGGCCATCGCCGACCGACTGCCTGATCTGAAACATGTCTATGTCATCGACGGTGGGGGCGACGGGAATGGTTTCATCGATTTCTGGGGGGCCTTGGGCCGGGCATCCGACAGCTTTCAGCCCGTCGACACGGCCGCCGACGACCCGGGACTGATCATCTATACCTCGGGGACCACAGGGAACCCCAAGGGCGCCCTTCATGCCCACCGCGTATTGCTGGGCCATTTGCCGGCGGCGGAAATGTTCCACAACTTCCTGGGGCAACCCGGCGACCTGATGTGGACACCGGCCGATTGGGCCTGGATCGGCGGGCTGATGAACTGCCTGATGTGCGCATGGCATCACGGCGTGCCCGTGGTCGCTTATCGCGCGCGTAAGTACGATCCCGAAGAAGCCCTGGCCCTGATGGCGCGAACGGGCGTGCGCAACACCTTCATGCCGCCGACGGCCCTGCGCCTCATGAGCAAGGTCCCCGACATCCGCGGGCGGTATGACCTGAACCTGCGGTCCGTCGCATCGGCGGGAGAGCCGGTAGGCGCCGAGCTGTTTCATTGGGGTGAGGAAACCCTGGGTCTCACCATCAACGAATTCTACGGTCAGACGGAATGCAACATCATCGTTTCCAACTGCGCGGAGATCATGGAGGCCAAGCCCGGGTCGATCGGCCGACCGGCCCCCGGTCATGTGGTCGATGTCATCGATGGTGAGGGGAATATCCTGCCACCCGGCCGCGAAGGTGATTTCGCCTGCCGCGCGCCGGACCCGGTGATGCTGTTGGAATATTGGAACAACCCGGAAGCCACTCAAGCCAACATGCGGAGCGACTGGTGGATGATGGGCGATACGGGCTACCGTGACGATGACGGGTATCTTTGGTTCGTCGGGCGCGGCGACGATGTCATTACCTCCGCCGGGTACCGCATCGGGCCCGGCGAAATCGAAGACTGCCTAAGTCATCATCCGTCCGTGCAACTGGCCGCCGTGGTCGGCGTGCCCGACCCCATTCGAACCGAAGCCGTCAAAGCCTTTATCTTGCTGGCCCCCGGCGCGGAAAGCGGGCCCGAGACGGAGCAAAGCATCCGAGATTTCGTGAAGACGCGTCTGTCGTCCCACGAATACCCGCGCCACATTGAATTCGTGGATCAATTGCCCATGACCGCGACGGGAAAGATCAAGCGCAAGGAACTGCGCGACGCGGAACGCGCGAAGCTCCCGGATGCCTGACCGATACACCGGTCAGGGTCGGCGGCGACGGTGTTAACCGTTATCCGCCGTCAGGACGCCTGATCAACCCACTGAATGACGAAGCCGTCGCCGGGGGGAAATCGCTGTGCGATCTTTTCCCGTGCCGTGTCTTCATCCTTGGCGACGATATCGTGAACCTGGGCATCGGCCCAGTTGTCATCGAACAAGCTGTGGGATTGGTTGTCCTTAACAAGCGACCGAACGTCCTTGTTATAAATGGCGACTTCGAAAACCTTGTCGCCGTCTCTGGTCGGATGCCTCATCCGCCGGCCCCTTTTGCCCCGCGCTGCCTTTCGGATTTCGATTCCTCCGGGCTCCGCTGTTTCCGCATCCGAAAGAAAAACGAAAGCAGCGGAAGGTCTTTTGTTATGTTTATGTGACAATCGTTGCCGCCGTTAACTTGGCTTGTCAATGAAGGCCTTATAATCATTCATTATTTACCGCCAAATCCCCGTTTTCCGGGAATCGCCCGCGAACGGCGGGGACAAGACAAGCCCGACAAACAGCCTCAATACGCAACGAATCGCCCCGCAATGAGCCGACAGGAACGCATATGTCCGAAACGATCGATTACTACTTCACCGTAACGTCGCCCTGGTCCTATTTGGGAGATGCCCGGTTCCGCGAACTGGTCAGCCGCGCAGGCCGGCAGATCGATTACAAGCCCGTCGACATGCATGCCGTTTTTTCCGTCTCCGGCGGCTTGCCGCTGGCGGAACGCCCGGCCCAGCGTAAAGCCTACCGCTTGGCGGAACTGCGGCGCTGGCGGGACAGACTGAACGTCCCCCTTAACATCGAGCCCAAATATTTCCCTGCCCCCAGCGACACCGCCATGCGCATGGTGGTGGCCGCCAAGCTCGACGGAACATCCGCTGATCAATTGGGGGCACTGGTGCATGCCTTCATGCGCGCCGTCTGGTCGGAAGAAAAGAACATCGCCGACAAGGATACGCTGCAAGCAATCGTCGGCGATGCCGGTTTCGACGGCGCCAAGCTTCTGGCGCGGGCGCAGGATCAGGACACGGAGGCGGCCTATCAGGCCTATACGGACGAAGCTATCCAAGCAGGTGTGTTCGGCGCCCCGACCTATGTGGTCGATGGTGAAATGTTTTGGGGACAGGACCGGCTTGATTTCGTCCAGGAAAGGTTATCCGTTTAAGGAATGATTGATGCTGCCGCCCTCAAGTCGGTCGAGTGGGTCTTTGCCTACGGCTCTCTGATGTGGAATCCGGGCTTTGATTTCATCGACCGGCAGCCGGCCCGCCTGGACGGGTTTCATCGCGCCTTTTGCATCTATTCACATCATTACCGGGGCACACCGGCTCGGCCGGGCCTTGTGCTTGGGTTAGACAAAGGCGGAAGCTGCCAGGGCATTGCCTTGCGGTTCGACCCTACCCAGCGCGATGCGGTGATCGCCTATCTGAACGAACGGGAACTCACCGGTTATGCATACCAACCCGCGATCGTAACCGCCGACCTGGAAGACGGCCGCTCCATTGCCGTCTATACCTTCATCACAGACCCGGACCATCCGCAGTATGCGGGCGATCTAGGGGTCGACCGATCCGCCGAAATGATCATGGCGGCCTCCGGGCAAAGCGGATTGAACCGCGACTACCTGATGAACACGCTCAGCCAGCTTGAAATGCAGGGCTTCCACGACGCCCCGCTTCACGCGCTTTTGGCCCGCATTCAGCACCTGACCGGTCTGCTGGACCAGGGCGGCGGTATCTAATCCTTCATTTGAAGGACACTCACCGCCATGCGCGGCGGGCAGGAACGTGCTAGACTTTGCCCGTCGCTAAGGAAAACTTAAGGGTTCCCTGGTGAAATTCACGGTTAATGGCGGATGAATCCAATGCCCGCTCGGCCAAATGGCCGGCTGGGCGCCCTATCCGCCACACAACGGAGCAGGATAATGGCTGAAGACAGCGCAACCGACGACGATCAGCAGGAAAAAGAAAAGGTCCACGCTCTATACGACGTGAACGTGGAAATTACGGCTGTTCTCGGTACGGCCGACATGCCGATCAGTCAGATCCTGAAACTCGGTCGAGGCGCCGTCGTGGAACTGAACCGTTCCGTCGGCGAGAACATCGAAATTCATGCCAACAACCGATTGGTCGCCAAGGGCGAAGTCGTGGTGGTCGAAGACCGCCTGGGCGTCACCCTGACCGAGGTACTGAAAATCAGCCAGTCCCTTAAACAGTAAGGCCGCTTGAATGCCCGCCCATTGGGGGTCGGGCCCCTGGAGTAAAGGCAACCGCCATGGCCACCGACAGCGAAATCTACCGTGCCGCGAACCTGTTGATTCAGGAATTCGGCGATATGGCACCGATCGGCGCACAAGTCAAAGCCGACCAGATGCAAGACAGAGGAGACCGTTCCGCGCGTTCGGTCTGGCTTCGTGTCGCCCGTGCGACCGAGGAACTTTTGTCTGACTCGCATCCCGGCAGCGCCGCGCTCAACTGACGCGCCTGAACCTGAAGTCACGCGTGATCTAAATATCCTCTTCGGGCGGCCGCGCGATATCGCGCGGGCTGATCATGGTCATCGCCCGTCCGGGATCGATCATGGAAATGAAATAAGACCGCAGGAAATTATCGGCCAGAACCGCCGCCTGACGCAGGCGCTCCCCTGCCGAAGCACTGCTTTCCACCCCCTGAAGGTCCTCCAGCGCACGATTGACCGTTTCCGGATCACCGACCAAGTCGGCAAACCGGGGCCGGCGTGTCGCCGCATCGGGGGTAAGGTCTTCCGCCGCCGCTTCATCTGCGGCTGCCCGGGCCAGGGCTTCGGCCTGCAACCCCCGCGCAAGGCTGGCTTCGCGAATCTCCAACCGGCCGTCCCGTGCATCAGCGGCGCGGACCGTGTTCAGACGTTGAGTCTGGTCTTCCTGTACCTCGTTATAGGACAGGATGCGCTCGATACCGGAACCGCTAACGATCTCAACCATGCCGCAATTATGATCCATTTTCATGGTTAACGCGAGGATCACCGGGATCGTTCACGCAGCTTTGACATCGATCCGCCGATGTTTTCAGCCGAACGGGCGTGGTATCGTTGCCCGATGCGAATATTCAAGGATCTCTCCTGCATGCCGACCCGCCATCGCCGACCCGCCCACGTGACCGCCACGCTGGCAGCCATTTTGCTATTCCCGACCGCGTTTCTTCTCATTCAAAGTCCGGCAAAGGCGGCGGACAGTCTTCTGGATACGATGCTGGATGCCGCGCGCAACGCGCCCCGCAAACTCTACGAAGGCGATGCCAAGACCTATCCCGCCGGGATCATGACGCCGGAAACCCTGAAATCCTGTTTGATTCTGGCCCATCGCCTCGACAGCGTCGGAACCGGCATCCAGGGTGAAAAAGAAAAAATCCGCGAACTGGACGAGCTGATCCGCGATGCCGGCCCCAGGCTGCAAAATCAAGCCGTGGCCGCGTTGACCGACCCGGAACGCCGCAAGGTCTATGAAGCGCAGGTCTCCGACTACAACGCCTGGGTCGATCAGCGGCGCAAGACGGTGGAACGCCACAACCGCGAAGTCCGCCATTTTTCCGAACTGTCCGGACGCTTCAACGGCGAATGCAATGGCCGGTCCTATTACCCGACCGATTTAGCCGCCATTCAAACCGACCTTCCGCCGGAAATCGCGGAACGCGTGAAATAGAAACCATATCCCTTTCACGCGGTGACGAACCGTTCACGGCAACGTTAATGGCGTCCTGACCGCTCTCGGTCCAGATTCGCGGGGTTATGGCAACGCAAACACGCAAACAGGCGTTATCCCTCCCAAAGCTGTCGGCCCTCGCGACCGCCGTGCCGGCGCATTGTCTGGCTCAATCCGACATCCGCACCTGGGCCCGCGGTCAATTCGACGGCCGGGTGCGCGACATCGACCGCATGCTGCCCGCATTCGACAATGCAGGCATCGACACGCGGTATTCCTGCATGCCGCTGGATTGGTTTTCTACCCCCCGGGGTTGGGCGGAAAAAAACGCCTGTTATATGGAACATGCCTTGAACCTGCTGACGGAAGCGGCAGAAAATTGCCTCGCCCAGGCAGGGCTGGCACCGCAGGACATCGACGTCATCGTTACCGTATCTACCACGGGCATCGCCACGCCGTCCCTTGATGCGCACCTGTTGAACCGCCTGCCCTTTCGCGCCGACACCGCCCGCCTGCCGATTTTCGGGCTGGGCTGCGCCGGCGGCGTCAACGGATTGGCACGGGCGGCGGAAATCGCCCGGGCACGCCCCGGCCGCCGTGTTCTGTTCCTGGTGGTCGAACTATGCGGCCTGACCTTCCGCAGCGCCGATCTGTCTAAAAGCAACGTCATCGCCACGGCCTTGTTCGGCGACGGGGCGGCGGCGGCCGTGATTACGACCGACGGGCCGGGCCCCCGGATCACCCGTTGGGGCGAACATACCTGGCCCCAATCCCTGGGCGTCATGGGCTGGACCGTCGAAGAAGACGGCCTGGGCGTCGTGTTCTCGCGCGACATCCCCCATTTGGTCGAAACGGAATTGCCGCCGGTGATCGACCGCTATCTCGCCCGGGACAATCTGTCCCTTCAACACATCAATTCCTTCGTCGCCCACCCCGGCGGCGAAAAAGTGATTTCGGCGCTTGAGACCGTCTTCGGCCAAGCGCCGGGCGGGCTGACCCACGCCCGCACGGTCCTGCGTGATTTCGGCAACATGTCGGCGGCGACGGTTCTGTTCGTGCTGCGCCGTGTGCTTGATGCGGGTTTCAACGCTGCCCCCGGCGAGCGCGCCTTGATGTCCGCCCTGGGCCCCGGGTTCACGGCCGGGTTCGTGACCCTGGAAGCCGCATCAGCATAAGGAGCCGCTGCCTGTGTCCCCTTCCCCCTTATGGATCGTCTTGGCGCTGGTCGCCCTTTCCAGGCTGGTCGAACTCATCCACGCCCGGCGCAATACGGCGCGTCTTCTCGACCAAGGCGGCATCGAACACGGACGCGCGCATTATCCCCTGATCGTTGCTTTGCATGCGGGCTGGCTGGCCGTACTGGCGGTTATCATTCCGCCGGACACGCCGCCCGACAGGGTGTGGCTGTCCGCATTCATCGCCCTGCAGGCCGCCCGCGTTTGGGTCATCGTTTCGCTGGGGCCTTATTGGACGACACGGGTGATATCCTTACCCGGCGCGCCCCTGATCCGCCGGGGTCCTTATCGCTTTTTGCGGCATCCCAATTATCTGGTTGTCGTGGGCGAAATCGCGGTTCTGCCCCTTGCCTTCGGCGCCTGGGAAACCGCGCTTGTGTTCTCGGCCCTCAATGGGTTGATCCTGATGCACCGCATCCGCGTTGAACAGGCCGCCCTCGCCCCGCGCGCACCGATTACGGACTGAGCGTCAGGCGATCGTCCTCGACCCGGTAGCCGCCCAAACGTCCCAGGTAGCTCATCCCCAGAAGCGAGCGTTTCATCTCGGCCCCATTGACGGACGCCCGCACGTCCTTGACCGTGATGGACCCGATGCGGATTTCTTCCAGGCGCACGGGAGCACCCGTGACCGTGCCGTTGGCCGTTTGATAGGTGCGGTTGAACGCCAGTTTATCCAGGTCGAAACCCAGGCGTTCTGCATCGCGCGGGCTGAGCACGACCTCGCTCGCCCCCGTATCGACCAGGAAGCGGATGGCGACACCATTGACCCGGGCTTCGGCCACGAAATGCCCGTGATCTCCGGCCCGGATGGTCACGCTGCCGCCCGGCCCTTGTGCCGCCCGGTGGGGCAGAAGTTCCCCGACCATGCGGTCCCCCAGGGCCATGAATTCGCCCCGGAATGAATAGCCCAGCAACAGCAGCGCCCCCACGGCAACCCAAATGGCGGCATGGCGCAGAGCCTGTCCCACCTTGAACCGCCCGTGGGCGATCGCCGCCCCGCCGATCACGGCGACCACCAGCAAGGCATGGGTCAGTTGGATCTGATCGCCGCGATGGGTCAGGGCTTCAGGAAACTGCAGTGCCAAAAACAGCACCAACCCGCCCAGCACAAGCCCGCCGACAATCAGAAAAACCGTTCTATTCATGATGCAGGACCGTCCGCCGAAACCGCTATTTCACCGATTTGGGCACGACACATTTGAACACGCTGACGCTGGTTTGAATGAACAGCAAGGACGAACGCCGGGGGCCCGTCATCACATGCTCCGCCCGGCGGCCCAGGGAATTGCAATAATCATCGGCCTTGAGTTCCGCCGCGATGAACTGATTGGCGGCATGCTCGATGGTGATTTCCTCGCCGGTCTTTTCGGCAACCGCGCAGGCGCCGAGCAAAAGCAACACAGCGGTAACGGCAATCGTGCGAATGGTCCCTCTCCTTCCCGGCGTGATCCAGGTCACAGAGATTACCATAAAATCCGGCGGGATTAAGGCCGAGCGCTTTGCTAACTCAACGCCCGGTTTTCTTCCGCCAGGCGGCGAAGTCGGCTTTCGCCTTCGCTGTCGTCGCGGGATAGGTGCCGATCACGGCGCGGCCCTTCTTGACCTCTTCCGTCACCCAGTCCTCGAAGGCGGTCATTTCCGTCGCTTCCTTGGCGATGGCGTCGGCCATGTGGATCGGAATGACGCAGACCCCTTCATCGTCGCCGACGATCACGTCGCCCGGGAACACGGCCACGTCGCCGCAGCCGATGGGGCCGTTCAATTCGATCGCCTGATGGCGGGTCAGGTTGGTCGGGGCTGAGGGTCGGTTGTGATAAGCGGGTATGTCGAGTTGACCGATCTCGGGCGCGTCGCGGAAGCCACCGTCTGACACAACCCCCGCGCAGCCCCGCACCATCAGGCGGGTGACCAAAATCGAGCCTGCCGAGGCGGCGCGTGGATCCTTGCGGCTGTCGATCACCATGACATGGCCCTTGGGACATTCCTCGACACCGACGCGCTGCGGATGCTTGGGATCCTGAAACACGGAAATGGGGTTCAGGTCTTCACGCGCCGGGATGTAGCGCATGGTGTAAGCCTGCCCCACCATATTCCGGCCCTTAGGAGCGACCGGGTGAACATCCTGTATGAACTGGTTCTTCAGGCCGACCTTGAACAAGGCCGTGCACAGCGTCGCCGTGGACACGTTCATCAGCAGGTCGCGGGTCTTTTTCGTGAGCCTTTTAGCCATGGGACACTCCAATCAGAAGATATCGGGTTCGCCCGTGGGCGCGCCGAACTGGGTTTCCAGATAATCGAAATCGCAGCCTTCGTCGGCTTGGCGGATATGCTGGGCGAACATCCAGCCGTAACCGCGTTCGAACTTCGGCTTGGGCGCTGTCCAGGCCGCGCGGCGGCGTTCCAATTCGTCCTCGTCCACCAGCATATCGATGGTGCGCCCCGGGATATCGATTTTCACAATGTCACCGGTCTTCAACAAAGCGAGCGGCCCGCCCACGTGACTTTCCGGCGAAACGTGCAGGATGCAAGCCCCGTAGCTGGTGCCGGACATGCGGGCATCGGACATGCGCAGCATATCGCGCACGCCTTCTTTCAACAGCTTCTTGGGGATCGGCAGCATGCCCCATTCGGGCATGCCCGGCCCGCCCTGGGGCCCGGCGCCGCGCAGCACCAGGACATGATCGGCGGTGACGTCCAGGTTCTCGTCGTCGACGGCCTTTTTCATTTCCGGATAGCTGTCGAACACCAAGGCCGGACCTTGGTGATGGTTGAATCGGGGATCGCAGGCCGACGGCTTGATCACGCAGCCCGTGGGCGCGAGATTGCCGCGCAACAATGCCAACGAGCCTTCGGCATAGAGCGGATTGTCGAGCGGGCGGATCACGTCGTCGTTGTAGACCTCCGCACCTTCCAACGTCTCTCCCAAGGTCTTGCCGCTAACCGTCATGGCGTCGCCCTTTAGATGATCGGTCAAGCGCGACATCAGGCCGCGCAGACCGCCCGCGTAATAGAAATCCTCCATCAAATAAGTATCGCCCGACGGCCGCACGTTGGCGATCACCGGCACCTGGCGCGAGAACCCGTCCAGGTCCTCCAGCGTCAGCATCACGCCCGCGCGCCGCGCCATGGCGATTAAATGGATCACCGCATTGGTCGAACAGCCCATCGACATGGCGACGATGGCCGCGTTGTCGAAGGCACGCCGATCGAGAATCTTACCCGGCGTATGATCTTCCCACACCATGTCGACGATGCGGCGGCCGGTCTGGATCGCCATGCGGATATGGCCCGAGTCCGCCGCCGGGATGGACGATGCCCCCGGTATGGTCAGGCCCAGGGTTTCCGCCATGGCCGTCATGGTCGAGGCCGTACCCATGGTCATGCAGGTGCCGTAGGATCGAGCGATGCCCGCTTCGACGTCGGACCATTCGTCGGCCGAGAGATTCCCCGCCCGGCGTTCGTCCCAATACTTCCAGCCGTCGGAGCCGCTGCCCAGCGCCTGGCCCTTGTAGTTGCCGCGCAGCATGGGCCCGGCGGGCACATAGATCATCGGCACCCCGGCCGAGATCGCCCCCATGACCAGACCCGGCGTGGTCTTGTCGCAGCCGCCCATCAGCACCGCGCCGTCCACGGGATGAGAGCGGATCAGTTCCTCCGTCTCCATGGCCAGCAGGTTGCGGTACAGCATGGTGGTCGGCTTGACGAAATTCTCCGACAGGCTGATCGCCGGCAGTTCGATGGGAAAACCGCCGGCCTGCAGCACACCGCGCTTGACGTCTTCGGCCCGCTGTTTGAAATGGGCGTGGCAAGGATTGATGTCCGACCAGGTATTGATGATCGCGATGATCGGGCGGCCTTCCCAATCTTCCTTGTCATATCCCATCTGCAGAGTCCGTGACCGGTGGCCGAACGACCTCAGGTCGTCCGGTGCGTACCAACGGGCAGATCGCAGGTCTTTATAGGTCTTCTTCGTCGTCATATCGGCTGCACGTCCTGATCAGGAAAAACCATCCGCCAAGGCGAACATGAACACGACCAATGCCAGTCCGATAAGGACACCGGTAACGCCGGGTGCAATGCCGTAAAAATCGCTCTCATGGACGCCTTCTTCTTCAAGGTCGTCATGCAGTTCTTCGGGCGTGGTGAGGGGATTGCTCATGTGACCTCCACTAAACCTAGTTTAACGCCTGCGGCATCCACAGGGCGATCTGCGGAAAGAACATGACCAGCAGCATGCCGATGATCTGCAGGCAAATGAACGGCAGCACACTGATGAAGATTTCCTGCAGGGTCACGTCCTTGGGTGCTACGGACTTCAGCCAGAAACAGGCCGGGCCGAAGGGTGGGCTGAGGAAATAGATCTGAATGTTCATGACGAACAGGATGCCGAACCAGACCGCCGCCCAATCCGGGGTCATGCCCAATGCCGGCCCCAGATCGCGGACCACCGGGGCGAACACCGGCACGGTGATGAAGATGATCGCGATCCATTCCATGAAGGTGCCGAGAACGACCAAGATGGCCATCATCACGAAGACCGTGCCCAAGGGACCCAGGCCGGCCCCCTTGATCAGCTGGCGCATGAAGTCGGCGCCGCCGATCAGGTTGTACAGCCCGACGAAGGCGACAGCCCCCAGGATCAGCCAGATGATGGTGCCGACCACCGCCATGGTGTTGGCCAGGCAGTCGCGCAGTAGGGCGTAATTGAACTTGAAGCGCACGGCGGCGACGGCGATGGCGCCGAACACGCCCACGGCGGCGGCTTCGGTGACGCTGGTGATGCCGCCGTAGATCGACCCCATGACGCAGAAGATCAGGGCCACGCACATGACGACCGCCGCGACCTGATGGCGACCCAGCTTGGTCTCTTGCCCCGTCTTCAAGGCGATTTCCGCCGCCGTCGGCGCCAGGGACGGATTGAGGTTGCAGCGGATGAGTACGAACGACACATAAAACAACGCCAGCATCAGGCCGGGGACGAAGCCGGCACTGAACAGGTCGCCGATGCCGACATTGGCGCTCAGCCCGTAGACAATCATGACGATCGACGGCGGAATCAGCGTGGCCAGGGCGCCCGCGGCGCAGATCAGGCCGATGGTCAGTTTGCGGTCATACCCCAGGCGTAGCATCTGCGGCAGGGCAACCAGACCCAGCATGACGATCTCGCCGCCCATCACGCCCGACATGGCGGCCAGGATCACGGCGACCACGGTCGTCTGCACCGCCACGCCGCCGCGCAGGCCGCCGGCGAAGATCGACATGGCGTCGAACAGGTCCTGGGCGATCCCGGCGCGTTCCAGGATGGATGCCATCAGCACGAAGAACGGCACCGCGATCAGGGGATATTTTTCCAGCAGGTCCATGGCGTTGGTCGACACCAGGTACATACCCTGCAGGCCGTAGAACGCCAGGGCGCAGACCACGGAAATGATCAGCGTGACGATGCCGAGCGGCATGCCGGTCATCATCAGGACCAGCAGCGCCGCGACGATCAACAGCGAGATGGTGGCGATGCCGACGCTGTCGCGGTCGACGCGGAACTGGTCGATAACGCTGCCGGACGCCCCATGCAGATATTCTTCCAGATTGACCCACATGCCGCCGCTGCCTTCGCCGTAATGGGCGAAAACCTGCACCAGCAGACGCAGACAGACCAACGCCAGTACGGCGTAGACCGTGATCTGCAATGCGTGGGTACGGAAATGGCGGCCCAGGTTGATCAGCAATTGAACAAGATAAAGAAACAGGCCGGCGAACAGGATGGTCTTAAGCATCATGGGCAGCGGCGAATTCCACGCCGTCCCCCCGCGTTCCACCAGGTCGATGCTTTCCAGCGCCCGGACCAGGGTGTCGGACACCAGCATGTACAGGGCAATCACGCCGACCACCATGGCGAACAGATCAAGCCACCAACGGACCCGCTCCGACGCCATCAGGTAGAACACGGTGATGCCGATATGACGCTTCTGCAGGGTCACGAAACCGGCCGACAGCATCCATGCGCTGGCGCACAGAACCATCACCACCTCGAACACCCATTGCGTGGGTGAGTGGAAGACGTAGCGAGCCACGACCTCCCACATCGTGCAGAACGCTGCGATCAGGTAGAGGTTCCCGACGGCCAGGCCGAGAAACCGGCTGAAATGGTCGACGGCTCGGTCGAAGGTTCTGCCCGAAGGCGCACCCACCAAGGTTTCCGTGAAGCCAGACATTGCCCCTCCTGGGTCGGCAAATTAATCAGGTTATGAATAGAATAACCGCCGTGCCCAATCCGGGCACGGCGGCGATTCGATATGTTGTTAGTCCAGGAGACCGACGGAACGCATGTACTTCAGATGCGCGTCCAGGGCTTCCCGGGCGAGGGGCGACTTCCCAGCGAAATCTTCCCAGGCACCGACCGCGATTTTGCGGAACTTGGCACGCTCTTCCGTCGTCCAGTCGATGACCGTGACGTCGCCACCCTTGCGCTGCATGTCAGCGATCTTCTGATCTTCAAGGTCAGCTTCACGGCGCATGGCGTCGTAAGCGGCCTGATACCAGACCTCCAACGCGGTCTGACCCTGCGGACCCAGCTTGTCCCAGACCTTCTTGTTCACAATGAACTGCAGAACGGCCATGGAATGGATGCCGGGATAGATCGGGTACTTGGCGACTTTATAGAGACCCTGGGCGTTGTTGTTCACGTGGGCCGAGGCATCGGCGGCGTCGATGACCTTCTTCTCAAGGGCCGTATAGACCTCAGAGAACGGCAGCGACACGGGGGCCGCGCCGGCGCGCTTGAACACTTCGGCGGCCAGGCCTTCCGGCGAGCGCACTTTCACGCCCTTGAAGTCGGCGACGCTCTTGATTGGAACGGTCGATACGAAGGCTTCCTTGGCATAGGGGCCGCAGCCGACGACATGCACCTGACCCTTGGTGTACTTGTCATACATCTTCTGCAGAATTTCCTTGCCGCCGCCGTACTGGCAGAAAGTACGCACCTGATCGACCGTGTCGTAGCCGGCGATCAGATCACCGATCACGGCGAACGCGGGATCGCGGCCCGAGAAATAGGACACCGCGTTCAAATCGCCATCGAGAATGCCGTTAGCGACGGCGTCGATGGTTTCACGGTGCGGGACAACGGCCTTGGTCGGCAGAACCTCGATCTTGACCGTACCGGCGGTCATGGCATCAAGCTTCGGCGCCCAGGTGTCCGTCATGAAGCGGTGGGCCCAGTCGCCGGCCTTGGAACTGGCCTGAACTTTGAGCGTTTTTGCGGCGGCATCACCGGTCGCTCCGGTAAACACCAAGCCGCCGACGGCAAGCGCCATCAGGGTCTTTTTCAACATGGTACTTGGTTCTCCCTAGATAGGTTCTTAATGAGGTCTTATTTGACTTCTCGAAAATTGAAATACTAATATATCAGTTAGCGAGTCAAGGCCAATTCCGGCTCGCAGGTGCAGCAAAAACGCCAATGTTTGCGCCAGTTTTGGGGATGGTAACCGAATGATGTCGGACAGCAATGAACTCTTCAAAGAGCGCCCTTCCCTGCCTAAAGGCGGGCGGCAGACGGCTGTTCAACTGATCTATCAGAACCTGCGCGAAGGGATCGTCACGCTCGACCTGCCGCCGGGTACAGTCCTGCAATCACGTCAGATCGCCGAACAATTCGGCGTCAGCCCCACGCCCGTGCGCGAAGCCTTGCTTCTTCTTGAAGAAGAATCCCTGGTCGATATTTTTCCCCAATCCCGCACCTGCGTCGCCTTCATCGATGTGCAAAGTGCACGCGAGGCTCATTTCCTGCGCCGCAGTGTCGAGGTTGAAATCGCCCGCGCCTTGGCACTCGACATCACCGACCCGCAGATCGAACAGCTGCGTTCCATCATCGGCCTGCAAAAGATGGCGCATAAATCGGATGACTTCACCGCCTTCCTGCCCGCCGACAACCGGTTTCACGAACTGATGTATGAAATGGCCGGCGTGGGCGGGTTGTGGGACATCATCCATGCACGCCGCGCCCATTTGGACCGTCTGCGCCGTCTGCATCTGCCGACCAAAGGAAAGGCCGCCAGGATCATCCGCGATCACGAAGCGATTCTCGCGGCCATATCCGAACGCGATCCAGACAAGGCCGAGGCCACCGTACGTGCCCATTTGAAAGACACCGTTTCCGCAACCGAGGAAATCCGCGCCCATTTCCCCGAATATTTCGGATAGACTCCCCCCCTGCAGGCGCCGCTCAGGAGCAGACCACCGCCATGAACACCCCCACCGTCATCACCGACAGCCAAACCGCCGACTACAATGAAAAAGGGTTCATCGTGGTCGAAAACATCTATTCCGCCGCGGAAGTGCAGGCGATGCGCGACGCCCTGAGCGAGCTTGTCGAAAGCGCGCGCGGCCTGACCGACCACACCAACATCATCGACCTGGAGCCCAATCACACGCCGGATGTTCCCCGCGTGCGACGCATCAAGGAGCCGTTCAAGAATCATCCCGTGTTCAACAAGATGGCGCGCACGCCCCGTCTGATCGAAGTTCTGACCAAGCTTCTCGGCCCGGCGTTCCGCATGCACGGCTCCAAGATCAATTTGAAATCCGCCGAATACGGCTCCCCGGTCGAATGGCATCAGGACTGGGCGTTCTATCCGCACACCAACGACGACGTGCTGGCCGTGGGCGTGATGCTCGACGACATGCGCGAAGAAAACGGTCCGTTGCTTTGCGTGCCCGGGTCGCACAAAGGCCCGACCTATGACCATCACCAGGACGGCCGCTTCATCGGTGCCATGGACCCGGACGTGCCGGGGGCGAACCTGGACACGGCGGAACTGATCACCGGCCAGGCCGGTGCCTGCAGCTTTCACCATGCCCGCACCATCCATGGATCGGGGCAAAACACATCCGGCCGTGATCGCACGCTGCTGCTGTTCCAGATCGCCGCGGCGGATGCCTGGGACATCCGGGGATTAGGCAAGGAATCAAACTGGGACGAATACGTTGACACCTTCATCGCCGGCGAACCCGCGTTAGAGCCCCGCGTGGTCGCCGCGCCGATCCGCCTGCCCTATCCGCCGCCGCTCAAGGGCGGGTCGATCTATGAAAGCCAGTCCTTGGCGAAAAAGAAGTTTTTCGGCGGCAAGACCGCAGCCGAATAAGCCCCGATCTCACATCCTTCAAACTCCACATCCAAATAAAGAATGAAAAGACCATGACCAAAAAACGCGTGCTGATGACCGAACGGATTCACCCGGCCGGACATGCAATTCTCGAGGCGCGGGATGACATCGAAATCATCATCGCCGAAGACATCCAACCCGAAACCCTGACCCAGGCCATGGCCGGCGTGCACGGCATCGCCGTCCGCACGGCCCGCCTACCCGAAGACGTGCTGGCCAATGCCAATGACTTGCAGGTCGTATCGCGCCACGGCGTCGGCTGCGACAACATCGCCGTCGACTACCTGAGCAATCGGGCCATTCCCGTCTGCATCGCGGCCGGCGCCAACGCACGCTGCGTCGCCGAACACACCATGGCCATGATGATGTCATTGGCCCGCGACCTGACGGCGCAGACGGCACTCGTCCGCGACGGCCGCTGGGCCGACCGCAACAACTACCGCGCCCAGGACCTTTACCAATCGACCATCCTGATCGTCGGTTACGGGCGGATCGGGCGCATGCTCGCCCCCCTGTGCAAGGCCTTCGGCATGGACGTGGTCGTGGCCGATATCGCGCTGGACCGGGACCTAGCCGCCCAACAGGGCGTGCGCGCGGTCGAAGATTTCCGCCCAGAGTTGGCGAAAGCCGACTTTGTCTCCCTGCACGTACCGCTGGACGACACCACCCATCACCTGATCGGGCCCGACGAACTGGCCGCCATGAAACCGGGCGTGATCGTCATCAACAACGCGCGCGGCGGCGTGGTCGATGAAGCCGCCCTGGCCGCCGCCCTGGACAGCGGCCATGTGGCCGGTGCCGGGGTAGACGTGTTTTCCGAAGAACCGCCGCAGGCGGACCATCCCCTGGTGCAGCACCCGAAAACGGTCCTTGCCCCCCATAACGGGGCAGCGTCGCATCTGGCAACGGAAGCCGCCGCCGTCATGACGACCCAGAATATTCTGGATCACTTCGATGGCTGCCTGAAGGAAGAGATGATCTTCAATCTCGACGGATTGCGGAAGGCGTCCTGATCGACGACGAAAGGGATTCAAATGTCCGAGAACCTAAAACAGAGGATGTTGCGCGGCGATGTCCTGACCGGCACGTTTCTGAAAACACCGGCCTTTCAACTGGTGGAAGTCCTGGCCATGTCGGACTTCGATTTCATCGCGCTCGATGCCGAGCATTCTCCGTTCGACCGGGGAACGATGGATGCCTGCCTGGGCGTGGCTCGAGCCATGAACTTCCCCGTCCTTGTTCGCATTCCGGACGGTCTGCCCGGCACGATCCTGACCACCATGGACAGCGGCGCCACGGGGGTCATCGTTCCCCATGTCGACAGCGCCGAAAAAGCCGAAGCCATCACCCGCGCGGCCCGCTTCGGCCACGGCGGCCGCGGGTTTGCCGGCTCCACACGATGGGCCGGCTACGCAACCCGGCCGATGCCCGACATCCTGGCGCAAAGCGAGCGGGAAACCGTCGTCATCGGCCAAATTGAGGAACCGGAAGCCGTTGAAGCCATCGACGACATTGCCGCCGTGGACGGCCTGGATGGATTGTTCGTCGGACCGGCGGACCTTGCCGTCTGCTACGGCCTGACGGACCCGGCCGCCCCGCAAGTTCGCGCGGCGATCAAACGCGTGGGCGAAGCGGCGAAAAAGCACGGCAAGTGCATGATCACCTTCGCCCCCAATGCCGATTGGGTTCCCGAGCTTAAAGCCCTGGGCGTGACCATGTATTTTGTCGGATCGGAACACGCCTTCATGCTCGCCGGCGCCAACGCCGTCGCCAAGGACATCGCGGAGGCGGTATCGTGAAAACCGTCTATATCGGCTCCGGTGCCGGGTTCGCGGGCGACCGCCTGGATGCGGGCCTACCCGTGGTCCGAACCCTCACCAAACGGGACGGTCCCCGCTATCTGATTTTCGAGGTCATGGGCGAGCGTACCCTGGCCATCGCCCAGCGCATCAAGATGCGCAATCCGGACATGGGCTATTCCCCCTATCTGGAACCCTATCTGCGCGGCGTGCTGAAGGCGGCCAAGGAAAGTGGTGTGCGCATCGTCGCCAACCTGGGCAACGCCAATCCCCTGGGCGGTGCCAAGAAGACCTTGGAATTGGCGCGGGAACTGGGCGTCGAGGACCTGCGGGTCGCCGTCGTCCTGGGCGATGATTTGCTGAGCTTCATGTCCGGCGACGAGGTCGCGGCCCTGCCGGCGGTCGAGGGCGTGTCCATCGCCGGCAAAGAGATCGTCGCCGCCAATGCCTATCTGGGAGCGCGGCCCGTGGCCGAAGCCCTGGCCTTGGACACGGATATCGTGCTGGTCGGCCGCACCACGGACGCGGCCCTGGTCCTGGGGCCGCTGATCCACGAATTCGGATGGACCACGGACGACCTTGACCTGATTGCCGCCGGTACGCTGGCGGGTCATTTGCTGGAATGCGGCGGCCAGATAACGGGCGGCTATTTCTGCGACCCCGGTTTCAAGGACGTGCCGGGCATGGACGATCTGGGCTTTCCCATCGGCGAGATCGGCGCGGACGGCTCCATCGTCATCACCAAGGCCGACGACACCGGCGGGCTGGTGACCCAGGCCACGGTAACTGAACAGATCCTCTATGAAATGCATGACCCGGCGGCCTACCTGACCCCCGATGTCACGCTCGACGTCACCGGCGTGACCCTGGCCGACGACGGCAAGGACCGGGTGCGCGTGACCGGCGCCAAGGGCCATCCCCCGCCCGAGACATTGAAGGTGACCGTCTCCGCCGACGGCGGCTGGCTGGGCGAGGCCGAGCTGACCTATGCCGGGCCCAATGCGCTTGCCCGCGCCAATCTGGCCGCCGACATCGTGCGCAAACGCTGCGCCCGGAACGGTGTCGCCGAGCCGGTGCGGATCGAGATCGTGGGCGCGGGGGCTGCTTTCGACAACGATGCCGCCGACCGCCAACGCGGCGCCAACATGCCGATGGACGGGGAATACCGTCTGCGCGCCGCCGTGCGCACCCAGGACAAGGCGACGGCACAATATGTCAATGACGAGGTGCTCAGCCTGTTCTGCTCCGGCCCGGCCGGCGGCGGCGGATACCGCTGTTCGATCACCGGGCAGGTCAACACGGCCTCGGTCCTGGTGCCGCGTGGCCCGGTCGAAGATCAGGCCAAGGCCGAAGAGGTTTCCATATGACCGACACCCTCACCCTGCCCCTTCACGCCGTGGCCCATGGCCGCGCCGGGGATAAGGGCAACCGCTCCAACATTTCCGTCGTTGCCTATCTGCCCGATGCGTTCGAACGTATCCGCGATCAGGTGACAGAGGAAAAGGTCCTGGCCTTGTTCCGCCACAAGAGGGCAAGCCGGGTCATGCGCTATGAGCTTCCCAACCTGAACGCGCTTAACTTCGTGATCGACGACGCGCTTGAAGGCGGCGTCAATTCCGCCCTGACCCAGGACCTGCACGGCAAGACCCTGTCGTTCCTGTTGCTGGGCGAGATCGAGGTCACGGTTCCGAAAAGCTGTGTGCCGGCGGGATCGAGGTATCTGGCGGACTAAGGGCATCCGCTTTCCCGTTGTTCCGCCCCACCCGGGCGTGCCAGCATGGGGCATGGACCGGGCATTGGGATTTATCATCGGCATCGCCGTCGTCGGCGGCACTCTGGCGCTGGTCGCGGGCGGGCTGATTGCCCTTCTGGCGGTCCCCCTCGCCTTTCCCCTGACGCTCAGCGCCGTCGCCCTGGCCTTCATTTGCATGGCGGGCTGGGCCTATTTCCGAAAGCGTTCCACGGGAAATCCGGGCCGTCACGGCGCCCGCGAACGCTGACGCTTTCACTATCCGATCTTCGGCCGCTGATCGCCATAAAGCGGTCATCATTTCCATGCACATCTGCGGGGAGCAGCCTGCTTCGACAACCGACGAGAACATTAAGACCAGCATATGCATGACGATCCCAAAGACATCGCCGAATATCTGATCCAGGAACACGGATTGGACGGCGCCCTCGCCGCCGCCATCGAAGGCGCAATCGTGGCCCAACACAACGGCGACAACTATGCCCTGAGCGTGTGGCGGGAAATCAAAGCGGTTATCCGCAAACAGCTGTCGGAAGACGCGGCCTAAAAGAAAAGCCCCCGGAAACGCTGACGTTTCCGGGGGCTTCGAATTGGTACGCGCTGCAGGGATCGAACCTGCGACCTACTGATTAAAAGTCCCAGAACTGCATTCCATCGCAACCAACCTCACCCCATTATAATAATAACTAACCACTTGTTTTTGCTAGTTTTTTCTCCTTGCCTTTCTCCGGGCCGGTGAGCATCATAATGCGCCAAGCACCACCCCTGATGGAACCCCAGTGGAACCCCGGACATGGCAACACAACGGCTGACAGACAAATCTGTTGCGGGCGCCAAGCCCGCTAATGGCGCGCGCTATGAACTTTGGGATGCGGTCTTGCCAGGCTTCGGCGTTCGCGTGACCGACAAGGGGCGCAAGACCTGGTTCCTCATGTTCTATGCCTATGGCCGCCGCCGGCGCATGACCTTGGGAACCTATCCGGCCAAGTCGCTTGCGGACGCGAGGGAAGATGCCCGGAAAGCATTGGAGGCCGTGGAGAAAGGTTTTGACCCCGCCGCCGATAAAATCCAGCAACGGAAGACTCGTCCCCAGACCTTTGGCGAACTTGCCCAGGAATACCTGCAGCGACACGCGACCCCGAACAAACGAACCGGAAAGGAAGACGAAAAGAAACTGAATGGCGACGTGTTGCCGGAATGGCGCCATAGGAAGGTGGAAACCATCCGCAGGGCCGACGTGATCCGCCTAATCGAGACTGTCTACAACCGGGGCGCCCCGATTGCTTCCAACCGCCTGCTGGCCCTTATCCGGAAAGTCTTCAATTGGGGCATTGAGCGGGATCTTGTGGACAACAACCCGGCCCAAGGCGTGAAGAAACTCGGTAGGGAAATTTCACGGGACCGGGTTTTGACCAGCGATGAACTCAAAGCCGTTTGGACTGCCGCTGGGAAAATGGCATGGCCATGGAGCGGAATTTATCAGCTTCTAATTTTGACGGCGCAGCGTCGAGACGAAGTGGCCGGCATGCAGTGGGCGGAGCTGGACCTGGAAAATAAGACGTGGACGCTGGAAGGTGACCGCACCAAGTCGAACCGGGCTCACCAAGTACCCTTACCCGACGCGGTGGTCGACCTATTGAAGGCGTTGCCGCGATACAATGCGACCCTGGTGTTTCCCGCCCGGGGCAATCCCAAGGCAACGACCTACGCTTCCGGCCTGACAAAGGCCAAAGCGGAACTGGATAAATTGTCCGGCGTGACTGGCTGGCGGAACCACGACTTGAGGCGCACCGCGTCCAGCGGCATGGCGCAATTAGGTATTGCCCCACATGTCGTTGAAAAGGTGCTCAACCACACCAGCGGGCAGATTTCCGGCGTCGCGGCGGTTTACAACCGATATGGCTACGACGACGAAAAGCGCCGCGCCTTGGACGCATGGGCCGGGCACGTTCTAAGGCTGGAGATTGGGAAGCCCAGGAACGTTGTAGACCTTCACAGCACACGCAATATGTAGTGGTACATTGTACCAATTATCATATTTGTTGACTTTTTTGAAGAATTGCTGATAACTTTTATCAGCAATTAAAACATGGACGCTCCACCCTATGGCTGATGCACCTGAAATGCTTTTGCGGCCTGAAGTGGCCAGATTACTGCGTATATCAACTGTTACGCTCGCCCGATGGGCAATGAAGGGCATCGGCCCAGGCTTCGTTAAAATCGGCGGACGCTGCCTGTATCCCCGTGACAAACTGGAACAGTGGATCGAGGAACAGGGGCGGTGATGCTGGACTGCGACATTCCCGCGTTCTTCGATGATCTAGGCGTCCGCCCGCAGCACGAAGACTGGACAGAAGAACGGATTGATACGCCACATGGCCCCGTCATCTGCCTGGCGGCAACGGGCCGGCATTGCGACACCAGCACAGCCTTAGAGATCCTGCATCAGGAAATTGGCCTGGACCTCTCCACGATTGACCCGGGCAACAACCTAGCACTGGACTGCCCCGTGTTCGGCTATTTCGCGGAAACGCTCTCTCCCGTGCCATATGACCCCGATTATGTCCCTCCACGCTATGCCGCCATGGAGGCCAATTTCATGCCCCCTTTTGAAGAACCGCAAAGCGGTGAAGACGCCTTCAACCCACCGCCCCTGATCGACCCTCTGCGGTGGGGCGATGAAGAACCGCCGGCGCGGCGCTGGATCGTTGACGGCTGGATTCCTTGGCGCCATGTCACCGGGTTATATGGTCCGCCAGGCAACGGGAAATCGCTGCTTGCCCAAATGCTGCTGACAGCCTGCGCGCTGGGGCAACCCTGGCTTGGAATGCAAACGGCCCGGGTTAAGGTCTTCGGCCTATTCTGTGAAGATGAACATGATGAACTTTGGCGTCGGCAACATGCCATCAACCGCCACTTCGCATGCAGCAGTGCCGACTTGGAAGGCATGCTTCTGACCAGCCTGCACGGCCTTCCATCCATGCTGATGGATTTTCAAGACGACGGACTGGCCGGGACCAAGCTGTATGATTGGCTGCTTGGCCAGGTCAAAGAGTTCGGCGCCCAACTTATCGTCGTGGATACTGCCGCCGCGACGTTCGGTGGGGATGAGAACAGCCGCGCGCAGGTCACTCGCTACCTGAATGAAATTCTGGCCCGTATCGCCCATGAAATTGATGGCGCGGTTGTCCTTTGCGCCCATCCCAGTAAATCCAGCGACTATTCCGGTTCGACGGCTTGGGATGCGTCCTTCCGGTCCCGCCTCAACCTGACGCGGTACGAAGATGACGATGAAGCGCCAGCCGAAGAATTGACGCGGCTACGCATTCTAGAAAAGCAAAAAGCCAATTATGCCGGCATCGGGGATAAGCTGATCCTGGAATGGTACGATGGATATTTCCGCGTCCAGGGTGCCGACAGCGGCACCGTCGCCAGGATTGAGAGAAACGTGCGGGAGCGCCAGGCTGATGAAGCCTTCCTTGCCGCGCTGGACGCCCTGACCGAACAGCAGCGAAACGTATCCCACTCTCCCCAGGCGAAAAACTACGCGCCAAGGGTCATGCGTAGTCACCAAGCAACGAACGGCTTTACCAAGACAGACTTGGCAGGGGCGATGGACCGACTGCTCAACAGCGGTGCGATAAAAGCAAATATGCCAGTCGGCAAGCATCACAATCGGACGCGCAGTCTCGGCTTGGCCCGTGTGCCGCAAGACTGCACAGAGGTGCACAATGGTTAGCAGTAACCTATTGATTTTGCTGCACAACGATGTTGCACAAAGGTGCACAACGGTTCGTCGTAAGTGCTTGGAAATACTGCACAAAGGATGCACGGCGAAGTGTCTTATGTACTACGTACATATGGGCCGCCATCCAATCGGCGGCCCATCATGGTGGCGTAGGTTCTTCCTAGGCCCTTTCGCACGCAGGTCAGCGCGGCATGGCGCCGTTTCGCTGTTCGGCGGCTCCAACTTATCGTTTGTTCTTTAGTGGTCCCCCCTCCCCTTCACCCCAAATAAAGGATCGAAAAATGCAAACAGCAGCAGACATCGGAAAAGAAATCGAAGCGTTGCGCCAACGTTCAGACGAACTGCAAAGCCAGGGCTTCGGCACCAGCGACCATGAACTTGCATTTGAACTGGCCCTGGAAGCAGACCGGACAATGTTCGAACTAATCCCAACCCTTGCTGGCATGGAGGCGAAGACACCGGAAGACGTGATTGCAAAGCTGCACGCCATCCAATCCCAACTGGCGTTGCTGGAAATGTCGAATGACCCCGATGCCGTCGACAGTGCATGCCGCAACATTCACCAGCTGGTGGCCACGGCGCTGGACGGCATGGTGGGCATCAAGGTGCGAACTGCCCGATTCCTCAACACCAAGGAAGCTGCTGCCTACCTTGGCTTCACTCCTGGTACGCTTGAGAACTGGCGCGTGTCCGGCGCCGGTCCCAAATTCATCCGAGCGAGAGGCAAGAAGCGCGGCCCAGTGCGTTACGCGATCAATGACCTGGACGAATGGATGCGGGCCAATACTTTCGGGTCCACGACCGGGGCTCAATTCAGGCTGTGTGATATCAAATGATATAGCCTGATATCAGGCGGGATATTTTTATTTGCGCGTCGGCTGATTACTCTTATCACCAGAATTTTTGTGATGGAGGAACCAATGTCAGCCGACGCGCTTTCCACCCCCCTCGCCGCTCAGGTGGCGGAAATTTCGCACCAGGATCTCCGGCAGTTGGTTCGCCGCGAACTGATGCTTTTCCCCGGCACCCCGGGCGAAAACGAAAACTCTCCTCGAACCTTCGACCGGCTGGGGGTCTACGAAGCCGCCATTCTCGGTGCTCTGCACCAAGACCTTGGCTTGACGTGGCCGAAAGCCGCCGTGGTGTTCAGCCGGCTTGCCAAGATGTTGGCGGAAAATCTGCCGGGCAAAATGCGCTGGCATGTGCCGGCGGAAAAGGCGCGCACCATCCTGATGGACCGCCGCGATTCCGAAAACCCGGTGTTCTTGCTGTTCACCTTCACCATCCTCGATGAGGAAGTGGCTGCTCAACCCGCCTTCGGCTGGGACGACCTGACGCAGACCATGCGCAGCATTCGTGAAATGGGCTCATCCGCCGGGGATGCCATGGGTATCCTGAACCTGACATCACTCCTGGCCAGGACCGATGCCAATCTCGCCGCGATGGAAATCAACTGATGCTGTGGGGCAAGAAAAACCGCGCGGCGCCGGCGCAGGACATCACCTATCTGCGGGATGCGGGAGTTAAACCCACTTCGGTTGACGAAGAAGCCCGCACGGCAGAGTTGGTTTGGTCCACCGGCGCAGAAGTTCGGCGCTCCGGCCTGGTGGATGGTCCCTACCTGGAACGCCTTTCCATGGACCCGCGTCACGTCGATATGCGGCGCCTACAGAACGGCAATGCTCCCGTTCTGAACGGGCACCGCAATGGCAAGGCGGAAGATGTTATTGGCATCGTGGTCAACGCCCGCGTTGAACATGGACAGGGCATCGCCACCGTTCGGTTTTCGGAGCGCGCCGACGTTGAGCCGATTTGGCGCGATATCGTGGCGGGCATCATCCGCAACGTATCGGTCGGCTACCAGGTCCATGAATACAAGGAAAGCCGGGGCGACAACGGCGAAACCGTGCTGACGGCCACGCGGTGGGAGCCCATGGAAATTTCCGTTGTGCCGGTACCGGCTGACGCCAGTTCCTTTATCCGCTCACTCGACACGGCGGGAACGGCCAGCCTTGGCAACGCAGACGAAACCCGAGAACGTGCCGCCGGCATCATGGATCTTGCAGCCCTTGCCGGGCACGGCACCAGCGTGGCCCGCTCCATGTTCGACCGGGGCCTCTCCATCGAAGATGCGCGAAAGGAACTCTTGCAGATGCGCGACCAAAATATCGCCAGTGAACCGGACACCACCAATCATCTGCCGGCAAATCAACATGAAGTGCGCGGCGTGGTGAATTGGTCGGGCGACGATCCCAACGTGCGGCGTTCCGCCATGGCCGAAGCCATCGTTTCCCGCGTCATGCCCGGACAGGAACCGCCGGAAGGAATGGCCCGCCAATTCATGGGCCGGACCATGCCGGAACTCTGCCGCACCATCCTTGAATGGCATGGCGAGTCGACCCTGGGCCTCTCCCCCGCCACTTTGGTGCAGCGGACAATGGCCGGCCTTCATACCAGCAGCGACTTTCAGGCCGTTCTTGGCGAAGTCTCCAACAAAACCCTGCGGAAAGGCTACGACGCGGCGCCGTCCGCGCTCAAGGTCATTGGGCGCCAATCCACCGCCCGGGACTTCCGGGATAAACACAACGTAATGGTCGATGGTTCCGGGGAACTGGCGGAACTGAACGAACATGCGGAAATTCCGTACACGACAATCACGGATTCCGACGAAACCTATAAGGTGAAGCCTTTCGGCATTCGCTTCGGCCTGACCTTCGAGGCCATGGTCAACGATGACCTGGGGGCTCTGCAAAACCAGTTCCGTCTTGCCACCAAGTGGGCACGAAACACCGAGAGCAAATTGCTCATTTCGGCGTTGACGGACAATGCCGGACTTGGCCCCACCATGAAGGCCGACAACAAAACCCTTTTCCACGCGGACCATGGAAACCTCGCAGGGTCCGGTGGGGCTCTCGGCGTCGATACGTTGGGAGCCGCGCGAAACGGAATGCGCCAGCAAACAGGCTTGGATGGGACGGACCCCATCAACGTCACCCCCAAGTATCTGGTCGTTCCCTCCGCGTTGGAAACCTCATCCGAACAGGTGCTGACGGCCATTCAAGCCACCAAAGTCAGCGACGTGAACCCCCATGCCGGGAAACTGGAACTGGTAGTCGACCCCCGTCTTGATGCCGTGAGCACCGCCGCCTGGTATCTGGCAGCCGATCCTTACGTCTTTGACACCATCGAATACGCCTATCTCGACGGCTCATCGGGGCCAACCGTTGAGGCCCATCGCCTGTTCAACAAACTGGGCTGGGAGTTTCGGGTTTTGCTGTTCTTTGGTGTCGGCGTCATCGACTGGCGCGGCCTCTACAAAAACCCCGGCGCCGGCGAATAATCGGAAGGAATTTTTGCGATGAAGAATTACGTTTCCGAGGGTCACGTCGTCACCCTGACTGCCCCCTACGATGTCACCAGCGGCCAAGGCCTGCTGGTTGGCAGCATCTTCGCCGTAGCGACCGGCGATGCGCTGACCGACGCCAAAGTTGAAGCCCTGACGGTTGGCGTCATGACCCTACCCAAGTTGTCCACTGACGTGGTTGCGCAGGGCGCGAAGATTTACTGGGACGATACCAACAAGGAATGCACCGTCACCGCCTCGGGTAACAAGCTGATCGGTGCCGCCCTTACGGCGGCTGGCAACGGTGCATCGAGCGTCAAGATTCGCCTCAATGGCGTGACCGTCTAGCGTCAGCCAGGCGGGGCATAGGCAACCCCGCCTCTCCACCGCCGGGCCGTGGGCGAGTGCCACGGCCCGGCACTCTTTCCATACCCATTGGAGGCTAGATCGATGTCCGGAGACACTTTCAGCATCAAAGCCATCATCCGCGCGGTGGATCAGTTTTCACCCACCATGAAGCGCATGGCCACGAACATGGACCATTTCGGAAAAATGGCGCAGAGCGTGGGTAAGGGAATGACCGCAAGCGTGTCCGCGCCAATCGCTGCCTTTGGCGGCCTCACGCTGAAAACCGCCGTCGATTTCGAGTCCGCCATGAATAGGGTCGAGGCGATATCCGGCGAAACAGGCGACAGCCTCAAGGCGATGCGCGACCTGGCCAAGAGCCTGGGCTCCAACACTGCATTTTCCGCAGGCCAGGCCGCAGACGCGATGGGCTTCCTTGCGCAAGCCGGCTGGAAGGCCAACAAGATCCTGGCCGGCACGCCGGCGTTCCTCGACCTGGCGGCTGCCAGCGGCACCGACTTGGCCGATGCGGCAGGCATCGCCAGCAAGATCATGGGCCAGTTCGGGATTAGCGCCGGCAACGCAAGCCGGGTCGCGGACGTACTGGCAGCGGCGACGGCCAGCGCGAACGTCGACATGCAAATGATTGCCGAGTCCATGAAAGCCGCCGGCCCCATCGCCAACAAATACGGCCTGTCCCTGGAAGACACGGCGGCGGCAATCGGGTTACTGGGCAATGTCGGTATTCAGGGTGAGAATGCCGGCAATGCCCTCAAAAACACCATGCTGGCCATGGTCAACCCCGCCGGCGAAGCCGGGAAGATGTTGGAATTTTTGCGCGTGAAGACGCGGGACGCCGAGGGCAACATGCTGCCCCTTGTGGACGTGCTGGCCGGCTTCGGCAGCGCCTTGGACAAAGCGGGGATCGGAGAGGGGCAGAAGCTGCAGGCCATTCAGACCATGTTCGGCAAGGAAGGCTTGGCCGGTGCAACAGAACTACTTGCCCAGGCGCAATCCGGGGCTCTACAGAAGTATGCGGAAAGCCTGACCAACGTTGAGGGACGCGCCCGAAGTATGGCGCAGACAATGATGAAGGGGGCGCCTGGCGCGGTTAAAAACCTGGCATCGGCATTTGAAGGGCTGCAGTTGGCTATCGCCAGGAGCGGCCTTCTGGAATGGTTCTCAAAGGCGGTCAAAGGTCTGACCGGCTTCATCAAGAACCTGTCTCAAACCAGCCCCGAATTGCTGAAACTGGGAACGATCGTTGCCGGGGTGGCCGCCGTCGCCGGCCCCGCTCTATGGGCAATCGGCGCCATGGCCAGCGGCATTGCCGCAATCACCACCGCGATGGCCGGCCTCAAGTTGGCTTTGCTGGTAAACCCACTGACTGGGTGGGCCGTCGCCGCTGCGGCGGCTGTCTATGCCACAGGCGCCGAAGTTCACGGCCTGCGCGGGCAACGCATTTACGTCGCTGTCGAGGACGCATCCGATATCGAACGCGCGGGCCAGGCCATCATTGCGCGCCTCTGGGCCGCGGGCCACGGCCATGTTGAGGTCAGCGCATCTGGCGCTCTCCTAGAACGCACGATCGCCGATGCCTCCGTTTGGCAACCAAACCGTCTCGACTTCGCGGGTGGTGCCGTGTGCGTTTCGCCGCTCGCGCAGCAGCGCGGCGAACCTGATTTGATCCCGGGCCAAAAGAAGCTCCTTGATACCAAGGTGGCAATCCCGGATCCGACCGCGGATGAGATCGCGGATGTCGATGCGCGCCGTGCCGATGCAAAGAAACGAATGCGCCCGGCCGCCGAGGACGCGCGCAATACCTGGATAGAAGCGCGCGCGACTGAGACCGCCGGACCTGATGCTACGCCCGAAGACTACGATGCAGCCCGGCATACGGCCCGCCGTGCGCTTGAAGGTGGCGTATTGTCGGGCAGTTTTGTTTTAACGGTTACGGTCGATGGCCGAACTAAAAGCGTCACGGTCGAAGAAGTCCTCAACGATCCGAAGCGCTTTCACCAAGCGATCACGAAAGACCCTCTTGAGCCTGAATATGACGACCATAAGGACGTCGGCAAGCTGTTCCTGATTGGTCAGTTACCGCGCCTATATAGCTTCGCCCACGGCCCAAAGTCCTACAGGCTCACCCATGCTATTACCGAAATCCAAATGGTTACGGGCCGCACGCATGATGCCGTTATAGAAACAATTCGCGTACTGAGGGAGACCCCGGACGTCTATGACTTCGGCGCGCAGATCGCGACGGTGGACAACGGCCGGTTACGCATCCTCGACGACGCCGGACTGACGCATTTTCTTGGTGGCGTGATCCAGTTCTACCAGATGAAGAATCCGCCGAGGGCCATAGAAGCGATCAAGGTTCTGCAAGACCCGCCCCCGCGTGTCGTCGCCCCACTTATCGCTCAAGGTCACGCACGGCGGTTCAAGAAGCTGACCGCCGTCACGACCGTTCCGACTTTGCGGCCTGACGGCACGGTATTCGATAAACCAGGGTATGACGAGACGACCGGCATCCTTTATGAGCCTGCCGGGGAGCCGCCCATCGTGCCGGCCCAGCCAACAATCGAACAGGTCAAAGCCGCGCTCGACACCCTGTGGTTCCCGTTTCGTGAGTTTCCATTCGTCGAGACGGAAGATCGTAGCGTAATGCTTTCCGCCCTGTTGACAGCCTGCGTTCGCCCCATTTTGCCGACGGCTCCCGCTTTCGGTTTCGATGCCCCAGTCCAGGCATCTGGTAAGACCCTGCTCGCCCGCTGCGTTGGCGTCCTAGCCAGCGGTGAGCCGCCCGCCGTCTATCCGCATACGTTTTCGCGCATGGGCGGTGATGAAGAAATACGGAAGCGCTTACTTACAGTCCTGCTTGAAGGGCATCGGGCGTTTGTATGGGACAACATCGTCGGCGGGTTCGATAGCCCGGCCCTAGCAGCCATGCTGACAGCAGAGCGGTTCACAGATCGCATCCTTGGTAAGAACGCGAGCGACTCACCCCCAAATAAACTTCTCGTCATGCTGACCGGCAACAACTTGCAGCTTACGGGCGATATGACGCGGCGAGTTCTTATGTGTCGCATCGATCCGAAAACGGATAAGGCATTCGCGCGCGAGTTCGATTTAGACCCATACCGGCACGTTCGTGACCACAGGTTGGAACTCGTCGTCGCCGGTTTGACGATCCTACGGGGGTGGCTCGTCTCGGGTGCCGATCGGGTGCCCGGGCGAATGGCATCTTTTGAGAATTGGGATGATCTGGTGCGACAGGCGGTCGCGTGGATGGGCCGCGACGTACTCCCGGGCGAGTTCGCCGATGTGATGAACGCCGTCGTTCAGGCACAAGATAACGACCCTGAACGTGCGGACATGATCGAATTGATGGACGCGTGGCGGGAAAAATTCGGCGGAGACTGGGTGCCCGTTCGGACGATCGTGTCGGTCGCAGATGTAGAGACACGTATAGGTGGCGCCCTTTCGTCATTGATGAACGGACGGGACTTAGCGGTGAAGGCCGTCGGGAAGGCCTTAGCCTTTAGGGCGGGGCGAATCTGCGGCGGTATGCGGCTTGAGTTCAAGAACAACACGGCCACGAACGCGAAGCTTTGGCGGGTGGCAGCTATCGGGGATGAGGGCGCGGGGAAGGTTTATATAGGTGATGATGGTGCGCCGTTTTGATGAGGTGTGCGGCTTTCACGGCTTTCACGGCTTTCATTTATGTCAAAACAAAACGCTCGTTCATTAATTTTGTACGTGCGTTGCGTAACGACGCGAAACATACCCGTCAAACCCGTCAAACCCGGAAACCACATTTTTTTGCGCCCAACAGATTCAGACTGAATAACAACATATCAGTCAGGCAGCACGACCAACTTGTTATATTTCTCATTTAAAACAACGAACTAGACAAGTCTCGTTGTATTATTAGAGCCATTAATAACGGCTTTAATAACGCTGATGTCGGGTTTGGACTCGCCAATGACCAGCAACCAGGTCACCTCTATCTCGCCGATGAACCGCTCCCGCGTTTCGAACGGCACGGACATCCTTGCTGGTATCGACGGCCGGTCCGCCGTCGCCCGCCGTTATCGTGACATCATCCAAGAGATTTCGACGGACCTCGGCGGCGAGCTAACGGAGACCCAGTTACAGATCGCACGACGGGCGGCATCATTGGCAATTTGGTGTGAATCCCAAGAATCCATGATGGCGAACGGCGGCGAACTGAATATCTCGGAATTCACGACGGCAACTAACGCCTTGCGCCGTCTGCTCGCGGACCTCGGCTATGCGAAGGTGCCAAGGGACGTAACGCCATCTCTCGCGGAAATTCTCGGGTAAGAAGCGGGAGCCTCGATATGACCCTCCATCTCGCCCCGGAATCCGTACATCCGGTATCCTGCATAACTCCTCTTCTAGCGCATTCCCTGGCAGTGCCTGGGGACGCGCCGGAGGCCCGAGCATGAACATCATCGAGACGATGGGTCATGAGCACGTATTCGGACCGGCATTTAAGGACAGCGCGAGTTGGTTAGCGTGGCGTGCCTATTTATCAACCTTGTTCGGCACCTCCCATTCGAAGGTCTCAGCCGAAATCGCTCGGGCCTGCACCCATCAAAAGACCTTCCTCGAAAGCGGCTACCGCGAGTCCTGGCTTGTCGTCGGGCGACGTGGCGGGAAGTCCCGCATCCTCGCCCTAATCGCCGTCTACGTCGCCTGCTTCCACCATTGGGCACGGCACTTGGCCCCAGGCGAAGTTGCGACCGTCATGGTGATCGCAGCTGACCGAAAGCAGGCCCGCACCATCATGCGCTATGCCCAAGGCCTTCTAAATGAAGTCCTGCCCCTTAAGAAGCTGGTCCGGTCCTGCACCCAAGAAACGATCGAATTAACGAACCGCGTCGTCATCGAAGTCCATACAGCCTCATTCCGGGCCGTCCGTGGCTACACGATCGCAGCGGCCCTGCTCGACGAAGTCGCCTTCTGGCGCACGGACGATGCGGCCAATCCCGACTTCGAAATCCTGTCTGCTCTGCGCCCTGCCCTGTCTTCGCTGCCGGACTCCATGCTCATCGCGGCCTCATCGCCCTACGCCCGCCGTGGCGCCCTATTCGACGCCTACAAGCAGCATTTCGGCAACGACGCCTCGCCCGTCCTCGTCTGGCAGGCCGACACCCGCAAGATGAATCCAGGCATCGACGAAACGATCATCGCCCAGGCTTACGAGCGCGATCCGGAATCGGCCCAGGCGGAATACGGCGCGCAGTTCCGGTCGGACGTGTCAGCATTCATTCCGCGCAACGTCATCGAGGCTGCCATCGAGAATGAATGCTTTGAACGCCCGGCAGACAGCGCCCGGAAGTACGTCGCCTTCGTTGACCCGTCTGGCGGCTCCCAAGACTCGTTCACCCTGGCAATCGGGCATGGGGACCGCTCGCGCGTCGTCCTCGACGTCATCCGTGAAGCCAAACCGCCCTTCTCGCCCGATAACGTCGTCCGAGAGTTTGCAGCCCTACTGAAAGCCTTTGGTCTGCGCCGGGTCACAGGCGACCGGTATGCGGGCGAGTGGCCGCGTGAACGGTTTCGCGCTCACGGCATCCAGTATGTGCCGTCAGAACAAACGAAGTCGGACCTTTACCGCGACTTCCTACCCCTGCTGATGACAAGCCGCGTTGACCTGCTCGACAACAAACGGCTAACGGCCCAACTCGCAAATTTAGAACGCCGTGTGAGCCGGTCCGGAAAGGACTCGATTGACCACACCCCCGGAACCCACGACGACGTTGCGAACGCAGCAGCCGGCGCCCTGGTGCTCGCCGTGCGCCCGCATGCCCAAACACCGCAGAACATCCAACTGAGGCTTTATGCTTAGAACAACCGGTCAGGTTTCCGAGAAGGTCGGATCAATTCGATCCCCGCGCGTTACTGGGCGATCGTCCGGGTCTTCGAGCCGTAGTCTATTGCCTTCCTCGAGCGCAATCCAAATTGCCCCGAGAAGCGCGATCATGCTGCACAGAAGCGTCGCCACGACGACGATCGCCAGCGGCACCAACGTCGTCACCATGAACGACATCGTAGGCTCCCCGGCTTTGAAACTTACAAAGCCTGCAAGCCCGAAAACCGCTGCCGCCAACAAGGCTAGAAAAAAGACCACGTTGTTGATCCACAGCGACAACTTCGCGATGAGTTTTGTCATCCCCTTAGACTCCCTGACACCGACATTCCGAATGCAAGTTAACAACCGTTTGTTGTTAGACAAACCCCTGGATTTTGCTGGGTGAGAAGTGCCGCATGCCGATCGACACACCCAATAACGCCTACATGAACCACGTCGCCCAATGGCGGCGCATCCGTGACGCGCTTGCGGGCGAGGATGCGGTCAAGGCACGGGCGAGCAGTTATCTCCTAATCCCGGCCTCATTCAATTGGGAGGACCGGGATGGCTTCGTCCGGGCGGCAAACTGGTTCCCTGCGACCGCACGCACCCACGCGGGCCTGACAGGGGCGATCTTTCGCAAGGATCCGATCGTGACGGCAGACGATCAAGATTTCTTATCGAACGTGACGGGCAACGGCACGCCGTTCACGCCGTTCGCTCGGTCAATAGTTTCGGAGACGATCGCTCTCGGGCGTGTCGGCGTCATCGTTGATGTGGCGCTCGACGGCAAGCCCTACCTCGCCCGCTACCAGACCGAGAACATTTTGAACACGCGGACGACCATCATCGACGGACGCCCCGTGCTGTCGATGGTCGTACTGCGGGAGACGGCCTCGCGCCCAAAACAGGACGACCGTTTCGTGACGGAAGAAGTCAAACGCTACCGCTTGCTCGAACTCGCTCGCACGGACAGCAGCGCCTCGCCGGTCTACGCCGTCACGATCTTTGAGAGGGGCCGAAACGGTATTGAGCGTGTCGAGGGGCCGATGATCCCGACGAAGCGCGGCCGGCCTCTCGACTTCATCCCGTTCGTCGTCATCTCGCCGTCTGGCCTGTCCCCTACGGCAATCGAACAGTCGCCCTTACTCGGCCTTGTCGATATGAACTTCGCTCACTTCCGCAATTCGGCTGACTACGAAAACAGCATCTTCCACGTCGGCTCGCCAATGTACGTCCTCTCTGGCCTGCCGATCGACGGCGACAAGATGGGAGAAGTCCGTGTCGGCGCGAACAACGTCTTGTGGATGTCGGAGAACGGCAAGGTCGAGCTGATCCAGGCGAGCGCTGAATCCGTCGGCGCACTTGCGCAGGCGCTATCGGACAAAGAGCAGCGCATGGCCGTTCTAGGCGCGCGCCTGCTTGAGAAACAGAAGTCCGGCAAAAGAATTTGCTAGAGCATCGTGCGCGAGAAGTGCCCACGGCCAATGCCGCGTCTCGACATTCTTTTCCACATACTGGACGACAATATCCCGGATTTGAGACCCTATTAAACCTTTCGGCGGGCAAATACGGTCAGGCTCGGTGATGTTTCCTGTCGCAGAAAAAATGCTAAGGACATCGTACATCGCCAAGGTCGCACCAAGACAAAAACCTTGGTGCCCAGCATTATCCTCGGCCCTACAGCTCGTAAGAAATTTGTTTCCTGTAACGAAATAGGCAGTTTCATCATTGGCATTCACCGGACCTGGTACCGATAAAATCACCAGCAAAACACCGATCAATCCGAATCGCATATCCCCTCCCGTTGGCTTTCTAGTCAGCCTACGCATGGCATTCTAGTGCAAAAGGTACGGTGGATTCTGATTGAGCGAAAACGAATTGGACGAGTTTCCCCCTTATTAATTCGTTATTAAACGCAACAAGGGCTTAGAGATTTCTCTCTAAGCCCTTGTTTTTATTGGTACGCGCTACAGGGGTCGAACCTGTGACCTACTGATTAAAAGTTTGCGACAAGACCCTAACAAGCCCTAACAAATCAGAACGTCCTAACTCTCTGAAACCCGCATAAAACCTTGCGTTTTATTCAATGTTATGGGATGTTCCTAACATCGGGTAACAGCCCTTAACGCGGCATTTTTGTTACCCCAGCGTTACCCCGGATCGCGGGGTAACAGGCAAAATGACCCGCTGATTGATTCAGAAGGTCCGGCATCACAAGCGTTCCTCCGTGCATCCGGGGTAACAGGGGTAACAGAAATGGCGAAAAATCTGACGGCACCAGTAGTTGAGAAGGCAACGGCGGGCGCGTCCCGGAAAGAGGTACCGGACGGCTTGCTGCCGGGCCTGTATCTGGTTGTCCAACCGAGTGGGGCGAAGACCTGGGCCATCCGATACCGCCACGGCGGCAAGCCTCGGAAAATGACGTTGGGGCCGGTTGCGCCGAAGCTGGACGGTTCCGAACCGACGCCGACGCTGGGCGCTCCCCTGACCCTTGCGGGCGCGCGTGTGGTGGCCCGCGAACAGTTACAGATTGTCGCCGCCGGCCGCGACCCGGCCTCAGAACACGTCGCCGCGAAACGCGCCGCCCGTGACCCGGCGACGGTTGACCGCGACCTGTTCGGCACCGTGGCGACGACGTTCATAAACAGGTACGCCAAGCCGAAAAACAAAAGCTGGAAAGAGACGGCCCGGCTTCTAGGGTTGCGTCCCGACGCCGACGACCTTGTGACCATCCCCGGCGGGCTAGCCGACCCTAAAGTGTGGGGCCGTCGCCGGATGCATGAAATCACACGGCGCGATATTATCGACCTTCTGGACGGGATCGTTGACCGGGGCTCCCCCGTGGCTGCGAACGCAACCTTGGCGGCGCTGCGTAAGATGTTCAATTGGTCCGTAGAGCGCGGCACGATCGACGCGAGTCCGGCGGCTGGCGTCAAGCCGCCCGGCTCCGTCAAATCCCGCGACCGCGTGCTATCCGATAATGAACTGGCCACGGTGTGGCGGGCGGCGCGGGCAACGCCTTACCCC
>JAVJOU010000022.1:0-56943 GCA_040216635.1 Rhodospirillales bacterium | reverse complement strand
CGGTGCGGTCGATGACGGCCTGCTGGATGTGCTGACGCAGGTTGTCGGCGCCGATAACCTGTCGACGGCCGATGCCGTGCGCGAACAGCACGGTCGGGACGAATCCTATCATCCGTCGGCCCCGCCCGACGCCGTGGTGTTCTGCACGGAAACGGAACAGGTAGCGGCCGTCGTCACGGCCTGTGCGGAACGGGGCGTGCCGGTCATTCCTTTCGGCACGGGGACCTCGCTTGAAGGCCATGTGGCGGCCTTGTCCGGTGGTGTCTGCATCGATCTTTCCCGCATGGACCAGATACTGGAGGTCAATGCCGAAGACATGGACGCCCGGGTGCAGGCCGGGGTGCGGCGCAAGGCGTTGAACGATTATCTGCGCGACACGGGCCTGTTCTTCCCCATCGATCCCGGCGCCGATGCCTCCATCGGCGGCATGACGGCGACCCGCGCCAGCGGCACCAATGCGGTGCGCTACGGCACCATGCGGGAAAACGTCCTGGGTCTGACCGTGGTCATGGCCGACGGCCGGGTGATCCGCACTTCGCGGCGGGCGCGCAAGTCCGCCGCCGGGTACGATCTGACGCGTCTGTTCGTGGGCTCCGAAGGAACGCTTGGCGTGATCACGGAAGTCACCGTGAAACTTTACGGCATTCCCGAAGCGATCCTGTCCGCCGTCTGTCCGTTCCCTGATCTGGAAAGCGCCGTCAACACGGTGATTCTGTGTATCCAGTCGGGCATCCCGGTGGCGCGGATCGAGCTTCTGGACGATGTGCAGATGGATGCGGTCAATAAATATTCGGGCCTGGATTATGCGGTCCGCCCGACCCTGTTCTTTGAATTTCACGGATCGGACGCGGGCGTTCGAGAACAGGTCGAAAACGTGAAGGCCATCGCGGACGAATTCGGCGGTGATGATTTCCAATGGGCGACCCGGCCCGAAGACCGTAACAAACTGTGGCAGGCCCGCCACGATGCCTATTACGCGGCGATCGCGCTGCGCCCCGGCTGCAAGGGGATCGCCACGGACGTCTGCGTGCCGATTTCAAAACTGGCCGACTGCATTATGGAAACGCGCAAGGATATCGAGGCTTCGGGCCTGTGCGCACCCATCGTGGGGCACGTGGGGGACGGCAATTTCCATATCGTGTTCGTGGTCGACCCCGATAATTCCGAAGAACTGGCCTCCGCCAAGGACGTCAACGAACGCATGGTCATGCGCGCCATCGCCATGGACGGCACATGCACGGGCGAACACGGCGTCGGTTACGGCAAAATGGACTTCCTGACCGCCGAACACGGGGAAGCCCTTGTCGCCATGCGGGCGGTCAAAATGGCGCTTGACCCCCAGAACATCATGAACCCGGGCAAGATCGTTCGCGTTTGACCCGCACCGACCTTTGGGTAGGTAGCCCAATTCATATCGCAGGTAGTATGGTGGGCTCAGTTGCGAAAGCGACCGGGGGCAGGCGAAGCAGGGAATGTTGAGGATGTCGTCCACAACTCACGCACCGCCACAGGACAGCGCTTATGTGATCGAAGTGCTCAAGGCTGTTGCCGCGCCGTTGACCGGAGATGCATACCTGCACAATCTGGTGCAGCAGTTGGGAATTCTGTTCCAGGCCGAAACGACGTTCGTCGCCCATCGAATAGACCCGGAAAGCACCAAGGTGCGTGGGCTGGCCGCGTGGAAGGACGGCGCGCGGAAGGAAGCCTGGGAATTCGATTTGAAGAACAACCCCTGCCATTTGGTTTATCAGGGCGAGCCGGTTTTTCTGCCTTGTGAAGTGGCAGCGAAATTTTCCGGGAAGAAAGACAGCGGATACGAGAGTTTCGTCGGCTATCCCCTGCGCGGCCGCAACGGTGATGTTATGGGTCACATCGCGGTCTACAGTTCGAAAATCCTGATGGGGAATGACGACTGGGTTTCGTTGTGCGGCCTGTTTGCTGACCGCGCCGAAGCGGAGATGCAACGCCAACAGCTTGAAGATGAACGCGAGCGGACAATTGTAAAATTGAAGGCGTTGGATGCCCTGAAGAATGAATTTATTTCCATCGCCGCCCACGACCTGCGAAGCCCCTTGGGCGCGGTTCGAGGAATAGCCGAGTTGTTGAGCCGTCAGCAACACCAGGGAGAACGTGAGCGGGCCTTGTTAAATAACATTATCGATGCATCCGACAGGATGGCCGGGCTCGTTAACCGCTATCTCGATTATGCCTCTATCGAGGCAGGTGCCTTAAAGCTTGATAAGACGGAAACCGATTTGTCCCGTTTTCTTGAGGATTTGCTGGTGCTGCGGAAGGTCATTGCGGCCGACAAGAACATCACCATTCAGGCCGATATACCGGATCAACTCGTTTGGTTTGTCGATTCTGAACGTCTTGGCCAGGTTATCGATAATCTTTTGGACAATGCGATTAAGTTTTCTCCCCCTGGCAGCACGATAAAACTCGGACTGTCAGAAGCGGACGACGGCACATCGGTCGCAATTTCTGTCAGGGACGAAGGACCGGGGGTTCCTGAGAATCTTAAACCGCGCATCTTTGGGGCATTCGAAACAGCAGCCGATGACGATGAGAGCAACCGGTTTCGTACCGGTAAGAGTTTCGGCCTGGGTCTGATGATCTCGAAACGGGTCGTCGATGCGCACGGTGGGGCGATCCATGTCAGTGACAACGAGCAGGGCGGCGCTGTTTTAACGGTTGTCTTGCCGCGATCCGAAAAAAACCCTGCTGAATAGGCATTTAGGGTTTCCAAACCGGGGTTGGTAACGTAACCAAAACCAGCTTTGGGAGGTCTGATCTTGAATCCGGAAACTTTGCTTCGTGATATGTTCGCCGCCGCCGTTGCGGCTGCCCAGCCATCGAAACGCATCCCCTTGTTTTTGCCGGAACCACCGACCAACGGGCGGACCTTGGTGATCGGCGCGGGCAAGGCTTCGGCCGCCATGGCGAAGGCGTTCGAGGACCATTGGCCGGGCGATCTTTCAGGCCTGATCGTCACCCGCTACGGCTATGACGTGCCCTGCGAACGGATCGAAACGGTCGAGGCCGCGCATCCCGTGCCCGATGCCGCCGGCGAGGCGGCGGCCCGCCGCATGCTGGACATAGTCCAAGGGCTGAGTGAGGACGATCTGGTCGTCTGTCTGATTTCCGGCGGCGGATCGGCGTTGCTGTCGGCGCCGGGACCGGGCCTGACCTTGGAAGACAAACAGGCCGTGAACCGGGAATTGCTGCGCTGTGGTGCAACGATCCACGAAATGAACTGCTTGCGGAAACATCTTTCCGCTGTGAAGGGCGGGCGCCTGGCGGCCGCCGCCGCACCGGCCCGGATCGTCAATCTGCTGATATCCGATGTGCCGGGGGATGATCCGGCGGTCATCGCCTCGGGCCCGACGGTGCCCGATCCCACAACCTTCGACGACGCGCGGGCGATTGTCGCGAAATACGCGATCAAGCTGCCGGACGCTGTCCAAGCTTTGCTGGACGCGGGACAGGACGAAACACCCAAGTCCGACGATCCGGCGTTCAAGCGCGTCGAAACCCACCTGATCGCCCTGCCGCAGGCCAGCCTGGAAGCCGCCGCCGAGGTCGCCCAAGCGGCCGGTGTGACGCCGCTGGTTTTGGGCGATGCGCTGGAAGGCGAAGCCCGAGATTTGGGCATCGAGCACGCACAGCTTGCACGCGATACGATGGCCGGCAAGGGGCCAGCCGCGACGCCTTGCGTATTGCTGTCGGGCGGTGAGACCACGGTCACCATTCGCGGCGACGGGGGGCGCGGCGGACGCAACACGGAATATCTGCTGGGCATGGCTGTGGCGCTGGACGGGGCTGAAGGCATCCATGCCATTGCCTGCGACACGGACGGTATTGACGGATCGGAAGACAACGCGGGTGCGGTGATCGGCCCCGACAGCTTGGCCCGTGCCCGGGATGCGGGATTGGATGCCAAGGCCTTGTTGGACGTCAATGACGCCTATGGGTTCTTCCAGGGAGTGGGTGATCTGGTTGAATGCGGCCCGACCCTGACCAACGTAAACGATTTCAGGGCGCTGCTGGTTCTGGCGTAAGGGGATCCCGGCAGAACATGCCGGTTTTCCCCAACACCACCGGTTTTCGCGTAAATTAGGGTTGTCCGGGCTATGGCCATGACCGTTCGTTCGACCTACACTGCGCCCCGAATGCCTCTGCTCGCCAGCGGCCGGATCACCACCACTGCATATTTGGACATCGAACGTTGAAGAAGTTCGCTATCGGCCTGTCGATTTTTCTGGTGCTTGTCATCGCAGCGCTGCTGATCGGCCCCAGTCTGATCGATTGGAACCGCTACACGGATGAGATCGCGCAGCAGGTCGAAAAGATTACCAGCCGCAAGGTCCAGATCGGCGGGCCGGTCACGGTTCAGGTGCTGCCCAGCCCGCGCCTGGAGGTTGCGGATGTTCATCTGGCCAATCTTTCGGACTCGAAAGATGCGCGCATGGCGTCGCTTGAATCTCTCGAAGTGCGGGTCGCTGCGGTGCCGCTTCTGGCCGGAAATATCCGGGTCGAAACCGTCAAATTGGTCCGCCCGCGGGTTCTTCTTGAACGTCTGGCGGATGGCCAGGTCAATTGGGATTTCTCCCAGGTTGTGCCTGCAAAAGATGCGACGGCCTCAGCGCCCGCTGCTGCGGACAGCAAGACATCTGCAGGCGGCGGCCGAACTGCGGCGGGGCCGGGCATTGCCGTCGACAACTTCGCAATCGTGGACGGCACGGTCCTGTATCGTGACGGCCAGCGGGGGCGTGAAGAAACCATCACGGGGATTGACGCGCGTATCGCCGCAGCCAGCTTGAACGGCCCTGTCGAAAGCGAAGGGGCCTTAACCCTGGGCGGACATCGGCTGGTTTTTTCGCTGAACGTGGCGGAAATCGTGCAGGATCGGACGATCCCCTTGGTTTTCAATCTGAATCTGGGCAAGGACACGGTGATCAAGGTCGACGGCGGGGTCGTCAATGTGACCGAGAAACCGCGTCTGCGCGCCAAAATCACGGGCGGCGGGCCGAACGTTGCGCGGGCGATTTCCGCGGTCGGTGGGCCTGCCGATCTGCCGGTCAATCTGGCCAAGCCGTTTTCTGTGCAAGGGAATATAGAAGCCAGCGTCGATGGCGGCCGGATCGATGACCTGGAAATTCAATTCGACAGGATGGAAATCAAGGCCTCGGCGGAAATCGCCACCGGGGACAAGACCGTCGCGGCACTGTCGGTCAAATCGGGATGGATCGACCTTGATGCCTTGCTGGCGCCGGCACCTATCGTGGCCGCCGAGGGGGCCAAAGACGGGGAGGGTACGTCCGGCAAGCCCGCAAAAGCGGTGAAGGCTGCCGCCCCGGCCAAAACACCCGCTACGGTATCGGCGGCCTCCGGGTTTGAATTGCCCCAGGATGTTCAGGCCAATCTGTCCGTTCAGGTTGATTCGCTCGTCTTTCATGGCAAGCCGCTGGAAGGCGTGACGCTCAGCGCTGACCTGGCAAACGGGGAACTCACGCTTAATCAGGTGACGGCGCAACTGCCCGGCAACGCCGATGTCGGCTTGTTTGGGTTCCTTTCCGCGAAAAGCGGCAAGCCCCGGTTCGAGGGCCAGATAGAAACCCGCGCCAAGGACTTAGGCGGTGTGCTGACTTGGATCATGCCCGATGCCCGCCTGCCTGCCGCCGTGCTGAAGGATTTCAGTTTCAAGACGCCTTTGGTGATCGATGGGAACTACGCGCAGTTGACCGATATTAACGCAACTGCTGGGGGCTCCCGTCTGACTGGGGCCGTGACCGTCGCCGTGCAGGCGCGACCGTCTTTCGGTGCCAATCTGGCCCTGGATATGGTTGATCTCGATGCTTTGATGCCGTCCTCGGGCGATGGGGATGCGGCCCGGGGCGGAAAGGCCAAAAAGACAACAAATGGCGGCACGTCGGGTTCCGCCGCTACTGGTTCAAAAGATACCGGTGACGGCACGGCAAAAACGCCGGGCGTCAATCTGTTCCAGCCGTTGAAGCCGCTGACACAATTTGATGCCAACGTGAAGCTTGCCGTCGGTGCGGCAAAGATGCGGGGCCTGACGGCACGGAAGCTCTCCCTGGATGCCACGCTGGTACGCGGCGAATTGACCTTGCGGGAATTGAATGTGGGGAACATCGCGGGTTTGAGTGCCGGGGTGAGCGGCGGACTGGCGGGCCTTGACGGCATTCCCACGGCAAAAGACCTGAAGATCACCGCATCAACCAAGGATTTGGCCCCCTTGGCCAAAGCATTCGCCCTGGACTTGCCGGTTCCCGCTGCGACGGTCGGGGCGGTTTCCGTCAACACGACCCTGTCCGGTAGCCTGCTGTCGCCTAAGGTGGCGGCGGACCTGGGCGCCATGGGCGGCGTTGTCGGTGTGCGCGGCACCTTGCCGGTGCTGGCCCTTGCGGGGCAGGACCTGCGGTTGGGTGTTTCCGCGCAACACAGTGATTTGGCCGGACTGCTGCGCCGATTGGGTATCGATTACCGTCCCCAGGGAAAAATCGGCGGTCTGGATTTAAAGGCCCAGGTTGCGGGCAATGCCAAAAGTCTGCGGGTCGATAATATTGCCGGCACGGTTGGGTCCGTTGCCACGTCCGGCAGCCTTTCACTTGCTTTGGACGGAGCCAAGCCGAAGGCACTGGTCAGCCTTGCGCTCGGCGCTTTCGACGTCACCCCGTTCCTGCCGGCGAAACGGTCAGCGGGGTTGTTCGACCGGAACTGGCAGATCAAGCGCGCGCCGGCGGCATGGGCCGGTCCCGGTGGGAATCCGCTGCTGACAACGGCTGCCGTCAATGCCCGGTGGTCCAAAGCGCCGATCGATCTTTCCGTGCTCAACACCCTGGACGTGGCGGTGACGGTGACCTCGCCCAAGGTGACGTTCGACGGAGCCAGCCTGGAAAACGCCGATCTGGGGGCGGCGGTGGAAGGCGGTGTTCTCACTGTCGAACGCCTGACCGGCCGGTTGTTCGGCGGGGCCTTGACCGCCAAGGCATCGGCGACCGCCACGGGGCATCTCAGCGCATCGGGGCAATTGTCGGGGGCGGATTTGACCCAGGCGGGCAAGGCTCTAGGCAGTGCGGCCGCGACGGGCAAGGCGAGTGCCGATTTCGATTTCACGGCACAGGGGCGGTCCGAGGCTGAAATTATTTCGTCTTTGGGCGGGAAATTGAACTTCGTCGGCCGCGACCTGGATGCCGAAGCGATCAGCGGATCGGCTGATGCGGGGTTCGGGCTGGGCGGTTTGATGCTTGCCCTGAACCAATTGGGGGGTGCCCTGGGCGGCCCGAAACAGGGCAAGGGCGTTGCGGATGTGGACGCGGTGTTCACGGTGGCCAACGGGGTCGCAACCTCGCAGCAATTGAAAGCCGTGACCAACATCGGTGTCGCCAGCGGGGCGGGCACCATCGACCTGGCGGGATGGACGGTCAATCTTTCCGGTGCCATTCAGCCGGCGCCGAGCCTTCTTTCGGCGGCGTTCTCCATCGCCACGCGCAAGGGCATCAATGTGCCGTTTTCGGTAACCGGAAAACTGGATGCACCGCGCATCAAGGTCGATACCTCATCCATGGGAACGGGGGGGATTCCTGTGCCCGGACTGGACAAGCTGTTGAAGAAAAAAGGTGTCGGCGACGTGCTTCAGGGTATCCTGGGCGGCGGACAGACGCAGCAACAGGCGCCGTCGGAATCTCCGGCTCAAACGGAACCCGCGCCGCAGCCCCAGGAACAGAAAAAGCCCATCACACCACAAGACCTGATCCGCGGCATTTTTGGAAAGTTCTGATTTGGCTGTGATGTGGCGGACAGAACATATCCTGTAATGCCTATAGGTTGGGCTCCATGAAACGACCCGCGTACGCCGCTCGCTTGATTGATGTGTTTGGCTTTGCTCTCGGTTTCGCTGCGTTTCTGGCCGTGTTGTATTATTGGGATCCGACACGTGCGCTGATCAAGCGTCTACCCCCCGGGGCAGACGACCGTTTCGAGCAAATTCCCAAGGATATGGCTGAGATACCGGTCGCCGACGGGTTGAGCCTGCGAAGCAAGGATGCCGTAGGTGAATACCGCCGTCAGCTAAGCAGGCGTATTTTTGGGATGGACAACATCCCCCGTGATTTGTTGCCGCAAAAGGTGATCCGGGATGTGGACAAGTCGCCGGGTGCGGTAAAGACATGTCTGTCACCGACGGGCCCGGATGTGGTGCATCTGTTGTCACGTATGGACACGATCATCATGCGCGGCCTTGGCTGTGAGGTACGTTTCTATAAGGGGTGGCGAAATTTGGCCGGTGTCGATGAATTGACCGGCCATTTAATGAAGCATTGGCGAAGCTATGCCATCGGATACTTCCGGCCGATCAAGGCCAACGGGCATTTAATTTTGTATCAGCAGGGGCTAGCGGCAACCTATCACGACCAACACCGTTTGATCGAAAGGTGGATCGCCGATGGCTACACCGTGGCGGCCATGAATATGCCCGGTTACGGGGACAATACCTGTTATGACCTGGAGCGCTATTGCGACGGGCCAATCATGGCAAAACGGTTTGCGACGGAATTGGCGGTGACGTTCCTGCCGCCGGTGTTGGCTGTTAATCACGCGTTGGGACAAAGGCCGTTCCGGCGCATTTCGATGGTCGGAATTTCCTCTGGCGCATGGGTAACGGCTGTCAGCGCCGCGCTGGACCCGCGCATCGACGACAGCATCCCTGTTGCCGGGGTTTTGCCGTTGGCCATGTTGTGGGGCAAGGAAACAAGTGCGCGCTCCATTGTCGAAGGCATCAACGATATCGCCGGTATGCTTGATCTGGCCGTCATGGCGGCGGATCGCCCCGGGCGGCGCCAATTGCAGATTTTCAATCGTTTTGACCGCTGTTGTTTTTTTGGCTCTCGGCCGATGCTTTACGCCGGGTTGCTGACGCAGACAGCCGGAAACCTGGGCGGGGAAGTCGAGGTCGTTTTTGACGAAACCCATGCCCGCCATAAGATCTCGCGCTGGGGGCTGGCGCGGATCATGGCCTTCATTACGGAAAATGCTGTCTCTTCCGCGCAGGGGCCGGGCGTAAAGGAGGGCGGATGACACGGCTCGGCGCTATTGGTGTTGTGCTGGCGCTGACGGCGTTCGCGGCGGCCTTGGGATTGTGGTGGGAGGCGGGGGCTTGGCAATACGGTGATATGCCGACGCGCGGGCTGTTGCGGACCGGAGGGTTTTCCCTGGCGGCGGTTTCCTGTCACGGGTTTGCCATTTGGCTGCGGCGCCGTGGGGCTTAATCCGTCGATTGTTTCAGAACGAATACCCGCACCGCACTGGACAAATTACCCGTACGTCCGGCATCGATTTCCGTGACCAGGGAATTGATCGACTGGTTGCGTGCCCGGGCGATTTTCTTGAGGTGCTGCCAAAACAAGTCTTCCAGTGTCAAGCTGGTATGATGGCCCGCGATCAGCACGGACCGCTTGGCCATGTGGGCAGGGTCGTCCATTGCGTCATCGGTGGGATCGCTCACGCGGGCCTCCGATATTCCTGAGGCATTTGTTCGTTAATCACAGTCATCGCGGTGTCTTGCTTTTCCCTTGCCAGTCAGCCCGGCCTCGCGCACTCTTTCGTTATAAAGATCAAGAAAACGACCGCGAGGAGGCCGCCTGAATGTCCGATCTGACAATCTACGGTACCACGATCAGCCCCTTCACCCGAACGGTACGCATGTGCCTGGAGGAAAAAGAGGAAGGCTATCGTATTTACGAATACATGCCCGGTTCCGAAGAACAGAAACAGGAACATCCGTTCGGCAAGGTGCCGGCAATCCGTGATGCCGATCTGCATCTTTATGAAAGCTTGGCGATCTGTGTCTATATCGACGAGGAATATTCCTCCGACCCGCAATTGCAGCCGCGCGATCCCGTGGAAAAAGCCGATATGTTCCAGCGGATCAGCTTGTATCTGGACGAAGGCTATCCGAACATTTACGGCGGGTTGCTGCACCCCAGATTGATCCAGCCCATGCGCGGTGAACGGGCGGATGAAAGCGCCGTGCAATCCTTCATGCCGAAGATCGAAAAATATCTGTCCGTTGCCGATAAGGAACTGCGCGGGCAACGTTGGATGGTCGGCGAAGAAATGTCGCTGGCCGACCTGTTCGTCGCTCCGGCCATCTTCTATGTGAAGATGACGCCAGAGGGGCAGAATTTGTTGTCGGGCCTGGAGAACCTTTCCGCCTGGTATACGAACATGACGAATGTGGAAAGCTTCCGCGAAACGGCGCCAAAACTTCCGGGAAAGTAAGACAAAGTCCGGGTCCCGCGCCGTTCGTGCCTGCCGCTGTTCTGTCACTTGCATTTCAATGTTCCGATCTGTATGTTCTTGTTTTGTTCAATGCAAGGAGGAGTGCAGATGGTTAAGCCTATTCCCGATGGATATACCACCGTTACGCCGTATCTCATCATCGACGGCGTCGCCGATGCCATTGCGTTTTATGAAAAAGCATTCGGTGCCAAGGAAGTCATGCGCCTGCCGATCCCGGGCACGGACCGCATTGCGCATGCGGAGATCACCATCGGCGGCGACCATATCATGCTGACCGATGCCAATCCCGATTGGGACACGAAGGACCCCAAAGCCCTGGGCGGGATCACGGCGTCCTTGTCACTGTACGTGGAAGACGCGGATGCGGCACAGGCCCATGCCGTGGCTTCGGGGGCCACGGAAAAAATGCCGGTGGCAGATATGTTCTGGGGGGACCGCATGGGGTGTGTCGTCGATCCCTTCGGCCATCAGTGGAGCTTCCTGACCCATACCCGCGATCTTACGGATGCGGAAATTCAAAAAGGGTTCGAGGACATGATGGCGAACGGCTGCGGCTGATCCGAACGCCCGTGGGCTATCAACTTCGGGGGAACACGACCTCGATGACCACGCCTTCGGGACCTTTGACGAAAATCTGACCGGCCGCCCCGTTGGGCAGTTCACGGATAGAATGGTCGATCCCCCGGTCTTTCAGGCGTGCCAGCAACGCACCGGCGTCCGTTCCGCGAAAGGCCAGATGGTCGACCACACCCGTTCCGGCCCGGTCATCGTCGCCATGTCCGGTTACGTATCCCCGTTCCCGGTTGGCACCGACCAGATGGATGATGGCGCCGGCTTCGGCGGCTCCGTAAAGCCAATACCCGGCAAAGGGAAAATCGGGCCGGTCGCCGACGTTCAGGCCGATGACGTCGGTAAAGAAATCCCGCATCCCGTCCAGGTCCTTGGCGCGGATGTTGAAATGGTCCAGTCCGGAAATGCTCATGTGGGGCTCCCGTCACAGTTTGCCGCAAAATGCCTTGATGGCATCCAGGGCATCGTCCCAGTTCTGTTGTTCCGTTCTACCCGACGCCTTGCGTGGTTTGAAGCCGTGGTCGCCGTCTTCCAGCCAATGCAGCTTGATCTTCTTCGACAGGGGATAGGCGGGGACTTCCTCGCGGGTGCCGAAGGGATCGCGCGTCCCCTGACAGATTAGAGTGGGCGTCTTCAAACTTTCCAAATGTTCCGTGCGCAGTTTCTCCGGTTTGCCCGGCGGATGAAAGGGATAGCCCAGGCAGGCCACGCCGCGCACGGGCGTCCCCTCGGCCTCCAACTCGGCCGCAACCATGGAAGCCATGCGCCCGCCCATGGATTTCCCACCGATCACCAAATTGTCGCGCCCGATCTTGTCGATCACCTCGCGCCAGGTCGCCAGCAGCACCCGCGCCGGATTGGGCGGGCGTTTTTTTCCGTCGTCGCGGCGCTGCGCCATATAGGGAAATTCGAACCGGGCACAGCGCAAGTCGCGCGCGGCCAGCCCGTCGGCGAAGGCATCCATGAAGGGTGAGTCCATGGGGGCGCCGGCCCCATGAGCCAAGGCCACGGTCAAAGAGGCGGATTTTGCACCGGTGAAGATGATTTCGGTCATCGGTTTTCCAGTTTCTTTCGCATCAGCATCGCCTCGGCGACCTCGCCGTAACCCAAACTGCGATAGAACGCCCGTGCATCGGCGCGTTTGAGCTGGGTGTGAAGTGTCACGGAAACAAAGCCCCGGTCCCGTGCCCAGGTCTCGGCCGATGCCATCAAAGCCCGGCCGATACCGGCCCCCCGGCAGGTTTCATCAACCACCAGGGATTGCACCAGGGCTTCGACCGGCTTTTCCAGGGCAGGCCGGGCGAACATGTGCAGCAGGCCGACGATGGTGCCGTCCAGTTCCGCCACCATCAAGGCCTGGCCGTCCCCGGCGGCGATGACGATATCGTATCGGGAGCGTAGGTCTGGCGCCGCAATATCATAGCCGAGCTGTTTCATCAGGCCCCGTGCGGCGGCCAGGTCTGCCGGGGTCATGTCGCGGACGGTGACGGTCTGATACCCCGTAGGGCTCAAGGCTTGCCCCCCGATACCCGCAGGTTGGCACAGGCGATGTAGGAAGCTTCATCGGACAGCAGGAACATGATGCCTTGGGCGATTTCTTCCGGCTTTCCCGCGCGCCCCATGGGCGTGGCGGGCGCGCGCCGGTCGAGGGTATCGCGGGTCATATCCGTTTCCGTCAGTCCGGGGGCAAGGGTGTTGACGCGGATGCCCTGGCCGATCACTTCCTGGGCAAGGCCCGTAGAAAAACTGTTCACAGCGCCCTTGGACGCGGCGTAAAGCACGCCGCCGCCGGGCGACCCGATCACGGCCGCACCCGAAGAAATGTTGACGATGGCGCCGCCCGCCCCACCGTTGTCCGTCGACATGCGTTTAATCGCCTGCTGTGCGCAGAGAAACAGGCCCAAAACGTTGACCTCCAACACCCGGCGGATGTCATCGGCGGTCAGGTCCTTTACGGGGCCCCGGGGGCCGTGGACGCCTGCGTTGTTGACCAGGCCCGTGACGGTGCCCAGTTCCTTATCGACCGTTTCGAACAGGCGGATCACGTCGGCTTCGACACTGGTGTCGGCGGGCACGGCCAGGGCCTTGCCGCCGGCCGCGATGATTTCCGCGCAGACCGCATCGGCGGCGTCCTGATCAGATGCATAATTGACGCAGACCGCATGGCCCGCCTTACCGGCCATAAGGGCCGTGGCCCGGCCGATGCCGCGGCTAGCGCCGGTGATGATGGTGACCTTGGTGCTCAATTTTCCTCTCCCAACATGTCTTTTGGATTGACCAGTTTGTCGAATTCTTCGCCGCTCAAGATGCCCAGTGCCACCGCCGCTTCGCGCAGCGTGGTTCCGTCTGCATGGGCCTTCTTCGCGATCTCGGCCGCCTTGTCGTAACCGATATGCGGGTTCAGCGCCGTCACCAGCATCAACGAATTGTTGAGGTGGCGGGTGATGACCTCGCGGTTGGGCGCGATGCCTTTCAGGCAGCGTTCCGTGAAACTGGCCATGGCGTCGGCGAGCAAGCGAATGGATTCCAGATGCGTGGCGACGATCACCGGTTTGTAGACGTTCAATTGCAGATGCCCGTGGCTGGACGCGAAGGTGACCGTCACATGGTTGCCCATGACGCGGGCCGCGACCTGGGTCAGGGCTTCCGCCTGGGTCGGGTTGACCTTGCCCGGCATGATCGACGATCCGGGCTCGTTCGCGGGCAGGATCAGTTCCGCCAGGCCCGACCGGGGGCCCGAGGCCAGCAAGCGGATGTCGTCGGCGATCTTGTGGTTGGTCACGGCGATGGTGTTGAGCTTGCCCGACAGGTTGACCAGGGCGTCATGGGCCGCGACGGCATAGAACTTGTCCGGGCAGGGCTTGAACGGCAGGCCGGTCAATTCGGATGCGGCCTCGCAAAATGCCGCGTCGAAGCCCTGGGGCGCGTTGATGCCCGATCCCACGGCCGTGCCGCCCTGTGCCAGCTCGTAGACCTGGGCCAGGGACTTATGCAGGCGCTCGATGTTCTGGCGGGTCTGATGGGCATAGGCGCCGAATTCGGAGCCGAGGCGTAGCGGCGTCGCGTCCTGCAGATGGGTGCGGCCGATCTTGATAACGTCGTGGAAGGCCTTGGATTTTACCAGAAGCACGGCCTCCATGCCTTCCAGGGCCGGCAGCAGGCGATTGTGGCATTCCAGGGCCAGGGCCATATGCATGGCCGTCGGCATGCTGTCGTTGGACGACTGGGACATGTTGACGTGATCGTTGGGATGCACCGGATCCTTGGACCCCAAGGCACCGCCCAAGATGTCGATGGCCCGGTTGGCGATGACCTCATTCAGGTTCATGTTGGTCTGGGTGCCGGATCCGGTCTGCCACACGGGCAGGGGGAAATGGGCGTCCCATTGCCCTGCCGCGACTTCACCGGCGGCCTGATCAATCGCCTTGCCCAGACCTTCATCCAGCTTGCCCAGCTTCATATTGGCCCGGGCGGCGGCTTGTTTCTGGCAGGCAAAGGCATGAATCAGCGCCGTCGGCATGGTGCCTTCACCGATGGGGAAATTTTCCAGCGCGCGCTGTGTCTGCGCCCCCCAGTATTTGTCGGCGGGTACCTTGATTTCGCCGATCGTGTCTTTTTCGATCCGGTGGGACGGGCTTGTATCGGGCATGGCGGGGTGTTCCGGTTGATGTGCAGGCATGGAGACGCACGCTCCTCCATCAAGGAAAGAGACGTAATTTCATCCTCGAAGATGGGCGATACGCGCCTGATATACAAGCACGGCCGGGAACGGCCAGCTTGTTCGTCCCTCAGATGGTTTAAGCCGCCTGTGGGCGCTTGAATTCGGCGAAGAAATCGTTGCCCTTGTCGTCGACCACGATGAAGGCGGGGAAGTCCTTGATCTCGATCTTCCAGATCGCTTCCATGCCCAGTTCGGGATATTCGACGACTTCGACCTTGGTGATGCAGTCCTGGGCCAGGCGTGCCGCCGGCCCGCCGATGGACCCCAGGTAGAACCCGCCGTACTTGCGGCAGGCGTCCGTCACCTGCTGCGACCGGTTGCCCTTGGCCAGCATGATCATGGAGCCGCCGGCGGCCTGGAATTGTTCCACATAGGAATCCATGCGCCCGGCCGTGGTCGGCCCGAACGAGCCCGAGGCGTAGCCTTCCGGCGTTTTTGCCGGGCCCGCGTAATAGACGCCGTGATCCTTGAAGTACTGGGGCAGGCCCTCGCCGGCGTCCAGGCGTTCCTTCAGCTTGGCATGGGCGATGTCGCGCGCCACGATCAGGGAGCCGGACAGCATGACCCGGGTCTTCACCGGATGCTTGGACAGCTCCTTCAACACTTCGGCCATGGGCCGGTTCAGGTCGATGGCCACGACCTCGCTTTTCAGGTCTTCTTCCGTGACCTCGGGCAGGTACTTGGCGGGATTGGCTTCCAGTTCCTCCAGGAACACGCCGTCCTTGGTGATCTTGCCCTTGGCCTGGCGGTCGGCGGAGCAGGACACGCCGATGCCGACGGGGCAGCTTGCGCCATGGCGCGGCAGGCGGATGACGCGCACGTCGTGGCAGAAGTACTTGCCGCCGAACTGGGCGCCGATGCCCATGGTGCGGGTCAGCTCGTGGATGCGTTCTTCCCATTCGACATCGCGGAAGGCCTGGCCGAATTCGCTGCCCTGGGTGGGCAGTTCATCCAGATATTTGGTCGATGCCAGCTTCACGGTCTTGAGCGTCAATTCCGCCGAAGTGCCGCCGATGACAACCGCCAGGTGATAGGGCGGGCAGGCGGCCGTGCCGAGGGTGCGGATTTTCTCGTCCATGAAATCGATCAGCCGTTCCGGATTCAAAAGCGCCTTGGTCTCCTGATACAGGAAGGTCTTGTTGGCCGATCCGCCCCCCTTGGCGATGAACTGGAACTTATAGACGTCGCCCGGTTCCGCATAGATATCGATCTGGGCCGGCAGGTTGTTGCCCGTGTTTTTCTCGGTGAACATGTCGACTGGCGAGACCTGGGAATAGCGCAGGTTGGTTTCCGTGAAAGTCCGCATCACGCCTTCGGCGATGGCGGCTTCGTCGTCGAAGCCGGTGAACACGTTCTGGCCTTTCTTGCCCATGACGATGGCCGTGCCCGTATCCTGGCACATGGGCAGCACGCCGCCGGCGGCGATATTGGCATTCTTCAACAGGTCCAGGGCCACGAAGCGGTCGTTGTCTGAGGCTTCCGGGTCGTCGAGAATCTTGCGCAACTGGGCCAGATGGGCCGGACGCAGGAGATGCGAGATATCGTGGAACGCCTGCTTGGTCAGCTCGGTGATGGCTTCGGGCTCGATGGTTAAAACCGTGCGTCCGCCCACTTCCTGGGTGGTTACGCCGCCGTCCATGATCTTTTTATAGGGGGTTTGATCCGGACCCAGCGGAAACATCGTGTGATGTTCAAAGGTCATCGTTGCAGTCCTCGAAGCTAGAGTGGGTTTTGTCTTAGATTGAAACCGGTTGAACCCCTGGGCATGCCGGGGCGGCTATTTCTTGCGGAACGTATCCAACGCGATCACTTCACCCATCTTGCCGTCGTCTTCGCCGTCATCCGAATTGGACGCATCCGGAAGAAGATCATGCTCGGCGAAATCGTCGTCGTCTTCCACGGGTTCCGATTCTTCCGATGTGATCATTTTTAACTGCAGGCCGAAATTGACCGAGGGGTCGGAAAAGGCGGTGATCGCGCGGAACGGAATGCGCAGGCGTTCGCCCTTGCCCTTGAAGAACAGCGTGATCTCGAAGGCATCTTGATCGACATGTAGATTGTCGTATTGGTGCTGGATGACGATGGTCATTTCTTCGGGATGCTGGGCGTGCAGATAGGGCGGCACGACGACGCCGGGGTCTTCCATGCGGAAGGTGATGTAGAAGTGATGCTCGCCGGGCAGGCCTTCGCGTGCGGCGTGGGCCAGGGCGTTACGGATCACGGTGCGAAGCGCATCTTCGATCCAGACGTCATATCTCAGCGGGCTGTCTTCCATGCCTTCTTTATTAGCAGGGTTGGCGTGCAGGAGTCTTGGGCAAAAACAGCTCATTTCCGGCCAGGAACGGTTGCGCTCGTCCAATAAGAGGCTGTTGAGGCGGTTCTGCAACTCCGTGGCATAGGAATTGCTTGTTCATTAGGTGTGCCTGAGCCGCGTTTGCGCGCAGGGGTATGCAGGTTAATTGAAAGCAGGTGAGGAGGCTTGCCATGAGAAACTTGGAAATTGTCCCGAAATCAGATCGAACGCTGGATTATCCGGTGCCGATGAACGAGGATTTTCGTCTTAAAGTACTCCATTCACACCGGATTTTGGATACGGCGTCCGAGCCGTCATTTGATCGAATTTCACGTCTTGCAACGATTCATTTCAAGGTTCCCATGTCGATTGTGTCGCTGGTCGATGAGGACCGTCAATGGTGCAAGGCGGCTATTGGAACCGATTTCACGGAAACTCCGCGTCAGGATGCGTTTTGTACGCATACAATTATCGAAAAGGAACCGATGGTCGTGCTGGACGCCACCAAGGACCCTCGGTTCGTGAATAATCCTCTCGTCACGGGGCACCCCGGTCTCCGCTTTTATGTCGGGGCGCCGTTGATCACGAGCGAGAATGTGGCCCTTGGCGCGCTCTGTCTGCTCGACACTTACCCTAGAGGCTTTTTCTCGCCGGAGGATCGGCAATATCTGGCGGACCTTGCCGACGTGGTTGTCGAACAGATGGAATTGCGCCGTGCCAATCTTCCGGAACAGGCGGAAACTCATGAATCGCAGCGGATGATAGGATAGCGGCCGAGTTATGGTTGCCGCTTAACCCCCCAGTGGAGCCCATGCAAGGCTCAACGGGTATGGGCATAGAACGGGATGGGGGAAAGGAAGTGGGCGGCTTCTGTTGCCAGGTGCCGCCCGAACCCCGTTGTCGTTATGGCGTGTTAGGCCGCGACAGCAAGTGCTTCTGTGTTATCATTGGCACTTATCAAAATGGCCCGGTAACGGTGGTACCATGCCGAGCGCAAACTTAGCCTTTACTACACGCGTCGATCCTATTTCGCCCCCATCATAAACCGCGTCTCTTGGCCGCGATCTTTGCGCCGATCCTGAAACATTCGGGTCGAACGCGGTTTATGGTGGAGGCGCCGGGTACCGCCCCCGGGTCCGCTGTGCCTATTCCGTTAAGCGTTTAGCGCCATAGCCGGACAAGCCGGCACCCCCAATATGGGGATTTCACGCGGATTTCGCAAGCAGGCGAACCGTTTCCAGCGTTTTTACGGGCACGGGGATGCCTTCGGCCCGGCGTTGGGACATGTTGCGCAGCTCGATCTCGCCCGGTAGCAGAACCTCGCCGCCTTCGCTGAACGGCGCCGTTGATTTGATACGGCCGCGGAAATCGGCCATGCGGCGGTCGTATTCGCCGCTGTCCATGATCCGCGCCGGGTCCAGGGCGATAAAGAAATGCGATGTGCCCTGGGGGCCGTCCTCGTCCCACATTTGGCGGGTCTGATCCAGGTATTCCCCCCCCGACAACAGGCCCGACAGAATATCGACCATCAGGGACAGGCCGTATCCCTTGTGCCCGCCGATGAACTGGATAAAGCCGTCAAGCCCGGCTGCAGGATCGGTGGTCGGGTTGCCGTCCGCGTCCAGCGCCCAGCCCAGGGGCATGGGTTCGCCCGCGTCGCGCAATTTGCGCATCTTGCCGCGGGCGGCGATGCTTTGGGCCATGTCCAGAATGAAGGGGTTGGGCCCGGCCGGGTCGGCCAGGCTTCCGGGGGCGGCGCAGCCGAACGGGTTGTTGCCGACCTTAAGGTCACGACCGCCGAACGGCGCCATCGCCGGGGAGGCCCCGGTGCCGGTGATCAGGATCAGGCCCGCCCGGGCCGCGAGGTATCCGTAGCTGGCGGTGCCGCCGAAATGACCCGAACGGCGCACGGCGACGAAGCTGATCCCCGTTTCCCCTGCCTTGGAAAGGGCCAGGTCCAGGGCGTGCTGGGCGGGGACTTGGCCCTGGCCGTTTGCACCATCGACCACGGCGATGGCGGGGGCGCGGTCATCAACCGTGACCTGGGCCTGTGGATCAACCACGCCGGCACGGATGCGCTTCACGTATTGTTCGATGCGGTGAACGCCATGGGTCGACACGCCCATCAGGTCCATCAGGATCAGATGGCGGGCGATGACGGCGGCGTCGGGTTCGGAAAGCCCGGCGTTTTCAAAAGCACGGGCGGCGAGCGCCGAAAGTTCTGATTCGGCGACGGATTCGGTGTTGGTCATGGGTGCTCCCAAGGCGGGTTGGATTGTGCGATTCGTGTTTTTTGCGATCCTGGGGCGAGGGCAGGGCGCCGTCAATCACCACGTAGGGTCGGACTTGCACGAACTCCTTCATTTCCCCTTCACAGAACATTACCATTCGGGCCATGCAGCAGTATCTGGATCTTCTTCGCCGAGTCCGCACCGAGGGTGTGATGCGTGGCGACCGCACCGGAACCGGCACGCAAAGCGTGTTCGGCCATCAGATGCGTTTTGACCTGGCACAGGGTTTTCCCTGTTTGACCACCAAGAAGCTGCATCTGAAATCAATCATTTATGAGCTTCTCTGGTTCTTGGCCGGTGATACCAACATCAAGTACCTGAAGGACCACGGGGTTTCGATCTGGGATGAGTGGGCGGACGAGAACGGCGAACTGGGCCCCGTTTACGGTCATCAATGGCGGTCCTGGCCGACACCGGACGGTGCGACCATCGACCAGATCACGGGTATTCTGAAATCAATCCGTGAGAACCCCAATTCCCGCCGCCATATCGTCAGCGCCTGGAACGTGGCCGAGGTGGACAGCATGGCGCTGCCGCCCTGCCATTGTCTGTTTCAGTTCTACGTGGCCGACGGAAAACTCAGCTGCCAGCTTTACCAGCGGTCCTGCGACATCTTTCTGGGCGTGCCGTTCAACATCGCGTCCTATGCGCTGCTGACCATAATGGTGGCCCAGGTCACGGGCCTGAAACCGGGGGATTTCGTGCATACCCTGGGCGACGCGCATCTTTACGTGAACCATCTGTCCCAGGCGGACGAGCAACTGACCCGCGACCCCCGGCCGCTGCCGGAAATGTGGATCAATCCGGAGGTCACGGATTTGTTCGCCTTCACGTTCGAGGATTTTGAGCTGCGTAACTACGATCCGCACCCGCATATAAAGGCGCCGATCGCAGTCTAGAAGTTCATACGTTGCCGCAGTGAATGCTGGATCAGCGGGCGTCGTCGGCGCCGAATTTCTCCGGCCAGACGTTTTCCAACAAGGATTCCCATCTGGCATCGGGCGCATTCAAATCCTGGAAGGATGCAAAGCCGGAAATCGCCGCGCCATCGTCGGAAAGCGGCAGGCGCAGGATGAATTCCGACGGGCGGTGGCGGTTGGGATAATCGATGGAATAAAGAAATACCGTGGGCCGCCGACGTTGAAACGTGATTTCAAGTTGCCGTGTGCCGATGTGTTGGATCGTTTTATTCGGGGTCTGATCGATCGTCTTGCCGGTCATTTCGAACCCTTTCATGATCACATGATTGGTTCCCCAAAAACGGTAACGGAAATTTTGCCCGGCATCGATGCGATCGATGATGGTCATATCGGGTACGATTCTGGGGGGCAGGTCCGACAATCTGAACTGGCGCATCCATGCGGGCGCGAACGCATCGCCACGGATGCTGTTCCAGTAATCCAAGACTGTTTGTGCCGGTCCCAGGTCGATGTCGTCGACTTCAAGGATTTCGTATTTCGGTTCCAAAGCCAGCGCCTTTTCTGCTGGTTGGATGGGCCGCTATCCCGCCCTTCGATCTCAAGAGCATGAATCGGAAGGTTATTTTTCTTGCCGGTGTGTTCCCACCGGTGCCGCGTCCAAGAAGTGTAACAGGACGGCCCTTGGGCTGCCATGCGATTCAGGTGTGAAAATCGGATCGTTACGTGTTCCTATGGTTGTATTCAGCCTTTATGGGGTGCCGCGGGGGGTATTCCCGACCCGTGTTTCCCGGTAAAAGGCTTCGCCCGTATCCACGGAACGCATCATTGATCGGATCGAGACTCCATGACTGAAACTGCCGGTATGGCCCCTGTTGTCCTGGTTGTCGCCATGGCGGAAAACCGCTGTATCGGGCGCGACGGCGACCTGCCTTGGCATATCTCCACGGACCTGAAACGGTTCAAGGCCGTGACCATGGGGCATCCCATGATCATGGGGCGGAAGACGTTTCTGTCCATCGGGCGGGTTCTGCCCGGCAGGCCCAATATCATCGTCACACGGGATCGGGACTTCCAGGCGGAAGGGGCCGAGGTCGCCCATTCCTTGGACGAGGCCCTGGCCGCCGCCAGGGCGCATGACACAGGGGCCGTCATGGTGATCGGCGGGGCCGAAATATTCGAACAATCCCTGCCGCTGGCCGACCGGCTGGACATCTGTCATGTCCATGCCGATGTTCCGGGGGACACGTTCTTTCCGGAAATCGACCCGGCCCATTGGCGGGAAACGTCGCGAACCGATCACGACCCGGAACAGCCGGGGGGCCCCGCGTTCAGCTTCGTTACCTACGACCGGGCTTAAACACAGCCAACGATTATTGAAAGACGATGTTGGGGCCGGTCTTGGCGTCCGCCCCCTTTGATTTTTCGATCCGGGCCCAGACTTCGCGGGCGATCTGGCGGTATTTCTGCGCGTGCTCGCCTTCGGGCATGGACACCACGATCGGCTTGCCGCCGTCGGCGGTGGTGCGGATGTCGGTATGCAGCGGAACCTCGCCCAGGAAGTCCACGCCCATGCGGTCGGCTTCCTTGTGCGCACCGCCGTGGCTGAAGATTTCCGACCGTTCGCCGCAATGGGGGCAGGAAAAATAACTCATGTTTTCGACAATGCCGAACACCGGCACGTCGACCTTGCGGAACATGTTGAGACCCTTGCGGGCATCCAAAAGCGCGATGTCCTGCGGGGTCGAAACGATGACCGCCCCGGTCAGCGGCACGCGCTGGGCCATGGTCAACTGGGCATCGCCCGTGCCCGGCGGCATGTCGACCACCAGAACGTCCAATTCGCCCCAATTGACGTCGCGCATCATTTGTTCCAGGGCCGACTGAACCATCGGGCCGCGCCAGATCATGGGCGTTTCCTCGTCGACCAGGAAGCCCATGGACATGACCTTCACGCCGTAATTTTCCATGGGATCTAACGTCTTGCCGTCGGCCGAGGCCGGCTGGCCGGTGATACCCATCATGCGCGGCATGGAGGGGCCGTAGATATCGGCATCCAGCAGGCCGACCTTGTGTCCTTCGGCGGCAAGGCCGAGCGCCAGATTGGCCGCGGTCGTCGATTTGCCGACACCGCCTTTGCCCGAAGCCACGGCGATGATCGATTTGACGCCCGGCAGCATGTCGGCACCAGCCTGCGGGGAGGGGGTGCTGCCACCCGGCCCGCTGGGGCGCGGCTGTCCTGATTGCGGCGGCGGCGGGCCGGCATTCCCGGAAGGAGGGGCGGCGTTGCTGCCACCGCCTGATTTTTCGGCCGTCAGCACGGCGGTGACGGTCAGCACGCCGTCCAATTCATGGACGGTTTTTTCCGCTTGTTTGCGGATTTCTTCCATCTCGCCGGCACGGGCCGGATCGATTTCGATGGCAAAAGCGACATGGCCGTCTTTTTCCTGCAGGCCCTGGATCATGCCGGTCTCGACAAGGTTCTTGCCCGTGGTTGGGTCGGTCACGGTGGCCAAGGCCTCCAAGATCGTTTGCGGGTTTGTCTGCGCCATCCTTGAAATCTCCGGGTTATAAGCCGATATTCGCCCTGCGTCGGGGTTAATGCCCCATCGGCGGGTGGTTGTGCAAGCCTGCGCTTCATTGCAAGGGGTTGGGCAAGATATGGCGCCTGCGGCGTGGGACGATAAGCACATGGCGTTGCGGAGGCCGAATACAAGGCCCGGACACCATGAAACAGGCCGCTTTTTTAGGAGCGGCTGCAACGTAAGAACAGAGAGGTAATCCCGGAAAATGGCCTGGAAACCACAAGGTGGAGGCCCCTGGGGGGGCGGCGGAGGCGGCGGCGGCCCATGGGGCGGCGGCAGCGGTGGCGGACCCCGCGGTGGTGGCGGGAGCGGTCCCAATCCGCCCGACATCGAGGAATTGCTGAGAAAAAGCCAGGACAGCATGAAGAAATTCATGCCCGGCGGCACCGGCGGCGCCAAGGGCGTGATCGTCGGCTTGTTGATTGCCGTGGCGCTGTGGATGGGTGTTACTGTGCCCTACCGCATTCAGCCGGGGCAGCAGGGCGTGGAATTGCTGTTCGGCGAATTCGTCAAACGTACCGGACCGGGCCTTAATTTCTGGTTCCCGAGCCCGATCGGCGAAGTCATCAAGGTCGATGTCGAAAATACCAACACCATCAACATCGGCTTCCGTGGTCCCGGCAATGTGGGACGCGGCACTGGTGGGCGCGACGTGACGCTGGAAAGCCTGATGCTGACCGGCGACCAGAACATCGCCGACATCGATTTCATCGTACAGTGGCGTATCAAGAACGCCGCCGATTACCTGTTCAACATCCGTGATCCGGAAATCACCATCAAGGTGGCGGCGGAAAGCGCCATGCGCGAGATCGTCGGCCAGTCGACCCTGGAAGAGGCGATCACCAAAAACCGTGCCGGCGTTGAAGCCAAGACACGTGATCTTCTTCAACGCGTGCTCGATTCCTACGGGGCCGGCGTCGCCATCGCCGAACTGAAGATGCAGAAGGCGGATCCGCCCAAGGAAGTGATCGACGCCTTCAACGACGTGCAGCGCGCGCGCCAGGACCAGGAACGGTCCGTCAACGAAGCGGTGGCCTACCGCAACGACATCGTGCCGCGGGCCAAGGGTGAGGCCGAAAAGCTCATCGCCGAAGCGACCGCCTATAAGGAACGCGTGATCAAGGACGCCCAGGGTGAAGCGGAACGCTTCATGTCCGTCTACAACGCCTATCTGACCAACAAGGACGTGACCAAGCGGCGGTTGTACCTGGAACGCATGCAGGAAATTCTATCGACCGTCGATAAGATCATCCTGGACCAAGGCCCGAACGGATCGAAAGTCGTGCCGTACTTGCCGCTCAACGAACTGCGTAAATCCGGAGGTGCGAAATGAAACGCTCCGCACTTTTAATTCTGGCGATTATTGTCGCCGCCGCCGGCCTTGCAGCCTTCAGCGGATTGTTCACCGTCCGCCAGGATCAGCAAGCCTTGGTTCTGCAGTTCGGTAATCCGGTTCGTGTCGAACGGACACCGGGGCTGAAGTACAAGGTTCCGTTCATCCAGAACGTGGAATACTACGACCGGCGCATCCTGGATCTGGATCCGCCGGTGCAGGAAGTCATCCTGGCCGACCAGAAGCGCATCAACGTGGACGCCTTCGCGCGCTACCGCATCGTCGATCCGCTTGAATTCCGCAAACGTGCGGGCACCGATGCCAACTTCCGTCAGGTGTTCGGCGGGCGTCTCAACGCCGGCATCCGGTCGGAAATCGGCAAGATCCTGCTGCCCGACATGCTGACCGACAAGCGCGCCCAGATCATGGACCGCATCGCCAACCTGCTGAGGGCCCAGGCGCCGGAATTCGGGGTCGAGGTCATCGACATCCGTATCGGCCGCACCGATCTGCCCGAAGCCACGTCGCAGGCCGTGTTCAACCGCATGCGCTCCGACCGTATCGCCGAGGCCGCGGAACTGCGCGCCAAGGGTGAGGAGCAGAAAACCCGCATTCAGGCCGAGGCCGAACGCGACAAGGTCATCATCCTGGCGGAAGCCCGGCGCAAGTCGGAAATCCTGCGTGGTGAAGGCGACGGCGAGCGGACCCGTATCCTCAACGGTGCTTACGGTAAGGATGCGGAATTCTTCGACTTCTATCGTTCGCTTGAAGCGTTGGGTATCGCGGTGAATGAGGGGACCTCGATGGTGTTGAGCCCCAATTCCGAACTGTTCCAGTTCTTCAACGCGCTTAAAGACGGCACCACCCGGAACCGCTAAGGCGGTTCCGGGCCGTCCGGCAATCTGGCCGGGGGGCATCCGGGATGGAAGACTTCTACACGGCACTGGGGTTGGTCCTGGTCATCGAAGGCGTGATCTACGCCCTGTTTCCCGAAGGCATGCAGCGGGCGATGGCGATGATGCAGGACGCCCCGCCGGCTGTGTTGCGCATGGCGGGATTGGCGGCGGCGCTTGTCGGTTTCGCCGTCGTCTGGGCCATACGGGCCTAGGAAGGGGTCAAAGTGAATTGCGCCGGAAGCGGGCCAACTTGCCTAAAACTTACCGGGCAGGGGCCATCTATCGGCCATAATCTCCGGCCATATCTGGCTCCTTCAAGAGGTCCCGGTCCCGGGCCCTGTCTGCACGGTGTTTAATCTTTACGGGGTCCGTGTCATGATCCCATCCGGCATGATCCCGTATGTGACGGAAGGACTAGGTGTTACGATGAACGAGATTCGTCTCTCCAAAAAGGATGCGCCGATCACGGCCGCCGAGGACAATTGGCTGAAGCGGATGACCATGTTCGGCGCGTTGGCCGCGACGATAGCGCTTGCCGCCTTCATACTTATGACCAGCCTGGCCCAGGCGCGCCCGGCGCCGGAAAGTTTCGCCGACTTGGCGGAAAAGCTTTTGCCGTCGGTGGTCAATATTTCCACGACCCAGGTGATCGAAAGCCGCGGGTTCGAAATGCCGCAGCTTCCGCCAGGCTCGCCGTTCGAAGACTTCTTCAAGGAATTCTTCGACCGCGGACAGCCCAATGGCGGCAAGCCGCAGGCCCGCAAGGCGACGTCCCTGGGATCGGGCTTTATCATCGATGACACGGGCCATGTGATCACCAACAACCATGTGATCCAGGATGCCGACGAAGTCGAAGTCATTCTTCAGGACGACACGCGCTTGAAGGCCGAAGTCATCGGGCGCGATCAGAAGACCGACATTGCGGTCCTTAAGGTCGATTTGACGGGCCAGAAGTACCACGCCATTTCGTTCGGCGATTCCGAGAAATCCCGCGTCGGCGACTGGGTGGTCGCCATTGGCAATCCGTTCGGCCTGGGCGGCACGGTCACGGCAGGGATTATCTCTGCCCGCGGGCGCGATATTTCTGCGGGTCCCTACGACAACTTCATTCAGACGGATGCCTCCATCAACCGGGGCAACTCGGGCGGCCCGCTGTTCAATCTGGCGGGGCAGGTCATCGGCATCAACACGGCTATTTTCTCGCCGTCGGGCGGCAGCGTGGGGATCGGTTTCGCCGTGCCCATGTCGACCGCCAAGCCGGTCATCAATCAGCTGATCAAACACGGCCAGGTCAAGCGCGGCTGGCTCGGCGTACATATCCAGCAGGTCACGCCGGAAGTCGCTGAAAGCCTGGGCTTGAAAGAACCGACGGGGGCCCTGGTCGCCCAGGTTGTCGAAGACGGCCCGGCCGCCAGCGGCAAGATTCAGCGCGGCGATGTGATTTTAAAATTCAACAACCGGACCGTTCCGGATATGCGCAAACTGCCGCGCATCGTCGCCGACACGGAAGTGGGCGTCGATGTTCCGGTCGAGGTTTGGCGCGATAACAAGAAGCTGGACCTTAAGGTCAAGGTCGGCGAATTGAAGGAACAGAGCCCGCAGGTTGCCGCCCGCACGGAACAGGGTGCCGGTGGCGATGCCAAGCCCAAGGTGCTGGAAGACCTGGGGCTGACCGTTTCCGCAATCACCGACGAAGCGGCCCAGAAGTTCAAATTGGAATCCGATGCCAAGGGCGTGCTGGTCACCGACGTGTTGGGGGCTGGTCCGGCAGCGGAAAAAGGCGTGCGCCCCGGCGACCTGATCGTCGAGGTCGGCCAGGAAGAAGTCGCCAATCCTGATGATGTGGAACGCAAGGTCAAGGAAGCCCGCGAGGCCGGCCGCAAGTCTGTCTTGCTGCTGGTGCAGGGACAGAACGGCCTGCGGTTCGTGGCGATCAGGCTCGGTAAAAGCTAGGCCGTCGTCGCCAATCGATTGCGAAAAACGGCGTCCTGCCTGACCGGTGGGGACGCCGTTTTCATGTGTGTGGGCAGGGGGGCAGTGGTCAGCCCGTCACGAATTCATGTTCGCGAAACCCCTGGGCGAACAGCAGGCCGGTCAGGTCCGCATGGTCCAGTTTGACCCTGGCCGCTTCGCGCAGGATCGGCTTGCCCCGATAGGCACAGCCGAGCCCCGCCGCCTGGATCATTTCCAGATCGTTGGCGCCGTCACCGATTGCGGCCGTGTCGTCCAGGCTTAGGCCGTTTTCCGCTGCAAGCTTGACCAGCGCGTCGTACTTCGATGTCCGCGCCAGGATCGGTTCGCCTACCTTGCCGGTCAGTTTGCCGTCCTTGATGATGAATTCGTTCGCCATGTTGATGTGGAAACCCAGACGTTCCGCGATGCGCGACGTGAAATAGGTGAACCCGCCCGACACCAGCGCGGTGACCGCCCCCGATGCGATCATGGTGCGGACCAGGGTTTCCGCCCCGGGCGAAACCTCGATTTCGCCGTAAGCCTGTTCCAAGGCACTTTCCGACAACCCTTCAAGCATCGCGACCCGTTCACGTAAGGAATCGGCGAAATCCAATTCACCCCGCATGACCCGGTCGGTGATTTCCGCGATGATGTCGCTCTTGCCGGCCGCTTCGGCGACATCTGTGAGCGTTTCCGAGGTGACGATGGTCGAATCCATATCGGCGATCAAAAGACGTTTACGTCGTCCTTCGGTGCGCTGGGCGATGACGTCGACCGGGTTTCCATCCAAACCGATGCGCACGGCGGCGTCGGCCTGATCGGCGGACAGACCGTCGAATTCCAGATCACAGGCACGGCCTTCGGCCAGCCAATCGGCCCGGCCCGTTTCCGCACCCAGGCCATTGAGCCGCGCCGCCGCCTCGGCGACAATGCCCGCGTCCAATTCGCCGTCAGATGCGGCAATCAGCGTTACGACGAATTCCATGGAACATTACTTCCGGGGATGGTTGAGCGACAGCGGGAGAGAAAGTGACCGATTTTCAAGTCCCTGAAAAGCCCCTCCGGGCGGAAAACCAATTTGATGATGATCAGGGTGGGCCTGGGCCGGTCGTGATCGTCACCGGACCGACGGCCAGCGGCAAGTCGGGCCTGGCGCTGGCGCTGGCGGAACAGACCCGGGGGACGATCATCAATGCCGACAGCATGCAGGTTTACCGCGACCTGCGGGTTTTAACAGCCCGCCCCAGTGCGGCCGAGGAAGCCCGCGTGCCGCATCGGCTGTTCGGTGTGCTGGACGCCGAACAAAGATGTTCGGTCGGCCATTGGCTTGAACTGGCAGTGCGGGCGATTGGCGAGGTGCGCGCTGCCGGGCGCCTGCCGATCGTCGTCGGCGGTACGGGCATGTATCTGAAGGCCCTGACTGAAGGGTTGGCGCCGGTCCCGGACGTGGCGCCGGACGTGACGGCCCAGGCAACCGCCCTTTATGAGGAAATCGGGGGGGAAGCTTTTCAAGGCCGGCTGGCTGCGCTGGATCCGGCATCGGCCGAAACCTTACCGCCCGGTGATCGGCAGCGCCTGATCCGTGCCTATGCGGTGGTCACGGCGACGGGCCGGACATTGGGGGCGTGGCAATCGGACGCACCGGCCGAACAGCCGGTCGCGGCGCGCTTCGTCACCGTATTGGTGATGCCGGATCGGGTGGGGCTTTATGCTGCCTGCGACGGGCGGTTTACGGACATGCTGGCGGCGGGCGCCATGGATGAGGTCCGGGCATTGCTGGCGCGGGGGCTCGATCCCAGCCTGCCGGCCATGCGCGCCGTTGGCGTGCCCGAACTGGGGGCGGTCATTCGCGGTGAAATGGAATTGGAGCAGGCCGCCGACAAGGCCCGTCAGGCGACGCGCAATTACGCCAAGCGGCAGATTACTTGGTGCCGGCATCAGCTTTCGCCGGATGTGGTGCTGGAAAAGGGAGGGCAGGAAGCCGCGGCGCAGGTGCTTGGTCTATTGCAAAAAGGGGATGTTGTCAGGGACGTGTAAGGCTTGGCGCCGATGCTCTTTATCGGTGCGTGGAAGTCATATTTCTGCCACTTGTATAAATTACTACGATCTTGCCGTAGGCGGGCACGCCGGGGACCCGTGGCCGATCACTGGAATTAACCACTTCAACCCGGAATAAAGCGCGTGTCTGAAACCTTAAATAAAATCCTGATCGTCGAAGACGATCCCATGCTCCGCTCGTTCCTCAAGGTCGTTCTTGAAGGCGAGGACTATGAGGTTACCGAAGCGGAAACCGGGGCGGAAATGTTCGCCGCCCTCGACGGAAATACCTTCGACGTGATCGTGCTGGACATCATGTTGCCGGACGGCAACGGTGTCGATTTCGCGCGCACCCTCAGACGATCTTCCAACATGCCGATCATTTTTGCGACGGCGGTGACGGATACGGAAACCCGCCGGCGCGCCATCGGCCTGATGCAGGTCGATTACGTGACCAAACCGTTCGACGCCAAGGAATTGGTGTTGCGGATTCAAAACATCCGCACCATGGCGCCGGTCATGGAAGACCCCAACGCCCGCAATTTGCCGCGGCCGGCCGCCCAGGAAACCACGGCCTGGTACAAAACGCCCTTGATCTGGGGCCCCGCACTGGCATTCCTGATCATTGTTCTGGGCGGTATTTTTCTGATCCCGGGTGAGGAAGATCCCGCCGTGCTGCGGGCGCAACAGGCGGCATCCCAAGCAGCCAAATCCCCTGCTGCCCAGAACGGCGGGCAGGACACGTCATCCAATGCCGGTGATAATGCCGTTATCAGCCAATCCGGGGTCGTGTTGAAAGATGCAGCGCCTGCGTCAGGCCCCGGCGGGGGCAGTGCCGCTGCGCCGGAAGGTGGAGGAGGCGCCTCCGCCGGCGATGCGTCAGTTGCAGGTTCGCCCGAACAAAAGATCATCGACGCCTGCGGTGAACTGCCCGTGAGCGAAAACTGGAACAATAATTCCGTGAAACGGGTGCTGCGTTACGTGCGGTTCGTTCACAAGGGGGATTGGGGGGAATATCTTGAATCCTGGGTCGATCGCCTGAAGAACCTTCAGGATTTGGAAGCCGCGGGCAAGCCTGTGGAACTGGCGAAGAAGGATATCGTGCTGTCCGGCGAAGAATTGGGAACCTATGTCGAGTTGATGGAACGTCGGGTGCGTTATCTTCGGTGCGCCAGCCAGATCATCCAGACACTCAACTGACCGTTCGACGCCGGCAAGACCTAGGCCGGCATGAAGATGAAATTGAACAGGTAATCCGCCCGATTGGCCGGGTCGTGATGGCGTGCCAGATCGATTTCGGACAGGGGGGTAAGCGCATCTCCGACCAGGGCTTTGCCGTGATATCCGTGGCTTTCGACCTCGGCGATCAGATCCGGCAGGGGGCGGCCCGTATGCCCTGCTTCCAGTTCGATCATCATGACCGGCTTATCCCGGGCGATGGTTTCACGGGCCCCGTTCAGGACCGCCATTTCCGCCCCTTCCACATCGATCTTCATGAACCCCACATCATGAAGGCCCAGGTCATCCAGCCGGGCCGTGGTGACCCGGGCGATGCCGTGGTCTCCCGCAACCTTGATCGCACTCAGGCTGGCGCCCTGGTTGGAATATCCCTTGGGTGAACGGGGGACCAGCAGGTCAGCCTCGCCCGTGGTGTCCGACAGGGCCGTGTCATACAGCTCTGCCTTGCCTTTGGCCCAGCGTTTGAGCACCCGGAACAGCTTTGGATTGGGCTCGAACGCATGAACACGGCGGCAATGGCGCAACAATGCGAAGGTGTAGACACCCTTGTTGGCGCCGATATCCAGGGCCAGGCGTGCCGGGTCGGCAAGGGATGGGATCAGGCGAATTTCCGGCTCCCCCCGTCGCAGTTCCTTGCGGTAGAGATAACGGATGTACAATGCGCCCGGGACCAGCAGACGTTTCGCCGTTTCTTCCAGGGTTTCCGGCGGTGACCAGGTTCGCGGGTCGCTCATAAGGGGGCCTGTCTCAAGGAGATGTCCCCCGAAGGGGCATGGTCATGCTTCTTATCCCGCAAAGACTTGGGCTGCAAGCCGATGGCGGCAAGAAGCTCTTTCATATAATTGAAATATTATTACGTGAGATGCGCAAAAAACTTATCGTTTATTGCATTTTAATGGTTGACCCCCATATTGAGCTTCATTAAGTTCCGGTGCTCCCCGGCGGGACCCGCTTCCGCTGGGGTTTTTGCGGTATTTGCGGACATGCCGCTGATCGATATTCAGAAATTCGAAGCGTCCAAAGGCCGGGCGTTTCCGCTGGGATTTCCGAGACCAAGAGGACTGAACAATGGCCAGGAAGAAGATGCAGGGCGCCGAGATCGTGATCGAGGCCCTGAAGGAGCAAGGTGTTACCGAAGTCTTCGGATATCCGGGGGGTGCGGTACTTCCGCTTTACGACGCCATTTTCAAACAGAACCACATTCGCCACATTCTTGTGCGCCAGGAAGGCGGTGCCGTGCACGCGGCCGAAGGCTATGCGCGGTCGACCGGTAAGGTCGGGGTGGTTCTGGTGACGTCCGGTCCCGGTGCCACGAACGCGGTGACCGGTCTGACCGATGCCCTGATGGATTCCATCCCCATCGTCTGCCTGACCGGGCAGGTGCCCACGCATCTGATCGGCAATGACGCTTTTCAGGAATGCGATACCACCGGCATCACCCGGCCCTGCACCAAGCACAATTATCTGGTGAAGGACGTGAACGATCTGGCCGCGGTGGTGCACGAAGCCTTCCATGTGGCCCGTTCCGGCCGTCCGGGCCCGGTCGGTATCGATCTGCCCAAGGACGTGATCATGGCCATGGGCGCCTATCAGGAAGCCGGCAAAGCGGCGGAAGAAAAATACAGCCCCCGCGTCAAGGGCGATGCGTCGGCCATCAAGGAGGCCGTGCGCCTTTTGGGACAGGCCAAGAAGCCGATCATCTATGCCGGCGGCGGGGTTATCAATTCGGGCCCCAAGGCGTCCAAGCTGCTGGGCGATCTGGTCAAGCTGACGGGCGCGCCCTGCACGCTGACGCTCATGGGCCTGGGCGCCTATCCGGCCAGCGACAAACAATTCGTCGGCATGTTGGGCATGCACGGCACCTACGAAGCCAATCTGGCCATGCACGACTGCGACGTGATGCTCTGCGTCGGCGCCCGGTTCGACGACCGTATCACCGGCCGCCTGGATGCCTTTTCGCCGGGGTCCAAGAAAATTCACATCGATATCGATCCCTCGTCGATCAACAAGAACGTGCCCGTGGACGTGCCCATCGTCGGCGACGTGGGCCGCGTTCTGGCCGATATCGTGCGGATATGGAAAGCCGAAAAACCCAAACAGGACAAGGCCGCCCTCAAGAAATGGTGGGGTCAGATCGATCAATGGCGGGCGCAAAAGTGCCTGGCGTTCGAACAGAAGGGCGACATCATCAAGCCGCAGCATGCCATCCGGCGGCTGTTCGAACTGACCCAGGATCGCGAGACCTTCATCACCACCGAGGTCGGCCAGCACCAGATGTGGGCGGCCCAGTACTATAACTTCGACAAGCCCAACCATTGGATGACCTCGGGTGGGCTCGGCACCATGGGCTACGGCCTGCCGGCGGCCATGGGCGTGCAGATCGCCCATCCCAAGGCGCTGGTCGTCGATATCGCCGGTGAGGCTTCGACCCTGATGAACATTCAGGAGATGTCGACCATCGCCCAGTATCGCCTGCCGGTGAAGGTATTCATCCTGAACAATGAATACATGGGTATGGTGCGCCAATGGCAGGAACTGCTGCACGGCGGGCGCTATTCGGAAAGCTACATGGAAAGCCTGCCCGATTTCGTGAAACTGGCCGAAAGCTTCCACGCCGTCGGCCTGCGCGCGACCAAGGCAAGCCAGCTGGACGACGTGATCAAGGAAATGATCGAAATCGACCGCCCGGTGATCGCCGATATCGCCATCGACAAGACCGAAAACTGCTTCCCCATGATCCCGTCGGGCGCGGCCCATAACGAAATGCTGCTGGGCCCGAACGACAAGGCGGAGAAGCCGATTTCGGAAAAAGGCATGGTGCTGGTCTAAATCCTGCCGACGGCCCGGTTGACGGCTTGAGTTGACAACCGGGACAACGTGGCTAAAACAAGGGCCGCCGCCGTTTCCGCGGCGGTCAATTCTGGGAGTTCCCAAGACGTGAGCGAGCCTTCCAAGGAAGTGAACCGGCATACCATCGCCGTTCTGGTCGACAATGAACCGGGCGTTCTGGCCCGCGTCATCGGATTGTTTTCCGGGCGCGGCTATAACATCGAAAGCCTGACCGTGGCCGAAACGGACCATGTGGAAGGTCTGTCGCGCATAACCGTCGTGACCACCGGCACGCCCATGATCATCGAACAGATCAAGGCACAGCTGGGCCGGTTGGTGCCCGTCCATAAGGTCGCGGACCTGACGCTGGACGGCCCTTACGTCGAACGCGAACTGGCCCTGGTCAAGGTTGTCGGCAAGGGTGAAAAGCGGGTCGAAAGCCTGCGTATCGCCGATATCTTCCGCGCCCGCGCGGTCGACAGCTCCAACAATTCCTTCGTGTTCGAAATCGTCGGCGCCGCGTCCAAGATCGACGCCTTCATCGACCTGATGCAGCCCCTGGGCTTGACCGAAGTCTCGCGCACGGGTGCCGCCGCCATTTCGCGCGGCAACAAGCCCATCTGAACCGAATAACGTAACGAACGACTGAAACGACCAATCGGAGAATTTGAGAAATGCGTGTCTATTACGATCGCGACGCCGACGTAAACCTGGTGAAAACCAAAAAAGTGGCCATCGTCGGTTACGGCAGCCAGGGCCATGCCCATGCGCTGAACCTGCGGGACTCGGGCGTGAAGGAAGTGGCTATCGCCCTTCGTGAAGGCTCGGCCAGCGCCAAGACGGCGGAAGGCGACGGCTTCAAGGTCATGACCAATTCCGATGCCGCCGCCTGGGCGGACATCCTGATGATCCTGTCCCCGGACGAAGGCCAGGCCGATCTTTACAACGAACACCTGAAGGACAACATGCGCGAAGGCACCGCGCTGGCCTTCGCCCACGGCTTGAACGTGCACTTCGGCCTGATCGAGCCGCGCGCCGACATGGACGTGTTCATGATCGCGCCGAAGGGCCCGGGTCATACGGTGCGTTCCGAATATCAGCGCGGCGCGGGTGTGCCGTCCCTGGTCGCCGTTCACCAGAACGCTTCGGGCAATGCGCTCGAAGTCGCCCTGTCCTATGCCTCCGGCCTGGGTGCCGGCCGGTCGGGCATCATCGAAACGACCTTCCGCGAAGAGTGCGAGACCGACCTGTTCGGTGAGCAGGCCGTGCTGTGCGGCGGTCTGACCTCGCTGATCCGGGCCGGTTACGAAACCCTGGTCGAAGCGGGCTACGCCCCGGAAATGGCCTATTTCGAATGCTGCCACGAGGTCAAACTGATCGTCGATCTGATCTACGAAGGCGGCCTGGCCGACATGCGCTATTCCGTGTCCAACACGGCCGAATGGGGCGATTACGTCTCGGGCCCGCGGGTCATCGACGACAGCGTCAAGGCGCGCATGAAGGATGTTCTGACCGACATCCAGACCGGCAAGTTCGTCAAGGACTGGATGCTGGAATGCAAAGCCGGTCAGCCGCAGTTCAAGGCCGAACGCCGCCTGTGGGGTGAACACCCGATCGAGGAAGTGGGCGAAAAGCTGCGCGGCCTGATGCCCTGGCTGTCCGAAAACAAGCTGGTGGCAACCACCAAGAAATAGTCGATCCAGGAACGCGGGGCTTGGGGCTGGCCGGGTCGGCCAAGCTCCGCCCCAGGATTTCAAAAAGGGACGCTCTTCGGGGCGTCCCTTTTCTTATGGCCCCAACAGGTCGCCGAACCCCCAGACCAGGGTGCCGATGACGATCACGCAGACTTCCAATGCCTTGACGGTTCCGGAAATATCTTCGGGTTCCTCGGACAGCCAGCTGACGATCCAATCGGCCGTGTTGGATGGGTTGTCGCGGTCATAGCGGCTCAGCCGCGTGACGGCCATGCGCAGACTGCGTTCGATGAAGCCGTCCACATTGAAATAGGCGAACACGATCCCCAGCACGACCAGCAGCGACCCGGCCCGGGAAAACCATGACCAATCGTCCGACTGGTGGCTCAGCACCATTCCGGCAAACAGCGTGCCCGCGGTTGCACCAAGGAAGATCAAGACGGCGGCGGGTCCGCCGATGCGATGCCGGTAGCGGCGGGAAGAGGATGTGCTCATGGCCGGAATATTAGCCGAAGTTTCCGGCGAATGCGCTGTAACCTTCAACCAAGGAAGGGCGTTTCTTTTTCCTGTTTTCCGTGGCCTCTCCTGACAATACGCTGTCAGGAGCCCTGTGAGATCATGACCGCCTTGCAACCAATCACAGGAGTTCACTTAACATGCCGCAGGCTGAAAAAAACGTTGTTGTATGGACGGAAATCCCCGTTACCGACATGGCGCGTTCGATGGCTTTTTACAGCGCCGTTCTCGATCTTGACCTGACGCTTGATGACAGCGGCCCCAATCCCGTGGCCATGATTCCGACCGCCGATAAAATGGGGGTCGCGGGCCATTTGTATCCGGGGCAGCCCGCTGCCGAAGGCACGGGGCCGACCATCCACTTCGCATGCCCCGACAAACTGGCCGCCGCGCGTTCGCGGGTCGAAGATGCGGGCGGTAAGGTGGTTTCGGGTATCATCACCATTCCTGACGGGAGTTTCTTTTACTGTCTTGATCCCGATGGAAATTCACTTGGACTGTTTGTTCGTTAGGAAACGCCATGCGACGAGCCGACCGCCTGTTTCAGATCGTGCAGTATCTGCGCGGGGGCCGGCTCGTCACCGCCCAGGCGCTGGCGGAACGCCTGGAAGTTTCGGAGCGCACGATCTACCGCGATATCGCGGACCTGCAGTCAACGGGCGTTCCCATCGACGGTGCGGCGGGGGTCGGCTATCTGATGCGGGGCGGGTATGATCTGCCGCCCTTGATGTTTTCCCGTGACGAGATCGTCGCCCTGGTCGCGGGCGCGCGCCTGATCCGGGCCTGGGGCGGGGCCGCCATGGCGCGCGCGGCCGAAGAAGCCCTGATCAAGATCGATGCGGTGCTGCTCGATCCGGAACGCGCCCGCGCCCGCAATATCGAAATTCATGCCATCGCCGAGGAAATGACCCCCTTGGTGCGCGAACGGATCGACGCCCTGGACCATGCGGTCGAACACCGCCGCCGCCTGCGTCTTGATTACCGGGATGCAGAAGACAGGCAAACGGACCGCATGGTCCGGCCATTGGGGTTGTGGTTCTGGGGCAAGGTCTGGACGCTGGTCGCCTGGTGCGAATTGCGATCCGATTTCCGTATATTCCGCCTGGACCGTATCGACCGGATGGAAGACCTGGGCGATCCTTTCCGCGATGAAGCGGGCAAGACCCTGACGGATTTCTACCGGACGATGGAAGATTGCCCGCCCCCGGCCCAAGGCCTGCGTTAATCCTTCAGGGTGTTCTCCAACGCTTCGCCGACCACCACCATATGCGGGATGACATAGGCGAAGGTATCCAGCACGGCCAACAAGGCCGTCGGATCGTCCAGCGGCAGCGGCCCCGGGTCACGAGTTTTCGCCTTGGTCAGCAATTGGCCGATCAGCGGGCGGCAGCGCGCGGCGAAACCATGGGTCGCGCCGTCGATGCCGTCCATGGCGGCGTCCAGGCGGTCCGCGACCAGATGCATGAACGATGGCCAGATGGCGAAATGGCGGTACATGGTGGGCGTCACGTCGGCGGTGCTTTTCGGGATGGTGCGGCAGATGTTTTCGATGGCGCCGCGCAAGTCAGCGTCCAGGCCGTCCATGGCCAGCGGCGGCGGTAAATCCGGCGGGGGTGCCGGCGGCGCCGTCGGTGTTTCCGGAAAGACATCGGCGGGCGCTGCCATGTCGTCACCGGCGATCAGCGCGCGGGCGGCCTCCACGGCGATCAGGTTGACCGGGTTCATGCGGTTGTAGCTGGTCAGCATATGGCCGATGGTTCGGCGCGCCTGGGCATCGATGCCGGCCTTGTCGAATTCTTGCGCCGTGAACGGGGGCAGGGGCGGGACCGCCTGTTCCTCGACCAGTTTCCACACGGCTTCGCGCGGCCATCCGGCCTCGATATCCTCGCCGACGGCGGCCCAAATCCAGTCCAACAGGCCCGGATAGACCGCCATATGGCGGAAGATCAGCGCCGGCGAGCCGGAGCCGGCGGCGGTCATCAGTTTACGATAGATATTGAGGGTGGCCGGATCTGCTTCGGCCATGGGGACTTCGGGGAATGACATGGATGCTCCAGTAATGCGGGGCTTATGCGTGGTACGGTTGGCAAAGCCCCGCCCGGAACCTTCGGTTCGGATACGGTGGCTTGACCGGGCGACCATGCCATTTCGTCGGGAAAAGGGCCATACTGTTGGGGGCGATGCAGGACACCTTCGCGTGAGTTATTATCGGCGCGTGCATAGGTTCAGGCGCCGCTTGGACAGCCCCGTCAAACCCCAAGCGGCCCTTTGGAAAAGGACGGGGGCTGCTGTTCTGCCCGCGGGCCGGTTTAAATCAATGGGCGCTGATGCGGGCGACGTCACGCAGGACGCCAACCTCCAATTCCATGTCTTCCAGGCGCTGTTTGACGACATCGCCGATGCTGATCAGGCCGCACAATTGGCCGTTGTCGACGATCGGAACATGGCGAAGACGCTGATAGGTCATCAACGACATGATGTCCGCCACGTCCGCATCGGGCGAACGGGTATGAACCTTGGACGGCATCAACGCGCTCAGCGGGTCATCCAGGACCGTGGTGCCCCGGCGGGCCAGGTGCTGGACGATATCGCGTTCCGAGACGACGCCCTTGACGGCACCTTTGGCATCGACCACCACCACCGCGCCGATGGACCGGGCGTCCATTTCTTTCAAGGCCTTTCCGACCTGGGCCGTGGGGTACATGGAAAAGACCTTGCTGCCCTTTTTGTGCAGGATGTCGCTGACGAACATGGATATCTCCTCTGCGACGACGGTCGTTTCTGTTGAATATGATTATACCCTAATTCACCTGCGGGCGCACGGGATTGCGTGTCCGTTCCGTTATGCCAGCCCCAAGCGGCCCTTGACTTCGGAAGCATTCCAACCTTTATTCTCTGTTAAGCCTGTTTCCGGTACTCTATGCGGGTACGGATCAACCGACAGGCGGCTGGAACACACAGATGCAGACGCAAGGCATGAATATCGATCAGCGAATTCCCGGGGGCAGCAATGCCGGCCCGGCGCTGCTGCCTGCGCGCATTCTCCTTCCGCTGAACCTTCTAGGGCTACGACTTACTCGCCCCTGAGCGGCATACGCGGACACCAAGGACTCATTCCGGCACTTTTGAACCAACAACCGAGTCCATCCCGACCAAGGGACCGCGAAAGCTCAGGGGATTAACGAGCAGCACACCCTTTTAGGCGGGCCGATCACAGATCAAGGCCCATCGGGATTTCGGAAGGACCAGACCCATGACCATCGTTACAGACCGCGACCCTAATCAGGTCATCATTTTCGACACCACCTTGCGCGACGGCGAACAATCGCCGGGGGCCTCCATGAACCTGGAGGAAAAACTCCGCATCGCCAAGGTTCTGGAAGACATGGGTGTCGACGTGATCGAAGCGGGCTTCCCCATCGCTTCCGACGGCGATTTCGAAGCCGTTTCGGAAATCGCCAAGACGGTTAAGAATTCGACCATCGCCGGCCTGTCGCGGGCCACCCGGGGCGACATCGAACGCGCCGGCGAAGCCGTGAAGCATGCCGCCCGTCCGCGCATCCATACCTTCATCGCGACCAGCCCCCTGCACATGCAGTACAAGCTGCAGGCCGAACCGGAAGACGTGTTGCAGCGGGTCAAGGACAGCGTCGCCATCGCCCGCAACCTGGTGGACGACGTGGAATGGTCGGCCGAGGACGGATCGCGGTCCGAGCATGATTTCCTGTGCCGCTGTGTCGAAGCCGCGATCGACGCGGGGGCGACCACCATCAACATCCCCGACACGGTCGGCTATGCCGTGCCCGAGGAATACGCCGCCCTGATCGCCATGTTGATCGAGCGCGTGCCCAATTCGGACAAGGCCGTGTTCTCGGTCCATTGCCACAACGATCTGGGCTTGGCGGTCGCCAATTCCCTGGCCGCAGTCAAGGCCGGGGCCCGTCAGGTGGAATGCACCATCAACGGTTTGGGTGAACGGGCGGGCAACTGCTCCATGGAAGAAATCGTCATGGGCCTGAAAACCCGCCAGGACGTGATGCCCTATACCACCAACATCGACACCACCCATATCACCCGTGCCTCGCGCATGGTGTCGTCGGTGACCGGCTTCCCGGTGCAGCCCAACAAGGCCATCGTCGGCGCCAATGCCTTCGCCCATGAATCGGGCATCCACCAGGACGGCATGCTGAAGAACGCCCAGACCTATGAAATCATGACGCCGGAAAGCGTCGGCCTGAACAAATCCAAGATCGTTTTGGGCAAGCATTCGGGCCGCAATGCCTTCAAGACCAAGTTGGAGGAAATGGGCTACAAGATGGGCGATAACGCACTCAACGAAGCCTTCAAGCGGTTCAAGGATTTGGCCGATCTGAAGAAGGACGTGTTCGACGAAGATCTGGTCGCCCTGGTCGACGAGGAAACCCGCGTCAACGACCGAATTCAGCTGGTGTCTCTGGAAGTCCAATGCGGGACGGTTCACCGCCCGCCCAAGGCCTCCATGGAATTGGACATCGACGGTAAGGTGCAGTCCACGGAAGGCACCGGCGACGGCCCCGTGGATGCGGCCTTCAACTGCATTAAGACCTTGTTCCCGCACGATGCGCGCCTGCAACTGTATCAGGTCCATGCGGTCACCCAGGGTACGGATGCCCAGGCGGAAGTGACCGTTCGCCTGGACGATAACGGCGAACGCACGGCCCAGGGGGCGGCAGCCGACACGGACACCATGGTCGCTTCCGTGCGGGCCTATGTGAACGCGCTCAACAAGCTGTTGACCAAACGGGAGAAAAAGGCACCCGAGGCAATGTCCGCCTAAAGCATGTCTGCCACGGGAATACCCAAGATTGGCCCTTTAAACGGCCGAATCTTTCCGTTAAAAGACCCAATATGGTGCTGGGGGCTCAGGCCCCCGCATCTATATATCGTGGCCCGAAACCCCTGACCCGGGCCGGTATTAAGGGATTTTCATTGGGCCCCCGCCCCGTCTTCTTGGGGTTCGCCCTGGGGCTTCCATGACACAGAGACAAGGCTGAACGCTTAATGTTCTCGCGACTTTTCGGGTTTCTCTCCGCGGATATGGCCATTGATTTGGGCACGGCGAACACGCTGGTCTACGTCAAGGGCAAGGGTATCGTTCTGAACGAGCCGTCGGTCGTCGCCATCGCCGAGGTCAAGGGCAAGAAACAGGTCCTGGCCGTGGGCGAGGAAGCGAAACAGATGCTGGGCCGCACGCCCGGCAACATTCGCGCCATCCGTCCGCTGCGCGACGGCGTGATCGCCGACTTCGAAGTGGCCGAAGAGATGATCAAGTACTTCATCCGCAAGGTCCACAACCGGCGCTCCTTCGCCAGCCCCCTGGTCATCGTCTGCGTGCCCTCCGGCTCCACCGCCGTCGAGCGCCGCGCCATTCAGGAATCGGCGGAAAGCGCCGGTGCGCGCAAGGTCTTCCTGATCGAAGAACCCATGGCCGCCGCGATCGGCGCCGGTCTGCCGGTGACCGAGCCCACGGGCTCCATGGTGGTCGACATCGGCGGCGGCACGACCGAGGTCGCGGTGCTGTCGCTGGGCGGTATCGTTTATGCGCGTTCCGTGCGCGTCGGCGGCGACAAGATGGACGAAGCCATCATCGCCTACATCCGCCGCAACCATAACCTGTTGGTCGGCGAAGGCTCCGCCGCCCGCATCAAGGAAGACATCGGGTCCGCCTGCGCGCCGGAAGACGGCGAAGGCCAGACCATGGAAATCAAGGGCCGCGATCTGATGAACGGCGTGCCCAAGGAATTGGTGATCTCGCAGCGTGAAATCGCCGAAAGCCTGGCCGAGCCGGTCGGCGCCATTATCGAGGCGGTCAAGGTCGCGCTTGAGCACACGGCCCCCGAACTGGCCGCCGACATCGTCGACAAGGGCATCGTGCTGACCGGCGGTGGCGCGCTCCTCGGAAACCTTGATCTGGTCCTGCGCCACGACACGGGCCTGCCCGTTTCCATCGCCGACGATCCTCTGTCCTGCGTCGTGCTGGGCACGGGCCGGGCACTCGAGGAAATGAAGCGCCTCAAGGACGTCCTGACGACGATGTACTAACCGCGAAACCCGAGCCCGCCGTAAGGCGGGTGACGGTTGTTTCGCGCGAATTGACGGATCAAGGCGCGGCCGTCGCCACCGCTTTTCCACCTTCTTCCTTGATGATCTCCGGCAGGAACCGGCGCCGTTGCTGATGACGGAACCGCCACGTCTGCAGGACGGCGGCGGCTGTCAAGCCAACCACGAAACCGACCCACACGCCCGGCGTTTCCAGGCCTCTGCCATAGGCGAGCCAGATCGCGGCGCCGAGCCCCAATCCCCAATAACTGACCCCGGCGATCACCATGGGAAAGGCCGTGTCGTTGAGACCGCGCAGGGCCCCCGCCGCCACGGCCTGGAAGCCGTCGGCCAGTTGGAAGAATGCGGCCACGAAAAGCAAGGAGACCGCGAGCGGCAGGACTTCCGCCGCATCCGGGCGCGCGGTGTCCAGGAACAGCCTTGCGAAAGGCTCCGGCACGGCCAGCACCAACCCCGTCATGGCGGCACCGAACAGGCCTGCGACGGCGATCGCCGACCATCCGGCGCGGTAGGCCCCGGTGGCATCACGGCGCCCGGCCGCATGGCCGACGCGCACGGTCGCGGCCTGGGCCAGGCCCATGGGCACCATGAAGGTGATATGCGGCATCTGGATCGCGATCATATGGGCGGCGATGGCAACCGCGCCGAATTGGCCGATCACGAAGACCGCGCCGATGAAGAACCCGGCCTCCATCACCGTGATTCCGGCGATCGGGCCGCCGATACGGAATATCTGGCGGAAAATGTGCCAATCAGGCCGCCAGAACCGGGCGAACAGCTGGTATTTGTTGAACGGCCTCCGCCACTGGATAAAGGCGGCCAGCGCCAGCATCATAATGATATTGACTGCCGTCGTTGCGATGCCGGCCCCCACCAGTTCCAATCGCGGCAGGCCGAAGTTGCCGAAGATCAGGGCGTAGTCCAAGGCCGCGTTCACCGGCACACCTGCCAACATGACCCAAAGGGCGGCCATGGGCCGTCCCAGGGCGGCCACGAAGTTGCGCAGTACGGTGAAGGCGATGGCTGGTGGCAGGCACCACATCAAGGTGCTCATATAGGCTTCCGCATGGGGTAGTGTTTCCGGCGGCTGACCGGTCCATCGCAGAATGAGGTCTCCATGTTCGAAAATGACGAGGAAGGGGGCCGTCAGCAGGATCGTCACCCAAAGACCCTGGCGGATGACGCGGCGGACGATTCTCGGTTGCCGCGCACCGAACGCCTGCGCGGCCAGACCGGCGGTCGACATGGTGACACCCATGCAGACGATATAGCCGATGAAGAAGACCATCAGGCTCAGGCTGGCGCCGGCCAGCGGCTCGGCCCCCAAGTGGCCGATCATGGCCGTGTCCGTGGTCAGCATGGCGACCCAGGCGACCTGTGTCGCGACGATCGGGGCAGCCAGCTTGAACAGGCCGCGGAATTCCGCCCGCCAGGACGATGGCAGGGTGGCGGGATTGGTGGGGGTGCTGGGGTTAAGGGCAGTCATGGTCGTATCCGTCGTTGGATGTGTTTGCCGCGTAACGCGGACAAAAAAAGCGGACCCGAAGGTCCGCCCTGATCGTGGCCAAATCGTGTTCTGGCCGCGCTAGGGTGAAGAATTCCGGGAAATCGAAACCGGGCGGACGGCGGCGGCAGGCGTGAAGGCGCCGCCGGAGATACCGGTCGCGGGAACGGAAATATGGCTGGTCTTGATCCACATGGTCGGCGCTTATAACGCCGGCCGCATATAAAGGGAAGACGTAAGACGGCTCACTTTTGGGTGATCGGCCGTTTCGCCCAGTCCTCATAGGGGCTGCTGTGCATCTTGAACTTTTCGCTCGCATCCATGAAATCGTGATAATGCACGACCACACGGTCTTCTTCGATCAGCACCACGCAATAGGCCGGGGGCTCGAAACTGGCGGTCATTTCCTCGTTCACCATGTCGAGCCAGACCTGTTGATTGAGGCCGCGCAGGGTGGAATAGGGAATGCCCAGCCAACTGCCGGAAATGGGCCGATGGACATGGCCGAAGAACAGATGGCGGATGCGTGCCTTATGGGGCTCGACCACGGCGCGAAAGGCGTCCTTTTGCTGCAGACCGATGCGGTCCATGGCCGGGATGCCGACGGAAAAGGGCGGATGGTGCATGAACAGGAAAAGATCGCGGTCGCCCGATGCCGCCAGGGTTTCGGTCAGCCAGGCTTGACGTTGTTCGCAGAAATGCCCGGCAGAGGTACCTTCAAGAACCGTATCAAGGAAGATGAACCGGCCCACGGGCGTGTCCAGCGTCGATTGAATAAATCCATTGGAATCAACAGGCTGATCCGGGAAATGCGCGCGCAGGACATCGCGGGTGTCGTGATTTCCGGCCAGGACGTGGACCGGCATCGAGAGGGGAGCCAGGCCATCCGTCAGGTTCTGAAACGCCGCGGCCTCGCCCCAATGGGTCAGGTCGCCGGTCATGACCGCCATGGCGGCATCCCCGTGGTGAGTGTTGATGTCGGTTACGGCGGCATCAAGGGCGGGGCGGGGGTCACGGCCGTAAAGCGTTTTGCCCGGCGGCACGAAATGGGGATCGGTAAGGTGGATGAATTTCATGACGGGGTGACCCTGCGGTGGACGGTGGAAGCGGGGAGCATAACCGCATCCTCTATCGCCGGGCCAGACCTTCGGCGCCGGGGCTGACTTTTCTTCCGAATCGCCCTAAAATATTGGCTTAATCGGTTGTTTTTTTTGGTAAATGGCGTTACGCGTCATTAATTGTCGCTTAACCACAATAGGCGACAAGTAAAGCGCACGGGGAGGTCGTGAAGATCGGCTCTGCCGCCTGGACGTTGGGGAACGGGGCGCGGGGCCGGGTGGTATGTATTTGGGCAGGAAGGACGTCCTGGGGTGAAGGAACCGCATTCGTTTTCGCGGGTGGCACAGCCAATCCGCAATTTCGCCCAGCGCTTTGCCTATATCGGCTTGGTGGCGGCGGCCTTTGCCTTGATGATGCTGGCCAAGGTCGACACCATTCTGGTCGAACGCGCCCGCACCCATATGACCGATGCGGTGGCGCCCATTTTAGATGTCATTTCGCGCCCCATCGACACGCTCAACCGCGGGGTCGATGAAATTCACGCCATGAAGAACCTTTATGATGAAAACGCGCGCCTGCGAGAAGAGCGGTTGCGCCTGATGCATTGGAAGTCCGTGGCGGAAAAGCTGGAATCGGAAAACCGCATTCTCAAGGAACAGTTGAACGTGATCCCCGAGCGCGAGGCCAGTTTCGTCACCGCGCGGGTGATCGCCGATACGGGCGGTGCCTTTTCCCAAAGCGTGATCGTCAATGCGGGCGCCCGTGACGGCGTGCGCAAGGGCCAGGCGGCGGTCACCGCCGACGGCTTGGTCGGCCGGGTCATCGATGTCGGCAGCCGGTCCGCGCGTGTGCTGCTGTTGACCGATATCAACGCCAAAATTCCGGTTCTGATCGATCCGACCCGAACCCGCGCCATCATGGCCGGGGCCAATAAAACGAAACCCCGCCTGACATGGCTGCCGCCGGGGGCTGTCGTCGCCGTTGGCGACAGCATCGTGACCTCGGGCCATGCCGGGGTGTTTCCGCCGGGCCTGCGTGTCGGTCAGGTCACGGCCGTGGGCGAAGGCGGATTGATCGTCCAGCCCCATGCGGATTTGTCCCGGTTGGAATACGTGCGCATTCTCGACTTCGGCATGAACGGCATCCTGCAACTGCCGCAGCGTTCTGCCGACGGTGTGGGGGTTAAATCCGGCAAGCCGCGGGGCCGCCCATGAGGCCGACTTTCTGGCAGCGTCTGGATGCCTTTGCCCGCAATCTGACGCCGGTCGCGCTTACCCTTGTGCTGGTTATTCTCAATGTCGTGCCAACGCATATTCCCGGTGTCGCGCGGATTTTGCCCGCGTTGCCGCTGATCGCGGTGTTCCATTGGTCGATCCATCGTCCGCACCTGATGCCGGCCCCGGCCGTATTTCTGATCGGTCTGTTCCAGGACGGCTTGACGGGCACGCCCTTAGGTCTGCATGCCTTGATCTTCCTGGCGGTGCACGGCGTCGTGCTGTTCCAGCACAGGTTCTTCATGGGCAAGTCGTTTTTCGTTCATTGGCTCGGTTTCGGGCTGGTGGGAGCGGGGGCATCGCTGCTGAGCTGGATGGTGCTGTCCGCCTTTTACGTGACGTTGGTTGCCGCAGAGGCCATCGCCTTTCAATACATCATGACCGTTGCCGCCTTTCCGCTGTTCGCGTTCATTTTCTCGCGCTGGCAGCAGGCTTTTCTGAAACTGGATTGATCCGATGCATGGAGATCAGGAACGTCAGAAGCTTTTTGCCCGCCGCACGGTGATGTTGGTCGGCGGCAAGCTGGCGCTTGTATCCATGCTGGCGGGGCGCATGTACTACCTGCAGGTCGTCAAGGCCGAACAGTACAAGATGCTGGCCGATGAAAACCGCATCAGCCTGCGCCTGTTGGCGCCGCCGCGTGGACGGATCATCGACCGCTTCGGTATTCCCCTGGCGGATAACAAACAGAATTACCGCGTGATGCTGGTGTCCGAGGACACGCGGGGCCTGGGCGTTAATGGTGCCCTCGACCTGTTGGACGAGATCGTACCCATGAGTACGGGCGAGCGGCGACGCATCCTGAAAGAGGTTCGGCGCAACCGGTCGTTCGTGCCGGTGACGCTTCGCGAAAACCTGGAATGGGAGGACGTCGCGCGGATCGAGGTCAATGCTCCCGACCTGCCGGGCGTGGTGATCGATGAAGGGCAAAGCCGGTTCTACCCTTATGGCCGGAATTTGGCGCATGTGCTGGGCTATGTCTCGGCGGTCAGCGAAAAGGAAAAAACCGGCGACAGGTTGTTGGAACTGCCCGGCTTCCGCACCGGAAAATCAGGGGTTGAGAAAATTCACGATCTCAGCCTGCGCGGGTCGGGCGGGTCTTCCGAGGTCGAGGTCAATGCCTATGGCCGGGTCATCCGCGAGTTGAACCGGCGCGAAGGCCTGCCCGGGGCCGAGGTCCGCATGACCATCGACACGGGCCTGCAGCTTGCCGTCGCCAAACGCCTGTCCAAGGAAGCCAGTGCATCGGCGGTGGTCCTGGATGTCCATACGGGCGATGTGCTGTCCATGGTCTCCCATCCCAGTTTCGATCCCAACGATTTCAACCGGGGTTTGGATGTCGAAGACTGGAACACGCTGATCAGCAATCCCGCGGCCCCCTTATCCAACAAGGCCATTGCCGGGCGCTATTCTCCCGGCTCGTGCTTCAAGATGCTGGTTGCCCTGACGGCGTTGGAGCGGGGCGTGATTTCGCCGACGGGCAAGGTGTTCTGTCAGGGGTTCACGGAACTGGGCGATACCAAGTTCCATTGCTGGCGCCGGGGCGGTCACGGGCTGGTCGATGTGGTCAGCGCGATCGCCCAATCCTGTGACGTTTATTTTTATGAGATCGCCCGCCGTGTCGGGATCGACCGCATCGCCGAAATGGCCCGCCGGTTCGGTTTTGGGGACCCTACGGGGATCGATCTTCCGGGGGAAAAACAGGGATTGGTTCCGACCAAGGCCTGGAAGCGCGAAGCCAGGGATCAGCCCTGGCATCAAGGTGAGACTTTGCTGGCCGGGATCGGCCAGGGGTATGTGCTGGCGACGCCATTGCAATTGGCGGTCATGACGGCCCGGCTGGTCAACGGCGGGTTCGCCATATCGCCTCAGCTGACGAAATCGGTCAGTACCACCGGTGTCCATACGGTGCCGGATCAACATGCGTTTCCGAAGATCAGCGTCAATCCGCGGCATTTGGCGATCGTGCGTGATTCCATGTCACAGGTCGTCAACTCGCCCCATGGCACGGCGCATCGCTCGGCCATTGAGGATCCGCGCTATACCATGGGCGGCAAGACCGGAACCGTTCAGGTGCGCCGGATCACCAAGGCCGAACGGGAAACGGGTGTGCGCAAAAACGAAGACTTGCCGTGGAAAGAGCGGGATCATGCGTTGTTCGTCGGCTTCGCGCCGGCCGACAACCCGCGCTATGCGGTTTCCGTCGTTGTTGAACACGGCGGGGGAGGATCAAGCGTTGCGGCCCCGATTGCCCGAGACATTCTGTTGACCGCGCAACGCCGCCAGTCGGCGCGCGATATCCCGATCAGCCAATCCGGCGGCAGTCAGGCGCGCTTCGGTTCTCCTGAATATGATGGTGACGAACGCGCCGAAGGCGTCGTTCGCGCCGTGGTCAACGAAGGGTAGGGAGCCATGGCCGTTCGCGAAGATGCCCTGAACCCGCCCAGTTTCACCCTGCGCCAGAAACTATGGCAGATGCATTGGCTGTTCATTCTGCTTTTGGCGGCAACGGCGTCGGTCGGTTTCGCCATGCTCTATTCGGCGGCCGGGGGGCAGTTAGAACCCTGGGCATCGCGCCAGATGGTGCGTTTCGGGGTGGGCATGGCCGTGTTGATCACGGTTGCCGTGATCGATATCCGGCTGTGGCTGAAATATGCCTATGTCCTTTACGCGGCGACCGTGGCCTTGCTTGTCGCCGTTGAATTCATGGGCGAGGTCGGCAAGGGGGCGCAGCGCTGGCTCGATCTTGGATATGTCGGTTTGCAGCCGTCCGAATTGATGAAGATCACGCTGGTCCTGGCGCTTGCACGGTATTTCCATGGTACCTCGATCGAGGATGTGCGCCGCATTCCGCATCTTTTCGTGCCCTTGCTGCTGATTGCCATTCCGGCGGGGCTGGTGTTGCGGCAACCGGATCTGGGAACGGCTTTGATGTTGATCATTACCGGCGGTGTGATCTTTTTCGCGTCCGGTGTGCAGATATGGAAGTTCGTGCTGGTCGGCCTGGCCGGTGTCGGGGCGGCCCCCATTGCCTGGCAATTCCTGCGCGATTATCAGAAACAGCGGGTTTTGACGTTCCTGAATCCGGAAAACGATCCACTTGGGTCGGGCTATCACATTATTCAGTCCAAGATCGCGTTCGGTTCGGGCGGCGTTTTCGGCAAGGGCTTTCTGCAGGGCACGCAAAGCCATCTCAACTTCCTGCCGGAAATGCAGACGGACTTCATTTTTACCATGCTGGCGGAAGAATTCGGGATGGTGGGAAGCCTGGCCTTGCTGGGGCTTTACGTGGTGATTTTGGTCTATGGGCTGGCCATCAGCGTGCGTTGCCGCACCCAGTTCGGGCGCCTGGTCGGGATCGGCGTGACCGCGACCTTCTTCCTGTACGTGTTCATTAACATGGCCATGGTCATGGGGCTGGTGCCGGTGGTCGGCGTGCCCTTGCCGCTGATTTCCTATGGCGGGACGGCCATGCTGACTCTGTTGTTCGGGTTCGGGTTGTTGATGGGAACCTGGATACACCGGGATGTCATGGTCGGCCGGCGCGGGCTCGGCGACGACATGTGAACCCGGCCGGGTAAATCAGCACCCGGCGGCCCTCACCTTCGCCTCGACAAAGCCTGCCAAGCTTGCTAAAACCCCGCCTCCATTCGGCCTCGCCGGCTGGAAACCCAGGATGCGCCGCCCGTACGGGCGACGATTTTGGGGGCGCATAGCTCAGTTGGTAGAGCAGCTGACTCTTAATCAGCGGGTCCAAGGTTCGAGTCCTTGTGCGCCCACCATTAAAATCAAAGGCTTAGTTGTCAATTCGGCTTCTAAGCCTTTGTCATTTTTGGCCTGGGGTAACGCATGGGGTAACGGCTGGTGTGATAGGTCAGTTGTGCCGCTCGCACCCTATGGTTACGCTACGCCCCATGCGCCGGTTCCTTTATCTGCTTGCCCGCTTGTTGGGCGACGTGAACGCGATCCGTCGCGGCACGGTCGGCAAGCGCGTTGCTGGGAAGGCCACAGGGCACGGGTTGCGGCGGCTGTTCAGGTAGGGGCGGCGCGGGGAGTGTGAGGATATGGAAAAAGAGACTGAACGATTTGAAGCCCAAGACGATGAGGGGCACGTCTATACACTCATCGTCTTAACTGAAATGATCGACACAACGAGCACCGACTCCGGCGGTCGATCAGAAATCGGTGGAAGGAAACGCTTAGTGCTCGATGACGGCTCCACCGTCACTCCGCTTGGTGGCGACGAGTTCCGGATTGTCGACTCCGGCAAGAAACTTCGGCGGATCAGATAAGGCTACTTTTACCCAGCAGCGATACCCATCACGTTCATACGCGCTGACGGCAACGTGATTGTCGTCGATACGCTGCACCATGATTTGATCTTCGGGCAGTGGTTTCATCGTCTTTCGCTCCTTACTGATAGCTAATCCGCCACGCCCACCGTTGCCGTAGCACCCCAGCCCGCCGGCAAGCCGTCGTAATGCTCCCCCGCCTTGCAGCACGGACAAATTCTTTCCCCCGCCCATGCGCTCTTGAAGTCCCGCCGGCACCGGAGGCACTGCCTACGCTTAGACTCATGCCGCGGCCCGTCGCAACTATCGTCGGCCAGCATGGAGCGCCATTGGGCGATGATACCGGGACTGTGACCACCACACCGCGCCGTCGCCTCGACAACGCTCGCACCGTCGCGGCGGGCCTGGTCATAGCGGGTCACAACTTGGCGCCGGTATTGGTCTGTGAATTTCGCTGGCATGGCGGGGCGCTCCGGGGGGATGGAAGGGACCGGCGCGCCGCCCGTGTGGCATAGGAAACACACAGGCGGCGCGGCCGGATGGCGCGCAACGGGCCGTGCTACCCGTCGCGCCTGGGAGGCTATGCCAGCGTGAGTGAACCGAACCGCAGCATGGTCGGCTGCTGTACGGCGATGGTCAGCCGGACCTCGGCCAAGATCGTGACGAGGTTCTTCGTGAAATCATCGCCTACATAACCCGTCTCGATCACTGCATCGCTGCGATTGAAAATCACAGCCGCTTGGGCCGTGTCCGCGATCAGGAATTTCCCGCTCGTCATGGCCGGCGTCAAATGCACCGGCAGGCCCCAGACGTTCGGAGCGTTGCCAGCCGCCGGATTGCCCAACAGGAAGGTTCCCGCCGTGCTCGCCTTGAGGCGTTGGATCGACGCCCAATCGTTGGGATGCAGGACCACCAAATCGGCCACACCTTCAGCCGCCGAAATAGCGGCCTGAGCGCGGGACAAAGAGTCCAGCGCCGTGTCGCCGCTGGTCGCCGAGAACGCGGTCGCGTTCGTGGTCAGGCCGCTCATGTTGGATCCCACACCGCTGCCGGTCAGGATCTGCGACTCGATGGCCTGTTCAAGCCCGAAGCGAAGCTGGGTGTCGAGCGTCATTCCCAACATGGCTTGGTCGCCGAGAATTTGCTTCGACGCCTTGATCCACGCCGCGATGGTCTGGATTTTTTCCGTTTTCGCCTCGAAGGTCATGGTACTTTCCGGCTTGGTCACACCTTCGAAAACGTGGGGGCTCCCACCGCCCTGGGGCGCGCTGGCATTCGTGAAGGTCAGCAGCCGATGGTACTCGACTTCACCGCCGTTCACCGGAACCGAACGAAACCGTTCGCGCAACCAGGTCCGGCGCTTCGGCCCGGTCACGATCTCCGGCTGGCGTTCCGACACGTTGAAGAAATCCGAGTCGTAGGTGATCGTGTTTTTCGTTTCCAAGAGGTCGCTGGCCTTCACTTCGACGGATGTGCGCTGCGATTCCTTCTTGGCGACCGCCTGGAAGGCCGGGCTTTGCCCCAGCTTCGCGGCCAGCGCGAAACCAAGGCTTCGACCAGTGCCGCCGACGTTGCCAAGCTGGCGTTCGGCTGCTTTCTGTTCCAGGTCGACAACCACGTTATTCAGGCCGTCGATTTTCTCGGCCTGTTTGGCAATGATGCCCGCCTGTTCCGCGATCTTCTTTTCCGTCGCTTCCGCGTGCTGTTCGATAGCGGCGGAAATGTCGTCCAGGGTCGCGCCGCCGTCCGGGGCTTCCTTTGTTTCAAGAGGGGTTCGGATATGCATTGTTCTAGCCTTTCGTAAGCCGCGAGGTCGCGGCGTTGATGGTGTTGAGGATGGATTTTGCCGCCACGGATCGAGCATCGCGCTCGTGATCCATCGCGCCTTTGAAGCCGCTGGCGACGATCCCCGCCGCCATCCGCTTCGATATCCCTGCGTCCCGCAGGATTCCTTCAATAACCCTTGGGGTTATCTCGCCGCTCTTGACGCTGGTCACGCGGGCGCGGGATGCGCTCGGCAACGTGACCAGTGAGATTTCCGCTAATTCGATTTCAGTAAGCAGCCGTCCACCGTCCGGCAATTCGTCGGCGGCAACAGTGCGGAAGCCGATCGACAGGCCATTGAGCGCACCGTCCTTGAGCAAGGCATAGGCTTCCGATGCGCGCCGCGACTCAAGCGTGAGTCGGCCCGTGACCAGCAAGCCCTTGGCGTCCTCTTTTATTGAGGTCCAAACGCCGATGGGTTCGGATAAATCATGGCTCCACAGCATCAACGGCTTGTCGCCGGATGCCAGGGACGCGGTAAAGGCACCCGGCGCGATCACGTCGCCGTGCCGGTCGGCAGGCGGGCCGAAAACGCTGGCGTAACCGCTGATAGTCCCGGCGTCACCGGGCGCGAATTTGATCTGTAGGGGGACGGTCTGTTCAAGCATCGACGCATACCTCGGGCTTCGGTTGGAATGTCCAACTCGCCCCGGTATCGCACCGGCTAGCGTCTTTGGGATCGTCACCGCTTGGCCAGCATCGCGCCGGTTCCATGCGGTAACGTTCACAATGTACACTTGGCGAGTGTGTTTTTCAAGTCCTCATGCGGCGGTCGGCGGCAACGGGTCCGTCGCGTCGATCTTGCGCGCCGTTTCCTCGCGTTGCCGCTGGCGCTCGGCTTGGCGCTTCTGGAAGTCCGCCGCCGCGTCGATCAGGTTTGTGATCTCGCTTTTCAGATCCGGGTCGTAGGGTCGTAAGGTCATCGTGCTGTTCCTTTCAGTTGAGTAATTGCGGCTCGTTCGGGTTCGCCTCGATCTCATCGGCCATCCGTCGCAGCGCGTCCGGCACCGCATCGGGTCCGCCGTTCGCCATTCCGATCAGGCCCAGGGTGATTTTCAGAATCTCGGTGAAGACCACGGCGTCCGGTACGCCTTGATCGGCAGCGGCCTCCATACCGAGCGCGATGGCCGTTGCGGCGTTCGCTTGATGCTTCGCGTCAGTCGTCGTCATCGTTCGATTCCTTCGTCCAGCGTTGCAGCGGGTTGAAAACCGTCCGTCTCGCTGGACGGCCAGTTTGACGGTGACGCGCTTCCCGGTGCCGCCGTGGCGTGCCGGGTCCGGGTCAGGTCCGCCGCCGCCTTGATCTCGGGGAGCCGGTCGCGAAGGGCGGCGCGGTCGGCGTCGGTCATCGGCGCGCCGTGATAGGATTTCCACACTTTCGCGAACGGCGTTGCGAATGGTTGGGCGGACAACAGGCCGGGTGCGTCCGGGTTTTCGAGATTTTCGACGTACCAGTGACTCACGGTTTCAGGTAGCGGGCCATTGGTCAGGATGGCCATCTGCAATGGGGTGAACGTCGGTTTTTTGCGTCGTGGTGCTTTTGCCATTTTATCGATCCTTATCGAAGGCCGGGCGGGCGCGGCAGGTCCGCACCGGCTAGGTTGAGTTCGCGAAGTAAGCGGGCGAACATGATGCGTGAATCGTTTTCGATTTTGATTTCCGGCCGGGCGCGCGGCTGGTTGAAGCGGTCGACAAAAACGGTGCCGGCAATGCTCAAAACCGCCCGCGCCTGTTCGGCCCGGTCGTAGCTTTCACAGGCCAGCTTCAAAAGTTTCAGGTGATGCGCGTCGAGTTCAAAATCCGCGATAACGCTACGCCACCACTCTTTCATTTCGTCCGAAAGATGAGCGGGCGGTTGCGGGCCATAATTTTTATAATTTTCCATAATCTCAGATCCTTCAAAAATCTCGATTCAACCGGGACGGGGCGCGCTAAAATTTGAGTACCGCAGCCGGTCCTGCGGGGTGCCCCTTTGGGACTTTCGGACCCTCCCCCCTGGCCCTGCGGGCTATATTTTCACGGGGGCGCGTGCGACTTTGCGACTTTGCGACTTTGGTTTCGGCCTGTTTGTATTTGATTCTGGGACGCCTCGCGTATGGGGTAGTGTATTTAAACCCGCAAACCCACAAACTATTGAAATAATTAGATATTAAACGTGACTTTGGCATTTTTCTAAACCCTCTCCAAAGTCGCAAACCAACGCTTTCCGTCCCGTGTCGGTTCGCATTCCAGCTTCATGCCGTTGACGATCCGCCCACGTCGGAAATTAAGGATGCGCCCGATGCTCTTGGCGCTCGGATCGTTACGCCCGGCCACGTCGGCCACGGCGGCGGCGACGGCCCGTTGCGCTTCGTCACCGAACGGTCCCGCGCCTTTGCGGATAGCGTCGGCCACGTCGGCGGCGGTAAACCCCGCATCCCCGAAACACATCCGCAACGCTTCCAAAAGATCGCCCAGGGCTTCCCGTTCTGGATCCGCTTCCGCGCCCGTGTTGATCGCGTCGAGCGGGTCAACGCCCATGATCCACGCGACCGGCTGGCGCACGAACGAGTCCCATGCTTCAAAGCTGGCCACGCGGCCGGGGCGCGGTGCCGCACCGCTGGTAAGCCAACCGCGCACAATGGCCAGCGCCGCTGTGGCTATATCGACGCGATGCGCCATGACGTGCGCCAAGGGGTCGAGGTCGAATTGCCGGGCGAACGGGCGCTCGCATTTTGGATCGATGCGACACGTAAGGACACGCCGCGGCATGTCACCCGCGAGGCTCACGTTGTTGCCGGTCAGCAGGAATACCGCTCGGTTTGGAAGGGCCAGGCTTTCCGATTTTCCGAGGATGCGGTCGCGGAACGTCGGCCCGGTCAGGAACGCGGCGAGGCTCGGGGAGTCGAGGGTGCCGGCGAGGTTGTCCCATACGATTGCACGCGCCCCGGTGCGAAGCGCGGCGAACAGGCGCTTTCTTATTTCCTCATCGTCGCGCGCCGCAACCGGGGGCCACGGTTCGGGACGTTCGCCGCTCGCTATCGCCGCGACACATGACGCCTGCAACGTCTTGCCGCTTCCAACCGACGGCGCGTCGAAGGCGAAGGCCGGCGCCGTCGGGAGTGCGGGTCGGATAACGGCGGTCAGGATCGCGGAAAGCATCACGGCCCAATCGACCGGCCCCACGAAGGGAAATTCGCGGAACGGAAATAGTGCCGTCTCATAAGCCGACCGCACTTCGTCCGCCGATGGACGTTCCGGCACGCTCGACTCGCCGTCGCCCACGTAGAGCAACCGGGATGCCGCATCGTATCCGGGCGAGTCTAAAACGCTCCCATCGGGTCGGAGCGTCGGAATGGTCGTCACCGCGTCCAACGGCTTGAGCCCGCGCATCGCGCCCAGCGATAGTAGTTGGTCAACAAGTCGCTGCGGCGGGTCGTCGGCGGTTGCCGTGCCGTCTTGCCTGTAGCGCACGAAACGCACGGCGCTTCCCAGGAAGTGCGCCAGCGCGTGACGGTCGAGCGGCACCGTCGCGCCGTTGTGGATGTGGACGATTGCGCCGCCCAGGTCGAACACGTCGGGCCGCTCGCGCAATGTCGCTAGTACGGACTCGACCGCCTCGGCAGTCCGCCCCGGCCCGATGGCTACGGGGATTGTCGGCGCAACGGTCGGGCCTCGATACCCGGCGGCGCGTAGCGTTGATTGATTATTCATTTCCACGGTTGCGCCTCTCGTTCAAGTTCCGCGACATGGCTTTCGGCGCGGGACAGTTCCATCACAAGCCGTTCCCATTTCGGATCGTTGGTATTGAGCGCCGCCCATGTGGCCGCGTCCCATAATTCCGCCTCCGTTCGCGCCGCAGCTAGGCGGCGCTGCACGTCCACCATGCCTCGCAAGTCGCCCATCGTCGGCGGCACGCGCCGGCCGGGCGGCTCGTTAGGGATGCGACGGCGGGCCTTAAGGAAATCGTCGGCAATCCAGTTCGAAAGGTCGTCGGCTACTCGCTTGTGATAAGCCGCGTCGGCCTTCGTCGCATCACGCCCGCGCGCCCGTTCGATCTCCGCAAGGGCCGTCTCGGAAACGCGGTCGAATTGATTTTTCTCAGGGGAAGCGGTAATATTCAGATGCTCAATCGAACCGCTTTGATATTCGCCGCTGCGCCCCTGACCGGGCGCGGCGGTTTCCATTTCGATGTTCATTTAAGGTGCTCCGTTCTGCTGGGGTTGCACGGCCACGCGGCGCGGAACGCGCGGCGCGTCCACGGGCGGCGTGACAGTCACGTCAGGCATGGGGGTGGCCACGGGCCGAACGAACGGTGACGGCGCTTTCATGATCGCGATCAGGGTTCGGCGGATGGCCACGGCTTGGAGTCGCAGTTCGCGCCGTTCTATCGGGCATTGTGAGGCTGCCACTAGGTGTTCGATCAGCGCCAGCATGCCGCGCGCCGATCCGGTCGCCGTGGCGATGCCGTCAGCGCGTTCTGCTGCGATGGTGTCCAGTTCGGGGCGCATGGTCACGCGGCCACCGTTTCGGACGCTTGGCACCATCGATGCAAAGTCATTGTGCTGATTTGGCCATAGCGTTGGCACACTTGGGCGCTGTTCAACAACAGGTCGTCCGCCGCACTAAGCCCAGCGGCGTCGGCCTCGCGACCTTCAAACGCCAACAACGCGGACAACCGCCAAAAACGGCGCGTGCCGATGTATTCAGGCTGTGGGAATCGTCGTTTGTTCATGTCATCACCTCGTGTTTGTGATGACATGTTATGGGTATAGTATTCGTGAAGTAAATACGGGTTATATGCCCTAGGGTACTGCGCCCTAATATTTAGGACATTAGGCCCTAGCCAAATATTTAGTCATTTGAGAATAAACGAAAATATTTTTTTCATGCACGGGCCATTTCGATCACATTACCCGCCGTCTCGCCCCGCCGCGCAATGCCGGCAACGTACTTTGACCACACCGCGCCGCCCGCCGTGACCATCCGACAAAATTCCCGATCACGTTCCCGCCGGACGGCTTGCCGCTCGCCTTCGGCAACGTCGCCTGCGTCCAAATAGGCGCGGACCTTGGCCCACATACGAGGCCGTCCAAGTAGCGCCACGTAGCGCCCCCAAGCGTCGAGGGCTTCGCGTTTTTCGGGTTCGAAGGCGTGTCGCTGATAGACGCCCACGATCCCGGCGCGGCTTCCGCCAATGTGGCCCAAGACGGACTCGATAACCTCAAGCCGAAAGCCGAGACGTTGCAGTCCTGTCGCCACGGTGCGGCGAAGATCGTGAATGCGCCACCCGTTGACGCCCGACGCCTTGTCTAGTTGAGCCTTGGCCTTGGACCATCCGCTAATCGGCGTCTGGCCCGTCGTCGTGAATGCCAGCCCGCCTTTTCCGATATGTGGCAAGCCGTCCAGCACCTTGCGCGCTTCTATTGATAACGGCACGTCATGGGGTTCCCCGTTCTTCGTTCTGTCGCCAGATAACCGGATGGTGTCGCCGTCGATTTCGGAACGGTGCAGGGCGTTGATTTCCTCCCGCCGAGCGCCGGTCAAGATCAGCAGACGGATTGCCGGGCCGAAGGGGTAAGGCGTTGCCCGCGCCGCCCGCCACACCGTGGCCAGTTCATTATCGGATAGCACGCGGTCGCGGGATTTGACGGAGCCGGGCGGCTTGACGCCAGCCGCCGGACTCGCGTCGATCGTGCCGCGCTCTACGGACCA
>JAVJOU010000021.1:0-326139 GCA_040216635.1 Rhodospirillales bacterium | reverse complement strand
GATCAGCCGCAACTGTGAACAGGCGGCGGCTGCCACGCAGGAAGTTTCAAGCTCGATCACCACGGTGCAGACGGCGGCCAACGACACCGACGGGTCGGCCACGGAGGTTCTTACCGCTTCCGAGGAACTGGCCCAGCGGTCGACCTCTCTGCAGCAGATCGTGCAGACCTTCCTGCAGGATGTCCGCACGGCTTAGGATGTTCTGACAACTCTCCTCCTCCCTCCCCCTCTGAACCCCGAACGGTGCGTAACAGCCGTTCGGGGCTTTTTTTCCTAAAATTCGACGAAATTCCGCCTAAATACCAACGAATCCAACAGGATAAATCGGTATCGACGTAAGTATGTGCATAAGGCATACTTAAGTATGGGATGGGGGTGTTTGCATCGTAGGGTCTGAAAACTTGTCCTGCGAATACGAAGTAAAAGGGCAGGTAAATGAGATTACTGTTTGCCGATGATCATCCCATGTTCCTCGACGCGGTGCGTGAACATCTGCGCCGCGCATTTCCCGACATAGACATTCAATCGGCATCGAACCTGGACGATGTTTTGGGATTACTGGACGCGGCGGATGATTTCGAACTCGTCGTCTTGGATTTTTCCATGCCTGGCATGGAGGGGGCGAACGGTGTCAAGACGTTGCGGGAAACCTATCCCGATTTGGCAATTGCGGTGACCTCCGGGGTTGCGAAAACCCGGGATGTGAAGGCCGTTCTGGACCTGGGTGCGCAGGGATACCTGCCCAAAACGTTGACCGGATCCGCCTATGCCGGGGCATTGCGTGTGATCGCCGAAGGCGGAACCTATGTGCCGGTTGAAACCATGCAGGCGCTCGCGAACGAGGCTGCCGACCGCAAGATCAATGCCGAGGGCCTGACGCCCCGGGAAATCGAAGTTCTTGAAGGTATTGCAGATGGCAAGCCGAACAAGCAGATCGCGCGGGACCTGGATATTCATGAAGTCACGGTGAAGCTGCACGCACGCAGCATATTCAAAAAAATCGGTGTGCAGAACCGTTCTCAGGCGGCTGTTGCCGCCCGCGAACGGGGGCTTGTCTTGAGGGGTGAGGTGTAAGTATTCGGAAATAGTTCATTGGGTGTATCCATGGGGATTTCGTGGAAGATCCATGAGAATGAAAACTTGGTCAGTGTTTCTCTCTTCGGGCAGTCCAGTCTGCTGGAGACCGTGGATGCGTTCCGTGCCCTGGGTGCAGACCCGAAATTCGATTCCTCCATGCGGCGTCTTTATCTTTGCGCCGACAATCTGGAAGACGGGCCAGGCCTGGATTCGACCCGCGGGGCCTTTACGGATGTTCTGGCGCATCAAGTGGTCAAGATGTTCGATCATCCGGCACCCGTTGCGTTCGTGTACAAAAAGGGCAATGCCGTTGCGGAGGACCGGTTCACCGTCACAGCGCGTGTTTGCGATGAAATTTATATGAAGGACGGTTTGGGTCCCATGGAGCGGGCTGCATTCAGCGACCTTGCCTCGGCATTGAAGTGGCTCGACTTGGACCCGGATTTCAAACCCTAACTGACTGTCCTTGCCGTTCGACGGGGCTTATTCGCACATCATGCCATATGAGATTACGGACGAAGGGAAGGGTGTTTACATCCGGCATTATGGGTTCACAACGCCGCGTGAGATCATGGAGTTGACGACCTGGGAGGCGGATAATATCCGCGACACACACGGCTATATCATCGCCGACCTTTTGCCGGTGAATTCTGAAACCGTGTTTTCATGGACCCATTCCCTGCTTGAAGCGGTTGCCCATGACGAGGCGGTCCGCCTGCCGGAAACCTATCTTGATCGGCCCTTCAAGCTTGCATTCGCATGCGACAACAAGCTGCTGGAAGATGTTCTTCAGGCTTTTATAGAAAGCGGCTCGCGCCCGAACCACGATATCCAAATCTTTCCAACCTTACAGCGGGCCCGCCAATGGGCCGAGGGCGGGTAAGCATCAACCGTGATCTGCTGTGTGGATTGCCAAGCCGTGGCGGTTTCAGCGCTCACGCTAGAAAACAGCCCGGATACAGGGACGTCAGGCAGGAGTTGGCGTTCAAGCTGAATTAATGTTGTAGGAAGCGACACTAGATTTTAAAGATCGGCCATTTGTGGGTGGATTGTGTGGTATCTGGCTTTTAACAATTGGCGGTCTATTTTTTAAAGGTCCGGGAAAACAGATATCTAGGCTTTAATAAATTACCGGTCTGGGCCCGCCCATGGGGGCACGTTACCGCGACCATCCTTTTCATGAAACCATTCAACCCACGGTCACAGTATTCGCGGGGCCGGTTCGTCGGTTTCGGTCTCTGTGTGCTCTGAGAGATTGGCGATCTGAGAACCAGTCCAGGTCAGTCCGGTGCATTCGTCCGCCGGGCAATGCAACACGGTAGAGTTCTCCTGGCTCCAATCTGTTGGCCCAAGCCAAGCGTGCACCAAGGCGAGGACGTCCCATCATCGACCAGTCGAAGTCGAAAAGGCCAGGAGCGGACATTTTGGTTCGCGTCAAAGTTCGCTAATCAGTTGGTGCCTTATTCTTCAACTGTTGCAATCAACTGCTCATACAGGTGCCAGGAAGCATGGCCGAGCATGGGAAAGACAATGATGACTCCAAGAAGTCCCGGCAGGATGGCGAGCAGGGTTGATGCGCCCACAATCACCCCCCAGCTCAGCATGACAACCGGGCTTTTTTGAACCGTCTTTACGCTGGTGATCATAGCGGTGACGAAATCAATGTCCCGATCCAGAAGCAGCGGCATTGAGATCACCGTCAGGGAAAACAGGATCGTTGCCAGGATCGCACCAACGATGGTTCCGACAATCAAGAACCCGACGCCGTCGCCCGTTGTTAGGAGGGCCGTGATAAGGCTTTCGATCGAGCGGATGGGCTGATTTTGCAGAAAGATCGCAAACAAAATACGGACCTGATAGGCCCACATCCAAAATACGAAGAGCACGATAAAGGCCATCCAGCCGTATTCCCGGCGGCGCTGGTTGAAAATGACCAGAAAAATATCGGACGAGGTAAATGGCTCTCCGCGTTTTAAACGTCGTGACATCTCGTAAAGACCGGCTGCCAAAAACGGGGCGACCAATGGGAAGCCAACCCCAGCCGAAATCACGACCCAAATTTGATCGAACACCAAAAGACCGGATATCAAAACGCCGCCGATTACGGCATAGGCCAGACCGAAAAAAAGACTGAGCCCCGGCCGCATTCGGATGTCACGCAGCCCAGCCCGTAGCGCTTCTTTTACATCCGAGTAAGTTGCGACCGCTACCTGGGGCGGTTTCGGCGGGTGCCTGTGTTCCTCAACCTGCATGTCCTAAACCTCTCCCTCCCCGGCAGGTTTCTGATCCGATACTCAAGTTCTCTCTGCATATCCCAAGTAAACCATCCGTCTAAAGGCCAGAGATTGATCTAGATCAAGTTGCAGGTGCGAAATTCGCGATAGTTTTCATGAAATCGGGCTGGGTTTTCGGTTCGCTCGGCAATGATCTGAATTCATTCTACGCGTTGACGGAGACTGCATTATGAAGCTCCCCATTTTGGTCCTCCTGATCATGGGCGCATTGTTGGGTCTGTTCGTGGCTGGGGGTGCAACCGATGATGTTCTTTACGGTCACGGGTTGTTGCTGACTGTCGCCTGTGTGGCCGCTGTGTTTTGGGTAATTTCCCGTGACGGCAATGCGGGCGGTCCCGCATCCGGGGATGCAAGCGCTATCAATTACAATGACGACGTCATCAAGGCGGGCGTCATCGCGACGACCTTTTGGGGGGTGATCGGTTTCACCGTCGGACTGGTTATCGCGTTACAACTGGCATTTCCGGTTTTGAATTTCGATCTACCTTGGACCAATTTTGGCCGCTTGCGGCCATTACATACCTCTGCCGTGATATTCGCGTTCGGCGGAAACGCGTTGATGATGACGTCATTCCATGTGGTGCAGCGCACTTGTCAGGCACGACTAGCCGGTGGACTGGCACCCTGGTTCGTTTTCTGGGGCTATCAGCTGTTTATCGTTCTTGCTGCGACGGGATATGTATTCGGCGTGACGCAAAGTAAGGAGTACGCCGAGCCAGAATGGTATGTGGACCTGTGGCTGACTATGGTCTGGGTTGTGTATTTGCTGGTGTTCCTCGGCACTCTATGGAAGCGCAAAGAGCCGCATATCTACGTGGCCAATTGGTTCTTTCTGGCCTTCATCGTGACCGTCGCATTGCTGCACATCGTGAACAATCTCGCGGTGCCGGTCAGTTTCGGATCAGCCAAGAGCTATCCTATATTCGCCGGTGTACAAGATGCCCTGACCCAATGGTGGTATGGCCATAACGCGGTCGGATTCTTCCTGACCGCAGGGTTCCTCGGAATCATGTATTACTATGTGCCGAAACAAGCGAACCGGCCGGTCTATTCCTATCGGTTGTCCATTGTCCACTTCTGGTCACTGATATTTCTCTACATCTGGGCCGGGCCGCACCACCTTCATTACACAGCCTTACCCGATTGGGCACAGACCTTGGGCATGACCTTTTCCATCATGCTGTGGATGCCCAGTTGGGGCGGCATGATCAACGGCCTGATGACGATGTCCGGCGCGTGGGACAAGCTGCGTACCGACCCTGTATTGCGCATGATGGCAATTTCCATTGCGTTCTACGGCATGTCCACGTTCGAAGGGCCGCTGATGTCCATCAAAGCGGTCAACGCGCTGAGCCATTACACAGACTGGACCATCGGGCATGTACATTCCGGTGCCCTCGGTTGGGTCGGGATGGTGTCGTTTGGCGCGATCTATTTCCTGGCACCCAAGATGTGGAATCGGGAACGGCTCTATTCATTGCGCTTGGTATCCGTTCATTTCTGGCTGGCGACTGTGGGGATCGTCATCTACGCCGCCGCAATGTGGGTTTCCGGCATTATGCAGGGCCTGATGTGGCGGGCGTACGATAGCCTCGGCTTTCTTGAGTATTCGTTTGCCGAAACGGTGGAGGCCATGCACCCGTTCTATGTCATTCGGGCCCTGGGCGGTGCGCTTTATGTCACCGGCGCCTTAGTCATGGCCTGGAACGTTTATCAGACCACGCGGGGCAAAATTCGAAATGAACAACCTTATGAAACGGCCCTTCACGGCCAGCCGGCCGAAGCTTGAGGAGGCTCATCATGTTTGATCACGGAAAGCTTGAAAGAAACTCTATCCTCTTGCTGATCGGTACGCTGATTGTCGTTTCAATCGGCGGCCTGGTTGAAATCGCGCCGCTGTTTTATCTGGAAAGCACCATCGAAAAGGTCAAAGGGATGCGTCCCTATACGCCGTTGGAGTTGGCCGGGCGGAACATTTACATCCGCGAAGGATGTTACAACTGCCATAGCCAGATGGTTCGGCCGTTCCGGGACGAGGTCGAACGCTACGGCCATTATTCCTTGGCAGCGGAAAGCATGTACGACCATCCGTTCCAATGGGGATCGAAGCGGACGGGGCCGGACCTGGCCCGGGTCGGCGGCAAGTATTCCGACGAATGGCACAAGAACCATTTGATCGACCCCCGGTCCCTGGTGCCGGAGAGTGTCATGCCGGGTTATCCGTTCCTGATGAAAAAACTGCGGACTGACGACATCATGGATCACCTGAAGGCCAACGCCATGGTTGGTGTGCCTTATGACGACGCCATGATTAAAGCCGCGAAGGTCGATCTTCTAGCGCAGGTTGTTCCAGACGCAGACGGAGTGGAAGACATGCAAAAGCGTTACCCCGGTGCCCAGGCCCGTAACTTCGATACCGTTTTCGGTGCTCCGAGTGAGATGGACGCTCTGATCGCTTACCTGCAGGTCTTAGGCACTATGGTTGATTTCAAGGTCTACAAGGCCGACGAGAATTTCAGGTAGAGGGAGACAGTCATCATGAATTTCGAAGAAGTTGCGATGTTTTCCAAGACCTGGGGACTTGTTTATCTGGTTGCCATTTTTATCGGGGTCTTGATTTACGCGTTTCGTCCGGGGGCCAAGAAAAAATTCCAAGACGCTGCCCAAATTCCGCTGAAGGAGGACTAAGCAATGTCCGGACAACGAGAACTTGACCAAATTTCAGGGATTGAAACGACTGGCCACGAATGGGACGGCATTCGTGAATTGGACAACCCGTTGCCACGTTGGTGGTTGTGGGTGTTCTGGGCAACGGTCGTGTGGTCCGTGGGTTATTGGATCGTCTATCCGGCTTGGCCTTTGGTGAGTTCTTATACCAAAGGTGTGTTCGGATATTCCTCCCGGGCTGAAATCGAACAGACGATCAAGGATGCCCACGCGGCGCAGGCCGGCATGCGGAACAAAATCGCGGCCGCTTCGTTGGAGCAAATCCGCACGGATGCCACGTTGCGTGAATTCGCGTTGGCCGGCGGTCGGTCAGCTTTCAACGTAAACTGTTCGCAATGTCATGGCGCCGGGGCACAAGGCTTCGTTGGCTACCCGAACCTGAATGATGACGAATGGCTGTGGGGTGGAACCATTGATGCGATCTACCACACTATTAGCCACGGCATTCGCAACGCTGACTCGGAAGATGCCCGGCAATCGGAAATGCCTGCTTTCGGCCGTGATGGAATTTTGAACAAGAACCAGATCGGCGACGTCGCAGATTACGTTCTGTCTCTTTCCGGCCAAACGGCGGACACCGCTGCTGTGGCCCGCGGTCAATCTATCTATGCCGATAACTGCGCGGCCTGCCACGGTGACGGCGGGGTCGGTAACATCGAATTGGGGGCGCCGGCCTTGAATAATTCATTGTGGTTGTACGGCGGAGACAAAGCGGCGTTGACGACAACGATCAAAAACAGCCGTGCGGGCGTTATGCCCGCCTGGGGTCAAATATTGGATGACGTGACGATTAAGCAATTGGCGATTTACATCCACTCATTGGGCGGCGGGAAGTGAGCTGCCAAGAAAGGGCCAGGTCCATTACATGCTGGACACCGCCGATCATCAACAACCGCAACGGATAGACGTCGAAGCCGTCAATAAAAAGGGCGAGCGCCCGCCGCTATACGCACCCCGAAAAAAGATCCATCCGAAACGGGTGTTCGGTTTCTTCCGGACTTTTAAATGGTGGGTCATGGCGGTAACGCTTGGCATATATTACGTGACGCCGTGGCTACGTTGGGACCGAGGAGCCGGCGCGCCGGATCAAGCCGTTCTGATCGACTTTGCCCATCATCGGTTTTATTTCTTTTTCATCGAAATCTGGCCGCAAGAGTTTTTTTACATTGCCGGGCTTTTGATCATGGCGGGGCTCGGCTTGTTTCTGGTGACCAGCGCAGTTGGTCGCGCCTGGTGTGGTTATTCTTGCCCACAGACAGTTTGGACGGATCTGTTCATCTGGGTCGAACGATTTATCGAGGGGGACCGTTCCGCCCGCATCCGCCTGGATAAGGCACCTTTTTCTGTATCGAAAATTCTGAAACGTGGGGCCAAGTATGCAATCTGGCTGGTGATCGCCGCAGGAACCGGTGGTGCTTGGGTTTTCTATTTCGCTGACGCGCCGACCCTGCTCCACGACCTATTCACCCTGAATGCAGAAACCGTCGCCTATGCAACTGTCGGGGTTTTAACGTTCACGACCTTCGTTCTGGGCGGTTTGATGCGTGAGCAGGTTTGCACCTACATGTGCCCCTGGCCGCGCATTCAAGCAGCGATGATGGATGAAGAAAGCCTGACCGTTACCTACCGGGAAGACCGGGGAGAGCCACGGCAGCCCTTTAGCAAGAATGCGGACTGGTCAACACGGGGTGATTGCATTGATTGTAATGCCTGCGTCGCGGCTTGCCCCATGGGCATTGATATCCGCGACGGCCAGCAATTGGAATGCATTACCTGCGCGTTGTGTATCGATGCTTGTGATGATGTCATGAACAGGATCGGGCGGCCGCGCGGTTTGATCGATTATGATTCTGTCGCCAATGATATTCGGCGACAAAAGGGGCAGGAAGCTCGCCTGCGTCTGTTCCGCCCGCGTACGATTGTCTACTTTTTCCTTTGGTCGCTGATCGGCTTGGGCATGGTCTATCTGCTGCTGACCCGTGAGGATTTGGACATCAACGTCCTGCATGACCGTAATCCGATCTTTACCATTCTGACCGACGGAAGTATCCGCAACGGTTATACCTTCAAAATTTTGAATAAGGCCCGTGAACAGCGCACGTTGACGCTTTCCGTTTCAGGTCTGCCGAACATGAAATTGAAAGTGGTGGGGTCAGAAGATCTGGGCGAATCATCTACTCCGTTCTTCACCGTGAAGCCGGATCGACTTGCCAGCTTCAGACTATTGGTGACGGTTCCGCCGGACGCCTTGGCGGCTCAATCCGCCGATATCCAGTTTCTTTTGCAGGAAATCAACACCGGACAGACGGCCGCTTATAACGGACAATTCAGGGGGCCAGCGCGATGAAATTTCTTACCCGCACGTTTTCCGGTCCTATCACCGGCCGCCGGTTTTTTACCTGGATGGTTGCTTTTTTCGCTGTGATCTCGGCAGTCAATGCGACGTTCATATTTTTGGCGCTGGATACCTGGCCGGGCCTAACGACCAGCCGTGCTTATGACGAGGGACTTTCCTATAACAAAGTATTGGCCGATGCGTCGGCTCAGAACGCGCTCGGTTGGAAAAGCCGGGCCCATCTTGGTGGTGCAACACCTAAAGGGCGTGTTCTTTTAGTCGATATCAAGGGGCCTGAAGGGCCGGTTTCAGGGCTTAAGGTGTTTGCTGAATTATTCCGCCCGGTGGGTGAGGGGACGCGCATTTCTTTGGCGCTGACACCAGACGGTGCCGGACAGTATATGGCGTTGGTTCGGTTGCCTGTACTTGGCCGCTGGCGCCTAGATTTGACGGCAACGCGCGGGCAGGAAAGCGCCTATCGCATGACCCATGAGCTGCAAACTGCGGGAGGTGTCAAATGAACGTTGTGACACTCCGCGATCAACTGCCGGGATTTGCAAGCGAAGGTACGGCAGATCAAGAAAGTTGCCATTTCATGGTCGAGAAAATTCATTGCGCCGGCTGCATCAAGAAAATCGAGAACACCTTGCGCGCCACGCCGGGCATCCTCGATGCCAGGGTCAATCTATCGACCAAACGCTTGCGGGTGTCTCTTGCACCCGACCAAATCGCACCGGAGGTTGTTGCCAACCTTGTCACCGAGTTGGGTTTTCCGGCTCGTTCGTTCGACGCAGACAAATTGGCGGCAGAGGGCGACCGGCAAGAGAAAGCACTTCTGAAGGCCATGGCCGTCGCCGGGTTCGCGGCGGCGAATGTTATGCTGTTGAGTGTCTCAGTCTGGTCCGGGCATTTCTCGGGCATGGACGACACAACGCGCACGCTTTTCCATTGGCTCTCGGCCCTAATTGCCTTGCCGGCGGTGGGCTATGCCGGAATGCCATTCTTCCAATCGGCTGCCTCTGCCTTACGGGCGCGTTCCTTGAACATGGATGTGCCCATTTCACTGGCGGTGCTATTGGCCGTCGGGATGAGCGTCCAACAAACCGTGAAAGGGGCGGAACACGCCTATTTCGATGCCTCGGTGACTTTACTGTTTTTTCTGTTGATCGGGCGTTACCTGGATCATCGGGCACGGTCAAAAGCAAGGTCCGTGGCGACGCGTCTTTTAGGCCTTCGGGCCGGGTGCGCCGTGGTTGTTTCTGATGACGGGAAGCACATGGATTGTCCGGTTGATCAACTTGCACTAGGAATGGTTGTACAGGCCGCAAGCGGCGAACGGCTTCCCGCGGACGGTAAGATAATTGACGGTGAAACAGAACTGGATGCGGCCCTGATTACTGGTGAAAGCATGCCGCAACCTGTCGCACCCGGAGCGACCGTTCACGCCGGGACCATCAATCTTGGCGCCCCTGTTTTGGTGCGTGTGACGGCGGTTGGCGAAGATACGCTGTTGGCTGAAATCGTCCGCCTGATGGAGGCCGCTGAACAAGGACGCGCGCGGTATGTCCGGCTTGCCGACCGGGCTGCCCGAATTTATGCGCCAGCTGTCCATATCGTGGCGGGTCTGGCCTTTGTGGGATGGTTCGTTGCCGGTGCTGGATGGGAATACGCTCTACTGATTGCCATTGCGACCCTGATCATCACTTGCCCATGTGCATTGGGCTTGGCCGTACCGGTAGTACAGGTCGTTGCTACGGGCCGACTGATGTCAAAAGGCATTCTTTTAAAAAGCGGCGACGGATTGGAACGTCTCTTTGAGATTGATGAAGTGGTTTTTGACAAAACCGGGACATTGACCATCGGGACTCCGGTTTTAACCAACGCAGATGAGATACCGCCTGGGATACTCCTGCGAGCGGCTGCGCTGGCTGCCAAAAGCCGTCATCCACTGGCGCAAGCCTTGGCTTCCAGCGCGCCATCGTCGTCGATGATCAAGGTAGAGCAGGTTTCTGAGCAGCCAGGTTTCGGACTGGAAGGGGTGATTGATGGACATGTCGCGAAGCTGGGGAAACAGGAATGGGCCGGTAATGCCGACGATGCAGAGCTTGGTCCCTCTGGGCCGGAAGTTTGGTATTCCGAAGAGGGGATTCAACCAATTCGGTTCACTTTCGCCGATCAATTGAGGCCCGATGCGGAAGAAACAGTTGCAAGGCTACAGGCGATGGGTTTGGGTGTTTCCATGTTGTCCGGGGATCGAGCCGATGTGGTGCGTGTTGTCGCGGACCGGCTGAACATCGCATCTTGGCGCGCCGATTTGACGCCGGATGAAAAAGTCAAATATCTATCCGAATTGGCAAAGCGTGGCGTCAAGGTATTGATGGTCGGTGACGGCTTGAACGACGCACCAGCCCTGGCTGCCGGGCATGCTTCTATGTCACCGGCTACGGGGGCGGATGTTTCTCAGGCGGCGGCCGATTTCGTCTTCCAGGGGCAAAACCTATCCGCAGTCATTGATGCGGTTTCGCTTGCCCGCAGATCGACACGGATGGTGAAACAAAACTTTGCCCTGGCGTTCATGTATAATGTGATCGCCGTGCCGCTGGCGGTTGCGGGATACGCCACGCCATTGGTCGCGGCCATCGCCATGTCATCCAGTTCCATTCTGGTGACGCTCAATGCCTTGCGGCTCCGATTGGCAGAACGGGATGCTGGATAATGAACGTCTTGATTTATCTTATTCCCGCCGCACTTTTCCTCGGATTAGTAGGATTGGGAGCGTTCTTCTGGGCGCTCAAATCAGGGCAATTCGATGATCCAGAGGGTGCCGCGCATCGAATTTTATTGGATGACGATTGATCGGGTTAATGACCGACCTCGTTAAACAATCGTTGCAGATTTCGCACAATGACGATGCGGCCCTTCGCGCGCTCGATCACGCCGTCGTTTGAAAGTGCTGTTAACTGACGGCTGACGGTCTCTATCGTCAGGCCCAGCATATCGGCCATTTCCGCCCGGGTCAGGGGTAATTCAATTCTAGGGTCCGCATCGGGCGCCGCCCCTGGTTCGGCGTGTTCCACGATAAACATAAGAAATGCGGCGACTTTCTCCCGTGCTGTTCGGCGACCTAGAGTCAGAAGCCATTCCTGGGCGTCGTCCAGGGCACGCAGGGATTGCTGATGCAGGCGAACCTCCAAACCAGGAAATTCCATCATCATCTTCTCGAAATCACCAGAGGGAACTTGGCAAAGGGAGACGTCGGTTGCGGCTTCTGCCGACAGCATGCTGCTGTCCTCGAATGGGCGGCCAACAAAGTCCGGTGCGAACTGCAATCCGACGATTTGTTGCCGTCCGTCCGAAAGCAACTTGGTCAATTTCACGACACCGCTCAGAATGTTCGAATAAAGTTTTGGAGCCTCGCCCTGGGCAATTAAGGGTGTGCCGGCTGGCAGTGTGCGAATGGTCGTAAAGTCACTGATACGGAGTAATTCCGTAGGATTTAGTGCCCCGCAAACACCTCCGTGCCGTGCTTCGCATGCAATGCAGAGCTTGGGTACTTTGGCGGAATGTATGTCGCGACGAACTTGGTTCATGATGACTTCCGAATTTGGCGGGAGTTTCGCAGCATCCTTGGCTTGAGTCTACCAGGACCAGATTCGGCAGGGTTTCGCCGCGTCGGGCACCCTGGGGGCCTTTTGGGCGCGGATGAATTATGATGTAATTTGGAATGGGAGGCTGGAATTGCCAGCGTTCACGACCTGCATGCCGTTGATATGTAAGAGACGATGGTGAAATCACCGTGCGGCAGGTCTGTGTTCTTGCTCTTGGGTTTTTAAGAGAAGAGCCCCTTAATTTTCCCAGTTCAAGATTTCTTCACGTAGGCGATGGAATTTATCGACGGGTGATTCAGATTCGAAAACAGGGTCAGAATCCCGTTTTTGAATGTTGGAAATCTCTTTCCAGTCGCTGTCTGTCAGAGTTTTGAACGCTGCGGGAAAGAACACGACTTCCTCCATCTGCATATGATTGCGTTGGAAAGAAAGGTAGTCGGACGCAACACCGACAAACCAATCCCGTGGCAAAGTTTCGTCCTGCATTACGTTCCTGACGGCGGCGGCAAAGCGGCGGGTAAGTCGTCCAAGTTTTTCATGTTCGATATGCAGGTCCCCGATCTCTTCGATGGTCTCCGGGTCCCGTTCTTTAAGCCGTGCAAGCACCGCGTCCTCCAACGGATGGTGGAAGATGTCCGGGAAATTTATGACGTACTCTAGAATGCTTTCAATGAGCTCATAATCCGGGCGTTCACCGGTCTCGAAACGGCGGATTTCTCGGGCCATCAAATCAAGAAGACGTGCAAGGTTGCGGTGATCATCCCGAAGCTGAGCAATGATTTCTGACATCACCTTTCCCCGGTTTTATGAAAATTCGAAAAGGGCGGTTCGTTGCGCTAAAGGTATCGAGTATTGATCTGTGTAACTTACTGTTTTCCAACGTTGGCCATGTCCGGCAGCCGATGGGCAATTCCTTTGTGACAGTCGATGCAGGTCTTTTCGCCGGAAGCCAGAAGGCGCGCATGATGGTCGGCGGCGCGCTTGCTCTGCACCGTGAAATCCATGTATTCGAAATTGTGGCAGTTGCGGCATTCCAAGGAGTCGTTGGCCTTCAAGCGCTTCCATTCGTGGCTTGCCAGTTCCAGGCGCTTTTCCAGGAATTTCTCGCGGGTCGAGATGGTGCCGAAAATCTTACCCCAGACCTCCTTGGACGCTTGCATCTTGCGCGCGATTTTATCGGTCCACTGGTGTGGCACGTGGCAATCCGGACAAGTCGCCCGTACACCAGACCGGTTTGTGTAATGGATGGTCGTTTTCAACTCCGCGTAGACGTTGTCGCGCATCTCGTGACAACTGATGCAGAAGGTTTCCGTATTGGTCAGCTCCAGGGCCGTGTTGAACCCGCCCCAGAAAATGATCCCGGCGATGAACCCACCGAAGGTGAGAAAGCCAAGCGAGTAGTGCTTCGCCGGGCCGGTAAGTGTCGCCCAGAGTGTTTTTACGCTGTCTCGCAGGGACACAGTTCAGCCTCCCTTGCGGCCGCGGACAGTGTCTTTAATGACCGCGTCGATATCCTTGAAGGTGTTGCCGGTCAGGGGCTTGGCATCAGTCTGCGGCACATGGCATTGCAAGCAGAAATAGCGGCGCGGCGACACCGCCCCCCGCACTTGGCCGTCACGGTCCATGAAATGGGTGACGCTGACCATGGGGGCCTGGGACTGTTCGACCGCCGTACGGCTATGACAGGTCAGGCATTTGTTGACGTTGCGATCGACCTGATAGTCGCGGATCTGATGCGGGATGGTCGGCGGCTGTTCCGGATAATTCCGCGCTCGCTTGAGGTCTTGGTTCTCGACACGGGGCATGGGCGGCGGTTCTTTCTGAGCGGCAATATCGTCCTTGCGAAGGGTTGCCGTCGTATCGGCAGCGATAACGGCGCCGGCCACAACAGCCGTTACCAGGACGACCGTGAAGGCCAGCAGGACGCTGCGGGCGCTCAGGCCTTGACGATCTTGATGGCGCATTTCTTGAAATCCGTCTGTTTGGAGATGGGATCGGTGGCGTCCAGGGTGACCTTGTTGATCAACTGGCTGGCGTCGAACCAGGGCACGAAAACCAGGCCTTGGGGCGGCTTGTTGCGTCCGCGCGTTTCGACCCGCGTGCGGATTTCGCCGCGCCGCGAGATCACCCGCACGTCGTCGCCCCGGCGCAGGCCGCGGGCCTTTGCGTCGTCCGGATGCATGAAAACCTGGGCATCGGGATAGGATTTATAGAGTTCCGGCACACGCTGTGTCATGGACCCGGAATGCCAATGTTCAAGCACCCGGCCGGTGGCCAGCCACAGGTCATATTCCTTGTCCGGACTTTCGGCCGGAGGTTCGTAAGGCAGGGCGAAAATCCAGGCTCGGCCGTCGGGCTTGCCGTAAAATTCAACTCCTTTACCGACCTTAACGTAAGGGTCCAGGCCTTCGCGGTAGCGCCACTTGGTCTCTTTGCCGTCAACCACGGGCCAGCGCAAGCCGCGCACTTTATGGTAGGTATCAAACGGCGCCAGATCGTGGCCGTGTCCGCGGCCGAACTCGGCGTATTCTTCGAACAGGCCCTTCTGCAGGTAGAAGCCGAAGTACTTGGATTCGTCATTGTCGAATTCCAGGCTGGCGTGGCTCAGCGGGAACTTGTCGACGTTGCCGTTCTTGAACAGCACGTCATAGAGCGTCTTGCCCTTCAGCTCCGGCTTCTTGGCGATCAGGTCGGCTGGCCAGACGTCTTCGACCGTGAAGCGCTTGGAAAACTCGACCAGCTGCCAGACGTCGGACCGTGCCTCGCCCGGCGCCTTGACCTGCTGGTACCAGAACTGGGTGCGCCGCTCGGCATTGCCGTAGGCCCCTTCTTTTTCGACCCACATGGCGGTCGGCAAGATCAGGTCAGCGGCCTGGGCCGTAACCGTTGGATAGGCGTCCGAAACGACGATGAAATTGTCCGGATTGCGGTAACCGGGCAGGCCTTCCTCATTCAGGTTGGCGGCGGCCTGCATGTTGTTGTTGCATTGGACCCAGTAGCAGTTGAGCTTGCCGTCCTTCAACATGCGGTTCTGCAGAACCGCATGGAAACCGTTCTTGCCGGGGATTGTTCCCTCGGGCAGCTTCCATATCTTTTCCGCGAAGTCGCGGTGTTCTTTTTTGGCAACCACCAGATCGGCGGGCAAACGGTGTGAGAAGGTGCCGACCTCGCGCGCCGTCCCGCAAGCCGAAGGTTGGCCGGTCAAGGAAAACGGGCTGTTGCCTGGCTCGGAGATCTTTCCGGTTAAAAGGTGGATGTTGTAGACAAGGTTGTTGCACCACACACCGCGGGTATGCTGGTTGAAGCCCATGGTCCAGAACGAGGTGACTTTGGTCTTTGGGTCGGCGTAAAGCTCGGCCAGGGCGATCAGCTTATCTTTAGATACACCCGAAAGCTTTGACACGCTGTCAACATCGTAGGCACTGACGAACTTGGCGTATTCGTCAAAGGTCATGGCCTTGGAGCCGCCCGCCTTCGTGTTGTTTTTCGCCTTCTTCTCCAGTGCGTGTTCAGGCCGCAGGCCGTAGCCGATGTCGGGATTTCCCAGGCGAAAATTCACATGCTTGCCGGTAAAGTCCTTGTTCACACGGCCGGTCTGGATAATGTGGTTAGCGATGAAGTTGAGAATCGCCAGGTCTGTCTGTGGCGTGAAAACGATGGGAACATCGGCCAGATCAAAACAGCGGTGCTCGAAGGTCGACAGCACGGCAACCTTGACGTGCGGTGCGCTGAGCCGGCGGTCGGTCACCCGGGTCCACAGAATCGGGTGCATTTCCGCCATGTTGGAGCCCCACAGCACGAAGGCGTCGGCGTTCTCCATGTCGTCGTAACAGCCCATGGGCTCGTCGATGCCGAAGGTACGTATGAACCCGCCGACGGCTGACGCCATGCAGTGGCGCGCGTTCGGATCGATGTGATTGGATCGGAATCCGGCCTTCATCAGCTTCGACGCGGCATATCCTTCCCAAACGGTCCACTGGCCGGACCCGAACATGCCGACCGGCGGCATTTCCTCCGTGTCCCTGGTCTTGGCGATGGCGGCCTTCCATTTTTCGGCCATGATGTCGAAGGCTTGATCCCAGGTGATCGGTGTGAATTCTCCGTTCTTGTCGAATTTGCCGTCCTTCATGCGCAAAAGCGGCTTCGTCAGGCGGTCCTCTCCGTACATGATCTTGGACAGGAAGTAGCCCTTCACGCAGTTAAGGCCGCGGTTAACTTCTGACTTGGCGTCACCGTGGGTCGCCACCACGCGGCCCTCTTTGACCCCAACCATCACGGAACAACCCGTGCCGCAAAATCGGCAGGGCGCTTTATCCCACCTTAACTCGGTCGCTTGTGATGTCGTGGTAAGATTGGATGCCAAAGAAACGCCGGGCAGACCCGCGGCGACGCCCGCAGCGGCAATGGCCTGGGCTTTGATTGCTTCGCGGCGGGTGAGTTTCGGACCGCTCATTCGGCATCTCCTTCATCGATCTGGTGATAGACAAGGGATGCATTAATCACACCGGGCGTGAATTGAATGCGGTTTACAGCGTCCACCAAGCCGGCGTCATCTTCAACTTCGACGGTAACGATGAGGCGGCCCGGTCCGCTGTCTCCGTGGCTTTCGACGCCGCTGATTTCGGTTAGTGCCGCTTCAACTTTCGAGAGGTTTTCCGGCCAAGCCTGGATGATCAAGCTTGCGATATGGGCAACGGGTTTTCCTAGCTTGCCGCTGATGAAATCGCGTCGTGTCCTGGAAATTATCGATTGCTTGCCTTCTAACATGATTGCCTCCCATGCTTCGCCGCTATCCCGCAGTAATACGCCTTCAGGAAGTCCCTGGCGGTCCGGCGATCAATTGATAAATCCAAATGGAGAAGCCTAAAGCCCCGACTATTGCTACGGACAGAGCTGGGGCCAAGAAGACAGTCAGGAATAAAAATCCACGCAGTTCCTGAGATTTTTCTTTGTTTTCAGATATGTTTGCCATCACCGTATAGGACGCGATCAAACTTACTGACAGCGTCTTCTCCACCGTTACCGAGGAGACACTAGGCGATACTAGGTTCAGTCATCCTTGATTTAAATCAAACGGGCCCGGATTATTTTGATCGAACTCTAATTTTCCTGGCGATACCCTTGTAGCCGTCAAAATGGATGGGACATGACTATCAGCGACATCGACCACAATACCCTTCTGCGCACTTACCTTTTTCGGGATATTCCACAGCCGATCTTTGAAACCCTGATTGCATGCGCCACGGTTAAACAGCTTGGCAAGGACCAAGTCTTGTTTCGGCAGGGAGAGGCGGCCGATCATTTTTTTGTCGTTCTTGAAGGCTGGGTAAAAGTTTCTCGAATTAGCGCCGCCGGTGATGAAGCTGTGCTCGGTGTTTTCGGACCGGGCGAAGCGTTTGCGGAAGCGGCAATGTTCCTGGGAGGTATATATCCCGCCACGGCAACGGCGGTTCAAGACGCCCGGATCTGCTGCTTTGGTTCAGTAGCGTTGCGTACCATCGCCAATCGTAACGCTGACGTCCTGTTTTCCATGCTGGGGTCCTTGTCAAAGCACCTTCATGCAATGACGGAACAAGTAGAGCAATTGAAGACCCGCAACGGGGAACAGCGGTTGGCAATGTTCATCGCAAACCTGTGTGGCAATGCATCTGGCGCCTGCGATATCCAATTGCCCTATGACAAGACCTTGCTTGCGGCACGGCTTGGAATGCGGCCGGAAAGTTTATCCCGATTTTTGACGCGTTTGGCGACAATCGGCGTCCACAGCACGGGACATAAAATTTCCATTCAGGACGTTAACTTGTTGCGGGAGTACTGCGAGGCCTCTCCCCATAGACGGGAACGGCAGTAATAGCTTTTTGTCTGTAGTGTTCGTCAGGAGAGTGTCTCGTTCCGGGTTCTCTGCGGTCGTTCGCGCACCCGATGAGGATTGGGGCAACGCAGCATTAAAACTTAGATGCCGTATTTGAAAGTTTAGAACCCGTTTTTAAAAAGTAGCGCCATTTCCTAGAGATGTTTCCGACAAGTGTAGGAACTGACTCTGGATTTTAGAAATTGCTTCGTTTGGGCGAGATTGTCCGGGTTCTACCCTTTAAAGTCCGGCGACTGTTTTTTAAAGGTCGCGAAAATTAGGCATCTAAATTTTATAGAATTTTGCCTTAGCTTTAGCGCTCTATATGATGTTCTTCAGACAGCAGCATGAGCGAACTTTGTTGATGACGCAGTTTGATCTGACTGCCTATCGACCGCACCTGACCTTTCCCCGTTAGCCAACCTGAGTTCTATTGTTTGTATGAACTGCGCATCCGCAGCCACTCAAACTCACTCATCCCAACTCGCCTCAGTTGACCGCTAATTCTGTCAGCGTCACGAATAGCAAATACGGTTTTCAAATCACCTAACCAGAGAAATTCGTTCTCATCTAAATCGGTAAAAAAGAAACCGGTCTCACCTTCTTTGCTAATTCCCTTAACGACGCCTTGAGCATCGGATGCAGGAAATTTAAAAAGAGCCTGATCCATCGGCTTGTAACTTGGTTTGAGGCATAAATCGCCTTCTCCAAGTCCGTGGACAATAATGAGGTCAAACGGTTTTTTTGCATCCACCGCGTTGTCGACCTCAACTAGACGCAGAAAGGGGAACTTCTGTCCTCCTTCTTGAATGCGCACGCAATCACAAACAGGTTGAACGCAGAGGTAATACTCGTTTGCCGCATCAGCTTCTGCATGCCTTTTTAAAATCGATCCAAGCCATAGGACGGGGTGCCATTCAGCAGGTAAAAAAGACTCGCCGAATGCCTCCCTTGCAAGATTTGAATACCTTGCAACTCGACTGTGTGAGGTCTTGCTCTCGGTATTTGATGATGCAAAGAGATGGGATATCAAATCCGTTTTGCTGCCTATTTTTTCTACGAACGAATTAGAGAACTTGAGATTCCCGCCTTTTTCCAAAACTATTTTATCTTCGATCTCCGGCCCTTTCCGAAATCCCCCCTCCAATAGCGTTAAAGCAGATTCAACCGAATATCGGTCTTCCTTGACGGAGTCGATCCCGAACCTGAGGCCGTGATTCTCATGTCGATCTCTAAGCCACGCCCCTATGCTCTGCAAACCGAAAGCAGACTTGCCGACGGCACCGGTTTCCAGCAACGAAGCAATTTCATCGGCAATTAGCTGCACGACGAATTCCTCGGATTCATGTGGATCGTGGAGTAGAACGCGATGCGTCAAAAGTGCCGGATCTAAGGTGCCGTCATATTTTGCAAGAATCCTGTGCGTCGCTTCTCTGATTTCGGAAATTGCCGTCAGTGCGACGTTCGGCATTAAGCCGTCAGTAATTTTAGCGAATTCAAAAACCAACCTTTCCGCAAGGTCTTTTTCCGTAAGTGCTACGATGCCTGGGATGGTTCCGAGTTCTGGATTAGGTTTACTAAGAATGACAATTCGGTAGTTGTCACCGGAGATTACGTACTCCGCAGGTTCATCTTTTTCGATGGCCAGTCCTAACGCTTCCTTCACGCGGCGGTACTGGTCACCAACTTCTTTGTCTCCGGTGTAAATAGCGATTAGGCGCAGCCTGCCACCCAATTCCTCATCGAGCCGGATGAGCTCTTTAATAACTTCGAGCGTTTTGTCACCGCCGTCACCGAGATCCCAATCAAGAACTACGATGTCGGCGCTTTTGGCTACTGCGATCGACGTGCGCACTACTTCTGCCGGCTCCGCTTTCGAGTTTGGCCGGTAAGGGCAGCAAATGATGTGCTGTTCTGCAAACCCTTCTATCAGGGCTTGCGCAGCCAAATTTTTCCCGCCTTCTTCTGCAGAGGCACCATCGGGAGCATCGACTGCTCTCTCATCTTCATTCCTATCTGCGTCTTTGTCTTGACCTCTTTTTGGTGCTCGCTTGCCAGGGGACTTTGGCGCGAACTCTTTGGCTTTCTTTTTTTCAGCGTCTAACGTCTCATCGACATCTACAAAATACAGCCCGTTGTCGACGACGACTGCGTGCTGAAGAAAGCGCTTGGCACACTCTACGTTTAGGTCGTGAAAAGTTTTTTGAACCTCAGCCATCTCACGAACCCTCGTCCGCCGCGTTGATCTTGATCAGGAATATGGTCTGATGGCCCGCGTCGGATTTCAGCAACTCCAGGTCGTGATCTTCGCGCTTCAAGGATTCCCGGCAGATGTAAAGTCCCATTCCCCTGCCGCCGGTTTTCCGGGAAAATCCGAAATCGAACACGCGGTTCCGATACCTCGGCTCTATCCCCGGTCCGGTGTCGGAGACCGTGAAACCCTGTCGATGAGTGTCGAGAGTAATCTTGCGGTCTTCTTGGTTTGTGTATTCGGTCAGCCAGTAAACCGCGTTGTCGATCAGATTTACGAAACAGGGATAGAACGTGGACGTATACCCGACGATTGATTTTGATTTGAATGCCGTCGTTGCATCCAACTGAATTCCGGCCTTCTTAAGAGTCGCCCCAAAAAGATTCTCGAGGAAATCGTATATATCTTTCCCGCTGATCTTAACGGCTTTAGGATTGAGGCGGCGGCTCAGAGGATCGAAAAGCAAAAGGTAGCCATGCAGATGATCGAAGTCGGTGTGGATTTGGCGGTATAAGCGAAGGAGATCCGGGTGCTGTTCGGCCCAAGGCTCAATTCGGTCAATCCCCTGCCGGAGATTCTTGATCGTGGAGAGAAACTCATGATGAACGACACCGATCGCGCGGCCCATTTGAACAAGCTCAAGACTTTCGTCGATCTCATCTGTCAGGTCTTCAATTTGTTCTTCCAGAACCTCTTTCGTTTCCAGGGAAGAATAATCTCCCGATCCTAACATCTCCCGGAACAATTTCGACGCGCCTCTCAGCGCTTCGGCTTGTTCGCAGGATCGTCTCAGCGCGCTTTCCAGTTCGGCGGTTATTGTTTGGATGTCGGACTGTCTCGATACCCCACCGGCCGCCTTTTTTATGGCTGCGGCGCTAGCCTTCTCGATTGCTTGGCGCCCGCTTTTCGCGATTGCGTCCAGAGCATTCTTGAGATCCGGGTGGATTGCGTCTGTTTCTTTTTTTAGGCCTTTGACAACCGAGTCAAATTCGTCGCTTTTCTTCTTTAAAAGGGCGTCGGCAGTTTTTTGTTTCGCGGCCGCTGTTCGTTCCGCCTTCGCTGCTCCCTTGAGGGCCCTTGCTACGGTTTTCTCAAACCATTTGACAAGTGGCTTGAACACCTCTTTGTCAAGGCGTTCGAGTTCTTCCTCGTAGGATGCGAACTCCAGCCGCAAGGCTTTAGTCAAGCCGACCCCCTTCGGCTTTTCAATTTGATCCCGATTGCGAAGATCCGTCAGGGCTTCGTAAAAATCGCGCTCCGCCTTATCTACGGCCCATTGGCGTTTGTCCGGCGCCGCCTGCGCTGCGCGATCAAGTGTTTTTGTGAATTGCTCTTTTAGGGTGGCTGCCGAGGCTTCATGATCCAGCTGGTTCAGGCGAATAAAAAACACCTCCAACTCTGCCCGCAGCTTGGCTTGGGCTTTCCTCCGGACGGCGGCCTGTTCTTCCCGAACTTTGTCCTTCCGCGCGAGGTCTCTTTGAACCCGCTGATACCCCGCGGAATATTCTCCGGTTTCTCGGAAAAAATCATTTGCGATCGAAATAAGGAAATTCATTAAGAGGCGGCGGAATTCGCGGTACGCGGCGTTCTTCACGAACCCCTCGCGGCCGGCTTTTTCGATCAGGCTCGGATTATCGTTGGAGGATACGGTGATCGCGCCGAACATGCGGCGGTGCGAGAAATAATAATAAGACGCCCCTTTAGTCCGCCGCTTTTCGATCTCCAGAAAATCATTGTCCACATCGCCGTAAGGCAGGACCCGGACGCCGTCTTTATAAACATATAGGCCGCCGATTTTATCCATGCGCTTGGTAACCCAAGTCCATTCGTCGGCTGGCAGCTTGCTTTCCTTTCTTTTGCCTTGGACGACCGCGGCTTCAAAACTGAACGGGCCGCAAGCGGCGAATTCCGACGGGGTATCTTTCGCCGGCAATGAGTACTTTTGGCGTTTCTCACCATAAACCGTAACTGTGCCAGAAAATCTGCCGGACGCATCGAATGTGCCGGAAATGCGATGATCAGCGCGATTGAAATCGTCCGGCGTGAAAAATTCGCTTTGACCCACCGGTTCTGTATAAGTCGCGTCGTCGATCCAATTTCGGAAGGCTGTTCGAATGGGCGGTGCGCCGCCTTCCGGCGTCATTGTATTGGCGAAACCCAACAAAGATTTCTGTAACGGGGTGGCTTCCTTGTCTTTTTCACCATCCCCGTCGATGTCGTGGTTGATGATTCGGGTCGTTGGCAGAACAAAAAAATGGGTTCCATGTGACGTTCCGTGAACGGATGGCGCGCCTAGAGACGCATCCAGTTCCGCCGGGTCGACTTCGAATAAGTCGAGTTCTTTTTCGATGCGCGCTACCAATCTCGGGTCGGTCGATTTGGCGACGGATAGAAGGTTTTTTCGAACGCTGTCGACCATCTTTTCCACGTCATCGACTGTCGGCAGCTCCGCACCTTTAAACTCGACAATTGGAATTTCGACCTTGTCGATATCTACGCCGGGCAGTTCAAACATTCCCCAATTGATGAAAGCCGCGGTCAGAGGGCCGGTGCCGGTCTTAAGTTTTGGGCGGGATAGGACGAGTACTTGGGGGCCGATGGCGGCGATTGCGAGGCGGCCGATGCCTTTTTCACCCAACGGCGATCGTCGTTTGTTTTTGGGGACGATGTCTTGGAATGGCAGCCCGGCTGACCCCTTGGCGTTTAGTTTGCTGTCTGTCCCAAGCGTGAGCCAGCGTTCTTCGAAAGCTTCGCGTGACATGCCATACCCGTCGTCTCGAAGAAGAAACAGCTGATCCTGACGATAGTAGTCTACTTCCGCACAGGTGGCGTAGGCATCATAGGCATTCTTGAAAAGCTCGTGGATTGCCGTCGGGATGCCGGCAATCTGTTGCCGCCCGAGCATATCGACCGTTCTTGCTCGAACTTTGAACTTTGCCAACGTTCCGCCCCTGCAATTATTTTGCGCTTTGATTTATTATATGCTCTCCGAATGCGCGAGCAAGTGCCACGGGAACCGCATTGCCGATTTGAACTGCTTGAGAGTTCAGATTTCCGAGAAATTCGAAATCACGTGGAAAGGTTTGAATGGATGCCGCCTCTCGAACGCTGATGGCGCGGTGTTGCTCCGGATGACCATAGCGGCCGTTAGATAGGCTGATGCATCGGGTCGTTAATGCCGGCGCCGGTCTGTATTTTACCAAACGCCCGTATACATCCGTGTGACCGGTGTGTTTCTTGTGACATTCGAGCTTTAAATGTTCGGGCCAATCCAAACGACCGCCCCCCACAGGAGTTGCTTTTATTCTCTCCAGATTGAGGGCGCTAAGTTGCGCCGCCCGGTGGTTCTTAACTTCCGGGTGGGTTTCGCCGGCCTCGATCGCAGGAAGATCATTTATGGTGTCCCAGACGTTTACCAAGGGTGCCAATCCCTCGCCATCGCCGTGGGTTGCTTCTGGAAGCGATATCGGGCCAATTCGAGAAGCCAGCAACACCAAGCGTGATCGTACTTGTGGAACGCCATAGTGAGACGAAATAACCACCCCTTTGTCATAGGAATAACCCTGTGATGTTAGAAACTGGAGAAAATCGGAGAATGGTCCGTCTTTGTCAGACACCTTTTGAAGTCCCGGTACATTTTCAATGAAAATGTAGTGTGGTGCGTAGCGCTTGACGAAGCGGTGCAACTCTCGCAATAGATGCCTTCGTTCGTCGTTTTCAGGTTTTTCGCATTTTTGTTTGGTGAACGGTTGGCAGGGTGCGCAGGCACTGAAAAGTATCGGGCTGCTGCCACAGCCCGAAACCAGGTCCTGAAGATCCGAGGTTTTGAAGTGTTGAATTTTTCGCCTGAAGAATTTGACCTCAGGGAAATTCAATTTGTAGGTGGCTGCTGCGTTCTTATCAACGTCGAGGGCAGCGACAATATCCATGCCCGCAGCCTTGAGGCCCGCGCTAGTTCCTCCGCAGCCGCAGAAAAAGTCAAAAACTTTGATTTTACCGCGCACGGAATAATTAGCCCACTCTACCCGATGATAACTCCTTGACTCTTATACGAAATTTGAGCGCCTGAATGCTAGAGGGTTGAGTAATTAATTGATTTTATGGAGGAACTCGTCCCCGCGGTTAATTTCGCATTCCCACAACACCAAAACCTTCCATCCGAGTTGCCGCAATGCTGCGTGATTTTTCTTATCGCGAATGATATTCGCATCCAGCTTTGCGTTCCAAAACTCCGCGTTGGTTTTCGGTCGTTTGGACTTTGGGCACCGAGGGTGCTGATGCCAAAAACATCCGTTGACGAATATGCAAAGTCGCTTTTTCGGTAAAACGATGTCGGGCCGCCCCGGAAGGTCTTTTCGGTGCAATCGAAACCTGAACCCGGCACGATGCAGCGCTCGTCTAACGGTCATTTCAGGTGAGGTGTTCTTGGACCGAACTCTGCTCATGTTTTCCGAACGGTCCATTCTCTCCTCACGACTACATCGCCTGTAGCGCTGAATCCCAGAAGCCCTGCAATTCAGTCTCCGCCATTAACAGCGCGAATGGCCTTACTTATATTTTTCTTGCGCTGTCGACGACTTGAGAAGCTTCGAGAGTCTGGCTGGCGAACTGGGCGACTAACTTTTTTGTCTTTCCCATCAGCCCTCCGGAAAGCTGATGAAGTTCGTCGACGAAATCGTAGTCTGATGCCGGTGATGGAATATCCAGCTCCATCGCGCCGAACATATCGTCGACCAATTGGGCGTACTCTTCGGAAAATTCCCACGCCGGCATTTCGAAAGCTGGAAACCGGCTTTTGATTTGATCGTCCCGTTCAAACATGACGCGAGCATCGTCGGTGCCGACCATGACGATGGAAATCTGCAGTGTGTTGCTCAACGATTTCAGAGTGTTCAGCATGATCCGCTGCTGATTGGGGCCGCCCGCAAGCCCATTATGGATTTCGTCCAAGATCAGCATGCGGACACCGGATTCCGTAAAAAGCTGAATCACTTGGTTATAGAGCACCTGTTCAGCGGATCTGGGATTGTATGGCGCTCCCACCTCTTGAAGCAGAGCCATGTAGAGCGAACGAGGAGACGGTGTGCCGGGCGGTGTTTCCGCTTTTACGATCGGGGGAGCATCCGGCCGGCCGTCCACTTTCTGATAGCCTGCCAATCTGTCTCTCATGAATTTGAACGCGGTCGAGGTCTTTCCGTTGTTCGGTGGGCCGGTTACGAGCATTCCCTCCGGCCGAACTTGGCCTTCCGCGGCGTACATATCGTCGAACCTATTCAGCAGTTCCGTCGCGCGAGGATAGTCGACCCAGTAATCTCGTTTGAAAAACTGTTTGCGCTCTTCAATCGTTCCCGGAGATTTGCGCCAGCGAGTCATCCGCTTGACGGTACCCGCGAACGTTCCTGCTGCCGTATATGGGTCGATCATTTTACCAATCCTCATATCTCTTCTGCCCATCTCTGGGGCGCAGTTTGAAACTCCGTTTTGTCTGCTTGTCGGAACTCTCCGAGTTTCGCGCCAAGCCGCCTTCAATCACTTGCAATTCCGTCGAACTTTCGGAGGTAGCGGAACCGTGTATCTCGTTAAGCTCGCGGCGGTTGCGGGCGTCTTGATCCGCTCTGCGGCGCGCTTTCTTTGAGCGCTTCTGTTCACGCGCGGCCTTCTCCGTTTCCCTTTGGCGGAGGACTTCAGCGTAAATTCGGCTCTGAGTGCGTGGGGCCTTTGCCGCCTTCAACCTGGCGATAGCCTGATTGTGTTCGGCAAGGCTAAAAGGCAAGAGCCGGCCATCGGCAGTATGGATTTCCAAGTACTCACCGAGTTCCGGGTCGAGAAAGTAGATCTTGCTGATATCTCTGGGATCTCGCTTGACCTTGAAATCGCGCTTGCTGCCGATCCACTTTTTTATTTTTAAGTCGAAGTAGTAGAAGTAGTCCCACTGAATGCCGGTCGTTTGAACGGTCCTCGATTCCTGCGGCAGAAAGTCGATAAGAAACTTTCTCGTGTCCTGGATTGGCTTCGGTTGGCCGGCGGCCCTTATTCCTTCTTCCCATCGGTCAAAGGGCGAGGCGCCGTCGCTCCTTCGGGGGTTGGTATGGAGCTTGTTGACGATATGACCGACCAGCAGCTTCTCCAGCTCGTCGATGGTCAACAGCGCTTCCTTTTCGGATTTATACTCTCCCCTATCTTGAACGTTGGATTTGGTCGTGCCGGGCAATTCGTGAATGAGCGTGTTGATGCTGCGGAAAGCGCGCTCTACGTGGCCGCCGAACTCGGGTCGTCTGACGGGACGATGTTGCAAATCGATGCCATGTTCTGCACATCCCTCGCGGAGGCTGTTGGATTGGAATTCCTTTGCATTGTCTACGTGAAGTGACACGGGACGCCCCCAAACGGGCCAGTCGCCGTCCACGCCCAGTTCTTTAAGATATCTATCTTTGTGGGTAACGCTGCGATAGAGACACATGCCGACGCTCGTTACGCTGGGAGGTTCGAACGAAAGGTGCAGACCGGTAACCATCCCGCTGAATACGTCGACTGCGATTGTAAGCGTGGGGCGGGTCGTCGGTTCCCGGTCCTTCCGATTGACCAGAATGATATCTAGAACGGTGTGGTCGATTTGGACGGTTTGCAGGGGGTGTTCGCCATTGGGGAATTTCCCGGCCGCCGCATCGAACTTGTCGCGAGCGGCCTTCTCGCCGAAGCGCTTTGCCGTAATTTCACGAGGCGGCAAAGCCTGAATTCTTTTTCGAACCGTATCCAAACAGGGCGGTTTTGAAATTCCGGCATCGGCGCAGGCCATCTCGATCAACGTGTAAACGGATTTCACGGATTTTCTTTGTTTGTTCAGGTACTCCCGTTCGATCGTCGACTGAATGATTGCCTCGACCTTGGCATCGATCCTGCGATCACCACGTTGGCTGCCTTTTCTTCTTGGGGCGAGGCTTGAGATTGTGCCGGTCGTTTCAAACTTTCTGATCCAGCCGTAAATCGTTTGAACCGAGTTGCCCGACGACTTTGCCGCATCCTTCACGAGTTTTCCGCGGTCTCTCCGCGCCCCATTAAGAACAGGCTCTAATATCTCATATCTTTCCTTCGCTGTTTGATAGTCGTCGTCGGGGATTGCGCTGACGGGCTTGGCTTTTGCTGCGTTTGATGGGGGAGTGACCTCGTATGATTTGACGACGATTGTTCGCTCGCCGCTCTTGCCTTCGAGCATGAGCTGGTCGCTGCCGATCTGGCTGTGGATGATCCACTCTTCGCCGCGACACTGGACGCGGGTTCCAGGCTCATAGGAAAAACGAACCGATGTCGCGCTACCGGTCATTGGGCCACACCAAGCTTTGAAGGCCTACACGGTTGGCCTCCAAGTCCACTGAAATGCTGTCCATAGCAACCAATCGCCATAACTCGGTCAGCGCGCGGAGCCGTTCCTCATCGTCATTGTGCCAGGCGTCGTGCAACGCCGCCTCGACCGTGCAGGGACCAGTTGATGCGAGTGTTCGCATCCAACGGGCGCTAAGTCCGTGATCGATTGGCAAGCGTCGGTATGGCAGGAGGAATTTCGCATTTGCCAATAGGTCGCCCCGAATACTCCGTTCGGTCCTTACCTTGAATTCCCAGCCTCGGGCCTCGGCATATTCGCGAGCGGCGCTAAATCTCTCTGCATAATCGTCTGCTCGTTCGTCCAACTCGCTTTGGAATTTGATCTCAACCAATTGCGAAGGGCCGACTTCGGCGGCTACGTCCAAAAAGAAATCCGGCGTGTAATTGCGGTCTTTGCCTTCTTCTGACGGATAGGTGATCTTGCAGGGTTGTTCGGTTAGCTGTCGTACGCTCGTGTCGAAGTCACAAAGGATAAGAAAGTCCCGTTCGAGGTTGGACTCGTGCGCGATAGGGCGTGGCCATCGCGTGGACGTATAGAAGCCCCTAACGCTTCGCGATTTTAGAGGAATTGTTCTGACCGGTTTTCGTGGGGCGGGATACTGCATGTAGATATTTTCTCCTCTTATTCCCCTATATGTTGTTCAGAGTTTTTGCTCAAGTGCTTTTTGGATGATGCGGTCCACCCAAGGCCCGACGTTCTCGCCGGCCAGTTTCGCTGCTTGTTTCGCTGCTGCGCGAGTTTCTGGAGCCACGCCGTCCAGTTTCCAATATCGATGAGTCCCATAGGGGGCGCACTGTCGGCCGGCCGCCGCCAAGTTGCGTTTGGCGTGAATGCGATTTTTCAAAAGCCCTGAAAGGGCGGCATAAGTCGGTTGCCGGTTCTCGCATGCCAAGAATTGAGCTGCGCAATCAATCTGCCTCTCATCGACGACTGTCGGCCCCTCGCTAAGGTGCTCTTTGACGGCCGAGACGAATGCGAATGGCGCGCGCTCTTCAGTCCGCAGCAGCCGCCTTTGAGTAAGCCCGACCGATCGGCACACGGAGACGAAGTTATCTGGCCAATTGGCGATCAAATAATTGGCGAACCGGAGAGCCAGGCGACGTGGACCGGGAGGAAGGCGGTCGGCGTTCTTGAGGCGGGGGATCGACGCAGCATGGTTTGTCCATCCCGTCTCCTTCGATATGCATTCGCGGATGGGTAAAGAGAACTCGCCGGAAACGACTAGTCGGAATAGTTTTCGCAGAATCCAGAAATAAGAGAGTGAATGCACGTGCCCATATCGACCGAGTCGTGCGGCACCGCGTATTGCAGCTTGCTCGAGGGATATCTGAATTTCACGATCCATCCGGTCGACGTTGGCTTCGCAGGAATTCCGAAGGTCGGCGCCACAATTATGGCAATGGCAAAACAATCTTTCGGAAGACGTCTGGAGTGGCGCAATGGCGCGGCCGCATCGAGGGCACCGATCAATCAAACCCGTCCCATGCTCGAGGCAGATCGTTGAGAACGAAAGGCGCCACGCTTTCCGATAGAAAGGGGTCTGTGTGTCGAGACATCGAGGACATGCCTGCTGGCCGAAGGATCCGCGGCTTGTTCCCGAGTGAGGGAGCCAGGTTAGCGGAGCCTTGGGGTTATCTAGCTCAAAGACACTGCCTTGGAATTCGGTGAGCAGCAAGGAGACGAGACGCCTTTCGGCGATGCCAGTATTGGCGGAAAGCTTCTTCAGCAGATCGGGATCACATCTGCGATCCATGTCGAGAGAGAAAAGCCGCGCGCCTGGAAGCGAGGCGGCGAATAGGTCCGATGGGGAGAGGAAGTTCGCGTGAGCGACCCGCGCGAACCACGAAGAAAATGTTTCCCCGTCGCGAGGAGCGGGGCGACCCGGCCAAAGTTTCGAGTTAGCGGGGCGCACCATGGGCAGTTCCCGGAAGCCGCAAATTTATATTAGATATATCTTTTGTGATTTAATGAACGATGAACGGATCGAGATTGCTGTCTCTATCGTTGGAGCGAGTACCTGGCTGCCGCTAGGAAAATGCCAATTATAAAGAGACGTATTTCTGGCGCATGGAAGCATTGGCATGGTGCTCGCTGACATGCAGTTCCCCTAAGGAGCGGGACGAAATGGATATCAAGCCGATCAAGAGCGATACAGATTTTAGCCAAGCTCTTGCTCGTATTGAACATCTGATGAGGTTGTCGCCGAAAACCGGAACGCCTGAATTCGACGAACTAGAAGTGCTTTCAATCCTCGCGGAGAGGTATGAGGAAGAGCGTTTCTCCGTCGACATGCCGGATCCGGTAGAGGCGATCAAGTTCCGTATGGAACAACAGGGGCTGAGGGCGAAAGACTTGGTCCCTATATTCGGTTCAAGCGGACGCGTATCCGAAATATTAAATCGACGAAGAAGCTTGTCTCTCGGAATGATCCGACGTTTGGCAGAAAAGTTGGGTCTGCAACCGGGGATACTTTTGAAGGAATACCCCTTGGACAAGCCGAGATAAGGTTTATTCGTTGCCGCCAGTTGTGGCGCTACGATTAGGCGTGATCTTGGCGGGCGCCACTACATTGTCCACCTGACCTTCGACGAATTTCATGCGGCCCCGCTGTCGTCCTCGCTCCTTCATTGGCTAGGCATGTGTGTGCCGCTACTATCTGAAGAAGTTGAGTGGAGCATAGGAAAGGTAAAACAATACCTTGCACATGCACTCTATGTAGAGACTTGACCCTTGATCCCGCCGAACTCGATCATGAGTGGCGGCGATGACTTTTACCGCCCGATTGTGTTAAGATTCATCCATGAGCGACATTAACGCCATTCAGGACGATGACGGCCGCTGGAGCGAGCGACGGCTCGCCGACGAATTGGCCGACTGGCAGGACGCCGAAAAGGCGGCCCGGCGAGACGGTTATGAGGCGCCACCCAAATGGGATCAGCTTGGCAATGACGCGATGTTCTACTCCCACATGAATGTCGCGCTGGTTTCATTCGTGACATCGCTCAGCCTTTGCGTCGCAATTGGGTACATGGTCGCGCTCGTTTCCTCGGCACTGCAGTCCGGCGCGACCGTGCCTGCCATGCATTGGGTGCTGTCCTCCGGATCGCTGGCGATGCTCGGCATAGCCTGTTTTTTCATCTACCAGCACATTCGCCTTGCCCTCACCAGCCAAGAATCCGCAGCCGCGAGTCGCCAGCTTGATCTCGATCTGGCGGAGTTCGGAAAGCTGCTCGATGCCGAAGATCCCGAAAAATGGCAGGCCCGAAGGGAAGGAAACGGCGGCGCCGTGGGCGCGGCCTAGGTGGCAGGGGACGCGCCGGGGGCATGTTCGACCGAGAGCATCTGGCCCGGCTTCGTCCGGAGGTCAATCGGGTCTGCGATGACGCCAAGGACCTTGTCGCCGGAATGAAGGCCGAACACGGCCTTCTGGCCGGCTTTCCCCCCACGGAGGATTCCTGGCAGACGCTCAAGCCGCGCATGGACGCGATGAAGAACTGTGTAGGCGTCACAAAAAGGCGGATCGAGGCACTGGAAAACGCCCTCGATAAGAAACCCGGCCTGACCCACCGGATTGTCGGCGGCATCCTTGTTGTCGGTGGCGTGGCCGCGGCGGCAGCCTCGTTCGTGGCGCTCCCGCCGGCGGCAGGCGCGGCGGCGCTATGGGGCGGAACGGTGACGACAACGGGCGGTGCCGGCATGTGGTTGATAGATATTCCTGGCGTCACACCAAGATCGCGCATGTTGAGGCGTCTCGCCCGCGCTAAATCCGACCTGGCGCTTGGATACAAACGCCTCCGGGCCCATTGCGTTTTGTTCATCGGCCAGAAGAACGCCGCCGCTTGACGCCTCCGGCCCCTACGGCCGCGTCAGGATCACCGACGCCGCGTAATGGTCCGCGCCGAAGTGGTCTCCGCGCTCGAGCGCCATTTTCGTCGTCTTGTCGCACAGCGGTCCCTGCGCATGGACGTTGTCGATCGGGCTGTCGACGAAAGGGCCCTTGACGTAGGACGCCGCTAGGCCTTCGACCATGTTGCGCATGACCTACCCGTCGACGAGGCTGGCGCCGAAGATCGCATGCGTCTGATCGTAGCCCCGGTAGTTCCAGTCTTCACACAGGCGCGAAAAATCCACGTTGACTGTACGCGTCCCCCAGCGTGTCACAGCGACGTTCAATAGGACCCCGCAATGAACCGCTATGTAGTGGACTACGTTCGGTACGAGGCAAAGGCGATTAGGTGATAACGCGTTCTGCTTTGGACAATAAACTGTGCTTTTGCGGCGAATATTCTTGCCGCTATTAATGGGCCGAGGCCGATAACGATAAAAAATAGATGCCGTTTTTTAAAAAATAGAACCCGTTTTTAAAAAGTAGTGCCGTTTCCGACAAATGTCGGAAAAATCCGGCTCTGCCGAAGAAGGTGGCTGGGGCGGGAGGATTCGAACCTCCGAGTGCCGGTACCAAAAACCGGTGTGTTAGACCGCTTCACCACGCCCCAATAAACGCCATCCCGCCCACGGCCGCTCTGTCCGGGGGCGGGGCCGACTTCTTAGACCATCTCTCGCCCATGGGCAAGGGATCGCGGGCAGGTAAATTCCCCCGTTACCGGGTCAGTTAAGTCCGTCCCCCGGGGCGCCCAGATGCCCCATGGCGATCCACCAATCAGGTTCCGCATCGTACAGCCTTTCGGCGGCGGCAAGGGCTTGGCCTTCGGTCTCGTACAGGGCGAAGCAGGTCCCGCCCGAGCCGGACATGCGGGTTAACAAGCTACCTTCCGTGGCTTCCAGGGCGGCCAGCACCTGGGCGATGGGCGGGCAAAGGGCACAGGCGGCTTGATCCAACCCGTTGGCGCGGGATTTCAACAGAAAGGCAAGATGCGCGCCGTCGATGGGGGTTTCCTTGAACCGGTTGGCTTGCTGGAAATCGCCGGTGCGGGCCTTGAACACGGCCGGGGTCGAAACACCCACCCTTGGGTTGACCAGCAGCAGCGGCACGGGGGGCAACGGCGGGGCGGGTTCGATCTCATCCCCGATGCCGCCCACGAAGGCAGGTGCGCCGACCCAGCAGATGGGCACATCGGCGCCCAGTTCCAGGGCCATCGCGCGCATGTCGGGTTCCGGCAATTCGATGCCCCAGACCCGGGTCAGGGCTTTCAGCGCCGCCGCCGCATCGGCGGACCCGCCGCCGATTCCGGATGCCACGGGCAGGCGTTTTTCCAGCACCAGATGGGCCCCCGCCGAAACGCCCGCCGCCTGACGCAGCATGCGGGCGGCGCGCAGAACCAGATTGTCCGCTTCGTCGGCCAGATCCTTGGCGAAAGGGCCGCGTACGGCCAAGGTCAGGGAGCCGTCGGCGGCGGCGCGGGCCTTGATCTCGTCGCCCACGTCGGCAAAGGCGATCAGGGAATCCAACAGGTGATAGCCGTCGTCCCGCTTTCCGGTGACATGCAGATACAGGTTCAGCTTCGCAGGGGCTGCGACGGTAACGATGGGGTCTGCCACGCGGCTACAGCCCTTTTTCGAGCTTGCCCTGAATTTTGGGAATCAGGTCTTTTTCGGGGTCGAGGGAGAGCGAGCGCTTCCATTGGAAGCGGGCTTCCAGTTTGCGTCCCACTTTCCAATAGGCATCACCCAAATGGTCGTTGATGACGGGATCCTGCGGGCGCAGCTCAACGGCACGTTCCAATTCGACCACGGCCTGCTCGAAATCTTCCAGACGGTAATAGGCCCAACCCAGGCTGTCGGCGATAAAGCCGTCGTTGGGGGCCAGCGAGACGGCCTTCTTGATCATCTCCGTGGCCCGGTCGAGCTGCTGTCCCTGATCGATCCAGGTATAGCCAAGATAGTTCAGCACATAGGGCTGGTCGGGGCGCAGGTCGAGCGCTTTGAGCAGGTCCTTTTCCGATGCCTTCCACCGTTTATCCCGTTCAAGCGCGATGCCGCGCGCGTAAAAGAGGCTCCAATGATGGGGTTGCGGGTCCTTGACCCGTTCGATCGCGGCCGAATAGGCCTTGGCGGCTTCGCCATAACTTTCCATGCGGCGGTATACATCGCCCATGTGCAAATGCGGGTCGGGCAAATCGGGCCGCAGTTTGGCCAGCTTCTTCAAGCCCTTGATGGCTTCTTCGGACCGTTTCAGGTCCCCCAGCAAGGCCGAAGCCTGAAGCTGGGCGCTCCACCCATAATCCGAAGCATCGTCGATTAGGGAATATTCCTTGATCGCCTGTTCCAGGCGGTCTTCGGTCTGAAGAATGTCGGCCAGGATAAACTGCGCCACGGCGAAATCGGGTTTCATATAGATCGCCATGCGGATCAAGGCGATGGAGGTTTCATGGGCGTTCTGGCGGCGCAGGGACGAGCCGATGTCGTACAGCGCCTCGGCGCTGCCGTCGCGGGCATCCTTGATGACCAAGGGGGGCTTCTTGCCCCGCTTGATGCGTTCCAGCGCCGGGTCCATCAGGCGCGAGACTGGATGCTCGTCCAAATAAAGCTGGTAGATCGCCTTGGCCCGTTCCGTATCGCCGGCGCGTTCCAGCAAGGCCCCCAACAGGTGCACGACGCGGGATGACGGCGGGGATTGGCGTTCGACCACGCCGGTCAAAAGCTTGGCGGCCTCTTCCGTTTTGCCCATCAATTGCAGGATCAGGGCTTCGTGAATTTCGACCAAATTCTCGACGCCCTTTTTGTCTTCCAACGGCTTCAGTGCGGCAAGGGCGTCCTTGCCCTTGCCCTGACCGTACAGGGCCCAGGCGGTCAGGATCGGCTTGGTGAACACCGAAAGCCCCTGGTCCGGCAGCTTGTCCAACAGCGCCTTCGCTTCCTTGAAGCGTTTGTGCTTGATGTGATCGACCGTGATGGTCAGCTGCGCGATGGTCTGATCCGGGTCTTCCTTCAGATATTCCTTGGCCAGCTTAACGGCCGTTTTCATGTTGCCTTCGATCAGGTTGACGATGAAGGCCTGGCGCAACAGGCCGGGTGTTTCCGGCTTTTGTGTCAGGGCGGCGCCGTAATAGGCCGAGGCCGCGCTCAAATCACCGTCGCGCTGTGCCTGCCGGCCGGCCAGGTAGTTGCCGATGAAGGTATTGGCGTTCAGGTCCGGCTCGGCATTCGGCTTGGCCAGGGTGCCCTGAGGCAGGGCCAGGGCGGCAAACGCGCCGAGCAGGCCGGCGGTGAGATGGCGGTGAATTCGACGTGTCGGGGTCACGGGCGGTCTCATACCTCAAAGGCGGATGGGGGAATGGGTTCAAGCAGCGACCAGTCTATCCGACGCCGGGCCGTGCGACCATATCCCGTAGGATCAATTCTTGTTGCATCGACCTTTGGCGAAAAAAGGGCAATCGTCCATACTGGCAGGATGGAACAATCCCGAAAACCCGCGCGCGCCCTGGTTTTGGCGTCGCTTGAAAACGGCGACGGCACCCGCTGCGTCGATCTGTTCCGCCGCGCCGACGGTACCTTCGGATTCGAGGAATATCGCCGCGACCCGGAAGACCCCCGCGGCTGGTCGGGTGCAGCCGGGTATGCAGGCCGCCTGTTCGGCGATGAGAACGCCGCCCGCGAGGCGGCGCGTGACGCCGTTAAATGGCTTGCCGGCGGACCGGTCGAATAAAATATTCTTCTTGTCTTTCAGGACGTTCGAAAGTACGAATCGAAGCGTGATTAAGCCCCGGCCGGATTTGGCGGACGGTAATTGGGCCTTCGGCCCCAAACCCCCCAACCCTAGGAAGCGTTGATCACCCGGACCGCTCGGTTGCGTTCCGGTCTTTCACCATGCCGTGTCGGCTGGGACGACACGTTCGTAATTCGACCGGCAGCTAGTACAGGACTTTAAGTACATGACCACTGGAACGGTTAAATTCTTCAACACGCAGAAGGGCTACGGCTTCATCACCCCGGAAGATGGCTCCAAGGACGTTTTCGTTCACATCACCGCCCTCGAACAGTCTGGCCTTGCCAGCCTGGCCGAAGGTCAGAAGGTGACCTTTGAAGTGCAGAACGAAGCGCGCGGCCCCAAGGCTGTGAACTTGCAGGAAGCTTGATCCGAACGGATCCAGACTAGATCCAAGCTTCAACTGCGTTGAAGTACGGTTCCAGGGTCATCTGCCGGACGGCGGGTGACCCTTTCCTTTTTTCAGGCCCCTTTATTTCAGCCCTATTGGGGGATCGATTGACCGGCTACATCTTCTTGTTGCTGGCGGGCGTCGCCGCGGGAACGCTCAGCGGCGTCGTCGGCACCGGCGGCTCCATCGTGTTGATGCCGATCCTGGTTTTTCAATTCGGTCCGCAGCAGGCGGTGCCGATCATGGCCATCGCCGCCGTTCTGGGCAATATCGGCAAGGCCGTGGCCTGGTGGCGCGAGGTCGATTGGCGGGCCTTTTGGGCCTATGCCGTGCTCGGCGTGCCGGGGGCGGCCTTGGGCGCGCGCACGCTACTGATCCTGCCGCCCAGCGTGGTCGAAACGGTGCTCGGCGGGTTTTTCCTTTTGATGATCCCGGGCCGGCGCTGGATGCGGGCCCGCGACTTTCGCATCCGATACTGGCATCTCGCGATCATCGGTGGGCTGATCGGCTATCTCAGCGGCATCGTGCTGTCCACGGGGCCGCTCAGTATTCCGGCATTCCTCGCGATCGGATTGACCAAGGGGGCGCTGATTTCGACCGAGGCAGCGGCGTCCCTGGCATTGATGGTCTCAAAGGTCGCGACGTTCCAGCAGGCGGGGGCCTTGCCGGGGCCGATGATCCTGCAGGGCCTGATCGTCGGCGGGTCGATGATGATCGGCGCCTATCTGGGCAAGCGGGTGATGATGCATCTGAGTCTGAAGACCTTCGAACATGTGATGGATGTCATGCTGTTCTGCTCGGGCCTGGCGTTGTTGTGGACGGCGATTAAATAGTTGCCTGCGCCGTCCTTGGGCGCGCAAGTCACGAAATCCAATGGACTTAAGCGGTTCCAGGCCACTAACCTGAATTTCGTGGATTGATCCTTGGGGGACTAATGAGCAGCTATGACTATGACCTGTTCGTCATCGGCTCCGGCCCGGCGGGCCAGCGCGCGGCGGTGCAGGCGGCCAAGCTCGGCAAACGGGTGGCGCTGGCCGAACGTCAGACCGTGGTCGGCGGGGTGTGCCTGAACACCGGGACCATTCCGTCCAAGACGCTGCGCGCCGCGACCATGCATTTTTCCGGCTATAACGAACGCAGCGTCTACGGCTCGTCCTACAAGGTGAAGCAGGAAGTCACCATGGGCGATCTGCTGGGCCGCGCTGATCACGTGCGCCAGATCGGCATCGACGTGACGCGCCACCAGATGTTGCGCAACGACATCAAGATCATCGATGCCGAGGCATCGTTCATCGACCCGCACCGCATTTCGCTGACACCCTGTGGCGGCGGGACGGCGTCCGAAATCACGGCCGACAAGATCGCCATCGCCGTCGGCACGACGACCACGCGCGACGACAACATCGCCTTCGACGGCAAACATATTTTTACCAGTGACGATATCCTGGAACTCAACACCCTGCCCAAAAGCCTGACCGTGATCGGTGCCGGGGTGATCGGCATTGAATACGCGACCATTTTCGCGACCCTGGGCGTGCGCGTCACCGTGATCGACAAGCGCCTGCGTGTCCTGCCTTTCGTCGACGAAGAAATCATCGACACCCTGGTCCATCTGATGCGCCAGGAACGGGTGACCCTGCGTCTGGGCGAGGAAGTCAGCGGGATCGACCTGGTCGACGGCGACCAAGGCCAGAAGGTTCATATCGCGCTGAAAAGCGGCAAGCACATCAATTCGGAAACCGTGCTCTACTCCATCGGCCGCACCGGGGCGACGGAAAGCCTGAACCTTGCGGCGGCGGGCGTGCAAGCCGACCCGCGCGGGCGCATCACGGTCAACACGAACTATCAGACCGAAGCCAGCCACATTTATGCGGTCGGTGACGTGATCGGTTTTCCTTCGCTTGCCTCGACCTCCATGGAGCAGGGGCGGCTTGCCGCTTGTCACGCTTTTGGTGTGGAGGCCCGCAGCTTCCCCAACCTTCTGCCCTACGGCATTTACACGATCCCCGAGATTTCCGTGGTCGGAAAGAACGAGCAGGAACTGACCGAGGCAGAAACCCCCTACGAGGTCGGCCGCGCCGCTTATAAGGAAATCGCGCGCGGTCAGATCGTCGGCGATCAGGCCGGGCTGTTGAAGCTTCTGTTTGATCCGCAATCGCGGAAGTTGCTTGGCGTGCACATCATCGGCGACGGGGCCTGCGAGATGATCCACATCGGCCAGGCGGTGATGTCGCTGGGCGGCACGCTCGATTACCTGATCGACACGGTGTTCAACTATCCGACCTTCGCCGAATGCTACAAGACGGCGGCGTTCGACGGGATCAACCGGCTGGGGTGAGGCAGCGCATCGGCGCGGGGTTCATCGTTGATCGCATTCTCCAAAAAGAAACGGGCGGACCGATAAGGCCCGCCCGTACTTCATTCAGGATACCGCGTTAAGGTCAGGCGATATCGAAGCGGTCCAGGTTCATTACCTTGGTCCAGGCTTCGACGAAGTCGTCGACAAACGTTGCCTGGGCATCGTCACAGGCATAGACCTCGGCGATGGCCCGCAGTTCCGAATTCGACCCGAAGATCAGGTCGACGCGGGTGCCGGTCCATTTGACGTCGCCCGTCGCCCGGTCGCGGCCTTCGAACAGATCGTCATCGTCGGAGATCGCTTTCCAGGTGACGCCCAGGTCCAGCAGGTTGACGAAGAAGTCGTTCGTCAATGTCCCGGCCCGGTCGGTGAACACACCGTGGTTCGTGCCGCCGGCATTGGCGCTCAGGGCCCGCATGCCGCCGATCAGGACCGTCATTTCGGGCACGGTCAGGGTCAGCAACTGGGCCTTGTCGATCAGCATTTCCTCTGCCGACACGGCGTACTTCTGCTTCTGGTAGTTGCGGAACCCGTCGGCCAGGGGCTCAAGCGGTTCGAACGCTTCCACGTCCGTCTGCTGTTGCGAGGCATCGGCCCGGCCCGGGGTGAAGGGAACCTTCACATCGGCGCCCGCTGCCTTGGCCGCCTGTTCCACGGCCGCACAACCGCCCAGCACGATGATGTCGGCGAGCGAGACCTGTTTGCCGCCGGACTGGGCATCGTTGAAGGCCTTTTGCACGGCTTCCAATTTGTCCAGCACGTCCGCCAGTTCGGCCGGATCGTTGGCGTCCCAGTCCTTCTGCGGTGCCAGGCGGATGCGCGCACCGTTGGCGCCGCCCCGCATGTCCGAGCCGCGGAAGGTCGAGGCCGAGGCCCAGGCCGTGCGGACCAGTTGCGGAATGGAAAGACCCGTTGCCAAAATGTCCTGCTTCAGCGCGGCGACGTCCTCTTCGTCGATCACGGCATGGGTGACCTGGGGAATGGGGTCCTGCCAGATCAGTTCTTCGGCCGGGACTTCCTTGCCCAGGTAGCGGGCGACGGGGCCCATGTCGCGGTGGGTCAGCTTGTACCAGGCCCGGGCGAAGGCATCCGCGAATTCTTCCGGGTTCTTGTGGAACCGCCGCGATATTTTTTCATAGGCAGGGTCCATGCGCATGGCCATGTCCGCTGTGGTCATCATGATCGGCACCTTCTTGCCGGACCCGTCGACTTCCGGGGCATGGTCCTTGTCGGCCAGGTCTTTCGGCCGCCATTGATGGGCGCCCGCGGGGCTTTTGGTCAGCTCCCATTCGTAACCGAACAGAACATCGAAATAGCTCATGTCCCATTGGGTCGGTGTCGGCGTCCAGGCGCCTTCGATGCCGCTGGTGATGGTATCGATGCCTTTGCCGGACTTGTGGCTCGAAAGCCAACCCTGGCTTTGTGCCTCGATCGGGGCGGCGGCCGGTTCTGGGCCGACCTGCGCCGTGTCACCGGCACCATGGGCTTTGCCGAAGGTATGGCCACCGGCGGTCAGCGCCACCGTTTCTTCATCGTTCATGGCCATGCGGGCAAAGGTCTCGCGGATGTCCCGGCCGGATGCGATGGGATCGGGATTGCCGTCGGGGCCTTCCGGGTTGACGTAGATCAGGCCCATTTGGACTGCGGCAAGCGGATTATCCAGGTCGCGGTCACCCGAATAGCGGCTGTTGGGCTTGTCGCTGGTCGCGAGCCATTCGGTCTCGGCGCCCCAATAGACGTCTTGTTCCGGCTCCCAGATGTCGGGACGGCCGCCGGCAAAACCAAAGGTCTTGAAGCCCATGGATTCCAGCGCGCAGTTGCCGGCCAGGATCATCAGATCGGCCCAAGAGAGCTTTTTCCCGTACTTTTTCTTGACCGGCCAGAGCAGCAGGCGGGCCTTGTCCAGGTTGCCGTTGTCGGGCCAGCTGTTGAGCGGCGCGAAACGCTGATTGCCGGTTCCGCCGCCGCCACGGCCGTCGCCGGTGCGATAGGTCCCGGCGCTGTGCCAGGCCATGCGGATGAACAGCGGGCCGTAATGACCGTAATCGGCCGGCCACCAATCCTGCGACGTGGTCATCACGTCGATGATGTCTTTCTTAACGGCGTCCAGGTCGAGCGTCTTGAACTCTTTCGCGTAGTCGAAGTCCTTGTGCATGGGATTGGACAAGGAAGAGTGTTGGCGCAGGATATTGAGCTTCAGACTGTTCGGCCACCAGTCGCGGTTTGTCGTGCCGCCGCCCGAGTGTCCAAAGGGACATTTGCTTCCGTCCATAACTTCCTCCGTTAGGGTTCTAGGTCGTTGGGTTTCAATAACGGCGACCGATTTAGGCCGTCCGGTTCGTCGCCGACGCCGGTTCGTTCACGAAACCAGGTATCTTAAGGATACGTGACGCATCGTTCGTTCGGCTGGAAAACAGTGTATGGGCAGCCGATAAAATGTCTAAATTGATTTAAATTATAATTTTAATCGATATTAGCGATTTATAATTTTCACCCGATGGACCCATCCTAACACAGGCGAGGCCTCGGGGCTTTAGCGCCCGCCCGACGGTGCAGTGGGTCGATCGGCGTCCGTGTTATTTCCGCCGGTCGGCGACGGATGGCGCGAATTCGATGATCGCGCCATCGGCTTTGGTCGCGAGAAACAGATGGCCGCCTTTCATCATGTAGCTGCGGACCCATGCGAACTGGGCCAGATACTTATCGGACAGGGATCCCGGCGGGCACAGGGCGCGGGTTGCGGCGATCGGCGTGAACTTAAGTTGGTTGTTGGTTTCCGAACGCCATGATCCGGCGCCCCGGTTGCAGCCGGCCCGGATCGCGGCCGACCCGTCCGCCTGCAGGGCCAGCGTATAGGCTGGCGGGTCTTCCGGGACATGGACGCTGTCGTCCATGGACATGATTTTCACCAACTGCCAAGACGTCCCGGCCAATCCGTCAGGCGCCGGGCCGTCGGATGTCGTTTCGCATGCGCCCAGCAGGCCGGTGGTCACGGCAAGCAGGCAGATGATCGAGCGGAAATGCATGTCACCCTCCGTCGATGGCAACCCTGGCTACATGTTCGGGTAGTTCGGCCCTTCGCCACCCTGGGGCGTGACCCAGTTGATGTTCTGGGTCGGGTCCTTGATGTCGCAGGTCTTGCAGTGGATGCAGTTCTGACCGTTGATCTGGAACTGGGTCTCGCCGTCCACTTCCACATATTCATACACCCCCGCCGGGCAGAACCGGGCTTCCGGCCCGGCGTAGTCCGCCCAGTTGACCGCCATGGGCACGGCGTCGTCCTTGAGCGTCAGGTGGCAGGGCTGTTCTTCCTCGTGGAAAGTACCGGCCAACTGCACGGACGACAGCTTATCGAACGTTAATTTTCCATCGGGTTTGGGATAGTCGATGGGCTTGCAGGCCTTGGCCTTTTTAAGCGCCGAATGATCGGCCCGATTTTTCAGCGTCCAGGGCGCATGGCCGAAGAACAGGAAGGTGTCGATGGCGCCCAGGATCAGCCCGGCCCACATGCCCCAATGGAAATTGGGCCGCATGTTGCGGGCCTTGTACAGTTCCTTCCACACCCAACTGTCGCGCACGGCCTGGGTATAGGCCGGCAGACCCTCGGCCGGATTGGCGCCGGATTTCAGAGCATCGGCGACGGCTTCGGCGGCTAGCATGCCGGTCTTCATGGCCGTGTGGCTGCCCTTGATCTTGGGCGTGTTGAGGAAGCCCGCCGTGCAGCCGATCAAGGCGCCGCCGGGGAAGCTCAACCCCGGCACGGACTGATAGCCCCCTTCGTTGAGTGCGCGGGCCCCGTATGAAATACGCCTGCCGCCTTCCAAAATCGGCGCGATGGACGGATGGGTCTTGAAGCGCTGCAATTCGTCATAAGGGGAAAGATAAGGGTTTTGGTAGTCGAGCCCGACCACGAAGCCCAAGGCGACCTGGTTGTTTTCCAGGTGATAAAGAAACGATCCGCCATAGGTCTTGGAATCCAGGGGCCAGCCGATGGTGTGCAGGATCTCGCCCTGTTTGTGGTTCTCGGGCTTGACCTCCCACAGTTCCTTCAGGCCGATGCCGTAGGTCTGCGGGTCGGCGGGCGTGCCTTCCGGGCCTTTGGACCGCAGGTCGAATTTCTGTTCCAGGGTCTTGGTCAGATGGCCGCGGCAGCCTTCGGCGAACAGGGTGTATTTGGCGTGCAGTTCCATGCCCGGCTGGTGGTTGGGGCCGGGCGTGCCGTCACGGTTCAGACCCATGTCGCCCGTGGCAATGCCTTTGACCGAACCGTCGTCGTTATAAAGAACCTCGGCGGCGGCGAAGCCGGGATAAATCTCGGCACCCAGGGCTTCTGCCTGTTCGCCCAGCCAGCGGCACAACAGCCCTAAGGAAATGATGTAATTGCCGTGATTGTTCATCTGCGGCGGGGTCGGCAGACGCAAGGCTCCGGCCGGGCCCAGCAGCATGAATTTGTCTTTGGTCGCGGGCGTGTTCAAAGGCGCGCCCTTCTCCTTCCAGTCGGGGATCAGTTCGTTCAAGGCGCGCGGTTCGAACACCGCCCCCGACAGGATATGGGCGCCGACTTCCGATCCTTTTTCGACCACGCAGACGGTGCATTCGGGATGAATCTGCCGGATGCGGATGGCGGCGGACAGGCCCGACGGCCCCGCGCCCACGATCACCACATCAAATTCCATGGATTCCCGTTCCATCCTCATCATCCTCGTGTCTTGTTGGTGTTGGTCGAAATGTGCAACTGCGAAAGGCGTTATATCACTCTCGCTTGCGTGAGGAAACGTACCAACATTTCAGAATGATCTGCTGTGTATTCGGCCGGTATTCTGTGGATTCAATGGGGACAATCTCTGCCCCGTCCTGTGCTAGGCTCTGCCCATGACCCAGACCGCAACCGACCCGATTGCCGTGAAGGCCTTGCTGCAGTGGTATCTGGAGGCCGGTATCGACGAAGTCATCGTCGATGTGCCTCAGGATCGCTTTGCCGAACAGGCCCAAGCCCTGGCGGCGGCGCGCGCAGCCAAGGCCGCAGGCCCAGCAGCCGGGCCGGGGTTAAGCGACGGGCCCATGCCCGGTGCTCCGCAAGGGCGCGGGCCGGTCGCATCGGTGCGCGGTCCCCTGACCAAGCCGCAATCCCCTGCCCAGGTTTCGGATCAAGCCGCGGTCAAGGATGCGGTCGCCATGGCGGGGAAGGCGGAAACGCTGGAAGACTTGCGCACGGCCCTGGAAGGCTTCGACGGTTGCGCGTTGAAGACCACGGCGTCCAACCTATGCTTTTACGACGGCAATCCCAAGGCCCGCGTGCTGTTCGTGGGCGAAGCCCCGGGGGCAGAGGAAGACCGCCAGGGCCTGCCCTTCGTGGGACCGTCGGGCAAGCTGCTGGATGCCATGCTGGCCTCGATCGGCCTGGACCGGCATGGGGAAGGCGATGCGGCGGCCCTGATTTCTAACACCGTGTTCTGGCGCCCGCCCGGCAACCGCACGCCGACGCCGTCGGAAGCAGCGATCTGCCAGCCCTTCGTCGAACGGCTGATCGAAATCGTCCAGCCGCGTGCCCTGGTCTGCGTCGGCGGACCCTCGGCCAAGGCGTTATTGGAACAGACCCTAGGCATCACCCGGCTGCGCGGTAAATGGTTCGACTATGCGACGGCGAAGATGGCGGGGCCGATCCCGGCCATGGCGCTGTATCACCCGGCCTATCTGTTGCGATCGCCGGCCATGAAACGGGATGCCTGGCGTGATCTGCTGATGCTGAAGGCGAAACTCACCGGGGGCGGCGGCGACTGATTATTGCGGCGTTGTTAACCATGTTTTCAATATATGCCGCCATACTTTCCCGTCATCGCAAAATATGGGATGATGCAGATTGTCACGGGGCGGCGCCTCAACCTGAATGGATGCCGGGAATGTCGGCAGGTTGAGGTGCCGGGGACAGGACGCTATAACGTCGCAGCTCATTGGGGAGCGAATGCGAAGCCGCCACCGTCAGGCGGCCAAATGTAAAAGGGGCTTCATGGCCGGGGTCAAATCATGGGGTATGCCCGTTCTGGGCGCCCTTTCCTTGCAATTCATGGTCTGCGCGTCGCCGGCGCTTGCCGCCGGGCCGGTTGCCTCTGCGGACAGCGGTGAAACGGCGGCGGTCGCGCCCGTTCCCGTTACGCCGGAATCCGTGGCACCGCGCACCCTTTCCGATGCGGATGCCGAACTGTACCGGCGCATTTTCGACGTTCAGGAAGACGGCGACTGGAAGCAGGCGGACCGCCTGATCGCCAAGCTTTCCGACAAGCTGCTGATGGGCCATGTCATGGCGCAGCGCTATCTGCATCCGCGCAAATACCGTTCCAGCTATAAGGAACTGAAGGCCTGGATGGCGGAATTCGCCGATCACCCCCAGGCCGGGCGCATCTATAAACTGTCGCTTCGCCGTCGCCCCAGCAATTGGCGCATGCCGGAAAAGCCGGACGTGCTGCCGCTTCGACCCGCGTTCATGGATGAAGAGGCCGAAGCCGATCAGACCGATGCGGAAGAAGAACAGAAAGCCCCCAAGATTCTGCCGGCCAAACGCCTGAGCCGGTCCCAGGCGCGCCAAGCGCGCGCGATCAAATACCGGATCGTGCGGGCCCTTCGGCGCGGCCATACCCTGGTCGGCAAGCGGCTTATTCAGTCGGCGGATGCCAAACGGCTGTTGTCCGATGCGGAAATGGATCAGGCGAAGGTACGGCTCGGCACCCGTTATTTCTTCGACCGGCGTACCGAATGGGCGGCCCAGTGGCTGGATACCGCCTTGAAGCGTTCCGGCAAGTATCTGCCCGACGGGCATTGGACGCTCGGCCTGATCGCCTGGAAAGCCAAGAACTATGAAAAGGCGACCTTCCATTTCATTGAGGCCGCCGATATCGGGTTCGATGACGAATGGATGGACGGTGCCGCCAATTTCTGGGCGGCGCGGGGTCTGCTGATCACCCGCAAACCCGAACGGGTAACCCACTACCTAGCCGGTGCGGCCAAACATGCCCGCACGTTCTATGGCCTGCTGGCGGCCCGCATCCTGGGTCAGAAGGTTTCTTATAAATGGTCTTCGCCGCCGGTCGTCTCGGGTGCGATCACGCGCATCGTCGAAACGCCGCGCGGCCGCCGTGCCATGGCCCTGGTGCAGACCGGGAACGAGCGGGGGGCGGAACGCGAACTGCGCAATCTGGCCCGGCTTTCCGACAAGACGCAGGCGCTGGCGATCCTTGCCCTGGCCGATGCGGGCGGCATGGCCGGTTTGGCCGTGCGCTTGTCGGACCGCATGTTTCCGGACGGTGGCGGGTTCGACGGTGCCGCCTATCCTGTGCCGTCTTGGGAGCCGCAGGACGGTTTCACGGTCGACCGGGCGCTGGTCTATGCCTTCATCCGCCAGGAAAGCAAATTCAATCCCAAAGCCAAAAGCTGGGCGGGGGCGCGCGGCTTGATGCAATTGATGCCGCGCACGGCCAGTTTCGTGGCGCGGGATTCGTCCCTGCACCGCCACCACCGGCGCAAGCTGTATGATCCGGATCTGAACCTAAAATTGGGGCAGAAATACATCGACATGCTGCTGGTCGAGCCGCATATCCAGGGTGACCTACTGCTGTTGGCGGCGGCCTGGAACGGTGGGCCCGGAAACCTGAACAAATGGCGGCGGCGTACGGAATACACGGACGACCCCCTGTTGTTCATCGAAACCATCCCGGCGTTCGAAACCCGGCACTTCGTTGAACGGGTGCTGGCTAACCTGTGGATCTACCGCGACCGCCTGGGGCAGGACAAACCGTCCCTCGACGCCCTTGCCGCCGGCCAATGGCCGGTCTACAAAGCCCTGGGCCATGGCAAGCTAGAGGTCGCGATTTTCGATGAGCCAACAAACGGAATTTCTGCCCGTTAACATTGCGGTTCTGACCGTGTCGGACACGCGCACACTGGAAGACGACCGGTCGGGGGACACCTTGGTCGAACGTCTGACCGCGGCCGGGCACAAACTTGCCGATCGCAGGATCATCAAGGATGATGCCGTGCTGATTGCCGATCAGTTCCGCGCCTGGGCCGACGATCCCGATATCGATTGCATCATTTCAACGGGCGGCACCGGCGTGACCGGGCGGGATGTGACGCCCGAAGCACTCGACGCCGTGGCGGAAAAGATCATCCCCGGTTTCGGCGAGATGTTCCGTTGGATCAGCTATCAGAAGATCAAGTCTTCGACCATTCAGTCGCGGGCCTGTGCCGGCGTGGCGAACGGCACCTATATCTTCGTGCTGCCCGGCTCGACCGGGGCCTGCAAGGACGGCTGGGACGAGATCCTGGTTCACCAATTGGATATCCGCCACAAGCCCTGCAATTTCGTCGAACTGATGCCGCGATTGAAGGAACATCTGGCGTAGCGAGAGCTGCGAAAACCGCAGGTCTTCCGAGATAAAAATCCATATTGACGAATATCTGAAATGGGCGCCAAATCCGCGCCTGTAACGCGGCCGCGCGCCCCGTGCCGGGACGGCAGGGCCAACACGCGCCGCAATTTTTCTCTGGAGTTCCAAACAGATGCGTTTCGCATTTCCCCTCGCGGCGACCGCCGTGATGCTGTCCGCTGTCGTCCTGTCCCCCGCCGCTTATGCCAAAGACTGCAACGCCGATCCGAAAGCCGCCATCAAGACCGCCGAAGGCGAGTTCAAGAAGGTGAAGAAGGGGCTGGATAAGGCCGCGTCCAAAAGCTTTGTGCGGGCCATGGACAAGGCGAAAATGGCCTTGAGAAGCAAACAGAACGATGTCGCTTGCGCCAGCTTGAGCGACGCCCTGGGCTTCCTTGCGCCGAAGAACTGATCTTGGCGGGCGCTGTCCCGCTATCCATACGTATACCTCCGCGCCGGCAGGAAAACCCTGCCGGCGTTTCTTTATTCGGCGGCTGCCGAGCCGATTCGTGTCTGTTTGCGTCGGCAGATTATCCACAGATTGGGCAGAGGGCTGTGGAAAACTGAATTGATGCAGTTTGGAAAGTGTCAGTTATCTGAAAGCATTAGACTTTAAATTTCTCACTTGGGTGCATGGGCGGGAAATCCGGAGCCTTTTTCACGAAGGTTTTGATACTATAGAGTTTCTGAATTTAATCGTGCATCGGGATCGGCTGCCGCAGGAATGCGGGGACCGGTCCGTTTAGATGAAGGACAGTCCAAAAGCCAAAAAGGCCAGGTCTTAAGGGGGGCCCAATGGACAAGTTCATGAAAAGCCTTTTGATCGGCGTCGGTGCGTCGATCCTGCTGATCGGCGGTGTCGCGGGGATCGGTATCTGGGTCAGCTCGGAGCCCAGTGCGTCAAGCACGCCGGTGGCGGCCGTCAAGGACACAAAAATCCACAAAGTGCGCATGCGCCCGCAGGCGGTTCAGGTCGGCGGATACAGCATCAAAAGCAAGCAGAAGGCCAAGAATCTGCTGGTGTCCATTTCCATGCGGGTCACCGGCAGCCACAACTTCGCCAAGGTGTGCCAGTTGATGCCGCGCCTGGTGTCGTCGGTGAATACGGCGTTCGCCAGCCAGGTCAATTATTCGGACAAGGCCCAGGATGCGATTTCCAAGGATTTGACGATCCAGCTTCAGCAGCGTTTCAACCGCGCGCTGGGGGAAAGGATTGTCGAAAAGGTGACCCTTGCCGCCTATCAGGACAAGGACGACGTTCCGTCGACCAATTGTCCCGAAGAAACCTGATTTTTCCTGCCTGATGAAGCTTGCGGATGCGGGGCCGTTGGTGCCGCATGGCGCAGTGACCTAGACCTTTGGCGTGGTTGTCATGATCGGCGTGCAAGGTATTCTTTGCATGCAATCGCCGACAACGGCGGACAGGTTTCATCGGTGCCGGCGCCAGCCGATGGCTCAACCATATAAAAGAACAATATCGAGGGTACGGCCGGATTTCCGATAAGTTTTCGGAGAGGGAAGAATGCCTGGCTTTATCAAGAGTACGTTGATCGCATCGACCGTCGCCGCCGGCACGGTCGGGTCCGTCGCGGCGATCGGGACGGAATTTGATTTCGGTTTCGGCAAGGGTGAAGTCGGGCCTGTCGATCCGGGGCCGTCGGTCGTCCGTATGGCGCCGATCTCGATCCAGATCGGGGGGTGGACGCTCAAGAAAAAGAAAAATGAGGCCAAGGTCCTGATCGTTTCGATCACCTTGGACGTACCAAGCGGCGAGGCAAAGGAAACGGCCTGCCGTTTGATGCCTCGGCTGGTTTCGGCGGTGAACAGCGAGGTTTCGCGGGAAGTGCTGTATCAGGCGACCTGGAAACAGGCGCTTGAGGGCAGCCTCGGCCAGCGCTTGCAGACCCGGTTTAACCGCGCCCTTGGCCGCACGGTGATCAGCAAGGTCAGTCTGCAGGCTTACGGCAGCGAATACGAAGCTCCGCAGGCGACCTGTCCGGCCACGGCCTGAGCGTACGTAATTGATTAGCGGGCGCGCCGGGCGAACGACGGGCCGTCATCAATATCTTCCAAGGTTTCGATCAGGGCGATTTTCAAGCCGTTCAGGTTGGCCTGCGTATCGGCAAGGGCATGGGCCGTCGACCAGCGCACGTTCCGGAACGGATCGATAAAGCGGGGCCGGCGCTTCAGGCCGACCAGCCAATATCCCCCGTCCGCCGCCGGCCCGAACACGGCGTCGTGGTCACCCAACAGCCGAAAGGCCCGGGCGATCATATCCCGCCGTATTCCCGGAATGTCCGATCCGATCAGGACAACCGGCCCCGGCGGAAGGGCTGCCATGACACGGGCCATGCGGTCGCCTAACCCGCCGCCGCCCTGGTTTATAAAGGCATCGACGTCGGGGGTGGCGCTGCGCCACAGGCCCTGATCGAACAGGCTTTGATCGGGCGTGACCGCCAGCCAGCATTGCCAGCGGGCATCCCGGCCGAGCCGCCGTGTCAGTCCCGCCAACATACCGCGATAAAACGCCCAGGCGCCGACCCTGCCGATATGCCGGGCAAGTCGGGATTTGACCCGTCCCATACGCGGCGCCTTGGCGAAAACAACCAGATGCTTTTGCAATCCTGTTCCGCTCACCGGTACAGACCCACGATCCAATCGGGGCGGACGCCCAGGTAGAACAAACCCAGGCAGAACAGATTACGGATCGGGCGTAACCACCAGCCGTCCTTGCGGTAGCGCGCGGCCGAGGTGGTCGCCGCGGATGGCAGCATCACCAATCGCCGGCCGCCGATGCGGCGGGCCAGATCGACGTCTTCCATCAGGGGCAGGGGTTTGAAGCCTTCCAGGAAATCGTAGAACCCGCGTGAGATCAGCAATCCCTGATCGCCGTAGGGCAAACCCATGTGTCGTGCCCGCCAATTGGCCAAGTTTTCGATCCGGCGGGCCTGGGGGGCCGGGTCGTCCAACAGCAACTGAAAGTATCCGGCCTTGAAATGGTTGTCGCGGTTGCCGGTGAACCCCCGCAGGATGATCTGCCATCCCCGTTGCAGGACGGTATCGGCATGGAGGAACAACAGCCATTCGCCCCTGGCGGCATCGGCACCGGCCGCCAGTTGCGTGCCGCGTCCCTTGGGGGCATCGATCATGCGCGCGCCGAACGCCCGGGCGATGCGCAAGGTGGCATCGCTCGAGCCGCCGTCCGCGACAATGACCTCGTGATCGATTCCGCCGCCCTTGAGTCCGTCCAATGTGCGCCCCAGGTCCTGGGCCGCGTTCAGTGTGGGAATGATGATGCTGAGAGTCGGCTGCGTGCTGGTCGGAACCGCCTCTGCCGGCGGGTCTTTTTCGGATGGGGCAGGGCGCGCATCCGACGGCGGGGCTGCCGGATCGTCAGGAATGTCCGTCGGAGGAAGATCAGCGGGGGGATCGGCTGGTTGATCGCTCACGGCTTGTGGTTCCGATGGCTGCAGGTCATCGGGGTACTTTAGGTGATTTTCAGGTGAAGGTCAGCGCCGCGGGCGTTGTTGCGGGCGGGTGCGAACCGGAATGGGAACGGGGGCCGGGGGCGGGGTCAGAATTTCCGCCAGTCCTTCGAGGATTCCGTTGATAACGTCTTTGATCTTGCCCATGACCTTCTGCCCAGATCGCGATTATCTTGTGGGAACCGGGCGCAATCCGTCCCTATCCTTAATAAAACTCTAACAAACCGAATCGGCGCTGTCACCGAGACTCTTGTCTAGGGTTATCTTGGGATGGTGGTTTTGCCGGTTATCGCTTGGTGATGGAGATCGGCCGACCCAACTGGTGGTAAATCAACCCATGGGGCGGAGATTTTTGGTCGTCCTCTTCGCAACGATAATGGGACGTTTCCTGGGCATTGCTGGCGTCAGGCACGTTGAGGGCGATCAGCTTGCGGGCTTCATCGCTGGTCGACGCTTTAACCCAGAACGAATCCCCGTCAGCGATGGGGTAAATGTGAAAATTGGCCAATAAGATCTCCTTACAAGTGGCGGCAGCATATCTCATTGAATACGGAGGAGCGAGAACTGTCGGCATATTACGGCATCGCTTGATGGCTGAAATAAATGTTCTTGATATGTTCTTTTGATGCGATAAGCTTCAAGGCATGGCCGCATACATCAAATCACCGAAAGCGGGGGAGACCCGCGCCCTGAAGGGGCGGGGAGCCGTCACCAACCGGGACGGCCGGTTCGAACGCCTGACCCATGTGACGGAAGACGACGGCTGGTCGGCACCGGATGATCTGCCGCCGCTTCGCACCCAGGTTCTTCCCGATACCGCGCGTAAGGTCATTGCTCGAAATACCTCGCCGGATATTCCCTTCGACCGGTCATTGAATCCGTATCGGGGGTGCGAGCATGGATGCGTCTATTGCTTCGCCCGACCGACCCATGCCTATCTGGGATTGTCGCCGGGCCTGGATTTCGAAACGCGCTTGTTCGCCAAATTCGATGCGGCGGACTGTCTGCGCACCGAACTGAGGGCGCGAAATTATCAGTGCCGGACGCTGCAATTGGGGGCCAACACGGACCCGTATCAGCCGATCGAACGGCGCTATGAAATCACCCGCGATGTGCTGCGCGTTCTGGCCGAATGCGATCACCCCGTTTCCATCACCACGAAATCGGATCTGGTGTTGCGCGATCTTGATATCCTCGCCCCCATGGCGGCGAAGGGACTGGTCTGTGTCGCTCTGTCGGTGACGACCTTGGATGGCATCCTTGCCCGCCGGCTGGAACCCCGGGCGCCTACGCCGGAAAAACGCATCGCCGCCATCAAGGGGCTGGCGGGTGCGGGCATTCCGGTGACCGTGCTGGCGGCCCCCATGATCCCGGCCTTGAACGATGAAGAACTGGAAGCCATCGTCACTCGTGCGGTTCGGGCCGGGGCAACGGCCGCGGGCTATACCCTTTTGCGACTGCCGGGCGAGGTCGCGGGTCTGTTTCGTGAATGGCTTGAAACCTATTGCCCGGACCGGGCCGATCGGGTCTTGAATGGCCTGCGCGCCAGCCGCGACGGCGCACTTTATAAATCCGAATGGGGCACGCGGCAGACCGGCACGGGGACGGAAGCGGAGCTTCTGGCCGCACGCTTCCGGCGCGCACTCAAACGTGCCGGGATCGAACGGTCGCGCTCGGCCGGACGCCCCCTTAACTGTGACCTGTTCCACCCGCCGGTTCGCGACACAGCGCAAATGTCCTTGTTCTAACGGCAATTCTGCATTCAGCATCTGGTGCTGCGCCGGGGAAATGTTACCTTATTCGAATGGACCCCCAGGAACCCGCACAGGAAGCCGTCAAGGAACTGCCGGACAAGATCGCCGAAATCGGCGCGGCTGCCGTCGATGCGGCGGCGGAGGTCGCGGAAAAAGCCATGAAGGCCTCGGACGGGGCCCATGGCAACGATCTGACCGGCATCGCCATCGTCGTATTGGCTGCCCTTTTGTGCGGCATGCTGATGACGCGCCTGCGCCAGCCGGCCATCGTCGGCTACATCCTGGCCGGGGTGATCCTGGGGCCGTCGGGGATCAGCGTCGTCAAGGATCACGGCTCGCTCGAACTGATGGCGGAAATGGGCGTGTTGCTGCTGTTGTTCCTGGTCGGTCTGGAACTGTCGCTGCGCTCGTTCCGAAGAATGTGGCGACTGGCCGTATTCACCGTGGCGTTCCAGATCATCGCCTCGGTCGCGGTGACATTGTTGTGTTCGCGCTTTTTCGGATGGTCGACGCCGCTTTCCGTGTTGTTGGGCTTCATGGTCGCCCTGTCGTCGACCGCCGTTGCGGTCAAACTTTTGGAAGATCTGGGCGAGTTGCGCACGCGCACGGGCCGGGTCACGGTCGGCATCCTGATCGCACAGGATCTGGCGGTCGTGCCCATGCTGCTATGGGTCAATGCCATGCAGGGCGGTGCCTTCGAATGGACGGCCATCCCCAAGATCATATTGTCGATCGCTTTCCTGGCCGTGCTGATCTGGTATCTGTCGCGCGGCCGCAAGGTCGAACTGCCGTTCACACAGCGCATCCTGCCCAATATGGACCTGCGCCCGCTGGCGGCCCTGGCCTTTTGTTTCGGATGTTCCGCCGTCGCCGGGGTGATGGGTCTGTCGGCGGCTTATGGGGCGTTCATTGCGGGCCTGATCGTCGGCAACTCGACCCTGCGCCATGCCATCACCGAGGTCGTGGTGCCGATCCAAAGCGTGCTGATGATGGTGTTCTTCCTGTCCATCGGCCTGTTGCTGGACATGGCCTATATCTGGGACAATCTGGGCCGGGTCCTGCTGCTGTTCTTCCTGGTCAGCGGGTTCAAGACGATCATCAACGTGGGTTTCCTGCGGGCCCTGGGGCAGCCCTGGGACCGGGCCTTCCTGTCCGGCACCATGCTGGCGCAGATCGGGGAGTTCTCGTTCCTGCTGTCCGTGGTCGGCGTGTCCGCCGGGGTGCTTAATCCGGAAGATTCCCGCCTGGTGGTCTCGGTCACGGTGATGAGCCTGGCCTTGTCGCCGTTATGGGTGATCACGGCGCGGCGCATCCAGGCCCTGGCCCATGACGGGGTGGAATCCGGGGCCGAACTGGTGCGTCTGGTCTATGCGCCCGAAACGGAAATCCTGCAGGAAACCCTGGGCACGGCGCGGTCGCGGTCTATGCACCAACTGCGTAAGGGGGCGTTGCTTTTGCGCCGCGCACGCCTGCGCCGGGGCCGACGCAAACGGGCAGAAGCCGAAGCCGCGGCGCCACCCGCCACACCGGAACAGACGACCGAGCCCACCACGAAGAAACCCGCCGAAAAACCCGGATTGTCCGAGGCCGACACCGCGACGCCTCCATCGGCATCTGATGCCAAGACGAAACCTGCGGCCAAGCCCCGGCGGAAACCCAACCCCCGGGCCAAGGCCAAGCAGACCGAACCCAAGCCGAAATCCAAGGACGATTAGGGTGGCGGGCCGTGCCTGATTTCGCGTTCGAAGACCAAGCCCTTGCCGCCGGGCAGGGGGTGATCTGCGGCATCGATGAGGCCGGACGCGGTCCCTGGGCCGGACCCGTGGTCGCCGCCGCCGTGATCCTGAACCGGGAAAGCCTGCCGGCGGATGTCGCGGCGGAATTGGACGATTCAAAAAAACTGAAAGCCGCCGCGCGGGAACGGTTGCTGCGTGCGATCGAACCTCATGCGGTGATCGGCTTGGGCCAGGCGACGGCCGGGGAAATCGACGCCATCAACATATTGCAGGCGACGTTCCTGGCTATGGACCGGGCCGTGACGGCGCTGGGTATTCCGCCCGGCCTGGCCCTGGTTGACGGCAACCGGCCGCCGTCCCTGCCGTCCGCAGGGAACTGCAGGATTGAATGTTTGGTCGGCGGGGACGGGCGGTCGCTTTCCATCGCCGCCGCGTCGATCGCGGCCAAAGTGACCCGGGACCGCCAAATGGCGGCCTTGGCGGCGCGGTATCCGGGATATGGCTGGGAGCGCAACGCGGGATACGGCACGGCCGAGCATAAAGCCGCCCTGGAACGCCTGGGCGTGACGCCCGAGCATCGGAAAAGTTACAAGCCGATCCTCAATATCTTGGGCGGGATGGAATCCTGACTCCCATATATGCCCTCAAGACTCTGCTCTAAGTATTTGAATCCAAATAATTCTTGACCACGACTCCCGCCCTGGCCATGCTGCCCGTGAACTGGGGACCTGGGAAAGTCTGACCATGACGAGGAAGCTTGCCACGCGGCGCCGCAAGGCCGCCGTTACAGAATCGGATTCTGCCCAAAACACGGCGGAATCCTATATCGATACCGTTCATGTGGGCGACAGCATCGCGCTGATGAACGCCATGCCGGCGGAAAGCGTCGATATGGTGTTCGCCGATCCACCCTATAACCTGCAGCTTGCGGGCGACCTGCACCGGCCCGACAATTCGCGGGTCGACGGTGTGGACGAAGACTGGGACCGGTTCGACGGGTTCAAGGTCTATGACGATTTTTCCCGTGACTGGCTGGCGGCGGCCCGCCGGGTTCTAAGCCCAACGGCACCCTTTGGGTGATCGGCAGCTACCACAACATTTTTCGCGTCGGGTCGGTCCTGCAGGATCTGGGGTATTGGATTTTGAACGACATCGTATGGCGCAAATCCAATCCCATGCCCAATTTCCGCGGCCGGCGTTTCACCAACGCGCATGAGACCCTGATCTGGGCGGGCAAGGACAAGGACGCCAAGTATCGCTTCAACTACGAAGCCATGAAGGCCTTGAACGACGATCTGCAGATGCGGTCCGACTGGACCATCCCCCTGTGCACCGGAGGCGAGCGCCTGAAAAACAAGGATGGCAAGAAAGCACATCCGACGCAAAAGCCGGAAGCCTTGCTGTATCGCACCATTCTTGCCTCGACCGAGATCGGGGATCTGATTCTCGATCCGTTCTTCGGCACGGGCACGACCGGGGCCGTCGCCCGCATGCTGGACCGTCATTTCGTCGGCCTGGAACGGGACAAGGACTATGCTGCCCTGGCGCGCGAACGCGTGAAGGGGATCGAGCCCCTGGCGGAACCGGACCTTTTGTCGACGCCGGCCAAGCGCGAACAGCCGCGCATTCCCTTCGGCTGGGTGGTCGAACGGGGATTGTTGAAAGCCGGTCAGACGCTGACCGATCAGCGCCGCCGCCATACGGCGCGGGTGCGCGCCGACGGGACGCTCAGCGCGGCTGAATTCCGGGGCTCCATCCATCAGGTGGGCGCCCATGTTCAGCAGGCGCCGGCCTGCAACGGCTGGCAGTTCTGGCATGTGGAACTGGGCAATGAACTGGTGCCCATCGATCTGTTCCGCCAGAAGCTACGCGCGGAACTCCACTAACTTCCGGTCTTCCCTGGGAATATCGTAGACCCGGCGCCGGTGCGATCCGGTGACGCCGGCCGCGACCTTGCCATGGCAATGACCTGCCAGGGCCTTGCGGCCCTTGAAATCGCGTGCCTGAACCGGTTCGTGGAAGGTGACTTCGACCATCGCGCCGCGCAGACCGAACACGGACATCAGATGCGGCAGCAGGGTCATGTCGCCATACCAGGCATAAAGCGCCTGCAGGCCCGATTCCAGCGGCCGCCCGTCGGCATAGCGGGTATAGGCGATGGACACGGGTTGCACGCGGGGCTGCACGGCTCCCCGGGCCATGTCAGCCACGGCGAACAAGGCACTTTTGAACGGCAGGACCCGCTTGCCGTCGGACGACGTGCCTTCGGGGAACAGCATCAGACTGTCTCCATCAGCCAGGCGTTCGGCCATTTCCGTGCGTTGGTTGAGCGCTTCACGCGCGTCGCGGCGGATGAAGACCGTGCGGTAGATCTTGGCGCAGACGCCGAACAGGGGCCAGTCGGCCACATCATCCTTGGCGACGAAGGCCGCGTCCGTCAGCAGGGCCAGAACTGGAATGTCCAAATAGGACGCATGATTACAGACATAGAGCGTGCCCGATTGGTCAAGTGGCGTACCCCTTACCGTGATGCGCAGATTGCACAGCCGCACCACGCCCCGAAACCACACAAGGGCGATGTGCCGGACGGCCCGCGTGCCGAACGGATAGGCCGCCGCCGCCATCGGCAGCAGAACGCCCGTCAGGGCAAGAAATACCAGACCCCGGCTGCCGGCCCTAAGGCCGGAGGCGGTGATCTGCCCGGCGACGGGACCGGCGTCGCCTAACGCTTCCCACAGGGCTTGTAGTGGCGATGGTATTTCTCGGTGATGTGGTCCGTAGGTACGATTACGCATATGTCTGTCGTGTTGAATTGATGGTCAATGACGGCGCCGTCGCCGATGAAACCGCCGACGCGCATGTATCCCTTGATCAACGGCGGCAGCATGGCACGCGCTGCCTTTTGATCCAGCCGGGTCAGGGGCACCCGGTCGATCCTTACGTAACGTTCGTCCAGCGCGCGGGGGCGCAGGTCGCTGGGGGCAAGGTGGAAATGATGAAGGTAGCTGAGTGCCGGCATCAGGGCCTCGGCATCCGTTCCGGAAAGCGAGCCGCAGCCGAACATGATTTTGATGTCGTAAGCCGCCAGGTATTCAGCGATGCCGCGCCATAACAACTGCATGACCGCGCCGGTGCGGAAATCGGGGTGGACGCAGGATCGGCCCAGTTCGACCAGTTCTCCCGGATTGTTCAACAGGGCCGTCAGATCGTATTCGTCGGCCGAATAGAACCCTTGATGGGCATCCGCGACCGAGCGCCGCATCAGGCGGTAGGTGCCGCAGACGAAGGGCTGGCCAGGGGCGGAACGTTCCGTGTCTATCACGAGCAGATGGTCGCAGACCGTATCGAAAGCATCCGCGTCCCGTTCGTGGCGGGCGGCATCGACCGTGGGAATGGCACCCATTTCCCGGAAGAAGACGTCGTAGCGCAGGCGTTGGGCGGCGGCGATTTCCCGGGGTGTTTCGGCTAGCCGGATTTCCAGATTACGCGCGCGCACGTCAACGGGGCGGCTGGTTTCCGGCAGCACATCGGGCCGCTTTAGTTGCGCGATCTTGGGCAACATCTTTTTGGGGACGGCCAGTTTGGCGAGCATGTTCATGTGTTCTCGGTCCCTAATGCCGGTATGGCTTGTCTCGTCTGGTCAGGTGCAGATTCATCGCCCAGGGACAATTTCACACCTGATGACAGACCGCCGGGCTGAAAACAAAAGAAGCTTTGTTAACGCTGGCGTGACGGTTCGATGACAGGCGGGCTGGGTTCTCATGCCTTTGTCGTGGCTCATCCGTTCGCGATATGGCAACCTTCGGCGGTATGTGGGACGTCATATGGGGGAATTGCCGATGAACGGATTACAGCCATGAGCGAAAAGTGGGATTTGCGCTTTCTGCGCCTCGCCAAGGAGGTTTCGACCTGGTCCAAGGACCGGTCGACCCAGGTGGGGGCGGTGATCGTCGGAGATGACAAGACGCCGGGGCCCTATGGCTTCAACGGCTTTCCCCGTACCATCGACGACGAGGTCGAAGACCGCCATTCCCGGCCGCTCAAATACAAATGGACCGAACATGCGGAACGCAATGCGATCTATAACGCGGCGCGCATCGGTATGTCGCTGAAGGGCTGTACGATCTACGTCACCCACCTTCCCTGCGCCGATTGCACGCGCGCCATCGTGCAGGTCGGGATCAAGCGCGTGGTGGTCGATGCGGACAGCCTGACCGATGCCGGGTTCGCTGAACGCTGGTCCGAGGACGAACGCATCACCAAGGACATGCTGGACGAAGCCAGGGTCGACCTGGGGCTGGTTTCCGCGTCGCAGGATCCGGGCGGTGATGACGACTGACGCCGCGGAACACGCCCTGGCCCTGCACCGCGACGCCATCGTCATCGACGGTGTCTGCCCGCTTCTGATGGACCCGGCTAACGTCACCTATTACATGGAAGGCGGGCTGACCGCCGCGATTCCCACCATCGCCATCCGGGAAACGGCGGAACAGACCCTGCGCACCTTCGGCCGCTGGCATCGCTTTGTCGACGGGCATGACCGCCTGCGTCTGGCCCGTCATGCCGCCGATATCGAGGCCGTCAAGCAGGCCGGCGACATGGCCATCGTGTTCCATTTTCAGGGCACGGACGCAGTCGAAGACGACTTGGATCTGTTGGATGCCTACAAGGCATTGGGCCTGGGCATGGTGCAGTTGACCTATAACGTCAAATGCCGGGTCGGCGATGGCGCCTTGGAGCGCACGGATGCGGGCCTTAGCCTGTTCGGCCGGGACTTGGTCCGGCGTTGCAATGAACTGGGTTTGGTCGTCGACGGCAGCCATACGGGATACCAAACCACCTTGGACGCCATCGAAGCTTGCGACGGGCCCTTCGTGTTCTCGCACGCCAATGCCAAGGCGCTGCATCCTTCGCCCCGCAACATAACGGACGATCAGATGAAAGCCTGTGCGGCAACCGGCGGTGTCGTCGGCATCAACGGGTTTCCCAGCTTCCTCGGCGACGACCCCCGGCCCAGCCTGGACCGGTTCATTGAATTCATCGATTACGCGGTCGAATTGATGGGCGTCGACCATGTCGGCCTGGGCATCGACTATTACATGGGAATGGACCCGATCATCCCGGCGGATAAGGCGCGGGCACGCTACGATGATGCGATCAAGACCGGGCGCTGGGATGCCGCCGTCTATCCGCCGCCGCCGCATTATTTTCCCGAAGGTATCGAAACCCCGGACAAGCTGGCCAACTTAACGGCCAAATTGTCGGCGCGCGGCTATGGCGACGCTGATGTGCGAAAAATCATGGGTGAAAACTGGCTGCGCGTATTCCGCCAAGTCTGGAGCGGCTGACGCGTAGGATCAGCGGGTCGGAACGGGGATGTCCGTGGAATAGTCGTAGAACCCGCGGCCGGTCTTGCGGCCAAGCCAGCCGGCTTCCACATACTTCACCAGCAGCGGACAGGGCCGGTACTTGGAATCGGCCAGACCTTCGTGCAGCACATGCATGATCGCCAGGCAGGTATCCAGGCCGATGAAGTCGGCCAGTTCCAGCGGACCCATGGGATGGCGGGTGCCGAGCTTCATGGCCGTGTCGATGGCTTCGACCGATCCGACGCCTTCGTACAGGGTGTAGATCGCTTCGTTGATCATCGGCAGCAGAATGCGGTTGACGATGAAGGCCGGGAAATCTTCGGCGTTGACCGGCTTCTTGCCCAGGGCTTCGGTCAATTCGCGGATTTCGGCGAAGGTTTCTTCGTTGGTGGCGATGCCGCGGATCAGCTCCACCAGGTCCATGCGCGGCACCGGATTCATGAAGTGCATGCCGACGAAACGCTCGGGCCGGTCGGTCTGGGCCGCCAGACGGGTGATGGAAATGGAAGACGTGTTGGTCGCGATCATGGCGTTGTCGCTCAGATGATCGGCGAGAGAGCGCAGGATCGCTTTCTTGACCTCTTCGTCTTCGGTCGCGGCCTCGATCACCAGATCGCAGTCTTTCATGCCGGCGTAATCGGTGCCGGTCTTGATGATGGCCAGCGCGCTTTTCATGTCGCCGTCGGAAATGACGTCGCGTTCGACCTGACGGTTCATGCCGCGTTCGATCGCGTCCATGCCGCTTTTAAGGGCGTCGTCGTCGACGTCCAGTAGGTAGACCGCGCGCCCGGCAAGGGCGCATACATGCGCGATGCCACTACCCATCTGGCCGGCGCCGATGACGCCGATCTTCTTAATCTTTTCCGACATTATTTTCTAATCTCCACACTCCGATGCGCACCGCCCCGGTCCGATCTTTTCGCCGGAATTGGACTGTTCGCACTCGCACAATAGGGCTGTGCCCAGGGGCGGTCAAGGCCCGTTCAGCCGGATTGTATACATAATGCCAAGGTAATGGATGGAGTGCTTCAGCGATTGGCGCCGGGCACCCACAGAACGTCGGCCCGTCCGCCGTCGTTGAGGCACCGGGCCAGCACGAACAGGTGGTCGGACAGTCGATTTATGTATTTCACGGCCGCCGGATTGACGTCTTCGGCCGTCGCCAGTTCGGTGATCAGGCGTTCGGCCCGCCGGGCCACCGTGCGGGCATGATGCAGATGGGCGGCGGCTGGCCCGCCGCCGGGCAGAATAAAGGATGTCAGCGGCTCCAGATTGTCGTTCATGGCGTCGATTTCCTGCTCCAGGCGGTCCACTTGCGACGCCTGGATGCGCAGCGCCCCTTCGGACCGGGCCCCGCCTTCGGGTGTGCACAGATCGGCGCCCAGATCGAACAGATCGTTCTGCACGCGGCTGAGCATGGCGTCCGCTTCCGCATCGGCGTCGTCGGCACCGGATGTGGTGTGCAAACGCGCCAAGCCGATCACGGAATTGGTTTCGTCCACGGTGCCGTAGGCCGCGACCCGCAGGTCGTGTTTGGCGACCCGGTCGCCCGACCCCAACGAGGTTTGGCCGCTGTCGCCGCCCCGGGTATAGATCTTGGATAAAGTGACCAAGGAATTCGTCCTCCGCGTGGATTGCCGGCTATTTGCCGCTGAGGATCATAATCGTGGCGAACAAGATGACCGCAAGACCTTGCATCAGCACACGCAGACGCATCAATTTATTGGAATACTTTTGGCTGAATTTTCCGCCCACGGCAAAGGCGCCGATGCCGACGAACAGCACCAGCAGCGTCAAGGCCAAGGCGATGACCAGCAGTATGGTGAAGAAACCTTCCATGCCCCTGATATAGACCCTCGCCGGTCCGACGTCACCGAATTTTGCGGTGCTGGGCCGCTGCCGAGGGCTGGACCCGTAAGCTTGGGCGCGGTGTCGTCGTGATTAGTCAGGCAACTGTGGTGGCGTTGTCGAGCTTGCCCACGATTTCATGAGTCAGGTCCATGGCCTGGGTTGCAAGGTCACGAACGGAGTCCACGTCTTCTTCCTGCAGTATCTTAGTGGCCTGCAAGGTGGACTGCGCAATCAATCCGGTGATCCAGCGGGTGCTTTCTGCATCATAGTCCCGGGCCCCGTTCCGCATCATGTGGATCGTGGTGAAATGAAGCAAATTGACAAGCGTGCGGTGCAATTCGAAACGCCGTGCCTGATGTTCACGCGTTTCCATGGACCTTGCGTCAAAGGCGGGACATTGCCGGATTTCTCCGTTCAAATCCTCTAATTCATTGAGGTAACTGTAAAAATTGTCTTTTAGCATGATCTTTTGCTCACTTTGGTGACCGGCGGCGGTCATGGTTCGCCGGGGCGCTTGGCATGATCACATCAGGCAACGCAAAACCCGGGCCAATCACCCGGCATGGGGTGGCACCGTCGATCAGACCGAACTCAAAAACATGAAAGGGGTAAAGTGAAGGGTGCCGTCAGCCGGCGCTGCTTTGTCCCTGGACCATGACCTTATAGGCAAGGCCGTAGCATTCCTTTGCCAAGTCACCGGCGGCTTTGGACTTGGTGTTGTCGAAAGCATCGCGGGTCGTGCGGATTTCGTCGTGAAGGTTGCGCAACATGGCGCGCTCGTCTTCTTGGACGCGCTCGCCCATCAGCAGGCAAAGGGCCGCTAAGTCCAGCAGGTTGATCAGGCGGGAGCGTAATTGAAACCGATTGAGAACCGTTTTGGGGGAAAGCCTTCCGTCGTCCGGTGACAAGGCACGGCAGTTGCTGACTTCGGTTGAAAGGCGTGCGATTTCCGCAAGAAAGTCCTCGCCGTTATCGGTGCGTGCCAAGTCGTTTCCCCAATTGTAGTGCCGCGCCACCCTGGGGAGCGGCGCCGAACAATCAACCCGAGGCAATACTGCGACAGCAGGCGGAAAATCTCAAGTTTGGCCGGAAAACGCCTAATTCCGCCCGGAAATCAGGCCGCGGGCGATGACCTGGGCCTGGATTTCGGCCGCCCCCTCGAAAATATTGAGGATGCGTGCATCGCACAGCACCCGCGAAATCGGATACTCCATGGCATAGCCATTGCCGCCGTGGATCTGCAGGGCGTTGTCGGCGTTGGACCAGGCCGTGCGCGCGCCCAGAAGTTTGGCCATGCCGGCCTCGATGTCGCAGCGCCGGTCGGAATCCTTTTCCCGCGCGGCGAAATAGGTCAGCTGCCGGGCGATCATGGTTTCCACGGCCATCCAGGCAAGCTTGCCGTGAACGCGGGGGAAGGCATGGATGGCTTGGCCGAACTGAATGCGTTCGACCGCGTATTTCAGGCCCAGTTCCATGGCGTTCTGCGCCACACCCACGGCGCGGGCGGCAGTCTGAATGCGGGCACTTTCGAACGTCGCCATCAGCTGCTTGAAACCCTGGCCTTCCTGGCCGCCCAACAGTTGCGTGGCCGGGACTTCGAACCCGTCGAAGCCGAGCTCGTATTCCTTCATGCCGCGATAACCCAGAACTTCGATCTCGCCGCCGGACATGCCGGGGGCGGGGAAGGGATCGTCTTCCGTGCCGCGCGGCTTTTCCGCCAGCAGCATGGAAAGGCCCTTGTAGCCGGGCTCGTCCGGGTCGGTGCGGACCAAGAGCGTCATCAGGTCGGAACGCGAGGCGTGGGTGATCCAGGTCTTGTTGCCGGTGACCTTATAGGTCTCGCCGTCCTTGATCGCGCGGGTTTTGAGGGACGCCAGGTCCGATCCCGTGTTGGGTTCGGTGAACACGGCGGTCGGCAGGATTTCACCCGACGCGATCTTGGGCAGGTAATGGGCCTGCTGTTCCGGGGTGCCGCCCAGGCGGATCAGCTCCGCCGCGATTTCCGACCGGGTGCCGAGCGAGCCCACGCCGATATAGCCCCGCGACAATTCTTCCGTGACCACGCACATGGCGGTCTTGCCCATGCCGAGCCCGCCGCCTTCTTCCGGCACGGTCAGGCCGAACACGCCCAGTTCCGCCATCTGATCGACCACCTCGATCGGGATCAGATCGTCGGCCAGATGCCATTCATGGGCATGGGGCATAACCTGTTCCTCGACGAATTTGTGGAACTGGTCGCGCACCATTTCCAGCATCTCGTCGTCCAGGCCCAGGTTGCCGAAATGGCCTTCGGCCATGATTTCGCCCATGCGCGTGCGCAGCGCCGGGGTGTTGCCGCCCGCAATCAGGGCCTTGGCGGCGGCGCCGTCAAGCGGCGCCATGTCTTCGGCGGTCAGGCCCATGTCGGCCGGGCGCAGGATTTCGACTTGGGACAGGGCGATGCCGCCCCGGATCTGGGCTAGGTATTCGCCATATGCGGCCTGGACCATCAGCTGTTCCATTTCGCCCAGGCTGCCCGCGGCGTCCAGGCGTTCGGCCCAGCCCAGCATCTGGCGCAGGCCTTCCACATAGGTCGCCAACCAGGCGAGCCCATGGGCCGCGTATTGATTGGCATCGACCAGGGCGGGAGAGACCTTGCCGTCCTGGGTGCAGGTGTCGGCGACATGGCGCCGGGCGGCGGCGAATACGTCGTCGGCCGCTCCCTGGGCCTCGCGGCAAAGGGACAAAAGATCGGGCAGCAGGATATCGCCGCTGGTTCCGCTGGCGTCCATGACGCGTCTCCTTGTTGTTCTTAAGCTGTTCCTCGGGCGGATATATATCGCACAAGGAAGCCTTACGCCGAAATGCAGTCCTCGATGGTCCGGAACCCGGGCCGCTTGGCCTGCACCAGCACGGCCATGTTCCCGGGCTTGTGCAGGTTGGCGCGCATTTTCATATGGGCCGCCGGAATCTCGTCCCAGGAAAAGACTTCGGACATGCAGGGGTCAAGCCGCCGTTCGATCACCAGCTGGTTGGCCTGCGCGGCCTGTTTCAGGTTGGCGAAATGGCTGCCCTGAATACGTTTCTGGCGCATCCACACGAACCGCGCGTCCATGGTCAGGTTGTAGCCCGTGGTGCCGGCGCAGAACACGACCATGCCGCCGCGCTTGACCACGTTACAGCTCACGGGGAAGGTCGCCTCGCCGGGATGCTCGAATACGAAATCCACGTCGTTGCCCTTGCCGGTGATGTCCCAAATGGCTTTGCCGAACTTGCGGGTTTCGGCCATGTATTCCTTGAAGCCGGGGCCGTTGACCTCGGGCAGTTGCCCCCAGCAATTGAAATCCTTGCGGTTGATCACGGCCTTGGCGCCCAGGGACATGACGAAATCACGCTTGTCTTCTTCGGAAATCACGCCGATGGCATTGGCGCCCGACACGGCGCAAAGCTGCACCGCCATGGAGCCCAGGCCCCCCGACGCCCCCCAGATCAGCACGTTATGCCCGGGCCGCAGGATATGCGGGCGGTGGCCGAACAGCATGCGGTAGGCCGTGGCCAGAACCAGGGTGTAGCACGCACTTTCTTCCCAGGTCAGATGCTTGGGTCGGGGCATGCATTGGCGGTCCTGGACGCGGCAGAACTGGGCGAAGGAGCCGTCCGGCGTTTCATACCCCCAGATGCGCTGCGAGGTCGAAAACATGGGGTCGCCGCCGTTGCATTCCTCGTCGTCGCCGTCGTCCTGATTGCAATGGACCACGACTTCGTCACCGACCTTGAAGCGTTTGACCTTGGCGCCCACGGCATAAACCACGCCCGAAGCGTCGGACCCGGCGATGTGATACTCGGCCTTGTGATAATCGAAGGGCGAAATCGGCAGGCCCAGCGAGGCCCAGACGCCGTTGTAGTTGACGCCGGCGGCCATCACCATGACCAGAACGTCGTGGCTGTCCAGTTCGGGCACGTCGACGACCTCGACCTGCATCGCGGTATCGGGCTCGCCATGGCGTTCCTTGCGGATCGCCCAGGCATACATCTGTTTCGGCACATGGCCGAGAGGCGGAATTTCCCCGACCTCGTACAGGTCTTTTTTCGGTAGTTCGGGTGTCAATTCGATCACTTCGGCGGCATCCGTCATTGCTGCCTCCTTCTCACATCAGTTACGCCATCCCCAACGGTCCGCGTTTTTGCCTGTATCTTATTGTTCGGCATGCGGCCATTTTTGTTGTCCTATTGGTCATATCCGCTTTACATTTTCTTCGCAATGCACAAAATGCTATCTTTCGTTAACAAATAAGAAAACGAAATAAAATTACACATATACGAAATAAATGGCAGATTTTAGCCATTTTATCGGGAGCGCGTAATGAGTGATGATTTAGCAAATGCAGCAAAAATTTCGGCTTCGCAGCAAGATTCAGCCGCGCCGGTGACGGGCAAGACCAAGGATCGCCCCTGGATGTTCCGCACCTATTCGGGGCATTCCTCGGCCAAGGAATCAAACGCGCTCTACCGCTCCAACCTGGAAAAGGGGCAGACGGGCCTGTCCGTCGCCTTCGACCTGCCGACGCAGACGGGATACGACGCGGACCATCCGCTTGCCCGTGGCGAGGTCGGCAAGGTCGGTGTGCCGATTTCGCACCTGGGCGACATGGAACAATTGTTCGACGGCATTCCGCTGGCGCAGATGAACACTTCCATGACCATCAACGCGCCGGCGGCCTGGCTGCTCGCCCTCTACATCGCCGCCGCCGAACGCCAGGGGGCCAAGCGCGCCGATCTGGCGGGCACCACCCAGAACGACGTGTTGAAGGAATACCTTTCGCGCGGCACCTATATCTTCCCGCCGGCGCCGTCCCTGCGCCTGACGTCGGACACCATCGCCTTCACCTGTGCCGAAGTGCCGAAATGGAACCCGGTCAACGTGTGCAGCTATCACCTGCAGGAAGCGGGCGCCACGCCGGTCCAGGAACTGGCCTATGCGCTGGCCAACGCGCGGGCGATTTTGGACACGGTCAAGGCTTCGGGTCAGGTTTCCGACGCCGATTTTCCGCGTCTGGTCGGGCGCATCAGCTTTTTCGTCAACGCGGGCATGCGGTTCATTACCGAACTGTCGAAAATGCGTGCCTTCACCGAATTGTGGGACGAGATCACGCGCGACCGCTACGGCGTCGAGGACGAAAAATACCGCCGCTTCCGCTATGGCGTGCAGGTCAATTCCTTAGGATTGACGGAGCAGCAGCCGGAAAACAACGTCTACCGCATCCTGTTGGAAATGCTGGCGGTGACGCTGTCGAAGAACGCCCGTGCGCGGGCCGTGCAATTGCCGGCCTGGAACGAAGCGCTCGGCCTGCCGCGCCCCTGGGATCAGCAATGGTCGCTGCGCCTGCAGCAGATCGTGGCTTACGAGACGGACCTGCTGGAATTCGGCGATATCTTCGACGGAAGCACCGAAATCGAAGCCAAGGTCGAAGACCTGAAAGCCCAGGCTTTGGCCGAGCTGGCCCGCATCGAAGCCATGGGTGGTGCCGTTCAGGCGATCGAGACGGGCTATATGAAACAACGTCTGGTCGAAGCCAGTGCCAAGCGCCTGGCCGCGATCGAGGCCGGTGATCAGGTCGTCGTCGGCGTCAATAAGTATACGGAGGCCGAACCCTCGCCCCTGGTCGGCGAAAGCGGCGCCATCGTCACCGTTGCGCCCGAGGTCGAGGCCCAGCAGATCGCATCCCTGAACGCCTGGCGCGAGGCGCGGGACGAGGCCAAGGCACAGGCGGCCCTTCGGGCCCTGACCGAAGCCGCCAAAACCGATGCCAACATCATGGAAGCCTCGATCCAATGCGCCCATGCGGGCGTGACCACGGGCGAATGGGGGCAAACGTTGCGCGACGTGTTCGGTGAATATCGGGCGCCCACGGGCATTTCCGGTGCGGCCCTGGGGGCGGCGGGCGACATCGCCGCCGTGCGCCAGCGGGTCGAAGACGTGTCCGACGCGCTTGGCCGCCGCATCAAGATCCTGGTCGGCACGCCGGGTCTGGACGGCCATTCCAACGGGGCGGAACAGATCGCCGTGCGCGCGCGGGACGCGGGGATGGAGGTCGTTTACGAAGGCATCCGCCTGACCCCGGAACAGATCGTCAGCGCCGCCCGGGACGAGGCCGTGCATGTGGTGGGATTGTCTGTGTTGTCGGGATCGCACGTGGCCCTGGTGACCGACGTGATGGATTTGATGCGCGCCGAAGGCCTGGACGACATTCCCGTGGTCGCGGGCGGGATCATCCCGCCCGCCGATGCGGAAACGCTCAAGGCCGCCGGCGTCGCCCGGGTCTACACGCCCAAGGACTTCGATCTGACCGCGATCATGGACCAGATCGTCGACCTGGCGGCGGAAGGCCTGCCCACGGCGGCGGAGTGACGGCTTCGAGGTGGACTTACCCGTCCGTCCATCAATTTTCGTCGATCTGTTCGTAACGGCCTCAACCGAGTTCTTGGGCGAGTCCGATAAGAAGTTTCTCAGGCCCACGAATGTAGCAGAGCCGGTACGCGTCATTATACTGGACGACCTCACCTACGAGTTGCGCGCCACGACCACGCAGCCTTTCAAGGGTCTCGTCGATATTGTCCACGGTGAACATGACGCGGAGGTAGCCTAGTGCATTCACCGGAGCGTTACGATGATCCGCGACGGCAGGCGGCGTAAGAAAGCGGGAGAGTTCTAGTCGTCCGTGGCCGTCCGGGGTGCGCATCATGGCAATTTCGACGCGCTGGTCGCCTAGGCTAGTGACGCGTCCAGCCCACTCTCCTTCGATCGTGGTTCGCCCTTCGAGTTCAAGGCCGAGTTCAAGAAAAAAATCGATCGCCTCTCCGAGGTCCTCGACGACGATTCCTATGTTATCCATTCGTTTGAGTGCCATATGCCCTCCCTACAAGATGTTCTGTCGTGAAACAATCGACCATTTTCCTCACCCCCCGCAAAGGTAGGGGCTAGGCCCATGGATTTCCGCCTGCGTGGGAATGACGGCTCTCGGATCAGAAATACCGGCTTAGTCGAAAGTTGATGAAACTGTCGCGGCGGAAGGCATAGGCGCCGTTTTCGCTGTCCACGTTGGTCAGCATGCGGGCTTCCAGTTCGGCTTTCCAATCGGTGCCCAGGCGGCGCGACATTTCGACCGAGAAAAACAGGGTGCCGTCGTCGCGGTCGATGACCACGCCCGCCAGCGCCTGGCTGTCCTGCACGTCGTTGAGGGTCAGGCGTGTGCCGAGGAACACGTCGTCGTCGGCCAGCACCCCCGCCCCGTCGGCCGGGTCGCGACCGTCGTATTGATATTCGGCAAGCAGGCCTAAGTCCGCATCGGTCCCGGCGATCTGGTAGAGCGTGTATTCGAAGCCGAACACAGTGGCGAGGAAGCTTTTGCCCTGGCCTTCGCGCGCGATGCCTTCGAACTTCCACAGCCAGGCGTCGGTGGTGTACTGCACATCCAGGCCGCCCTGGGTAATCGTGTCGTAGAAGGGCGCCAGGGTGCCCAGGCCGGTCGCCACCAGGCGCGGGTCGCGGGCCGTGCCGCGAAACAGCGACAGGCCCAAATCCACATCGCCGATTACATGGGTATAGCGCAGCGCCAGGTCCACGTTGGCCCGGCCCAAACCGGCCTCGTATTCGGCGGCGTCTTCGTCCACGGGCAGAGCCGCGCGCAGGCGGCCCGTATCGCCTGCGAAAGTGCGCTCGCGGAACCCCGGCAGAATGAACAGGCCCAGTCGGCCCCAGTCCTGCTGGGTCGCGATGTTGATCATGGGCTGGCCCAGCTTGTCTTCGTCGTCCGTGTCTTCGACCAGGTCGGTCTGATTGACGATGTCGACCAGATGGCGGGATTCCGTGACCCCCCAGAACACCTTGTTGAATCCGGTCAGGATTTCGACCTCGTCCCCCAGATACAGATGATAAGCCTCGCGGATGTCGGCGTGGGTCCGTTCCGCGTCGCGCCCGGCCAGCCGCGCGAAGGGCACGAAGGCAACGCGATGGCGCCGGTCCTGGGACCGCCAGCGAAATTCCGGATTGATCACAAGCGACGGTTCCGCCCCGGCATATTGCCCGCCGTGCGCGGGTGCTTCCGGAAACCAGCGTATTTCCGTTGCGGCGAAACCGGAAATGCGGACGTCGTCCCAGGGCCGGGCTTTTTCATCCGCCGCCGCGGGCGTGATGAACAGCACCTCGAACAGCAGCACGGCCAGGCCCAGGACGATGCCGAACACAAACCCGGCGGCGATGAAGGCGAGGGGGCTGTCATCCTGTCCGGCGGGGGTTTGTTTGGCCCGGTCCCGGCGAAAAAAGGTGGCCGCCGCCGGTGCCACGGCCATGACGAGGGTAAGGGTCATGGCCCGGAGCGTGGCGCTAGAGGGTCGTCCGGCGGCGGCCGAGGGGATCGGTGGGCAATCGAAAGGCATGGTGGCGGCGGGTCCTTAACGTTGGCGTTTGAGCGCGCCCTTGACGAAATCGCGGTCGCCCAGGTTCAGGCCGAATTCATAGGCGCTGTAGATCAGGTCCGTGGACTTGCCGGTCTGATGGTTGACCATGTCGAGGCGATGGGCACGCCAGTACCGGGGCGGATAGAGCTTGTAGTCGCGCAGGGTCAGGGTCTTCAGAAGGTCGCCGCGCCGGTCGTAAAATTCGACCTTGCGGATCTGGAAGTCCTTGGTGTCGATCCAGGCTTTCTGCTTGGTGTAGCCGGAATGTTCATACCGGGGCGTGCGTTCCAGCACGTCGCAGGTCAGATCGCCGCAGGCTTCCTGGTTAAGGAACTCATACGTGAACTTATTGAGTTCCAGGGCGGTGAAATCCTCGAACGCGAATTCCGATCCCACGAACGGTCCGGACTTGTTGACGGACGACACCCGCTTGACCCGCTTGAGCGCCGGCAGAAACAGCCATTGGTCGTCCGGGTCCAGAATCTTGGCGTGGGACAACAGGGCCGTGCCGTCGATGTCGGCGGGCTCGGAAAACACGATCAGGCTTTTGTCGCCCACGTCCTCGTCGGGCAGTTCCAGGGTCTTGATGGACAAAAGGCGCGTGGTTTCCTGTCCGGCGCGGTTGCGCAGGATCATGTGCAGGTCGACGCGGCTGTCCTTGAATCCCCGGTCCGACCGGTCCGACCGGGCGGCGATTTCAAAGCCTTTCTTGGCGGCGTCTTCCGCATGGGCCGGGGCCATCAGCAGCAGGAACAGCCCGAAGGCGAAGATCAGGGCGGCCTCAACGGCCCGGGGTAACGGCAACAGTTTCATCTTGCGTAAGCTCCTTTTTCTTGGATTTGCCGAGCAGCAGCAGTGCCGGCAGGAGAAGGAAGTCGAAGGCCAGGGCCAGCACGATGGCGAGTGCCGTCAGCAGACCCATTTCGGCGTTGATCTTGAAGGTCGATGCGGCCAGCACGGAAAATCCGACGGCCAGGATCACCGTGGTCGTGGTGATGGCCTTGCCGACCATGGAAAAGGCGTAGCGCACGGCGTCTTCGGGGCTGAGGCCCTTTTCCCGCCGCCCGCGCAGGTACTTGGACAGAAAGTGCACGGTGTCGTCGACGACGATGCCCAGGGCCGTCGCCAGAACCGTGGCCGATGCCATGCCGACCTGGCCGACCAGGATCGCCCAGATGCCGAAGGTCATCAGCACGGGCACGGCGTTGGGGATGATCGAAAAGGCACCGATCGGGATCGAGCGCAGGGCCAGGGCCATGATGCCCGCGATCAGGATCAGCGCCACCGCATTGCCCCGCAGCATCGACAGGATGTTGCGCTCGGATATATGGGCGAACATCACCGACGCACTGGTCGGCCGGGCGTGCATGTAGTCGGGTGTGTTGACCTTTAACCATTCGGAGGACCGGTCAAGGAACGCGCGCAGTTGAACCGTTGATACCCTGTCCAGGGTCGCCGTTACGCGGGTCGCCGACTTGTCGATATTGATGCGGTCGTTCAGGTCCAGGCCGTAGGGCAGGCTGAGTTCGAACAGCAAAAGATATTGCGCCGCCAGTTCCCGGTTGCCGGGGATGCGGTGGAAGGCTTCGTCATCGCCGTGCATGTTCTTGTTCAGGCGCTTGATGATGTCCGTATAGCTGTAGACATGGCGGACTTCCGGCTGCTGGCGCAGCCAGCCCGTGAATTTTTCCAGGTTCTGCAGATAGACCGGATCATTGATGCCCTGGGGCCCCCGGGCCTTGACCGAATATTCGATGGGGTACAGGCCGGCCAGATTGTCGATGGCGAATTCCGCATCGCCCCGGAACGGCACCCGGTGATCGAAATACTTCACCCATTGGTCGTCCAGATTGATGGTCGGGATCAGGGCGATCAGGGCAACGGCGGCGGCGCCGAACCCGATCAGGATCGGCCGCGACCGGCGGATCACGAATTCCGCCAGGTTGTCCAGCGCCCGGTCGGCCCAGGATTTGTAGGTCGCCTGGGCCTTGACCCGCACGGGCAGGATGCTGACCACTGCCGGCAGGAAGAGGATCGAATATGCCCAGGCGGCGGCGATGCCCATGGCGGTGATGTTGCCCAGATCGTGGAACGGCGGGGCGTCGGAAAAATTCATCGCCAGGAAGCCGACGATGGTCGTCAGGCTGGTCACCGAGACGGCGACGAAGTTGATGCGCACGGTCTCGCGCAAGGCTTCGTGCTTGTCCATGCCCTGGCGCATCAGGGTCAGCATGGTCGACAACAGGTGGATGCTGTCGGCGATGGCAAGGGTCAGGATGATGGTCGGCCCGGTGACGGAAATGGGGGTCAGCTTGATGCCCATGGTGCCGGCGATGCCCATGGCCGTGGCCGTGGAAAAACCGATCACCAGAAGCGTCGCCACCGTGCCGGTGAACGACCGCAGGCTGACGATCATGATCACCAGCAGCACGGCATACATGATGGGGATCAGGGTCGCCGCATCGGTCTGGCCAGATTCGCCAAAGGCGTTGTTCAACATGGACACGCCGGAAAGGGCGACGGTCAGCTCGGGATAATCACTGCGGATTTGGGCCGCGATCTCGCGTGCCTTGGCGGCGGCGGCGGGCACTTCGGTCAGGCTTTTCTCGGGATACTGCAAAACCACGTTGATGCCCGTGGTTCGGGCGTCCGGGGAAATCAGGTTTCCGGCCAAAAGCGGCTCGGCCAGGGCAAGGGCAAGCCGGCGGTCCCGCTCGCCCTGGGTCATGGCCCGTCCGTCCCGGTACAGATCCTCGACCGTCAGGTCGTCGCCGTTCGCCCAGGTGTGTTGAAAGTTGGTGACGGAATCGACGCGGATCGTATAGGGGATCTTCCAGGCCTCGGCCGTGGCCCGTTCGATCGCTTCCGCATGGCGGCCCGTGAACAGCTTGCCGTCCTTGGCCTGGATCACGAACAGGATGTTGTCGTTCTTGGTATAGGTCGCTTGGAAATCCTCGAACGCGATCAGGTCCGGATTGTCCTTGCCGAAGAACACCCGGTAGTTGTTGGAAAATTCAAGGAATCGCCCGCCCGAGGCCGCAAGCCCCATGACCAGCACGGTGAACAGGATGACCAGCCAGCGGCGGCGGATAACGATATCCGCCAGTGCCAGGGCAAAGCGGTCGGCAAACGTATGGGTCATGGTCGGGGCCCCTCCTCTTGGAACCGATTAACCGGACAGACATCCGGATTATTCAAGAATGATCGTTCTGTTTTGGGTCAAAAAAATATCAGGATGATGACAAACCGCGCCTACCCATCCAGAAACTTCAGATAGGTGCGGAAACAGGGGGTCAGGTCGTCGACGGTCCAGCCGATGCGGTGAAGGCCCGCCATGCCCTGTTCCATGGTGAACAGCACCATGGTCAGGTCTTCTGCGGGGATGTCGGTGCGGATATCGCCGTCCTTTTGGCCTTGGGCGATCACCTGTTCCAACAGTTCCCGCAGGTTGTCCCATAGGGTTTTCATATGGGCGGCCATTTCGGGGTCGTGCGGGGCCAGTTCGTTGGCCGTGTTGCAGACCATGCAGCCGCGCTGCCCGGCGTCGGATGCGATGAATTCGCCGATGTAGCTGAAGTAGGCTTCCAGTTCCCTGCGCCCGGCACCCGGCTTACGCAGGTGCTTCTGCATTTCGTCCTTCATCATCTCGGTGTAGCGCATCAGCGCCTGGCGATAGATATCGTCCTTGTTGCCGAAGGTTCCGTACAGCCCATAGCGGCTGACGCCCGTATGCTGAACCAGGTCCTCCATGGAGGTATGCTGATAGCCGCGCTCCCAAAACAGGTTCATGGCCTTGTCGAGGGCGTCGTCGGGACAGAATTCACGTGTGCGTACCATGTAACCAGAATGGTCATTCTGATTGGTTTGGTCAAGGGTAATTTTCAGGTGCCGGTCGGCGAAGGCGGGGAAAGGGGTGAAATCCCGGTGCGGGAAAGCCCGGGGGCCTTATGCGGGCTTGGCGCCCGGCAGCATGACGGGGATGGCTTCCACGGCGGCGGTGGGGGCAAGCGGGTTTTCAACCTGGGGCTTGGCCACCTGGGTCAGATAGCGCGCGGCCCCTGACTGAAATTCCTTGCGGATGAAGCACCAACTGACGAACAGGCCGCCGAACCGTTCGAAGTGCATGATGTCTTCGTTTTCCTTGCACCATTGCAGGTCACGGGCAAGGTTGCGCGAGGTGCCGACGAATACCCAAGCCGGGCGTACGCCGCCGTGCCAGATCACGAAGACCCCCGATTGTCCTTCCAGGTTCTTTTCCGCAGGCACAAGATTGATGAAGCGATAGAACTTGCCTTTGTCGTTGCGCACCCAGTTGGGATCGACCGGCTTGCCCAGCTGGCTCATCTTTTTTGCCGCGCTTTTGAAAAACATGTTTTCTTCCCTCGCCCCGGTTTGTTTTTTACGTTCCAGGGTGACACTTAATATGGGGCGGTAATTTGACCGCGAAAAGTGGTTCTGTCGATGGAATTTTTCGTGCTTTTCCCGGTCCTTGCGGCCATTGCCTTGATCCTTGGCGGCACGCTTTGGACAGGGGTGCCGCCCATGCCGACATCGCCCGCCGTGCGCAGCCGGATGTTCGCCATGATCGAGGACCTGGAACCGTCGGTTATTTATGAACTCGGCGCGGGCTGGGGCGGCTTGGCGCAAGCGTTGGCACGACGGTTTCCGGGGGCCCGCGTCATCGCGGTCGAGGTTTCGCCCCTGCCTTGGGCGGTCTGCCGTCTGCGCGCTTTTCTGTTCGGTCCGAACAACCTGGACGTACGGTTCGGCGACGTGCGCCGCGCGAATTTGGAAGAAGCGGACCTCGCCGTCTGTTTTCTCTGCCCGCCGGCGATGGCCAAATTGGCCCCCATCCTGGCTGAAAGCTTGCGCCCGGGGGCGCATGTCCTGTCCAACACCTTCGCCCTGCCGGGCTGGTCCCCGGTTCGTGAAACGCGGGTCGACGATCTGCACCGCTCGGCGGTGTATCTCTACACCGCGTGATCACGGCGTTCGGCCTATTGTCACATAATGCGATTATAAACGTCTTTAAATTCTAATTTTATCAAATTAAAAAAGCGCTTAAAGACATCGCAAATCAAACCGATCCAACCGACGGAGCATCCCTTTCCATGGCCACCGCCCAATCTGACGCCACCGATCCTTCAATTCTGCCCGATGGTCCGGGCGGCCCGCTTGCCGGATTATGCGTGGTCGAACTGGGACATTTCGTCGCCGCCCCGTTCTGCACGCGGGTGCTGGCCGATCTGGGCGCCCGGGTCATCAAGGTTGAACCGCCGGTCAAGGGCGACCCCGTGCGGTCCTGGGGCACGCAAAAGAACGGTCAATCCCTGTGGTGGTCCGTGCATGGGCGCAACAAGCTGTGCGTGACCGCCAATCTGAAATCACCGGAAGGGATCGATCTGGTCAAAGGCCTGATCGCCCAAGCCGATGCGGTGGTCGAAAATTTCAAGCCGGGTCAGTTGGAAAAGTTCGGCCTGGGGCCCGATGTGATCGAAGAGATCAGCCCCGGCTGCGTGTTCACCCGTATTTCCGGCTATGGTCAAACCGGCCCGCGCAGCACCCAGGCAGCGTTCGGCGTGATCGGCGAAGCCATCGGGGGCTTGCGTCATTTGACGGCCTTTCCTCCGGGGATGACCGATCTGCCGCCGGTCCGCACCGGGGTCAGCCTGGGCGACATGGTAGCGGGGCTTTATGCCGCCATCGGCATGCTGTCGGCCTTGTGGGAACGCGGGCGCCTGGGCGATGGGATCGGGCGCGGCCGGGTGGTCGATGCTGCCTTGACGGAATCGGTGTTTTCCCTGCTTGAAGGATGCCTGCCCGAATATGGTGCCCTTGGCGCCGTGCGCCAGCCTTCCGGTTCGACCCTGCCGACCACGGCTCCATCCAATGCCTATCCGTCCAAGGGTGGGGAATGGATCATCATCGGCGCCAATTCGGACCCGTTGCTGGGGCGTCTGTCGGCCCTGATGGGCAAGCCCGACCTTCCGAACGATCCCCGTTTCGCCGACAACCAGTCCCGGGTCAAGCATATGGCGGAACTGGATGCGGAAATCGGCGCCTGGACCCGGACCCTGGACGTCGCCGAATTGGAAAAACAGTTGGCCGGTGCGGACATTCCGGCGACCCGCGTGTTCACCATCGCCGATTGCGCCGAAGATGCCCAATACCTGGCGCGGAACATGATCCGCACGGTCGACGACCCGCAGTTGGGCCCGACCCTGCATCCCGGCGTGGTCCCCCATATGGGCGACGACAACGCCGGCGGCATTGCCTGGGCCGGTCCCGTCGTCGGCGGCCATAACCGGGCGGTTTACGGCAATATTCTGGGCCTGGATGCGGACGCCCTGGCCGGCCTGCAGGAAAAGGGAGTGATCTGATGACGAACAGCGCCAATAGGGACCGGGTCGATATCGTCGACGTCGCGCCCCGCGACGGATTTCAGGCCGTCGGCCCCTGGATCCCCACGGAAACCAAGACCAAGGTGGTCGATGATCTGTTTGCCGCCGGATTCCGGCGGATCGAAGCGGGCGCCTTCGTCAGCCCCAAGGCCGTGCCCCAAATGGCCGATACGGCGGACCTGCATGCCGCCGTGACCCGGCCCGAGGGCGCGCGCATCTGCGCCCTGGTTCCCAATGTGACCGGCGTGCGTCGGGCCCTGGAAGCCGGGATCACCGATCTGGTCTATGTGTTTTCCGTCACGGAAAGCCACAACCAGGGAAACGTGCGTCGGCCCGTCGCCGACAGTCTGGCGGAATTCGATGAAGTCCTGGAACTGGTGCGTGAAGTGGACGGCTTTCAGCTTCGCCTTAACGTGGCGACGGCGTTCGATTGCCCGTTCGAAGGCCGGGTTCCGGCGGATGCCGTGATGGCCTGTCTGGACCGTGTCACGGCCAGCCGCTTTCCCATGGAAATCGGCTTGTGCGATACCACGGGCCGGGCCTTCCCCGATCAGGTCGCGGATTTGTTCACACAGGTCATGGCGGCCTACGACGGGGCCAATTGCGGCTGGGCCTTTCATGGCCACGATACGTTCGGCCTGGGCGTCAGCAACGCGCTGTATGCCTATCAGGCGGGGGTGCGGGTGTTCGACGCGGCGGCGGCGGGATTGGGCGGTTGCCCCTTCGCGCCCGGTGCGACCGGCAACACGGCCAGCGAAGATCTGGTTTTTACCTTCGGCAACATGGGGATCGAAACAGGCATCGACCTGGAACGTCTGCTGGCCGTGGCCGAAGACATCGCGGCCCTGCCCGAAGCCGCCACTGGCGGCCATATCCGAACCGTTCCGCGCGGCCGTGCCCTGGCCGGCCGGCCGGCGGCGTAAGGCCGGAATGGGCAGGGGGGAACAAAGCCATGCGCTTCAATCTGACGACCCTGCGTCTGTTCGTGACCGCCGTTCAGGAAGGCAGCATCATGGGGGCGGCGGCGCGCCATAATGTCGCGACCTCCGCCGTCAGCCGACGCTTTTCCGACATGGAACAGCAGTTGGGGGCACCGGTGCTGTATCGCTCGCGGGGCGGGGTCAAGCCGACACCGGCGGGCGAAGCCCTGTGCCGCCATGCCCTGAATCTGTTGCGTCTGTCCGACCGGATGGAAGCGGAGCTTAGCGAATTCGGTGCCGGGGTGCGCGGTCATGTGCGGGTCGCGGCCAATACGTCCTGCGTGACGCAGTTCCTGCCGGGCGAGCTTGCCGCCTTTCTGAACAACAATCCGGAAATCCGCATCGATCTGACCGAACGCGTCAGCGCCGATGTCGTTCAGGACGTCGCCGACGGCCACGCCGACCTGGGCCTGTTTTCCGAAGCGGCCGATCCCGGCGGGCTGGAAACCTATCCCTACCGCACGGACCATCTGATGGTTCTGATGCCGGCCGGTCATCCGCTGGATCACGGTCGTGACCTGGCGTTCAAGGATGTCCTCGGCTATCCCGTTGTCGGTCTGCAGACGGGCAGTTCCCTGCACGCCCGCATGCAAGAGGCTGCGCGGGAAGCCGGGGGCATACTGGATTGCCGACTACAGGTTTCCAGCTTCGACGGCCTGCGGGCCATGGTCGAAGAAGGCCTGGGCATTACCTTCCTGCCCAAAGGGGCGGTCATGCCGTTCATGAATGCGCGCCTGGCGGTCTGTAATCTGACCGACCCCTGGGCCCATCGGCGGCTTTTGCTGGGCGTGCGCGAGGCCGCGGGCCTGCCGGCCGTGGCACAGAAATTGATGCGCCATCTGACCGTTTCGGACGACACGCCCACCGCCCAGGCGGGGTGACCGCGGGCCGGAGGGCTTATTTCGGAAGGGGCGCCGTCGCCTTTTTCAGCCAGGCGCGGGTGGCCGGATCGACCAGCGGCGACAACGCCTTGCGGACCCGTGCGTGATAGGCATCCAGCCAGGCGCGTTCTTCCTGATCCAGCAAGCTTGTTTCGACCAGGGTCTGGTCGATGGGGGCAAGGGTCAGGGTTTCGAATTCCAGCAGATCGCGCTCGGCGCCCCTGGGGGCTTTTGCTTCCGTGACCAGCACCAGGTTCTCGATGCGGATGCCGAAGGCGCCTGTTTTGTAATATCCGGGCTCGTTCGAGATCACCATGCCGGGCTCCAGCGCAACCGTGCTGGCCGCCTTTGAAATCCGCTGCGGTCCTTCGTGGACGGAAAGATAGCTGCCCACGCCGTGGCCCGTGCCGTGGTCGAAATCCAGGCCCTGGGCCCATAGGAATTGCCGGGCCAGCGGGTCGAGTTGCGATCCCGTCGTGCCCTTGGGAAAGCGCGCGCGGGCCAGGGCGATATGGCCCTTGAGCACGCGGGTGAAACGGTCGCGCATTTCCTTGGTCGGGGGCTTGTGTCCCGAATGGCCGATGTACACCGTGCGGGTGATATCCGTGGTGCCGTCCAGATATTGCGCGCCGGAATCGACCAGATACATGTCGCCCGCGCGAAGCCGCCGGTTGCTTTTCCCAGTCGCCTTGTAATGGACGATGGCACCGTTGGGCCCGCTGCCGGAAATGGTGTCGAAGCTGAGATCGCGGATCAGGTCGTTTTCCCGGCGCAGGTCGTACAGCCGGTCGGAAACGTCCAGTTCGGTCAACTTGCCCAGGGCGGCTTCGTCCGCAAGCCAGCAGAGAAAACGGGCGACCGCCACACCATCACGCAGATGAGCCGCGCGCATGCCGTCGATTTCCGTCTTGTTCTTGCGGGCCTTGGGCAGAATGCAAAGGTCCTGCCCCCGGTCGACGCGTGCCCCTGCATCGGCCAGGCGGGCCGCGACCCACATGGGGTCGGCCATGGGGTCGATGCGCACACGGGCTTGTTTCCCGCCCAGGCGGTCCAAAACCTCGCCCAGCGCATCCACCGGTTTGATGCGGACTTCCCTGCCGAGATGCCGGGTCACCGCCGGTGGAATCCTGGTTTGGTCGATGAACCAATCGACGGTCGCGTCCTTGTGGATCACGGCAAAGCTGAGGACCAGCGGCGTGCGCGGCACGTCCGATCCGCGAATGTTCAGCAGCCAGGCGATGGAATCGGGTGCCGACAGAATTTGTGCATGCTGGCCTTGGGCCTTCAAGGACGCGGCGATGGACCGGCGCTTGTCGGCCGATCCCAAGCCGGCGTATTTCAGGGGATGGGCCCGCACGGCGGCGCCGGGGGCGGGGGGTTGGTCGGACCAGACGGCGTCGATTGGATTGCCGTCGACCGGTACCAACGTGCTGCCTGCCTGCTCGCAGGCTTCGCGGTAACGCGGCACCTGGGCGGGGGTCAGAAGCCAGGGGTCGTAGGCGAGCTTCGCTCCCTTGGGCAGGGTTTCGGCGATCCAGTCCGTGGCCGGTTCCTGGGAAATGTGACGCAGGTCGTAAAGGTTGCCGTCGACCTGGGCGGCGGCCTGCAGGGTATAGCGGCCGTCGGTGAACAGAGCGGCCCGGCGAGTCAGCACGACCGCCAAACCGGCCGAGCCGGTAAATCCCGTCAGCCAGGACAGACGTTCGGAACGGGGGGCGACGTATTCGCCCTGATGTTCGTCACTGCGCGGCACGATGAAGCCGTCCAGACCGCGCCGCGTCAGTTCCGTGCGCAGGCGGTTCAGGCGGTCATGGGCCGGTGCCAGCGTGCCGGTGGCGGAGAGTTTCGAGCGCCGGGTCATGCGGGCGGCGGCGGGTGATTTCGCGTCCATGGGCTCAGGCTATGAAGGTCGCAGTCCAAGGGCAAGCGAAGACATGCAAATTCAGGAAACGGTCTGTGATTTTCCTCACAATTAGGCATGCGTTTATTGCAATGCTGCAGTGCAACAATTGATGTTTTCGCATATCGCGGGCAGGCATAAGTTCCGCCTAACGCAGTCGCCGGCGATATCCATTCAGGGTCAGCCCACGGCATCTATCAGGAGTTACGACAATGGCGACCATGAGCCAATCTCAAGTGTCCATCCAGGACCTTATTGAAAATGCCCGTATCTTGCGGGCGCAAACTTTTTCCCGCGCGGTCAAGCGTGCGTTTGCAGCGATCAACCCCATGCAGAGCAAGCCGGTCCAACAGGACCTGTTCCAGCAGCCGGGACTGATGCAGGAAGACATTTATTTCCTGCCGCTGGTTCGGGGCGTTGAATCCCTGCTGCGTTCGGTGATCGTCGGTTTCCGCCGCAGCGCCATGCGCCGTCAGCTGATGGCCCTGGACGACCGCATGCTGCGCGATATCGGCATCCGCCGCGACGATATCCAGTCCCTGGTCGCCGGCGCCTTCGCGGGCAACGGCCGGGTGCCGGGTTCGACCCGTACGGCGGCCGAACTTTACTATCTCGTGCCGGCCGCGCCCTATGCGACGCCGCGCCGCGACGACCGTCTGGCCGCTTAAGCGCCCGAGACCTAAGACAAGAAAACGGCGGCTCCCGATGCGGGGGCCGCCGTTTTTGTTTGCGTGATGCGTTGATCGCCTGCTGGGGGCGCCTACTTGGGTTGCGGCACGATCCGCAGATAGGGCTTTACCGTTTTCCAGCCGCCCGGGAATTTTTCCTTCGCGGCTTCGTCGGACACGGCGGGGACGATGATGACGTCTTCGCCCTGCTGCCAGTTCACGGGCGTCGCGACCTGATGCTTGGCCGTCAGCTGCAGAGAATCGATGACGCGTAGAATTTCATCGAAATTCCGTCCCGTCGCCATGGGGTAGGTCAGGCACAGCTTGATTTGTTTGTCGGGGCCGATCACGAACACCGTCCGCACGGTCATGTTGGTCATGGCGTTGCGTTCCTTGGCCCCGCCCGAGGCATCGGCCGGCAGCATGCCGTAAAGCTTGGCAACCGCCAGATCGGAATCGCCGATCATGGGATAATTCGGGGCGGTACCTTGGGTTTCCGCAATGTCCTTCGACCAGGCGGCGTGATCGTCCACGGAATCGACGCTCAGCCCGATGACCTTCACGTTTCGGGCGGCGAATTCCGGCTGAAGCTTCGCCATATAGCCCAGTTCCGTGGTGCAGACGGGCGTGAAGTCTTTGGGGTGGGAAAACAGAATGCACCAGCTGTCTCCGATCCAGTCATGGAAGTTGATGCTGCCTTCCGTGGTCTCGGCGGTGAAATCCGGTGCGGTATCACCGATTGTCAGTCCCATGTGCTTCTCCTCCTGAAAAGATGAATTTATATGAGAAATCTCAAGCGCTCACGGATGAGATAAGCACAGGTGCCTTATATTCAAAGCCGAATCCGGCGGACCGCTAAAACAGCGGTCTGCTGGACCGATGGTAGCCGCGGTTTTCCATGCAGGTCGTGAAAAATCGATCGCTTTGCTTCGATGCGTCAAAGCGCGCCATGGCGGCATCGTATTCACTGCCGATCAACGGGCCCGTCTCGGCCTGCGGCAGGGGTTGCCGCTTAAGAACGCGGTCGACCTCGCGATGCGCCAACGAGCGGCATTCCTGGCGGTCAAAGGCAAGCTGTTCCTTCGATCCGCCGGGCTGTTCCCATTTCGCGACGCTGCAGGCCGAAAGACTTAAAACCAAGGCACATAAGCATAAGTGTTTCAGGTACATCATGTTTCTATTCTAACGCGTCAGCCGCCGCCAATAAACCGGCCAGGTCCGGTCCCCGGGTATCCTCGCTTGCCGGGCGAAGAGCGACGGTAATACCCGGCGTTTCCGACAAGGTCTTCTTCACCATCAACTGCACGACTTGGCTGTCGTCTTTCCACACCGCACCGGTCAGGGCATCCAGCACGGCCTTCGCCACATTGTCCACGTCCAGGCGTTTGGGGGCTTCGTCGGTGATTTCGATCCAGATGGCGACGTCATAAGGCCGGAAATCGGGCCGCCATCCCCGGTATTCCTTGCGGAAGAAGTCCCCCATATCCGCTTTCAGGCGCCCGCCCCGGCTGGTCAGGCCGGAAAAGCGGATCAGAAAGCGGCCATCGACACGGGCGATGCGGAATTTCCCCCCGCCGCGCCAGCCGTGATCGATATCCACTGCCTTAGCCGCCCGACTTGGGCGGCAGGCAGGCGCGGATGAAATCGACGATGCCCGGCGCGTTCCATTCGGCGATCCCTTCCAAGCGGCCTTTCTCCCGGCCCGTGGCGTCGTAAAGGATTGTCGTCGGCAGACCGCGCACCTTATTGGCGCGGGCGAACGCGGCCTTGGGGTCCAGGTGGATCGCCAGGTTCTTGTATCCGTGTTTGTCGAAGAACGGCTTGACCACATCCATCCCGCCCCGGTCCTGGCTGACCGTAATCACGGAAATTCCGTCATCGGCCAAGGTCGCCTTCAGGGCGTCCAATTCGGGCATTTCCTTGATGCAGGGCGCGCACCAGGTCGCCCAGAAATTAACGACGGCACCCCGCTTTCCGGCCACATCGGCGACCGTGACCGGCGTTCCGTCGCTGGTCCGGAAAGGGGTTGCCACGGCGGCGGCGGCCGGATCGGCGGGCTTGAATTTCGGCAGGGCCGGGGCGTCGGCGGGACAAGTTGCCTCCGCTGCCCTTGCATTGCCGGCGGGAATGGTGAAAATCCCCCCACTCATCAAGACGGCGGCGGCCAGGGCCGACAGGATTGCGGTGGATCTCGGGGTTTTAGGGGTCTTCCGGGTCGCCATGCGGTTCACTGTCCGTTTACGCTTGATCGTCTAAACACACGCCTTGGACTTAAGGAGATAGCCATGGCGCGCACACCGGGCAAGTCCGGATCGACCGAAGGGGACGTTTCCGGTGCTTCGAGCATCTGGGGCGGGCGCTTCGATGCCGGGCCTGATGCCATTATGGAGGAAATCAACGCCTCCATCGAATTCGATAAGCGGCTTGCCGGCGAAGACATCGCCGGGTCGATCGCCCATGTCCGCATGCTGGCGAAACAAGGAATCGTCGCCGACGACGACGCCGACGCCATCGTCGGCGGCCTGGAAACCGTGCGGGACGAGATCGCGGGCGGCAGGTTCACCTTCAAGCGGTCGCTCGAAGACATTCATATGAATGTGGAAAGCCGTCTGGCCGACCTGATCGGCGAGCCCGCAGGCCGCCTGCACACGGCGCGGTCGCGCAATGACCAGGTGGCGACGGACTTCAAATTGTGGGTGCGGGGCGCCATCGACGCCCTGGACGCGGGCGTCAAGGACCTGCAGGCCGCGCTGATCGAGCGCGCCGAGGCCGAGGCCGCGACCGTCATGCCCGGCTTTACCCATCTGCAGGGAGCGCAGCCGGTGACGCTCGGCCATTATCTGCTGGCCTATGTGGAAATGCTGGGCCGCGACCGCAGCCGGCTGGCCGATGGCCGTAGGCGTTTGAACGAATGCCCGTTGGGTGTGGCCGCCTTGGCCGGCACGTCCTTTCCCATCGATCGGCACATGACGGCGGAAGCCCTGGGCTTCGACCGGCCGACCGCCAATTCGCTGGATACGGTTTCGGACCGGGATTTCGCGCTCGAATTCCTGTCCACGGCGACCATCTTGGCCGTGCATCTGTCGCGCTTTGCCGAGGAAATGGTGATCTGGTGCTCGCAGCAATTCGGGTTCGCGACCTTTACGGACGCGTTTTCCACGGGCTCGTCGATCATGCCGCAGAAACGCAACCCCGATGCGGCGGAACTGGTGCGGGCCAAGGTCGGGCGCATCGCCGGGGCGTTCCAAGGCTTGGTCATCGTCATGAAGGGCCTGCCGCTGACCTATGGCAAGGACATGCAGGAAGACAAGGAAGCCGTGTTCGATGCGGCCGACAACGTCGCCCTGGCCGTGGCCGCCACGGCGGGCATGGTGCGTGATGTGAAGTTCGACACAGACCGCATGGCGGCGGATGCCTCGCGCGGGTTTTCCACCGCGACGGACCTTGCCGACTGGCTTGTGCGGGTGCTGGGCATGCCGTTCCGCCAGGCCCATCACGTGACCGGCTCGCTCGTCGCCAAGGCCGAGGCCAAGGGATGCGAATTGGAAGGTCTGACGGTCGAGGAAATGCGCGAAGTGGACCCGGCCATCACCGAAGACGTATATTCGGTGTTGGGCGTCGACAATTCGGTGACCAGCCGGACCAGTTTCGGCGGCACCGCGCCGGACAACGTGCGGGCCCAGGCGGGCGCGGCACGGACAAGATTTCTGGATTGAGTCAGTAACGACGGTTGAACGACGGGAAGACGGACAGGACGATCAGGTGGTCATGACACGCAGGCAGTTTGTTTCGACGGTTTTCGCTGTGCTTGCCACGGCGGGGCTGGGTGCCTGTGGGCGGAAGAACCAGCCGAAGCATCCTACCGGTTCGGAATTCCCGCAAGATTATCCATATTTTCCACCGGAAAAGCGGAATCCGAACAGGGCCGTTCCGGGCGAAGAAAAACAGGAGCCGGCGGATAAAAGCCAGTTCCTGAAACTGGACCCCATCCAGGACCGCAGCAGATGACCCGGCCGGCCCTGCCGCACCGGGGCCACCATTGAACAAAGACCGGAAACCGACCCTTGGATCATTTCACCTATAAAAACGGGCTGCTGGCAGCCGAAGACGTAAGCCTTGCCGACCTGGCGGATCAGGTGGGAACGCCGTTCTATTGTTATTCCCGGGCGACGCTGGAACGTCATTTCAAGGTGTTCGACGATGCCCTGGTCGGGCTTGACCATACGATCTGCTATGCGGTCAAAGCCAACGGCAACCTGGCGGTGATCAAGACCCTGGCCCAAATGGGTGCCGGCGCGGACGTGGTTTCCGGCGGCGAGCTGCAGCGCGCTTTGTCCGCCGGAGTGTCCCCGTCCAAGATCGTGTTCTCCGGGGTCGGCAAGACCCAGGCGGAAATGGCCCAGGCGCTGGATGCCGGGATTTATCAGCTGAACGTTGAATCGGAACCCGAACTTGAAGCCCTGTCCCAGGTGGCGGCGGCCAAGGGCGTGACGGCGCCGGTGGCGATCCGCATCAACCCGGATGTGGACGCCAAGACCCATGCCAAGATCACCACAGGTCGGGCGGAAAACAAATTCGGCATCGACTGGGACCGGGCCCCCGATATCTATGCCAAGGCGCGCGAGCTTCCGGGCATCGACGCGTTGGGAATCGCCGTGCATATCGGCTCGCAACTGACGGATCTGGCCCCTTACCGGGCGGCCTACCGGCGGCTGGCCGATGTGGCCACAGACCTGCGCGGGCAAGGCCACGATATCCGGCGCCTGGATCTGGGCGGGGGGCTCGGCATTCCCTACAACGATGAACAGGCACCGTCGCCGGCCGAATATGGGGCCATGGTCAAGGACATCATCGGACCGCTCGGCTGTCATGTTTCGGTCGAACCGGGACGCCTGATCGCGGGCAACGCGGGCGTGCTGGTGACGCGGGTGCTCTATGCCAAGGACGGGTCGACGCGGCGCTTCGTGATCGTCGACGCGGCCATGAATGATTTGATCCGCCCGGCCCTGTACGATGCCTATCACGGCATCGTTCCGGTCAACGAACCGGCGGCGGATTGTGAACGGCAGGTTGTCGATGTCGTTGGACCTGTCTGCGAAACCGGTGATACATTTGCCGTGCAACGCCATCTTCCCGCCGTAAAGCCGGGCGATTTATTGGCGATCAGGTCCGCGGGGGCCTATGGGGCCGTTATGGCATCGACCTATAACGGCCGTCCCCTGGTTCCCGAGGTTCTGGTGTCGGGCGGCGACCATGCCGTCGTCCGCCGCCGCGTCGAAGCCGAGGAGTTCATGGCTTTCGACGCGATGCCGACCTGGCTGAAAGGCTGAGCGCCTAACGGCGTTTCCGGCTTCTTTCGTTCGGCGCACGGCGGAAAACGTTGCGGGGTGCGAAGGGCGGCCCCTCCTTAAGACAATTAAGGAAACGCGCCCGGGGTTGAAAGGAGCCCGCCGCATGCTGGATGCGCCGTCTCCGGCAACAGACCGGACGGACACCGGATTGGGCCTACGCTACCGCCTGCTGCTGGGGCTGGCGCGGGTCACTGTTTTCTTTGAACGTCTTTGGCCGCTGGCCTGGCCCGTTATGGCCGTGGCAGGCTTGTTTCTTGCCGCTGCCTTGCTGGATGTCCTGCCGATGCTGCCCCACTGGCTGCACGGTCTGGTGCTTATCGCTTTTGCGGCTGGCTTTGCCCTGATGCTGCGCCGGGCCTGGGAAAACCGTCCCCGGGTCAGCCGCGCCGCCGCCCGTCACCGCCTGGAAGACGACAGCGGCTTCGATCACCGCCCGCTTGCCGCTCTTGATGATCAGTTGCTGATGGGGGTCGATGACCGACTGGCCCGCCGACTGTGGCAGCGCCACCGCCAGCGTATGGCCGAACGCGTCGCCGGTATGCGCCTGGGCGCACCCGCACCCGGCGTGGCACGGCATGACCCCAAGGCCTTTCGCGCGCCCCTGCTGGTGTTGTTGATGCTGGGCATCGTTGCCGGTTGGGGCGATGCGGGCGGGCGTTTGATGCGGGCGGTCACGCCTTTGGGGGCGGCGGCCCTGGGACAGGAATTGCGCGTATCGGTTTGGATCACGCCGCCGGCCTATACCCGGCAAGCGCCCGTGTTCCTGGAACTGGGCGGTGCGGCACAAGCACCCGAAGCCAACATCGAAGCAGGCCGAAGCAACCCGGCAGGCAAGCCAGTAGCGACGTCGCCCACGGGCGCGATGGCGACACCTGCGGTGATCACCGTGCCCCAGGGCAGTTCGCTACTGGCCCAGGTCGGCGGCGTTGGTCAGGCGCCGGATATGGCCCTGGGCGAAACGGAAACAGCCTTCGCCCCCATCGGCAGCGAGGCCGGAAGTTATCGCCTGGAAACGCTGCTTGAAACACCCGGTCAACAGGATATCGCCGTCACGGTGGGCGGGCGCGGGCTGGCATCCTGGCCGCTGGTGGTGGTCGCCGATGCACCGCCGACGGCGGAATTCATCTCGAAACCGTCGCGCACCGGGCGGGCGTCGTTCAAGACGGATTTCGAGGCCAAGGATGATTACGGCTTGGCGTCGATCCAGCTGACGATCCGCCATCCCAAGGGCCGGCCCGTTCCCGGCGGCGAGGACATCGTTCGCCTGACCCTGCCGCTGGCTGAACCCGGAACCGTCCTGACCCAGGGCGTCGGCGTGCATGATCTGAGCGCCCATCCCTGGGCGGGGATCGAGGTGGTCGGCCGACTGGAGGCAACGGACGGCCGGGGGCAGATCGGGGTCAGCGATGATCTGAAATTCCTGTTGCCGCAGCGGACCTTCAATCATCCGGTGGCGCGGGCCTTGGTCGAACAGCGGCGCAGACTGTCCGACGCCACGCCCGACGTGATCGGAGAAGTCGTCGAGGTTCTGAACGAGCTGCTGTACAAGCCGGACCATTTCTTCAACGACACGGTGGTGTTCCTGGCCATCAACGTGGCCGGCGCGCGTCTGTTGCACAGCGGCGGCAAGGATGCGGAAATCGCCAGTGTTCAGAAACTGCTGTGGGATACGGCCCTGCGCATTGAAGACGGCGATTTCGCCGTTGCCGAACGCGAGCTTCTGGACCTTCAGGGCAAGGTTATGGAGGCCATGAAGCAGGGGGCTGATTCGGAAGAAGTCCAGCGCCTGATGGATCAATTGCGCAAGGCATTGGATGAATATCTCAAGGCGCTGACCGAACAGTTGGCGCGCCAGGATCTGAAAGACCTGCCCGCGTTCGACCCCAACATGGGGGCCTTGGAAAGCCGAGACCTGCAGGACATGCTCGACAAGGCGCGCGAACTTGCTCGCAGCGGGGCCATGGATGCCGCGCGCAAGATGTTGTCGCAGTTACAAAAGGCGCTGGATCAGATCCGCCGGGGCATGGCCATGGCGCCGCAACAGCATCAGCAGATGTCGGAAGCCAAGCGTTTGATGGACGGGTTGCGGGAATTGACGGAACGCCAGCAGAAGCTGATGGATGAAACCTTCCAACGCGCCCAACAGGACCGCTTTGCGCGCCCCCGCCCCCGGGGGCCCGAAGGCGCGATGCCGCTGCAGCGTGAAGGCCAGGAAGGCGACCAGCGTCCCGGTCAGGGAACCCAGCAGGGCCAGGAACAGGGTGCCCAGCAAGGCGAAGCCCAGCGGCAATCCCGGCCCGGAAGCCGTCCGCGGCCCGGCATGGGCGGCGATCCCAATGCCCAGGGCCGTGCCCAACAGGAAGCCCTGCGCCGCGCGTTGGGCGAACTGATGCTGCAAATGGATCAAATGCTGGGCAACATCCCGGGCGAAATGGGCAAGGCCGAACGGGCCATGCGCGGGGCCTCGAAGGCGTTGGGCCAGGGCCAGCCGGGCGAGGCCGTTCCCCGCCAGACGGAAGCCCTTGAACATTTGCAGAAATCACAAAACCAGGCCCAACAGCAGATGGCCAAGCAATTCGGCCCGCAACTGGGCCTGCGCCCCGGGCAGCAAGGCCGTCGCCGGACCGGCAATGGCGAAGATCCGTTCGGGCGGGGTGCCGGCGGTGCGTTCGGCGGATCGGTCGACGGGGACGTGGATGTGCCGTCGCGCATGGAAATGCGCCGGGCACGGGAAATTCTCGAAGAATTGCGCAAGCGTTCCGGCGAACGCCAACGCCCGCCGCTTGAACGCGATTACATCGACCGGCTGCTCAAGCAGTTCTGATCAGTTCAACCCGGAAAGAAGGCAGCGCAAACAGGCCGCGACAATTGATCGTCGGGCGCGTTGCCGGCTATCCGTCGTCGGATGGGCCGGATGGCATCTATTTCTTGGCGGCGTCTTTCGGGTCGACGAAGGTGATCGTGATGCGGCGGCGCAGCGGCGACGGTTCCTTGACCCTGATCTTGAAGGACATCTTCTCGCCCTTCTTCAACTCGCTTTTGAACGGTGCCATGTCCGCATGCTGGACTTCTTCGCCTTCGGCATCGAACAGGATCGCGCGCAGGATCGGCACCGGCCGGGTTTGCTCGTCGACGTTTTCGATCTGCCCACGGATGACCAGAACCTCCAGGCCCTGGTCCGTTTCCTGGGCATGTTCGACCCGCTGAATCTGCAGCCCCGCACCGACTTGGTGGAAGCCGATCATCTTGAACACGTCGTTCAATTGCGGAACCTTGGCAACCAGTTCGTCCTTGAAGAAGAACGTGCCGGCAACCAGGCCGCCGATCAGCAGAACGAAGAACAGCGCGATGACCTTGCCCAGAATGCTTTTCTTCGGAAGATCATCGTCCGGTTCCTGCTCGTCGGCCGAGAACACGTCCGGGATGTAATCCGGGTCTTCCATCTGGTCCGGGGACTCGATTGAGTCCAGATCGTCTTCTTCGTCGTCGTTGTTGATCAGGGACTCGAAGGGTTCGATCTCTTCGTCGTCGTCTTCGAACATGGCGTCGATGTCGTCGGGCAGAACCCCCATGTCGGAGGTATCGCCCTCGTCAACGGGTTCCGGTTCCGGCTCGGGGATCGGATCGGGCTCTTCCGCCGGTTCCGGCGGCGGCGGCACGGGGGCGGGCTCCGGCGCGGGCGGCGGTGGTGGCGGAGGGGCCGCCTGCGGCGGCGCGTAAGCGGCCTGGGCAGGTGCCGGTTGTGCATACATCTGTTGCGGCGGTTGGGCCATCGGCGCTGCGCGGCGCGCGGGCGGGGGCGGGTCAGGCCGGGCATCGCGCGGATCGGCGAACCAGACATGACTGCAGTTGGAGCAACTCACGTTGCGTCCCTGCCCAAGCTGCGCAGGTTGCAGCGTGTAGCGCGTACGACAATTAGGACAGGTAACCAGCATATTTACCCCGATTCCACCCATGGACTTTATATGCGTCAGCAAATAGGAAAGCAAGCCAAGCAAACCCAAGGGCTTCAACCCCCTCCCTGGACGCCGGCTTAGCCCCATGGCATTGTTCCTCAAAGGAAATACGCGATCATCCGTGAATATTTCCCTAATGCTCCCGAGAGCCCGGTCAAGGTGCCCCCAAAGGTGAAAGACAGCGATCCCGAAAGCATCGTCCGCTTTGAAAACGTCGGACTGCGCTACGGCCTGGGGCCCGAGGTGCTGCAGGACATTACCTTTGCGCTGGAACCGGCGTCCTTTCGCTTTCTTCTGGGGGAAAGCGGTGCGGGAAAATCATCGCTGCTGAAACTTCTGTACATGGCGCTGCGCCCCACGCGCGGGCAGATTTCGCTGTTCGGGCGCAACGTCGCCAATACGTCACGCGGCGAATTGCCGCGCATGCGCCGTCGGGTCGGGGTGGTGTTTCAGGAATTCCGCCTGCTTGATCATCTGTCGGCCTTCGATAACGTGGCCCTGCCTATGCGTGTCGCCGGGACCAAGGAAAGCGACGTGCGCCGCCATGTCGAGGAACTGCTGACCTGGGTCGGCCTGAAGGATCATCTGAATTCCCGCCCGCCGACCTTGTCCGGCGGCCAGCAGCAGCGCATCGCCATCGCGCGCGCCGTCATCACCCGGCCCAAACTGCTGCTGGCGGATGAACCGACCGGCAACGTCGACGACAAAATGGGTCTGCGCCTGATGCATCTGTTCGAGGAATTGAACAAACTGGGCACCACGGTGATCGTCGCGACCCACAACCTGGGCATCGTGCGCCAGATGGCGCATCCGGTCATGCGTCTTGAAAAAGGGCGCCTGAACATGGACGAGGCCGAGATCATTTCCGACCTGGGGTTGGATGAGCCGGGCATCGGCGCCGGGCGCGCGCCGGCCGGCCCCGGCTTCTCCCGCATTCATTAGCGCGGTCAATCGATATGTTTCGCCGCCGCTCCGACCTGCCGATGAACGAAGACACCCTGGGCCGTTTCCTGCCCTGGTTGATCGCCTTCATGGTCTTTCTTTCGGCCCTGGCCTTGGCGGGAATGCTGGCGCTTAACGACGCGGTCGATCGTTGGGATACGGGGCTGAACGCGACCATAACCGTGCAGATCCCGCCGGGGGCGACGGCGCGCGAGGACGAACAGCGCCTGGGCCGGATCGTGAACGTGCTGGCCGCCAAACCGGGGGTGGAACGCTATGAAACCTTGTCCAAGGACAGGCTTTTCCAGCTTCTCAAGCCGTGGATCGGTAACGTGGGGCAGGTCGAGGAACTGCCCATTCCCATCCTGATCGACGTCACGGTCGACCGGAATTCCAACCTGGATGCCCAGGGGCTTGCCAAGGAACTGTCCGCCCGCGTGCCCGGCGTTTCCGTCGATGATCATCGGGTCTGGCTAAGCCAGCTGGTGCGGCTGGTCACCGTCATTCAAGCCCTGGCCTGGGCGGTGTTGGGGCTGATCGGGCTGGCGACCATCGGCACGGTGGTGTTCACCACCCGCACAGGTCTGGCCATTCACCGCGAAGCGATCGAGGTTCTGCACCTGATCGGTGCACAGGATGCCTATATTGCCCGCCAGTTCGCATCGCGTGCCTTGGGCCTGGGGCTCAAGGGCGGGTTTCTCGGCCTTGTCCTGGCCGTGCCGACACTGGCCGGGATCGGCTATCTGGCCATGGAAACCGGGGCGACCATGGTGCCCAAGCCCGAATTCGGTCTGCTCAAGGCGATCGGCTTTCTGACCCTGCCCGTGGCCGTCGCCTTGCTGGCCATGTTCACCGCGCGCTCGACCGTGATGCGCAACCTGAAACGGATGGTCTGATGGCCAGGCGGTCCAGGCGCGGGGCGACGGTCGGCGTGGGCCGCCTGCTGCTGATGGTCTTCGTGATCCTGGGCATCTGGGCCATCGGCCTGTTCCAGTTCGCCGAAACCATCCCCAAGAAGGTCGAAGACCCGGGGACGCGCACCGACGCCATCGTCGTGCTGACGGGCGGCACGGGTCGGCTCGACGAAGGATTGGATCTGCTGGCCCGCGACCTGGCTGAAAAGCTGTTCGTTTCGGGCGTGTACTATGGCGTCGATGTCGAACGCCTGATCCATATTTCCCGGCGCGAACCGGAAGGCCTGAAGCCCCGCATCGGTATCGGCAACGCGGTCAATACGGTGGGCAATGCGGCGGAAACCCGGGTCTGGATGGAACAGAACGGGTTCGTCTCGTTGCGGCTGGTGACCGGGGCCTATCACATGCCGCGCTCGATGGCGGAATTCCATTTCTTCATGCCGACGGTGCAGATCGTTCCCAACCCGGTCTTTCCCGAGCATGTGAAGCAGGAATACTGGTGGGCCTGGCCGGGAACGGCCAGCCTGATCGTTTCGGAATACAACAAGTGGCTGTTCGCCCGGGGGCGCCATTGGATATCGACCCTGTTCGCGCCGCCGCGCAAAGCTTTGAATAAAAATCCCTGATATGCATGCCATGATCGTGATCCGCTCCGTCCTGTTCGGGGCTCTGTTCTTTCCCTGGAGCACCCTGTGCTCGATCTTCGTGCCCATTTCGCTGATCTTTCCGCGCAAGTTCATGCAGACCATCGTCAAGGTCTGGGGCATCGGTGTGCGTTTTCTGCTGAAATGGGTGGTCGGGCTCAGCTGGCGGGCCGAAGGTTTGGAAAACGTCCCGCCGGGGCCCTGCGTGATCGCGGCCAAGCACCAAAGCGCCTGGGACACCATGGTGTTCCACGTTTTGCTGCCGGATCCGGTCTATGTGGTGAAAAAAGAGCTGACCCGCATCCCGTTCTGGGGTTGGGGGTTCTATAAGGCCGGCTGTGTGGTGGTCGACCGCAAGGCCGGGGCCAAGGCCCTGAAACATCTGGTGCAGGGGGTGCAGGTCGCCCTTGCGCGCGGCAGCCAGGTCGTGATCTTCCCCGAAGGCACCCGCACGGCGCCCGACCAGCGGGTCGACTATCACCCGGGGATCGCCGCCGTATACCGCGACGCCGGCGTGCCGGTGGTGCCGGTGGCGCTTGATTCCGGGCTGTTCTGGGGCCGCATGGCGCCGGTCAAGTATCCCGGCGAGATCACCATCAAGTTCATGGAACCGATTATGCCGGGCGGCGACCGGCGTGAGTTCCTGGCCCTGCTGCAGGAACGGGTCGAAGGCGAAAGCGCCAGATTGATGGCCGAAAAGCGCGCCAGATTTGCCCACCTGCCGCCACCCCGTCCATCTGTGGAAAACGGGTAAAACCCACCAATCCCCCTGCCTCTGTACGTTTCAGAGGCCTTTCCCTGTGGGTGAAACTGGGGGCTTTCGGCGCCGTCATGTGGGAAACATAAAGGGAACAAAAGATTGACCCTCGGCCGGTAAGCACCTACATTTATTAATACTTTCCAACATCATCCGGTTTGAAGGATTACAGGCCCGTGTCTCAACCGCCGACCACGTCAAGCGCGCCGATCGCCGCCATTTCCCAGCAGATCTGGGACATGAAATACCGGCTGAAATCACCGGACGGCCGCGCCGTGGACAAAACCATCGACGATACCTGGGACCGGGTGGCGGGCGCGCTGGCCGCTCAGGAAACCGATGCAGAAGCCTGGAAGCCCCGCTTCAAGAACGCGCTTAGCGATTTCAAGTTCCTGCCCGCGGGCCGCATCATTTCCGGTGCCGGGACCGAGCGTATGGTCACCCTGTTCAACTGTTTCGTCATGGGCGAAATCCCCGACGACATGTCGGGCATCTTCGACAACCTGAAGGAAGCGGCCCTGACCATGCAGCAGGGCGGCGGCATCGGTTATGACTTCTCGACCCTCAGGCCCAAAGGGGCGCTGGTCAAACGGGTCGGCGCCGATGCTTCCGGCCCGCTGTCGTTCATGGATGTGTGGGACAGCATGTGCCGCACCATCATGTCGGCGGGATCGCGCCGGGGGGCCATGATGGCGACCATGCGCTGCGACCATCCGGATATCGAAGATTTCATCGAAGCCAAGCGCGAGCCGGGGCGGCTGCGCATGTTCAACTTGTCCGTTCTCGTCACCGATGCGTTCATGCAGGCGGTCAAGGAAGACGCCCCCTGGCAGCTGACCTTCGGCGGCACGGTCCACCGCACCCTGCCGGCCCGCGAACTGTGGGACAAAATCATGCGCGGCACCTATGCCTATGCCGAGCCGGGCGTGATCTTCATCGACCGCATCAACAACCGCAACAACCTGCATTATTGCGAGACCATCAACGCCACCAACCCCTGCGGCGAACAGCCCCTGCCGCCTTACGGCGCCTGTCTGCTGGGCTCGGTCAATCTGGCGCGGCTGGTCGACCGGCCGTTCGAAGACGGGGCCGGGATCGATGCCGAGGCCCTGGACGATCTGGTCCGCATGGCCGTCCGCATGATGGACAACGTGGTCGATGCGTCGAACTTCCCGCTGGAAGCCCAACGCCACGAAGCCCAGGCCAAGCGCCGCATCGGGCTGGGCGTGACGGGGCTGGCCGACGCGCTGATCATGTGCGGGGCGCGTTATGGCGGCTCCAAAGCGGTTCAGCTTACCGAACAATGGCTGCGCGCGATCCAGCGCTCGGCCTATCTGGCCTCCGTCGATCTGGCCAAGGAAAAGGGCGCCTTCCCGCTCTACGACCGGGATGCCTACCTTGCCGGCGAACATGTCCAGTCGCTGGATCAGGACGTGAAGGACGCCATCCATGAGCACGGCATCCGCAATGCGCTTTTGACCTCCGTCGCACCCACGGGCACGATTTCGCTGTTCGCCGATAATGTGTCCTCGGGGTTGGAGCCGGTGTTTTCCTTCAAATACACCCGCCACGTGCTGATGCCCGACGGTCAGCGCCGCGAGGAAGAGGTCACCGATTACGCCTTCCGCCTGTTCAGACGCCTGCGGGGGGCGGACGCGGCCCTGACCGATGCCTTCGTCGATGCGCAACAGCTCAGCCCCAATGACCATCTGGTCATGCAGGCGGCCGTGCAGAAATACATCGATTCATCGATCTCCAAGACCATCAACGTGCCGGAAAGCATCGATTTCGACGACTTCAAGGACATCTACATGCAGGCCTACGACCTGGGCTGCAAGGGCTGCACCACCTATCGGCCCAACGATGTCACCGGGGCGGTGTTGGAGGTCAAGGACAGCCAGAAAACCGCCCAGGCGGACGAGCCCGAACTGCCGCTGGAATCGGCGACGCGCACGGCCCGCCCCAAGGACGAGGGCGATTCCGGCTCCGTCGTGCGCATGTTCCAGCCTCTGGACCGGCCGGGCGAACTGCCGGGCCGGACCTACAAGGTCAAATGGCCGGAAAGCGACCATGCGCTTTACATCACCATCAACGACGTGATGGACGACAGTGGCCGCATCCGCCCGTTCGAGATTTTCATCAATTCGAAAAACACCGAGCATTACGCCTGGACCGTGGCCCTGACCCGCATGATCTCGGCCGTGTTCCGGCGCGGCGGTGATGTGTCCTTCGTGGTCGAGGAACTGAAGGCCGTGTTCGACCCCAGAGGCGGGCAATGGATGGGCGGCAAGTACGTGCCGTCCCTGTTGGCGGCGATCGGCGGCGTGATCGAACAGCACATGATCCAGTCGGGCTTCCTGCCCAATCCGGACAAGGACAAACAGGACCGCGACGCCCAGGAACTGCCCCAGGCCGTGGGCCAGACCGAAGGCCAGATGCTGACCGGCGGGGCGCCGTTCCGGCAATGCCCGAAATGTGCCCAGGCCTCTCTGGTCCGCCAGGAAGGCTGCGATACCTGCACGTCCTGCGGCTATTCCAAGTGCGGCTGATCCAAGCCTAACCGTCACCCCCGCGAAGGCGGGGGTCCAGAAGTATCCTATGCGCGTGGATTCCCGCTTTTGTGGGAATGACGCCTAGTTTTTTGTCTGCCTCAAAACCCGCTCCAACCCCGCATCGTGGATCCCCATGTCGCGCAGGTGCTGGACGGTGTTCTTCAGATAATCGATGCAGGCGCCGCGTGAGCCATGGCCTTGGGTGATCAGGCGGCAGGCCTCGGGCAGCGGTTTCTTTCCGGCGTAATAGGCATTGTCGTGGTTGGCGACGAAGGCGGCACCGGTCACGGTCTTGCTTCCCAAATCAAGTTTGAGCCACTTCAAGTGGTATTCGCCTTCGCTGGCTTCGCGTTTATGCAAATGGGCCATCACGGCGTCCCGGTCCTCGGCCCGCACCAGAAAGGCCATCCCCCGGCACGACCCGCCCCGGTCGAGGCCCAGGACAAGGCCGGGTCTTTGCCGCGTTCCCCGGTAATCGAAGGAATAAAGACAGAGTGCCCGGTGATATCCCCACAGCCGGGCCGGTCGGGCGGCGGCATGGGGAAAGTCCGGATCCCACATCAGGGAGCCGTAGGCGAAAACCCAGAAATCTTCCGCAGCTTGTGACATCCGGGCATTGTTAGGGTTTCCGCTGTGCCGGTGCAAACCCTTCCGTCCGGACGGAAGAACGGCCTATAAACGGCGATGGTCCGTATCCCGCGCCTGCCCGAAAACCGCCTGACCACGCGCCTGGCCGTCCGGCCGGCGGGCCTGCGCCGTATCGCCGTCGCCCTGCCGTTGGTCGCAATCATCGGCTATGCCGCCTTCTGGTTCACGGTCGCGGGCACGGTCGACAAGCAGATCAAAGCCTGGATCGACCGGCAAGGTGCCCAGGGGGTCGAGATCACCACCGGCGACCTGCAGACCGGGGGCTTTCCTTTCCGTATCACGGTGCAGATCGCCACACCCGCCGCCCGCTGGCCGGGAGGCAGCTGGTCCGGCCCCGGTCTGACGCTATCGGGCACGCCCTGGGACTGGCGGCGCATCAATTGGCAGGCACCGGGCGATCACCGGTTTGAATGGACCGGCCGGGACGGTGCGGCGCGCACGGCAAAGCTTCGGGCACGGCATCTGGAAGGCTGGGGCGAAGCGGGGGCGGGCAATTTGCCCCGGGTCGAAGCCTGGCTGACCGACGGCGAATTGACGTTGCCTGATGGATCAATCACCGCCCGGGGGTTGCTGCTGCAGGTCTCGCCGCCCACGGCGGGCGATGGTCAGAACGCCGCCGGTACCGATGCCGCCGACCTTGCCCCGGGGCCGCGCTTGCCCATTTCACTGGATGCCAAGGGCGTGGTGCTGCCGCCGAAATATGCGACCGCCCTGGGGCGCGAGATCGACCGCCTGGCGCTGGAAATGTCGCTGAACGGCCCGTTGACGGCGGGCCCCTGGCCGCAGCCGGCGCTTCGCTGGCGGGACGCCGGGGGGATTCTGCAGATCAGCCAGTTGGGGGTGTCCCACGGCCCTTTGAACCTTACAGGCGACGGCACCATGGCGATCGATGGCGCAGGCCAGCCCGAAGGGGCCTTCACCGCCCGCGTCACGGGATTTGCCGAAACGATCGAAGCGCTGCGCGAACGAGGCATCGTCGATGACCGTGCGGCCGGGGCGGTGCAGATCGTCCTGGGGCTGTTCGCGAAAGGTCCCGCGGACGGTCCGCGCGTGCTGAACGTTCCGCTGACCCTGCAGGACAGAACGGTCAGCCTGGGGCCGGTGAAGTTGTTCCGCCTCAAGCCCGTGGAATGGTTTCGCTGATCCCTTGATTTGCGGCACCGGGTCGAGAACGGGCGCGTCGTCTGTTATGCTAGGGGCATGATCCGTAACTTGTTCCGCCGTGTGTTCCCGGTCATCCTTCTGTTGTCGGCGGGCCCGCTGTACGCCGATGACGGCGGCCGTGAGGCGCCCCAGCCGCAGTACGGTCCCTATTATGCGGGCCAGTTGCTGGTGGCCGAGCGCACCATGCCCGACCCGCGGTTCGCCGGCACGGTGATCTATCTTGCCGACCATGACGCCGAGGGTGCGTTCGGCCTGGTGGTCAACCGGCCCATCGGCAAGGGACCGGTGTTGGATTTCCTGATCGGCCTGGGCAAGCCGCCGGCCCCGGATGAAGACATCTCGGGCGATGTGCGCATTCACGCGGGCGGGCCGGTCGAACCGGGGGCGGGGTTCGTCCTTCATTCCAACGAATACCAGACGGAAACCACCGCCATGATCCGGGGCAAGGTCGCCGTCACGGCAAGCCTGAAGGCGGTCAAGGACATCGGCCTGGGCGAAGGGCCCAACCGCTATCTGATCCTACTGGGCTATGCGGGCTGGGGTGCGGGGCAGTTGGAGGCCGAAATGCGCCGGGGCGATTGGTCCATCGCGCCGTTCGATGATGCGGTCGTGTTCGGCGCGGACGATGCGGATAAATGGCAGCGCGCGCAGGAACGGGCGGGGCTGCCGATGTAACGCTGCGCGGCGTTGACTGGACGCGCGGCGCGACCTAGTTTCGGGCCCCATCAAAAAGGAACCCCGCCGGTGACGGCTTGCTTTGGAAAATCCGGATCGCACAACCGCCGCCGCTGGACAAGCGGGGTGCTGGTCGCATCCCTGTGGCTGAAGGCGCTCGTCCTTGCCGTCGGTCTGGCGCAGCCGGCCCCGGCGGTGGCGTCCGATGGCGCATCGGCGGAACGGGACCTTCTGGCCGCCCTGCATGTGATTTGCACGCCGGGCGGAATCAAAGTCATCGAAGGGGCCGATGGTGACGGCACAGCAGCCCCCGAAACACCCCCGCCGGCGTTCGGGTTCCTGGACTGCACGCGCTGCTGCTGCGGCCCGGCCACGGCCGCGTCGCTTGCTCTTGGGTCCTGCCTGTTGGCCCCCGTCGTGTTCGGCGCCTTTCCGCCGGAACCGCGTTCCGTCGCCGGCGGGCAAATTTCTGACAATCCCGCGCACCCCCGGGCACCGCCTATTTCGATCCCTGCCTGATTGATGTCCCATATCGGCGGGTGGGAACGCCCGCCGCAACGTTTCAGTTATCCAGGATCGAATTATCATGACCAACAGAACCTTTGTTCGCGGCATCCTGCCGCTCGCCGCTTTTGCCCTGCTGTCCTTTCCCGCCGCCGTCCAGGCCCATGACATAAAAAGTCACGGTGCCATGGAAAAGCCCGCGGCAGCGGAACAGGGCATTGCCGTTTCCGGTGCCTGGGCACGGCCGACCATTGCCAAGATGCGCATTTCCGCCGCCTATTTTCAGGCCAGCCTGGCGGGTGACGGCGAAGACAAATTGATCGGGGTGAAAGCGGACATCGCCGCCCGCGCGGAACTGCACGAACACGTCATGGAGGGCACGATCGCCCGAATGCGTCCCGTTTCCGAGGTCGCGCTTTCCGCCGGATCACCCGTGGTGTTCAAACCGGGCGGCTATCACGTCATGCTGTTCGATCTGAAACAGGCCTTGCAGGAAGGCGAGACCTTTTCCATGACACTTGTGTTTCAGAAAGCGGGCGACGTTCCGGTTACCGTGCAGGTGATGAAGAAGGCCGGCGGACATGGCGGCCATGGCCATCACGGCGGCCATAAGCACTGACAAAGACGGTGCCCCCCTGCGATTGCGGGCGGGCAGCCTCGGGTTCCCGCCTGCGCGGGAATGACGTGCCGAGGTTCTAAAATCAGGCCTGCTTGGCGTCGATGACGCCGCGGCGCACGGCGCGGGTTTTGGTGAAGACTTCTTCCAGCCCGTCGCCGTCACCGCGCCGGATCATGCGCTGCATGGCGGTCAGGTCTTCGGTGAAACGGCCGAGAATTTCCAGCACCGCTTCCCGGTTGTTCAGGAAGATATCGCGCCACATCACCGGGTCCGATGCCGCGATGCGGGTGAAGTCGCGGAAGCCCGTGGCGGAGAACTCGATCACTTCTTTCTGCAGATCGCTCGACAGCTGTGTCGCCGTATCGACGATGGTATAGGCGATCAGGTGCGGCAGATGCGAGGTGATCGCCAAGACCTGGTCGTGATGGCCGGGGTCCATGACCTCGACCTTCGATCCCGCCGCCTGCCAGAAAGCCCGGACAGACGCGACCGCGTCGGCATCACAGCCGTCTTCGGGCGTCAGCACGCACCAGCGACCGTCGAACAATTCGGGAAAGCCCGATTCCGGCCCGGAATGTTCGGTGCCCGCCAGGGGATGGCCCGGCACGAAATGAACGCCTTCGGGCAGGTGCGGCTTGATGGCCGCGATGGCCGAGGCCTTGACCGAGCCCACGTCGGTGACGATGGCCCCCGGTTTCAACGCCGGGGCGATGGCCTTTGCAACCGCTTCGTAGGCACCCAACGGCGTGCAGATCACCACGATATCGGCATCGGCCGCGGCTTCCGCCGGATCGTCGGTGATCTGGTCCGCCAGATTCAGGCGCTTGACCGTATCCAGGGTTTCCTGACGGCGCGCCGCCACGGAGATCTCGCCCGCCAGGCCATCGCGGCGAACCACGCGGGCCAGGGACGAGCCGATCAGCCCGATGCCGATGAAGGCGATCCGTTCGAACAGTTTCTCGCTCATGTGTCTGCCCCCATGAACTGACGCAATGCTGCGATGACCGCTTCCATTTCGTCCGCCTTGCCGATCGTGATGCGCAGGCAATCCGGCAGGCCATAGGCCGCGACCCGGCGGGCGATGATGCCTTGCGATCGAAGGTGCGCATCCGCGTCCTTGGCCGTGCGGCCCGGTTCATCCGGAAAGCGGACCAGCACGAAGTTGCCCACACCCTTGGGCACGAACAGGCCCAATTGGCGCAGCGCATCCTTCGTGCGCTTCAGCCATTCATCGTTATGGGCGCGGCAGGTTTCCAGGAATTCAGTGTCGTTGAAGGACGCCAGGCCCGCGGCCTGCGCCAACATGGACACGTTGAACGGTCCGCGGATGCGGTTGTATACATCGGCCACGTCCTGCGGCACATAGGCCCAGCCCAAGCGGGCGCCGCCCAGGGCGAACATCTTGGAAAAGGTACGGGTCATGACCACATTGTCGGCATTCCGGCACAATTCCATGCCGTCGGTATAGTCGTCGGCACCGACATATTCCGCATAGGCCGCGTCGATCACCAGCAGGATATCGTCGCGCAGGCCGTCGCGCAGGCGGGTCAGCTCGTCCGCCGTCAGGTAGGTGCCCGTGGGATTGTTCGGATTGGCGATGAACACGATGCGGGTTTTGTCGGTCACGGCGGCCAGCAGGCTGTCCACGTCGGCCGTCAGGTCCGTTTCCGGCGCGGCGACGGGTGTGCCGCCGGCGCCCCGGCAGTAGATCGCATACATCAGGAAGCCGTGTTCCGTATGCAGAATTTCGTCGCCCGGGCCCACATATGCATGGCATAGCAGGCCGATGATCTCGTCCGATCCGGCGCCGAACACCAAGCGGCCCGGCTCCAGGCCATAGCGCTCGGCGATGGCGGCACGCAGGTCGGGCGCATGTCCATCGGGATAGCGATGAACCGATTTGGCGGCTTCTTCCAGGGCGATCAGGGCGGCCGGGCTGGGGCCGAAAGCCCCTTCGTTGGACGACAGCTTGATGGCCTTCTCGGCGCCCGCGATCTTGCTTTCACCGCCCTTGTAGGGGGCGATGTTCAAAATGCCGGGTTGGGGGCGGGGCGCCGTCATTTCTTCGCTTCCGGGTCCAATTCCTGGGGCCCCAGCGGCGTGGCGCAGGATCCCAGGTGAATAACCCGGCTGATCCGGCCCTTGACCGCGTCTTTCAAGGCTTCCAGGTGACCTTTTTCCGGGTCCACGAAACCGAACACCTCGGCCAGGTGGGTCCAGGCGGCCGGGCGTGCCGGTTCGTGCCACAGCTGATTGTACACGGGCGAGAACCCCAGATCGTTCAGCGACTTGGCGATCGTGCGGAAGGGGATGTCTTCTTCGCATTCAACCGCCAGATAGGTGCGGTCGCGGCCGGTCGGCTCCGGCTTGACCAACGGGCAGACAACCAGGGCTTCCAGGCCCTGGGCCTCGAACCCGTTGCCCGGCCCGGCAAAGGGCAGACGGGCGATGATCCGGGGTGCATCCTTGGCTGTCGAAACCAGATGGCGCCACCAATGGTCGCCGTCCTGGTCGTTGCGCGGCAGGGGCAGGATGCCCAGGGTGTATTCCTGGCGCTGTACGGCCTCGATCACCCGCGCACTGGTGGTGAACCGGCGCATGGGCGTGAAGCTGCCGTATTGATCGCGCGCCATGTCCCAAAACCCGGATTGGTTTTCCGGGACCAGCACGGCCACGGAAAACGGCCCTTCGAAGCTGAGGGTAGCGACGATCAGTTCGCGCCAGATGCGCGTCAGTTCGCGGCGCGGAAAAGGGCCTTTATGATTGGCCATCAGACGATAGACGATTTCCGCCTCGCGTGCGGGGCGGATTTTGACGCTTTCGCCTTTCTTGATTTCGCGCACGTTTTCCACCACCTGGGTGCGCTGCATGATCAGGTCATGCAGCTGTTCATCGATGGCGTCTATCTGCTGGCGCAGGTCGTCAAGCGTGGGTTTGGTCGTCTTCGACATGGTCGGGCCGTTCGTTGGTGAATGTCGTCAATGGATGCGGTCGGTATCCTTGTCCGCCGCCGGTTGGGCAGCACCCAGACAAGGACGCGTAGTGATACTGGGATGCATGGCAGAAATCAAAGGCAAATCAGGTGTTAACGCGGGCCGGGCCGGCGCGGCAGCAGGGTTCTGCCCGCGGCCGGGCTGCTTCCCTGGGGCATCGGCAGGTAGGCGCGCCGGCGCCGGCCTTGCACCGCCGGCGTGGCCGCGTAGATCTGTTTGACCGCTTCCATCACGACCACCCCGGCGAAGGATCCCAGCAGCATGCTGCCCGCGCGTTCCCAGGCGGGGGCGGAGCGCACCAGCATTGATGTGCGGAACGGCGGCATGTAAAGGGCGCGGTCCGTCGCCAGCGGCGTGAACATGGAATCCCGCAGAAGCTTGGAAAGCTGGCGCGGTGAAAACGGCCGGCCATGGCCGAAGGGGGTACGTTCGAACCGGGCCCACAAGCCCGACCGGTTGGGCGCGATGACCATCAGCCGCCCGGAATCGGACAGCACGCGCCAAACCTCGCGCATCAGGGGTTCGACCTGTTCCGCGCATTCAAGCGCATGCACCAGCACGATGCGGTCCATGGACAGATCGGGGAACGGCAGTTCCAGTTCATCGACCAGGGTCGCCTGCGCCCCACCTTGGGCCGGCCAGCGCAGAACGCCCTGGCGCGCGGGCATGGCGGCGATCACGCGGTCGGCCTCGTCCCGAAAGCCCGCCAGATAGGGGGCGGCATAGCCGATGCCCAGCATCCGCTGACCTTTGATGTCAGGCCACAGGGCGCGCATCTTGCGCCGGATCATGCGCCGCGCCGCCTGGCCCAGGGGCGAGGCGTAGAAATCCCGAAGATCGACAACATCTATCCACATAGGCCCGGAGCATAGAGCAATTACCCGCCGGTCAAAACGCCGTGTGATGGCCCCATCGCCGTGGCGCGTGAAAGTTTCGGGTGATAAGGTCGCGGCAAATCAAACACCACCATCCAGGGAACCCCGTTCATGAAACTTCGTTATTCCTCGACTTCTCCCTTCGTCCGCAAAGTCATGGTCACGGCCCACGAGGCCGGCATCGTCGATCAGATCGAACCGGTTGCAACCAACGTCTGGGCCAAAGACACGGACATCGGCATCGACAACCCGGTCGGCAAGGTCCCGACCATGGTCACCGACGGCGGTGAAATTCTTTATGATTCTTCCGTTATCTGTGAATACCTGGACAGTCTGCATGACGGGAAAAAGCTGTTTCCGGCCTCGGGCGGTGCGCGCTGGCAGGCGTTGCGCCTGAACGCGCTGGGCGACGGCATGTGCGAAACCGGCATCCGCCGCCTTCTGGAAACGCGTCTGTGGCCCGACAGCCCGCGCCAAGACTGGATCGACCGCGCCAATACGGTTCTGGGCCGCTGCTTCACCGCCCTTGAAGATGACGTCGATGCCCTTTCAGGCCCCGTCACCATCGGCCAAATCTCCGTCGGTTGCGCGCTGGGCTGGTTGGATATGCGGTTCACCGATCTTGGCTGGCGCGATGACAATCCGGCCCTGGCCGATTGGTTCACCGGCTTTTCCGCCCGCCCGTCCATGACGGCGACGGAGCCTAAGGAATAAGGCGGCCGGACCGAGTGGGGCGCCACATGCAGGCCGCTGACGTCATCACGGCATTGAACCTGGCCCCCCATCCGGAAGGCGGGCATTACCGCGAAGTCCACCGGGAGCCGGCCCCGGACGGCGGGCGCGGGGCGGTGACCAGCATTTATTACCTGCTAGCCGCCGGCGAACGATCCCACTGGCACCGTGTTCTCGATGCCGTGGAAATCTGGAATTTTCATGCCTCGGGCGGCGACGGGGCGGGGGGATTGGCGCTGTCCCTGTCGCCCGACGGCGTGACTTCGGAAACCTATCTGCTGGGCGACGATTTGGCGGCGGGCCAGACGCCCCAGGTCGTCGTGCCCACGGGATGGTGGCAATCGGCCAGCCTTGCGGATAAGGCGCGGGACGGCTGGGTCCTGGTCGGCTGTACGGTTGCCCCCGCGTTCGATTTCGCGGGCTTCGAAATGGCGCCGCCCGATTGGGCGCCGCAGGACTGGAAATCGTAGGGCGCGCGATCTACCGTAAAGCCCATTGACGTTTTCAGGAGACCCGTCATGTCCGCCGATACCACCCTTCATGGCAAAGGCAATCTGGCGGCCTTGCTGGTCCGGGCCTTTCGCTGGTTCGAACAGGGTCTTGCCGCCGATCCCGACACGGCCCATCTGCCGCGCCTGTCCGGCACCCAATTCATGACCTTGGCCAGCTTGGACCGGGACGGTACCTCCATCGCCGAACTGGCCCGCCGGGTCGGCGTGACCCGCCAGGCCATGCATCAGCAGATCGGCGAAATGCAACGGGCGGCCCTGGTTGATCTGGTCGATAGTGCGACGGATCGCCGGATCAAGCTGGTCAAGCTTACGCTGCTTGGCCGTACGTTGGACCAGAAGGCCGCCGCCGCCATCAATGACCTGGAACGGGAATTGGAAAGGCGGATCGGGAATGAAGCCGTGGCGGTGCTCAAGACGCATCTGTCTTCGGATTGGGGCGAGCCCGGAAAAACCGATATTCATGGATAGACGGAGAACAAGCGATGACGTTTCTTAACCCTTTCAAGGACCATCTTCTGAGCGTCCTGCGCGTCGTGGCCGGGCTGCTGTTTCTGCAGCATGGAACGACCAAGTATCTGTCCTTTCCCGTATCGGACATGAGCGGCGTCAATCCGCTCAGCATGTCGGGAGCTGCGGGTCTGATCGAATTGGTCGGCGGGGTTTTGATCGTGGCCGGATTGTTCACGCGCCAGGTCGCGTTCATTCTTTCGGGCACGATGGCCGTCGCCTATTTCTATGCTCATTTCCCGCGCGGCTTCTTCCCGCTTCTGAACGGCGGGGAATTGTCGGCCCTTTATTGTTTTGTTTTTCTGTACATCGCCGCCGCCGGGGGCGGGGCGTTAAGCATCGATCGGTTGCGCAATCGCAGATAAGGGCTGTTTAAAGTCGTCAGCCTTCGGTAATCATCATCTGCTTTAAAGGTGCCGGAGAATTGGTTTGGCGGCTTCGGGTTTTCTGATGCCGCTTTCTCACTCGGACAGTTATGGAACACAAGATGGCCAAGAAATCATTTTTCTCGAAATTGTTCAGCGACGACGAGGGAGAGTCGGTGGAAGACATCGACCGTCGTTTGGCGGAAGAACTGGCCGCGATCGATGCCCAGGAACAGGTCGCGGTCGAAGGCGACCGGATGATCATGGAAGATTGGGAAAACGCCGGGGCCTGCATCTATCTGATGAATTTGGCGCCGCTCTATGCGGTCATCGGCGGGCGCACCAGCATGCTGGGCAAACGTTTGCCGGATGCCTGCGAACATATTTTCGAGCGGCTGGTTCCCGCCAAGGACGGCCGGGCGCGGTTGCGTGGCGATTACTTCATGATGAGCTTCGTCTCGTTGTCCCGCGAGGCCGGCTTCGTCAAGGCGGCCCAGGTCATCAACGGCATCGGCCTGCAAACCATCGGCGAGCAGTTCAAGACCATCGAAGCCCCCGACCTTTTGATCGCGGCCGAGGCGTCGGACCTGGCCGGTGAAAACGGTGAATTCGATCCATCGAAAGCCCAGGAACAAATCGATAAGGGCGGCTCCGGCGTGGCGCTCTCGAAGGCGCCGGAAGAACCCATCTGGCTCAAGCTGTCGGTCAACAAGGCCAAGGAAGCGGCCAGCTTGACCGCCGCGCAGAAGGGTGAAAAGTCGGACCTTGATGCATCGCGTCCGCGCCGGCGGGGCGACCCTGGTTGGGTCGAGCCGCGGTCCGACCGGCGGGTTCGTATCTCAAACGATCCATCGCAGATGGAACGCCGCCGTGGTCGCGACCGGCGGGTCAACGGTTAGGTTTAGTCAACCAGTCCATGTTTCGGTTTTCAAATAAAATGAACCAGTCCGGCCGGTAGTCGGAATTGTCCTTCGTCGCTTCATACAAAGGTTTGATGGCCCTTTCCCAATCACGGTATTGGCGAGAGAAGAGTTGTTTGGCTACGTCTTCGTTTATCTCTCTTTTGCCCTTCAAAACGCAGAGGGACATCCAGAAATAGATGACCTTGGCCATGCATTCGTAGGTTTCATGGTCGTCGGAACTATCGGCGAAATATTGGTCGAATGGCAGGCGGTTTTCCAAATACCGACCGGTAAGGAAAGACCATGCTTTGTTCCGGGCATTCAGAAGATCACCTGAATGGTAGTACCGGAACATTTCCATCGTGTTTGCCATTCTGCCCGAGCGCTGCGATAGCCAACGGGTGACGAACACGCTGACAAGCGCGACTAAACATAAGACGAGAAATTTTTCCAACGAAGCGGTCATTGTTGCGCCCGCACTATCGAGCATAAGGTGGATTAGATTGCCTGCTTCAAGGTTGCGGGAGCGGGGTTGGAAAATCAACCATGCGATGATTTGTTGGGTGCGCGGCGCAACATTATTTCTTTCGACGCCAGCATGGCTCCGCCGACGATCAACAGGCAGCCCAGCGTGACTGCGAGCGTTGCCTGCCCTTTGCCGAAAACGATCAACAAGACAGTCGAGATCAGAGGTGCGGCATAGGCGAGGGCTCCCAGCACCTGGATGTCTCCATGCTTGGTGCCGTAGTCCCAGGTAAAGAAGGCGGCACCTACGGGCAGCAACCCCAGCCCCATGACGGCGAGCCACTCACCCGTATCGGCGGGCCAGGCCGTTTGTTCAAAGGCAAGGTGGCTGAGTGCGGCGAGTACGGCTGTAACGAAACAAAACCCGCCGACCGTGTCCGTGGGCACGTCACCGAACCGCCGGTTGGCCACCGAATAGGCGGACCAGGTCAACGCACAGGCGCCCGCCATGGCGTAGCCAAGTGTGTATTCCGATTTCAGACCGCCGCTTCCTAATCCATCCGTGACTAGAAGCGCCGTCCCGGCCAAACCGGCAAGCGCCCCGCACACATGCCACCAGCGCAGTCGTTCGCCAGGGAGCAGAACCGAGAACACGACGATCAGAAGCGGCCAGAGATAAGCGATCAGCCCTGCCTCAACCGGCGGAGCGTTGCGAAGCGCCATGAAATAAAAGAAGTGATAACCAAACAATCCGGTCACGCCGAGCACCCAGGCCGACGGCGGCTGACGGAGATATTTTGCCGGGTTTTCCCCGCGTGCCAGCCACTTCACAGCAACCAGAGCCGTTGCGACGGAGAAGCTCATGGCGACAAGTTGAAAGGGAGCAACCTTGCCCGTCAATGTGGTGAAAAGAGCGAGTAAGCCCCACATGAGAACAGCCGTGGTCCCAACGAGGGTCGCACGGCGTTTTTTTGCGATGGCATCTGTCATGGCAGAAATTTGACGACTTTCAACCTGCCGCCGGGGGCCATGACGGCTTCGGGCCGGCCGTCGCCGTCCAGATCCTGGGCCAGCACGGCCAGGCTGAAGGATTCAGCATTCACGACCTCGGCCAATTGCCGGAAAGTGCCGAAGGAAAAGGTCACGATGCGCAGATTGCGGCGGGCCGCGTCAGGGATAATCAGGTCGGGCAGGCCGTCGCCGTTCATGTCGGCGATGTCGGCAAGGCCTTGTTCGGGCGATCCGATGGCATGGTTGGAAAAGCCTTCGGCCTGGTGGTCTTCGACCAGCCGGTCGCCCTGCCATTCGTAAAGCTTCAGCACCGCCCCCAGATGGGGGGTGACGACGGCGGCGATTTCGTTCCGGCCGTCGCCGTCGAAATCGCCGACCCCGACCGGGTTAAGCCAGCGAAAGGGCTGGCCGATGGGCTCCGATTCCGCCGCCAGGCGCAGGCCCCGGTCCGAGGTTTCGATCACGGCCAGGGCCGATCCCGCCTTGGTATAGGTCTTCACCGCCAGGATTTCATCGACCTGGTCGCCGTCGATATCGACGATGCGGGGGGTGCGGTCCTCGAACACGGCTTCGGTGGTGAGGTCCAGGGTTTCCAGGTATCTGCCTTCCAGGCGAAGGGCCAGGCCACCGGCTTCGACCGCGTCGCCCAGCACGCCATGGCCGTAGCGGTCCGTCGGCTTACGGTACCAGGCTGCCCGGATGTTGCGGCTGCCGGTAACGATGATTTCATCGGGCATGGGCGCGTCGTCGCCAGACCCTGCGGGGGGCAGCGGTTCCGGACGCGGTGTCAAGGTGACGCCCTGTTCGTCCAGGCCGAGCGTATGATGGCTGCCGTCGGCCAGACGCACGACAGCCGCACCGCCGATCCGCCCGACCCAGGTTACGGGATGGGGCAGTTCGGCGCCGAACTCACGCGCCTCCATCGCCTCGGCAGAGGCGGCAGTGGAAAGGACGGCAGTGAGGACGAACAGAAAAACGGCGCGTATCATGACGCGCCGTCTTATCGGATGTTGTCGGCCGGTTCCAGTCACAAATCCGGCCATTCTTTGGATGTTAATTCCGGTTAGGCCATGTACTGGCCGCCGTTGGCGGATAGGGTTGAGCCGGTGATGAAGCCGGCTTCGTCGGATGCCAGGAACACGACGCAGCGGGCGATTTCCTCGGCCTGGCCCAGGCGGCCCACGGGAATCTGCGGGATGACCTTAGAATCCAGCACGTCCTTAGGCACGGCCATGACCATTTCCGTAGCGATATAGCCCGGTGCGATGGCGTTGACGGTGATGCCCTTGGACGCCGTTTCCAGCGCCAATGCCTTGGTGAAGCCCAGGTCGCCAGCCTTGGCGGCGGCATAGTTGGTTTGGCCGAACTGGCCTTTCTGACCGTTGATCGAGCTGATCGACACGATCCGCCCGAAACCGGCGGCGCGCATGTCGTCGATCACGTTGCGGGACAGATTGAACAGGCCCGACAGGTTGGTGTTGATGACCGCATCCCATTGGGCCTTGTCCATCTTGTGCAGGGGCACGTCGCGGGTGATGCCCGCATTGTTGACCAGCACTTCGACAGCGCCCACGTCCGATTTGATCTGTGCGACCGCGGACGAAACGGCGTCGAAATCGCCGACGTCGAATTTGTAAACGGGGATGCCCGTTTCTTCCTTGAACTTGGCGGCGGCTTCGTCGTTGCCGGCGTAGTTCGCGACGACCGAATATCCGGCCGCTTTCAAGGCCACGGAGACGGCCTTGCCGATGCCCCGCGTGCCCCCCGTAACCAATGCTACTCTACCCATGTCACTCTCCTTATATGGAAGTGAAAGCGGGGCGTCCCTCCCCAAGGCGCCCCGTTCTCGATGACTAGTCGCGCTCGACGCACATGGCGATGCCCATGCCGCCGCCGATGCACAATGTGGCCAAGCCCTTCTTGGCGTCGCGCTTCTGCATTTCATACAGCAGCGTGGTCAGAACCCGCGTGCCCGAAGCACCCACCGGATGGCCCAGCGCGATGGCACCGCCGTTGACGTTGACCTTGGACGTGTCCCAAGCCAGATCCTTGTTCACGGCACAGGCCTGTGCGGCGAAGGCCTCGTTGGCTTCGATCAGGTCCAGATCGTCGGTCGACCAACCGGCTTTTTCCAGCGCCATGCGGGACGCCGGGATCGGGCCCGTGCCCATGACGGCGGGATCGACACCGGCGGTGGCCCAGGAAACGATGCGGGCCAGCGGCGTGATGCCGCGCTTTTCGGCGTTCTTGGCGGTCATCAGGACGGTCGCGGCAGCGCCGTCGTTGATGCCCGATGCGTTACCCGCGGTCACCGTGCCTTCCTTGTCGAAGGCGGTGCGCATGCCGGCCAGGGCTTCCGCCGTGGTGGTCGGCTTGGGGTGTTCGTCCGTGTCCACCACGGTCTCGCCCTTGCGGGACTTGATGGTGACGGGGCAGATCTCGTCCTTGAATTTGCCGGCTTCCATGGCGGCGGCGGCTTTCTGTTGCGACGACAGGGCGAACGCGTCCTGTTCCTCGCGGGTCAGCTGCCAGCGCTGGGCCACGTTTTCCGCCGTGGTGCCCATGTGATAGCCGTGGAAGGCATCGGTCAGGCCGTCCTTGATCATGCTGTCGACCATTTCGGCCGAGCCCATCTTGGTGCCGTTCCGCAGGTTCAGGACATGCGGTGCCTGACTCATACTTTCCTGGCCGCCGGCGACGATCACGTCGGCGTCGCCCAGTTTGATCGCCTGATAGCCGAGGGCCACCGTACGCAGGCCCGAGCCGCACAACTGATTGATGCCGTAGGCCGTGGCCTCCGCCGGGATGCCCGCGTTGACGGCGGCTTGGCGGGCCGGGTTCTGACCGGCGCCGGCCTGCAAAATCTGGCCCATGATCACTTCGTTGACGTCCTCGGGGGCGACGCCGGCGCGTTCCAGCGCGGACCGGATGGCGACTTCGCCCAGGTAGTGGGCGGGCACGGAGCTAAGGCCTCCGTTGAAGGCGCCGATGGCGGTGCGCGCGGCGCTGGCGATTACGACTTCAGACATGTTTCTCTCTCCTCAATAAGACACACCCCCTTGCGTGGGTGACAGCCCCGCAAGGCGGTTGCAAAGCACGGATTCCCGGCACCGCGCCATACTTGAAACCGATTGGATGTTTTCCCGGCGGGGCCGCTTTTTGCGGCCTTCGTCTCTCCTCCCGGTTATATGGTGCATTGCTTATGGATACAAGGACGATCCCGGCCCGGCGCGGAGTTAGGTCAATTTTCGGACCGCTGTCGGCTCAGCAGCCAGCGGGCCAGGGGATCAAACAGGCTTTCCCGCGCCCGGGCAGCCGATACCAGGCCGATATGACCGGCGTTGACCGATAGCGTTTCCGCCTGGGGCAGGGCATCGGCCAGGGCATGGGATGATGCCGGCGGCACGATGTGGTCCTTTTCAGGCACCACGACCAGGGCCGGGCAGGTGATGCGCTGCGGCTGAACGGCTTCGCCGCCGACGATCCATTGGCCGCGGGGCGGGGTGTTGCCCAGGTGCCAGTCGCGGAAACATTCAAGCGCAACCGGACCGGCCAGAACGACCCCGTCGTTAAGCCAGTCTTCCAGCTGCACGAAGCGCCGGGCTTCCAGGCTGTCCGGGGACATGTCCGCGAATTGGCGGAACTTTGCGGGCGTCATGTAGGGGTCGAGTTCCGCGAACATGGCCTGCATCATGTCGACGGGCAGAATCCCGGTTTGGGACACGGCGTCTTCCATGCGGGGCATCATGCCTTCCAGCACGCGCACCAGATCGCCATAGGCGATGTGAAAATCCCAGGGCGAGGCCATGGTGACCAAGGCCCGCACATCGGCCAGGCGCAGTTGCGCCAGCGCCAGGGACAAAAGCCCGCCCATGCAGTATCCCACCAGGGGAACCGGTCCGCCGTTCAGGCCGACGGCATGATCCAGGGCCCGGGACAGGCGCCCGGCGATGTAATCGGTGAAGGAATAGGATGTTTCCGCACCTTCGGGCGCGTCCCAATCGATCACCAGGGGGCGCAGGCCTTGTGCGGCGAGGCTTCGAAGGAAGCTTTGATCCCAATCCAGATCCAGCACCCAATAGCGGTTGACCAGGGACGGGATGACCAGAACGACCGGGCCATCGGGGTTGGTGGCTTCCGCCGCGGCGCCGTAATCGAGCAGACGGGTCGAGCCTTCGCGCCAGATCACGGGCGGCTCCGTCGGGCGGGGCGGGCGGGCGGCCGTGCGGTATTTGCGCACGCCTTCGGTGAATTGGTCCAGGCGCGCCCGGGCTTCGGCCGTTACGGCCTTGTAGAAGGCCTCAGGCGGAACGTTTTGAAGGGCTTTTTCCAGGCTTTTTGCGCGGGCCGCCAGTTCCGGCCTCAAGGTCGGCAAGCCGCCGTTCGATGCCGTCAAGGCGGCGAGCGAGCTCAGCCAGGTCGAGGTCTGCACCGCCATGTGAAGAGGCAGCGGGCGGGGCCCCGGAATTGGTTGCGGTATCGGCTGCGGTTTCTGTTGCGGGGGCGTCGCCGGTGCCTTGTCCGTGTTCTTCTGGGTCATGGGTTTCGCTATCCGAAGTCTTACCGGCGGTGCCGCTGTTTTGGGAATTCAGGGCCTGCTGTGCCAGGGCGGCGAACGCCGTTGCCGAGCCGGTCATCATCTGCGTCATTTGCGACATGGTTTCGGAGATTTGGGGATCGGCGGCCATGGACTGCATGTGGTCCTGCCACAGGTCCAAATACTGTTTCGCCAGTTGGTCCAGGTCGGGTTGGTCGGCCATGGCTGGGTCCTTGTTTATGCCGGCGTTTTTCCGGTTTTGGGCCGCATGACTATAACGCCGGCCCCGGGGCCGGGGAAACTTTCATTGCGGCGCAGCAATGGACGCGGTAATTTGCCGCATCGCAATGATAATCCCGGGGGGAGACCCATGGCTGACAAAAAGCCGGCAGAGGGTGAGCCGATAATCATTAAAAAGTACGCCAACCGGCGGCTTTACAACACGGCAACGTCCAGTTACGTGACCCTCGATTACTTGGCACAGATGGTCAAGGACGGTGACGAGTTCGTGGTCAATGACGCCAAATCGGGCGAAGACATCACCCGTCAGGTCCTTACCCACATCATCGTCGAGGAAGAATCCAAGGGCACGAACCTGCTGCCCATCAGTTTCCTGCGCCATCTCATCAGTTTCTATGGCGATAGCCTGCAGGCCGTCGTGCCCAATTATTTGGAGCAGACGATGCAGTCCTTCGCGACGAATCAGGAAACGCTCCGCAAAACGATGGAAGATGCCCTTGGCGGCTTCAATCCCTTCGGCCAGTTCGAAGAAGTCTCGAAACAGAACATGGCCATGTTCGAAAACGCCATGAAGATGTTTACGCCGTTCTATGCCGAAGGAGGCAACGGTGCGGCGCCCAAGACAACGAACAAGGGCGAGCAGGGCAGCGGCGATATCGACGACATGCGGGCCAAGCTGGAAGAAATGCAGCGCCAGCTTGATACGCTTTCCAGCGACAAGAAATAGGCCTAGTCGAGTTCCCGGACGACCCGGAAGCTGAGCCAGTAGCTTTTGACCGCCGCTGCGTTCTTGGCGCGCGAGGCCGACCGCGACTGCCGTGCGTAATAGTACCAGGACCCGCCTCGGATCACGCGGATGTCGCAATTGCCGTCCATCCGGGGGGAACCGTCACGGGGCGCCCCTTTGTAATGCGGGACCCAGCAGTCCGACACCCATTCATAGGCATTGCCGTGCATGTCGTAGAGCCCGAAGGGATTGGGATCGAACATGCCGACGGGCCCGTTGCGGTGGCCGGGCACGGCGCCTGCGCAATTACGGCAATTGATCTTGCCGTCCGATTCCTTGTCACCGAACCAATAAGCCGTGGTCGACCCCGCCCGGGCGGCGTATTCCCATTCGGCTTCCGATGGCAGGCGGTAGGTCTGCCCCGTTTTTTTGGACAGCCACTTGGCGTAGCCTTCAGCCATATGGAAATCGATGTTCATGATCGGCTGGCGGCCCCGGCCCCAGTTATGGTCGTGGGGGTTGTGGCTGCATCCCCCTTCGATCAGGCAGGCTTCCCAGTTGTCGAAGGTGATTTCGAAGCGGCTCATGGCGAAGGATTTCTTGATGAACACGGGGTGTTTCGGCTGTTCGGCCGGCAGAAGCGTGCTGCCCATGATGAAGGCCCCCTTGGGCAGGACGACCATTTCCGGGCAGACATCGCAATCCTTGAAAACCTTTGGGGCGGCGGGGGTTGTCTGTGCCGCTTTTGCGGGTTTCGCGGATTTGGCCGGCGACTGGGCCGCGGCGGGTTGGCTTGCCCAAACCAGGGCAGACAGGGCCATGGCCAGAACAGGCAGCATTCGGAAGGGGGCACGTGGTGCAAAGAAAAATAGCGTCATGGAATTGCGAATTGCCGATGGTGAAAACCAGAGCTGTTAAGATAGTCTGATATGACCGCGCGGTCGATGGTTCGGCGCGGACGGTATGAATAAACGGAGCACCCAGAATGACACCCGACGACGGCTTCGTATTTACCGGCGTTCTCGACGGCGAAGGCGGCGCGCGGCTGCTTGATGTCGATCAGCTTGCCGTCGATCAGGCCGCGGGGCAGGTCGAATGGGTGCATCTGGATATCACCAAAGAACCCGCCCGCCGCTGGCTGGCCGAACAGGCCGATGTGCCCTCCCTGGCGGTCGAGGGCATGCTGGCGCCGGATACGGAGCCCCGCTGCGCGGAACTGGACGACGGCATCCTGTTGATCCTGCGCGAGGTCAATACCCACGAAAACGCCCGGCCAGACGATATGATCTCCCTGCGCCTGTGGATCGGCCCGCACCGGATCATTTCCGGGCGCCTGCGCCATCTTGCCGCGATCGAGGACATCAAGGTCGCCTTGGCCAAAAAATCGGGTCCCGGGTCCGTGTCGCAATTTCTATGCGCGGTCGGCCACAACATGGCCCAGGAAAAAGCGCAGATACTGGCCGATGTGTCGGAAGAATTGGACGAGATCGACGAGGATCTGGCCCAGGCGGAAGACACCAAATCCCTGCGCCCCCGGATTGCGCGCCTGCGCCGCCGCGCCATCCAACTTCACCGGTTTTTCAAACCGCAACGGGCCGCCTTCGCCGATATCGCCGACCGGCGGCCGTCCTGGGTGGACGAAGCGGCGGGGGCGGAATTGTCGGAACTGTCGGCGGAGTTCGGCCGCCTGGCCGCCGATATCGAGGCCATCCTGGGCCGCGCCCAGGTGACCCAGGACGAAATGCGGTCGTTCGAAAACCAGCGTGCCAACGACATCACCACCACGCTGACCGTGGTGGCGGCCATCTTCCTGCCGCTCGGTTTCGTGACGGGGCTTCTCGGCATCAACGTGGGCGGGGTGCCGCTGGCCGACTCCAAGACCGGGTTCTGGGTGATCTGCGGCGGGCTTGCGGTGCTGGGCGTCGGGCTTTGGCTTTACTTCCGCAACAAGAAATACATCTAAGTTCCCGTGTCCTTCAGTTTGTCGCAGGCCCAGCGCGCGGCCGTTGCGACCAGGTCCGAGACATCGTCCGTCAGGGCCCGGGCCGCGGGGGCCAATGTCGCGTCGCCTGAATTGCCGACGGCGATCATCACGTTGCGCACGAACCGGTCCCGTCCCGTCCGCTTGACCGGCGAGCCCGCGAACATGGCGCGGAACGCGGCATCGTCCAGCGTGGCAAGATCGGCCAGCTTCGGGCCGTCCAGGCCGGGGCGGGTCGCGAACGCCGGCTCGTCCGACGGGGTCGCGAACTTGTTCCAGGGACAGACCGCCAGACAATCGTCGCAACCGTATATCCGGTTACCCATGTCCGCCATCAGGTCGGGCGCGATGTGGTCTTTGTGTTCGATCGTCAGGTAGCTGATGCAGCGGGTCGCATCCACGCGGTAGGGCGCGGGGAAGGCATCGGTCGGGCAGGCCCGCATGCAGGCGTCGCAGGACCCGCAATGGTCCGCTTCAGGAAGGTCGGTGGGCAAGGCGACCGAGGTCAGGATTTCGCCCAGGAACACCCAGGACCCATGGGACTTCGACACCAGGTTGGAATGCTTACCCTGCCATCCCAGCCCGGCGCGCTGTGCGAGCGGCTTCTCCATCAGCGGGGCCGTATCGACGAACACTTTCACGTCCGCATCGTCCGTGCCGGCCTTGACCGCTTCGGCCTGGAACCAGCGGGCCAGACGTTTCAGGCGTTTCTTGATGACGTCGTGATAATCCTTGCCGCGGGCATAGACGCTGATGATGCCGCGGTCTTTTTCATTCAGGGCGGGGAGGGGATCGGCTTCGGGGCCGTAATTACAGGTCAGCACGATGGCCGTCCGCGCCCCCGGCATCAAGGCCTGAGGGTCGCCGCGCACGGCCCCGCGCGGTCCGTCCGCCATCCAGGCCATACCGCCGTGATGACCGGCTTTTAGGAACTTTTCCAACGCTTGGCGGTCCTTGGGCGCGGCCCGTGCATCGGTGATGCCGATCGCGTCGAACCCCAATGCACGGGCTTCTTCGGCCAGGCGCTGTTTCAGGTCATGTTGAAGATCAGGGGTCATCCGGTTCTCGTCCGCGCCGCCGCGATATGCTAGGGAGGCAGACAATAACACAGGCTGAAAATTGGAGAACGATCCGTGGTAAGCGGCGATACGGCGGTTGTGCTTTTATCGGGCGGGCTGGATTCCGCGACCGTCTGCGCGATTGCGCGGGACCGGGGATATCGGGTTCTGACCCTTTCTTTCCGCTATGGGCAGCGCCATTCGGTCGAACTGGATGCGGCCGCGCGCATCGCCGATGAAATGGGGGCCGCGCGCCATGCCGTGGCCGAGATCGATTTGTCCGTATACGGCGGGTCGGCCCTGACCGCCGATATCGACGTGCCCAAGGACCGCGCCGCCGAAGACATGGCCGACGGCATCCCCGTCACCTACGTGCCGGCGCGTAACACGATCTTTCTGGCCCATGCCCTGGCGCTGGCCGAAACGGGCGGGGCGCGGGACATTTTCATCGGGGTCAACGCGCTGGATTATTCCGGATATCCCGACTGCCGTCCCGATTTCATCCAGGCCTTCGAACGCTTGGCCAATCTGGCGACCAAGGAAGGGGTCGAAGCCATGGAAAGCGGTGCGGACGGGGTGTTTCGGATCCAGGCGCCGCTGATGGACATGACCAAGGCGGACATCATCAAGACGGGCCAAGCGCTGGGCGTGGATTACGGCCTGACCTGGAGCTGCTATGACCCGCATCCGGCCCCGGGGGGCGCGCCGCTTCATTGCGGGCGGTGCGATTCCTGTCAGTTGCGCAAAAAAGGCTTTGCCGAGGCCGGTGTTTCCGATCCTACGGGCTACGCTGTTTAAACTAGAATCCGGTGCCGCCCGAAGACAGGCCGAGCGCCAGACAAACCAACGCGCCCAGGCCCAAAAGCAGCGCGTTAAGAATCTTGCGAAGGGTGGAAGACTTAATATCAGGCATGGTCATCTCCCAATCAAAATGGAGAAGATCAGATTTTCCTAAGATACCGGGAGCGGGGGGTGCGGTCCGTGACCAGGATCACAAAATTTGGAATTATTCGCAGCAAGGGCGTATAGGAAGGCATCACCGGTGCGGCGCTGGCGGCAAGACGGACAAAGACTTCAGGCAATGACCTATAGCGTTAAGGAAATCTATTTCACCCTGCAGGGTGAAGGTGCACAGGCCGGGCGCCCGGCGGTGTTCCTGCGCTTCGCCGGCTGTAATCTGTGGTCGGGGCGGGAACAGGACCGGGCCGATGCCCAATGCCGGTTCTGCGACACGGACTTCATCGGCACGGACGGCCCCGGCGGCGGGGCGTTCAAGGACGCCCCCAGCCTGGCCGGGGCGGTGGCGGCCGCTTGGCCTGCGCCCGGGGGCGGTGTGCCCCTGGTCGTCTGCACCGGGGGCGAGCCACTGCTGCAGGTCGATGGTGCCTTGATCGAGGCCCTGCACGATGCGGGCTTCCAAGTGGCCGTGGAAACCAACGGCACGATCCCGGTACCGGAAGGCCTGGATTGGGTCTGTGTCAGCCCCAAGGCCGGAACCGATGTGGTGCAGCGGCGCGGGGACGAATTGAAGCTGGTCTTCCCCCAAGACGGCGCCGCGCCGGAAGAGTATGAGGCCTGGGAATTCGGCCGCTTTCTGCTGCAGCCCATGGACGGGCCCGACCGTGCGGCCAATACCAAGGCGGCCCTGGATTATTGCCTCGCCCATCCGAAATGGGGGCTTTCGCTGCAGACCCATAAACTGCTGGGCATTCCCTGATCCGGTGATTTTTTACCCAGTTGTAACTTGATCGGGACGGATCAAAAGACCATCTGAGACGGGTCAAATCAGAATAGCTGTTCTGCTGTTGGGTGAAGCCCGGCACGGCGCCACAGGGGGCGCGGTTGAGGACAGCATGAAATGCTAATAGGGAAGTCAAAAATGCCGAAACTGAACATCAACGGCATCGATCACCAGATCGATGCGCCGGGTGACATGCCTTTATTGTGGGCGATCCGTGACCTTGTCGGGCTGACGGGTACCAAATTCGGATGCGGTCAGGCGCTGTGCGGTGCCTGCACGGTCCATCTGGACGGTCAGCCGACCCGGTCCTGCCAAACCTTTGTCGGGGATCTGGATGGGGTGAAAATCACCACCATCGAAGGGATCGGCGGCAAGGTCGCGGAAACGGTCCGTCAGGTCTGGACCGATATGGATGTACCGCAATGCGGATACTGTCAGTCGGGCCAAGTCATGGCCGCCGTGGCCTTGTTGTCGGAAACGCCCAAACCGACGGATGACGACATCGATGCGGCGCTGGACGGAAATCTCTGCCGCTGCGCGACCTATCACCGTATTCGGGCCGGCGTTCACGAAGCCGCCCGCCGGTTGGAGGCCTGATCATGCTGCCCAGAATTCTTGAACAGATCAATGCGGCCGGGTCCGTGAAAACCACCCGCCGCTCGTTTCTTGTCGCGTCGGCTGCGGCTGCCGGGGCGTTCGTTATCGGCTATGGCGCGGCCCCGGTGCGCGCCGCCGGCGGTGCGGCGGTGTCGACGGCCCCCGCCCCCTTCGATGCCTATATCCGCATCGCGGCTGACGGCAAGGTCACCGTGCTGTCGTCGCAGTTCGATATGGGGCAGGGGGCCTACAACGGGATCGCCACCCTGGTGAACGAAGAACTGGGTGCCGCCTGGGACCAGATCACAGTCGTTGGGGCGACGGGTGATCTGAAACTCTACGGCAACCTTGCCTGGGGCGGTGCGGTGCAGGGCACGGGCGGTTCATCGTCCATGACCACGTCGTTCGATCGTTACCGCAAGGCAGGTGCTGCTGCCCGCATCATGTTGACGGAAGCCGCTGCCCGGGAATGGAAGGTTCCCGCCGGGGAGATATCGGTCAAGGACGGCAAGCTGTCCCATGGAAGCGGGAAGGTTGCCGGGTTCGGCGACATGGCGGCCAAGGCGGCGAAAATGCCCGTGCCGCAGGACGTTCCTCTTAAAGGCCGCAATGATTGGACCCTGATCGGCAATCCGGACCTGCGCCGGTACGACAGCCGGGCCAAGACCGACGGCACCCATGATTTCACCATCGATGTGAAACTGCCGGGCATGCTGACGGCGGTGATGATCCATCCGCCCAAGTTCGGCGCGACCGTCAAATCCTTCGATGCAGCCAAGGCCAAGGCCATGAAGGGCGTTGTCGACGTGGTCGAAATTCCGCGCGGCATCGCCGTGGTCGGTGAACACATGTGGGCGGCCCTGGCGGCCCGTGATGCGGTCACCGTGACCTGGGATGAATCCAAGGCCGAAACCCGGGGCTCGGCGGCGATCCTGATCGAATACCGGAACCGTGCGGCGGGTAAACCGCAGGCGGTCGCCCGCAAGGAAGGGGATGCCTCCAAAGCCTTGGCGGCTGCGGTGAGGACGGTCGATGCGACGTTCGAATTTCCCTATCTGGCTCATGCGGCGATGGAGCCGCTTAACGCCGTGGCGCGCAGGAACGCCGACGGCACGCTCGAAGTCTGGGGCGGTCACCAGTTGCCCGGTCTGTACCAAGGCATGGCCGCCGGGATCGCCGGGGTCAAACCGGAACAGGTCACCATGCACATCATGAAGGTCGGCGGCGGGTTCGGCCGCCGCGCCACGCCCGACGGGGACGTCGTCGCCGAAGCGGTGATGATCGCCAAGGCCATCGGTTTCAAGGCTCCGGTCAAGGTGCAGTGGACGCGTGAGAACGACATGCGCGGCGGGCGGTATCGCCCGGCCTATGTGCATCAACTCAAGGCCGGGATCGACGGGGCCGGGAATCTGGTCGCCTGGCAGCATCATATCGTCGGGCAATCGATCGTCGCCGGCACGCCGTTTCAGGGACTGATCAAGGACGGCATCGACCAGACCTCGGTCGAAGGGGCATCCAACCTGCCCTATGCCATCCCGAACATGGATGTCGGCCTGACCACCATGGAAACGGGTGTCACGCCGCTGTGGTGGCGGGCCGTGGGCTCGACCCATACGGCCTATGCGACGGAATGCTTCTTGGACGAAGTCGCGGCGGCGGCGGGCAAGGATCCGCTCGATTTCCGCCTGGCGTTGTTGAAGAACCATCCGCGTCATGCGGCGGTGCTGCGCCTGGCGGCGGAAAAGGCCGGATGGGGCAAACCCCTGGCCAAGGGCCGCTTCATGGGCCTTGCCGTTCATGAAAGCTTCCATTCCTTCGTCGCCCATGTCGCCGAAGTGTCGGTCGACGGCGGGGACATCCGGGTGCATCGGGTGGTCGCGGCGGTGGATTGCGGCACGGCCGTGAACCCCGATGTGATCAAGGCCCAGATCGAAGGCGGGACCGGCTTCGGCCTGGGCGCGATCCTGGCCGAGGAACTGACCTTGGCCGACGGCGGCGCGGTCGAGCAGGGGAACTACGACACCTATACGCCGCTGCGCATCAGCGCCATGCCCCGCGTGGAAGTCCATATCGTACCCTCGGCCGAACCGCCCACGGGTGTGGGCGAGCCGGGCGTACCCTCGATCGGCCCCGCCGTGGCGAATGCCGTGCGCAAGGCCACGGGACGCCTGATCACCAAGCTGCCCATGGCGCGTGGAATGCAGTCATAGACCCGAATGCATGGATTTGACGTGCCCGTCACCGGCGGCGGGCACGTCCTTCCCCAGGCTTATTCAGCCGTTCCTTATTGATCTTGGGCGCGGGAATTGCTAATAACATGTAAAATTTATACATGTTAAATAAGGTCGATCCCATGCCCCAATCCCCCATATCCGACGACCAGCCTTCACCGCGCATTCCCCTGCGCATGCCCCTTCACCCGGGCATCGACGAACATATGATCGAACGCCTTGTGCGTCATTTTTACGATGCTGTGCGCGCCGATGCCCAATTGGGCCCGGTCTTTCAGCGCGTCATCCCCACGGATTGGGAGCCGCACCTGCAGACCATGATGGCGTTCTGGTCGTCGGTGACTTTGATGTCGGGGCGGTACAAGGGCCAGCCCATGCCCATGCACAAGGCCTTGTCGGATGTGGGCCCGGACCATTTCTACCGATGGCTCGATCTGTTTCGGCATGCGGCGCGGGATGTCTGCCCGCCGGATATCGCCCGTGTCTTTATCGACCGCGCGGAACGGATCGCGGTCACGCTCAGTCAGGGAATGTTCGGCCGGGCCTATAATGCGTAAAGGGAATAACGCCTAGGTCGCGCATTTGATGCATTGCGCCGCGTGCGGCACGGCTTCAAGCCGGGCCGGGGGGATATCGTTACCGCAGGTCACGCATTCGCCGTAGGTCCCGGCTTCGATCCGGTCCAGGGCGGATTTGATCTGGGCGATCTCGGTCAGCGCCGCATTGCCCAGGTCTTCCAGAACCTCGTCGCCCTCGTTCTCGGTGGCGCGTTCCTCGAAATCCTTGCTGTCCGGCTCGCGCAAGGTGCTGTCGATTTCGGTGATTTCCTGTTTCAGAAGTGCCATGCGTTCTTCCAGAACGGGCTTCATCTTTTCGCCGAGGCTCATGGCTATTCCCTTTTCGATCCGTGGACGCAGGCTTTGCGGTGTTCAGTGCTATATAAGCATAATCGAAAGCATCGCATCATGCCGCATTGCGCGATACGGATAATTTGGGCCCGTCCCGGTATGCCTGCAAGGATTGCCCGATGTACAACGCCTTCGGGCTTTCATCCGTCCGCCGAATGCTCTAGGAAACGCGGCCATGGAACGGTTTATGGATTTCTCCTTTGTCGCGGCCCAGCGCCTGCCCAATGTGGGTGATAAGCATCCGGCGGCGGTGCTGCACGGGCATACGTTCAACGGAACGGTGCGGGTGACGGCCGACCGTGACGCGGATGCGGGTTGGATCATGGACCCGGCGGACTTGAAACGCGAAATCGATGCGGTCCTGGCCGTGGTCGATCATCGCTATCTGAACGACCTGCCGGGGTTGGACAATCCGTCGACGGAAAACCTGTGCCGTTTCCTCAAGGACCGTCTGGCGCCCCATCTGCCGGGGCGGGTGACGGTCGATCTTTGGGAAAACCCCAACGTGGGATGCCGGGCGGAAGGGCACGGGGCATGAGCGATACCAGCAACCAAATGACCGTCTATCACGGCTTTTCCTTTGAAAGCGCGCGGCGTCTGCCGCGCCTGCCGGAAAGCCATATGTGTTCGCGCCTGCACGGGAATACTTTTTTGCTGCGTGTCGCCGTGACGGGCCCGGTGCGCGAATCGGAAGGCTGGGTGATCGATTTCGCCGAGGTCGCGGCCACGGTCGAGCCCGTCTTGGCGGACATCGACCATCATTATCTGAACGAAGTTCCCGGCCTGGAAAACCCCACCACGGAAAACATCGCGATTTGGCTGTGGGACAGAATATCGACTCATCTTCAAGGGCTTAGCGAGATCGAAATCCGTGAAAACGGTGTCACCGGTTGTATCTACCGGGGCAAGTGATGCGCCTTTTCACGGCCCGCTTGTCACGCCGCCGGGCTTAGTCCTTGCCCGATTCAGGCAGTTATAACAAAATCTTGGCCATCGCTTGTTGGGTTTCGCAACATTTCGGGGATGCCCCCAAATCTGCGCCGACGGGCCAACGCGGCTAAGAGGAGACGTTCCATGGAATTCCTGATCCTGCAGTCCAAGAAGGACCCGGATTTCTACATCATCACCGACGAGCGGAACTTTCACCGCGCCATGCAGGAATACAGCGAAAGCCAGCCCGGCGACGAACTCGCACCCATTGCCGACGGCACGGGGGGGCCGATCCTGTCATCGATCCCCAACCTGTCCGTGGTCAAAAGCTTCATCGATCTGATCGGCTATTTCGGTCATGCGGTCGAAGTGCCCATGGCTTGGCCGACCCCGGCCGCGCGGGACGACGCGGCAGCGGGATAGACGAACAGGCGTCGAGGCGGATTTGGACCGCTCCTCGTAGTTTAGTCAGCGAATTTTGTGAATTGTGGGAAAGCTCGCCCGTGGACTATTTCGCGGGTGCTTTAATACCCTTGGTCAATGTTATCCAAAGAGTGGAGCCACATGCCTACACAGCCGAAGTAGGTGTCCATTTTGAGCATGATCATATGGAGATTCAAAAGATCAACACTCTCATGCCCTTCGCTAAAAGGGACTCCTATGTTGTTCGTTGGATACCGAAAAACCTGGGACGATGGGTCGATTTTGGCGAACTCCATTACCCATCTTTCAACGACTGACGAACTGATATCGTCAGGACCACTGTCATTTATTTGGTCAATTAGAGCTCGAAAATCATGCCAAAGAGATTTGAGGTCATGGGTAGCTGTATTTGGCTCCAGGCTGCCAAGCACACCGTAGTTTTGAAGAATGTCTTTTAGTGTTAGTTCGATGTAATGGCGGTAACAGAAGATAATTGGGAAGACCAATTTGCTACGTAACCAAGGTTCTTTCTCTGTCTGGTCAACAAGCAAATCCGCCGCAAGTTTGTAACCGACCGTGAGATGATATCCGCGTTCATTGGGGTTCTTGGGGATGTATGTTTCGAATAGGGAGGGGCCTTGAGGGAAAGGTTCATCGCTAACCTTTGGCCAATCAAACATCTCCTCTCGCAACTCATCGCATTCTGATTCAACCATTGCAAACTCGTTGCCTTAGCTACCCACGCCCCTTGTAGGTGCCTACACCTTGATCGGGAATCCACAGGCCCTTGGGCGGCTCGCCTGTCTGGTGGAACACGTCGATGGGGATGCCGCCGCGCGGATACCAGTACCCGCCGATGCGCAGCCATTTCGGTTCCGCCGTGCGGCCGATCTTCTGGGCGATATCCAGGGTGCATTTCTCGTGAAAGCCCGCATGGTTGCGGAAGCTGCCCAGGTAAAGCTTCAACGATTTGCTTTCGACGATCAGGCGGTCGGGCACATAGTCGATCACCAGATGGGCGAAATCGGGCTGGCCCGTGACGGGGCAAAGGGATGTGAATTCCGGGCAGGTGAAGCGGATCAGATAGGGCGTTTCCGGATGGGGATTATTGGCGCATTCCAGCACCGCGTCATCCGGCGAGGCCGGCAGTTCCGTGGCGGTGCCCAATTGGGTCAGCTGTTCCTCGTTCATTGTTCCGCTCCGTCATCGATGGGCGCCAGGTCCCCGGCGGCCTGCTGTTCCTCGAACGCTTTCTTGAATTCCTGAAAGGCGGCGCGTTCGATGGCGTCCCGCATGCCCGCCATCAGTTCCTGATAATAATGCAGATTGTGCCAGCTTAGCAGCATGCCGCCCAGGATTTCCCGGGCCTGCACCAGATGGTGGACATAGGCGCGGGAATAGTTGGAACAGGCATAGCACGCGCAATCGGGGTCGAGCGGCCGGGGGTCATCCTTATGCCGGGCGTTACGCATGTTCAGGGTGCCGCGCCGGGTGAAGGCCTGGTCCGTGCGTCCCGACCGGGTCGGCAGCACGCAATCGAACATATCCACGCCGCGCTCCACCGCACCGACCAGGTCGCCGGGTTTGCCCACGCCCATCAGATAGCGGGGCTTGTCTTCGGGAAGGTGCGGCGTGGTGGCATCCAGGGTCTGAAACATCAATTCCTGGCCCTCGCCCACGGCCAGGCCGCCGATGGCATAGCCGTCGAACCCGATGCCGATCAGGGCTTCGGCCGATTCCCGGCGCAGGTTCTCATAGACCCCGCCCTGCACGATCCCGAACAGGCCGTAGCCGGGGCGGGCCTCGAACGCATCGCGGCAGCGCCCGGCCCAGCGCATGGACAGTTCCATGGAAATGCGGGCCTCGTCCTCGTCCACGCCGAAGGGGGTGCATTCGTCCAGCACCATGGTGATGTCGGCGTCGAGCGCGTTCTGGATGTCCATGGCGCTTTCCGGCGTCAGCTCGTGATAGGCGCCGTCGATGTGCGAGCGAAAGGTCACGCCTTTTTCGGTCAGCTTGCGCAGTTCCTTCAAGGACCAGACCTGAAACCCGCCGGAATCGGTCAGGATCGGCCCCGGCCAGTTCATGAAGGTATGCAGCCCGCCGAGCCTGCGGATGCGTTCCGCCCCCGGGCGCAGCATCAGGTGATAGGTATTGCCCAGCACGCATTGCGCGCCCGTTTCGGCGACCGCTTCGGGCGTCATGGCCTTGACCGTAGCGGCCGTGCCCACGGGCATGAAGGCCGGCGTTTCCATGGGGCCGTGCGCTGTCTCCAGCCGGCCGCGCCGGGCCCGGCCGTCGGTGGTAGACACCTGAAAACCAAATTGAGCGGGAGAGGTCATCTACCGAATGCCCTTGAGGGTTTCTTGCAAGGGCATTCGGCAAGCGCGACTGCGCGCCGCGCCTGACGGCGCGAAAGCCAAGGACGCGGATGCGTTCGCCCGGCGAATGAGGGCAAGGAAAGAAACGTTCATGGCGCGGAATATGCTGTGCCCGGGGCGGACAGGCAAGCGCCCATCCGCCCCCGCATGTTTTGGGGACGGATGGGCTGCCTTGTTGGTGCCCTCAAGAAATTAGGGATCAGGCGGCGCGCAGGTCCGTCAGCATGCCGTCCACGGCCTGCTTCAGGCTTTGCGCCTGGTTGGACAAGCTGCCCGCGGCGGTCGAAACCTCGCCGGCGGCGCTGCCCGTGTTTTCGGATGCGGTGCGCACCGTGCCGATGTTGGATTGCACCGATTCCGTATGCGATGCCGCGTCCTGGCTGGACCGCGCGATTTCGCGGGTCGCCGCGGATTGTTCTTCGATGGCGGCGGCGATTGCCTCGCTGACCGAATTGATTTCTTCGATCGTTTCGGAAATGCCCTGAATTTCACGGGCGGCGTCTTGCGAGACGTTCTGCATGGTGGCGATTTCCGTGGCGATTTCCTCGGTCGCCTTGGCCGTTTGATTGGCCAGGTTCTTGACCTCGTTCGCGACCACGGCAAACCCCTTGCCGGCATCGCCGGCGCGGGCGGCTTCGATGGTCGCGTTCAGGGCCAGAAGGTTGGTCTGTTCGGCGATGTCGTTGATCATTTCCATGACATTGCCGATCTTGCCGGCGGCTTCGGTCAGGCGGACCATGGTGCCGTCCGTGTCCTTGGCCTTGCGGAAGGCGTTCTGCGCAACATCATGGGCGCGGGCAACCTGGGACGAAACTTCGGCCATGCTGGCACTCATCTGTTCCGTTGCGGTCGCCACGTTCTGCACGTTGCCCGATGCTTGTTCGACGGAGTTGGCCGTATCCGTCGAACGTTCCAGCGCTTGCGATGCCAATTGAGACAGGTTCTGGGATACGGACGACATGTTCTGGGCGTGGCTGTTCAGGCCTTCGACGATCGGCCCGACCTTGTGTTCGAAGTCGGACGCCATGTCGAGCAGCAGCTTGCGGCGCTGTTCCTGGTTGGCTTGTTCCAGGCGTTCGCGTTCCTGGCTCAGGTGTTCGACCTCGACCTTGGCGGCTTCGGCGGCTTCGACCGCTTCGGCGCTGTGCCGGAAGGCGGACACAAGCCGGTAGGACAGCCACATCAGGACGATGGTTTCCACGACCACGACGACGGCGTGCAGGACGACGCGGAAGAAGTCGGCCCCATCGGGAAACACGGCATAAGGCAGCGTGAAATTGAGCACCAGGTGATGCACGGCGACCGTCGCGGCGGCGACCAGCACGGTCTGCCAGCAGCAGAAGGCGGCGATCATCGCCAGCACGGCAAAGAAGTACATATGCACATCGATCTGCCAGGGATGTCCCGCAAACAGGTACAGCAGGGCGCCCACGTTGATCATCACACCGGCGGAAATCAGGAACCGTGTTGCCAGGGCTTCCGGGTTGCCGCGCCAGGCGACGGTCGTCGCCACGGCGACCGCGGCAATGATGCCGCCGCCCGTGGCGATATCACCGCCGGTCAGCCAATAGGCCAATCCGGCAAGGGGCAGATGCGCCCAGGCGAACAGGACGAAAAACCGGGTAGAATTGATGCGGAGCTCTTTGAGGGCGTCCATTGTGCGTACTTCCTTTTGCGAACGAATGTAATCAGTTGGCTTGGGCCCAGGTTCGGGATGCGGCGGGCCGGGTCAGGCAATTGCCCAGGATCAGGGGATTGACGGTGAACAGAGCACCTGCGTCACGCAGGCGGTCCGTGGTGTCGGGTCCATCAAGGGCAATCACGGCGATGAACGGCCAGGCGCCTTCGCGCACCAACCGGCCGCCCGCATCGGCGATACGGGACAGGACCTGTTTTTGATTCAGGTCAGGCGGGAACACCACGCCAAGCTGGGTTTGGCCCGGTTGCGGGCGCAGGCTGGCAATGGCGAGCCACGCAATACAAACGGCGACCAGCAAGGTGGCCGGCAGGAGATTTTTGAACGTCATTTCCAGTCGATGCCTTATGCGGGTTGACCCGCATGGATGGTTTCACCGACCTCAAGAGCGGGCGGAGATAAACATAAATTAGAATGCAATAAAAGCCTTGCCATAGTCTGACATACGTCAGTATGGGGGCGACGGCTTACGTTGCGCCGTCGTTCCGGTGCAGCAGGCTGGCATCGCCGTAGGAATAGAACCGGTAGTTTTCCGCCATGGCATGGGCATAGGCGGCTTTCATCCGATCCAATCCGGCAAAGGCGGCGACCAGCATGAACAGGGTCGAACGCGGCAGGTGGAAATTGGTCACCATCAGGTCCACGGCGCGGAATTTGTAGCCGGGGGTGATGAAGATGTCCGTGTCGCCCTTGAACGGTTTGATCAGACCGTCCGCATCGGCGGCCGATTCCAACAACCGCATGGCGGTCGATCCGCAGGCGACGATCCGGCCCCCGGCGGCCCGCGCCTGATTGATGAAATCGGCGGTTTGTTCGCTGACTTCGCCCCATTCGGAATGCATCACGTGGTGCCGCGTATCTTCTTCGCGCACGGGTAAAAACGTGCCCGCACCCACATGCAGGGTCAGGGACACCCGCTCGACCCCCCGGGCGTCCAGCGCCTGCAACAGGTCTGGCGTGAAATGCAACGAAGCCGTGGGCGCGGCCACGGCGCCGTCGCGTGCGGCGAACAGGGTTTGGTAGTCGTCCTTGTCCGCGTCGTCGCCCGTGGCCTCGCGTTTGATATAGGGCGGCAGGGGCATGACGCCGAATTGTTCCAAGGCGTCTTTCAGGTCCGGTCCCGCCTTGTTGAACCGCAGGATGACCTCGCCCCCGTCCAGCTTGCGCACGACGTCACAGGAAAACCCGGGGGCGAACACGATATGGTCGCGTTCGGCCAGTTTGCGGGCCGGACGGGCAAAGGCCCGCCAGGTGCCGTCGGCATCCCATTTGTGCAAAGTGACCTCGACCTTGGCGCCGCCTTCGGCCGGGCCGGGGCGGGCCGCGTCGCCGCGTTTGCCGGTCAGACGGGCGGGAATGACCCGCGTGTCGTTGACGACCATGACGTCGCCGGGACGCAGCAGATGAGGCAGATCGCGCACGCCCAGGTCGTTCAACCCGTCCGGGGCGACTTCCAGTAAGCGCGCGGCATCGCGCGGCGACGCCGGTTTCTGGGCGATCAGTTCCTGCGGCAGGTCGAAATCGAACTGGTCAACCTTCATGAATGCAAAGTCCATAACGGGCGGCGCAATCGTCGTGCCGCGATTCAGGTCTATCGGCGCGGGAAGTTAGGCGATGCGTGCGTGATTGTCAGGCGCCAATTGTCAGGAAGTTCCGGGCGGGCTAACGTTCCGGTTCGGAGTCCGGGGGGATTCTAGATAAAGGGTGTTATCCATGATCCGATTGATTCTGGCAATTTTGATTCCGTGGTTCGTGTTCTTCACCATCGGCCGCCCCATCCAGGGCATCATCTGTCTGATCCTGCAGTTGACGCTGATCGGCTGGATTCCAGCGGCGATCTGGGCGATTTGGGCGCTCAACAACTACACCACCGATAAGAAAATCGCGCAGGCCGGTTTGGGTGGCGGTGGCGGAGACAGCGGCGAAAGCTAAGCGTTTCCGCCGACCCGTTCAGGGCCGGGGCCCGAAGATATCCCCGCGCCTGAGACGCGCCACATGCTGGTTCGCCGCAGATGCGAACCGGCTCAGCATCATGCGCAGCGCCCGCCCGACCAGGATGAAGGTCGCGGCGGGCCAGACATAGGGTTCCCACCATTCGATGACGTGCGGCGCTCCGCCGAACAGGGTGATTTCCTCGCGCGTAGACATGTAGCCATAGACGGCGGCGGCGGATGCGACAGCGGCGGTCCAGGCGACATAGCGCCCATACCGCATGATCTGTCGCATCACGAACCACATGGCATCAGATATCCGCCAACAGGACCGGTTTGCCGTCGGCCGCGCTCTTGATCACGGCTTCCAGAACCGCCGTGCCGTGCACGGCTTCGGCCGGTGACAGGGGATAGGCCGCCCCGCCCGCGCAGGCATCGGCGAAGGCTTCCAGTTCGGCCTGTTCCATGTCGAATTTACCGTATTCGATGATTTCGTCCGGCTGCACGGTGATATCGGGCAGGACTCGACGGATGGTCAGGCGGTCGTAATTGTGCATTTCCGCCCAGCCGCCCGTGCCGAACACCTGAATCCGCCACAGGGGTGCCGTCGCGGTGAAGGTGCCGAGGTAGCCGGTTGCCCCGGAAGCAAAGCGGAACAACATGGATGTGGTATCGTCCACGTCGATTTCCAGGAACCGGCGATAGGACCGGGCATCGACTTCGTCGACCATCCCCAATTGATTGATCATGGCATCGACCACGTGGATTCCCATGCCGGTCATGCCGCCGGCGGGGCTTTCGTCGGACTGCGCACGCCAGCCGTCGGCCGGAAAGCGCATGGCGCTGGGGCTGCTCAAGTTGCCTTCGATATGAAGGATCTGCCCCAATTCGCCCGAGGTCACCAATTCCTTCATGCGCACGATTGCCGGATGGAACCGCCGGTTATGGCCCAGGGCCAATTGTACGCCGGCCGCTTCGGCGGCATCGGCGGCGGCCTGGGCGCTGGCGCGGTCCAGGGTGAAGGGTTTTTCGACGAAGATATGTTTGCCGGCGGCGGCGGCGGCGATCACCTGATCGGCATGCTGGCTGTGGGGGGTGGCGAGGATGACCGCGTCCAAATCAGGGTCGTTCAGCAGGTCGGCCAGGCCGTCGCGCAGATCTATCCCTTTTTCCCGGCAATAGGCTTCGGCCTTTGTCTTACGTCCGGTGCATCCGGCGGTGATTTTGATTTTATCGCTTTTCCCATGAATGGAATTGACCAGAACCTGGCCCCATTTTCCCAAACCGGCGATACCTGCGTTGATCATGATGTCGAAGACCCTTCCCAATGGATTGTATGCAATTGGCCCCATAACGGGGCGACGACCTTATTGCCAGACCTTGGCCCGCGTCTATAGTGAAGCCATGGCGACGACCCCGGACCTCAACGTTCAACCCACGGCGGCAGGTCCCAGGAAGGTCGATAATTTCCGGGGCATTCTGTTCATGCTCATGGGCGCCGTGCTGATTTCCTGCCTGCATGCGCTGGTCCGCGACATGACGCAGGAACTGCATCCGTTCGAGGTCGCTTTCTTCCGCAATGTGGTGGCGTTGGCCGTGCTGACGCCCTTGCTGTTGCGCCAGGACCGGCACGCCTGGAAAAGTAAGCGTCCGGACCTGCAATTGATGCGGGCCGTGATCGGTTTGGGCGCGATGTTAAGCTGGTTCTATGCCTTGTCCCTGGTGCCCGTGGGCGATGCGACGGCGCTGAGCTTCACGGTCGTACTCTATACGTCCCTGGGCGCGGTCTTTCTGTTCGGTGAAAAAATGGGCCTGCGTCGCTGGGGTGCGCTTGCCGTGGGGTTTGTCGGCACGGCGATTATTCTTCGCCCCGGGTTTCAGGAAATCAGCCCCGGATATATGTGGGCCCTTGGGTCGACGGTGCTGTGGGCAGGTGCGCTGCTGATGGTCAAGATTTTGGTGCGCTATGATTCACCGGTCACCATCGTGTTCTATTCGTCGGTTTATTTCACGCCCGTGACGTTGCTGTTTGCGGTTTTTGTGTGGGAATGGCCGACCTGGGCGCAGTTCGGCGAACTGGTCGCCATCGGGTTGCTGGCGACGGCGGCCCACCTGTCGATGGCGAAGGCCATGCAGTTGGGGGAAACCACGGCCGTCATGCCCGCCGACTTCACGCGCCTGTTATGGGCGGCGGGGCTCGGTTACGTGATGTTCGGTGAATTTCCCGATCTTTGGACCTGGATCGGCGGCACGGTGGTGTTCTGTTCGACCCTGTACATCACCTACCGCGAGTCCAGGGTAAAGGGTGAGCCCGCCGCCGCAGTCAAGGGTACGACCGAAGGCTGAGCCCTTCAGGGCAAGCAATCAACCCGATCAGGCGGTCAATCTGGCCAGACAGGCGAATGCGTGCCCAGCGGCACCGCCGGGCGGTCCCAACGGGGCGGTGTTTCTGACATCTCCAGGACTGGTTTCAGATGCTCCATGGGTCCCCAGGCCGTATCATGGGTTTCCATCAGGTCGGCGATATCTTCGTACCGGGGTTCGGGCAGGCTGCGGGCGTCGGGCCCGTCGATGCGGCCCAGGCCGTCGATCCAATGCCCGCTTTGGGCAAGCGAGATCCGGACCATCCAACTGCCCCCGATGGTCGCGCGGCGGCGCAGGCCTTCCATGGCACCGACGGCCCCCAAATATCCGGAAACGTAATCCAAAGCTTGTGCCGGCAGATGCTTAGGCTGGCCCGGCGTGCCGTGTTCGTGGGCGATGCCCATGGCGCATTGGGCAAGGGAATCGAAACCCCGCCGATGCGCCCATGGTCCTTCGTGGCCCCAGGCACACAGATTGACGAACACGATACCGGGGCGCAGTTCTGCCAGCCGTTCCGCCGACAGCCCCCGCCCGGCCAGGGTGCCGGGGCGGTGGCCCTGGGTGATCACATCCGCCTGTTTGATCAGGGCGTCCATGCGGTCCCGCGCCCCCGCGTCCCGCAAATCCAGGTCGGCGGCCAGTTTGCCGTGTCCCGTGTCCTGGATCAGGCTTAGATCGTCGGGCCGGTCGGGCCGACCGATGCGCATGACGTCGGCGCCGTGTTCGGCCATGGTCCGCCCGGAAACGGGCCCGGCGATAACCCGTGACAGTTCCAGCGCGCGAATGCCCGACAGCGGGCGGTCGCCTTGGGGAAGGGGTTGCGGCGGCGCGTCGCCGATCTTTTCGATCGTCATCAGGGGCAGGCTTGCGACCGCCTGTCCCTGGGCGTGTGCGGCCCATTCATCCCGGTTGCGCACCATGAAGGCGCAGAGGTTTCTCTCGGCTACGGCGGTCTCGAACGCGGCCGCGTCCCAGGTGGTAAGCCGAGCCGTAACTTCGTCCCGTACGGCGGCGCAGCCCAGAATTTCCAAAACGCCTTCGGCCAGCCAGGGATAATTACAATGCAGCTGGACCCAGCGCCCGTCGCCGCATTGATAGAGACCCGAAATATCGGCCCAGGACGGGCCGGAATCATCCGTGCCCAGGCGTACGTGCCTGTTTGAACGCATGGCCAAGGCCGCCGCCCGATGATCGACGGCGATATTCTGATGCCTGCCGGTTTTCAGGTGATGAAGGGCATCTGCGGCCAGTCCCACCGCTCCCAATACGGCGGCTCCTGCCGTACCCAGTTTGAAATTCGTTGGAAGAACGGGGTCCTGGCCGGTGAAATCGATCCGGTCCGCCAAGGCAGGGCTTTGGCCCAGGGTGTTGAGAATGCCCGCCAGGGCGCCGTGCGCATTCATTTTCGGAAAGGTGGATTGGGTCAAGATTCTGGACCCTTTTGTTGTGGTCTGTTGGCCCCCTTATACCTCCTTGCATTCGGCCCGCCTATGCTTTGAAATGCTTTCAGCTTTCCCGGTATGGGGAAGTCCTGACTGCCGGCGATAAATTGCAACGATGAAATGAAAAGGCGGCAGGGAGTAGAACCAAGGGAGCACGATATGATTCGTCAATTTCTGAAGGGCCTGCCGGTTGCGATCGTCGCGATGGGGATTGGCTCGGGCGTGGCGATGGCCGGTAAAGCCAATGACACGCTGACCTGGGTGACGGACCGCGAATCCGCGGTTGTCGACCCGTACTTCAACCGGACGCGTGAACTGGTCATCATCGGCAACACGGCTTGGGACGGCCTGCTGTTCCGCGATTTGGAAAGCGGCAAGTTCGTTCCGTTGCTGGCGAAATCCTACAAATGGGTCGACAACGTGACCCTGGATTTCGAATTGCGCGACGATGTCAAATTCCATGACGGTTCCAGCTTCGGCCCGGAAGACGTCATCTACACGGTCGAATTCACCACCAATAAGGACAACGGCGTCGTCACGCTGAAGAACACCAATTGGATGAAGTCGGCCGAACAGACCGGCCCCAACAGCGTCCGTATTCATCTGCACAAGCCGTTTCCCGCAGCCCTTGCCTATCTGGCGCAGGCCGTTCCCATGCTGAACGCCGGTCATTACGACAAGGCGCCGGTGACCAAAGACGGCAAAAAGGACTTCGGTGCGGTCGCGCCGAACGGAACCGGTCCCTACAAGATCACGGAGATCGTGGCCGGCGAGAAAATCGTCATGGAGCGCAACGAGAACTATTTCGAAGGCAGCCCCAAAGGCAAACCGGCGATCAAGAACTTGGTCTATCGCACGATCAAGGAAATGAACACGCAGATGGCCGAACTACTGACCGGTGGTGTCGACTGGATCTGGGACGTGCCCAAGGATCAGGCCGAACGCCTGAAGGATTCCGGCCAGGTTTCGGTCGTCAACGCCAAGACCATGCGTATCAGCTATCTGGCGTTCGACGTGGACGGTTCGTCCAACGTCAAGGCGTTCAAGGACAAGCGCGTTCGTGAAGCCATCGCCCATGCCATCAACCGGGAATCGATCGTCAAGAACCTGGTCGGCGAAGCGGCCGCGGTCATCAACACACCGTGCCACCCGGATCAGGTCGGCTGCGTCCAGGACGGCATCCACAATTGGGATTATGACCCCGAAAAGGCCAAGAAGCTGTTGGCCGAAGCGGGCTATCCCAATGGCTTCGAATTCGACATCTACGCCTATCGTCAGCGGGAATTTACGGAAGCCGTGATTTCCGACCTGGCGAAGATCGGTGTGAAAGCCAAGTTGAACTACATGCAGTACCGTAAACTTCGCGGTCTGGCCCAGAACGGGGTGACCCCGGTCCACCATATGACCTGGGGCTCTTACTCGATTCCCGATGCGTCGGCTTGCGCCGGTGTGTTCTTCTCGGGCGGCAAGGATGATCCGGCCAATGACCCGAAGGTCAACGAGCTGATCAACAAGGCAGGAAATCTGACCGACCTTTCGGAACGTGAGGCATTGTACAAAGATGCCTTCAACATGATTTCCAAGAACGTTTATTGGCTGCCCATGTTCACCTACGCCAAGAACTACGCCTACAACAAGTCGCTCTCGATCGAGACCACGTCGGACGAGATTCCGCGGTTCTACACCGCCAAGTGGAAGTAACGACCAAGTCGTGCGGATCGGCCCGGCGGCTCAAGTGGGCTGCCGGGCCCCCGTTCCCAACTTTCAGCCGGCCCACTTTCAGCCGGCAATGGAATTAGCGCAGTATGGTGAAATATATTCTGAAGCGGCTGGGCGTCGCCTTTCTGGTGGCTCTGACCGTTTCCGTCATTACCTTTTCCTTGATCTACGTTTCGGGCGATCCCGCCGTGGCGCTTGCCGGCGAGGCCGCGTCGAATGAAGAAATCGAACACGTGCGAAAATCCTACGGGTATGACCGGCCGATTATCGTGCAGTATTTCGATTGGCTGGGGCGTGCCCTGCAGGGCGATTTGGGCCGCTCCCATTACCTCAAGGCCGATATTTCGGGCGTTATTGTCGAACGCCTGCCCAACACCTTGATTCTTGCGGGCTGCGCCATTTCCTTCGCATTGATTCTGTCGATCCCCCTGGGCGTGGCGGCCGCAATCCGGCCCAATTCCATTATCGACCGGTTCGCCTTGACGCTGGCCGTGGTCGGTCAGGCGCTGCCCAGTTTCTGGTTCGCGTTGATCCTGATCTATTTCCTGGGCATCCAATTCCGGGTGCTGCCCATTACGGGTACGGACAGTTGGATGAACTTCATCATGCCGGCCATGGCGCTGGGCTATTACGTGACGCCGGGCGTCATGCGCCTGACCCGTGCGGGGATGCTCGAAGTGCTGACCTCAGACTATATCCGCACCGCCAAGGCCAAGGGGCTGCGCCCCCTGACCGTGTTGTTCAAGCATGCCTTGCGCAATGCGATCATTCCCGTGGTGTCGTTGGCCGCGGTGCAGTTCGGCTTCATGTTGGGCGGCTCGATCGTGATCGAGACGATTTTCGCGATCAACGGCCTGGGCTTCCTGGCCTGGGAGACGATCCAGCGCGCCGACCTTCCCATGATGCAGGCGATCGTGCTGGTCCTGTCCTGTTTCTACATCCTGATCACTTTCCTGGCGGACATGCTGAATGCCTTCCTTGATCCTCGAATTCGGGTGACCTGATATGGCACCGCAAGATTCCCCTTCGGCGGCCGTGACCGCCATCGACCCCGCCGCCGAGAAAATTCTCGAACCGTCGCCGGCGGCACAGATGCGCCGGCGCGTATTCGGGCATTACGGCATCCTGATCGGCGGCGCCGTGCTTCTGGCGATCATTCTGATCGCGTTGTTCGCGCCCTTGTTGACGCCGTTCGACCCGATCCTCGATCAGGACCTGTCGCAAAAGCTGAAGCCGCCGTTCTGGCACGACAGCCCGAAATACGATCCGGCCCATCCGCTGGGCACGGACCTGCAGGGACGCGATTATCTGACGCGCCTGGTGCACGGCGCGAAAATCTCGTTGCTGATCGGGTTCTCGGCCATGCTCATTTCCGGGGTGATCGGTACAGCCCTGGGCGTTGCCGCCGGGTACTTCGGCGGACGTGTCGACATGGTCGTCAACTTCATTATCACCACGCGCCTGTCCATGCCGGTCGTGCTGGTGGCGCTGGCCGTGGTGTCGCTGGTCGGATCAAGCCTGTGGATCGTGATCTGGGTCTTGGGGCTGCTCATATGGGACCGTTTCGCCGTGGTCATGCGAAGTACGACCATGCAGGTGCGTAATCTGGATTATGTGGCGGCGGCGCAAGCCTGCGGCTGTTCCACCTTCCGCATCATCATGGCGGAAATCATGCCCAACGTGGTCAATCATTTGATCGTCGTGGCGACCCTGGAAATGGCACATGCCATTTTGCTGGAAGCGGCCCTGTCCTTCCTGGGACTTGGCGTTCAACCGCCGGCACCCAGCTGGGGCCTGATGATATCCGAGGCCAAGGGCATGATGTTCTTCGATGCCTGGCTGATCGGTATCCCCGGCGCGGCATTGTTCGCCCTGATCTTGTCGATCAACCTGTTGGGTGACGGCGTGCGTGACGTGACCGCACCGGAAAACCGGAACTAGGGGGCGGACAATGAGCGACCTTATTCTCGAAGTCAGTGACCTTGTCGTCGATATCCCCGTTTCGTCCGGAATGCTGCATCCGGTTCAGTCCATCAGCTTCGAGGTCAAACGCGGCGAAACGCTGTGTATCGTCGGTGAATCGGGCTGCGGTAAATCGCTGACGTCCCTGGCGGTCATGGACCTGTTGCCGAAAACGGCGAAACGCACCGCATCGACGCTTCGGCTTGCCGGCGAAGACCTGCAGACCGCCGGCGAACGGCGCATGACCGATATCCGCGGCAACAAGATGGCCATGATTTTTCAGGAACCGATGACCTCCCTGAACCCGGCCTATACCATCGGCAACCAATTGGCCGAAGCCCTGTTGCGGCACAAGAACGTCAGTGCCGCCGAAGCCCGCGAGCGGGCCATTTATCTGTTGGAAAAGGTCGGCATCACGGCGGCGGCCTCGCGCCTGTCGCAGTATCCGCATCAGCTTTCCGGCGGCCTGCGTCAGCGTGTGATGATCGCCATGGCGCTGATGTGCGGGCCGGAAATGATCATCGCGGACGAACCGACGACGGCCCTGGACGTGACCATCCAGGCGCAGATCCTGCACCTGCTGGCCGACCTGCAGCGCGAATTCAACATGGGCATGATCTTGATCACCCATGACTTGGGCGTGGTCGCCCGCGTCGCTGACCGGGTCGCGGTCATGTATGCGGGCCAGATCGTCGAAACGGGCACGGCCAAACAGGTGTTCGAAAACCCGACCCATCCCTATACCCAAGGGCTGCTTGAATGCATTCCCATCCCCGGCAAGACGGAACGGGGGGCGCATCTGGGATCGATCCCGGGCATTGTGCCGTCCCTGGTGGGGGATTTGCCGGGTTGTCATTTCGCCGAACGCTGCACCCATGCCATGGATACCTGCCGGACCGGCCGGATCGATTTGCAGGATTCGTTCGAAGACGGTCATGTCTTCCGCTGTGTCCTGACGCCGGAACAAAGCGCCGCCAATTTGAAGAAGGGAGCTGCCTGATGCCGGGCGATCAAGACGACATCGTTCTCGAAGCCCGCGACGTCACGCGCACCTTCATGATTTCGGCCGGGTTCATGAAGGGCAAGCGCCCGCTTCATGCCGTCAACGGCATCAACCTGCAGGTGCCGCGCGGCGAGGTTTTGGGCCTGGTGGGTGAATCGGGCTGCGGCAAATCGACGCTCGCCAAGATGCTGCTGGGTCTGCTGTCGCCGACCGCGGGCGAACTGTTCGTGGGCGGCACCCCGACCAGCCAGATGGAACGCCTGGAAATGGCGCGCAAGGTTCAGCCCGTGTTCCAGGACCCCTATTCGTCGCTTAATCCGCGCAAGACCATCGGCGACATCATCAGCCTGCCCGTGCGTGTTCAGGGCACGGCCGAAGCCGCCGGCGGCAAAGATCTGCGCCTGCGGGTCGAGGAAATCATGGAACTGGTCGGCCTGCCGCGCCGGCTTTACCGCAATTTTCCGAACCAGTTGTCGGGCGGCCAGCGTCAGCGCGTCGCCGTGGCGCGCGCACTCATCAATCGGCCCGAAGTCGTGATCTGTGACGAGCCGACGTCGGCGCTCGACGTGTCCGTGCAGTCGCAAATTCTCAACCTGCTGCAGGACCTGCGCTCGGAGTTGAACCTGACCTATATCGTGATCAGCCATAACCTGGCCGTGGTCGAACACATGGCGACCCGCGTGGCCGTCATGTACCTGGGCCGTCTGGTTGAGGTCGCGGACACGGACAGCCTGTTCGACAATCCGCAGCATCCCTATACCAAGGCCCTGCTGGATTCCGTGCTGACGCCGGACCCCAACCTGGACGTGCCCGATGCCGGGCTGGGGATCGCTTATCCGAACCCGGTGGAACCGCCGTCGGGCTGTACTTTCCATCCGCGTTGCGTCGACTGCATGGACCATTGTTCCGTGGCGGCGCCGCGCACCATTCCGACCAAGACCGGTCTCATCGAATGCCATCTGTATGACGAGAACCAGGGGAGGGGCCGCGCCGCGTCCTGATCCGGTGTGCCCATAGCACCATGACCCGCCAGCATGCGATTGACGCCGCCCTTGCCCATTTCGACGATCCCGAAGGATTCTTCGAAGACTTGAAGGCGCGCATCGCGGTGCCGACGGAAAGCCAGAACCCCGCCCGCCTGCCTGATTGCTATGCCTATCTTGAAGAAGACATGCGCCCGGCGTTCGAGGCCATGGGCTATGCCTGCCGGGTTTATGACAATCCTTTCGACGGTTGCGGGCCGGTGCTTCTGGCCCATCGGGACGAAGGGGCAGACTTGACTGTCCTGGGCTATGGCCACGGCGACACGGTGCTGGGCCAGGAAGGCCAATGGAAGGACAATCTGGACCCCTGGACGCTGATGAAGCTGGGCGACAAGGTCTATGGGCGCGGCACCGCCGACAACAAGGCGCAGCATTCCGCACATCTGGCGGCGCTGAAGGCCGTGTTGGATGCGCGGGAGAACCTGGGCTTCAACCACAAATTCATCATCGAAACCGGCGAAGAAAACGGATCAAAAGGCCTGAAGGAACTTGTCGCGCGGGAAAAGGACGCTTTCGCCGCCGATTGTTATTTCGCCTCCGACGGGCCGCGCTTCGACGTGGCCAAGCCGAACCTGACGCTCGGCAATCGGGGGGCGTTCAATTTCGACTTGGTTCTTGATCTGCGCGCAGGCGGCCATCATTCGGGCAACTGGGGCGGGTTGCTGGCCAATCCGGGGATCATCCTGGCCTCGGCCTTGGCGACCGTGATCGACGTCAAGGGCCGCATTCTGGTGCCGGCGCTGCTGCCGCCGCCGATCACCGACACGGTGAAGAACCTGCTGACCGACGTGACGCGGGAAACGTCCGCGGGCGGGCCCGCCATCGACGACGACTGGGGTGAGCCGGGATTGAGCCGCGCCGAAAAGGTCTATGCCTGGAATACCTTTGAAATCCTGGCCATGAAGACCGGCAATCCGGACAACCCGGTGCATGCCATACCGCCCAAGGCTGTGGCCCATTGCCAACTGCGCTTCGTGGTCGGCACGGACTGGGAGAACATCGTCCCCAACCTGCAGGCCCATCTGGACGAACAGGGCTTCGGGATGGTCAAGGTGCAGCCCTCGACCGGTGGGAACGCGGCGTTCTTTCATGCCGCGCGCACGCCGCCCGACCATCCCTGGGCCAAATGGGTGCGGGCTGCGGTCGAACGCACGACCGGCGAGGCCTGCCGCATGGTGCCCAATTCCGGCGGGTCCATCTGCAACGACGTCTTTCAGGACGTGCTGGGCATTCCCTTCGTATGGCTGCCGCTCAGCTACACGGGATGCTCTCAGCATGCCCCCAATGAACACATTTTATGGTCGCTGACCCGCGAGGGTCTGGAACTGGTCACCGGTGTCTACTGGGACCTGGGCGATCCGGAAACGGCCTATAGACTTGAAAGGAACGCGGCGTGACACGCGATGCGGTGATCGAAAGCCTGGAACATTATTTCGACGACGGCGGGTTCTGGGACGACCTTGCGCGCCGTGTCGCCATCAAATCCTGCAGCCAGGACGCGCCCTTCCGGCCCGAGCTGTACCGCTACCTGAACGATGAAATCACGCCCTATCTGGCGGACCTGGGATTCGAGAGCGAGATTTTCGAAAACCCGCAGGAAGGCGGCCAGCCGATCCTGGTCGCCCGCCGCCACGAGGGCGACGACCTGCCGACCCTGATGACCTATGGCCACGGCGATGTGGTGCGCGGATATGACGACCAATGGCGCGACGGCATCGAGCCCTGGGAGATGAAGAAAGAGGGCGATCGCTGGTACGGCCGCGGCACCGCCGACAACAAGGGCCAGCACACCATCAATCTGGCGGCGTTGAAGGCCTGCATGGATGCGCGCGGCGGCAAGCTTGGCTACAACGTGGTGGCGCTGATCGAAACGGGCGAGGAAACGGGCTCGCCGGGGTTGCGTGAGTTCTGCCGCCAGAACAAGGACCTGTTCAAGGCCGATGTGTTCATCGCTTCGGACGGCCCGCGCCTGAACGCCGAACGTCCGACGGTCTATTTCGGATCGCGCGGCGTGTTCAATTTCACCATGTCCCTGGACCTGCGCGACGGCGGCCATCATTCCGGCAATTGGGGCGGGCTGCTGGCCAACCCGGGGGTGATCCTGGCCCATGCCATTTCCACAATCGTCGATGCTAAGGGTAAAATCCTGCTGGACGATCTGAAGCCCGATCCCATTTCCAATTCCGTGCGTCAGGCGATTTCCAAGCTCAAGGTCGGCGGCATGGAAGGCGACCCGGAAATCGATCCCGACTGGGGCGAGCCGGGCCTGACGCCCGAGGAAAAAGTGTTCGGTTGGAACACTTTCGAAATTCTGGCCTTCAAGACCGGCAACCCGGACAATCCCGTCAACGCCGTGCCGCCCAAGGCCTTCGCCAAATGCCACATGCGGTTCGTGGCCGGCTTCGACCCGCAGGTCGTGCTGCCCGCCGTGCGCAAGCATCTGGACGGCCTGGGCTTCAACAATGTGGAGCTGACGCCGGATCGGGAATACATGGCCGCGACCCGGTTGGAGCCGGACCAGCCCTGGGCTAAATGGGCGATCGATTCCCTGACTGTTTCGGCCGGGGAAGAAATCGCCGTTCTGCCCAACCTGGGCGGATCGCTGCCCAACGACTGCTTCGCTCATATCCTGGGCCTGCCGACCATCTGGGTGCCGCATAGTTATCCGGCCTGCTCGCAGCACGCGCCCAACGAACATATTCTGGAATCCGTGTCCCGCTCCGCCTTGCGCCTAATGGGCGGGCTGTTCTGGGATTTGGGTGAGACCGACCGGCTGCCGTTACAATGACTGAACCTTGCGACCTTTCCGCCGTCGACCTGCGCGCCCTGATGGGGGCGAAGAAGCTGTCGCCGGTGGAACTTGTGGAAAGCTGCCTTGCCCGCATTGCCGCCGTGAACGGCACGGTCAATGCCTTCGTGGCGCTGGATGAAGACGGTGCCCTGGCCCGGGCCCGGGAATTGGAAAGCGATTTCCAGGCCGGGCGCGATCCAGGGCCGCTCGCCGGTCTGCCCGTCGGCATCAAGGATTTGGTCAACACCAAAGGCATCCGCACGACCTATGGCTCGTTGCTGTTCAAGGACCATGTGCCCGATGCGGACGACAGCCAGATTACCGTGCTGCGCAATGCCGGCGCCATCATCCTGGGCAAGACCAACACACCGGAGTTCGGTTCCGGCTCCAACACCATCAACCGGGTCTATGGTGCGACGCGCAGTCCCTTCGATCCGGCGCGCACGCCGGGCGGATCGTCCGGCGGGTCGGGCGTCGCCGTCGCCTGTTCCATGGTGCCGTTCGCCACCGGGTCCGACACGGCGGGCTCGCTGCGGGCACCTGCGACCTGGACCGGCACGGTGGGCATGCGCCCCCGGCCGGGCAGCGTCGCCAACGAACGGCGTCTGCTGCCGATGACCTATTTCTCGGTTCAGGGACCCATGGCGCGCTCGGTCGCCGATCTGGCCCTGCTTTATTCCGTACAGGCCGGCCAGGGCCACCCGGGTGACCCCATGGCCTTTCCCTGGGATGCCTCGGGCCTCAGAGACCTTGGCGCCGCGGACTTAGGCCGACTGACCATCGCCTATTCCGAAGACCTGGGGACCGCGCCCATCGACGACGGCATCCGCCGGGTGTTCCGGGCGCGGATGGAAAAGGTCAAGCACGCCTTCAAGGCCGCCCGCGACGACAGTCCGGACATCACCGGCGTGCGCGAGGCCAATTGGGTGATGCGCAGCCTCTACTACGTGGCCTATCACCGGGAACGGGTGGAAAAACACCGCGATCTCTTAGCCCAGACCATCATCACCAATACGGAGGAAGGCCTCGCCATGTCATTGGCCGACGTGGCCGAGGCCGAGGTTCTGTGGCGCAAATGGTACGACCGGTTCCAGGCCTTTATGGAGGACGTCGACCTGTTGATCCTGCCGGGCAACTCGACGCCGCCCTACCGCATCGAGGACGGCATCCCCAAGGAAATCAACGGCAAGCCCATGGAGAACTACCAGGACGCGTCGCTGATCCGCTCGGCCCTGACCCTGGCCGGCTGTCCGGTCATCGCCGTGCCTTGCGGCTATGACGAAACAGGCGCCCCCTTCGGTTTCCAGGTGGCGGGCAAGCGGCACGGCGAGGCCGAACTGCTGGGCGCCGCCATGGCCCTGGAAAATCTGTTCAACGCGGACCCGGAGACGGCCCGCCCCCACCCCGATTTGGAGAAACTGACATGAGCAAGCCAACGACGGCGACCGAACTGTGTGATCTGACTGCGACGGAGGCCCGGCGCCTGATCGGCACCAAGGAAATCTCTCCGGTCGAGCTTGTGGAAAGCTGCATCCAGCGGGTCGAGGCCGTCGACGGTGCCGTCAACTGCATGGTCACGCGGGCCTATGATCGGGCGCGCGAAGAAGCCAAGGTCGCGGAAGAGATGGTCATGGAGGGCGACGACTTAGGATTGCTGCACGGCCTGCCGGTCGGCATCAAGGATCTGGAAGCGACCGAGGGCGTGCGCACGACCTGGGGCTCGCTGATCAACAAGGACACGGTGCCGGATGCCGATCAAGGATCGGTCGCCGCCGTGCGGGCCGAGGGCGCCATCATTCTGGGCAAGACCAACACACCCGAATTCGGCGCCGGCGCCAATACCAAGAACCGCGTGTTCGGCGCCACGGGCAACCCGTTCAACTCGGAATTGACCTGTGCCGGGTCATCCGGCGGCTCGGCCGTGGCGCTGGCCACGGGCATGGTGCCGATCGCATCGGGTAGTGATTATGGCGGCAGCCTGCGCACGCCCGCGGGTTTCTGCGGTGTGGTCGGGTTCCGCCCGTCACCGGGCGTGGTGCCGGCGGAAAACAAGGCGCCGGCCCTGATGCCTTGGTCGCAGCTGGGTCCCATGGCGCGCACGGTCGAGGATGCCCATCTGATGCTGCAGGCCCAGGCCGATGATGACCGGGCCGATCCTTTTTCCGGCGCGGTCGATCTGCGTCTGTTCGGCTCCGTCGACGGGTTGGACCTGGGCTCGATCCGCGCGGCCCTGACGCCTGACCTGGGCTGCTGCCCGGTCGACCAAGGCATCCGGGATACCTTCGATGCCCGCGCCAAACAGTTCCGCGGCGTGTTCGCCGAAGACCAGGATCGCGATCCCGGTTTCGACGAAGCCATGGCAGGATCGGGCGGCGATATCCACCGCCTGTTCGAAATTTTCCGCGGCATCACCTTCGTCGGCGCGCATCAGGAACGCCTGGCCAAACATCGTGACCTTTTGGGCCCCAACGTGATCGACAACACGGACCGGGGACTTGAAATCACGGCATCGGATGTCGGCTGGGGTTTGGTTCAACAGGCCAAGATCATGCGCCATTTCATCGATATGTTCGAAGAGGTCGACGTGCTGATCTGCCCGGCGGCATCGGTTTCGCCGTTCCCGCACGAACAGCTTTATGTCGAGGAAATCAACGGCGAGAAAATGCCGACTTACATGCGCTGGCTGGCCATTTCCTACGTGCCGACCATGGCGTTGGCCTGTTCGGCCGTCATTCCCTGCGGCGTTGACCACAAGGGAATGCCGTTCGGCATTCAGGTCATGGCGCCCAACGGTTCGGATGCGCTGGTCCTGGCCGTGGCGCATGCGCTGGAACAATACTTTGCCGGCAAGGCCGATCTTGAGCGGCCCGTGCCCGACCTGAACAAGCTGAAAGGCTGAAACGACCATGACCAAACGCGTGTTCATCGCCGGTTTCAAGCACGAGACCAATACCTTTTCCAACCTGCCCACGGATATGACGTCCTATAAGGCGCGCAGCTACTACCGCGATGACGAGATCGTCACCAACATGCGCGGTACGGCGACGGAGATCGGGGCCGCCATCGAAGCGGCCGAACGCCACGGCTGGTCGATCCGCATGCCGATCTATGCCAATGCCACGCCGTCGGGTCGCGTGACCCAGGACATGCACGACCATGTCACGCAGGTGATCTGCGACAGCCTGAAAGCCGACGGCCCTTTTGACGGGGTGTATCTTGCCCTGCATGGCGCCATGGCTTGCGAACATGACGAAGACGGTGAAGGCCGTCTTTTGAAATCCGTGCGCGCGGTCGTGGGGCCGGATGTGCCGGTCGCGGTCTCGCTCGATCTGCATGCCAATGTGACCGACCGCATGGGCGACCTTTCCGATATTCTGATTAGCTACCGCACCTATCCGCATATCGATCAGCACGAAATCGCAACGCAATGCTGTGACCTACTGGCCCGCACCATGGCCGGGGAAATTCATCCCAAGGTCCATGTGCGGCGGCGTGAAATGCTCGACGGGGCGGACCACGGGCGGACGACCGCGCCCGGCCCCATGACCGAGGGCCTGGCGACCCTGGATAAACTGTTGCAGGAAACCCCCGGCACTTATGCGGGGTCCATCAACGCGGGCTTTCCCTGGGTCGATATCCATGATGTGGGGCCGACCTGCATCGTCACCGGCGAAGGCGACGATCCGGCCCATGGCAAAATCGCCGAACAGGTGATGGATCAGATCTGGCGGGACCGTAATAAGCTGTCGATCGAACTGGTCGATATTCGCGAAGCCATGAAACGGGTGCAGGTGGCCTTGGCCCAGGGTGTGTCGGCACCCGTCGTGCTGGCCGATTATGCCGACAATCCGGGCGGCGGCGGTTACGGCGATGCGACCAAACTGCTGGGCGCGATGATCGAAGCCGATCTGCCCGATGCGGCCTTCGGCACGATCTACGATCCCGACGCGGCCCTGGCCTGTAAGAATGCGGGGTTGGGGTCGACCATCCGCCTGGAATTGGGCGGCAAGGTCGATCCGGCCGTGCAGGGCGGGCCGTTGTCGTTGATGGGAACGGTCACGGCCATCACCGACGGCACCTTCGCCATGGAAGGCCCCATGACCCGGGGCACCCGTGTCGAAATGGGGCCTGCGGCCGTGTTCAGTGTCGGCAGATTGGATATCGTGATCGCCAGTGCGCGCTATCAGAACTACGACAAGATGTATTTCAAATCCATGGGCATCGACCCGGTGAAGAAAAAGGTCCTGGGCATCAAATCGGCGCACCATTTCCGCGCGGCCTATGCGCCGATTTCGTCGCAGATCATCGTCGTCGATGACGGCGGCGGGCTGACTTCGCGCAATTACAAGGACCTGCCCTATAAGAACGTGCGTCGGCCCGTGTTCCCCCTGGATATGGATTAGGGATCGGGGTCAGGCCGGGCCGATCACGTTCCGGAACGTCAGGTTGATGCGCGGTCCCACGGGCTTTTTCGTCTTGGGCACCCGGTGCAGCCAATCGGCCTGACAGCGCCCCGACATCACCAGCACGTCGCCGTCGCCGAGCATCGTACAGATCGTCTCGCCCCGTTTGTCCTTACGGCGCATCTGGAAGCGCCGGGGAAAGCCCAGGCTGACCGAGGCAATCACGGGGGCGGGGCCCAAGGACGCCTCGTCGTCGGAATGCCAATCCATGCTGTCCCCGCCGTCGCGGTAAAGATTGGCCAGCACGGAATTGAAAGGAGCCCCCGCCAGTTCGGCGCAGCGGTCGCGCAATCCGGCCAGCACATCGGGCCAGGGGCGGGGGGCCAGCATCAGGCCCGAATAGGCATAGGCCGCATCGCCGTACCAAGCCGACAGGCGCGGCTGTGGAATGCGCCGGCCATAAAGGGTCAGTTCTTCTTGTTTCCAGTCGATCGTATCCATGACCGTTTGGAACAGGCGGGGCGCGTCATCGACCGCGCCGGGGTGCAGAACCGTATCTGCCCGGCCGAAAGCCACCGGCGGATAGCTCAGCGCCAGTCCCGCCATGGGGGCCTCAGTGAACGTTGGGGGATTTGTAAAACTCGCCCCGGGCGCGGGACTTGACCGTGATCGTCATCAAATCGCCGTCGCGGTAGATGTTCAGGGGCACGTCGATGCCGGCCGATCCCAGGGACCACATGCCGCGGAAATATTCGGCCATGCCTTCGACCGGTTTGTCGTCGACGCCGACGATCAAATCGCCGGTCTGCAGGCCCGCGTCTTCGGCCGGCCCGCCCTTCCAGGTGCCGACGATGATCACCCGTCCCATGGTTTCCGCCGTGAAAGTGCCCAACCAGGGGCGGGGTGGGCGCCCGGTATCGCCGGTGGTGCGCAGGGTCGGCAGAATCGCCTTCACGATATCAATGGGCACGATCATGTTGCCCTCGGTTTCGCCGCTTTCCTCGCCCCGCACGTAAAGGGACCCGATGCCGCGCAGGGTACCGTCCTCGCCGATCAGTGCCGCCCCGCCCCACAAGGGATGGGCCGGGGTCGTGAAAATGGCGTCGTCCAGCAGGTATTCCCAATAGCCGGCGAATTCCTTGCGCGCCGATACGCGCGCCTGCAGGGCATGGGCATGCCCGCCGCAACCGGCGACGATCACGTCGTCGCCCGGGATCAGGTCGGCGGATGATCCCAGTTCCAGTGCCGGTGCGTCCAGCGGCTGCAACGCCTGGACCAGACCGAAGCCCGTTTCCTGGTCGTATCCCATGACATGGCCTTCGGCGGCGCGACCGTCGTTGGTGACCAGCCAGACCTGTTCGGCTTCGACCACCAGATAGCCGATGGTCAGGACCAAGCCCTTGGGGTCGATGACCACCCCATGGCCGCTGCGCTCCGTCCCCAATGTCTGTGAGGTGAAGGCCGTGTCTGGAATTGCCGAGCGCAGGGAGACCACGCTGCGCAGCGCTTTGTCCACGTCGAAGGTAAAACGTGCGCTGTCGGGCCGATAGGGCTCGGGAATTTCAGGATAGTCCTGATGCGGATCGTCCATGGGCTAATGGTAAATCAGATTGACCGGAAAGGAAATCTCCGAGCCGGGAAATTATCCGCTACCAGAAAATGCTGGCCTATTGATTAGGAAATGCTGGCCTATTGAAACGACCTGCCGTGCGGCGCTAGATTGTACACAATATATGAAGACATCATCCCGGACGACCGGATCAGAGGAGGAACAGCAATGGGCCAAGTCATTCCATTGAATGAAGTGCGAAGCCTGCGGGACAAGGTTTCTGAAGAAGAATGGCAAATGCGCTGTGACTTGGCGGGTCTATACCGCTTGGTCTACCGGTTCGGCTGGGATGACGGGATTTTCACCCATTCGTCGGTGCGCCTGCCGGGCCGTGACCATCATTTCCTGATCAATCCATATGGCCATCTGTTTTCGGAAGTCTGTGCATCCAATCTGGTGAAGATCGATCTGGACGGCAATGTCCTGGATGACAGCCCCTATGATGTGATCCGTGCCGGCTTCGTCATTCATTCGGCGATCCACATGTCGCGTGCAGACGCCATGTGCGTGATCCACACGCATACCAATGCGGGTATGGCCGTGTCGGCGCAGAAAAACGGCCTGCTGCCGCTCAATCAGAAATCCATGATGTTCTACAACCGGGTAACCTATCACGACTATGAAGGTATCTCGAACGACATCGACGAACGGGATCGCCTGGTCGCCGATCTGGGCAATCATCATTCCATGATCCTGCGCAACCACGGGCTTTTGACCACGGGGCGGACCATCGCCGAAGCCTTCTATCGCCATCGCCTGTTGCAGCATTCCTGCGAACTGCAGTTGCAGGCACAGATGTCGGGGGCCGAATTGATCATCCCGTCCAATGAAGTTTGCGAGCACGCCGCCGAACAGTTCGAAGGCGACGGCGGCCCGCAGGGCGATGCGACCTTCGCCGCCTATATGCGCATGCTCGACCGGGAAGAGCCCGACTACAAACGCTGACCTGATTTCAGACGTCTATTCCGGATGATCCGCCCGGCCGCAAAACGGTCCGGGAGCGGCGCCCCTTCGCATGCCCGATCTTGATTAAGTCAATAACGCCAAATGGTTCCATGGAATTGCCGGATGTCAAAATGGCGTCATTTGACATCCCGGGCCCGGGCATATATCTTATATAAATCAATGACTTAAATCCGCAGCCATTTGACCCGCTTATTTCTAAGCCGGGGTGGCCGCGTTTTGTCCGTCCCCAGCGCGGGGAGACGGGGGCCTCCGCTTCGTCGTGAGGCAGGTCGTACTTGCAACAATAAAGGAACCGACGACGGCATGTGTGGACTAAGCGGCGAAATTACTTTTGACGGAACCTATGCGGACACCCGGGCGGTGTCGCGCATGACCGATGCCATGGCCCCAAGAGGACCAGACGCATCCGGTCTGTTCGCGCAAAGCCGCTGCGCGTTCGGTCATCGCCGGCTGAAGATCATCGATCTGACGGAAAAGGCACAGCAACCCTTGGTCGATCCGGACCTGGGCCTGACCATTGCCTTCAACGGCTGCATCTATAACTACAAGGCCCTGCGCGCCGAATTGCAGGAAAAGGGCTACCGCTTTTTTTCGACCGGCGACACGGAGGTCGTGCTCAAGGCCTTTCATGCCTGGGGCCCCGAATGCGTGCAGCGCCTGAACGGCATGTTCGCCTTCGCCATTTACGAACGCGACACGGGCCGCCTGACCCTGGCGCGCGACCGTCTGGGCATCAAGCCGATGTATTTGGCGGAAAACGGCAAGCGGCTGCGTTTCGCATCGACTCTGCCGGCCTTGCTGGCGGCGGGCGATACCAACACGGACATCGATCCGGTGGGGCTGCACCATTACATGTCGTTCCATGCCGTGGTGCCGGCGCCCTATACGGTGCTGAAGGGCGTGCGCAAGCTGCCGCCCGCGACCTATGCGGTGTTTGAAGCCGACGGCACGCGCACCGATACGACCTATTGGCAGGTCGATTTCACACGGTCGGCCGAGGATATGAAGCTGAGCGCCGAAGACTGGCGCGATCTGGTTTATGACGCCTTGGCCCTGTCCATCGATCGGCGCCTGGAAGCGGACGTGGACGTCGGCGTGCTGCTGTCGGGCGGGGTCGATTCCTCCCTGATCGTCGGGATGCTGGCGCGCGCGGGGAAATCGCCGCTGCGCACGTTTTCGGTCGGGTTCGAGGATGCCGGCGGCGAGGAAGGCAACGAATTCAAGTATTCCGACATCATCGCCAAGGAATTCGGCACCGAACATTACAAGATCGATATTGGCGCCGACCGTCTGATGGGCCTGTTGCCCGATACCATTCGGGCCATGTCCGAGCCCATGGTCAGCCATGACAACGTCGGTTTCTTCGCGCTCAGCCAGGAAGTCGCCAAACATGTGAAGGTCGTGCAGTCGGGCCAGGGGGCGGACGAAATCTTCGGCGGCTATTCCTGGTATCCGCCGCTGATGGATTCCAACGACGCGGTCGGCGATTATGCCGGTGTGTTCCGCGACCGGGATTTTGACGAATACAAACAGGCGGTGTCGCCGCAATACCATACGGACCGCGATGAAAGCCTGGTCTTCATTGAAGAGAATTTCGCCAAAGCCGGCGCCGACCGGGCGGTCGACAAGGCGCTGCGCATCGATTCAACCATCATGCTGGTGGATGATCCGGTCAAGCGGGTCGACAACATGACCATGGCCTGGGGGCTTGAGGCCCGGGTGCCGTTCCTGGACCATGAACTGGTCGAACTGGCCGGCCGCGTGCCGCCGGAACACAAGGTGCGGGGCGGCGGCAAGGGCGTGTTGAAGGACGTTGCCCGCATGGTCGTGCCGGCCGAGGTTATCGACCGGCCCAAGGGATATTTCCCGGTACCGGCCCTGAAATACATCGAAGGGCCGTATCTTGAAATGGTGCGGGATACATTGGCGTCAAAACCGGCGCGTGAACGGGCCCTGTTCGACCGCGGGTATCTTGATACCCTGTTGGATTCGCCCGCCGATCATATTACGCCGCTACAAGGCTCGAAGCTGTGGCAGGTGGCGCTCATGGAAACCTGGCTGCAGACCCACGGAGTCTGATGGCTTGGCCCGGCAAAAGGAAACCCCGGTCATGGAAGACGCCCTGTCTCTGAAACATTGGGGAGAGCCCCCCAAAGACGGCATCGGTACGGTCGGCAAATGCGTTGCCGTGCATTGCGGCTGGGGCCGCGTAATGTTCGGCCAGACCTTCGACAAGGCCGAACATTTGGCCGCGCAATTGGTCGAGGAAGAAACGGGCGAGCGGGATCTCGCGATTTATGTGCGCGATCCGCATGTTCTGCTATCCATGGCGCCGCAGACCCTGTTTATGGACCCATCCCACAGCTTCCGCCTGAATCTGAAGGAACTGCCGGCCTCGGCCCGGGAAGCGGAACACACGATGTTCACGATCCGATCGGCTGTGGCCGCGGACGAGCCCGCGATCAACCGCATTTATACCTCGCGCGGGATGGTGCCGTTAAAAGCCGGTTATCTGGCCGAACTGGATTCACGACAATGTGTGAGCGTGCTGGTCGCGGAGGCGACCCAGGACGGTGAAATCCTGGGTGTCGTCATGGGGGTCGATCACGCCACGGCCTTTGACGACCCCGAAGATGGGTCCAGCCTGTGGGCGCTTGCCGTCGACAGCCAGGCCGCCGTTCCGGCCGTCGGCATCGGGATGGTCACCTCGCTTGCCGCCCGGTTCCGCCAAGCGGGGCGGGCTTTCATGGATCTGTCCGTCCTTCATGACAATTCGGAAGCCATCAAGCTGTACGAAAAAATGGGGTTCGAGCGGGTTCCCGTCTACACGGTGAAAAAGAAGAACCCGATCAACGAATCCCTGTTCATCGGCCCGCAGCGGACGGAAAGCCTCAACATCTATGCCAAGATCATCATCGACGAAGCGCGTCGGCGCGGCATCCATGTGGAAATCGAAGACGGCGAAGCCGGTCTGTTCAGTCTGACCCTGGGTGGGCGGTCTCTGTCCTGCCGTGAATCCTTGAGCGAGCTGACGTCGGCGGTGGCCATGAGCCGCTGCGACGACAAATCACTGACTCATCGCTTGATGACCAAAGCCGGTCTGAAGGTGCCGGGCCAAGTGACACTGAACACGCGCGAAGACGTGCGCGGGTTTCTCGACCGCTATGGCCGGATCGTCATCAAGCCCGCGCGCGGCGAACAGGGGCAGGGCGTGTTCGTCGACCTGTGTTCGGAAGACGAAGCCATCAAGGCCTTTGACGAAGTGCGGGATCAGACCGACCATGTGATCGGCGAGGAATTCGTCAGCGGCCGGGACCTGCGTATCATCGTCATCGGTGACGAGGTCGCCGCCGCCGCCGTGCGCCGCCCGCCGCGCATTACCGGCGATGGCCAGCATACGATCCGAGAACTGATCCAAAGCCTGTCGCGCCGCCGCTCGGCCGCTACCGGCGGTGAAAGCCGTATCCCGATCGACGACGAAACCCGGCGCTGTCTGCAGGCCCAGGGTTTCGGCATGAACTCGGTTCTGGATGACGGCATCGTGCTGGAAGTGCGCAAGACCGCCAATCTGCATACGGGCGGCACCATTCACGACGTGACGGACAAATTACATCCCGTATTGCGCGATGCGGCCCTGAAAGGGCGGCAGGCATTGCAGATTCCCGTGGTCGGGTTCGATTTCATGGTTCCCCGCGTGGACGGAGCCGACTACCGTATCATTGAAGCGAACGAACGCCCCGGCCTGGCCAATCATGAGCCGCAGCCAACGGCGGAGAAGTTCATCGATTTCCTGTTCCCCGAGACGAGCAGGGAAATGGTGAAGCAACCTGGAGGAGCCTAAGGAGACCCCCGTGAAATATGATCTTTTCATAGAACAGGACTACGTGGTCGAGACCCTGGCCAAACTACTGGCCACGCCGAGCCCCACAGGCATGACGGACGAGATCGTGGGCCTTGTCTGTGAGGAGCTGAAGGCGCTGGACATTCCTTTCGAGCTGACGCGCCGAGGCGCGATCCGCGCCGATTTGAAGGGCGAGGACGCGTCGCCGGACCGCGCCATCGCGGCACACCTGGATACGCTGGGTGCGATGGTCAAAAGCTTCCGCCTGGGCGGGCGGCTTGAGGTCATTCCCATCGGTCATTGGTCGTCGCGCTTTGCCGAAGGTGCCCGCTGCACCGTCCATTCGGACGGCGGGCGGACCTTCCGGGGAACGATTCTGCCGGCGAAGGCCTCGGGTCATACCTATAACGAAGAGATCGACACCCAGCCCACGGATTGGACCGAGGTCGAATTGCGCCTGGATGAACGGGTCGCCTACGAGCACGAGGTTCGGGCTCTCGGCATCAACGTGGGCGATACCATTTCCATCGATCCGATGACCGAATTCATGTCCAACGGTTTCGTGTTTTCCCGCCACCTGGACGACAAGGCGGGGGTTGCTGCCTTGTTGGGTGCGGCGCGGGCGATCAAGCGGTCCGACACGGTCCTGCCGATCGACTGCCACCTTTTGTTCACCATCACGGAAGAAGTCGGCGTGGGGGCTTCGGCGGTGCTGCATGGGGATGTTGCGGAACTCGTGTCCATCGACAACGGCACCATCGCGCCGGGCCAGCATACGTCCGAGTACGGCGTGACCATCGCCATGCAGGATTCCTCCGGTCCCTTCGACTGGCATTTGTCGCGCTCGCTGATTGATATGTGCGCGGGGCACGGGATTGAACATTCCCGCGATGTGTTCCGGCATTACCGGTCTGATGCGGCGGCGGCGCTGGAAGCGGGCAACGATATCCGTACCGCGTTGCTGTGCTTCGCGTTGGACGCGTCGCATGGGTATGAGCGCACCCATCTGGATTCGGTCATGGCCCTGGCCCGCCTGTTGACCCTTTATATGCAGTCCAAGCCCATGTTCCTGCGTGACAAGGAAGCCCTGGGACCCCTGGGGGACCTTCCGGCGACGGAACGGGACAAACACGCCAAGGCGGCCGAGTAGGGCTTGTCCGGCCCCGCCCCCTGGGCGAGACTGCCGGTATATAAAAAAGTTCACGAACAATAAGCCTGCTTTGGGGGGGCAAGATCATGAAGCATGGAATGGTGGTCGCACCGCAGCCGGAGCCGGTTGAGGTTGGAGCCGAGGTGTTGCGGTCCGGCGGGAACGCCGTGGACGCGGCCGTGGCGACGGCGTTTGCACAAACGGTCGTTGATCCCTTCATGTGCGGCATCGCCGGGTTCGGCTCCATGCATTTGTACCTGCCGTCGATCGGGCGGCACCTGTGCCTGGATTTCCATGCCCGAGCACCCGGTGCCGTCAACGACACCATGTGGGCGGATCTGTTGGAACAGGAAACGGAAGACGGCTTCGGGTTCATTCTGAAGGGCCGGGTCAACGAAATCGGCTATCAGGCCATCGCCACGCCGGAAACCCTGCGCGCCCTGGATCAGGCCCTGAGCCTGTTCGGTACGCGGTCCTTGGCTGAGTTGTTGGAGCCGGCGATCGCCCTGGCCCGCGACGGCTATATGGTGCGCCCGCATATGGTGCGTTTCTGGACGCAGGAAGAGCCCGCCGGTCGGGTGCAGCATATCGAATATCTGCGGGGCAGCCCGGCCACGGCCAAGACCTATTTGAACGCGGACGGCAGCCTGAAGGGGGTAGGCGACGTGATCAAGAACCCGGACATGGCGCGCACGTTGGAACGTGTTGCCAAGGATGGAGCAGCTGAATTCTATGAAGGGGGCATCGCCGGCGAAATTTGCGCCGACATGGCGGTCAACGGCGGGCTGATTTCGGCCGCCGATTTGGCCAAATGCGCACCGGAAGAAATGGAGCCTTTATGGACCGAATACCGGGGGATCCGCGTGGCGTCCTGTCCGCCGCCGGGCGGCGGCATCATGGTTCTTCAGATGCTCAACATTCTTGAAAATTTCGACCTTGCCGGCCTGGGCCACAACTCGGCCGAATACATTCGTGTCGTCGCCGAGGCCATGAAGATCTCGACCGTCGATAAGGACCGGTATGTGGGTGACCCCCGGTTCGTCGACGTGCCCGTGGATCGCCTGTTGGACAAAGGTTACGCCGCCGAATGCGCAGACCGCATCAAGGCGGGCGAGATCACCCATGTGCCGCGCTTCGGCCGGGACAGGGAAAGCAAGGACACCACGCATCTGTGCACGACCGACCGGGATGGAAATTGCGTCAGCATGACCCATTCGCTGGGCATGCCTTCGGGCGTGACCACGGACGGGTTGGGCTTTATCTATAACGGCTGCATGGGCGTGTTCGACCCCCGGCCGGGGCAGGTCGGGTCCTTGGCGCCGGGCAAATCACGCTTTACCTCGATGGCGCCGACCATGCTGTTCGACGGCGAGGTGCCCCGTTTCATCATCGGCGCCCCCGGCGGCACCTATATCGCCATGGGCGTGCTGCAGGGTATTCTCAATCACGTCGATTTCGGCATGGACGCACAGCAAGCCGTGTCGGCGCCGAGAATTTCGGCGACCAGCGATATCATTGAAATCGTCAACCGCATTCCCCGAAGCGTCGAAGCCGAATTGAACGCCCTGGGCTATCGTACTCGGCGCTATCCCATCAATTTTCACTTCGCCGGGGTGCATGCCATCCGCATCGTCGATGGGGTGGCCGATGGCGGCGCCGATCCCGGCCGCGACGGCATGGCCATGGCGGTATAGCGCGGCCAGGGTTGAACGCGGGGGCGTTGTGCCTCCGTGATCTCCCCTTGATCCGGTACATACCGGTCTTCACAAAATCTTGAATTTGCCGATTGCGGGGGCAAACGCCGGGGTTTCTGCAGATCTTTAATTTACATTAAAAAATTGTGTAAAATATATGATATACAAAATCATTGACGAAATAATGAATATGAACCACATTCGTGCTGTGGTTATAGCTGATATCCACGATCTTATGTTGTTGAATTGACGTTGGCGGCCGGCCCATGAGGCATCGGCGGCCAACACGCGCAGGACCCGATACGGGCCCTCAATCGTAGACAAGGCAAGCAGAGGCAATGCGGCAGTTTCCCGTTTTTTTCACGGTTCAAGAGCGTCCGGTTCTTATCGTCGGTGGCGATGAGGCAGCGGTACGCAAGCTGCGTTTGTTGCTTAAGGCCGGTGCGTGGGTGACGGTCGTGGCCCCCGATGCTTGCGAAGAAATCCGCGATCTTGCGCAATTAGGCAAGATCACTTGGATAGGACGGCCGTTCGAGGCATCTGACCTTTCCGGTATGGCCCTGGCCTATGGTGCGACCGAGATCGATGCCGTCGACCGCCAAGTGTCCGACGCCGCGCGCGCGGCTGGTGTGCCCGTCAACGTGGTCGACCGGCCGGCATTGTCCGATTTCATCACCCCCGCGATCATCGAACGCGATCCCATCACCGTTGCCATTTCATCAGGCGGAACCGCCCCCGTTTTGGCGCGGGGCATCAAGGCGGCTATCGAGCGCATGCTGCATCCCAACACGGGGCGTCTGGCGCTGTTCGCCGAACGGTTCCGGGGGGCGGTCAAGGCCGTTGTTCCCACCGGGCGCGCGCGCCTGCGGTTCTGGGATACCTTCTTCGAAGGCCCCATCGCGGCCCGTGTGCTTGCGGGGGACGAAACCAAGGCCGCTGAAGACATGCTGGCATACGTCAACCGCCGCGGCAGGGAAGAAGGTGGCATTGTTCATATCGTCGGTGCCGGCCCAGGGGCTGCCGATCTGATTACCCTGCGGGCACAGCGTCTGTTGCAGCAGGCGGACGTGATCGTCCATGATCGTCTGGTCGCCGATGAAGTGCTGGACCTTGCGCGCCGCGATGCCGCACGCATCGATGTCGGCAAGACGCCGGGCAGCCACCCCGTACCCCAAGGTCGGATCAATGAAATCCTGATCGAACAGGCCCGTGCCGGGAACCGCGTGGTGCGCCTAAAGGGTGGCGATCCGTTCGTGTTCGGGCGCGGCGGCGAAGAATTGGATGCTTTGGACCGTGCCGGCATCCGAGCCGAGGTTGTTCCGGGTGTCACGGCGGCGACCGGATGTGCCGCGGCGGCGGGTATCCCGCTGACCCATCGGGATCATGCTTCGGCGGTGACCTTCGTGACCGGGCATCTGGCCGACGGCAAGATCAAGGGCGACGCCCCGCAGCCCGATTGGGCCGCGTTGGCGGCATCCGGTGCCACGTTGGCCATCTACATGGGCGTCGGTGGAGCCGCTGCGATTGCCGATGAATTGTCCCGCCATGGCCTTGCCGACACGTCCGTGGCGGTGATCGAGAACGGAACCCGCCCGGACCAGCGGGTCGTAACCGGCCGGCTGTGCAATCTGGATACTCTGGTCCGGGGCAACGGCATTACCGGCCCGGCCCTGATCGTTGTCGGCGATGTCGCCGGTTTAGCCCGCACGGTCGGGTTCGATGCCGTCGCAGGCCAGCCAGCCGCCGTGCTGGCAGCCGCGGTTTAGATGTAAGCGTTTAGGAAGGAACGAAACGATGGTTCAGCAGGTTGTTACGGGTAACCGTCTTTCGGACGGGCTGGTGATCTTCCTTGGTGAAGACGGGGCATGGACATCCAAGATCGACATGGCCCGTGTTGCTTCGGATGAAAATGAAGCGGCGCTTTTGGAAGACCTGGCGAAAGCATCCGAAAAGGCACGTCTGGTGGTCGGGCCTTATCTGATCGAGGTCGCCGACGAAGGCGGAACGCTCAAACCCGTCCGCTACCGCGAGCGGCTGCGTGCTTACGGTCCGTCCATCCATCCCGAATTCGGCCGCACCGACGTGCCCGACCATTTCCGTATGGGGGCGGAAGCGGCCGGCGAGGTCGATATGGCCGGGGTCGCCGGCTGACCGGCTAATCGCAGAGACGACGTTTAAGAAAGAAGAGACCTAAGATTATGTATCGCTACGATGAATTCGACCGCGCCATGGTGTTGGACCGTGTCGAACAGTTCCGCGGCCAGGTCGCCCGCCGCATGGCAGGTGAGATCACCGAAGAACAATTCCGGCCGCTGCGTTTGCAGAACGGGCTGTATCTGCAACTGCACGCCTACATGCTGCGCGTCGCCATTCCCTATGGGCAGCTCAATTCCCGCCAGATGCACAAGCTGGCCCATATCGCGCGCACCTATGACAAGGGCTATGGCCATTTCACCACGCGTCAGAACATTCAATACAACTGGCCCCGGCTCAGCGATACGGCGGACATCCTGGCCGAATTGGCGAGCGTCGAGATGCATGCCATTCAGACATCGGGCAACTGTATCCGTAACGTCACCGCCGACCAATATGCCGGCGTGACCGCGGACGAGGTCGAAGACCCCCGTATCTATGCGGAGATCATCCGCCAATGGTCGACCTTCCATCCGGAATTCACGTTCCTGCCGCGCAAATTCAAGATCGCCGTGTCCGGTGCCGTCGGCGCCGACCGTGCCGCCGTGCGCTTCCACGACATCGGCCTGTTCATCGTCAAGAACGATGCGGGCGAGGTCGGGTTCGAAGTCTGGGTCGGCGGCGGCCTGGGCCGTACGCCCATGATCGGCAAGAAAATTCGCGATTTCGTCGCCAAGCCAGACCTGCTGGCCTATCTGGAAGCGATTCTTCGCGTCTACAACATGCTGGGCCGCCGCGACAATATGTACAAGGCGCGGATCAAGATCCTGGTGCATGAAACCGGGGTCGAGGAATTCACCCGCCTGGTCGAGGACGAGTTCAAGGACACGCAAGGCGGTGAACTGGATCTTCCGGCCGAAGAGATCGAACGCATTGCGGCCTATTTCGCGCCGCCGTCCTATGAGGCATTGGAAGACGATCCGCAGGCCTTGACCGCCCACCGGTTCGAGAACAAGGCGTTCAACAACTGGGTGCGTATCAACGTGGCTCAGCATAAGCAGCCGGGCTACGCCATCGCCAACATTTCGTTGAAACCGGTCGGCGTGCCGCCCGGCGACATGACGGCGGATCAGATGGACGTGGCGGCCGACTTGGCCGAGAAATATTCCCTGGACAGCATTCGCGTGACACACGAGCAGAACCTGGTTCTTTCCGACGTTCGCCAGGATCAACTGTTCGACCTGTGGCAGGACCTGGCCGAAGCGGGGCTTGCCGATGCCAACCTGGACCATATCGGGGACATCATCTGCTGCCCGGGGCTGGATTATTGCTCGCTCGCCAATGCGCGCTCCATCCCCATTGCCGAACAGATCAGCCGCCGCTTCTCGGACCTGGACCGGCAGTACGATATCGGCGAACTGCGGCTGAAGATTTCAGGCTGCATCAATGCCTGCGGCCATCATCACGTGGGCCATATCGGCATTCTGGGCGTCGATCGCAAGGATCAGGAATATTACCAGATCACCTTGGGTGGTGCGCCGGGCGAAGATGCCGCCATCGGGACCAAGATCGGCGCGGCCTTCTCGGCGGCCGAGATCGTGGATGCCATCGAAACGGTGGTGAATACCTATGTCGGTATCCGCCGGCCCGAAGAACGTTTTATCGATACCTACCGCCGCGTCGGCGACGCGCCCTTCAAGGAGAGCCTCTATGACAAAGCTGCTTAAGGACGGAAAAGTCGTTTCGGACACATGGGTTCATGTGTCTGACGATGCGGACCTGCCGGAAACGGGGGGCGTGATCGTTTCGTTGGCGCGCTGGCAGTCCGATCACAATTCGTTGGCCGGGCGCAAGGACGGTGTCGGGGTGCGCCTTGAAGCGGGACAGTCGCCCGAGGAGATCAAGGATGACCTTGCCCAGTTCGGCGTCGTGGCGTTGGAGCTTCCCAAGTTCGGCGACGGACGGGCCTATTCCTATGCCAGGATGCTGAAAACGCGTTTGGGGTTTGAAGGCGAGGTGCGGGCCGTCGGCGACGTGCTGCGCGATCAGTTCCGGGCCATGTACCGCTGCGGGTTTGATGTTCTTGAAGTCTCGGCGGACGTGCCGGCGGAAAAGCTGGAAGCGGCATGGCAGGATGCCCTTGGGGAAATCCGCTATGCCTATCAGCCGGCATACCGCGGCCCGCAAATGGTTATCCGGCGCCGGCATGCGGCGGTTGCCGCATAGCGTTAGCGTCAGTTGATATGACGGAAAGGGATTAAGGCATTAGCCCGTGGCCTGAAGCTGGGCGCGCCACATGACTTCGTAAACCAGTACCGGTTTGTCGATGCCTTTCATGTCGTGGCTTCCGGCTTCGCGGAACTGGATCGAATGGCCGGTCACCAGATCATGTACCGATTGGGTCACGAAAATCTGTTCCGCATCCGCCTTATCGCAGACCCGCGCGGATAGCTGCACGGTCGTTCCGAAGAAATCGTCTTCTTCTTCCACGGCGGCACCGGCGTTCAATCCGATCCGGACCTTGACCGGCAGGTTGCCCTGGACGCCGTTGTGTTTGGCCAATTCTTGCTGCATCACCATGGTCGAAGCGACGGCGTTGGCGGCATTGGAGAACACGGCCATGATCCCGTCGCCCGTATGTTTGACTTCGCGGCCGTGATAGGCGGCAAGGGCGTTGCGGACAATGGCGTTATGGGTGCGCACAACCTGTTGTGCGCCCATGTCGCCCAGTTCCTGGGTCATCTTGGTCGATCCCACCAAATCCGTGAACATCACGACGACCACACCCTGGGCCGATGCCTTGGCAGCCTTGTTGGATGTAAATCCGTCCAGGATCGCGGGCAGATCACCGAACGCCTTTTCGTCTCCGTCGATGAAACGCTGCATGGCGGAACGACCGGCTTCGATCATGGCTTTGCTTTTTGAATCTCGTTCGTACTCTTCGAACTTGTCGCAAAATGGGCCGGCCATGGCTTTTTTGGTGCCAATGGCGACGATGGCTTCGGTGATCATGCCGTTGCGGTGCGTGCCCTCCAGGCCGCTGTGTTTGGCCAATTGATCGCCCGCACCGGCGAGATAAAGGTTAAGGCCGAATTTTCCCAATTTATCCAGTTTCGCCAATTGCGTACGGATCGCCCCCAGGGCCAGTTCCAGGAATCTGAGCATGTGTTTACGGGGTTCTGCCGGCACTTGGTCGGGCGGATAGGCCAGGCCTGAATTCGTTGTCGCCGCGGCACTAGACGCAGACGGGCTGCCGGACTGGGCCTCGGCCTCGGCTTCCAATTCATCCATCGGGTTGGTGCCGGGGGCGTCTTCCCGCCAGTCACCCAGGCCGGAATCATATTGGTCAAATTCATCGAAGTCGTCGTCATCCCCCTGCGCGCGCGCATCCTGAAAATACTTCGTGAGGATTTCGATATCCCCTTCCTTGAGCAAAATCTTGGCAAGGATCAGGGCCGCGACGATGAACGAAAGAACATATCCCGCAATCATAAATCCCGGGAAATCCATGCCGCTTTCGGCCAATTTACGGGCGAAGATGACAAGCGGGATTTTGGCTGCAAAGGCGACGAGGGCAGAAATGATAAAGACGGTGATCAGTCGGGTGACGACTGCGATCAAAGGAGACTTGGCGGACTCGGTAGCTTCAGCCTCACGCACGGCGGCTTCTTCCGCGGCTTTTTTGACGGAATGTGAACCACCGATCGTGCCCGCCGCTTCCAGATGCTGTTTGGCGATTTTCTTATAGGACGCACTTGCCCCTTCGGGCCCGCCTTTGCGTTTTCTCTTTCGCTTCTTTCTTTCCGGCTCGTCCTGGCCGGCAGTAGGTTGAGGACCTTGGCCTGCCCCGCCACCGGAATTGCCGGCATCACCGGTGTCGCCGCCGCCGTTTCCGCCGCCGCGCGATTGAACTTTTCCGGCGCGCGGGATGCCGGTCATCCAGGCAATTGTTTCTTGGGGCGCACGGCCATCCGGATAGGTGCGCACATTCATCAGGCGCACGGCTTGCCATTTCGCCTGATCATCGGCGCTATGTGCGGCAGATAAAGCTTCGAACTCGTCCGTTTCCGGCCACTCGCCTTCGCGAACCCAATCACCTTGGGGCACGCGGCAATACAGCACGAACGTTGTCGTGTATACGACTCTAGCAGCGGCCAACGCAGCGGCTCCCGACCCGTTTCAAAACCTCATTCCCCCTTGATTGGAAAACGCAAAACGCGCGCAACTTCTGGAGTTTAGGCAAGTTGGTGCCAAGTATGGCATTCAACACTGTCGATTTGTATAGAATATCGATCTTGTGCCCATGATTTGTTGGTCGTTGGTCCGTTCTCGTCATAAGAGTGAGTTTGTTAAGCATAAGAAATGACTAACATGCGAAAACAATTGCGGTTGATGCTTGCCTTGATGGGGATTGGGGCGGCGGCGGCGTGTCTCGCCGCGCATCCGGCGGTTGCGAATGCCGGGCCGGTTTCCCTGACGGTTTTGGCTGCGCTGTGCAAGTTGGATCCGGCCGATATTCAGGGGCTGCGCACAATATTTCCCGGTGGCCGGTTGTTGGAAGCCCGCCTGGACGGTCCGGCGGGAACGCCGTTTCGATCGCGCCATCGCATATTGGTTGCGGGTGGGGAATGGGTCGTCAACCGGGTGATGCCGGGCGGGCGGTTGCGCCGTTTCAGCCTGGAATGGCATGGGAAATCGCCGGGTGCCGGCGGGGCGGCTGGCCTGCGCCCCGAGTTCGCGGTCAATGCCGCGGGCGATTGCCGGCCGACGGAAGGCCGGCGCCTGGTATATGGTGCCGACGGTGCGGTCGAAACCCTGCAGATTTTGTCCGACGATTTGTCCGAAGTCACGTCAAGCGAACAGTTGAACCCGCCCGTGCCGGATGGCGTGCCGGTGCCGCCCGGTGCGGTACGCGTGGCGGTCGTCGATACGGGCGTCAATTATACCCTGCCGATGTTTCAGGGGCGCCTGGCCCGGGATCCGGCAGGCAGCCTGATCGGATACGATTTCTGGGATATGGATGCACGGCCGTTCGATGTGGACATCGCGCGTTCGCCGTTCTTCCCCTTGCACCATGGCACGGCGGTCACCTCGATCATTCTGCGCGAAGCCCCGGGGGCTGTCATTCTGCCGTTCCGGTATCCGCGACCCGATATGTCGCGCTTCAAGGATTTGATCGCCCGGGCCGATGCCGGTGGGGCCGTGATCGTCAATATGGCCATGGGCTCGAACAGCCGGGACGATTGGCGGGCGTTCGCCGAGGCAGCGCAGGCCCGCCCGCATATGCTGTTCATCGTCTCGGCCGGAAACGACGGCCGTGATCTGGACAAGACCCCCGTTTATCCGGCGGCGCTGGCGTTGGACAATATTCTGGTGGTGACATCGTCCGATGCATCGGGGCGCCTAGCCCGGGGGTCGAATTGGGGGGCGGTCCATGTGGATGTGATGGTGCCGGGCGAACACTTGGCGGTCACGGACCACCGGGGGGCGGCGGGCAAGGCGTCCGGGTCGTCCTTTGCCGTGCCGCGGGTGACGGCGCTGGCCGCGCGGTTTCTGGAAAAACATCCGGATTGGCGGGGCCCGGAACTGAAAGCGGCGATCCTGAAACGGGCGCGCAAGCCGTTCGGCCAGGGCCCGCCGTTGCGCCATGGCTGGATTCCCGATCCGACCGACGATTTCGAAGGTTAAGTCTTCGTCCGCTATCCGAATTGGCTGCTTGAACGGATTACTTGGGGGCACCGCCGCGGCGGGGCGGCGGGGGCTGCTGCATGAACCGTTCGGCAACGGCCTTCAATTGCGGGTGATGTTCAACCAGAAGGCCGAACGCCTTTTGCGCCAGCACATCGTCGCCCCCCCATTTCCCGGCCTGGATGGCCAGCCGTAAAACCTGAGCATCCGTCGGCAGAACTTTCATCAGATGTTTCAGATGGGGAATCTCGTCTTCATAGCGCTGCGCGACATGCAGCGAGATGGCAAGGGACAGCCGTGTGTTCAGGCCGTTGGGGTCCTGGTCCAGTGATTTGGTGAAAAGATCCAATGCCTCGTCGATGAACTGCTGACGGCCGAGCATGCGGCCCGCGTCGTCGTAAAGCTGGCGATTGCCCGTCGCCTGGCACTGGCTGTAGAGAAATTCCGCGTTGCTGGGGGCCATACGCTGGCCCGATCCCTGGACCGCGTCGAGCGCTTCCGAGCATTTCCGGTATGCGAGCCCGATGCGCGCACTGATCAAGGCCTGATCGGGGCCGGATTGGGCCTTAAGGGCGGCAATCTCTGACACGGGAATGGCTTCATTGCGGCCTTCGCCGCCGGATGTGATGATCGCGACCAGGGCGCCATCCCGGTCAAACAGGGCACCGCCGGAATTACCAGGCTGGCTGCGCGCGGAATGATGCACGCGGGCAAGGGGTTTTCCTTCGGGTGGGATGGCAATCACGCGGCCCGGCAGATAGGCGCGAATGGCACCCCGGCCGACATCCGCACCGACGGTGTAAACCTGTTGGTCGACCGCGGCGGCACCCATTTCAAGCGGCTGCGAGACAACCAAACCTTCCAATCGCAACAGGATAAGGTCGCCCTTGTACGAGGTCGGGATGACGTCGGCGACACGCTGGCTGCCGTCGGCCATGAAAACCTGGGCCCGTGGATTGTCGGCGATCACATGGCGGTTGGTGACCAACAGGCCCGGTTCGATCATCACGGCACTGCCGACCGGATCGAAGGACGAGACCGGAAAGACACGGGCCGACGCTTGACAGACAGCCGTCGGCGCCTTGCAGCCCGGTGCCGGACGCTGGGCCTGGGCGGAAGGGCTGAGGATCGCCAAAACGGTCAGGAAAATCAGTGAAAGGCGGATCATCCGGGGGCTCCCAATCATAGGGATGCGATGAACGATTCCGGGGATTCTGTCAATCATTGGCAGACGAAGGATGTTTATTTTATTCATTTTATAAAAAATCAGGACAAAACATATCATTTATCGTCTTTTCATGCGTGAAAAACTTCGCTACCGTACGGTCATGCCATTCGATACCGATACCCCCCGTGTGACCCAAACGGGTTCGGCCCTGGAAAAATCCGTGGCGGTTCTGGACCTGTTGTCGCGCGCCGAAGGCCCCCTTGGCCTGTCGGAGCTGGCGGATCGGTTGAATTTGCCGCGCCAGACCGTGCACCGCATTCTCGGCCAGATGGAAGATTTGGCGTTGATCCGGCGTCTGCCGGGGCGCGAAGGTTTCACCGTCGGCTCGAAACTGATCGACCTGGGCCTTAACGCGGTGGCGTCGGGTATTTCCTTAAGCCCGGTGCGCGCCATTCTGCGTGATCTGGTCGAAGCCATCGGCGAGACTTGCAATCTGGGTGTGCTCGACCGCGGAGAAGTCGTCTATGTGGACCGGGTGGAATGCGACTGGCCCTTGCGTCTGCAGTATGGGCCGGGCAGCCGTCTGGCGCCGCATGCATCGGCGATCGGCAAATTGCTGCTGGCGCATCTGCCGGCCAGGAACCGGCGCCGTATCACCGATAGGGGGGCCTTGAAGGCTTTTACCGATGCAACGGTCACGGAACCGGACCGGTTGGAACAACAGTTCAAAGACATCCGCAAGCAAGGTTATGCGGTCAACAATCAGGAAAGCGTCACCGGCCTCATGGGGCTGGCGGTACCGGTGACGGACGCGGGCGGTAAGGTTATTGCCGGGCTCGCGGTTCATGGGCCCGTGGCCCGCATGTCCATCGAGGACGCGATCGCGCGCGTACCGCTGTTTCAGCGGGCCGCGGGAGAATTGTCCGAGGTGCTGACAGAAATCAGAAACGGAGGAAATGACAATGCCGTCAGTTGAAGTTACCCACGCCGCCCCCGGCAAGGCATCCGGCCTTCGGGTCCGCCCGGTGTCGGACGCCATCGGCGCCGAAATTCTGGATGTCGATCTGTCGGCCGTCGACGATGCCTTGTTCGAGCAAATTCATGCCGCCTGGATGGAGCATTGCGTGCTGTTGTTCCGTGATCAGACGCATATGACGGACGATGCCCTGGTGGCATTTTCCAAACGCGTCGGCACCTTGGATCAGGCGCCGCCCAATGAAAACGGCAAGCGCTTCGTCGAAGGTTATCCCGAAATTCTGGTAATCTCCAACGTGGTCGAAAACGGGGTGGCGCTGGGCTCGCTCGGTGCCGGGGAATCGGTCTGGCACACGGACATGAACTATATCGAAGAACCTCCCACGGCCAGCCTCCTTTGGGGCATCGAGGTTCCGGAAACGGGCGGCAACACGGGCTTTCTGAATATGTATAAGGCTCTGTTGGACCTGCCGCCGGAACTTCGCGTGCGCATCAAGGGCCGCCAGATCAAACACGACAATTCGACCAATTCGGCGGGTTATTTGCGTGAAGGTGCTGCCGAGGTCACGGACGTGACGACCTGTCCCGGCGCGGTCCATCCCATCATCCGCACCCATCCGGTGACCGGGCGCAAGGCGCTTTACCTGGGACGGCGGCGCAATGCCTATGTGGTCGGTCTGCCGCTGGCGGAATCGGAAGAACTGCTGGATGCCCTTTGGGCCCATACGGCGCAGGAAAAATATTACTGGCACCATGAATGGCGCGTCGGTGACGTGGTGATGTGGGACAACCGCTGTGCCATGCATCGCCGCGATCCGTTCGACGCCTCGGCGCGCCGCATCATGCACCGCACCCAGATCAAGGGCAGCAAGCCCGTTTAACACAGCGACCTCATACCAAAGCCAATCCTTGGGAGGATACCAAGATGTCTATGCCGCAACCGGCAGCCCCCGCCGCCGACCCTCAAACCGTTATCGCAGGCCTGATGGACCGTGCCCGCGCCGCCATGGACGCCTTCGCGGATGCCGATCAGGCCCAGGTCGACGAGGCCGTGACGGCACTTGCCTGGTCGATCTATGAGCCGGGCCGCGCCGAGGAATTGGCCAGGATCGCGGTCGAAGACACGGGCCTGGGCAACGTCAAGTCCAAGATCATCAAGAATCAGCGCAAGACCTTCGGTTGCCTGCGCGACCTGATGCGGGTCAAGACCGTGGGCGTGATCGCGGAAGACAAGGCAAAGGGCCTGGTCAAATACGCCAAGCCTGTGGGCGTCGTGGGCGCGGTCAGCCCGTCGACCAACCCGGCGGCGACGCCTGTCAACAAGGCCATGTTCGCCATCAAGGGCAAGAACGCGGTGATCGTCGCACCATCACCGGCGGGGCTTAAGACCACGACCATGACGGTCGATTACATGCGGGCCGAACTGAAAAAGATCGGTGCACCTGAAGACCTGGTGCAGGTCCTGCCGGCACCGGTCAACAAGGAGCTGACCCAATCCCTGATGGAAGCCGTGGACCTGGTGGTTATCACCGGGTCACAGAACAACGTGAAGCGGGGTTATTCGTCGGGCACACCCTGCATCGGCGTGGGGGCCGGCAACGTGCCGGTAATTATCGACGAGACAGCGGATTTCAAGGATGCGGCCGAGAAAATCCGCATGTCCAAGATTTTCGACAACTCGACTTCCTGTTCGTCGGAAAATTCCGTCGTCATTTTGGACAGCGTTTACGACGAAGCCATCGCGGCGCTGAAATCCGTCGGCGCCTATGTCTGCACGGCCGACGAAAAGGAAAAGGTCCGCAATACCCTGTGGCAGGACGGGCATCTTAATCGCCGCGTCATCGCCAAAGACCCGGACATTTTCGCCAAGGAAGCGGGCCTGCCGGAAGACGCCACCAAGGCCGATTTCTTCATTGTCGAAGAACCGGCGGAAAACGTCGGCAAGGAACATCCCTTTTCAGACGAAAAGCTGTCGCTGGTCCTCACGGTCTACCGTGTGCCCGATTTCCAGGCGGCCAAGGACCAGGTGCAGAAAATCCTGAATTTTGTCGGTATGGGCCATTCGGTCGGTATCCACACCAAGACCCAGGCACATGCGGATGAACTGGCCGAAGACCTGAAGGTCGTGCGCGTGCTGGTCAATCAGGCCCATACCTTCGGCAACGGCGGCAGCTTTACCAATGGGCTGGAATTTACCCTGACTATGGGCTGCGGTACCTGGGCCGGGAATTCGATTTCCGAAAACCTGAACTATAAGCACTTTATCAACATCACCCATCTGGTTCGGGAAATTCCCGAGGACAAGCCGTCGGAAGAGGAACTCTTCGGCGCCTATTGGGCAAAGGTCGGCAAATGAATTTCGAGGAACATGCAGGCAAGCCGCTTTTGAAAGCGGCGGGAATTCCCGTGCCCAACGGCGGGGTCGCGACCACGGCCGATCAGGCGGCGGAGATCGCGGGGCCGCTTGGCAAGGTGGCCGTGAAGGCCCAGGTGCCCACGGGCAAGCGCGGCAAGGCCGGCGGCATCAAGATCGCCGACGACGCGGCGGCGGCCCAGGAAGCGGCGGGCGCCATCCTGGGCATGACCATCGGCGAACACGTGGTTGAAAAGGTCTTGGTCGAACAGGCCACGGCCTTCACCCGCGAATTCTATGCCGCCGTGATCAATGATCCGGAAACCAAGGGCCCGAAGATTCTGTTCTCGACCCTGGGCGGCATGGATGTGGAAGAAGCCGCCGAACAGGACCCCAACGCCATGCGTTCACTCGCCGTCGATATCCGCAAAGGCCCTGATGCGGCCGCCGTGCGCGCCATGCTCGACGGCACCGGGCTGGACGGTCTGGAAGACCAGGTCGCGGATCTGCTGATGAAGCTCTATGACGCCTATGCGGCCAACGATGCGGAACTGATGGAAATCAATCCGCTGGCCGTCACCGACGCGGGCGGTCTGATCGCCCTCGACTGCAAATACACCATGGACGACAGCGCCCTGCCGCGGCACGAAGAAACCGCCAAATCCGGCACACCCGACAAGCTGACCGGCCTGGAAGCCAAGGGCAAGGAACTGGACCTTAAGTACATCGAACTGGAAGGCGACGTGGGCGTCATCGCCAACGGCGCGGGCCTGACTATGACCACCATGGACGTCGTCCGCCACCACGGCGGCACGCCCGCCAATTTCCTGGAAATCGGCGGCGAAAGCTACACCAAAGGCACGGAAGCCCTGTCCTTGGTTCTCGACAATCCCAAGGTGAAATCCCTGGTCATCAACTTCTGCGGCGCCTTCGCGCGCACGGACGTGATGACCGAGGGCATATTGAATGCCTGGGACGAACTGAAACCCGATCTGCCGACCTTCTGGTCCGTGCACGGCACGGGTGATGTGGAAGCTGTCCAGATGCTGAAGGATCGGATCGGCGTCGATCCGTTGCCTGATATGAGTGCGGCCTGCAAGGCCGCCGTGGACGCTGCGAAGGAGGCCGGACAATGATTATCCGTGGATCGCATCGCGTCATCGTTCAGGGCATCACCGGCAAGCAGGGGACCTTCTGGTCCGAACGGATGATGGAATACGGCACCCGGATCGTCGGGGGCGTGAACCCGAAAAAGGCCGGGACCGAACATATCGGCGTGCCGGTGTTCGGCTCGGCGGTCGACGCCATGAACGGCCTCGAAGACGGCTTCGACGTCTCCATCCTGTTCATCCCGCCCATGGGGGCCAAGGCAGCGGCCTTGGATGCCATCGAGGCCGGGGCCAAGGCCGTGGTCTGCCTGACCGAACACATCCCCGTGCAGGACGTCATGTACATGATGGCGGCGGCCAAGGAACGGGGCACGCAGATCATCGGCCCCAACACGGCGGGCGGCGTGACGCCCGGGGAATGCTTCACCGGCTTCATGCCGGCCTTCAACGAAAAGATCTTCCGGCCCGGCAACGTCGGCATCATTTCGCGCTCGGGCTCGCTCGGCACGTTGATGTGCCTGAATGTGGTACAGGCCGGGTTCGGCATCTCCGCCTTCATCGGCATCGGCGGCGATCCGATCATCGGCACCACCACGCGCGATGCGTTGGAATCCCTGGATACGTTCGAGAAAACGGATGCCGTGGTCATGGTCGGTGAAATCGGCGGGGCCATGGAAGAACATGCGGCCGAGTACGCGGCCAAGATGGACAAGCCCATGGCCGCCTTCATCGCCGGCGGCGCTGCTCCCCCGGGCAAGAAGATGGGCCATGCGGGCGCCATCGTTATGGGTAACAAGGGAACGTATCAATCCAAAGCCGATGCGTTGTCGGCGGCGGGCGTGGCGATCCTGGACACGCCCATGGACGTGGGACCGGTGCTTAAGGAAAGAATGGGTTAAGCGTCTGTGATTGTGCAATGAATCTAGATTCGATATACTAAGATTAAGTATGGAGGTAGTCGGATTCGAACCGACCGGGCTCGCTTGTCTAGGGCTGCTCCGGCAAACCTGCTACCCCCGCACCGATTAAGGGCCGCGTCTTTCCGCTTCCTAGGGCATGGAGACGCGGCCCTTGCTATTTGTCCTCGCCCCCGTCGTCGCTCGGTAAATCCGGCGGGGGCTCTCAACTCTCCTCATCTATCGGTCCTTTCCTTGAAGCTGACGGTAATAATGTCTACCGCAAACCCTCTTGTCAACCTCGAATCCTCCATTTTGGTTGACAAAGTAGACAGGGATTCGTAGTGTCCTTCTAAGGATCAGGCTAAAAGGATTGGAGTAGTGCCATGCCGGGCGAAAACAACGATTTCCGCGATGACAACGAGCAACAGAGCGACGGCAATTCGAGCTATGAACGCTCATCAATTCAGTTTCCGTATTTCGATTTGTCCGAGTGTCTTCGTGTAGCCGCTGCGATTTCCGCTAACAATGGCGCGGGTGACTGCAGCGATGACCAGATCGCTGCGTGGATCGACATGAGTCCCAAAAGTAGTGGGTATCGGTCACGTATGTCGGCGGCCCGGTTATTTGGATTGATTGAATCCGGTGCAACTTCAGGCAGCCGTTTATCGGACTTAGCATTAAAAGCATTGGACCCGGACCGTTCGCGAGCAGCGAAAGTTGAGGCATTTATGAATGTTCCGTTGTTCACACGCGTCTACGAGAATTGGGCTGGCCAACAGGTTCCACCCTCCGCTTCATTGGAGCGGGCCTTGGTCGCTTTTGGTGTCGCTGAGAAACAAAAAGCTCGTGCGCGGCAAGTATTGGAGCGCTCCGCTCAGGAAGCGAATTTCTATGAAAGTGGAAAAGATCGACTTGTCAAACCGGGCATGAAAGGAGCCCCGCCGCCCTCGCCAGCAAATGAGGCGTCTCCAGGAAGTGGTCAGCCGCGTGCCGATAACGGTAGCAAAAATGTCAGTTCTGGAGGCGTAAGTTCAGAATACCACCCATTTATTAGTGGGCTTCTGCAAACCTTGCCGGAGCCACATTCAGTATGGTCGCGGGATCAACGTAAAAAATGGTTGGCGACAGCTGAGGGAATCTTCGACCTAATTTATGAGGATGACGGAAGTTCGCGCGGGCAAGACTGACACCGCGAGTTACATTTTCTACGGATAGCTTGCGGCAAAGGAAACGATTCTAATTTACCTTGCCGTCCTTGATCGTGACGACCCGCTGCGGGAACGGGATTTCGATATTGTTCTCTTCCAGCGCTTTCCAGATCATGAACAGCAAATCGCCGCCGACGCGGTTCTTGCCGTCGTCGATGCCTTCCATCCAGAATTCCACCAGGATTTCGATGCCGCTGTCGTTGAAGGCCTGAACTTCCGCGTCGGGCCGTTCCTCGATCGGCAGGTCGTCCCCCGACAATACTTGCGGGTGGGATGCCACGACCTCGCGCAAAATCTGGAACAGTTTTTCCAGATCGGTGCCGTAAGCGACTTCAAACACGATGGGGTAGCGCTGTTTCTGGTTGTTGTGGGTCCAGTTGGTGAACGCCGTGGTGATGAACTTTTCGTTCGGCACCATGATGTCCTTGCCGTCGTAGGTCTCCAGGATGGCCGAGCGCATGCCCAATTCGCGGATGACGCCGACGCGTCCATCTTCCAATTCGATGTAGTCGCCGATGGCGATGGAGCGGTCGAGCAGGATGATCACGCCCGAGATGAAGTTGGACGCGATCTGCTGCAGCCCGAAACCCAGGCCGACGCCGATGGCGCCGCCGAATACGACCAGGGCCGTCAGGTCGATGCCCGCGACCTGCAGGAACAGCAGCGAAAACACCACGACCAGCGCCACCTGGAACGACTTCAGGGCCAGTTCCTTGGTCGTGTCGTCAAGGGACGCCCGGGTGCGGATCAAATCCTGCCCCTTGCTGCTGGACAGCCGGCCGATCCAGAAGATCATCACACCGAAAATCAGGGTCCGGATCAGGGCGTAAAGCGAGAACCTGATGCTGCCCAGTTCAAGAACGACCTCGTCGAACACGGCGATCAGATCGTCCAGCACGCTGAATGCGTACAAAACGATGATCGGCATGATGATGAAGATCAGAAAATATCGGACATAGCTGCTTTGTACGAACCGCGTGGTGACCAGCAGAACCAGGGTGAAGGCGTAAAACCCCTGAACCAGTTTGACCAGCCAGGCGTGATGGAAGAACCCGCCGGAAATGGCGACGGCGACCCCCATCAGCAATGCCCCGATGGCGGGGAACAGAAGGTCACGAACGGGGTAAAGGGCAGCCCCGACGCGGCGGCGGATACGCCGGGTGCCGTCGTCTTCCGCCTGTGCGGCCGCATCCAGGCGTCGCCTGAGTTTCGAGGAAATGAACCAGGCGACAACGATCGTCAACCCAACCACCAGAAGCTGTTGGAAAAACGCTTCGCTGGTGGCGGTTTTGGTAATCAGATCAAGAACTTCTTGCAGGTCATCTAAATCTTGCACGTCGCCGATTCCCAAAGCCGAAATCAAATTCGTGCATCGATCATAGGGGCGCGCGTGGGACTTCGGCCAGCCCTTTCGCAAGGGGGTGACCTGAAGGTGTCCCTGACGCTATGGTAGCGCAAACCTTGATATTGATCAGAATACCGGCCTGAAACGGCCCTGAATTTTGGAGAGCAGACATGACCCCGCCAGACAGTTCCGGCGCCGATACCCCCCATTTGACCGACAGCGAGACCATCCGCGTGCTGGGTGAACGCCGGTCCATTCGCAATTTTGCCGACAAGGACGTGACGGACGAACAGGTCACGGCCATCCTGGAAGCGGCCCGCCGCGCGCCGACGTCGGCCAACCTGCAGGCCTATTCCGTGGTCGTCGTGCGTGATCCCGCGACCAAGGAAAAGCTCGCGGCCATCGCGGGCGGGCAGAAGCACATCGTGACTTGCCCGGTCTACCTCGCCTTCGTCGCCGATCTGACGCGGATCGAGGCTGCGTTTCAGCGCAACGGAAATTCCCTGGACGACAACAATCTGGAAATGGGCTTGATGGCCTCCATCGATGCCTCGCTGGTCGGCATGTCGGCCTATGTGGCGGCGGACAGTCTGGGCATTCAGGGTGTGATGATCGGCGCCATGCGGAACGATCCGGAAGCGGTGGGTGAGCTTTTGGGCCTGCCGTACCGCGCCTATGTCGTGTTCGGCATGTGTCTGGGCTATCCGGCGGAAGCGCCCAAGCAAAAGCCGCGTATGCCGGCCGACGGCATCATTCATTACGAACGCTATGACGCGGACAAGGCGCTGGCGGTGGTCGATATCTACAACGCGGAATTGAAGACCCATTATGAATCCGTGGGCAAGCCGACGGCCGATGAATCCTGGTCCGCCGACGTCGATAAGAAATACGCCCAGCGCCCCCGCGACCATTTGCGGGGTGCGTTGAAGAATCGGGGCTTCGATTTTCGCTGATCGCGGACCGCCGACATCTAAATTGCGTAAATTCTAATATTCATCTAAATCTCCCTTTCCGCGGCATGTTAAGTGCCGCGATTGGCTGGTAGCTGCATATGCCGTACAAAATCGTCGAAGAAGAAGCCGGGCTTCTTGTGTCTTTCACGGGGTTTTCCGTTCCCTATGAATTTCAGGAAGTCGCCGAGGCGATGGCCGCACATCCGGACAGGATGCGCCATCTCTACCATTTCTTTGATTTCACCGGGATCGACAGCGACAGCCTGTTCGCGATCACGACCACGATCGGCGAAACGCATGCCGTCCGGTCACGGGAAATTTTCGGTGAGTCCGAATATCCGAAATACACGGCGCTGATTTCACCCAGCGGGAAAATGCAGACCGTGTTCGAGACGTTTATCGCCGGCGGCCCCCGCCCACCGGGTCACGAGATTAAATCGTTCTCGACGCTTATGCAGGCCCGGACCTGGCTGCGGGACCGGCTGGACGGCCCGGGGAGGCCGGCCGGTTAGTCCTTGAAGATTTCCGGTGCGGGCGCCGGGTTGCCCAAGATCATGTCCGATGCCTTTTCCGCCACCATGATGGTCGCGGCGTTCAGATTGGCCGAGGGCATGACCGGCATGATCGAGGCATCGACCACGCGCAGGCCTTGAAGGTCCCGCACGCGCAGTTCGTCATCGACCACGGTGTTGCTGTCCGATGCGGGCCCCATGCGGCAGGTGCCCATGGGATGGAAGGTCGTGGTGCCGCGTTTCTTGGCGGCCTCCATCAATTCATCATCGGATTGAACATGCGCGCCGGGGAAATCCTCACCGTCGAAAAACCGGCTCATGGGTTCGGACCGGAGAATCCGCCGTGCCAGCTTCATCCCCGCCAAAACGACGCGCCGGTCCGTTTCGTGTTCCAGATAATTGGGCTGGATCACCGGCTTGTCGAACGGGTCGGCGGTGCGGGCTTTGACATAACCGGTGCTTTCCGGGCGCTGCTGCCAGGACGCGATGGACATGCCGGGAAACTTGTCGAGCACGGCCTGCCGGCCGCTGATGTAGCTTGCCGGGGTGAAGGTCAATTGCAGGTCCGAATTGGCGATATCGGGCTCCGAGCGCCAGAAGGCGTAGACGGCGGTCGCCGGCAGGCCCAGCACGCTGGGTTTGCCCATCAGCCATTTGGCAACCTCGGGCACCAGGCCCAGGCCCTGCGCGCGTTCATTGATGGTGTCCGAATTCTTGACCCGGGCCGTGAACCGCGGGGCGTAATGGTCGCGCAGGTTTTGGCCCACGGCGGGCAGGGCGTGTTGGGTCGTGACACCCAGTTCCTGCAGATGAGCGGGATCGCCGATGCCGGAGATTTGCAGAATTTGCGGTGAGTTGATGACCCCGCCGGACAGGATGATTTCCTTTCCGGCCGCGATTTCCGTTTCCGCGCCGCCGCGCCCGCCCTTGGTGAACCGTACGCCGGTCACGCGGGTGCCATCCAGGACAAGTCGGGTGACATGGGCATTGGTGATGACGTTCAGGTTGCCCCGTTTCATGGCCGGATGCAGGAACGCCCGGGCGGCACTGACCCGACGGCGATTGTGGATCGTGCGCTGGGTATAGGTCACGCCTTCTTGCTTGGGGCCGTTATAATCCTTGGTGCGTGGGATGCCGCAGCTTTCCGCACCTTGGATGAAGGCTTCGCACAGTTGGTGGGTCCAGTCCGTGTCGGTTACGATCAGGGAACCGTCCCGTCCCCGGTAGCGGTCATCGGCTTCGCCGATGCGTTTTTCCGACCGTTTGAAGTACGGCAGCACGTCGGCGAAGCCCCAGCCGCGGTTTCCCAACTGGGCCCAGTGGTTGTAATCCTCGGCATTGCCGCGGGTGTAGATGTTGCCGTTGATGGAACTGGACCCGCCCAGGGTCTTGCCGCGCGGCACAGGGATGGCCCGCCCCCCGGTCCATTCGCTGGGTTCGGTCTGATACCGCCAGTTCAGCGTTTTGTGGTCCAGAAGCTTCATGAACCCGGCGGGAATATGTATGAACGGATGCCAGTCCGGCGGACCGGCCTCGATCACGCAAACCCGATGCTTGCCGTTTTCGGTAAGGCGATTGGCCAGAACGCATCCTGCCGATCCGGCGCCGATGATGATGTAGTCGTAGGTATCCATGGAGGGGGCTTTACTTGGTTGTCGTCATTGGGCCCTTAAGAAAGCCCATCCGGGGCCCGCGGCACAAGATGCATTTCGGGATATATGCGGTCGGCGGGTTCCGTGCCAATATCTTCCCGCTTTGCGGGAGGACCGATCATGCCGCCGATTACCGATTTGAACACGCCGGTGCGTTTTTCCGACCCCCTGCCCGATGCCGTCGATGTCGTCGTCATCGGCGCGGGCGTGGCCGGTACGGCAACGGCCTATTTCCTGGCCCAGCGGGGGCAGAAGGTACTGCTGTGCGAAAAAGGCCGTGTCGCGGGCGAACAGTCGTCGCGCAACTGGGGCTGGATCCGCCAACAGGGGCGGGACCATGCGGAACTGCCGATTATGGTCGAATCCAACCGCATCTGGCGGGGGCTGGCGGCGGAAACCGGCGATGACGATCTGACCTTCACCCAGGGCGGCTGTCTGTATCTGGCGGCGGACCGGGACGAAATGGCCAAGTACGAACAATGGTACGATATGGCCAAGCAGCATCAGCTCGACACCCGCCTGCTTTCGCGTGAAGACATCAAACGCATGTATCCCGATGTGGCCGGTGACCGGTTCGGCGGCATGATCACCCCCAGCGACGGCCGGGGTGAGCCGTTCGTTGCGATTCCCGCCCTGGCGCGGGCGGCACGGCGCCTGGGCGTGGCGGTGGCCGAGGAATGCGCGGTCAGAACCTTGGACGTATCGGACGGGCAGGTGACTGGCGTGGTCACGGAAAAGGGGCGGGTTTCCTGCCATGCCGCCGTGCTGGCGGCGGGGGCCTGGTCGACCCATTTCGCGTCCAACGAAGGCTTGGACCTGCCGCAACTGACCGTGCGCTGCACCGTTGCCCGGACCGAAGTGGCGCCCCGCATTTTCCAGGACCAGCCGGAAGTCCCCAATATCCGGGACCGGGGGCTGAGCATGCGGCGCCGGGCGGACGGCGGGTATACGCTCGCTACCGGCACCATGGCCGAACATTACCTGTCGCCCAAATCGTTCCGCTATTTCACCAAGTTCTTCAAGATACTGAAGACGACCAAGCGCGATATCCGGCTGCGATTGGGGGCCCCCGAAGGCTATCCCGGGGCCTGGGGCATGCCCCGGCGCTGGTCCGCCCATGACGTCAGCCCGTTCGAGAGAAAACGGGTGCTCAACCCTGAGCCGCAGACCGATGAGATCATGCGGCTGCAGCAACGCCTGGCCGAACGGTACCCGATGCTGGCCGGTACCAGACTGGCCGAAGCCTGGGCCGGGATGATCGACGTCACACCGGATGCCGTGCCGACCTTGGGCCAGGATCCGGCCCTTGCCGGCCTTTATATATGTACCGGGCTCAGCGGCCACGGTTTCGGGATCGGTCCGGCCATCGGGCGGATCATGGCGGATATGGTCCTGGGGCGTGATCCGGGCCATGACGTGACGCGGTTCCGCGCCGAACGGTTTCGCGACGGCAGCCCCATCGAACCCGGTCCTTATTAAGCGATAAATTTGTCCCCGCAAGCCGCGATCAGGGCAGGGGACAGCCCGCTTCCATGCAGGCGGCGACGGCTTTCAGCAGGCCGCGCGAGAACCTGCTGTCGCTGGGCCCTTTGTAGTGACCTTGTTCGCGCAAATGCACCTGATAGCGCAAAATGGTTTCGGGCGGTGCCCCGCGGAGGCGCTGTTCCAGATCAAGAAACCGTTCCAGGGCGGACGGGCCCGCCGGGGCCTGTTGAATGGGCGCTTGTTGAACCGGCGGTGGCGGCGTGGATTGCCGGATCGCCTCGTTGGCAGCGGGGCGGTCCATATGCGTGACGGGCGTTTCCGTGACGGCATCCCGGGGAGTGATGACAGCCATGGGCGGCGGTGCATCCGGGGCGGCGGCGGGGGGTGGGGTCTGCGCCAGGTCGGGTTGCGGTTCCGTGGCGTCCGATGGATTGGCGGCGGGCGCCGTTTCGGGTTGGGGCTCGATTGCTGCCGTTGGCGGGGTATCCGGAGCGGGGTAGGCAGGCATGTTTATTTCGGCCTTTGCGGGGGGCTGTTCCGATACGGCCGCGTGTTGCTCGGCCGTGTTTATGGCTTCCGGCGTGGAGCTTGATGCGGGTACGCCGTCGGCAAGCTGCTTTTGGCGGCGTTCCGCCTTCATGCGGTTTTCCAGGGCATTGGCGTATCCGGGGCGAAGGGCCAGGGCGTGGTTGTAATCCCGGATGGCGGCGTCAAAGGCCCCCTTGCCCGCATGGGCGATGCCCCGGTTGTTGAAGGCGATGGCGTATTCGGGGGCCAGGGCGACGGCCCGGTCGAAATCGCGGATTGCGGCGTCGAATTGTCCCAATCGGCTGAGCGCGATGCCACGGTTGTTGAAGGCGCGGGCGTCTTCCGGATTCAGGTTGATGGCTTTGTCCATGTCTTGGACCGCGTCGGCATATTGCCGTTTGCCGAAATGAGCCAGGGCCCGGTTGATGTAGAGCCGCGCCAGTCCGGGGGCTAGGTCGAGTGCGCGGGTAAAATCCCGGATCGCGTCGTCGAACCGGCCCTGACGGTTATGGGCAATCCCCCGGTTGTTGTAGAGCCCGGCATTCCCGGGGTTGAGCGCGATCGCCCGGGTGTAGTCGTCGACTGCGTGTACGGGCTCGCCGATGTGGCTTTTCATATCTCCCCTGAACTTGAACGCCCGCCATAGGATCTCAGCCGGTGTGGCCTTGGCGTCGATCAGCCGGCTACAGGCCTCGATACAGCGGCCGGGGTCTGCCTGACAGGTGCCGCATTGTCCCAGGGGATTGACGGTTTTCTGCGCGGCAACAGCCGGGGGTATCAGCAAAACCGCCGTTACGGCGCATGATACGGCACAGGTCCGAATACCCGACTTGATTTGTCGATAATGCAAATGATTTGCAAAATTATCTAGTAAAATCAATGTTCTTGCCGATTTTCTGGAATTATGAGAAGGTGCACTCAAGTCAGAAATTCCCCCGTTTCGCATCTTAGGAGCAACACGATGAAAGGTGATGCGCAGGTCCTCAAAAGCCTCAATTCAATCCTCAAGAACGAATTGACCGCCATCAACCAATTTTTCCTTCATTCCCGAATGTTCAACGACTGGGGCATGGAAGAAATCGGCGAGCATGAGTACAAAAAGTCCATCAAGGACATGAAACAGGCCGACAAGCTGATCGAGCGCATCCTGTTCCTTGAAGGACTGCCCAATCTCCAGGATTTGGGCAAACTCCGGATCGGCGAAAATACCGAGGAAATTCTCAAATCCGAGATGGCGCTTGAAGAAGCGCAGATCGCTGATCTGCGCGCCGCCATCGTGGTGTGCGAGAACAAGGGTGACTTTGTTTCGCGCGACCTTCTCGAAGGCATCCTCGAGGACGAAGAAGAATATTTGGATTGGCTGGAGTCTCAGATGTACTTGGTCGAGAACGCCGGCATCCAGAACTATATCCAATCGCAAACATAGGGAGCTTCCCACCATGAAAGGCAAGAAAACGGTTCTTACCGCGCTCAATGGTCTGCTGACCCACGAGCTTTCCGCCGCCGACCAGTACTTCGTGCATTCACGGATGTATCAGGACTGGGGCCTGGAAGAACTCTATGAGCACAACAAGCACGAAATGGAAGAGGAACTGGAGCACGCCGCCAAGATCATCGAGCGGGTGCTGTTCCTTGAAGGCACGCCCAACGTAGCGGCCCGCGCCAAGCTGAAAATCGGCAAGGACGTGCCGACGATGATCAAGAGCGACCTGGCCTACGAGGTGTTCGTGCGCAAGGAACTGGTCCGGATCATCACACTTTGTGAAAAGGAACAGGACTTCGTCACCCGCCAGATGCTGGTCGGTCTGCTTGAGGACACGGAAGAAGATCATCTGTACTGGTGCGAGAAGCAGCTTGGTCTGATCGAGAAAATGGGCCTGCCCAATTACATCCAGTCCAAGACGTCGTAACGCACCACGAATTCGCGGAACCGCGCCGGGCCGGCCAGCCGCCGCCCGGCGCTTTCTGTTTTTATAGCCCCGAAATCAGTACCCAGGCCACGGCGGCCGGTGCCGCAAACCGGCAGATGAAAATCCATACCATGGCCAGGGGGAAGGGGTGCGCACCGTCGGATGTGGCTTCTTCCACCGCGCGGGCGGAGATACTCCATCCCACGAACAGGGCAATCAGCACCCCACCCAAGGGCAGCATGATGTTCGATGCCAGATAATCCATGGCGTCCAGAATCCCTTTGCCGCCAATGGTCACGTCCTTCCAGGGACCCAGCGACAAGGCCGAGGGCACGCCCAGCATCCAAATCACCGCGCCCGCGCCGATCGCGGCTCCGCGCCGGGGCAGGCTCCGTTCATCGATCAGATAGGACACCACGGGTTCCATGATCGACACGGCCGAGGTCAGGGCCGCGATCGCCAGAAGGGCGAAGAACATGAAAGCGAAGACCTGACCCGCCGGCATCTGCGCGAACACGGCGGGCAGGGTGATGAAGGTCAGGCCCGGTCCGGCGGCGGGGTCGAAGCCGAAGGCGAACACCGCCGGCAGCACCATGAAGCCCGCGATCACGGCGAACCCCGTATCCAGCACCGTCACCTGGGCCGCCGTGCGCGGCAGGTTGACCTTTTTGTTCAGATAACTGGCATAGGTGATCATCGTGCCCATGCCCAGGGACAGGGAAAAGAACGCCTGGCCCAAGGCGGCGTTGACCGTCGCCCAGGTAACTTTCGAAAAATCGGGGGTCAGGAAGAAATCGATGCCTTTCCCGGCCCCTTCCAAGGTGACGGAGCGGACGGCAAGGATCACGATTAGAACGGCCAGGGCCGGCATCAGGATGCGGGCCGCGCGTTCTATCCCGCCACGGATGCCCCCGGCGACGACGAAAACGGTCAGCACCATGAACAGGGCATGAAAACCGATCACGCCCAGGGGTTCGGAAATGAACCCGCCGAACAGCGCCCCCAATTGATCCGGGTCGCTGGACGAAAGGCCGCCCGCGATGGCTTTTCCCGCATAGGCCAGGGTCCATCCGCCGACCACGGAATAGAACGACAAGATCACGAAGCCGGCGATCACGCCAAGTCCGCCGGCCGCCGGCCAGGCCCCCCCTTTCAATGCGCGAAAGGCGCCGACCGGATTGCGCTGTCCCGCCCGGCCGATGGTGAATTCCGCCAGCATGACGCTGAGACCGATGGTCAGCACGAACACGACGTACAGGATCAGGAACGCCCCGCCGCCGTTCTGACCGGCCATGAAGGGAAATTTCCAGATATTGCCCAGCCCGACCGCCGACCCGGCAGCGGCCAGGATGAAGCCAAGGCGTGTGGCGAAATGATCGCGCGGTCCCATGCCGTATCCTCCCCGGCTAGGATTAAAACAGGTGCTGGGCGATCACAAGGCTGACGGGCACGGTGATTAGGCTCAGCAGGGTCTGCAGGGTGATCATGCTGGCGGCCAGGGGCGCGTCGCCGCCCATTTCCCGGGCGATGGTAAAAGACGACGGCGGCATGGGCATGACCGCGAAGATCGTCAGCACATAAGCGGGAACGCCGGTAATGCCCAAGGTCCAGCACATGCCCCAGACGGCGGCGGGAAAGACCAGGAACTTGACCGTCGTGGCGACGGCGATGGGCCCGGCGGAAGCCCGCATTTCATGGATGCGGATATTCGCGCCGACGGCCAGCAGGACAATGGGCAGGGCGGCCCGCCCCAGCATTTCCGTGGTGTCGTGAAGGACCGGGATTTCGCCGACCCCCAACAGGTTGGCGCCGACGCCCAATGACACGGACAGGATCAGCGGATTGCGCGCCAGATCCTTTGCCACAGACGCCCACAGACCGCCCGCGGCCCCCTGGCGCAGCATGATGTTCATCAGGCTGATGACCAGCACGTTGGTCGGCGGGATCAGGACGGCCGTGGTCAGGGCCGCCACGGCCAGGCCTTCGATGCCGAACAGACGTTCCGAAATCGCCAATGCGATAAAGGTGTTATGACGGGCCGATCCCTGCAGAATGCTGGTCGCCTGCGGGCGGCTGAAACCCAGGGTTAGACCCAGGATCAGCGAGACCACGACAGCCGCGCCCAAACCGCAAAGTATGGTCAGGGCCAAGGGGCCAAAGGCATTGCCCGTCAGGTCCGTGGTCGAGGTTTTGTAAAACAGAAGCGACGGAAACAGCACCCAATAGACCAGCTTGTCGTTCAGGTTCCAGAACGTGACCGACGGAATGCCGCCGCGCCGCAGCAGGTTGCCGAGCACGATCAACGCGAAGATCGGCAGGATCGACCATAGGATTCCCAGCATGGTGTCTTAACCCCTGATCAGCCGATCCGTATCATACCCATATCACCCGGCCTTGGCGCCCCGCAGTCGGCGGACGAAAAGGTGGTCGCGAAAAGAGTAGCGTGGGCAGCCTGTCAGAATACGGCGCGGCGGATCAAGTTCAAACCGATCAGGAACAGACAGACCAGCATGGCGCGGCGGAAGGCGTCTTCGTTGATGCGGGTGCGGATACGTTCGCCGATCAGCACGCCGATGATGCCGGGCAGACAGGCCGCCGTCGAAAGATAGACGTTGGTGGGATTCAGGACGCCGTTGGCCCAATAGAACGCCGCCAACGGGATTGCGCCCGTGACGTAGATCAGACCGACCGACCGCACCCAGATGTCCTTGGGCAGGCGCAGCATGACCAGATACATGATGATCGGCGGGCCCCAGACGGTCGACAGTCCGCCAAGCAGTCCGCCCACGACGCCCGCCAGGGGCCCGGCCCAAAGGCGGGTCTTGGGCGTCAGGGGTTTCATGTCCGGTTTCCACATGTTCGATGCGGCGAACACGGCGACGATGCAGCCGAGTACGAGAAACACCCCCTTGGTGTCCATGCCGGCCAGCAATTGCGAGCCCAGGAACAGACAGGGCAGGAACACGGCGATCAACAGCCAATGTTCTTTGGCGGTGATCATCCAGCCGCTCGACCGCATGGCCTGCCATACGTTGGTGATCAGGATCGGCATGACGACGAAGGCGATGGTGTCCTTGGGCGGCAGCAGGTCCAGGGTGAAGATGATCGACATGGTAACGATCGGCAGGCCGATCCCCGCGATGCCCTTGACCGTGCCGCCCAGCAGGATTGCGACCGCCAGTAAGGCCAGCGTCGCCGGCGGCTGCCCGAGAATTTCCAGCATGTCTAGGCCGCCACCCGATATGTGTCCAGGGCCAGCGTATCCAGGGCTTGATCGTCGATCAGGGCCGGCGCGCCGGGGTGTAGGACCATGGCGCCCCGGTCCACCTGGATGAGGTCGGCGAACAGGCATTGGCGCGGTTTCAGGAAACCGTTCATTTCGCCTGCGTTGGTGATATGGCTGCGGGCGACGCAGGCTTCCATCCAACATCCCGGGTCGGCGGCGACGCCGTTGCCCAGCACGGGTTCCATGCCCAGTTCGCGAATGCGGGTTAGCTGACGTGCCAGGTTTTCAAGCGATCCCGCCTTCATCAGTTTCAATTTCACGAACCGCGCACTGCCGCTTTCCGCCGCACGTTCGATCTCGGCCGGGCCGTAAATGCTTTCGTCCAGCATCATGGGCACGCTGGAAATATCGGCCACGGCCTTGGCCGCGTCCCAGTCGTCCATGTGACAAGGCTGTTCGAACAGTTCGATATGATCCGGAGTCAGTTGTTTGGTGAAAGCCAGGGCATCGTCCAGGGAATAACCCTGGTTTCCGTCGATGCGCAGCGTCACGCCGCCCGCCGGCATGGCATCGACCTGCCGTTGGATGAACCGCAGGCGCTTGGCGTCTGCCTGCCAGTCGAAGCCGACCTTGACCTTGACCGTGCCGTATCCGGCGGCCCGGTGCTGTTTCAGTTCTGCGGCGATGCCGGCCTCGTCGGTTGCGGTCAGGATCGCCAGTATGGGGACCGACGTGTCTTCCGTAACGGTCAGAAGGGAACAGCCTTCGGCCATTTCCACGGCGGTGACGAGGGCTGTCACGGTAAAGGGGGTGGATTTGTGATCGGCTAGGAGACGGGCCTTGGCGTCATCGGCGTGAAGGCCTTTGATCGCCGTCGCCAGTTCGGATGCCTTGGCCCAGGCGCCGTCGAAGGTTTCCGGTGTGTATCCGGTCAGGATCGTGGCTTCGCCGAACCCATGCTCACCGCCGTCGCCCGTGAGGGTCACCAAAATCGTGTCCAGTGTCGTGACCGGCCCGAAAGCCAGTTTGTACGGCACCTTCAGGGGAAGGGACATGCGGCGCAGAGTGATGTGGGAGATGATCATATGATGGTATGCCGGGGATCGGGGCGGGATAACGGAATAGCCGGCCATCATAGCGCTTTCGCCGGCGGGTGCCATCCATCTTCCTGCCACAATCCCATAATATCAATCGGATAGAGGTTTCCTGCCCCCGGATGTCATCTTTAAATGATGCGTGTGGCCTCTGGCCCTGCAACATGCGTGCTCTATAATGGACCCCACAGTCTGGGCGGGAGAGGCCTTCACAACCCATTGCGAGGACCGAAATCCATGAGCGAACAAAACGGCAAGAAAAATACGGAAAAACCGGCGGCAGCCAAACCGGCGGACAAAAAGACAACGGAGGCCAAACCGCAGCCCGGCGCGGGAAAGGACGAAAAGTCATCTTCCGGTTTCCTTGCCGGTGTGGCGGGGCTTGATGGTTCGGCCGCCGCCTGGAAACGCGTGGCCTTGGTTCTGTTCGTGGTTGCCGGTCTGGCCATCGTTGCGGCGGTCGATTATGCCTCTGACGTATCCCAGGCCCAAAACGACATGGAACGTCTGCGCGGCCAAGTGACCGAAGAGCGGGCCGCCATGCAGGCGGCGCAAGACAAGTTCCTGAAGGAATCAAAGGACATCGCCCAGGCTGTCGAAAAGGCCAAGGCGGATCTGGCGGCGACGGAAGCGGATATCGAAAAACGCCGGGCCGAAGCCCAGGAACTGGAAACCAAGTTGTCGGGCCTATACACGGAAACCAAGGCGGCGCTTGAAGCGGCGTCCGATGCGGCCCAGAAACAGGCGGATGCCCAGGCCGGATTGGATAAGCTTAACGCCGAGCGGACCAAGCTGATGTCTCAGATCGAAGTCGGCCGTAAGGAATTGGCTTCGTTGGAAAAAGACGCCGACAACATGATGCAGGGGCTTAAAGAAACCATTTCCCGGATCAAGGGCGCGCTCGACAAGCTTTGAGGCCCCCCACATTCAACACCAATAAGGACTTCACGACATGACGGCATACCGCGCGGCGGTCATCGGCCTGGGCGCCATGGGCATGGGCATGGCGAAATCGCTGGTTGCGGCCGGCATCGACACGGCGGGCTGCGATTTGTCCGAAGACGCCCGGCAGGCCTTCGCCGATGCCGGTGGTCGGGCCGTGGAAACTCCGGCCCAGGCGGCCGAAGGGGCCGATGCGGTCGCGGTCGTGGTGGTCAATGCCCAACAGGTCGAAGCCGTGCTGACCGGCCCCAATGGGGTGCTGGATGCGCTGAAGCCCGGTGCCGTGGTGCTGGGCTGTGCGACCATGCCGCCGGATACGGCCCAGGCATTGGCGGATCAGGTCACCGCGAAGGGGGCGCTTTATTTGGATGCCCCCATTTCCGGCGGTCCGATCAAGGCGGCGGCGGGCAAGCTTTCGGTCATGGCATCGGGGTCCGACGCGGCCTTTCAGGCGGCCCGCCCGTTGTTGGATGCAGTGGCGGAAAAAGTGTTCGAACTGGGCGACGTGCCCGGTCCCGGATCGACCATGAAGATGGTCAACCAGCTGCTGGCGGGCGTGCATATCGCAACCGCCATGGAGGCCATGGCGCTGGCCATCCGCAGCGGCCTGGACGCAAAAGCCGTGTTCGAGGTCATTACCGCTTCGGCGGGGAATTCCTGGATGTTCGAAAACCGGGTGCCCCACGTGCTGGACAATGATTATAGCCCGAAAAGTGCTGTCGACATCTTCATCAAGGATTTGGGCATCGTGCTGGCGCAGGGCGAGCGGCTGGATTTCGATCTGCCGATTTCCCAAACGGCGTTTCAGCGTTTCAAGGAAGCCAAGGACATGGGGCTGGGGCGTGAGGACGATGCCTCGGTCATCAAGGTCTATCAGCGGGACAGCGGAATCACGCTACCGGACGGGAAGGATTGATGGGGAGCATGCCGGCATGGGTATCCGCTACCCTGCTGACGGCGGCGAATTGGTCGGTATAATCTAATGTTGCTGCAGGCTCGCCGCGCTGATCGGGCGTCGCGGCCGTGACGATGGGGTTTTGGGGAAATGCCGCTTTCAACCTATATGCCGGAGGAAATGGGCTCCGTTTCCATGGCCCCCCTGGGCCCGGTCGAAGCCGGCAGCTTTCAGTCGTTCTTCATCATCTACACGGCGGGCAAGTTCGGGATCGATGATTCCGGCTCGCTCAAGGTCGTTCATCGCTTTGCTTCGGACATGGGCCGGCTGCAGATGGATGATCCCGAAGCGCCCAATTATGTGACGGCACAGGCATCCAACGGTGCCGTGCTGCACATGGAATACGACATCAAGCGCAACTTCCGGCCCTGGGACAAGACGCTTTATATCAAGGTCGTGCGCGGGTTCCTGTCGGAAGGGGACCGCATCGTCATCCGCGTGGGCGACCGGCGGTTCGGCGGTCCCGGCGTGCGCATGCAGACGTTCCAGGAACAGGAATTCCAATTCAAGATTCTGGTCGATGCCTTCGCGACCTACGATTATGTGGAACTGCCCCACACGCCGTCGATCGAGATCACGTCCGGCCCGCCGGTTCAGTACAAGGCCGTCCTGCCGACCTTGAAGCGGGTGGGCGAGACGTTCCTTCTGGGCCTGAAGGGCGAAGACCGCTGGGGCAACCCGTCCGCCAAATGCGAGGATACCTTTCGCGTCACCTCGACCCGGCCGGTGGAAAACCTGCCCGACGAAATCTCGTTCTATCCGGGGCAGGCATCGGTGCAGATCGACGGCCTGCGCGCCGAGGAAGAGGGCGATTTGCGGGTCGATCTGATCGATATGGAGGGCAACCTGGCGGCGCGGTCCAATCCGCTGCGGGTGATGCCCCAGGGGGCGGGCGTCAGCTTCTGGGCCGATCTGCACGGCCAGTCCCAGGAAACCATCGGCACCAACAACGCGCGGTCCTATTTTTCCTTTGCCCGGGACAAGGCGTTCCTGGATGCCACCGTTCATCAGGGCAACGACTTCCAGATCACGTCCGAATTCTGGGCCGAATTGAACAACCTGTCCCGCGAGTTCACGCAGGATAGCCGGTTCATCGTCATCCCCGGTTACGAATGGTCGGCCAATACCTGCCTGGGCGGCGACCGCAATATTTTGTTCGCCGAGGAAGGCCGGCCCATCTATCGGTCGTCCCACGCGCTGGTCGAAGACCGGTCCGACCAAGACCTTGATGCCAACAGCGTCGAAGATTTGTTCGAAAAGCTCAAAGACGAGGACTGCATGGTGTTCGCCCATGTGGGCGGGCGCTATGCGGATATCCGGCGCGGTCACGACCGGGACAAGGAACGCTCGGTCGAGGTTCATTCCGCCTGGGGCACCTTCGAATGGCTGGTCGAGGACGCGTTCGAAATGGGCTATCGCACGGGCATCCTGGCAACGTCGGACGGCCATAAGGGGCGGCCCGGTGCCAGCCATCCGGGGGCAACCCGGTTCGGCGCCTATGGCGGGCTGACCTGTCTGTTCGCCGATGATTTGACCCGCGCCGACCTGATGAAGGCCCTGCGCCGCCGTCATCATTACTGCACCACGGGCTGCCGGGCGGTGCTTTCGACCCGTGTCACATTGGAACAACCCGCCGACCGGTTCGACGACGACCCGGCCCTGGGCGGGCCGCCCGACGAACAGGTCACCCAGGCCGTGATGGGCGATATTCTCAGAACCGATGCTGACAGCGTGACCTTCGAAATCGATCTCCATGCCGCCGCGCCGATCGAACGGATCGACATCCGCGACGGCCTGAGGCTGCTGGAAACATGGCGGCCGTCGGAAAAGGAAGACATGGGCCGCCGCATCCGCGTGATCTGGGAAGGCTCCGAATACCGGGGGCGGGGCCGGGAAACGGTCTGGGACGGTTCGGCCGAGCTTTCCGGCAACGCTTTCACGCGGATCGAGCCGATTAATTGGTATAACATCGAAAAGCGTCTGGATCTGGTTTCGCCCCAGCGGGTCGAATGGTCGTCGCTGACCACGGGCGGGTTCATCGGCTTCGATGCCTGGCTGGACGACATGGTCATGGGCTGGCTGAAGATCGACACCCCGCTGGTCAAGAAATCCATTGCCGTACAGGACATCGGGCGCGAAGACATCTGCCTGGAAGCAGGCGGCCTGGGCCGGCGCGTGCGCCTTTACCGCCTGCCCGAGGAAAACCCCCATGCGCGGCTGAAGCTCGAGCGCCGTATCCCCCTTGATAAGAACCGGGACAATGCCTTGTACGTACGCATCACGCTGGAGGACGGCCACGTCATCTGGTCCTCGCCGATCTATCTTGTGCCATGAGCGACCACGCACCATCGGGGCCGCTTGAACCCGCAGGCATCGACCATGTCGTCCTGGCCGCCCGCGATCTGGGCGCGTTGTCGGAACTTTATGAACGGCTCGGCTTTACCCTGACGCCGCAGGCCCAGCATCCGTTCGGCACGGGCAACCGTCTGGCCCAGTTGCAGGGTAGCTTCATCGAATTGCTGTCCGTCACCAAACCCGAAGAGGTGCCCGAAGCGGGCGGGGGTGAGTTTTCGTTCGGTGCCTATAATCGGGACTTCCTGAAGACGGACGAAGGCATGTCCATGCTGGCCCTGACCTCGCCGGGATGGGAGCAGGACCGGGCGCGCTATGGGGCGGCGGGGTTCGATCTATATGCGCCCTTCGGGTTCGGGCGCACGGCGCGTCAGCCCGATGGGACCGAAACGACCCTGGATTTCCGCCTGACTATTCTGACCGACCCGGCCATACCGCGCGCGCCGTTTTTTACCTGCAATCACTGCCACCCGCCAGAGGTGTTCTGGAAGCCGCAGTTCCAGACCCATGCCAACGGGGCCCGGCGGATCGCCGAGATCCATATGGTGGCCGAAGAACCGGAAACCCATATGCAGGTGTTGAAGCGCCTGTTCGGGGCCATCGTTCCCATCAACGGCGGAATTTGCGCCGGGCTCAACGGGGCGGGGCTGTGTATTCTGGAACCGGATGCCTTTGCGGAAACCTATCCCGGGGCACAGGTGCCGCCGCTGGTCGATGACGAGGCGCGGTTTGCCGGATTCAGGGTCGAGGTTGCGGACCTTGGCGCTGCGGAAGCGCTTTGGGAGGATAACAAGGTTCCCTTCGTGCGCGCGGGAAACCGCCTTTACGTTCCGTCGGCGGATGCATTCGGCGCCCTGATCGTCCTGTCCGAGACCTGATATCCTAAACCTGATAGCTATATAGCTATATAGGACTTGAAGGCAAAAGGCCCCGGGTGTAGGACTCCTTGAAAGGGCCGGGTCAACCGCGCCCGGAAGGAAACACATCCATGGTCTTTTCCGCCTTGGCATCGGTGCTTGAGGACGGTCCGTCCGTCGGCGTTCAGCGTCTGCCCAAGTACCTGCAGCTTTCCGACGCCATCGCCCGCGCGATCAGGCAGGGGCGGCTGAAAACCGGTGAGAAATTGCCGCCGGAAAGCGAGCTGGCGCGGGTCCTGCCGGCCAGCCTGGGCACCATCCAGCGGGCCTTGAACAATCTTGCGGAACGCGGGCTTCTGGTCCGCCGCCACGGTCACGGCACTTTCGTGGCGGAACCGGCCATGGCGCCGCAGGATCTGTGGCATTTCCGTTTTCTTGCCGATGACGGGCGGTCCTTGCTGCCGGTCTATACCCAGGTCGGATCGATCGAGGCCGTCCGGCGCAAGGGGCCGTGGTCGGATTTTCTCGGCACCAGGGACCTGATCGCGATTACCCGGCGTATCGACGTGGACCACGCCTATACGGGGATCAGCGAACTGTACCTGCCGGAGGCCCGCGTGCCCGGCCTGTTGAAGCTGAAACCCAAGACGCTGGAAAACGTGAACATCCGCGCCCTGTTGGCCGACCGCTTCGGCGTTACGACGGAACGGGTGCGGGAAATGGTTGCCTGCGGAACCATGCCCGAAAGCGCGGCCAAGGCCCTGGGCGTGGCCGGAGATGCCATCGGCATGGCCTATCACATGGAAGGCTTCGGGCATCGCGACAAGCCGATCAGTTATCAGGTCGCCTGGTTCCCGCCCGGCGAACGGCGCCTCGTACTGGGTGAAAAACACGAATAGGACACGGCCACGGATGAAACGCAGATGAGCAAGGACACATTAACCGTCGAAATCTGGCGCGGGCACGAGCAAGGCGAATTCCAGACCTTCCAGGTGCCGCGCATGGCCAGCCAGACCGTGCTCGACATCGTGACCTATGTGCAGCGCAATCTGGACCCGGGGCTCAGTTACCGCTTCGCCTGCCGGGTCGGGGTCTGCGGATCCTGCGCCATGACCGTGAACGGCAAGCCGCGCTGGACCTGCCGCACCCATGTGGACAAGGTCGCCGATGAAGGAACCCTGCGTATCCAGCCCTTGAAGAACCTGCCGGTGATCCGCGATCTGGCCGTGGACATGACGGAATTCTTCGAAAAATGGACCAAGGCCAAGGCGCAGTTCGTACCGACCGCGACCCGCCATGACGACTTCGCCGCCGTGTCGCCGGACGACCCCAAGCGCCGGGAAGCCAGCGCCGGCATCGAATGCATCAACTGCGGGGTCTGTTATTCGGCCTGCGACACGGTCGCCTGGCTGGGTGATTATCTGGGCCCCGCCGCCCTTAACCGGGCCTGGACCCTGCATAACGACGACCGCGACGGCGGCCGTAAGGAACGCCTCAAGGCCATTGCCGGAACCGGTGGGTGTCAGTCCTGCCATTCCCATCAAAGCTGTTTCGAGCTCTGTCCCAAGCATCTGAACCCGACGGCTTCCATCGCGGGGCTTAAACGGGCGACGGCCAAGGCCGCGTTGAAGGGAGATATCTGATCATGTCTCCGGAACGCGCCGAAACTTTGGAATGGCTGGTCCAGCGGGTCTCCGCCATGGTGCTGGCAGTCTGTGTCATCGTGCATCTGGCCGTCATCGTCATCGCCGTACAGGGCGGCGTGACGTCCAAGGAAATCGTCGCCCGGGTCGGCGGCTCCGTCCCCTGGCTTTTGTTCTATTCCACATTTGTCGTCGCCGTGGCTCTGCACGCGCCGGCGGGCCTGCGCAACATTCTGCGCGAATACACAGGCCTTGGAAAACGCGCGACCCATTGGATCATGGCCGCCGTCTGTGTGCTGATTCTGGTGATGGGCTTCCGCGCCGTGGTCGGCCTTTACGGCTTGGGGGTGTAGGGCAATGAAAACGCACCGCAACCATGCCAACTATTGGGCCTTCGTTCTGCATCGTGTTTCCGGCCTGGCCTTGCTGCTGTTCCTGCCGGCGCATTTCTATGTCCTGGCGCTGGCGGTCGAACAGGCCGCGACCTTGGATATGTTCCTGTCGTGGACCGACGCCCCCCTGGTGAAGTTGCTGGAAACGGGTCTGGTGATCCTTTTGGCCGCCCATATGACCGGGGGCTTGCGCATTCTCGCCATCGAATTCCTGGCCTGGCGGGATTGGCAAAAATCGGTGGTCGCCGTTACCGGCGGGCTGTCCGTTGCCGCCGGTCTGATCTTTCTATTGAACGCGGGGGCATAATCCATCCATGGAATCCGTGTCACCCGAAATGGTCGTGATCTTCGGTGCCTTCATGGCGGCCTTTGTCGCGGGCTCGTCCGGGTTCGGGGACGCCTTGGTCGCGGCGGCGATCTGGCTGCATGTTCTGCCGCCGGTCGAGGCCGCCCCCCTGATCATTTCGACGGGCATCGTGCTGCACGTCTTTCTGTTGCTGCGCCTGCGCCGGCAATTGGATTTTCGACGTCTACTGCCTTTTTTGTCGTTGGGTGTGGTCGGCGTGCCGATCGGCACCTGGCTGTTGCAGCACCTGCCGGCCGAGCCGTTCAAACTGGCGGTCGGGGCCTTGCTGATCCTGTACGGCGGCGGGCTGCTGATCGTTTCCAATCCGCCGACGGTCAACCGGGGCGGGCGCGGGTTGGACGCGGCGGCGGGCGGCATCGGCGGGGTGCTGGGCGGCATGGCGGGCTTGTCCGGCATCGTGCCGGCGGTGTGGAGCGGCCTGCGTGGCTGGCCCCGCGAACAGGCGCGCGGCGTGACCCAGCCCTTCATCCTGATCATGCACAGCCTGTCCCTGTGCGCCATGGCCTATGCGGGCCTGATCACGCCTCAGCTGACGCAAAATTTCCTCTATGCGCTGCCGGCCCTGGTCGTGGGCGGCCTGATCGGTATCGGCTGCTACACCCGATTGAACGAAGGGCGCTTCCGGCGGATCGTGCTGGCCATTCTGGCCGCCGCCGGGCTGTCGTTGATTGTCTAGGAGACGAAGACCATGAAACTCGATCTCGACGCCGTCGAAGAAACGGCCAAACATCTGTACATCCAGGCGCTGAAGATTCTGCCGCCGGACATTAAGGACGGCTTCAAGCGCCTGGACGCGACGGAAACGGACCCGACCGCTAAATCGATCCTGGCGACTATGATCAAGAACATCGACGTGGCCGAGGACACGACCAACCTTTTGTGTCAGGACACAGGGATTCCCATCTACAACATCCTGATCGGTCGTGGGGTCGAAGTCGACGGTCATGCCCTGAAGCAGGCCATCCGCAAGGGGTGTGAGCGGGCCACGACGGAACATCCGCTGCGCTCTTCCGTCGTCCATCCGATCACGCGGGTCAACGAGCAGACGTCCTGCGGGATCAAGGTGCCGGTTATCACCATCGACTTTTCCGACAAGGACGAATTCTTCGAGATGGAGATGATCCCCAAGGGATCGGGCTCGGAAAACGGCAGCTTCCTGAAAATGTGCATCCCCGCCGAAGGGGTCGACGGCATCAAGACCTTCGTGATCGACAAGGTTATGGAAGTGGGCGGACGCGTCTGCCCGCCCACCATCGTCGGCGTCGGCGTCGGTGGCACGTCGGACCTGTGCACCAAGCTTGCGAAAAAAGCGGGGGCCCGGCCGCTCGGCAGTCAATGCGACGACCCGGAAGGGGCGAAGCTGGAAAAAGAACTTTCCGCCGCCGTCAACATGCTGGGCATCGGCCCGCAGGGCCTGGGCGGGGATTCCACGGCTTTCGCCGTCCACGTGGAAACAGCCGCCACCCACATCACCATGAACCCGGTTGCCGTCAACATCATGTGCCATTCGGCCCGGCGCGCGCGGGCGACTTTCACGCCCGGCGGCGTCGAGATCGGTTTTTAAGGGAGTGCGCAATCATGGCTGAACACACGATCCACATGCCCTGCACGGAAGAACAGATCAGGGAGCTTCGCGCCGGCGATACGGTGATTCTGGAAGACTGGCTGTACGGCATCCGCGATGCGACGCAGATCCACATGTTCGACAAGGGCCGGAAATCCCGCTTCGACCTGAACGGTCATGCGGTCATCCACACGGCCCCCAATGTGAAACGGGTGCCGCCATCCAATTCCTGCCCGGTGGGTTATCAGTCGGTCTGCATCGGCACCACGACCTCGCAGCGCATGGAGCGGTTCACCCGCCCGCTGATGGAGGAATACGGCGTGCGCATGATCATCGGCAAAGGCGGCCTGGGCGAAGACAGCCGCGCCGCGTTCAAGGAACTCGGCGGCATCTATCTCGCCATCATCGGCGGCACGGCGGCGCTGGAAACGACCTGGATCGAACAGATCACGGATGTGGATTTGGACGACCTCAACCCGGAAAGCCTGTGGGAATTCAAGATCAACCGCTTCGGCCCGTTGCTGGTGGCCATGGATGCCCATGGCGGATCGCTTTATGACGGGGTCAAGAAAACGGCCGAGGACCGCCGGGCCGAGGCGCTTGCCGCCATGGGGGTGAAATCGTGACGGCCCAGATCGAAACACGGCAGACCGACGTTCTGATCCTGGGGTCGGGCGGGGCGGGCCTGTTCGCGGCCCTGCACGCCAAGGACCTGGCGCCGCAATTGAAAGTGACCGTCGCGGTCAAAGGATTGCTCGGCAAAACCGGCTGCACCCGCATGGTGCAGGGCGGCTACAACGTGGCGCTTGCCCCCGGTGACAGTGCCGAACGCCATTTCATGGACACGGTCGAAGGCGGCAAGTGGCTCAACAATCAGGACCTCGCCTGGACCCTGGTGACTCAGGCGCAGGTCCGTATCCGCGAGCTGGAAAACGAACTGGGCTGCTATTTCGACCGCAACCCGGATGGCTCCATCCACCAAAAGGCCTTCGCCGGGCAGACCTTCGACCGCACGGTGCATAAAGGTGATCTGACCGGGATCGAAATCATCAACCGCCTGATGGAACAGACCTGGGCGCGCGATGTGGACAAGCTGGAAGATCACCGCGCCATCGAACTGGTCAAGTCCAAGGACGGCACACGCATTTCCGGCGTGTTGTTCATCGACATGCGCACCGGCGATTTCCGCTTCGTCCAAGCCAAGGCCGTGCTGCTGGCGACCGGCGGCGGGCCGACCATGTACAAATACCACACGCCGTCGGGCGACAAATCCTGCGACGGCATGGCCATGGCCATGCGGGCGGGCCTGGGCCTGCGCGACATGGAAATGGTGCAGTTCCATCCCACGGGCTTGATCGCCGGGTCGGACACGCGCATGACCGGCACCATCATCGAAGAAGGCCTGCGCGGCTTCGGTGGTTATCTCTTGGGCGGGGACGAGCAGCGTTTCATGCACAAGTATGATGAACGCAACGAGCGCGCGACCCGCGACATTGTGTCCCGTGCCATGTTCACGGAAATGCGGGCGGGCAACACGGCGCCCAACGGCGGGCTTTATATAACGATGAAGCATTTGGACACACCCCAGGTGCGCAAGAACTTCAAGGGCATGGTGGAACGCTGTGCCGATTGCGGTTTCGATCTGGCCGAAGGTCTGGTCGAGGTCGTGCCTACGGCGCACTACATGATGGGCGGGGCCGAATTCAATGCCGACTGCTCGACCGCCGTTGAAGGCCTGTTCGCCGCCGGCGAGGATACGGGCGGGGTGCATGGCGCCAACCGCCTGGGCGGCAACGGAGTTGCCAATTCAACCGTGTTCGGCGGGATCGCGGGCGATACCATTGCCCAATGGACACCGGACCACGGCCAATTCGCCGACCCGGACCCGCACATCCTTGAAAACGCGGTGGCCCTGGCCGGCCGGCCTTTGACACAATCATCAGGTGGCACCCAGGCCGGGGCCGACGGCGGCATCGACGGCGTGCGCAAGCGTTTGTACGACCTGATGTGGGAAGAAGCCGGGATCATCCGCGACGCCGAAAGCCTGAAGCGCGCCGAAGCGGGCCTGGACGAATTGGACCATGATCTGGACCGCACGGGCATCACCGGCACGGACCTGGCCTATAACCTGACCTGGCACGATTGGCTCAACCTGAAGAACCTGATCCTGGTGTCCAAGGCGATCACGGCGGCGGCCACGGCGCGGGATGACAGCAGGGGGGCCCATTACCGGGCCGATTATCCGGACGTGCGTGATGTGGAAAATTCCCGCTATATCCGCGTCGCCCTGGACGATGCCGGCGCGATCCAAATGTCAACCGAACCGGTCCAATTCACCCGCGTCAAGCCGGGGGAGACGTTGCTGGACGATACGGCGGCGGAGTAGCCATCCGCGATGGGAGCCGTGACAAGTTTCCCGTAACCCCTTAGCATTCCGTCATGATTCGGATACGCACCCTTCCGGCGCTGGTCGCCGCCGCCTTGCTGCTGTCTGCCTGTCTGCAGCTGACGGAAGCACGCCGCGTGACCGATCCGCCGAAGCAGCCGCCGACCGACCCGCTGGACGCCTATACCTTCCAGATCGACAAGGCGCGGGAAACGGGCCAATGGGATCTGGGCGAGGAGTGGATCGCCAGCCTGCCGCCCGGCCTGATCGATGATTATCGCCGCTGGTTCGAGCCCCAGGCACAGTATTTCCCGCCCCTTTGGATTTACGCATCGGCCTATAAGCTGCAGCAGGGCGGGAAGTATCTGAAGGCGGTGTTCTGGTATCTGGCCGCCCGTGAACGCCAGATCCGCCAGTTGCGCCGCTGCACCGATGACAGCGCCAAGGAACAACTGATCTGGGCCGACGGGGCCTTCGCCGGATTGCGCGAAGAAATGCGGGGCAACCCGGAATTGACCCGCTATGCCGCCAAGCATGCCTTTGCCTGGCTGGACCTGCACGAAGATACGGAAGCCGGATTATTGGAAGCCTGTCTGCGCGGCACATTGGGCGTCCAGCAGGCCAAGGGGGGTAAGCTGATCCCCATCGATGGCACCGCCAAGAAGACCTTTCGTCTGGTGTCGCCGCCGGTGGAAAACCCGGCTGATTGGGTCGTTCCGGCGCAGGCGATCCACGATATCCGCACCTGGTCGCGCATTCTGATGAAGAAAGAAGTGGCCCGCATCCTGGGCGAGCCGGATGAACTGCCGCCGACGCCGACCCTGTCGCCCTTGCGATAAGGGGCTGGGTAAGCCGCGTTTGCGTTGAATGCCTGCTACCCCCCTTTTCTTAAATGCGAATAATTCTCGCCCGATGTGACGTTGCGCACTGCACAAACGGGTGCCGTTGATCATTTTGCGGGCATGGTCAAACCTGCATTTCCGCAAACGCCCTCGGGCGTCACCGACTGGCAAAAGGTGTTCGAAGATCCGGACAACGGTCTGATCGCCGTGATCGCCGGCGCGCCCAATGCGGCGGCCCTGCGGGAATGCCTGGTCGCGGTGACGCGCCAGCTGTTCACCCGCAAGGATGATGAACTGGAAATCGCCCGCGTCGATGGCGAGATCGAACGCCTGTTCGCCCATGCGGGCGGCGAGGTGCCGACGCAGGGGGCCATTGCATTGTTGCGTTCGATCAAGGATCAGCGCATCCGTAAGGCCCAGGAATTTCTGGCCAGCAAAAGACTTGCCGCCGCCGACCGGCGCAGCAAGGAATCCGGCAAGGGGCTGAAGCGCCTGATCTATCTTTTATTCAAGAACCCGGCTTTTCTGGTCGGGGCCACGGCGCTGATGCTGATCCTGGCGGCGGGAATATTCGTGCCGGTCGATGATCTGGTTCCGAAAGAAGTAAAGCAAACCCATTTCGTCGCACCGGAAAGCGAACCGGTGCCTGCCCTTAAAAAACCGACAGCCCCACCCGTGCGGCGCAAGCCGCGTGATCCCGACGCCGTGCCGCCGGCCATTATCTTCAAGCATGTGGCAATCCCCCGGTCGTTCAGCGCCAAGCGTGCCGCCGGGGGGCAGCTTCTTCCCGTGGCCGTGCTGGCGGACAAGGACGTGCGGCTGGATGTATGTGCCCATGCGCCCGTGATCTATCACCTGATGAACGTGGCGTTTTCCGATGCGCTGGGGGCCAATTCGGATTTCACGGATGGCGACCTCAAGCGTATGGCCGAAGACCTGATGGCGCAGTTCAATGAGAAATTCGAAGAACCGCTGATCACGCAGTTCATGTTCCTGCGCAATGTCGACCGGCGGGCCTATGCGCGCCACGATTGCTCGTTGGCGTCGGACAGCGTGGTCCGGCTGTTGGAACCCTTTAAGACGAAGAAGCCGTAGCCTCGGACGCCGCGATGGCGGCGATGGCCGTGGCGGCGAAGCGGGCTTCGGGCGGGTCGGCACGGGATGTCAGCACGATCGGCACCTTGGCGCCCAGCACGATGCCCGCGGCCAGGCCGCTCATGAAATAGACCATCATCTTGAACAGCCCGTTGCCCGTTTCGATGTTGGGCACGACCAGGATGTCGGCGTTACCGGCGACGGGGCTGTCGATGCCTTTCAGTTTGGCGGCTTCGGGAGAGATGGCGTTATCAAACGCAAACGGCCCGTCGACGATGGCGCCCAAAACCTCGCCGGCGCGGGCGCGCTGGACAATGGCCTTGGCCTGCATGCTGGACGGCATGGCCGGCAGGGCGCTTTCCGTGCCGGACAGGATGGCGACTTTGGGCGCTGCGTTGCCGAGCGCATGGGCCAAGCCGACCGCATTGTTGACGATGTCGATCAGGGTGTTTTCATTGGGGGCCACGTTGACGGCCCCGTCAGTGATCATCAACACGCGGTCCGATCCCGGCACGGTCATGTGGAATACATGGCTGAGCCGCCGGCCCGTGCGCAGGCCTGTTTCGCGGGCGACCACGGCGGCCATCAGGGCGTCAGTATGAACATGGCCTTTCATCAGGGCCTGAACCTCGCCGTTGCGGGCCAGGGCCACGGCCATGCGCGCGGCAGCGGCTTCGTCTTCCTCCCCGCTCTCGACGATGCGGAAACCGGAAACATCCCAGGCCATGGTCTCGGCCAGGCTTTCGATCTCGTCCCGGTCGCCGACCAGAACCGGCGTGATCAGCCCAGCGTCCGTCGCCTGGCGGGCGCTTTCCATGACCACCATGTTGTCGGCCCCGGCAATCGCCATGGGCACACGGTCCAGGCCGCGGGCGCGGTCCAGCAGATATCGGGGAACTTCAAAGGGGGCGGTGCTCAGCATGCCGCAGCATACACCTCAAAAAGAAAAACCGGGAGACGGGCGGTGGTTGCCCGGTCTCCCGGTTGGCTGACAAGTCTTAGGCCCCTTTCTGCGGGACCATGTCGTCGGGGTTGATGCCGGCAACCTCGACGGGCGCCTTCATGGCGTCGCGGCGGAACGGTTCACCCAGTTCCTGGTTCAGGATGACCTCGATGAAGGTGGTGACCTTGTTTTCCATCTGATCCTTGACCGCGGCGGCCAGGGCATCGGTCAGTTCCTGCATGGTCGTGACCTGCACGCCCTTGAGCCCGCAGGCATCGGCGATCTTGGCGTACTGCACGTCCAGGTCCAGTTCCGTGCCGACGAAGTTGTCGTCGTACCACAGGGTCGTGTTGCGCTTTTCCGCACCCCATTGGTAGTTGCGGAAGATGATCATGGTGATCGGCGGCCATTCGTCGCGGCCGCAGGCGGTCATCTCGTTCATGGAGATGCCGAAGGCCCCGTCACCGGCAAAGCCCACGACGGGTGTATCCGGATTGGCGATCTTGGCGCCCTGAATGGACGGGAAGCCATAGCCGCAGGGCCCGAACAGGCCAGGGGCCAGGTATTTGCGGCCTTCCTCGAAGGTCGGATAGGCATTGCCGATGGCGCAGTTGTTGCCGATGTCGGACGAAATGATCGCCTCGCGCGGCAGGGATGCTTGAATGGCGCGCCAGGCCTTGCGCGGGCTCATCCGGTCGGGATGGGCGTCACGGGCGCGTTGGTTCCAGGTCGTGCCCGGATCGTCGTCTTCGTGGTCCATGGAGGTCAGCTCCTGGGCCCAACGCGATTTGGTGGTCGAGATCAGGTCTTCGCGTTCCTTGCGCCCGGTATTGCCGGCTTCAGCGGACAGGCTGGCCAGGATCTGTTCGGCGACCAGTTTGGCATCGCCCTGAATGGCGACGTCGACCTTCTTGGTCAGGCCGATGCGGTCGGCATTCATGTCGACCTGAATGATCTTGGCATCCTTGGGCCAGTAATCGATGCCGTAACCGGGCAAGGTTGAGAACGGGTTCAAGCGGGTCCCCAATGCCAGAACCACGTCGGCCTTGGCGATCAGTTCCATGCCCGCCTTGGAGCCGTTGTAGCCGAGCGGCCCGGCGAACAGCGGGTGCGAGCCCGGGAAGGCGTCATTGTGCTGATAGCCGCAGCAGACCGGTGATGACAGACGTTCGGCCAGGGCCTTGGAAGCTTCGATCCCGCCCGACAGCACCACGCCGGCACCGTTCAAGATGACCGGGAACTTGGCCGAGGACAGCAGCTTGGCCGCGTCGGCGATGGCTTGCTTGCCGCCCGACGGCCGTTCGATCTTGACGATCTGCGGCAGTTCGATGTCGACGATCTGGGTCCAGAAGTCGCGCGGCACGTTGATCTGCGCCGGGGCGGAGCCGCGCCAAGCCTGTTCGATCACCCGGTTCAGAACCTCGGCGATACGCGTCGGGTCGCGGACTTCTTCCTGATAGCAGACCATGTCTTCGAACAGGGCCATCTGTGGGATTTCCTGGAAGCCGCCCTGACCGATGGTCTTGTTGGCTGCCTGGGGCGTGACCAACAGCATGGGCGTGTGGTTCCAATAGGCGGTCTTGACCGGGGTCACGAAGTTGGTGATGCCGGGGCCGTTCTGGGCGACGCACATGGCCATCTTGCCGGACGACCGGGTGAAACCGTCGGCCATCATGCCGGCGTTGCACTCGTGGGCACAGTCCCAGAAGGTAATCCCCGCCTTGGGGAACAGATCGGAGATCGGCATCATGGCCGATCCAATGATGCCGAAGGCATGTTCGATGCCGTGCATCTGAAGAACCTTCACGAAGGCTTCTTCGGTGTTCATTTTGGTCATGCTGGGGGTCCTCCCGGGGTTCAATTCGATGGGGCGTTATTCTGAGCGCCGGTCCGCAGTTGGCCCAGCGCGAAAAATTGTTGGTCCTATTGTGCCACCCCCCACACGGCCAAGTTCAAGAAAATTGAACGACCGCATTCCATAGGCCATTACCTACGGGCAGATGAGGCCAGCGGATAGAGCCAGATGAGGGCTTTCTAGCTCACCAGAATCTCTTAATCGGCACATATTTGTCCCGATTTTTGAATTTATGTCGAAATTAGACTGTAGAGCTTAAGCGTCCCGTTTGACGATATCGGCCAGCAGACGGATGCCCGGTTCGATCCGTTCCGCTGCGATGGACGAAAAGCCCAGGCGGAAATTGTTCCGCGGCGCTTCCTTGAGGGCGAAGTTAACGCCCCCCGGCTCAATGATCACGCCGTCGTCCAGCGCCCGGTCGGCCAGGCGCGCGGCATCGAAGCCGTCCGGCCCGCTGACCCAGTAGCTGGTGCCACCGAAGGTCGGCGCCTTGGACCATCCCGGCAGATGATCGGCCAGGGCCTGGCCCATGATCCGCCAGCGTTCGCGGTAGGATTTCTGCAGTTTGTGGACCAGGCTGTCGTGATGGCCAAGGGCCAGGAACAGAGCCGCCGTGCGCTGGTTGTTGTTGGGCGCATGGCGCAGCATCAGGCGGCGGAGTGCGCGGGCTTCGCGGATCAGCGGTGCCGGGCCCACCAGATAGCCCAGGCGCAGACCGGGGAACAGCGTCTTGGACAGGGAGCCCACATAGATTACCCGCCCCGACGTATCCATGGATTTAAGTGCCGGCGTCGGTTCCGACACGTAATTGGTTTCCCATTCGTAGTCGTCTTCGATGATCACGAAGTCCTGTTCGCCGGCCCGGGCCATAAGATCATGCCGCCGGTCCTTGGGCATGGTGACGGTGGTCGGCGCCTGATGCGAAGGTGTGACGAACACGATGTCGGCGTCATCCAGGCGCCCATCTATGGGCAGGCCGTGGGCATCGACGGGGATGGGCAGGATGTGGTCGGTCTTGAGGCCGAAAATATTGCGCACATCGGGATAGCCGGGGTCTTCGATCGCGACCCGCGTTTCCGGGCTGACAAGCAGGGCGGCCAGAATATACAGCGCGTTCTGGGCCCCCAGGGTGACCAGGATTTCATCGTCGCGCGCCAGAATGCCCCGGCGCGGCAGAAGCCGTGTCTGAATCTGTTCGACCAGCATGGGGTCGTCGGCGGCCATGGCGTCGCCGGTCCAGGCATCCATGCCCTTGCGGCCGAGCGCCTGGCGCGAACATTCCCGCCATTGCGCGATGGGGAAAAGGGACTGGTCGACCTGTCCGTAGATGAAGGGATAGGGGAAGGTCAGCCAATTTCCCGGTTTTTCGATATTGGCCTGGTGGGACGGGCGGACGCGGAACCGGGCGGCCCAGTCCGGTGCCGTGCCCGAATGGGATCCCATCTGCGCCGTCGGCGGCGCCGGTTCGTCGGCGCGGCCTTCCAGAATGTCGTCGGTGACGTAAAAGCCGCTGCGTTCGCGCGATTCAAGATAGCCGTCGTCGACCAGCCCCTGATAGGCAAGCACCACCGTATTACGCGATACGCCCAGGCTTTTCGCCAGTTTGCGCGAGGACGGCAGCGGATCGCCCGGCGGCAACTGGCGGCCCAGAATGGCCGAGACCAGCATTTCGCGGATCTGTCCCTGAATGGAGATATTTGGACGCCGGTCCAGATGAAAAATGCCGTCGCGCATGGTCCGCCCGTTGATGAGGTCTTGGTGCTGGTGGTCCAGGAAAAAGGTCTGACTGGCTCTAACATAGGGCCAAGGGGCCAGATTACGATGGCGCCAATCACCTGACAACCCCGGCAGACCTTATTCATTAAAGGCTGCATGAAGACCAGGGACGCAGCGCTGCGCCCAAGGAGGACGGACCATGGAATACAACACCAATTCCCTTGAAGAGAACTGGATGCCGTTTACCGGCAACCGCGATTTCAAGAAAAGCCCGCGCCTGGTCGTGCGGGGTGAAGGCATTCACTACTACGACCACAAGGGTGGGAAGATTCTGGACGGCTCGTCGGGTCTGTTCTGCTGTCCGCTTGGCCACGGCCGCAAGGAAATCGCCCAGGCGGTGTACGAGCAGTTGTTGGAAAACGACTACACCCCGCCGTTCCAGTTGGGTCATCCGGGCGCTTTCGATCTGGCCCAACGGGTCGCGCGCATTACGCCCGATCCCCTGAACCATATCTTCTTCGCCAACTCCGGTTCGGAAGCCATCGACACGGCGCTGAAGATCGCCATGGCCTATCACCGCACGAAAGGCCAGGGCCACCGCACCCGCTTCGTCAGCCGCGAACGGGCCTACCACGGTGTCAACATCGGTGGCACGTCCCTGTCCGGCATGGTCAAGAACCGCGAGACGTTTTCCGGTGTGATGCCCGGTGTGGTGCATATGCGCCATACCTGGGATCCGTCCGCTCCCTTCACCCAGGGCCAGCCTGAAAAAGGCGCCGAACTGGCCGACGACCTGCAGCGCATCTGCGAAAACGTCGGCGGATCGACCATCGCCGCCTGTTTCGTCGAACCCATCGCCGGGTCCACGGGCTGCCTGGTGCCGCCCAAGGGGTATCTGGAACGCCTGCGTGAAATCTGCGACGCCCACGGCATCCTGCTGGTATTCGATGAAGTCATCACCGGTTTCGGGCGCACGGGCGCTCCCTTCGCCGCCCAGGCTTTCGGCGTCACGCCGGACCTGATGACCATGGCCAAGGCAATCACCAACGGCTGCCAGCCCATGGGGGCGATCGCCGTGAAGGACGAGATCTACGAGACCATCATCAACGCCGCCCCCGAGAACGCGATCGAGCTGTTCCACGGCTATACCTATTCGTCGCATCCGGCGGCCTGTGCGGCCGGTGTTGCCGTGCAGAAAATCTACGAAGCCGACAACACGTTCGAGAAAGCGGCCGGTCTGGTCGATCATTTCCAGAAGGCGCTGTATTCCCTGGAAGGGCTCGACTGCCTGGCCGATATCCGCGGCTACGGCATGATCGGCGCCATCGAACTGAAGCCCAAGGGCGGGCCGGGCGCGCTCGGCACGCAATTCCAGAAGGACCTGTTCTGGCGCGGCCTGCATGTGAAGTTCACGGGTGATTCAGGCGTCGTGGCACCGGCCTTCGTCGCCACGGAAGCCGATATCGACGCCATGATCGGCTTGCTTCGGGAAGCGCTTGAAGAGCTTTGATCCGGATTGAGTTTAAAGATTAAGGCCGGGGCCGCGATGCGGTCCCGGCTTTTTCTTGCGCGGTGTCTTTATTGTGCCGCGTCAGGCTGCCAGAAAACGGTCGCGGTAGGCGTTGCGCAGGCCCGCGAACCATACGGGCTCGTCCGGCCACCACCATAAATTCTGCAGGGCGTCTTCCGGATAGGCGTTTTGGAACGCCTGGCGGGTTTCCTTGGTCAGGCGTTCAGTCACGCCCTGGACCACGGAATTATAGCCCGTGGCGTTGCTCATGCGGGCGGCGGCCTTGGCCGTGTAAAGCGCGTCGACGAAGGCATGGGCCTGTGCTGGGTTTTTCGACGCTGCCGTCAACGACAGCCCGTCCATCCAGGCAAAAGCCCCTTCCTTGGGCGCCATATAGGCGATGGGTTTGCCGGCCTTGGCCAGTTCGATAGCCGGGCCGTCCCAGGTTTGGCCGATCACCACGCCGTTGCGGGTAAAATTGGTTTTCTGGCTTTCATGGTCGTGCCAGAACGCGCGCAGCCAGGGTTTGTGTTCGACGGCGAACTTCATGATGTCGTTCCACATGCTGCGCATGGTGCCGTCGTCCTTGTAGGAATCCTGCAGCGGCGCCAGCTTTCCCTGTTCGGCCAGCATACGCCCGATCCCCGACATCAGGGAATGGGGGCGGCCCTGCACGAAGCCCTTCATTTCCGGGCGCCACAGATCAGCCAGGGATAATTCGCCATAGGTGCCGGTGAAGCGGTCCGACCGCCAGGCAATGCCTTCCGTCCCCCAGACATGGGGCAGGTGATGCTGGCCCTTGTTCCAGGACCAGCTTTCGGAAATGGCAAGAAAGGCGGGCTGAACGTTCGCCAAGTTGGGGATCTTCTTCATATCCCAAGCCTGGGTCATGTTCAGGGCCTGCCATTGGCTTTTGCGGTGGGCCGACGGCGATATCACGTCCCAGGCGCGGCCATGGGTCGCGGTGACCTGGGTTAGCATTTCCTCGTTGGAGCCGACGGTGGTGATGTTGGCCGTGATGCCGGTTTTCTTTTTGAAGGCAGTGGCGAAGTGGGCGGGGATGTAGCCGGTCCAGGTCAGCACGTTGACCGTGTCCTGGGCGGCGGCCGGGCGGATCAGCATCGGTGCCACGGCCATGCCCAGGCCGCCGGCGGCAAGTGCGGCGCCGTTTTCCAAAAGGGTGCGCCGCGTGAACGACCGCGCCATGCGCGCGGTTTCGCGAACCTGTTCGCGGGCGGCAGCGGCTGTTTCTTGTTGGGGCTTCCTGCCCATGGAACGCAGTCTCAAATTCGATTGATCCATCGTCCATTCTCGCCGGTGCCGGTAAAAGCGCCAGCACCAATTTCACTGATTTTCCGGGCCAGTCGGCGCCAGCCGTAAGGCCGTTGCAAGATTCATAAGATAGGATGTTGTCCTGGTGCTGAGAATTGACAGAGGTGAACGCGGCGTGCCTGCACTTGGGCCGGATAACAACGACAATTTCGTCGTGCTTGATCGCGCGGAAGCCTGTTCGTCCCGGACGGTGGGCTTCCTTGATCATTGCGAAGACTTGCGGGGCAGCCGTGCATTTCCCCGTTGGTCCGATCTGAAGCTTTATCAATTGGACAGTGCGGTCCTGCCTTACATGGCGGTGGTCGATGTCACCCGTGCGCCGGACGATTTCGTCTACCGCTATTGGGGGACGGGACATACGGCCTTGAAGGGGGTCGATATGACCGGCAAGCCCGTTTCCCGGATCACCGCGACGGAATTGGCGCGCATCGGTCTGCGGCAATATCAGCTGATTCTCGAACACCGCCGCCCGCTGATCTTCTTGCACGACCTTAAGGCTTACAGCCCCTGGAAAGACCAAATTCAGGTTGCCGCCCGCGTGCCGTTTTCGGAAGACGGCGAAACCATCGACAAGGTGGTTTCCTATTCAAACTATGATGAAGACCGCGAACTATGGAACGAGCGGTTCCATCAGGCGACAGCCCGCAGGAAAAAAGCCGTCGGCTGTTGATCCGGTGCTCGGCCGACGGTCACAGGATCGATTGCCCGGTTTTTTCCCAATCCTTCAGGAAGGCTTCCAGGCCCTTGTCCGTCAACGGGTGTTTGAACAGTTGCCAGATCACGCCCGGCGGCAGGGTGCAGACATCGGCGCCGATGCGCGCGGCATCGACCACATGCTGGGGCGAGCGGACCGACGCGACCAGAACCTCGGTGGCGAAATCGTAGTTGGAATAGATTTCCACGATCTCGCCGATCAGGTTCATGCCGTCCTGGCCGATATCGTCAAGCCGCCCGACGAAGGGCGAAATGAAGGCCGCACCGGCCTTGGCGGCCAACAGGGCCTGGGCGGCGGAAAAGCACAGCGTCACATTCACCTGGGTTCCGGCCTGGGACAGGGTCTTGCAGGCGACAAGGCCTGCTTCGGTCAGGGGCACCTTGACCGCCACGTTATCGGCGACCTTGGCCAGCTTGCGGCCTTCGTTGATCATGCCTTCGGCGTCCGTTGCCGTGACCTCGGCGGATACGGGGCCGTCGACCGTTGCGCAGATTTCCTTCACCACGTCGATGAAATCACGCCCCGACTTGGCGATCAGCGATGGGTTGGTGGTGACCCCGTCCACCAGACCGGTGTCGTTCAGGCGCTTGATCTCGGCCACATCGGCCGTGTCGACGAAGAATTTCATGGGCTCGGCTCCCAACCGCTGATGTTTGTGGCGCTCACTTAACCCGCTGGCCGGGGGGAAATCAACTGCACTTGCGCCAAAATGATGACCCTTGTCCGGCGGTGCGGGCGGTCTTGTCATGCTGTCGGCAAAAGAAAACGCCGCGCCCGGGGCGGGCGCGGCGTTTTCCAGGATTGCCGCCGGCGGGGCGCCGGCGGCGGTATGGATCAATGCTTGCGGTCGCCGTCACGGTCGCGGTGTTTATGGCGGCGTTTCAATTCGTTGCGTTCGATCTCGCCGTTATCGTCACGGTCGAGCCGGGCCATCATGCGATCCATCTTGCGGGCCAGTTCGGCATCGGTGACCTTGGCGTCGCCGTCGCGGTCCAGCTTCTGGAACATGCGAACCATGCGCTGGCGCATGATTTCGGTGTACAGGCCCTGAAATTCCTCAAGCGACAACTGGCCGTCCTTGTCGGTATCGTATTTGGCCAGCGAGCCTTTACGCGAAGCCTCGATTTCGGCCTTGGTGATCTTGCCGTCCTTGTCGGCGTCGAACCGGTCGAACAGCCAATCGGCCCGTTCGCCGGATTTGCCGTGATGGCCGCGATAGCCGGCATCAACCGCGAAGGCGGTCCCGCCGATCACGGCCGAGGCGACCAGGATTCCCAGGGCGGCTTTGGTATGACGTTTCATGCGATGGGGACGTGTCATTCAAGTTCTCCTTTGTTTCGTTGGCTTGCGATGGACAGAGAAGACCCTGAAAACGTCGCCTGAATATGGCGGGAACGGGCGGCTTTGTCGCAAAACGTGGCACCCGCGGACGATGACACATTTGGTTACATTTTTTTGTCCGCCCGATGCCGCCGGTCCGGCATAGTTGCGGCCTGGAACGGATGTGACATGACCGACAGCGAACATATCCTGGTCGTCGATGACCACCCGGACATTCGGGATGCCCTGGCACGCTATTTGAAAGAACACGGCTACCGGGTGACCACGGCCGACCGGGCCGCGTCCGCGCGCGAGGCACTGGATACCAGCGCGATTGATCTGGTCGTGTTGGACATCATGATGCCGGGCGAGGACGGCTTGTCGCTGTGCCGCCATCTGCGTGCGACCACATCCCTGCCCGTGATCCTGCTGACCGCCATGGCCGAAGATACGGACCGCATCATCGGGTTGGAGATGGGGGCCGACGATTACGTCACCAAGCCGTTCAACCCGCGTGAATTGCTGGCCCGGATCAAGGCCGTGTTGCGGCGTGCGGGGGCGATGCCGCCGGCCGAGTCCGAGGCCCCGGGCACGCGGTTCCGGTTCGCAGATTGGATCTTCGATCCGGCAGCCCAGACATTGACCCCGGACGGCGGCGATGCGATCGCGCTGTCGACGGGCGAATGCCTGCTGCTGGGTGTTTTCGTGCGCCATCCGGGCCGGGTCTTGAACCGTGATCAACTGCTCGATCTGACCCGCGGGCGCACGGCCCAGCTGTTCGACCGGGCGATCGACAATCAGGTCAGCCGCCTTCGTAAGAAGGTTGAGCGCGACGTGAAAAATCCCGAATTCATCAAGACCCATTGGGGCGGGGGGTACAGTTTCGCGGCCCCGGTCGAGGTGCTGGATCAATGAAGCGCGCTTTCCGCATGGTTCTGCCCCGGTCTCTCGCGGGTCAATTGATTGCCTCGCTGTTGCTGGCGATCGCCGTGGCACAAGTTGTCGGCTTCGTGATTTTTGCTTCCGAGCGGCGCGAAGCGATCATCGGTGCCCGCCGCGATCATGTGCTGCAGCGGGCGGCATCCCTGGTGCGCATGCTGGATTACGCGGGAAGCCAGCACGATCCGGCGATGATCGACATGGTCGTCACCGCGGCCACATCGCTTCGCCTGCGGTTCTGGATCGCGGCGGATGGCCCCATCAACGCCGATACGGACGCGTTTCGTGACAACGAACTTGCGCAGTCGCTTGCTCAGCGGATCGACAACGGTTTGGCCCGGTCCGTCCTGGTACAGGTCACGGATGACGGACATCCGCGCATGCTGCGTGCCCCTGAATTCATTCAGCGCCTGCACCGCGACTGGCATTCCGGGAAACGGCACCTGCACGAGAACGGCGAAGGCGAAAAGATGAGGTCTGCACAGCAGGACGGGGTGGCGCCGAATGCAATCGACGGCGTGCCGGTTTCGCTGTCTCTATCCGTTGCCTTGGCGGACGGCCGATGGTTGAACGGCGCCTTGCTGGCGCGTCCGCCCAAAAGCCTTGGCCTGCGGGGGCTGACCGCGATCCTGCTGACGATCCTGGCGGTATCGGCGGTCAGCATCCTGATCGTGCGGCGTTTGACGCGTCCTTTGGGTGAACTTGCCTTGGCGGCCGATTCCTTGGGCCGGGGCGAGGTGCCGCCCCCCCTGGCCCCCACGGGGCCAAGCGAGATCCGCCGCACGACCGCGGCCTTCAACACCATGCAGGAACGGCTGCACCGGTTCGTTGCCGACCGTACGCGCATGCTGGCGGCGATCAGCCATGATCTGCGGACGCCGCTGACGTCCTTGCGGCTGCGCGCGGAATTCATCAAGGACGATACGGAAAACCGCGAGAAAATCCTGGCGATTTTGGAAGAGATGGAACGCATCACCGAAGCAACCCTGGCCTTCGCCCGGGACGAACAGGCGGGCGGCGATGCGGAAAAGGTGGATATTGCGGGCCTGTGCAACGAGATCGCCCGCGACCTGGGGGATGTGGGGCTTGAGGTGTCGTGCGGCGCGGCGGAACCGGTGCATGTGATCTGCCATCCGACCGCATTGAAACGGGCGGTCCGCAACGTGGCGGAAAACGGCGCTTATTACGGCGACCGGGCACGGATTGCGGTATCCGTGGATGAAAATCAGGTCTCCATCGCCGTGGAAGACGACGGGCCCGGCATCCCGGATACGGAACAGGAAGCGGTGTTCGAGCCGTTCGCCCGATTAGAGACTTCGCGCAATGCAGAAACGGGCGGTGTCGGGCTGGGTTTGTCGATTGCACGCAACATCCTGCGCGCACACGGCGGGGATGTCCGGCTTGAAAACCTGACGCCCAAGGGGCTGCGGGTCACGATGTTCCTGCCCCTGCCGGAAGGCCACCGGTCATGATCCGAAATTCAGGCGGATACCTATAACTAAAGCCTTGTTGGCGAAGGGTTTTATTTTGAGGTTATACTGCCTCGCGGCGTCGGACGGGGACCGGTGCCGACAGGGCGGATGCACGACCGCCTCAGAGGAGGTTGACCTTGGAAACCCTCAATGCGGGTACCGGCAGCGATCCCGGCGGCGAGATCGAAACCATCCACGACCTGATGGAGGTGCTGAACCATTGGTCGGCGGCCGATTCCGACGTCAATCATCTGTTGCTGATCTCGTTCACCACCCTGGGCGGGCCGGACGAGCAGACGCGTGTTCAGGAAGCACTTGAAGGCGCGTTCCTGACCTTCGTGCATTCCAGGGGCGGGCATGTGTACAAACTGTCCGACCTTGACACGGCGATTTTGATCAAATTGGCCGATTTCAACCGCATGGAAACGATGATGGACCTGAAGGTCGATATCATGCGGGTGATCCAGAACCATCTGCCGGAACATTTTTCCAAGATCGATCAGGCACGGCTGATCCGGCCGCTTGACCTGGGGGCCCGGCTGGAAGCCGCAAAACGCTTCCTTGAGGCTTATGGCGACCGCAGCAAGGAAACCGGCGCCAATGAAGAAGGCGAACGGCCGCTTGGCATGCCCGATATCCAGAAACTTCGCGACGCACTTCGCAAGTTGGGGCCGCGCGAATTCGGCAAGCGGTATATTCGTTCGCAAAGTGCCGCGATGATTGCGCCAGGCCAGGCCGCCAAGCCGATCATGACGGAATATTATGTGGGCGTGGATTTGCTGAAGCAGTCGATCCTGCGCGGCGTCGATATCCGGGGCACGGGCAACGTTTTCAACCAACTGACCCTGACCTTCGATCAGGCCTTGTTGTATTGCATCGGCGCGCTCATGGGAGACCGGGCTAAGACCTCTTTGAACATGAATGTGGAAACGGTTTTCACCAATGCGTTCGATCACTTTCTGCGCGACGGCGGCAAGGACGGATTGGCCGGTGCCGTCGTCGAATTCCGCCAGGACAATATGCTGCAGCATTTCAGCCAGTTTCAGACGGCCTGTGATCTGATTCAGAAAAAAGGCGGCGTCGTCGCCATCGATAATGTGCAGCCGGAAACTCTGGGTGTGGTTAATCTGCACCGCTTGAATGTAAAGATGGCGAAGCTGATGTGGCGCAGCGATGCCGAGGAACGCATTCTTGCAGCCAAGGATGACATCCGCATCATGCAGGAAGGCGGCACGGTAATGGTTTTGGCCCATGTCGATGACGAACAGGCGATCCAGGTTGGGCAAAGCTTGGGCATTCAGCGGTTCCAGGGCTATCACGTGGACAAGCTGCTGGGGTAGCCGCCGGGGTTAATGATTGGCCGAGGTGCCGGGAAGACAATCGGGTAAAGGTCCGAACAGGACCGCATAAGGCCGGAAAGGCCGGGTTGGGTAGAGGATACGGGATCAGAACATGGCAATCGGTTCTTCATCTTTGGCGGGTGACGCGGGGGATCTTCTTAAAAAGCTGCGGGCGATGGGCGGCAAGAAGGCCGACCTGAACACCTTGCTGCTGGTCGATCTGTCCGATCTGGGGCTACCGGACGACGATGATTACCTGATGGACGAGATCGCCGAACTGCACGCCCGGGTGGCCCGGGTGCGCGGCGGCGAGGCTTATCAGCTTTCACCGACCAATATCGCGATCCTCGCCAAGATGACAGAGATGAACAGGATGGAGGTTCCGCAGGAACTGAAGATGAGCCTGTTCAAGATTCTGCAGGAAGAGGCACCGGAAAGCTTCGCCAAGGTCGATCAGTCAAAGATCGTGCGGACCATCGACGTCACGACGCAAATGGCGAACGCCGTCCGTTTTCTTGAAGCCTTCGAGGAGCGGGCCATCGAACAGGGTGTGATTACGGGGGCGGCCGGTGTGCGCGCGCTCAGTTCATCCGACGGGCAAACGGTCCGCGGGGTTCATGCCAAGGAAGGCGACAAGAAGTTTTCCGACAACTATGTGCAGGGGCAGTCGATCGTTCTGATTTCAGGGGAAAAGCCGCCGGTCACGATTGCGCAGGAATACTACTTGCGCATGGATTTGTTGGGGTCGGAGGTTTTGAAGAATGTCAGCATCCATGAATCCGATCCTCTGTTCCCGCAACTGACCTTGGCCCTTGATCCCCTGATGCTCGGCATGTACCGGCATTTCAATCCCGAGGGAGCGAAGTGTTCCTTGAACCTGACCTTGGAATCGGTCGACGGCGCAGCGTTTCAGAAGTTCGTCGCGGCCAACGGTCCGGCCAAGCTTTCCAATATCATTGTCGAATTGCGAATGGCGGACGTTCTTCGCGATTTACGAAAGTTCGAGGCCGCGCATTCGGCGGTCCGTGCCCTGGGCGGCAATATCGCGATCGACATCATCGACCCGGCGACGTTGTCGGTTCTTAACCTGGCCGGCTTCAAAGCCAATATTGCCAAGATCGTATGGCGCGAAAGCGGGATGGAGACCTTGGCCCGCAACCGTGGGGTCATCAAACAGGCGCAGGACGCGGGATGTATCGTGGTGCTGTGCCGGGTCGATTCGGAATTGGGCCTGCGGGTCGGGCGCGAATGCGGCATTACCGCGTTTCAGGGGCTGCATATCGAACATATGCTGCTATAAACACGTCACGCCGGGGACCTTAGGCATCATGAATAATTTATCCAGTGCATGTCGATGCAGGCATAGTTCTTGCGTGGTGCCCATCGTATGAACCAAAATTAGACTTAAATGGCAACGGGTTGACAATTTCATGGCTGAATCGAGTTCCAGCAGCGGCGGCGGTGGTGGCGAGCATCTCAAGCTCCTGACGCGATTGAAGCATTGGAAGGGCGGGGCGGAAGAAGCCAGCCATCTGGTACTGGTCAGTTTCTCGACCCTCGGCATGTCCGAGGAAGAAGATCAACAGCTGCGCAAGAAAACCGATGAGTCTTTCGAACGGTCGCGCGAACGGCGCGGCGCCGAGGTCTACCGCCTGACCAATACGGATACGGCGCTGCTGATGAAGCTCAACGACTACAACCAGATGGAATGGACGTCGGAGCTCAAGGTCGATCTGATCCGTGTCATCCAACAGAATTTCCCTGAATATTTCGGGCAGATCGATCAGTCGCGCATGCTGCGCATCATCAGCCTGCAGGGCCGGATCGGCAACGCCATCAAGTTTCTGGAAACCTTTGATGATCGGGCCAAGGAAGCGGGCGTCGGTACGGGTGAAACCCGGCCCCTGCGTGAAAGCGATATCCAGGTCGTGCGCGACGGCATGCGCAAAATGGGCAAGAAGGCCTTCACGGACAATTTCATTCGGTCCCAGGCGACGGTTCTGATCGCGCCGGGCAAAGAGCCCATGCCGGTGATGAAGGAGTATTTCATCTCGGTCGAGATGATCCGCCAGCACATCCTGACCAACGTCGATTTTCGCGGGGCCGGCCTGGTGTTCCAGCACCTGACCCGGTCCTTGGATCAGATGCTGATCGATTGTTTCGACGAAGTGAACCCGGATCGGGCCAAGGCATCACTGAATTTGAACGTGGAAACGGTGTTCACCCACTCTTTTCAGAACCTTCTCGACAAGGGTGAAAAGGCGCTCAGCAGTCTGGTCCTGGAATTCCGGGCCGAGAACATCCTGCAGAACTTCGATCAGTTTCAGACCGCGGCCGAGTTGATTACTTCGCGCGGCGGTACCGTCGCCGTCGATGCCATTATTCCCGAAAGCCTTGGGATTTTGGATTTGCCGCGTCTGGGCGCCAAACTTGCCAAGATTTTCTGGCGGCCGGGGACGGAAAACAGCCTGCCGCAAATGAAGGAAATCATCCACGGGATGCAGCAGCGCGGCACGGTCATGGTGCTGGCCCGGGTCGATGACGAAGCTGCCATCAAGGTGGGGCATTCCTGCGGGATCACCATGTTCCAAGGCTTCTACATCGACGACATGGTGCGCTAAAGGTTTCCTTGCTAGGATACCCCGATGCTTTTTTCCATGCGCAAATTGGTTCTGGCGGGCGCCCTTTTCCTGGGAGCAGTCGCTGCCGGGGACGCGCGGGCACAGGATGTTTCCAACGCGGATCTGGTCAAGGCCTTTGCAGGCGTCGCCCTTGGCTCGGAACATGAAAAACGCATCCCGCGCGTGATCAAGTGGACGGATCCGATCAATATCGCCGTGATCGGCAAGGGGTATCCGCCGCTATTCGAGAAACTGATTCTGGAAACCGTGGGAACGTTGACCAAGGTCAGCGGCCATCCGGTCAATCTGGTCTATTCCGATGTCATGCGGCGGGAAAAGCGCCTGTCCCCCAATGTGTCCAAGATTCCCATCAACATCCTGGTGTTCTATGCACCGAAGAAAGATCTTCCGGCCATGGTCGAGAAACGGACCAAAGGGGCCTTCAAGGCGGCGGATACGAAGCGCATGACCAATTTGGGGTTCTGCCACGGCCGCATGCGGATCAAGAAAACGGGGGCGTTACGGTTCGCGTATGTGGCCGTTCCGGCAGAAATCACGACCCGGGTCGATTACGGCAAGGTGAAGGTCAATCCGGACTTGTTCCTGCGCGCCTGCGTGGTCGAAGAAATCACGCAGGTCATGGGCCTGATCAATGACGTGCCGGGTCTCAGCTTTTCGATTTTCTCCGACGACAGCGCGCATGTGGATATGACGGATGCCGATAAATGGCTTTTGCGCCTGCTGTACGACAAGCGGATGACGCCGGGCATGCTCGAAGCCCAGGCCGTTCCCACGGCGGCGAAGATTCTCAGCGAAATCCGCCCCGGAAAATAGGCCCGCTCGGCGGCTTAAAAGCCGATCAAGGTTCCGCGAAGGTTGAAGGCGGCTTCGAGCGCGAGAATACCCAGCGTCAGGGGCAGGGCAACGATAAAGGCGGCAATATGGGCGTTCCAGGTTTCCATTGTCGGTCTCCTTTCTCTGTCCAAGCAGATCAAGAAAACCAAGGAACCGGGGCGGCTCAAGGGCCGAAATGGGGCGATTCGGGGGCGGCACGGCTGCCCCCGGCCCGGGAATAGAAGGATGATTGGGAAAATCAGACGACCTTGATGGTCAACTCATCCACGCCGTCCACGCCGCCTTTCAGCACGTCCCCGCGTTCGACCGCACCCACGCCCGCGGGCGTGCCGGTGAAGATCAGATCGCCCGGCGCCAAGGTGAACAGGCCGGAAAGATATTCGATCATTTCCGGAATTTTCCAGATCATCTGATTGAGATCGCCGTCCTGGCGAATTTCACCGTTGCGTTCCAGCCAGACCCGGCCCTCCGACGGATGGCCGATTTTGTCCGCCGGATGAATGGCCGTGCAGGGGGCGGAAAGGTCGAACGCCTTGCCCACGTCCCAGGGGCGGCCCATTTTCTTGGCTTCGCCCTGCAGATCGCGGCGCGTCATGTCCAGGCCCACGGCATAGCCGTAGATGCAATCCAATGCCTTGGCCGCCGGGATGTCGTTTCCGCCGTCTTTCAAGCCCAGGACCAGTTCCAGTTCCCAATGCACGTCGTTGGAAGCGACCGGATAGGGCCAATCGCCGCCGCCGACGATCAGGTTGTCGGGGCATTTCTGAAAGAAGAACGGCGGTTCACGGTCTGGATCATGGCCCATTTCGATGGCGTGTTCCGCATAATTGCGGCCGACGCAATAGACGCGGCGAACGGGGAACTGGTCGTCCGTTCCGGCGACGGGAAGAAAGGATTGGGGCGGTTGGGGGATGACATAAGCCATGAGAGTCCTCGGAAATGTTCGGGAAACGGGGCATGCCGCCGGTCGGCGGTGCCCATTCGGATGCTTCGGATGTACGCGATGTGCTTTAGGCGCGCAATAGGATTCCAAGTGTTCGCAAATGCGAAACCCCGTTGCGAATATCGGTTTCTGAAAGATCGGGCAGAGCTGTTTCCATATCCGCCTGTGTTGTCAGATCGCGGGACAGCACCCAACTTGCAAGTTCAGCCGTCTCCGCACTGACGGCATCGCGGGTCGATGGTGTCTTAATCTGCCAGTCGGCCCCCCGGCGGGCCAGTTTCACACCCATACCTTGAACCCGGTAATATCCCGCGAAATCGGGATTCGGCAGGTCGAAGCCGGGAATCATGTCGAACAGGCGCCGGCGTTGTTCGTCCAGCAGTTCATTGGCCGCGGTCGGGTCATCCAGCAGCTCACCCAGACGGGCGGATAATTCCCGGATGCGTGCGCGATAGGCATCGGGTTCATCGATCGTGGGCATTTCTTGACGGAACAGGGGATCGTGGGTCGCCGCCTGTGAAATCGTGCGCAGAAAATCCAACCCGGTCGGCCGTGTCGTACCAAAAGACAGGTGCAGGCAGGCATCCGACGCGGCAAGCGCATCGTGGTACTGGCCACGGGGAATATACAGGACATCTCCCGGGGTCATGGTGACTTCCTGGGACAGCGTACCCTTGGCACGTGCGTGATAATCCTCATCGAAGCTGGAATAACGATATCCGTCCGCTTCGATCGGTTCCTCGAAACGCCCTTCGTAGAGGTGCCAGGTCTTTTCCCCTTCCACATGAATCGCGAAGACTTCCATGGTGTCAAAATGGCTTTTGAAAGCGGGCCGCTGGCTCCGCGAATAATAGGCATTGCAGGACACCCGCGATGCCGTCGCCATCTGCAAGGCGGAGGCGATGGCGGCCGAGCCTGGATCCAGCATTTCCATCAAGTCCAGAACCACCGAAGCCCCATCGGCCAATAAGGTCCCGACCTTGGGCCAGTCCGGCACCAGAGCGCGCCCGCCTTCGCGCAGATTACCCATGGTGCAAAACTCATCCGGGGCCAGGTTGCGTCCATCCAGGGCCATTTTGATGGTTTGGGCATTCCAAACAGTGGTCATGTTGATCATGCGGTTGAAGGATGACCAATTGAACAACTGCTCAATTTTTTCCGGGTTTCCGGGAATATGAACGGCTTTCTTGCCGCGGTATTCATTAAAGAAGGTTTCGGGTTCAATTGGGGCAATCAATTCCCGGAACGTAATGGTCGCGTCTGAATTCTGCATGGTTTCTCCCCCGTGTCCGCATGAGCCTTGAAAAGCCGTCAGGCGAAGCAAACCACCCGAGTTTATGTCAACGTCACTTCTGGAACCACCCCAGGGGCGGCAAGCCGGTTATCCACATGTTGGGATAGGGGCGGAATATATTCGTTTTGTCTATCTTCGCCCATGGGCGTATGAATGTCCTTGTTGCGGGTACAGCGCGGCGGCTGCGCGCCTTCGGTCCGTGACAGACAAATTAAAAACAAGACGACAGCAGGCAACATTCTGGGATTGGCGGGCTTCTTCACGGGCCATGCCGGGCGACCGGTATTGCCGAAACCATAGGATGGGCAGTCATGTCCGATCGAACCGAGACGAAATTGGCGGCCGATGCCCCTGTTTCGAACAACCTGGATATTTCCGGGCGCGCGGATGCATTCCTTCCCGGCGACTGGTTCTTCGAGTTCGAGCAGGATTACGGTGACGGCGTCCACGTCATCAAACGTGGGCTTGATGCTTCGGCATTGGTGGTACGCAAATACGATATCGGCGCGGACGAGGTTCTGGCCTTTTCCACTTACGACGGCAAGCGCCGCGCCATGACGGTGTTTCACTTCCATCCCGACTTCGATGCCCGGCGCCGCCGTTTTTATATGGAGGCTCATCGCGAGGGCTATGACGTGGCGCTGGAAGTCACCGGTCATCTGGAGGCCGAGCGCGCCGCGCGCCGCGCCGCCATGAAGCGCAAGGTCGCCAAGGCCCGCCGGGCCGTTTCCGTTGCCGCGCACGCCGCCGCCGTTTTCATACTGGCCCACTATTCGCCCGGGCGCTGACCCCTTTTCCCTGCCGGCCGACATGTTAGGCTCTGTTTTTAGGCGAGCCGTTCAGGAGGTCTGTCATGGCACTTGCCACCCCCTATCTCATGTTTGTCGGCGACGCGCCGGATCAGCTTGCGGCCAAGGTCGCGATCGGTGTCGTCCATTGGCGTCCGGACTGGTGCAAGGGTCAGTTGCGCCTGACGGGCTGCAAGGCCGATCTGGGTATCCCCGATATGACCATCGATGACGCCGTCGAGGCCGGCTGCAAGACCATGGTCATCGGCGTCGCCAACAGGGGCGGCGTGATCCCCGACCATTGGGTCGATGTCATCGTGCAGGCGATCGATGCCGGAATGGATGTGGCCGCCGGTCTGCACCGCCGCCTTTCCGACGTGCCGGCCATTGCCCAGGCGGCAAAGGCCAACGGCCGGACCTTGACGGATGCACGTCATCCGTCACGGGATTTCGACGTCGCAGGGGGACAGGCGCGGTCCGGCCACCGTGTTTTGACGGTGGGCACCGACGTTTCCGTGGGCAAGATGTTTACCTCGCTTGCGATCGAGCGGGAAATGAAGGCGCGCGGCATGAAAGCCGATTTCCGCGCCACCGGGCAAACCGGCATCTTCATCGCCGGCGACGGGGTGTCCGTGGACGCGGTCGTGGCCGACTTCATCGCCGGGGCGGCGGAATGGCTGACCCCGGAAAATGACCCGGACCACTGGGACGTGGTCGAAGGGCAGGGCTCTTTATTCCATGCCTCTTACTCGGGGGTGACGCTGGGCCTGATCCATGGGGCCCGGCCCGATGCGCTGGTGCTGTGTCATGATGCGGCGCGGCGTGAAATGCGCGGCACGCCCGGCGTGCCCGTGCCGACGCTGGAAGACTGTATCGAGGTCAACCAACGTATGGCCCGCATGTTCGAAGCCGATGCCCGCTTCGTCGGCATTTCCGTGAACACCAGTTCCATGGACGAGGATGCCGCCACTGTTTATCTGGCGGAGACGTCGAAACGCCTCGGCCTGCCGGCTGTCGATGCCGTGCGTACGGGCGTCGGTCCCATCGTCGACGCGATCGAGAAACTGTGATGGGCGGACGGCGCCTGTCCGCCGTCGATCAGGGATGGCCGCTGGCCCGGCCGTTCGCCATTTCGCGCGGCATCAAGACCGAAGCCCGCGTCGTCGTGGCTGAGATCGAGGACGCCGACGGCCATGCCGGGCGGGGCGAATGCGTGCCCTATGCCCATTACGGCGAAACCGTCGATAGCGTCATCCATCAGATTGCCGACATTGCCGATGCCGTCGCCGGGGGGTTGGATCGGCCCGGCCTGTTGGATGCCTTGCCGCCGGGGGCTGCCCGCAATGCGGTCGATTGCGCGCTGTGGGATCTGGAAGCGAAACAGGCGGACAAACGGGTTTGGGAACTGGCGGGGCTGCCCCGGCCCGAGCCTGCGGTGACGGCGGAAACCATCGGGATCGCCAGCCCCAAGGAAATGGCCGTGCAGGCAAGCCGGTTGGCCAAGGCGCCGCTTTTGAAAATCAAGCTGGACGGACAGGATGTGCGGGCACGCCTAAGTGCCGTGCGCGAAGCGGCCCCGGATGCGCGCCTTGTGGTTGATCCCAACGAAGGCTGGGACCTGCACCGTCTGGAAAACCTGGCGCCGTTTCTGGCGGAAATGGGTGTCGTCATGCTTGAACAGCCCGTGCCCGTCCATGGTGACGACATCCTGCGCGGCTTCGATTCCCCGGTACCGATTTGCGCCGATGAAAGCTGCCACACGGCGGCGGACCTGGATCGTCTGGACGGGCTTTACGACATGGTCAATATCAAGCTCGACAAAACCGGGGGGCTGACGGCGGCGCTGGACCTGGCGGACGCGGCCGAAGCCCGCGGGTTCGAATTGATGGTCGGCTGCATGGTGGCGACATCGCTTGCCATGGCGCCGGCGACGGTCCTGATGAATCGGGCCAAGGTGGTTGATCTGGACGGCCCGCTTCTGCTGCGCGAGGACAGGGATAAGGGCCTTACGTTCACCGATGGATATATCCATCCGCCCGAACGAGACCTTTGGGGATGATGGAGCAGATGCTAGAAGCGGCATCGCGTATATTTGAACATCCTAAAGGTCTGATTTTTAACAATATTGTGCTGATCGAAATTTCAATATAGTTTGCGTGAATATGTAGGCGCGACCAAAAGACGCCACGGGGGAAATTGGGTGAGTTTTTGGTACGGACGGTGACGAGGGGAGGACTCTCGCCGCTGAGGAACGATGGGCGTCTATAATCTGGAGCGACTGACCTTTCTTCTGGTCGATGACAATCGCTTCGTTCTAAGAATCCTTCAGGAAGTTTTGAAGACCCTGGGTGCCGGTCAGGTCATTACCGCCGAAAACGGGGTCGAGGCGATCGAGTTCCTTGGAGCTCATCACGGTCCCTACGGCTGTCCTGTCGATATCATCATCTCCGATCTGGTCATGGCCCCGATCGACGGCCATCTGTTGTTGAAGTGGGTGCGCCAGGGCAAGGACTCGCCCAACCGCTTCATGCCCTTCATCATGATGTCCGGGGCCGCCGATTCAGAACATGTCGAAAAGGCGCGTGACGGCGGGGCCAGTGAATTTCTGGCCAAACCGTTTTCAGCCCAGACCGTCTGTAACCGGATACTGGAAGTCATCGACTATCCGCGTCAGTTCGTCGCGACCCGCGATTACTTCGGGCCCGACCGGCATCGGCGCAGCGAAGGCATCGTTCCTGACGACCGGCGGCGGATCACGGAAAAGGACGCGACCGTCGTCTATTCATCGGACCGCGTGCGCCGACCCAGCAAGGACGGCGATGTGTACCTGTTCCGCTTGCCCAACAAGCTGAAGGAAAAAGTCGGCGCCTTGGGTATGAGCCCGCCCGGGGAGCTGCCGCTTCGCCATCTGCAGGCGGCGGACGAACATCTTGAACGCAAGGGTCTGGAATTCCACGATTGGGCCTTGGGGTATCTGGCGACCTTGTCGAGCATCTGCGATCGTGCGTTGGAACAATCCGAAGATCAGCGTGCCCGCCATTTCAAGAACATCAACTTGCTGGCCCATGAACTGCGCGGCCAGGGCGGAACCTTCGGTTATCCGATCATCACCCAGGTCGGCGAAATGCTCTACAAGACGACGCAGGCCCCCTGTCCGACCGAAGACCGGGCGGTCACGGTCATCAAGGCGCATGTCGATACCATGCGGTCCGTGTTCCGCGACAAGGTCACGGGCGACGGCGGCAATGTGGGAGTGGAACTGCTGCAGGACCTGAAAAAGGCCATCCGCAAATACACCTTCGAAGAACCGCGTGCCGAGGCCGAAGCACAGGCCAAAACCGACGGCGCGGGGCAGCCGGTCAAAAAGCCAGCGGGTGTCGATCCCATCGCCGCCCCATATGCGCAAAAACCCCAAACCGGAACATAAAATCGGGACATGCCCGCGGCGGATCGTCAGAGTTTGGCGGCCTCGATCTCTTCACGCTTCATCTCAAGCGACAGCCATTCTTCTTCCAGGGCGGCCAATTCGTCTTCGGCTTTCTTCAAAGCCGCCGCCGTTTCGGTGAAGCGTTCCGGGTTCTTGGCGTAAAGGGCAGGGTCTTCCAGGGTCTTTCGGTGGACGGCTATCGCGTCTTCCAGCTTCGCCATCTTTCCCGGCAGAGTTTTCAAGGCATGGCTTTCGTTGAACGACAGTTTGGTCGCGGTCTTGGGCTTCGACGGACCGGCCGGGGATGAATCGGCGGCAGATTTTACGGGCGTCTTGTCCTTGTCCGATCCGCGCGCGGATTTGACCTCGCCGCGTTGCGCCATCATGTCCGAATAGCCGCCGGGATATTCTCGCCATATGCCGTCGTCTTCCCAGGCAATGGTCGAGGTCACCACCCGGTCGATGAAATCCCGGTCGTGACTGACCAGAAGGACCGCCCCTTCGTAATCGGCCAGAAGTTCCTGCAACAGGTCCAGGGTTTCCAGGTCCAGGTCGTTTGTCGGCTCGTCCAGCACCAACAGGTTCGATGGCCGCGCCAGGGCCCGGGCCAGCATCAGACGTCCGCGTTCGCCGCCCGACAACTCGCCGATGGGGGTGGGGGCCTGTTCCGGGGCGAACAGAAAGTCCTTCATATAGCCGATCACATGGCGGGGTTCTCCGCCGACGGAAACCGTATCACCGCTGCCGTCCGTCAAGGCGTCGGACAGGCTGGTCCCTGGGTTCAGGCTTTCGCGTTTCTGGTCCAGGGTCACCATTTCGACCGACACGCCGACCTTGACCTTGCCGCTGTCGGGCTCTGCCAGGCCGGTCAGGATATTCAGCAGGGTCGTTTTCCCGGCCCCGTTGGGCCCGACGATGCCGACCCGGTCGCCCCGCAGGATGCGGGTTGAAAAGCCGTCGATCAGGGGGCGCGCGCCGTAGGCTTTCGAAATGTCCTCGGCATCGATCACCAGCTTGCCCGACGTTTCGGCCTGGGCGGCATTCAGTTTGACGTCGCCGGTTGCCTGGCGCAGGTCGCGGCGCTGCTGGCGCATGTCGTGCAGGGCCGACAGGCGCCGCTGGTTGCGTTTGCGCCGGGCCGATACGCCATGGATCAGCCAATGGGTTTCCCGGGCGATTTTGCGGTCCAGTTTGTGGCGGGCGTCGCTTTCCTGATCCAGAACCTCGTCGCGCCATTCCTCGAACGCGCCGAAGCCTTTTTCCAGGCGCCGGACCTCGCCCCGGTCCAGCCACAGGGTCGCGCGCGACATGTTTTCCAGGAACCGGCGGTCGTGGCTGATCATGACGATGGCCGATCCCATGGCGGACAGTTCCTGTTCCAGCCAGCGGATCGCGGGCAGGTCCAGATGGTTGGTCGGCTCGTCCAGCAGCAGGATGTCGGGCTTGGGGGCAAGGGCGCGGGCCAGGGCGGACCGCCGAGCCTCGCCGCCGGAAAGGGTCTTGGGGTCTTCGCTGCCGGTTAATCCCAGAACGTCCAGCAGATATTGCGCCCGGTAAGGATCATCCCCCGGGGCAAGCCCGTCTTCGACATAGGCCAGGGTCGATTGGTAACCGGCAAGGTCCGGTTCCTGCGGCAGGTAGCGGATGGTTGCCCCCGGCTGCACGAACCGCTCGCCGTCGTCGGCATCGACCAAGCCGGCCGCGATCTTCAACAGGGTCGATTTTCCGGATCCGTTGCGCCCGACCAGACACAGGCGTTCGCCCCGGCCGACGGCGATTTCCGCGCCTTCCAGCAAGGGCGTGCCGCCAAAGGTCAGGTCGATGTCGCGAAGATGGAGAAGCGGTGGGGCCAAGAGATGCCGACTTTCGAAATGTGATCAGGGCTGCGCCCCTTACTAAATCCCGGAAGCAGGTCGATCAATGGTCTGTTCGCGATGTTTGAATGGATTGTGGGGATGACAGCGTAAGAAATCGCCTGTCATTTCGTTCGGTCGGACGGAAATGCGATTGTGACTTCCGTTCCTTTGCCCAGTTCACTGTTGAGTGCGAACGATCCCCCATGCAATTCGACCAGATATTTGGACAGGGAAAGCCCAAGTCCCGTTCCTTCATGGGTGTTTTGAGAATTTGCCCGAATTTGTCCGAACGGTGTCAAAGCGACGGGAATGTTTTCCGGTGAAATGCCGATACCCGTATCGGCGACGGTGATGGATATTTCACCGCTTGGTGTGAAATCGGACATCAAGGCCACGCGGCCGCTCTTTGTATTGAACTTGATGGCGTTGGACAGCAGGTTGACGACGACCTGTGTCACGACGCGCTTGTCCGCGAATAGATGCGCGCTTTTGGGGGGCGGTCGATAATCAATGGTGATTGCGTTTTCATCGGCCTGACTGCGCAACATCTTTTGTGCGACCGTGAGGACTTCACCGATTTCGAATTGTGTTTCATCAAGCTCGAATTCTCCGGCTTCGATTTTGGAGATGTCGAGAATATCGTTGATGATATCCAGAAGATGCGTGCCGGAAGCATGGATGTTGCGGGCATAGTCCGTCTTCATCGGTTCGGTGGCTTTCGCCAGCGAAGGCGTTGCGAGCATCTGCGAAAAGCCGAGTATGCTGTTCAGCGGTGTCCGCAATTCATGGCTCATATGGGCGAGAAATTCGGTTTTCGCGCGGCTGGCTTCCTCGGCTTCTGCTTTCGCCTGATGAAGCTGGGCTTCCGCGCGTTTGCGGCATGTAATGTCGATGTGCCAGACGATCCCCGCGGCCTTGCCGTCGAATGTGGTTGGTTGGGTGTTGATCAGGACCCACCAGATGCTTCCATCGAAGCGCTTTCGTTCCGCTTCGAAATTGACGAGACGGTTGCCCTTTTTGAATACGGGCAGAGCGCGGTCCAGGTCTTCTGAATTGACCCAGGTGGCCTTGATGTCTCCGTTAAGGAGATCATCCTTCGTGCGGGCGCCGAACATCGATACCAGTTGGCTGTTCACGAACAGCCTTTTCCCGGTTTCGATATCAAGGATCGCCGCCCCGATGGGGCTGCCTTCCAAGAGGGTCTTCAGGACCTCGTCGTCTGAATGTATGGGCATGCGTATAGATTGAACCAGTGTAAATCCATACTCCCCCCATGGGCATTAATAGAAACCCGCCAAGGCAATTGCAATGTGTCGGATTGCGCGCAAACGAATGAGTGATCGCAACTATTTCCGAACACGGTCCAGGAACGGTCCGACGGCAGCCATGAAGCCAGTCGGATTGTCGATGTTCGACAGATGCGCAGCGTCCGGAATGATCTCCAGCGTTGATGCGGGAACAAGCGCATGGACGCTTTCGGCAGCGGCCGGCGGTGTGCGTTGGTCCTTTGCGCCGGTAACGATATGCATGGGCTTGTCGATGGCTTTGAGCTGCCCGCGCACGTCCTCGGTGAACACGGAACGCACGGATTCCAGATAGTCTTCCTTGGACATGCCGGAAATCGCGGCAACCAGGGCCGCGTGATGGGTTTTCGCCGTAGTCGGCAGCAGGGTGTCATCGGCGTAGTCCCGGGCGAATTCGGCCATGGTCATGCCCGCCAGCTTGCCTTCCATGCCTTTGACCCGTTCAGGCCCGATCTCGCCCAAATAGGCGAAGCTGTCGGCATAGACGATGGATAGAATGTCATCGGGGGCCAAGGCATGCAGGCGCGCACACTGCAACCCGCCCATGGATATCCCCATGATATGGGCGGGCAAAAGGCCCAGTTCGGTCAACAGCGCATGGGCGTCGTCGGCCACGGTCTGCATGGTCATGCCGCCGTTGTTGGACGATCCGCCGTGACCGCGCGCATCCAGGGCGATGCAGGTAAGCGGTCCTGCAATGCGGCCATCTGGCCTTCCCACAGATAGCCGTTGGTGCCCAGGCTGTGCAGCATCAGCAGCGTCGGGCCGCTGCCCCCGCGTCGGTAATGCAGGGTCTCACCATTCACGGATATTTCAGGCATGGATCAGTCCTTCGCTTGCGAGGTCATTTCAACGGAAATCAGATTGGCGCCGTAGCGGGCCTGTCCGGCAAGGTCCATGGTCGGGGCCAGGCGCATGTATTCCTTGATGGCGACCAGGGCATCGCGGTCCCGGTCGGCCAGCTTGGCGATATAGGCATCGACGGCGTTGGTCAGCCCGCCCGCGGGGGCGATGCGGGAAATCAGACCATGGGTGAAGGCTTGCTGGGCGTCGATCTCGTCCCGGCTCAGAACCATGTCGAGTACGGCCTTGGCGGGCATTTTCGGCAGGGCGGCGGAAATCGCCAGGGTCGGCGGCAGGTTGCCGTCCATTTCCGGCATGGAGAACCGGGCCCCGTCCTCGGCGATGGTCACGTCGGCCTGGGCCGCGAAGGCACAGCCGAACCCCTTGGCCCGGCCCTGCACGGCGGCCAGCACGGGCACCGGCGTCATGCGCAGATTTTCGTAGACGCCCAGGATCGCGTCGGCCACCCGTTCGCGGAATTCCCGCGCGTTGGCGGGCGGGGTGATGCCCGGAACGATGCGCCGTCCCAGGCAGAAATCATCCCCTTCGCCGGTGACGACGACCAGTTTCACTGCCTTGTCCGAACCTTCCGCGCGGATGGCGCCGCCGATGGCCTTCATGTCGGGCGGGGCCAGGGTGTTGCCCTCTGCCCCCTGGCACAGGGTCACGCGGGCGACGGGGCCGTCACGGTCGATGCGGAAACGGTCGCTGGTGTCGCTCATTCGGGTGTCCTCCTATGAATTCTGTTGTTCCGCGTCACGGATCAGTTCGACGATGCGCTGCGGCGTGATGGGACAATCGGTGATGCGCAGGCCGAAGGGCATGAGCGCGTTTTCCACCGCCGCGACGATGGCGGCGGGTGCGGGAATGGTGCCGCCTTCGCCGGCGCCCTTCGCACCCAGGGGGTTCAGCGGTGTGGGGCTTTCCATATGCACGATGTCGCAGTCGGGCACGATTTCCGCCGTCGGCATCAGGTAATCGGCGAAGGTCGTGGTCAGGGGGTTGGCGTCTTCGTCGAACACCATGCGTTCCAAAACCGCGTTGCCGATGCCGTGGGCGACCCCGCCCTGCACCTGACCGTCGACCAGCATGGGATTGATGACCGTACCGCAGTCGTGGACCACGGTGTATTTCAGGATCGTGATCTGGCCGGTCTCCGCATCGACCTCGACCTCGGCGACGTGGCTGCCGTTGGAATAGGTCGCCTGCGGCGGGGTGAAGTATCCGGATGTTTCCAAATCCGGCTTCACCCCCTTGGGCAGGGCGTAACCGGGCATGCCGCTGGTCATCTTGGCCAGTTCCTCGAAGGATATGCTGTCACCCTGTTCACCCTTGATGCGCACGGCGCCGTAAGTCAGTTCCACGTCTTCCGGTTTCACGTCGAACTTGGCGGCGGCCAGCGCCAAAGCCTTGCCGCGCAGTTCGGCCGATGCCTGGCGGACGGATGATCCCGCGTTGACGGTGATGCGGGACGCATAGGTCCCGGCCCCGCGCGGCATCACGCCCGTGTCGCCGCCGACCACGTCGATGTCGGTCACGTTCACGCCCATTTCATCGGCGCAGATCTGTGCCAGGGTCGTGCGGTGGGCTTGGCCCGCCGCCGCCGCGCCGGTATAGATCGCGACGCGCCCGTTGGTCAGGATGCGCACGGTGGCCCCTTCGAACGGGCCCAGGCCCGTGCCTTCCACATAATTGCCGATGCCGATACCGATGTGCCGGCCCTCGGCCAAGGCGGCCTTTTGGCGGGCCGGGAAGTCGTCATATCCGGCCTTGGCCAATGCCTGGGCCTGGGCTTCGGGATAATCGCCCGTGTCGTACATCACGGGGGCCCCGTCGCGATAGGTCAGGCCCATGTCATAGGGCATGTCCGATGCCTGGATGAAGTTGCGGCGGCGGACTTCCGCCGGATCCAGGTTCAACTCCTTGGCCACGGCGTCCATCAGCCGTTCCATGGCGAACACGGCCTGGGGCCGCCCGGCACCCCGCAGGGGCGTGGTCGGCACCAGATTGGTGAAGGCAACGGTCACGGCCATCTTGTAGGCCGGCAGCTTATAAGGGCCCGGCAGGGTGGTCGCCGAGATATAGGGCATGATGATGCCCCAGGGAAGGTAAGCCCCCGCGTCGTGGGTCAGCGTGCCTTTCACGCCCAGAAATTTTCCGTCCTTATCGACGGCGGCGGAAACGTCCCAGACCTGATCCCGTTCCTGGGTGGTGGTCAGGAAATGCTCGCGCCGGTCCTCGGCCCATTTCACGGGCCGGCCCAGCAGGCGGGCCACGGCGGGGATGACCAGTTCTTCCGGATAGACCTGGTTCTTGGGCCCGAAGCCGCCGCCCACGTCCGGTGTGATGACACGCACGTTGTCTTCCGACAGGCCGAACATGTCGACCAGGGCGCGCTGGGTATTATGGGGGGTCTGGGTCGACGACCAGATGCGGAAGGCATCGCCTGTCAGATCGTAAACCGCCGCCACCCCCCGGCATTCCATGGGATGGCCGGTACCGCGATGGGGTTCGTACCGTTCCTTGATCACATGGGCTGCATTGCGGAACGCCGCGTCCACATCGCCGAAGGCCAGGTTCAGGCGCCCGGCGATGTTGTCGGTCATGCAGCTATGGACCACGGGAGCGCCCGGTTTCAGTGCGGTTTCGCAATGGCCGGCGGCGGCGAGCGGCTCCCAGTCGACGATCACCCGCTCCGCCGCGTCTTCGGCCAAATGGCGGCTGTCGGCGATGACCACGGCGACGGCTTCGCCCACAAAGCAGACTTCTTCGGACGCCAGGGGTTCCTGCGTCACGGAATAGGTGATTTCCGGGTGCGGGACCTGCAGCAGGATGCGCTTGCCCTGCATTTCCGGCGGCAGGTCCTTGGCTGTCAGCACCGCATGCACGCCCGGCATGGCGCGGGCTTCGGCCGCATCGACTTCCGTGAAGGTCGCATGGGCGAAAGGGCTGCGCACGAAGGCGGCTTCCAGCAGGCCCGGCAGTTTCAGATCATCCAGGAACTGGCCCCGGCCGGTCAGCAGGTCCGGGTCTTCCAGGCGCTTGACGCGCTGGCCGACGAAGGCGGTCGAACTCATGCCTTGGCTCCTTCGCGCAGGGTTTCGGCGGCGGCCAGGGCCGCGCGAACGATGGTGTCGTAGCCGGTGCAGCGGCAGATGTTGCCGGATAGGGCTTCGCGCAATGCCGGCTCATCCGCGTTCGGATGATCGCGCAGATAGGCCGTCAGGGTCGTCAGGATGCCGGGTGTGCAGAACCCGCATTGCAGGCCGTGATTGTCCATGAAGGCCTGCTGCAGGGGGCTCAGGCTGCCGTCGCCGTTCGCCAGGCCTTCGATGGTGGTGACGGCACATCCCTCGGCCTGAACCGCCAGCATCAGGCAGCCGCGCACGGCCTCGCCGTCGACCAGCACGGTGCAGGCACCGCAGACCCCGTGCTCGCAGCCCAGATGCGTGCCCGTCAGACCCAGGGCATGACGCAGGAAATCGGCCAGGGAATATCGGTCTTCGACCTCGGCGGTCATGTCTTGGCCGTTGACCGTTACCGAAACGGTGCGCTTGGACAGGCCGTCAGGCATGGGACATCTCCTTTGCGGCGCGGGAATAGGCATTGGCAAGGGACCGGCGAACCAGAACGCCCGCCAGATGCTGGCGGTAGGCTTCCGTGACCAGGGCGTCGCTTGCCATCGGCCGGCCGGCGGCCAGGGCCCCCGCCGCGCGGAACAGATCTTCCGATGGCGTCTCGCCGCACAGCATGTCCTCGGCTTCGGTCAGGCGGACCGGTCCGTCATCCACGCCGATCAGCACCACGGCGGCGCGGGCGATTTTTCCGGCCCCGTTCAGAAGGATCAAACTGCCGACACCCGCCATGGCGAAATCACCGTGGCGTTGCGCGAATTCGCGGAAATCCCAGCCGTGACCTTGGGGCCAGGGGTCGAAAGCGACGGCGGATAGGATTTCGCCTTCGTTGATATCGGGGGTCATGTAGCCCAGGGGGTAATCCGCCATGGCGACGGTGCGGGTGCCGTCCTTGCTGGTGATCGTGATCTCCGCATCCAACAATGCGGCCATGCCCGGCAATTCCGCCGCCGGGTCCAGATGGGCCAGCGATCCGCCGACGGTGCCCCGGTTGCGGGTCTGCACATGGCCGACGAAGGAAAGGGCTTCCTGGATGATCGGGCAGCGTTCGGCCAGGCCGTCATGTTCCAGCACGGCGCGCTGGCGGGTCATGCCGCCGATGGTGATCCGCGGCCCGTCGACGGAAACGCCCGCAAGTTCAGCAACCGGGTTCAGATCGATCAGATGGTCGACCGCCACATAGCGCAGGTTCATCATCGGCATCAGGGACTGTCCGCCGGACAGCAGGCGCGCGTTTTCAAGGCTTGCGGCCATATCGGCGGCCTGGGTCAGGGTTTCCGCCCGGTGATAGGTGAAGGGGGCCGGTTTCATGCGTCCTGTGTGTCCTTGCGAAAGCTTGCCGTCAGCCCCTGCCATAGGAGCGATCCGACCTTGATCGCTTCCTCGTCGGGCTCTTCCCCGCTTTCGATCCGTTTGGTCAGGCGGTCGGCGAACTGGTCGACCAGCTGCTGCGCCGTCTTGGTGACCACGCCGGCGCCCCGGGCATATTGAATGATGCTGCCGGCCAGGTTCAGGTCGGTCACGACTTCGACCCGGGTGCCGCCGTCTTGTTCGTGAAGCTGGAAGGTTACGGTTGCATGGGCCGAACCGCGGCCCCGGTCTTCGCGCCCCTTGGCGGCGACACGGACCTTCATGGCGTCCGGATCGATGTGTTCGATCACGGCCTCGCCCCGAAAGGACAGGCTGACCGGGCCCAGTTTCAATTGCACCATGCCTTCGAACGTCCGTTCATCGACGGCCTTGGTCAGTTTGGTGCCGGGCAGGCAGGGGGCGACGAAGGGAATGTTCAGCAGCGTGCGCCAGGCATCTTCGGGCGGAAGGTCCAGGTTCAGCGTGTTTTCGATGATCATGCGCCGTGGCTCCTGTCGGATGATTTGGAAGATGATGGGGCTTCGAATGCGTTCAGCATCTTTCTCAGCAATTCAGCCAAGGTGTCGCGCTCCGACGGCGACAGACTGGAAACTAGCTGCGCCTGTGTTGCCATATGGGCGACCAAGGCCTGTTCGATCAGTCCGCGCCCACGGTCCGTCAGGTGAATGACGACGCCGCGCCCGTCGTCCCGGTTCTTTTCCCGCCGGACCATGCCCGCGCGCTCCAACTGGTCGATGCGGTGGGTCATGGTTCCCGACGTCACCATGGTCGAGGCGATCAAATCGCCCGGTGACAGGCTGTAGGGCGGGCCCGCGCGCAGCAGCGTGGACAGCACGTCGAAGCTTGCCATGTTCAGATCGAACTCGGCCCAGGTCTCTTCCATGCCGCGCAGGAAAAAGGTGTTGAGCCGCCGCACCCGGCCGACCACGGCCATGGGGCCAAGGTTCAGGTCCGGGCGTTCCCGGTTCCAATCGGACAGAATACGGTCGACGTGATCACCCGGATGTTTCATGGGGGGAGGGTCTCCGGAATATATCTTGATGTCAAGATATATTCCGGAAGCAGGCCCTAAGCGGGCTTGTGACGCCGTGAAATTCGGGAGAAAGCGGGAGGAATTAAGAGCCGGAAAGCGCGGTGTTGATCGCAGCTTCGATCGCCGGACGGTCGCTTTGTTTGTTCAGGTACCCGTCGGCACCGGCCATGGAAACCTCTTCAAAGGCCTGGGCTTCCGGATGGGCGGTCAGGATCACCACGGGAATGTCCTGGGTGACCGGATTGCTCTTAAGCTGGCGCGTGGCCTCGACGCCGTTCATGTCCGGCATTTCCAAATCCATCAGGATCAGGTCGGGGGTATCATGGGCAATGGCATCAAAGGCATGGGTGGCACTGCCGATGGCGGCGACTTGATGGCCCATGGAGGTCAGGACCTCACCGAAGAAGCGTGCCGAAAGTTCGTCGTCGTCCACGATCAACAATTTCGCCATGCCGCAAGAACCCCAATCCGAAAATTCAGTATCGACTAAATATCATCAATCAGGAGAGGTAGCCAAACAAACGAAAAGGACGCTAAAGATCGATGCGGTCAGACGATCAACCCGTCGCCGCCGTTTTCCGTTCGATCACGCTTTCAAGCTGCGCCGTGGTGGCGCGAAGCTGGGCCTTGATCTTGCCGGCAGGAATGGGCTCGGCCGCGGTCGAGCCGTAGTCGACCGGCAGAATGCCCTTGATGTCGAAATCGGCCGGCACACTATCGATGTCGAAATCGGCATCGCTGAGATTTAGGTACTTGAGCGCCGCGTTGGTCCAGGCGAACAGCCAAAATTGGAAATAGCCGAACCAGTTGGGCATCTGTTTGCGGTGGCTGAAGGCCATGGCGAGGCCCTTGAATGCGTAGTAAAGGCGCTGCGGCTTCATGGCGAAGCGCGCCATGCGCTGGGAAAGCTGCAGCAGGGCGCGCCAGTTCTTGAACACCATTTTCAGGAACAGGCCCGTATTGCCGAACCCCTGACCTTCAATGGGAACGTGGTTGCCTTCGGTCTGCAGATCGAAGAAGGCTTTCAGGCGGTTGTACTGATACTGGCCGTCCGTGAACACATCGACGAAGTGTTTGTAACCGTCGATCATGGTCCGGCGCGGCAGAAGGTACTTGATGTTGGTCTGGTATTTGAATCCGCCGAGGCCGAAGCGTACGTCGCGCAGGCGCTTGGAAAGTTTCATGCGCCGGTAGAGCGGCGTGCCCGGCAGCGCCGTCAGCAGCGACGGATCGCCCGATAGGAGTGCCGCATCGGTCAGGCCCTTGAGCGTGATGTCGAAGCAGTCCTCGTCGTCACTGTCGAAGCCGAAGATCAGCCCGCCGACCACGATGAAACCGCGGGACTGGATTTCGCGCACGACCTCGGTCAGTTCCGTGGCCGAGTTCTGGACCTTGGCGGTTTCCAGCAGCGAATTCTTGGAGAAACTTTCGATGCCGATGAACAGCATGTCGAACCCGGCGCGGCGCATTTTGGCCATCAGTTCCGGGTGGTTATGCAGGTTGATGGTCAGCCAGGTGTACAGCGACGGCGTATGGCCGGTGCGTTCCTTCCAGGCGAGAATTTTATCAATCACGTCTTCGGCCCAGCGCGGCTCGCCGATGAAGTTGTCGCAGGCGAACAGGATCTGAGAGACGCCCATTTCACATAGATGGTCCAGTTCCTCGACGATCAGCTCCGCCCGTTTGTTATGGGGGCGGTTGTTGTCGTCCATGATGCGGATGTCGCAGAATTCGCACAGGAACGGACAGCCGCGGGAAACCTCGATCACGGCACCGTAATAGCGCGATATGGTCGTATCCATCAGACCCCGGTGCATGGGCTGGGCGCGGGATATCTCGAACCGTCCGGGTGCCTTCAGGACATGCTCCATGGGCTGACCATCGCGGACGGCTGCGATCAGGTCGGCGATGGAATCTTCCGCGTCACCGACGAAGATATGATCGAAGTCCTGCAATTGTTCCAACGTGTCGGCCTGATCGAACGACCAGGCGACGGGACCGCCGACCATGGAGCGGGCGGACGGAACGCGCTCTTTCAGGCGGGCGCGGACCTTGTTCATGAAGGCGGCGTCCTGGTTGATGCCGGAAAACAGATATAGGTCGGCCGGTTCGATGTCGGACCAGCCCTGAACCCGCGTATCGTGCAGCAGCAAGGTCACGCCCAGATCGTCCGGCACGTGCGCCGCCAGGGTATAGGCCCAGACCGGCATGAAGATCGCGCCGTAGGTTTGGGTGTCGGAATAGACCGGGTCCGGCGCATGCACGAACATGACGCGGAACGGGCGGTCCGCTGTCTTCTGTGTTGCGTTATGTAAGGCCTGATTGGTCATATCTGTCCCGATGATCGCTACCATTTGCCGCCAGGATCGAAACGACAATGGAGTCTCGCACCTTTTAGGGTGGATTGACAGTCGGATGCAAAGGCTTAGTCGCCTTCGCGGTCGCGCTTTGGCGTGGTCTGTATATCGAAATTGATCGCCTGGACCAAAAACTGCACGCCCAGCAGGATCGCCAGCGTGGCGATCATAATGGTGCCCATGGTCGCGGTAACACCCGTTTGTGCGGCCTGCCACCATTTCCAGCCACCGAAACCAAGGCCGAAGGCGGTCAATAGGCTGCCCGCCAGAAGGTAAAACGAGCCGAGAGAGAAATCGTAAAGGAAATATTTGAACAGGATGCGTTTCCCCATGCCGCGGATCAGCCGGTAAATGAACACGGGCATGATCGACGGAATGTGCAGCGAGCTTTGTTCGTCCCCATAACGGGCCGGGATGGCCACGTCCTCGGCCACCGCGCCGATGATGTTCAGGCGGATCAGCATGTCCGATTCAAAGAAATACCCGTCCGACACCCGGTCCAGTTCCAGGCGCTCCAGGGCGTCGCGGTTGATGGCGGTATAGCCGTTGGTCGGGTCCATCATGTCCCAGTATCCCGACGCGGCTTTGACCAGGAAGGTCAGCATGCTGTTGCCGAACAGACGCACGCGCGGCATCTGGCGCAAGGCCTTCAGATCGCGGAACCGGTTGCCCTTGGCATAATCGGCACGTCCCGAACGGATCGGTTTCAACAGGTCATCCAGATAGGCCGGATCCATCTGGTCGTCGGCATCCATTTTAACCACGATGTCGAAGCCGTCGGCCAAGGCTTGGCGGTATCCGGTCTTGACCGCCGCCCCCACACCGCCGTTCTGTTGACGGCGCAGGACCATGACCCGGCCGTCCCCGGCGGCCTTGGCGGCGTCGCCCGAATTTTCGGGGCAGGCGTCGTCGATCACATAAATCCGCCCGATCCAATCGGGCACGCCCTGGATCACCGTCGCGACCTTGGCGGCCGCCCGGAAGGCGGGGATGACCACCGCGATTTTCAGGTCTTTGGACACGTAATTGCCTGCCTCTACCCCTTGTTCAATCCCATAACCCGCCTAGTGGGTCTTTCGGAACGGCGCATGGTTGCGCTAAAACCATTAAAACTTCGTCTGTATCAAGACCACAATACTAGGAACATCCATGACCAACGATACCATTACGCACCCGGAAATCCGGGAATCCGTTGCTGCGCTCTGCCGGGATTTCCCCGGCGAATACTGGCGGGAAAAGGACCGCGAACAAGCCTATCCGGCCGAATTCGTTCAGGCCCTGACCGATGCGGGCTTTCTTGCCTGCCTGATCCCGGAAGAATACGGCGGCTCGGGCCTGGGCCTGTCCGAAGCCACGGCGATCATGGAGGAAATCCACAAATCCGGCTGCAACGGCGGCGCCTGCCACGCCCAGATGTATATCATGGGCGCACTTCTGCGCCACGGCGACGAGGGCAAGAAATCCCGCTTTCTGCCGGACATCGCCTCGGGCAAATTGCGCCTGCAGGCCTTTGGCGTGACCGAGCCCACGTCCGGCACGGACACGACCCGCATCCGCACCACGGCCCGGCGCGACGGCAACGAATGGGTCATCAACGGCCAGAAGGTCTGGACATCGCGGGCCGAACATTCCGATCTGATGCTGCTGCTGGCCCGCACCACGCCCCGGGAAGAAGCCGCCAAGCCCCACCAGGGCATGTCCATCTTCCTGATCGACATGCGCGAAGCCTTGGGCAAGGGGCTGGAGATCAAGAAGCTCCGCGCCATGGTCAACCATGCGACCACGGAAATCTTTTTCGACGATCTGCGCGTGCCCGCCGACAATCTGATCGGCGAGGAAGGACGCGGGTTCTACTACATCCTGGACGGCATGAACGCGGAACGCATTCTTATCGGTTCCGAATGCATCGGTGACGCCCGCTGGTTCATCCAAAAGGCCCGCGACTATGCCGTCGATCGCCGGGTGTTTGACCGGCCGATCGGCCAGAACCAGGGCATTCAGTTCCCGATCGCCCGGTCCTATGCGGAAACGGAAGCCGCCGCCTTGATGGTCCGCCAGGCCGCGGAAACCTTCGACCGGGGCGGCGACGCGGGCGAGATGGCCAATATGTGCAAGCTGCTGGCAGCCGATGCGTCCTGGCATGCCGCCGATATGTGCCTGCAGACCCACGGCGGTTTCGGCTTTGCCGAAGAATACGACGTGGAACGCAAGTTCCGCGAAACGCGCCTTTATCAGGTCGCCCCCATTTCGACCAACCTGATCCTGTCCTACATCGCCGAGCATGTCCTGGACATGCCGCGATCCTTCTAAGATTACGACCAACGACGAAAGACCATCTCTCATGGACGACATCGACCCCAATGCCCCCCTGGACATGGACCATCTGAAATCCTGGATCGGCAAAACCCAGGAACTGACCGATACCATCGGCGCCTTTCCGGCCCGCGCCCTTTCCGCGACCATCGACCGCGACGAGGCGGAACCCCGGGACGGCGACGCGCTGCCGCCTTCGGCCCATTGGCTGTATTTCCTGGAAACACCCATCCATTCCGAATTGGCGTTCGACGGCCATGCCAAGAAGGGCGGGTTCCTGCCGCCGGTGCCGCTGCCACGCCGCATGTGGGCCGGCGGGCGGGTGTGGTTCCCGGGGACGCTGCGCATCGGCGATAAGGCGACGCGTCTGTCGACCGTGAAAGATGTGACCTTCAAGGAAGGCAAGTCCGGGCGGCTGGTGTTCGTGCTGGTCGAGCACCGCATCCAGGCCGGCGGCAAGGACGTGATCGTCGAAGAACACGACATCGTCTATCGCGACGAAGCGGCCCCCGACGCCCCTGCCCCGGCACCCAAGCCGGCCCCCGAAGGGGTCGTTTGGAATCGCAGTGTGCTGCCGGACGAGGCCATGCTGTTCCGTTATTCGGCACTGATCTTCAACGCCCACCGCATCCATTACGACCGCGAGTTCACGCAGAACGACGAGGGCTATCCCAACCTGATCGTCCACGGGCCGCTGATCGCGACCCTGCTGATGGATTTGGGCGCGCGCGAAATGGCCAAGCAGGGCCGGCGCATGACGCGCTTCGCCTACCGCGCCGTCCGGCCCAGTTTCACGGACGGACGCGCCATGACCTTCCAGGGCAAGCCGACCGGCGACAATACGGCCGACCTCTGGGCGCTTGATCAAGACAACTGGCTCGCCATGCAGGCCGACGCCGATTTCGAGGCCGTATGACATGACAGATACACCGACGGCATTGGACGGGGTCCGCGTGATCGACATCGCGACCTTCATCGCCGGGCCCTATGCGGGATCGATCCTGGGGGAATTCGGCGCCGATGTGATCAAGGTCGAACAGCCTGCAAAAGGCGACAATCCCGGGGGCGATCCTTGGCGCAAGTACGGCACCAAGACGGCGCGCGAGGATTCGACCCTGGCCTGGCTGACCGAGGCCCGCAACAAGAAATCGATCACCCTTAATCTGCGCGAGGCCGAGGGCCAGGAACTTTTGAAAAAGCTGGTCGCCGACGCCGATGTGCTGATCGAGAACTTCCGTCCGGGCACCCTGGAACGTTGGGGCCTGGGGCCGGATATTCTGCATGAACTGAACCCGGGGCTGGTGATCCTGCGGGTCACCGGCTACGGCCAGACGGGGCCCTACAAGGACCGGCCCGGCTTTGCCCGCATCGGCCATGCGGTCGGCGGGCTGACCTACCTGTCCGGCACGCCCGGGGAGATTCCGGTCACGCCGGGCTCGACCTCTTTGGGCGATTACATGACCGGCATGTACGGCGCCATCGGCATCATGATGGCCCTGCGTCACCGCGATAATACGGGCGAGGGCCAGGTCATCGACGCGGCCCTTTATGAAAGCGTGTTTCGGGTGCTGGATGAACTGGCCCCGGCCTATGCGGCGGTCGGCACCGTGCGCGAGCCCGAGGGTACGGGTACGTTGAACGCCGTACCCCACGGCCATTTCCCCTGCGGCGACGGCAAGTTCCTGTCCATCGCCTGCACCACGTCGAAGATGTTCGAACGCCTGACCCAGGGCATGAAACGCCCGGATTTGTGGGACGCCTACGGCGATTTGGCCGAACGTCTGAAACATCGCGACACGGTGATCGAGGAAGTGACCAACTGGTGCCTGTCCATGACCCGTGAGCAGGTGATGGAAGCCTGCATCGGTGCGGAAGTTCCGGCCGGGCCGATCAACTCCATCGCCGATATCTTCGAAGACCCGCAGTTCCGTGCCCGCGATCAACTGGTCACGGTTCAGGATCCCGAGGTCGGAGACGTCACGATCCCGGGCGTGGTGCCCAAACTGTCGAAAACGCCGGGCCGGATCAAAACGCTCGGCCAGGGGCTGGGGGCTTCCAACGGGGATATCTACGGCAAGCTGTTAGGCCTGTCCGAAGCGGACATCGCGGATCTGAAGGCGCGGGGGATTATCTAGCCGCCGCCTGGCTGGAGATCATGCGCAAGAACCGGGAAGATTACCCGCGCCGGTGTGGGCATCATTGATGCGGGGGTCACCGGTCCGCGGGGGGACATGACGCAAGGCCAGCCACTTCGTTCCATGAACGGCCCCGAATGGGGGCAGTTGGTGTTTCTGTCCGTTTTGTGGGGCGGTGCGTTCTTTTTCGCCGGTGCTGCCGTGCAGGACGTCCCGCCGCTGACGGTCGTGTTCGCCCGCGTCTTCCTGGCGGCGCTGATATTGCTGCCGCTGTTCGTTTCCCACGGCCATCGGCTGCCGCGTGGATGGGCGGCTTGGTGGCCGTTTTTCGTTATGGGGATGCTGAACAACGTTCTGCCGTTCAGCCTGCTGTTCTTCGGGCAGACGCAGGTGACTGTCGGTCTGGCTTCGATCATCAATGCGATGACGCCGCTGTTTACCGTTCTCGTCATGGCGGGTTTCGGGGTAGAGCGATTAACCGCATGTCGCGTCGTTGGGGTTGTCTTGGGTGTTGTCGGCGTGGCCGTCCTGCGGGGCGGCGATGGCGGTGACGCAAGCCAGAGCATCGGGATCGGTTTGTGTTTGGCGGCGACGGTCAGCTATGCCTTTGCCGGTCTTTGGGGGCGCCGCCATCTGGGCGGCGTGGCGCCGTTGAAATCCGCGACGTGCCAGTTGATCTGTTCCAGTCTCATCATGGCCGTGGTCGCCGGCCTGTGGGATCGGCCGTGGGAACTGGGCCTGCCGGCCCCGACAACCATCGGCGCGATTTTTGCCCTGGCCGCGTTCGGCACGGCCTTGGCCTATATCGTGTTCTTTCGCCTGCTGGTCAGCGCCGGGGCGAGTAACGTGATGCTGGTGACCTTGCTTATTCCGGTGACGGCAATGGCTCTGGGTGCCCTGTTCCTAGGTGAGGCGGTGAAGCCGTGGGAATTGTTGGGGGCCGTCGTAATTGGTTTGGGGCTGGTCTTTATTGACGGCCGTCTGCCGCGTCGTCTTGGCTTTGGCGGTCGGCCATATCCGTGATTTTGGCTTCGATACGATCGACCTGCGCGGCGAGTTTGCGGATCATTTCATCCTGTTCGGCCTGATGCTTTTCCGCGTCCACGGCCGCCGCGTCGTGCATGGAATTGACGATGATGGCGATGAACAGGTTGAGGACGGCAAAGGTGACGATCAGGATGAAGGGCACGAAGAACGCCCAGGCATAGGGGTGGATTTCCATCACCGGGCGGACGATGCCCATGGACCAGGATTCCAGGGTCATGATCTGAAACAGGGTATAGGCCGATTTGCCGATGGTCCCGAACCAGGCCGGGAAATCGCCGCCGAACAGCTTGGTCGTCATTACGGCGGCGATATAGAACACCAGGCACAGCAGGGCGAGGACGGAACTCATGCCCGGCACGGCTTCCAGCAGGGCCTGGATCACCACCCGCATCTTGGGCACGGCCGACACCAGGCGGAGCGCCCGTAGCACGCGGAGTGCGCGCAGCACGGTCATGCCTTCCGTCACCGGCATCAGCGAAATGCCGACGATCAAGAAATCGAACACGTTCCAGGGATTGGTGAAAAAGCGCAGGCGGTAGACCACCAGCTTGATCGCGATCTCGGCGACGAAGATGGCGACGGCGATATGATCGAGCAGGCGCAGGATATCCCCGGCGGCGGCCATGGCCGTGGGCGAGGTCTCCAGACCGAGCACGATGGCGTTGAAGATGATGACGCCGACGATGACGCGGCGGGTCGCCTCGGCTTCTATGAAGGCCTGCAGACGGCCGATAAAGCCGGTCTGGCGCGGATCCATGGTGTCGGTCGAGGCATCGGACATGAAGGGGCCTTGGTTCTGGGGTGAGGGTCCGCACAAAATAGGCACCACCCGGGTTTCCTTCAAGCGGCCAAAGCAGGGGGGATGCAAATGGATGGTGTCACCCGCCGCGCAAGGCTATGCTTTCCGTTGACGGCGGGCTGTGGGATAGTGGGCGAATGCTCCATGATTGCCACTCGGTTGAGTCCGGCCTGTGATTGAAAGCAGTGCCTATGGCGGGCTGTTCCTCGTTTCATTTCTGGCGGCAACGGTGCTTCCTGCACAATCGGAAATCGGTCTCGCCGGATTGATCCTCTCCGGCGAATACCCGCTTTGGGGGCTTCTCTTGGTCGCCAGCCTTGGAAACACGTTGGGTGCGGTGGTGAACTGGGTTTTAGGTCGGGGGGTGGAACGCTTTCATGACCGCCGCTGGTTTCCCGTTTCGGCCCGCCAGCTCGACAGGGCCACCGGGTGGTATCATCGTTATGGCAGGTGGAGCTTGCTTTTGAGTTGGGCGCCCTTCGTCGGGGATCCCCTGACACTTGCGGCAGGCGTTTTGCGTGAACCCTTTTGGAGCTTCTTCCTGCTCGTCGCTGTAGCCAAGACGGTGCGCTATCTGGTGGTCGCGGGGCTGACGCTAAATTGGGTGTGAACGGACCGGCTTCACGGTCTTTCCCTTGTTTCCCACCCATGCCATTGTATACAAAACACCCAGCAGTAAACATCCAACAAACGGGAGGATCACCCCATGGAACCCAGAATCATTCGCGCGGGCGACCGCGAAACCAAAATCGCACCGGCCAGCAACTTCGTCGGCCAGGTTCTGCACGAAAGCGTTTTCGCAGAAGAATCGCCGTCGCGCCTGCGCGTATCGCGCGTGACCTTCACGCCGGGCGGGCGCACCAACTGGCATACCCATGCCGTGGGCCAGGTGCTGTACGTGTTGTCCGGCTCGGGCCGTTATCAGCTGGAAGGCCAGGCGGTCGAGGAAATCAACGCCGGCGACACGGTCGTCATTCCGCCCAACGCGCGGCATTGGCATGGTGCTGCCCCCGACAGCATGATGTGCCATTTGGCGCTGTCCGAAGCCAATGACCAAGGTGAAGGTGCAACTTGGCTGGAGCCTGTCGACGACAAGGACTTCACGCAGGAACCGGCTTAACCCGACCGAATTCCATTAAGTCATAACGGGCCCGGGCGGGTGCGGTGGCATCTGCCCGGGCCGTTCTGTTTTGATTGGAAAGGTTTTAGCGTTCGATCGTCACGTTCGGCGAGGAGCCGACCAGGCTGCCGGTATCGCGCCAGCGTGACAGCTGTTCGCGCCGCCGTTCGGCGAACGTGAAGTCGCGGGTCGCACGGTCGAGATCACGCAGCTTCTCCTTGCGGCGCACTTCCATTTCCGCCATGCGCTGGGCGACCACGGCTTCCAGGTTGACGCCCCGGCGTTTCCGGTATTGCCAGTCTTCCAACTGGCTGGTCCGGCGGTCTGCGCGGCCGAAGGCGCGCATGTCCTGGCGCAGGCCCTGGCGTTTTTCCCGCAGCACGGCGTTCAGACGCGCGGTGCGGCCCGTGTCCACGGCGACCAATGTGGTGTCGTCTTCGTCCTGGGTGTTGTTGTCGGCATCGCCGCCACCGGTCTTGGCCGCCGTGCGGACCGTTCCGTCCCCCCGTTTCAGGCGGTTCCAGAAACTCAGCACCTTGATCCGGTAGGGGCGGAAATTTTCCGGCGTGTGGGAATGGTATTGGCCCGCGGCGGTCAGCCAGTTGCGGCTGACTTCGTATTTGGATTTCAGGAACTTCGCCGCATAGGCCGCGTTGGCCGCGGGGTCGAAAGCCTGATCCAGGGTCGGAAAGGCGTTCCAGTGGTAATGCATGTTGATCTGCATGCAGCCCACGTCGATATTGCGCACGCCCTGGCTTAGAAGGATCTCCACTTCGGCGCGGGCTTCGGCCTCGGTCGCGAAGTAGCGGCCCTTGCCTTGGGCGGTCACGGTCCAGGGCCAGGCAAAATTTTCCCCGCTGTCGGCGTCATAACGGCCCGACTCGGTCAACGCGATGGCGGCCAGCAGATGTGCGGGGATGCCTTCCCTGCGCTCTACCGCGCGGGTCGCGTTCAGGCACATTTCTTCAGTATTTTCAGTAACTTGACCACGCATGGCATGCGTATCTGGGACCCATCCGATGAGCCCGGCCGCAAGCCAGCAAAGGAACAAGCGCGTTTTCCACGCCATGGTTTGTCTCCCGTTCTTGACGATGACGCTGCAAGCGGCAGGCCAAGAAAGAGAGGGGGAATATCTCAATTATTTCAGTTATTTATATGCATGAGAGGAGGGAAGCCGGGCGGCGTGTTTTGCCGGGTTGCCAAAAAATGCCGGATTGGGGGAATTTTTTGTTTGCACCTGCGAACAAAGGGCCGTATATATTGCATCGCAGCATGCGGGAGACGGATCCTCCCAGACGGTCTTCCGCACCTGCCTTTACTTGGATGTTTCCTCCCAAAGACTCGGGCCGTGTCACTGACACGGCCCCTTTTTTTGTGATTTCTCAAAGGTCTGAATCTTATAGAAATTCAGTCTTTTGGCAGGGTTTCCGCGCCGTCGCCCAGGGACAGCTGCATGGTCACGGAATCCAGCCATCGGCCGAACTTGAATCCGACGCTTTTGACGGTTCCGACCTCACGGAATCCCATATTGCGGTGCAAACTAATCGAGCCCGCATTGGCGGAATCGCCGATCACCGCGATCATTTGGCGAAATCCCGCTTCCGTGCAGCGGCGGATCAGCTCCGCCAGCAGTTTGCGGCCCAGGCCGCGTCGGTGGGCGGCCTCGGCCACATAGACCGAATTTTCGACCGTATAGCGATAGGCTCGGCGCGGCCGATAGGGCCCGGCATAGGCGTATCCCAGGATCGCGCCGGCCTGTTCGGCGACGATATAGGGATATCCGCCGTCGGTGATGGCGGCATGGCGGCGGGCCATTTCTTCAATGTCGGGCGGATCGTATTCGAAACTGCCGCCGCCGGTTCGCACGTGATGGGCATAGATCTCCCGGATCGCGGGGATGTCCGGTTCGGCGGCATCACGGATCAGGATTGGGTCTGTATCGGTCATTGGGGGTTCCGTGGCCGTGCCGTTTTAAGGGCGCAGCCGGTTATTCGGCCGCTTCCGGCAGGATCAGGCTGCGCGCACCGGCGCAAAGATGCGCCATGAAGATTTCCAGGCGGCGGGCGACATCGGCCATTTGCGGACGGGGGGCGATGGCGTCTTCATCCAGATAAAGGGCGCGGTTGATTTCGATCTGCAGCACATGGACACCGACCCGGGGGCGCCCGTAATGGCGGGTCGTATAACCGCCCGCATAGGGCCGGTTGCGGGTCACGGAAAAATCGAGCTGTTTCAGCAAGTGTTCCGCCAGGGCCGTCATGGCGGGGGCGGCGGCCGTGCCGTGGCAATCGCCCAGGATGATATCGCCCAGGGGATATTCGCTGCGCGACCCGGTCACGTTCGACGGCATGGAATGACAGTCGATCAGCAAACAGCCGCCGAATGCCTGGCGGGTGTCCTCGATCAATTGCTTGAGGGCACGGTGATAAGGGCGGTGGGTCGCCTCGATCCGTTGTTTGGCTTCGCTGAAGGTCAGGCTGCGGGCGTATATTTCCTCGCCGTTGGCGACCACGCGGGCAATCGTGCCCAGGCCGGCCGCGATGCGGGGCGAACGGGTCACCACATGGTCGGGCAAGGGGCCCTGGAACATGCGGGGGTCCAGCTCGTAAGCCTCGCGGTTGGCATCCACGAAGGCGCGCGGGAAGTTGGCGCGGATCAGCGGGGCGCCGAATTCGGGGGCCTTGCTGAACAATTGGTCGACGAAGGCATCTTCGGACCGGCGCAGGGCCGTGGCATCCAGGCAGGATTGTTCGATGAAATCGGGTCGGTAATCGCGCCCGGAATGGGGCGAGGCGAAAACCACGGGGGCGGATTGGCCGCCGGGGCGGAAAATATCGATGGGGGATGCCGCGGCCTGGTTTTCGACCGGCTCGCCGGAAAGCTGCAATTCGTCTTCGTTCCGGCCTGCGTTCATCTGCGAAAACCCCATCGGCTGGTTCGATACACCCCAGTAATCTGTTAGCCTCCCGGGGCGGGGGGCGCAACGGTTTCTTGCCGATGGGGCCATTTGCCGCGGGCCTTTCCAAAGGCACGGCGCGTGCGGCAAGAAAGCCTGTCGGCAGGCCTTGCCAAGCGGGGTCGAAGGCATTAAAACCCCCTTCTCTTGGCCAGCCCCGGTTCGGGGCCTGTTTCAAGCAGGGCGCGTAGCTCAGCGGGAGAGCACCTCGGTGACATCGAGGGGGTCGTAGGTTCAATCCCTACCGCGCCCACCATCCAATACTCAAAAACGCCCCAATCGGGGCGTTTTTTGTTTCCACATCTTCACGCTAAATCCCTGTCCCTCCGCCGCCCGATTGGGTAGAAGAAGCGCCATGATCATCCTCTCCCTCCATACCGGCTATCACGACGGCACGGCGGCGCTGATGGACGGCTACGATCTGGTGGCCGCGGTCCAGCTTGAACGCCTGACCCGCAAAAAGGGCGACGGCGGCGGCATCCCCGAAGCGGCCATGGACGAAGTGCTGTCCATCGCCGGGCTTTCGCGCAAGGACGTGGACGTGGTGGTGCTGTCCCGGGCCTCGTTCCCGGCGCGGTATTTCAAGGCGAATGCCCTGAAATCGGCCGAATACGCCTTTCACAAGATCATCGGCCACGAAAAGCTGAAGGATATGTGCTCGCAGATGCAGGATCGCGGCGAGAGCGAGCCGGCCAAGCTGTTCCGCGAGGAAATGTTCCGCGCCGACTTCGGCTTCAAGGAAGGGGTCAAGATCGCCTATTCCAACCACCATATGGCCCATGCGCTGTCGGCCCTGTTCTATACGGACTGGGACGACGGGCTGCTCTATACGGCCGACGGTTGCGGCGACAACGTGCATTATTCCCATCGTATCCTGAAGGGCGGCAAGCTCGACTGTCTGTTCGGCGGCGAGAACATGACCCTGCTGCCGCGCCGGGTCGATAGTTTGGGCCTCGCCTACGGCTTCACGACCCAGGCGTTGGGCTACCGCATGAACCGGCACGAAGGCAAGCTGACCGGCCTGGCCGCGTTCGGCGAGCCCGCGCAGGCCGAAGCCATCGGCCGCCACTTCAACGTCGATGCGGCGGGCGTCATCTGGTCCGATTTCGACAGCGATGCCGCCATGCGCGACGAAATCCAGAGATTGGCCAAAGATGCGGAGCCCGCCGACATGGCGGCGTCGATCCAGAAAGTGCTGGAAGACACGATCCTGGCCTCGGTCCGCACGATCCTGAAGCGCCATCCCGTACGCCGCATCGGTCTGGCCGGCGGCGTGTTCGCCAACGTGCGCCTCAACCGGCTGCTGTGCGAGCAAACGGATACGGACGAAACCTTCGTCTTTCCCGGCATGGGGGACGAAGGCATCACCGTCGGCGGCGCCCTGCAGTACCTGTTGGAACAGGACGGCCTGGACGCCTGGTTGAAATCGCGCAGGCGCCTGTCTTCGGTTTATCTGGGCCGCGATTACAGCGACCGGGCCGATGCGGTCCTGGCGGCCAACGGGGCGGTCCGCAAGATCGAAGGCGATCCGGCGGAAACGGCGGCGGGCCTGATCGCATCCGGTAAGGCGGGTGCGATTTACGAAGGCCGCATGGAATTCGGTCCCCGGGCGCTTGGGGCACGGTCGATCCTGGCCAATCCGGCCGATGCGGACATCAATGCAAGCCTCAACGCCCGCCTGCAGCGCACGGAATTCATGCCCTTCGCCCCCTATGTGGCGGAAGAAGACGCCCGCGACGTGTTCAACGTTTCCGACGCCAACCGCTATGCCGCCAGCTTCATGACCATCACCACCGCGGTAAAGCCCGAATGGCATAAGCGCATCCCCGCCGTGGTCCATGTGGACGGCACGGCAAGGCCGCAGGTCATCCGGCGCGAGGAAAACCCCCTGTACGCCGGGATATTGGCGGAATTCAAGGCCAAGACGGGCCTGCCGGTGCTGATCAACACGTCGTTCAACGCCCATGAAGAGCCGATCATCAACACGCCCGAGGAATGCCGCCGGGCGCTGGTCGATGACCGGGTCGATTTCGTGGTGACGGGCGGCGGTGTGTATCAGCGTGCCGGCACCTGAAATGATTGCTTGTGCCGGAGTGACGGACGCTTGACGTCGATTGTATACAATCCTATACAGCCCGCCATGAAGGGGTTACCGGAAAAAGTAGACGTCATTGTCGTCGGCGGCGGCGGGGCCGCCATGGCGGCCGCATTGACGGCCCGTGAACGCGGCGCCAGCGTGCTGGTGCTTGAGGCCGCGCCCAAGGATTTTCGCGGCGGCAATACCCGCCACGTGCGCAACATCCGCTATGCCCATGACGCAGCGACCGATTTCGTCACCGGCCCCTATCCCGTGGATGAATATTACGACGACCTTTTGCGCGTCACCCAGGGCAACACGGACAAGGACCTGTCCCGCTTCCTGATTGAAAAATCCCTCGACGCCGCCGATTGGATGGCGGCCCGGGGCGTGAAGTTTCAGCCGCCCCTGTCCGGCACGATCGGGTTGGACCGCACCAACGCCTTCTTTAAGGGCGGGGGCAAGGCGGTCCTCAACGCCTATTACGCGACGGCGGAAAAGCTCGGCATCGATTGCCGCTATGAAGCCGAGGTCACGGACCTGAAGATCGAGGACGGTGCCTTCACCGCCGCCCGCGTGATGTACCAGGGAGCCGAGCATACGGTCGAGGCGCGGGCCATCGTGCTTGCCTCGGGCGGGTTTCAGGCCAATACGGAATGGCTCAAGGAAGGCTGGGGCGACGCGGCGGAAGGCTTTCTCATCCGCGGCACCGGCTACAACAAGGGCCGCATGCTGCGCGTCCTCATGGATCACGGCGCCGAGACGGCCGCCGACGCGGACCAGTGCCACGCCATCGCCATCGACGCCCGCAGCCCGAAATGCGACGGCGGCATCGCCACGCGGGTCGACTGCGTGATCTATTCGATCATGGTCAACCGTCAGGCCCAGCGCTTTTATGACGAGGGCGAGGACATCTGGCCCAAGCGTTATGCCATCTGGGGCCGCCTGCTGGCTAAACAGGAAGACCAGATCGCCTTCGGCATCGTCGATGCCAAGGCCAACGATCTGTTCATGCCCTCGCTTTACCCGCCGCTCAAGGCTGATACCATTCGTGGCCTGGCGGAATTGCTGGAATTGGACCCCGACGCCCTTGAAGCGACCGTGGCGGACTACAACGCCGCCTGCCGCAAGGGTGATAATGCGGACAAGGAATTCACGCCGGGCGTGCTCGACGGGCTGTCGACCGAAGGCCTGAGCCCGGCCAAGACCAATTGGGCCCAGCCCATCGATACGCCGCCCTATTACGGTTATCCTCTGCGCACGGGCATCACCTTTACCTATCTGGGTGTGAAGGTGAACAAGGAAGCCCGCGTCCAGTTCAAGGGCAAGGACGGTCGCGCCCTGTCCGCCGCCAACATCTACGCCGCCGGCGAAATCGTATCCGGCAATATTCTGGGCCAGGGCTATGCCGGCGGCATCGGCATGGCCATCGGTCTGGTATTCGGCCGCATCGCCGGAGAAGGAGCCGCCCGCAATGCCTCAAACTGAGACGCCCCTGACCAAGATGGCCGCCGCCGCCGATTATGAGTTGCAGGGCGATCAACTGCCCGACCTGCACGATGAATCCCGGCGCCTGATGACGATCTGCAACGCCTGCCGCTATTGCGAGGGTTTTTGCGGCGTGTTCCCGGCGATGATGCGCCAGAAGACGTTCAGCGACACGGACCTCGATTACCTGGCCAACCTGTGCCACGGCTGCAACGGCTGTTATTACGCCTGCCAGTACGCGCCGCCCCACGAATTCGCGGTCAACATTCCGCAGGTCTTCGCGCGCCTGCGCGCCGATACTTATCGGCGCTATACCTGGCCCGGCTTCCTGGCGGGGCTGTTCCAGAAAAACGGAACCCTGGTCTCGGTCCTGTTGGCGCTGGGCATCGCCCTGGTGCTGGTGTTGGTTCACCTGTTTCAGCCGCCCGAGGTCATCCACGGCGAACACGGCGGTAATTTCTATGCCGTCATTCCCCATAACGTGATGGCCTATTCCTTCGGCGGGGTATTCCTATACGCCGTCGGCGTGTTGCTGTTGGGTTTTTACCGCTTCCGCCGCGACACGGCACCTAAGGCGGGGGAAACGGCGTTATCCGTCGCCGGGGCGACCCATGACGCGTTGGTCATGAAATACATGGGCGGCGGTGGTGTCGGCGGAAAGAACGACGGCTGTAATTACCCGGCCGAAAGCTTTTCGCAGATCCGCCGCGTGTTTCACCAGATGACCTTCTGGGGGTTCCTGTTGTGCTTCGCCGCAACATCGCTGGGCACGGTCTATCACTACGTGTTCGGCTGGATCGCACCCTACGATTACACATCCCTGCCGGTGCTGTTGGGCACGGTCGGCGGCATCGGGCTTCTGATCGGGCCGCTTGGCCTGATCTATCTCAAACGTATCGCCGACCCCAACATCCAAGTCAGCGAGCAACGCGGCATGGATACGGGCTTCCTGGCCCTGTTGTTCCTGGTCAGCCTGACCGGTCTGGCGTTATTGGCATGGCGCGAAACGTCCTACATGGGGACGTTGCTGGCGATCCATCTGGGCACGGTTCTGGCGCTGTTCCTGACTATGCCCTACGGCAAGTTCGTGCATATGGTCTATCGCTATGCGGCCTTGCTCAGGAACCGGCGCGAACAAAAAGTCTGACTTTCTCGGTCTTCCTTCAAAAACAAACCGGCGCCCTTTGCTAAGGGGCGCCGGCTCGTGGTCACCGGTTGCTGGCCGGATGGTCGGTTAGTCGTCGGAACCCGCAGCATCCGGGGTGACGATCGTCACGGCGCCCAGGGATTCTTCATGGGTGGCGATTTCCTCGTCCGACATCGTGCGGTAAAGGGCCGCCAGTTGCTGAGGGTCCTGGGGTTTCGGCTGAACGATCTCGCCCTGTTGCGGGATCAGGTTCAAGGACTGGTGATCGGCGATTTCTTCGTCCGACATGGTGTCGTACGGATTGGCGGCCAGCGCGGTCTGCGCGGTTACAAGGGCCAGGCCAAGAACGATCGCGGGGACGATTTTGAAACGGGTTTGGGTGAACACGTAAATGGCTCCTCGAACTGTGGGCTCCGTCCCGGTCGGGCGAAGGGGGACAGTTCTTCAAAAACGCCGGAATCAGTCGGCGGCTGCGCCGGTCCAATCCGGCTGAGGAGGACATTAAGGGATATTTCAATTGGCGTATAACGAATATAAATTATTAATAATATCGAAAAATATGAAGTTATTTAATGCAAAGGGTCTCCCGAAAACCGGCGCCCCCGGGGAGCAGGGGCGCCGGCGGTTGGGCCGAGGGGGGTAAGGTTCGGCCCGGGCAGGGTGGAAGGGTTAGTCGCCCCAGCGGTGGGCGTCTTCGATGGACACGGTCTCGCCGTGATCGCCCGAGGCCGTGTTCATGGCCGTTTCACCGGCCTGGGCCGGGGTCTGGGCCAGGGCGAATGCCAGAGCCAGGAATGCGGCGGGCAACAGGGCTGTATATTTACGGATCGACATTGATGTTCTCCTTTGGTCATCAGATGGGTGTCGTAGGGTGATGACCGAGAGATGCGAACGTCAGGTACAGATCGCCAATGACAGGCGATCAATGGAACGTGAGCATCTAACCCCCTGAAACAGGCGGTATATTAGGAGAACCCGCGGTTGCCTTTGGCGTCCCCGATCACGGCGGACTCACGTCCCCATCGCAGGCGGGGACATTGTTATGGAAAGAAGAAGGCGGAAAGGGGTGTTTTCCGCCTTGGTAAGTCTCCTCAGTCGAACCCGGCGAAGGTGGTGAAGCCGGAAACCGGTTCGCGCACGGGGCGAAAACCGTTTTCCACCGCGTCCGGGTCCGCATGGCCCAGCGCCATGCCGCAGACCACGATTTCTTCTTCGGGGATGTTCAGCACGTCCTTGACCGTTGAATGGAACGAACACCAGGCCGCCTGCGGGCAGGTGTGCAGGCCCAGACCGCGGGCCATGACCATGATGTTCTGGATGAAGGTTCCGTAATCCAGCCAGCTGCCCATTTCCAGGGAACTGTCGATGGTGAAGACCAATCCCACCGGCGCATCGAAAAACAGGAAGTTGCGGCCATGCTGGCGGTGCATGGCCTGCTTGTCGCCTTTCTCGATGTTCAGGGTCCCGTAAAGCCCCCAGCCCGTGGCGCGTCGGCGGGACAGATAGGGCTCGGGAAAGGGATCGGGATAATACTTGAAATCCCGTTCCTGCATGCGCCCGGCGTCGTGTTCGGCCGTGACGGCGGCGACCAGCTTGTCCTTCACCGCGCCCGCGACCACGCGCACCTTCCAGGGCTGCATGTTGGAGCCCGAGGGTGCGTAAGATGCGGCCGCCAGAATGCGCTCGATCGTTTCCTTGGATACGGGCGTGGGCAGAAAAGCACGGATCGAGGACCGTGACGTCACGGCATCTTCGACGATGCGGGCTTGCAGGTCGGCGGGGACGGTGGACTGATTGGTATCGGGCATGTGCTAGGCTCACTTTGTTTCTATGGGTGATCTGACCTACCATCGAAACGGCATCAGGCCAAGGAAACGACGATTTGGGGGAATGAACACATGGCGGACGGTAACGGCAAAGGCGCCGGAACGGCGACAAACCACGCGGCCAAGGAAACATTTGATCAACAGGCGACGGTCGAAATGGAGGCCAATCTGGCCAAGACGGGCCAATGGACCCTGCGCCAGAAACTGGCGCTGACCGCCCGCATGCTGGCCCGCGAAGGCCACGGCAATGCCCTGGCCGGGCAGATCACCGCCCGGGGGCCGCAACCCGGCACCATGTGGACCGCGCGGTTCGGCCTGGGACTGGATGAAATCCGCGCCTGCGATTTCCTGCTGGTGGACGGCGACCTGAAGGTTCTCGAAGGCGCGGGCATGGCCAATCCGTCGAACCGCTTTCATCTGTGGATTTATAAATCGCGGGCTGACGTTCATTGCGTCGTCCATACCCATCCGCCCTATGTTTCGGCGCTGTCGATGATCGGCGTGCCGCTCAAGGCCGCCCATATGGACACGGCCATGTTCTATGAAGACTGCGCGTTTCTCGATTACTGGCCCGGCCCGCCCATCGGCGACGAAGAAGGGGATCTGATCTCGACCGCGCTCGGCGGAAAGAACTCGATCCTGCTGGCCAATCACGGGCAGCTTGCGGCGACGACGACGGTCGAAGAAGCGGCCATGCGTTCGCTCTACATCGAATATGCGGCGCGCCTGCAATTGATGGCCCAGGCTGCCGGTACGATCCAGGAGATCGACCCGAAACGGGGCAAGGAAGCCCACGATTACCGCCTGAAGCCTCAGCCTCTGAACGCCAGCTTCCATTATTATGCGCGCAAGGTGCTGCGCGAAGAACCGGATTGTCTGGAGGAATAACCGCCGCGGCGAATTATGGCTGACGCTGCCTCAGTGCGCTTTGACCTCTCCCGGGTCGGCTGTGAAGCTCATGTTCTCGATCCCGGCGACGGCGCATTCTTCGTCCCGCTCGCCCGTATCGCCGGAAATGCCGCAGGCGCCGATGATGCGCCCCGTGTCGGGATGACGGATCAGTACGCCGCCCGGTGCCGGGACCATGCCGCGTGGCGCGGTCGAGATCACGCCCGCCATGAACTTGGGGTTCTTTTCCCGCAACTCCCTGCCGCCGACGCCGAAGCCAAGCGCGCCGTAAGCCTTGCCCACAGCGATTTCGACGCGCAGGATGCCGCTGTCGTCCTCGCGCTTAAGCGCCACGATATGCCCGCCCGCGTCCAGCACAGCCACGGTCAACGGGTCGCAATCGATGGCATGCCCTTTTGCAAGAGCGCCGTCGATGATCGCGACGGCCTGTTCCAGGGTGATCATTCAGGGCTCCGTTTCTTCTGTCGTTTCTAAAGGTTGACCCGGGCCATGGCGCCCGGTGGATAGCGGGTGCCTTCGGCGGCATCTTTGGGCACGGCCTGATCCAGTTGCGCGACTTCATCCGTGCTCAAGGTGATGTCCATGGCGGCGGCGTTGGCATCCAGATGCCCTGCCTTGCGGGTGCCGGGAATGGGAATGACGTGGTCGTGCTTGTTGGCCATCCAGGCAAGGGCGATCTGCGCCGGACTTGCCCCCTTGGCGGCGGCCAGGGCCTTGACCGGTTCCAGTAGTTTGAGATTGCGTTCCAGATTGTCGCCCTGAAAGCGGGGATGGTCGCGCCGACGGTCGTTTTCGCCCAGGCTGTCCGCACCCGTGATCTGCCCGCCGAAAATACCCCGGCCAAGGGGTGAATAGGCGACATAGGTGATGCCCAGCTCCTTGCACAGCGGCAGCAATTCGTCCTCGGCCTCGCGGGACCAGAGCGAATATTCCGTCTGCAGGGCGGCAATGGGCGCCGTTGCCGCCCCCCGGCGGAGTGTCTCAGGGGCCGCTTCCGACATGCCCAGGTATCTGACCTTGCCCTGTTCGACCAGACGCTGCATGGCGCCGACCGTGTCTTCGATCGGCACGGTGTCATCGACCCGGTGCTGGTAGTACAGGTCGATCACGTCGATACCCAGGCGCGTCAGGCTTTTTTCGCAGGCCTCCTGCACGTATTCAGGCCGGCCATTGGCACCCGGTTTGCCGTCGGCGCCGCGCACGTTGCCGAACTTGGTGGCGATGACGTAGGCGTCGCGTTGGCCCTTGATGGCCTGGGCCAGAAGTTCCTCGTTCTTGCCGGCCCCATAGGCGTCCGAACTGTCCAAGAACGTGACCCCGATGTCACGTGCGTGATGGATCAGCTTGATGGCTTCTTCGGTGCTGCCGGGCGCATAAAAACCCGAAATCACCATGCAACCGAGGCCCAGGGCCGAAACCTCCAGGCCCGACCGGCCCAATGGAACCTGTCGCATAACGGATACCTCCCAATCACCATTGCGACCATGAGTTTCAGGCATCTGCGCTTTAAAGACAATTGTCGAGGTGGCGCGATCAATTAATGAAGCAACGGCCCGCGACCGGAACTGGCACGGAATGTGCGCATTCAATCTTGTTCCAGTGGGGAGAGGTTTGGTTTCCCGAGGAAACCCATTGGTTTGGAGATTTTTTTATGACGTTCAAGATTCGCGAAAAGCTTGTCATTCTGCTTTTGGTCTTTGCGATTGTCCCCGCATTGGCTGTTTTCCTGACCTATATGGTCAATGAAAGCACGTTCAAGCGTGCGGCCCGGGTTCCCTTGGAACAAGCGGCGATCACGGTCGGCGACACCATCGACCGCAATCTGTTCGAACGTTACGGCGACGTACAGGCGTTCGGTTTGAACACAGCGGCGCATCAGCCGGAAAACTGGAAGCGCCCGGGCGAAGAAACCAGCCTGACGAAAGCCATGAACGGTTACATGGTCGGGTACGGCATCTATCGCCTGATGTTGCTGGTGGACCTGGATGGCAACCTGCTTGGCGCCAACACGGTCGGCCCCCGGGGCAAGGCGCTTGATACGCGCGCCCTTTACCAATCGACGTATGGCAGTGCCCCTTGGTTCAAGAAGGTTGTTGCCGGAAAGTTTCTTGATGGCAAGAACGGCTTCACGGGAACCGTAGTTGAACAGCCGCAGGTGTCTAAGGTCGCCAAAGGTGTTTACGGCGACGACGGCTATACCATCGTGTTCGCGGCGCCGGTCCGGAACACGGCCGGTGAGACCATCGCGATTTGGGCGAATTTCGCGGACTTCGGCCTTGTCGAGGATATCGTCGGCGCCTCCTATGCCTCTTTGGCCAAGCAGGGGTACCCCGATGCCGAAGTCACGATCATGGACCCCACGGGGCGCATCATTGTCGACTATGATCCCAAGGGACAGGGCTGGACCGAATACAAACGCAACCTGGACGTCATTGGGAAATTCAATCTTGCCGAAAAAGCGCCCATCGCCAAAAGGGTCGTTGATGGAGAGGCCGGAACCGCCGACGAGGTTTTCCATGCGCGCAAGAAAATTTATCAGGTCGCCGGGTTCACGCCGACCAGCGGGGCCTACGACTATCCCGGATTGAACTGGTCGATCCTGGTGCGCAGTCCGTTGGACCAGGCCTATGCGACGGTCTATAGCGTTGAAATTCTGATGGAAATCCTGATGGCGGTCGCCGCTGTGGTGATCATCGGTGCCGGTTGGATGGTCGGTGTCATGGCAGCCCGTCCGTTGAAGGCGATGACGGGGGCGATGACCCAACTGGCGGAAGGTGACCTGGAGGCGGACATTCCGCACCGTGACCGCAAGGATGAGATCGGTGAAATGGCGGCTGCCGTGCAGGTGTTCAAGGACGTCGGGATCGAACGCGTTCAACTGCAGGCGGAACAGGCCAGGGCAAACGAGGCCCAGGCCGCACGCTCGGCCCGGATTCACGCATTGACCGGAACCTTCGATGAAAACGTTTCTGAACGCCTGGAAACCGTGGCGGGTGCCGCGTCCGAACTGACGGCCAGTGCCGAAAGCATGAGCAAGGACGCGGAAGACACCAAATCCCAGGCCAGCATCGTGTCATCCGCGATCGAGGAAACCTCGGCCAACATGCAGACGGTTTCATCCGCGACCGAGGAAATGAGCGGCTCCATCGGGGAAATCGCGCGTCAGATGGAAGACACCATGCGTGCCGTCAACACGGCGGTCGATCAGGCGAATTCCACCAACGAGAACGTCAGCGGCCTGTCAGAAGCGGCCCGCCGTGTCGGCGAGGTCGTGGCCCTGATCAACGACATTGCCGAGCAGACCAACCTTCTGGCACTGAACGCAACCATCGAAGCGGCCCGTGCGGGCGAAGCGGGCAAAGGGTTCGCCGTCGTCGCCAGCGAGGTCAAAAACCTGGCCAATCAGACCGGCCGGGCGACCGAGGAAATCGAAAAACAGATCCGCGAAATCCAATCGGCCACGGAAACCGCCGTAACCGCGATCGGCACGATTACCCAAACCATCAATACGGTTTCGCAGATTTCCGGCAGCGTCGCCACGTCCGTCGAACAGCAACGGGCGGCGACCGGCGAAATCGCCCGCAGTGTCGAAGAAGCGGCCGCGGGCGCCAACGAAGTTTCGTCCAGCGTCGGATTGGTGGCCCAGGCCGCCGACAGCACCAGCGAGGCAACCGGCGAAGTGCTCAATGCCTCCCAGGACCTGGCCCGTCAGGCGGAAGACCTCAAAGGACTTGTCGACCGCTTCCTGACGGATGTCAGGGATGCGTGATTTCGGCTAAATCCGCCGTAGGGATAAAGGTCGTCATGGGATAATCTGCGTCGCACCATGACGACCGCACCCTTAGCTCTCTCCCTCGCCTGTTGGGATTACGACCGCGCCCAGGCCATCCTGGATGGCCGCGTGCCCGTGCCCGGCTGCGACATCCGGGCAGAGGTTCATCCGACCTCCACCCTGTTCCCTCTGGCCGTGGGCGAAGCCCGCTTCGACGTGACGGAAATGTCCATGTCGTCCTACATCCTGCAGGTCGCGAAAGGCGAAGGCGCCTACGTCGCGATCCCCGTGTTCCTGTCCCGTGCCTTCCGCCACAACGGTTTCGTGGTGCGCGCCGATGCGGGGATCGACACACCCAAGGATATGGAAGGCAAACGCGTCGGCGTGCCCGAATACCAGATGACGGCGGCCCTTTGGATGCGGGGCATCCTGGCGGATGAATACGGGGTCGATACGGACAGCTTTCAATGGCGCACGGGTGCGCTGGAAGAAGGGGTGCGCAAGGACCGCCTGACCCTGGACCTGCCGCCCGGCATGTCCGTCACCCCGATCACCGAGGGCGATACCCTGCAGGGCCTGCTGCTCGCGGGCGACCTGGATGCGGTCTTCGCACCCAAGCCGCTCGCGGCCCTTGTGTCGGGCGACCCAAGGGTCAAGCGCCTGTTCCCTGATTTCCAGGCGGCGGAGCGCGCTTATCACGCCAAGACCGGATTTTTCCCCATTATGCATGCCGTCGGCATCCGCAAGGCCATCGCCGATGCCAATCCCTGGTTGCCGAAGATCCTGTTCGATGCCTTCACCCAATCCCGCGATCTGGCGCTGGCCAAGCTGGACGGCATCTGGCGCGGGTCCGCCAACCGGCTGTCTCTACCGTTCTTCCATGCCGAGATAGAGGCGACGCGTGACCTCATGGGCCCCGATTTCTGGTCATACGGCTTCGAGGCCAACCGGGATGAGCTGGACGCCATGTGCCGCTGGTCCCAGGCCCAGCATCTGGCACCCCGGCGGCTCAAACCCGAAGAACTTTTCCATCCGTCGCTGCTATGATAGGCAACGGCCTGCATTGAATGACCGGAGCCCAGGAAAGCCCGTGACTGAACCCGTGAATAATGTGGTCGCCTGCCGAGGCGGCGATAAGACTCAGTTGGAGCCGCGCCCCGTGCCCGGGGTCGGCCCGGGCGAAATGCTGCTGAAACTGCGTGTGGTCGGGTTTTGCGGTACGGACCTGTTCAAGCTGGACACGGGGGCCGCGCAGGCGGGCATGGTCCTGGGCCATGAACTGGTCGGCGAGGTGGCAGCTCTGGGCGACGGCGTGGCGGATTTCCAAATGGGGGATCGCATCGCCGTACCGCACCATGTGCCCTGCGGCGAATGCCTGATGTGCCGGCGCGGCAACGAAACCATGTGCGAGACTTTTCGCGAAAACCTGATGGCGCCCGGCGGCTTCGCCGATACGGTCTTGATCAAGGCCCGGGCCACGGCCCAGGCGGCGCATCGCGTGCCAGACGGCGTTTCGGACGAGGCCGCCGTGTTCATGGAACCGGCCGCCTGCGTGCTGCGCGGCGTTAATCGGGCGGACATCGCGGCGGACGGCGTCGCCGTGGTGCAGGGGGCGGGCTCCATGGGATTGCTGCATCTGCTGGTCATCAAGGCGGCCCTGCCGGATGTGCGCGTCGCCCTCATCGATCCGCAGGAAGACCGCCGCAAGTTGGCCCTGGACCTGGGCGCGGACGCGGCGGCGGAACCGGGCGAAGGGGCCCAGACGGCCGTGGGAAATCTCAGCAACGGGGGCGGGGCTGACGCCGTGTTCGACACGGTCGGCGGTGCCGGGCCGCTCAAGGCGGCGCTGGGCCTTACGCGTCAAGGTGGGGCGGTCGTGCTGTTCGCCCATGCGCCGGATGGCCAAGCGGCGGACTTCGATCTCAACGACCTGTTCAAATACGAGCGTCGCATTCTCGGCACCTATTCGGGCGCGGTCCGTGAACAGGAACAGGTGTTCGATCTGATCGCTTCGGGTGCCTTGGACCCGACGCCGCTGGTCACCCATACCATGCCGCTGGATGATTTTCAGACGGGCCTGGACTTGGTGCGCGCGCGCAAGGCTTTGAAGGTCCTGTTCACGCCGTCCCGTGCATCGGCAGGAGGGGCCGCATGACCCGCACCATGAAGGGGGCCATGCTGCTGGGGCCCGAGAAAATCGAAATTCGCGACCTGCCCGTGCCGGAACCGGACGACGGCGAGATCATTCTAAGCGTTGAAGCCGCGACCACCTGCGGCACCGACGTCAAGGTATTCAAGCGCGGCGGCCATCCCCGCATGCTCAAGGTGCCGACCTTGTTCGGCCACGAAATGGCGGGCCGGGTCGCGGCGCTGGGGGCGGGTGTGACGGCGTTCCGCGAAGGCGATGCCGTGGTGGTCGCCAATTCGGCCCCCTGCGGCGAATGCGATTACTGCGGCCGGGGGCGGGAAAACCTGTGCCCCGATATCCAATATCTCAACGGGGCCTTCGCCGAATTCGTGCGCGTCCCCGCCCGTTTCGTCGATAAGAATACCCATGCCATCCCGCCGGGCCTGGATTTTGGCAAGGCCGCCCTGACCGAACCGCTGGCCTGCGTGCTGCACGGCATGGACGCCTGTGAACTTGATACATACGGCCCGGGGACGGAAGTCATCCTGTTCGGGGCCGGGCCCATCGGGCTGTTGTTCGTCGCGGCCTTGGCGCGGGCCGGGCACAAGGTCATCCTGGCCGATCCGAACCCGTCGCGCCTGGACGTGGGAAAGCAATTGGGTGCGGCCCAGCTTGTGCAGATACAGCGCGGCGGCGGCCAATCGGAGAAGGTCAAGGCGCTGACGCAAGGCGGCTTCGGCGCCTGGGTTGCGGTCGATGCCTCGGGCGTGCCCGAGGTCTGGGTCGACGCCATCAATTCGGTCCGCCCGGGTGGTCTGGTCAATCTGTTCGGTGGCTGTGCCCCCGGCACCTCGATCCCGCTGGATACCCACGCCGTCCATTACAGCGAGCTGACGGTCAAAGGGGTCTACCACCACCGCCCTGATACCATCCGCCGGGCGCTGGACATGCTGGCCGATCCCGATTTCCGTGCCGATTTGATGCTGTCCGCCGAAATGCCGATTGAACAGACCGAAGCGGCGCTCCGCGCCATGATCGCCAAGGAAGCGTTGAAGGTGGTGATCCGCCAGGGCGGGTAAAACCCATCGGCAGGCGATTTCGCTTCCTATAGTTCGGACATGGCCGATATCCTGAATATCGTTCCATCGGCATTGCAGCCCAAGGGGTTGCCGCGTATCAGGCAAAGGGATCGAAACATGCTCAGGTTCACCGGAAAGACCGGCGCGGCGGTCGCGGTCGCCATCGCCGTCAGCATTTCAATTTCCATCGTTTCCGTATCGCCGGTTTTCGCGCAGGGCTTTATGGACCGCTTGAAGGGGGCGACGGAATCCCTTACCGGATCGGGCAATCCGGTGCCGGGGCTGGGCGGTTCAGACCTTGCGATGGAGGAGATCGTCGCCGGATTGAAGTCGGCATTGCGCGTCGGTACGGAAAACGTGGTCGGTCAGATCGGCCGGGCCGACGGCTTCAACGGGGACCCGGACATTCACATTCCGCTTCCGCCGGAATTGCAGAAAGTCCAAGGCGTTCTGCGCAAGTTCGGCCTGTCCGGCATGGCCGACGAGGTCGAATTGAAGCTCAACCGCGCGGCCGAAGCCGCCACGCCGAAAGCCAAGGAATTGGTTTGGAAGACGATCGACGGCATGACGCTGGAGGATGCCAAGAAAATCTATGACGGCCCCGATGATGCGGCGACGCAGTATTTCAAACGGGTCGCGACGGACGATCTGAAGTCCGTGGTCAAGCCCGTGGTGGATACGTCTTTGGAAGAGGTCGGTGCGGTGGCTGCCTATGACAACCTCATGGGGCAGTACAAGGACCTGCCGTTCGTGCCCGACGTGTCGGCCGACCTGTCCAATCATGCGGTCGGGCTCACGCTGGATGGTCTGTTCTACTATCTGGCCAAGGAAGAGGCCGCGATCCGCAACAACCCGGCCAAGCGGACGACGGAAATTCTGACCAAGGTATTCGGAAAGTAGGGGCTTCGACGGCGGGGCTGGGGCGGTGATGCCTCTCTCGACACTATAGCCGCGCGCCCGTAATCTTCGTTCCATGAAAAGTTTCGACGCCATCGTGGTCGGCGGCGGCATGCTGGGTGCCGCCGTTTCGTACGGCCTGGCCCGGATGATCCGCGTTCCCCATGTGATCATTGCGACGGGCGCCATGGAGCGGCCCATGCCGATCCCCGGATGGACCCTGCCCGGGGTCATGACCGTGGGCGCGGCGCAGACGATCCTGAAAGCGGAGGCCATGGCGTTCGACGGGGCCGTGTTCGCCGGCACGGGCCCGCTGCTTTGGCTGGCCGCCGCGCAATACGTGCGGGCGGGCATGCGGCCTCGGGCGGTTCTGGACACCACGCCGCTGATCAACCGCCTGCGGGCGCTCAAACATATGTCCGCCGTGCTCGACCGTATGGACCTGGTGAAAAAAGGGCTCGGCTGGATGCGCGAGATCAAGCGCGCGGGCGTGCCCGTTTACCGGGGGGTGCGGGGGCTCGACGCCAGGGGCGACAGCCGCCTGCGTTCGGTCACTTTCCGGGCTTCGGCCGGGCGCCGCACGCTGGAAACGGAACATCTTCTGCTGCATCAGGGCGTGGTGCCGAACACGCAGCTGGGCCTGGGCGCGGGCTGTGCCCATCGCTGGGACGACGGGCAATTGTGCTGGCGGCCCGAACTGGGGGACTGGTTCGAAACCTCGATCCCCGGCATCCGCATCGCCGGGGACGGCGGCGGCATCGAAGGCGCGATTGCGGCCGAACATCAAGGCCGACTGGCGGGGTTTGCCGTGCTGGCCGACCTGGGCCTGATTTCAGTCGGGGAACGGGACACCCTGGGCGGTGCCCACCAGCGCGCGGTTCAGGCCGAACGCCTGCTGCGCCCGTTTTTGGAAACGCTTTACCGGCCGGCCGACGCGTTCCGCATTCCCCAGGACGACGACGTGACGGTTTGCCGCTGCGAAGAAGTGACGGCCGGCGAAATCCGCCAATGCGTGCGCCTGGGGGCGGAAGGCCCCAACCAGTTGAAGGCCTATTGCCGGGCCGGCATGGGGCCCTGTCAGGGGCGGATGTGCTCATTGACCGTGTCGGAAATCATCGCCCGGGAGCGTAGAACCCTGGTGCCGCGCGTGGGTTTCCTGCGCCCGCGCCCGCCGGTCAAACCGCTGACGCTGGGCGAGCTGGCCGCGATGGAACTGGCCGAGGATTAACCCGGAAACCGCCTACGATGCCATCCGCTGTTTGGGGATGAACCGCTCCTTCGCCGGGGCGGGCATGCCCAGATCGGCGGCCTGACGGGTTTCGAAGGCCAGGCGTTCGTCGTCGTATTCATGGCCACGGATGCCGCCCCGCACCGTGCCCGGTTCGATGGAACGGAAATAATCGCCCCAGCTTTCCGGCAGGCGCAGGGAATTGGGCGTCGCCAGCCACAGGCGGTAGAGCAGGCGCTGGCGGCCTTCTTCCTCGAAATCCTCGAACGGGGTGCGCGAATGCAGCATGACGTGGTTGTTCATGAGCTGCAGGTCACCCGGCTCCAGCCACATGGTGAACATGACCTCGGGGCGGCGCAGGATGTCGTCCAGCAGGTCCGTGCATTCCTTCTGCGCGTCGGTCAGTTGCGGCACGCCTTCGATGTCCTGGGCCGTGCGCACGCGGTTGCGGTTCCATTTGCCGAACATGTGGCCCTCGGCCATGTCGAACAGGGGTTGGCCGTAATAGGGGCCCTCGTCCGGCGCCTGTTCCGTGTTGCGCGAGAAATGGAAATCGCCGAGGGCGACCTCGGCCAGGTCCGGGCGTTCGTCCCGCAGGATGTTCCAGGCGGTGATACTGGACGACACCATGCTCTGGCCGCCCGATTTCGCCTTGTTGAAGCAGGCGAGGGTGACCAGATCGCAGCCGTCCGTGTGGAAGTCCAGCCCGGCGTTGGAATTGTAGCCGCGCCCGTTGGCGGCGCGGTAGGTATGGCCCACGGCGCGGACTTCGGAAATGTACTGCGACTTGATGCCCTGGGGCCGGGCGACGCCCAGATGCAGGCCGATGGCCCAGTTCATGAAGCGGAATTCCTGTTCCGTGACCTCGTCGCGGGGTAGACCCTTGACCAGGGAGACGCCGCGCCCGGCATGGGCTTCCTTGGCCGCGTCACGGATGGTGTCGAGGGCGGGGCCCAGGTCGATGTCCTGACCCCGGTAATCGAACAGCGGGCGGTCCGCATCGAAGGCGGCCTTGACGGCCGCGGCAAGCTGCGTGCGCGCCGCGTCGCCCAGGCGGAAGATCCAGCCTTTGTCCTGTTCGATTTCGGAAACCCGCCAGGCGGCGGGGCTGTCGATATGGGGGAAGGTCATCGCAAGGGCTCCTGATGCGGCGGGGCCATGGGCGCCCCGGTGAGAACGCGGCCAATCTATCGGCAATCTCATTGAAAGAAAAATACGATGATTATATAAACTGATAGATAATTATGATTAATCTTTCGCCCGCCGATCTGGACGCCTTCGTCGCCGTCGCCGAAACCGGCAGTTTCCGGCAGGCGGCGCAGTCGCTGGGCGTGTCGCAGCCGACGATCTCCGCCCGCATCCGCCATTTGGAGGCCGTGTTGGGCGTGCGCCTGTTCCACCGCACCACCCGGCGCGTGGTCATCACCGACGCGGGCGAACGCCTGCGCGGGCGGGTCGAGCGCATGGTGCTGGAAACCCGGGCCCTGCTGCGCGAATTCCGCGAGGAAGCCCATCTGGGGCGCGGCCGGGTCACGGTCGGCGCGTCGCCTTCGGCGGCGGCGGCCATTCTGCCCCGGGTGATCGGTGAATTCCGTCGCCGTCATCCCGGCGTCGAAGTCGTGCTGTTCGACGATTTCTTCGGCCAGGTCATGGACCGGGTAATGCGGGGCGAGGTCGATCTGGCCGTATCGCCCTTTGTCGGGGACGAGACGCCTTTCCGTATCGAGCCGCTGTTGACCGACACGGTCATGCTCGCCGTGCGCGAGGACCATGCGCTTGCGGCCCGGGATTCGGTCACATTGGCCGAGATCGGGGCCGAGCGCCTGATCTCCATGCCGCCGGAATCCGCCGCCTGGGCCTATACGCGCCGGGCCTTCGAAGACGCCGGGGTCGATTATGCACCCGTGTTCATGACCCGCTATGCCCTGACCCTGGTCAATCTGGTCAAGGAAGGGGTGGGGGTCGGCTTGGTCGCGGGATTGGTTGCCCGTGTGCTCGACATGCGGGGGCTGAAGCTATTGCCCGTGGCCGACGTGGACCTGACCCGCCGGGTCTCGCTCATCCGGGCCCGCGACCGCGCCTTGACGCCGGCAGGACAGGCGTTTCGGGATATGTTGTTGAAGGAAGCAAAGAGTGCGGCTGACACATAGGCTTGCGCCCGCTGCATGGCGAAAGTCATATATCGTTTCCGTATAATAAGACCTAACCTGAAGCTTCCTAAACCTAAGGAGGCCTGCTTGTTTCCCGAAAGTGTTCCGCTCGATGGGCGGAGTGTTGAAGTCGACGCATCGAAATCGATTCTTGAATATTGGGAGAGTGTTCGGGGATCCAAGTTTGCACCTGAGTTTGGGTCTGAGTTCAAATTGCTGGATCTTGGGGCGGACGTTATTCCCTGTTCATCTGTCGTCGATGTGATCGACGGTGGAGCGACCTTTCGCTACCGTTTCTGGGGAACCCTGAACGTCGATATCAAGGGGTTCGAGATGACGGGTAAATGTCTCGAGGAAGGTCCCATCACGGAAGTCGAGACCGTGGGGCACCTGCACTTCGGCGAAGTCATGAAACGGCGGGAGCCGGTTGCCTTCGTTTACCGGGGGGCTCGTCAAATGATCGACCATACCAAGCAGATAACGTTCCGCTATCCCCTGTCGTCCGACGGCCGGACCGTGGATAAAATCTTTAGCTGGCAAAACCTCAATGATCGGGCGGGCGTCTGGGTAGAATCATTCGAAGATTTTTGGCAGGCGAAGAAGGATTCCGACGGTGCCTAGGCGTCCGACCAGGCCGATTCGAGAAGTTCAAGGGAGCGGGCGATGCGATCCTCGGGCGAGGTCAGATCGGCGCTGGCGTTGAAAATCTTGACGGTGCGCCCTGCGATTTCTGGAAAGTCTTCCTTGGAAATATTCAGATCACGCAATTGCGTGGGCATGCCGTTCAGCTTGTAAACCCGCTCTAGATCCGCCGCCACGGCGTCGGTTGCGGCAGCACTGTCCATGCCGTCCTGCCAGACGCCCAGGGCCTCGGCGGATTGTCGTGCCTGGGCCGGCGAAACATCGCGTGCCAGGCACACGCTGGCGGCATGGACGACGGCGGTCGCTTCGCCCTGTTTCAGGGACGGGTATTGCAGATGCAGGGCTGTCGCCACGGCATAGTCGCCGGCGAACGGTCCCCGGATGAACAGGGGCTGGCCGTCGTCTTCCGACCGGTTTTGTAAAAAAGCGGCAAGGCAGAGGTCCCGGCGCAGACCGGCGTTACCCATGTTCTCCGGCAGGTGGAGATACGCGTGATAGGCCAGCTTGAACGCCTGGGCCTGATCGCCGTCGGCCAAGGGGTTCCGGGGCGGCAGGGACGTGGCGCCGGCGGCCCAGGCAAACACCGTCGTCGCCGTCGAGCGGATCAATCCATCCGGTGCCGAGAGAAGTGCGCCGTCATCGATGAAAATCGCCTGCGGCCGGGTCTTGGGGTCGAAGAATTCCATGCGGTGATCCAGGTCCGGGTTTTTCAGGCCCGTGCCCGCCCGGTTCATGGCGCTGGTCGGTGTGGTCGGTATGTTGATGATCGGCACCTTGGGCGCCGTCAGGCGCGGGCTGAACGGCTTGCCGCCTTCCGGATACTGGGTCATCAGGTCGAACGGATCGCCCGCTTCGGACAGGAAGATCGATACCGCCCGCGTCGCGACGATCACGCTGCCGCCGCCGACGGCGATCAACAGATCGGCCGCAAGGTCTTGTGCCTTTTCCGTCGCCGCCCGGACCGAGGCATAGGATGAATCTTTTTCGATGCCGTCGAATGCCCCGGCGTACAGATCACCCAGGCTGTCGCCGATGCGGGCGATCAGGTTTGTTTTCGACTGGATGGAAGGCGAGCAGACGACCATCGCGCGTTTGGCACCGGCGCGCGTGACGGCGGCTTTCAGGTTGTTCTCGATCGCGTCCGGCCCGCAGAACAGGCGCCAATCATGGCCCGCACTTTTGAAGCTGTCCTGCGTCATGGTTGGGGCCGGGGCATGGTAGGTCTTAGTCCGCCGAGGCCTTGGCTTCCGCGATATAGGCGGCGCGTAGTTTCTGGGTCACGGGACCGGGCACGCCGTTGCCCAGGATATGATCGTCGATCTTGATGACCGGCATGACGAAGGCGGATGCACTGGTCGAAAACGCCTCGACCGCGTCATAGGCTTCTTCCGGGGTGAAGGCGCGCTCCACCAGGGTCAGGCCGGCTTCTTCGGCGACCTTTAGGACGGCCTTGCGGGTGATGCCGTGCAGGATCGAATTGGACAGTCCGCGCGTGATGATGGTGCCGTCCTCCATGACGATGAAGGCGTTGTTGGACGTTCCTTCGGTGATATGCCCGTCTTCGACCAGCCAGGCATCATCGGCGCCCATGTCCTTGGCCGCTTGTTTGGCAAGCGAGGGGGCGAGCAACTGCACGGTCTTGATGTCGCGGCGCTGCCAGCGGATATCGGGCAAAGTGACGACGGAAATGCCCTTATCCGCCGCCGGGTTGGCCAGAATGTTCTTGGCCTGGGTGAACATCACCAGGGACGGGGGCATGTCGTTCGTGAAATTGAAGTCCCGGTCGGCGGCCCCCCGCGTGATCTGAAGATAGACAACGCCTTCCGACAAATCGTTGCGGGTAATCAGTTCTTTCTGGATGGCCGTGATCTCGGCGCCGGAACAGGGCGCGGTCATTTTCAGTTCGGTCAGGGAGCGTTCCAGGCGCGCCAAGTGACCGGCGTTGTCGATCAGCTTGCCGTCCAGCACGGACGAGACTTCGTAGACCCCGTCCGCGAACAGAAAGCCACGGTCGAAAACCGAAATCTTGGCATCTTCCTCGGCCACGTAGTCGCCGTTGACGTACACGATGCGGGACATGCTTTTCTCCAGCGTGTTGATGTGCTGGCCCGGTTATACCACCGGGCCCCAGTGCACATATAGGGTCAGACGGTGCCGAACGGGGGTTCCACGCCTTCGGGCATGGGGCATTGAAAGGCGTTCAGATTGGCGGAAATCATGCAGTAATAGCCCGCCAGCAGCACCAGCTCGACTGTTCCGGCATCGCCCAGAATGTCGTTGGCGGTCTTGTAGGTGACGTCCGAAACCTTGCGGTTGTTGACCAATTCCACGACGAAGGCATGCACGGCGGCATGCTTGGGGTCGGCCGGGGCCTGGCCGTTGCGCAGGGTTTCGATGGTGTCGTCGTCGATGCCTTCGCGCCGGCCGGCCTTGGCATGGGCCCAAAATTCGTAATCGGCCTGCCACAACTGACCCACGGTCATGATCGCGATCTCGCGAATGTCGCCCGGCAGGTTGCCCTTGAAACGTAGATGCTCGCCCATCTGTTGGGCGATATCCCCCAGGGCCGGGGCGTACAACAGGGCGTTGAACGGGCCGCGCAGGCCGCCGTCGCCGTCAAGGAAATCCTCCAAAGAGCGGTTGGCGGAGCGGGGGCCCGATGTGATCTTGCCGAACAGGTCGGTTTGTTCGGGGGTCATCTTGTCCTGGGTGACGGCGGGTAGGCGGCGCATGGAGTTTCCTTTCTTATGAATTCTCGGTACATCTGGCTTAACGCGAAATCCATATGGTGGAAAGAGCTAAACCCTTGTTCGGTATGATTATTGCTTATGACTCGGCATGAATCCTGCGGAAATTACCGGATGATGACCGCATGTCACGGGGGAAAGCATTGAAAATAATTACTTTATTAGAGTCTGGTAATGCACGGAACGCAGGGTTGGCGGCGCTGATTACGGGGGGGCTCTATTATCTTGGTGTCATATTGGCGATAAACTTTGTCAATCCGACAGAGAAGATCGCGTTTTTCTGGCCGTCCAATGCCATCGCGGCGGCCGTTCTTATTTTCATGCCGCGCCGGTTCTGGCCCATGACGCTTATTGCCGTGGCGGTTGCCTATCTGGCAGCGCGCGTGCCCGGCGGCAGTCTGCCACCCTCAGTCCTGGCCGGATTCTGTCTTGCCAATCTGGTTGAATGCGCCGTTGTGGCGGCGGTATTTCGGTCTGCATGGCGGGGGGATCTGCGATTTTCCAACCTGCATCGGTTCATTCCCTTTGCCTTGATCGCATCGACCTGTGCCTCGGTCATCAGCGGCCTGATCGGCGCCGCCACCATCACCTATATCCTGCAGAGTGCCACGTTCATGCGGGCTTTCGTGGTGTGGTTCACGGGGGACCTGTTCGGGTTGGTTCTGGTGCTGCCGATCCTGCTGGCCTTCTTGGTGCCGGCCGAGGGTGCGCGTAGCAAAGCAGCGATGCCGCGAACCCTGACGGGCATGCCGGTGGTCGCCGGAGGGCTGATTGCCGTTGGGGCCGGTCTTTATTTCGGCCTGCCGGAAGGCTGGGACTTTTGGTTGTTCGTGCCGTATTTGCTGCTGATCGCACTGGCCTGGGTGGCGCAAAAGGTCACTTTGTTCTGGACCATCATTGGCGCGTTCGGCGCGGGCGTGTTCGAGGTCGTGGCAACCTTCGTCGGGTTCGGTCTGTTCCGCCTTGAAGGCATGTCGGTGACCGAGGAAGTCGTTCTGATGAAGGTTTCCATCGCCCTGATCACGATGGTGATCCTGCTGATGGCGGCGTGGCGTGAAAGTGCCCGGGCCGAGGCGGCGGAAGACGCCGCATAAGGCCCTTTCATCTGTGAAGGGTCAGGGACGCCGGCGCACGGCCCCGACCTGACAGTCGTCGGCGGCCTGCATTTCGGGCCGGTCGAACATGTCCGGATTGTCGATCCAGTCGAGCATCCAGTCCCCGGCATCGAAACCCCAGAACAATTGCCAGCCGCCTTTACCGTCATCGACGGCGAAGGTCGGCACGCCGTATACCCCCTTGGCGACGGCACTGTCCGTGCTGTCCTGCAGGGCCTGTTTGGCGGCGGGGGCGTCCAGTTCCTTATTCGGCGCGGGTCCCAACGAAGCCTTCAGTTCCTCGAACACGCTTTCATCGGCAATGTCCAGGCCGCGGCCCCAGATGGCATCGAAGATTTTTTCGATGTCTTCGGCCTGCGATCCGCGCGCCAGGGTCAGGCGCAGGGTCGGCAGGGGATTGTAGGGATGGGTCGGCGGGGTCTTGAAAGGCAGGCCCATGCGCCCAGCCTGCCAGGTGCAGAATTTATAGGTCGCCAGGCGCTTCTGCGGAATCTCCGCCGGGCCCAATTGGCCCCAGGCGTTGAGCAGGCCCGCGAACAGCACGGGTTCAAGCGAGATATCCAGATGTTCGCGAAAGCGGTCCATCTGATGAAACTGCAGATAGGCATAGGGTGAGATGTAATCGAAATACCAATAGGCTTTGCGTTTCATATCGCTGTCTTTCCGGTTGTTCTAGTTGCCGCCCTGCTTCTTCACCTTGGCCCAGGTGTCGCGCAGCGTCATGGTGCGGTTGAACACGGGACGGTCGGCCGTCCCGTCCCGGTCGGCGCAGAAATAGCCCAGGCGTTCGAACTGCAATGTCTTGCCTTGGGGCCAATCCTTCAACGACGGCTCCAGCATGGCGTTGTCGATCACTTCCAGGGAATTGGGGTTCAGGTCTTCCAAGTAATCGCGGCCGCCGGTCCCGGGGGCTTCCTCGCGGAACAGGTGGTCGTACAGGCGCACTTCGGCCTGCACCGCATGGTCGGCGGAAACCCAATGCATGGTGCCCTTGACCTTGCGCCCGTCGGGGGCGTCGCCGCCGCGGGTTTCCGGATCGTAGATCGCGCGCAACTCGGTGATGTTGCCGTCGGCGTCCTTGATGACGTCCGTGCAGGTGATGAAATAGGCATAGCGCAGGCGCACCTCGCGGCCCGGACCCAGACGGAAGAACTTCTTGGGCGGGTCCTCCATGAAGTCGTCTTGTTCGATATAAATCTCGCGGGTGAAGGGCACGGTATGGCTGCCGCCGTCCGGGTCTTCCGGGTTGTCGATGGCTTCCAGGTTATCGACCTCCCCTTCGGGGAAGTTCTCGATCACCACTTTCAGCGGCCGCAGGACCGCCATGCGCCGTTCGGCGGTTTTGTTCAGGTGCTCGCGCACGCAATGTTCCAGAAGAGAAAATTCGACCTGGCTGTCCTGTTTGGTGATGCCCAGGCGGGCGATGAAATCACGGATCGTTTCCGGCGGGATGCCGCGCCGGCGCAGGCCGGACAGGGTCGGCATGCGGGGATCGCTCCAACCCGAAACATGGCCGTCGGTGACAAGCTGCGTCAGGCGCCGCTTGGACAGCACCGTATAGGCCAGGTTCAGACGCGCGAATTCGTACTGCCGGGGACGGGCCGGCACGGGCAGGTTTTCGACCAACCAGTCGTACAGCGGGCGGTGGTCTTCGAATTCCAGGGTGCAGAGCGAATGGGTGACGTGCTCCAGTGCATCCGACTGGCCGTGCGCGAAATCATAAGTCGGATAGATGCACCAGGTATCGCCCGTGCGCGGATGAGGCTTGTGCACGATGCGGTAGATCACCGGATCGCGCATGTTCATGTTGCCGTGGGCCATGTCGATCTTGGCGCGCACGACCTTGGCACCGTCGGCGAATTCGCCGGCCCGCATGCGTTTGAACTGGTCCAGGCTGTCGGCCGCGGGCCGGTCGCGCCAGGGGCTGGGCGTGCCGGGCTCCGTCAGGGTGCCGCGGTATTCGCGGATTTCATCGGCGTTCAGTTCATCCACATAGGCCAAACCGTTTTCGATCAGATGTTCAGCCCATTGATAGAGCTGTTCGAAATAGTCCGAGGCATGAAACAGGTTGTCGGCCCAGTCGAAACCCAGCCAGCGCACATCTTCCATGATGGCATCGATGAATTCCTGTTCTTCCTTGGCCGGGTTGGTGTCATCGAAGCGCAGGTTGCACTTTCCACCGAATTCCTCGGCCACGCCGAAGTTCAGGCAGATCGATTTGGCATGACCGATGTGCAGATAGCCGTTGGGTTCCGGCGGAAACCGCGTGACCACGGCCGTATGGCGCCCCGCCGCCAGGTCGTCCCGGATGATGTCGCGGATAAAGTCGCGCGGGCCGTCGGCGTCCGGGCCGTCTGGGGAATGGCCGTCAGGGGCCGCCGGGGGGGTGGTCTCGGTCATATAAGGGAATGCTCCGGTTGAAGAGTAAGGGTGCTGCTGGGTGTTCTGCCAAAAAAACACCGCCACGCCAAGGAATATGCGGGTTCAGGGCAGGCCGGGAATATCGAAGGATACCACCGTGCCCTTGCCGACCTCGCTTTCAATGATCAATTCGCCGCCATGCAGTTCGATCAGCGAGCGTGCGATGGCAAGGCCCAGGCCCGTGCCGTCGGCCGTGGAATAGGCGCTGGTTTGTCCCCGCTCGAATGCAGCGGAGATGCGGGTAAGGTTTTCCTTGGCAATGCCCTTGCCCGTGTCGATGACGCTGAACCGGAATCGCTCTTTGTCGTGACGAACCTTCAGAACAATATGCCCGGTTGCCGGCGTGAATTTCAGGGCGTTTGCCAGCAGGTTCAAGATGACCTGCTTGATGGCGCGCCTATCGGCGACCAGCGCGGGCAGATCATCGGCCAGGTCTTCGGTAACCAGGGCGGCATTCAGGGCACGGCCGGTCGCCGCCTTCATGCATTCATAAATGAATTGATTGAGGTCGATACGCTCTGGCTGGATCGTCCGCTGTCCGGCTTCGATCGTGGAAATATCCAAAAGATCATTCACCAAATCCAACAGATAGGCGCCGCTGTCGCGGATATCCTCGGCGTATTCGATGTATTTTTCATGGCCGATGGGGCCCAGAATCTGTTGTTTGATGATCTCTGAAAACCCCAAAATCGCGTTGAGCGGTGTGCGCAGGTCGTGGCTGACGTTGGCCAGAAACGCGGATTTGGACCGGTTGGCATCTTCGGCCATTTCCAATGCTTCGCGGCGTTCCTGGTCGGCTTTGATGCGTGCGCTGACATCGCGGATAACGGCCACATATCCGATAATCGAACCGTCATCGGTGCGAAGGGAAGATCCCATGGTCTCACCCGGAAAGACCTGACCGTCCTTGCGCCGGTAGGGGACAATATAGGGCTCAGAATCCTGATCGTTGTCGTCGGCGGCGGCAATGCGAGCGCATCCGTCGCGCTCGTATACATCCTGATTTTCGTAAAGGAATTCAGCGGTCCGGCCGATGACCCCATCAATTTCATAACCGAACACGTTGGTAAATGCCGGATTGCACATGCGGACGCAGCTATCCGCATCGGCCAGCACCATCGCATCCGGGACATCGCGGAACACGGTTTCCAACAGGGTTTTCTGCGACTGTAATTCCTGCGCGGTGCGGAACTGCTCGGTGATGTCGCGAAAGCTGATGACGCGCCCGATGATGGTCTCGCCCATATATTGCGGCCGTGTATACCGGTCGATGATGCGGCCGTCCTTCATGACCAATTGGGTGCGGAATTCCTTTTCCGGTTCGGCGAAGATCTTATCGACATTCATGTGGTATGCGGTGGGGTCCTGGACCAGTTCTGCAATCCAGTCACGCAGCTTCCACCCGTCGCCTTCTGAAATCAGTTCATCCGGGACCTGAAACATCTCGATGAACTGCTGGTTGACGGCCTGAACGGCACGGCGTTCCAGATCTGCCACCAGAATGCCGTCGGCAGTTGCGTCCAATGTCGCTTGCAGGACCGAGACATTTTCCTTCAATGCAGTTTCCGCGGCATTGTCCCGTGTCAGGTCGCGGCCGACCCCGCGATAGCCCAGAAATACGCCATCCGGCGTGAAAAAGGGTTTGCCGCTGATCGAGATATGGCGGGTTCGCAGGCCGTCCGGGTTGATATCGTAACGAAAATCCTTGAAGGGGCGGTGGGCGGCCATATCGTCCAGATGAGCTTGCCATTTGTCGCTGTCGACGTTTTCCGGTGTGACGTCCGTGCGCTTTTTGCCGATGATCGTCGACATGTCGAAACCGAGAATTTCCACATTACGGTCGGAAAAATACGAGAACCGAAGGTCCGCATCCATTTCCCAAAACCAGTCAGAGGCAATTTCCGCGATATCGCGGAACCGTTGTTCGCTGGTGCGCAGGGCATCGGCGGCATTGCGGCGTTCGGTGACATCGGTCGAAACGGCGACCATCCCCCCATCGGGCAGGGCCGTGCGCCGAACCTCGATAATACGGCCATCGGGCAGATGGAGTTCGTCGTCTCCCCAGTTTCGGTCTTCGAACCGTTTCAGGCGTTCCGCAACAATCTTTTTGGGGTCGCCGGGGCCTAAATTTCCCTTATCCGCCAGGTAGGTATAGACCTTGCGCATATCGGATCCGGTGGTGGCGAAACCGTCGGGTAAGCCGAAAATGTCTTGATGCGCCTTGTTCGCCGCACGAATGATCAGGTCAGGGCCGACAATCAAGATGCCCTGATCAAGATAATCCAGACCGGATAATAACTGTGTTTCGACAATCGAATCTTGGGACGCCACCCTTGGTTCCCGCTCCTTCGCCGGATTTATTTGTTCACCTAGAATAATCAAACAGTAATATGACTGCTGCGGCAAATCATCCAACCCATTGGTAATATTCGCCGAGCGCCGTTTTCATGGGAAAATGGGCCGTCTATGAAGATTATCCAGAAGGGGCTCCGTTGACCGAGGCCACCAAGAAAGGCGTGTTGTTCGTTCTCGGCTGGCTGTTTGTCGGGCTGGGTGTGCTGGGTGTGATCCTGCCGGTTTTGCCGACCACCCCGTTCATGCTTTTGGCGCTATGGTGCTTCGCCCGGTCAAGCCAGCGCTTTCACGACTGGCTGTATCATCATCAATTATTCGGCCCGCCGCTGCAGAAATGGGAACGCCATCGGGTCATTCCGGTCTCGGCCAAGGTCATTGCCTGCACGGCCATGTCGGCGAGCCTTCTGTATATCATCTTCGTTTCGCCGGTGCCGCCCTATCTGATCGCGATCGCGGCGATGATCATGGGATACGGCGCCTGGTTCATCCTGACCAAGCCGTCGCGCGTGCCGAAGGCGATAAGGGAAGAAAACCACTGAGACACAGAGGCAATGAGAAGAAGGTTTCTGGGTTTCCGCCTTCGTTTGTCTACGCAAAGCCGGAGCTTCGCTTCGGTGACGGCAGGTGAGAATGATGGAACCGCTGATGGACGGTGTCACCCCCGCGCAGGTGGAAGGCCATCCCTTACCTCTCTCATCGTCTCACTGTCTCTGTGGTTTTTCCTGATTATGCCGCTGCCGGGTCGACGATGGTGGGGATGGGGCCTTCGGCGCGGCTGTTGACGAACTGATCGACGTATTCGTTGCCGCTGTCGCGCATGTCCGCCGTGGGGCCGGTCCAGATGATGCCTCCGTCATAGATCATGGCCGCCGTCTGGGCCGTGCGGGCCGCCCCCCGCATGTCGGAATTGACGGAAACCACCGTAGCCCCGGTCTTTCCCATGACTTCCAAAATCAGGTCGTTGATGATGTTGGACATGATCGGGTCCAGGCCCGCCGTGGGTTCGTCCAACAGCAATACATCCGGGTCGGCCGCCATGGCGCGGGCGATGCCCACACGTTTCTGCATGCCGCCGGAAAGTTCCGACGGGAACAAATCCGCCTCGCCGGGGGCCAGGCCGACCAGGCCCAATTTCTCGATGGCGCGGTCGCGGGCGTCCTTGCGGCGCATGCCGTCCTGCTGCAACAGGCGAAAGGCGACGTTTTCCCAAACTGGCAGGCTGTCGAACAGGCCCGATTTCTGAAACAGCATGCCGAACCGGCGGTAAAGGGCGCGGCGCGCCGCCCCGTCCAGGCCGATGACTTCCGTGCCGTCGACGGTCAGGCTGCCGCCGTCGGGTGCATAGACCCCGATCAGCGTTTTCAGCAGAACCGTCTTGCCGGTGCCGGACGGGCCGATCACCACGATCGAGCCGCCCGCCGGAATGTCCAGATCGATCCCGCGTAATACGTGGTTGGCGCCGAAGTTTTTGGTGACGTTTTGCAGTTTGATGGCCGGGCCGGCCATGGTCGCTCTCCCATTCCCAACGTGGGGCGGATAGTATCAACCGTAATCGAGGCAGGAAACGCTAAATGGTCAACGACCGGCTGACATCAGATGTGTGGATCATGGCCCATGTGCGGCGCTGCAATGCCGAAGGCGTGCCCGCCATGGTGGTGCGCCGGGGCGATGACCGGGCGGGCAGCCTGATTCTCAAGCTCAACCGCCTGGACGGCACCTGCAAGCTGCTTAGCCAGGCCACGGACATCGACGGCCAACTCGGCTGGCTGGCCGCCTTCAAGGGCGAAACCGTGCCCGAGGCCGAAGCCGACGACTACATCCAGCGTACCCTCAAGCGCGATCCGGACATCTGGGTGGTCGAGATCGAACACAAGGACGCCTGGCATCCGTTCGAAGGCAAGGTGTTGTAAGCGGGCGGGGAGAGCCCCTGTCGGGCTCTTTTCTCGCACCCGTTCACCCATTTGAAGTTTCTAAAGGCTGGTTTACGGGTAAGGTAGAAACGGCATTTTAATTTAGTAGGTAATGTAGAGCGGAGAAGTGGCGAAATGGGATCGGGATCAACACGGCCGAATAATGCCGATGACAAAATGTTCGCAGCGATCGAGCGGGGTGATCAAAGCGATTTTAAAGACCGTAAGCCGCCTAAGAATAAGGACAATAAGCTGATCAGCGAAAAAGAGCTGAGAACGGAAAAGGCGCAGGAAAAAACCGAAAAACTGAAAGCGCTGCGATTGGCCGCGGAAAACGAAGCCAAGGCAAAATGAACCCGGTTTAATGCCCGTTTCCGGATGCGTGCGGCCATAGAAAAACCGCCGCACCGGTTTCTCGATGCGGCGGTCGATGGTTTAGCCCTGGATGAAGGAACCGGACTATTCGGATGCGACCATCCCGCGGGCCAGTTCCAGAAGATCCTTGGCGTTATCGAATTGTCCTTCCTTGCAGCGCTGTTTCGCCAATTCCATGACTTCAAGCAGGATCTTTTCCGCCTGACCGTCCAATGACGGATTTTCGTCAATGGCTTGTGCCGTATCGACCATCACACGGACACACTCGTTTTCGGACCGGATTTCCTCCGCCGCCTGGGTCGGTGAGGATACGGCCAGGGCCAACGTTACCGCGGCACCGGCAAAGGGGAGGGTAAGCAGCTTCAGGGGGGATAGGTTACGTGTGGGCATGTCGGTTCTCCTTTGAAAACCTAAGAAAGCCGCATAGAAAACCCCGCGCTCCAAATCTGGAACGCGGTCAGCAGATCGGCCTACGGCGATAGTCGCTGCTTGATTGCAATTTTGGACGGTGCTGCCTGGATGTTTCCGCGATCAGCGCGCGTGAAAAATCCCTCATTCAGCCGTTAATTAGAATGTTACCATGTATAAGGTGCGGGCGCCATTCGAATCCACGATACGGTCGCTAAATCACGCGCTTGGAAATGGCGCCGTCGTCTTTACTGATCGACGATAAAACCGTCCGCATGGGGGCGCATGCGCACCTTGCGCGGGAACGGCGGGAAGTTTTCCGCCGCCCCGGGGGCCAGCTTCACGCCCAGGCCCGGCGCGGTCGGGATGTCGACGAAGCCGTCCTTGAACACCGGCACGTTGGTCACCACGCCCTTGTCGGCCAGTTCCGTGCCCGGCTCGTTGGACGTGCCCTTATCCTCGAACCCCACGCCGACCGTGGGATATTCCTGAATGGCGAAGTTGGGGATGGCGGCGTCCAGCTGCAGTTCCGCAAACAGGCATACGGGCGACAGGGGATTGTGGGGGATGACCTGCACGTCATGGGCCTCGGCCAGGGCTGCGATCTTGCGCGCCCCGGTGATGCCTCCGCACAGGCAGGCGGAAATGCGCACGTAGTCGACGCCTTCGCGGGTCAACAGGGCCTGGAAATCATAGATCGAATTGAACCGCTCGCCCGTCGCCAAGGGGATGCTGATGCGGTCCTTGACCCGCGCCATGGCGTCGTGGCTGTCGGGGCGGATGGGGTCTTCGTAGAACATGGGGCGCAGGGGCGCCAGTTCCTGGGCGAACACCACGGCCTCGGCCGGGGTCAGGCGGCGGTGGATTTCGATGCACAGGTCCAGGTCCGGGCCGCAGGCGTCGCGTACCGCCGCGACGACGGCGACGGCGTCGTCGATCTTGCGCGCGTGGCTTTTGTAATAGGGCTTGTCGCGGTCTTCATCCAGGAACGGGTTGAAATGGCCGATGGCGGTGAAGCCCAGTTCCTGCATCTTCTTGCAGTTGGCGACCATCTCGTTCTTGGTTTCCGCCTTCACATGGCCGTAGACGCGGGCCTTGGTGCGGGTCGGCCCGCCCAAAAGCGCATGGATCGGCTGGTCCAGGGCCTGGCCCTTGATGTCCCAAAGCGCGATGTCGATGGCGGAAATCGCGCCGCAGATGGCCGCCCCTCGGAAATGGCTGAACCGATGCATGACGTTCCAATGGTGCTCGATCGGTCCCGGGTCCTTGCCAACCAGATAGTCGGCGAATTTCTCGACCGCCGTCTGGGCGGCTTCCAATTGGCCCCAGCTGCCGCATTCGCCCAGGCCGGTGATACCGGCATCGGTTTCGATTTCGACGAACAGATATTTGCTGATCAGCTTGGGGGTGACATTGGTGATCTTCATGGCCGGTCTTTCAATTGGGCAAAGTTTAGCACCGGGCCGCCGTGCGGGGCGGCCCGGTCATTGATCGAAGTAAGGTATCAGGCCGCGTCGCCCAGCAATCCCTTGGGATCATGGGCCCCTTTGTCGCGGATGGCCTTCCATACCTTCTGCGGCGTCAGCGGCATGTCGATATGGGTCACACCATAGTCTTTCAGCGCATCCAGCACCGCATTGACCACGGCCGGGCAGGCGCCGACGCAGCCGGCTTCACCGGCCCCTTTGACGCCCAAGGGGTTCTTTTTGGTGGGTGCCCCTTCGTAATAGCCGATTTCCATATTGGGGATTTCGTCGGCATGGGGCAGGCCGTAATCCATCAACGATCCGGTCACCAGCTGGCCCGTGTCCGGGTCATACACGATGTCTTCCAGAAAGGCCTGGCCGATGCCCTGGGCGATGCCGCCCATGACCTGGCCGTCGGCCAGCATGGGGTTGATGATGGTGCCGAAGTCGTCCATCACCCAATAGCCCAGGAATTCGACCATGCCCGTGTCGGCATCGACCGCCACGGCGCAGGCGTGCACGCCGTTGGGGATGGAAATCACGCCCCGCTCGAACACGGACGAATGATCCAGGCAGCCTTCGTCCATGCCGTCGGGCCGTTTGTCGGCATCCTGCGAGGCCTCGATAACGTCGTTCATGGAAACGGACGATGCGCCGGCCTTGAACTGGCCGTCTTCGAATTCGACCTCGTCCGTTTCCGATTGCAGCAGCCGCGCCGCGATGGGCTTGGCCATCTCGACGATTTCCTGGGCGGCCTGCAGAACGGCGTTGCCGCCGACTTCCATGCCGCGCGACCCCCCGTGCCCGCCGCCCAGCGGTGTGGCCGTGGTGTCGGACTGGCGGAAGGTGATGCGTTCCACATCGACGCCCAGGTTGGCGGCCAGGATCTGCGCATGGGAAGTCTCGTGACCCATGCCCGTGGACGAGGTGCCCACGGCCAGTTCGATGGAACCGTCCTTGTTGAAGGTCACGCCGGCGTGTTCCTTGGGACCGCCGCCCGTGCATTCCAGATAGGGTGCGATGGCGAAGCCGTATTTTTTGCCGGCGGCTTCGGCCTTGGCTTTCAGGGCCCCTAAGTCCGCCTTATTGGCCATCTCCATGGTCATGTCGAACAGAAGCGGGAAATCGCCCGAGTCCACGTCCAGGCCCATGGGGGTCTTATGGGGCAGCATGGCGGGCGGCATCAGGTTTTTGCGCCGCAATTCGATCGGGTCCATGCCCAGCTTGCGTGCCGCGTATTCGACGATGCGTTCCGTCTGGAAGGTCGCTTCCGGACGGCCCGCGCCCCGGTAAGGGTCCATGGGGGCGGTGTTGATGAACACGGCCTTGCCCGAATAGTACATGGTCGGGAAATGATAGGGCCCGCCCTGGGTGCGGGCCGAGCCGCCCGTGGGGGTGAAGGGACCCACCGTCCAGGCATAGGCGCCGATGCCGCCGATGGTGGTGGTGCGCAACGCCAGAAACGTGCCGTCGGATTTCAGCGCCAGTTCGACGCGCGACAACTGGCCGCGGCCATGGGTGTCGGACAGGAAGCTTTCCGAACGCGAATTGATCCATTTGACGGGCCGGCCCAGGCGCTTGGCGGCATAGAGGCACAAGGGCGGTTCGGGATAGCCCGAATTCTTGGCGCCGAAGCCGCCGCCCACGTCCGGGGCGATCTGGTCGAGCTTGCTTTTGTCGATGTTCAGAACGTTGGCGAAGGTGTCGCGGTTGGCATGGGCGTTCTGGGTCGCGTTGTAGAGCGTGTAATGATCCGCCGATGCGTCATAGACCGCGACACAGCCGCGCGTTTCGATCGGCACGGCGGTGACCCGGTTGTTGACCACGTCCAGGCTGACCACGTGGTCGGCCTCGGCAAAGGCCTTGTCCGTGCCGTCCTTGTCGCCCAGTTCGAAATCCAGGCACAGGTTGTTCGGGATGTCGTCCCACAACTGAGGGGCGCCCGGCTGCAACGCCTTGATCGGGTCGACCACGGCGGGCAGTTCGTCGTAATCGACCTCGACGGCTTCCGCCGCCGCCTCTGCCTGGGCCAGGGTTTCGGCCACGACCAGGGCCACCGGTTCACCCACGTAGCGCACGCGGTCGATGGCCAGGCAATGACGGTCCGACTGTTTCAGCGGCGTGCCGTCCTTGTTTTCCTTCACCCCGGAATTGGTGGGGATGGGCTTGAAGCCTTCGCGCTGCCAGTCGTCGCGGGTGACGACCAGAAGCACGCCGTCCATATCCATCGCCATGGAGGTGTCGATGGATTTGATGGTGGCGTGGGCATAGGGCGATCGCACGACCACGCCGCGGGTCTGGTTTTCCAGGTTGATGTCGTCCACATAGCGGCCGCGCCCGGTCAGGAAACGCTGGTCTTCGAACCGCTTGATGGATTGGCCGATCTTTACGTTGCTCATTTTCTTGCTCCCCTTCAGCCGTTGGCCATCTTGACCGCGCGGGCGGCCATGACGCCGATCAGGTGTGCGCGGTAATCGGCGGCGGCGTGCATATCCGTCATCAGGTCGTCTTCCGGGATGGTGATGTCGCGCAGGTGAGCGGTCCGGAAATCCCGGTTCAGGGCATCTTCCAAAACGGTCGAACGGAACACCCCGTCCTGCCCGGCGCCGGTCACGGCGACGCGCACGCCATCCGCCGTTTTGGCGACGAACACGCCGACCAGGGCATAACGCGATGCCGGGTTGGGGAATTTGGCGTATCCGACCTTCTCGGGGATGGGGAATTTGACCGCCTTGATCAGTTCGCCCGTGTCCAGGTTGGTCGCGAACATGCCGTCGAAATAGTCTTCCGCGGCAATTTCCCGCTGATCGGTGATCACTGTTGCCCCCAGGGCCAGAACGGCCGAGGGATAATCCGCCGACGGGTCGTTATTGGCGAGCGATCCGCCGAGGGTGCCCCGGTTGCGAACCTGCGGATCGCCGATGCTGCCGGCCAACTTGGCCAGGGCCGGGATCGCACCCTTGACTGCGTCCGATGCCGCGACCTCGGCATGCCGTGTCATGGCGCCGATGGTCACGAAGCCGCCGGATGCGTCGATGCCGGAAAGGCCGTCGACGGCCCCCAGTTCGACCACGTCGGTCGGCATGGCCAGGCCCTGTTTCAGGACCGGGATCAGGGTCTGCCCGCCGGCCATGTACATGGCGTCGTCGGCATCGGCATGGCTGCCCGTGGCGTCGGCGACGGTGGCGGGGCGGGTGAAATTGAAGTTTTCCATGATTTCGTCCCCCTAGCCGCGCAGCGCCTTGGCGCCGTCCAGGACGGCGGCGACGATGTTCTGATAGCCCGTGCAGCGGCAGATGTTGCCTTCCAGGCCGTGGCGGACCTCGGCCTCGGTCGGGTTTGGATTCTCGCCCACCAGCGCCATGGCCCGCATCACCATGCCGGGCGTGCAGAACCCGCATTGCAGACCGTGATGGTCCTTGAACGCCTGTTGCATGGGGTTCATGTCGTCCTCGGGGGCCAGACCTTCGATGGTCGTGATCTCGGCGCCGTCGGCCTGGGCTGCCAACATGGTGCAGCTTTTCACGGCCTGGCCGTTCAGGTGCACGGTGCAGGCGCCGCATTGGCTGGTGTCGCAGCCGATGTGGGTGCCTGTCAGATTCAGGGTTTCGCGGATGAATTCGACCAGCAGTGTCCGTCCTTCAACGGACTTCGACACCTGCTCGCCATTTACGGTCAGGGATATATCTACCATCGTTCCCTCTAACCCTTTATCGGGGTTTTTTCTGGATGTTTTTGTGATGAAAGGCGTCAACGCGCCTGCAAAAATTGTATACAAACCATATAACAGGACTCCCCCGGCAGGAAAACCCGCTAACGGTTACAGATGCAAGACATGGAACAAAAAAATTCCACCCCGGCCCCGGTGAAGGTCTGTGCCGTCATTTTGGCGGCGGGCCGGTCGACGCGCATGGCCCCGGTCAACAAGCTGACGGCCGATTATCAGGGCAAGCGGTTGGTCCGCCACGCGGCGGAAGCGGCCCTTGCGTCCAAGGCCGCAGACGTTCTGGCCGTGACGGGGCATGATGCCGATGCGGTCGAAACGGTGTTGGCGGGCCTGGATATCCGCACCGTCGCCAATCCCGATTACGCATCGGGTCTGGCATCGTCGGTCAAGGCCGGGATCGCGGCCGTGTCTGCCGATGCGGCGGGGGCGGTGATCCTTCTGGGCGACATGCCGGGCGTGTCGGCGGGTGTGATCGACGCCCTGATCGATGCCTTTCAAGGGGCCGGGGGGGGCGTTATCTGCCAGCCGCGTTATGACGGTCGGTGGGGAAACCCGGTGCTGTGGCCGCGTGGCCTGTTCGGTGAATTTTCGGAATTGTCCGGCGATGTCGGTGCCAAACCGCTGCTGTCCCGGCATCGCGAAACCATTCTGGGGGTGGACGTCGGCACCGACGCCATCCATATGGATGTGGACGCGCCCGCCGATCTGACGTCTTGAAATCTGCCGACATGACATTTGGAACATATCGGGTCTATAAAGGCCCAACCTGAAACTCAGCCTAACGTGAAATCAAGAAGGACTTGAACGACCCATGGATTTGAAGGACCAACGCCGTATCGCCGCCCCCAGGGAAGCCGTCTTCGCGGCCCTGAACGATCCGGACATTCTGGCCCAGGCCATTCCCGGCTGCGAAAGCCTGGAAATGGTTTCCGATACGGAATTCGCCGCCACGGTCACGGCCAAGGTCGGCCCCGTGCGCGCGAAATTCAAGGGACAGGTCACGCTGTCGGATCTCAACCCGCCGGAAAGCTACACCATTTCGGGCGAAGGCAAGGGCGGTGCCGCCGGGTTCGCCAAGGGCGGTGCGGTGATCAATCTGGCCGAAGACGGCGACGGCACCCTGATGACCTATGAGGTCAAGGCCGATGTCGGCGGCAAGCTGGCGCAGCTGGGCGGGCGCCTGATCGAAGGCACGTCCAAGAAACTGGCCGGTGAATTCTTTGAATCCTTCGAAAAGCTGGTTGTGGAGAAAGCCGGCGGCGAGGCCGGTGCCGATACCGCCCCGGCCGCAGCCCCTGCGGTGGAGGCGGCATCCGAAGCCCCCCCGGCCAAATCGGCGGGGATGGGCCGGGGTGTGTGGATCGTCGTGATCGCAGCCGCGGTCGCGGCGGCGGCCTATTTCCTGTCGACCGCGAACTGATTTCCTTACAGGCCAGGCAAGACAAGACCATGTCCCTTCCGGCAGATCACGTGGTTCCCGCAGATGACGTTTTCGATGCCGCCTTTTCCTGGGCGGGGGCGGGGAAGCCCGTCGCCTTGGCGACGGTGGTCAAGACCTGGGGGTCGTCTCCGCGCCCGCCCGGCAGCCACCTGGGCGTCAGCGCCGACGGTGAAATGACAGGGTCCGTTTCCGGCGGCTGCATCGAAGGGGCCGTGGTCAAGGAAGCATTGGACGTTCTGAACGGATCGCCGGCCAAGGTCCTGGAATTCGGCGTATCCGACGAACAGGCCTGGGACGTGGGCCTTGCCTGCGGCGGGTCGGTCAAGGTTCTGGTCCGGGATTTCGCCCCTTCGGCCCCGCTTTACGAACAGGCGCGGGCGGGGCTGGCTTCGGGCGAGACGGCGGCCCTGGTCACCGACCTTGCCGACGGCAAGACGGTCCTTCTGGGGTCGGGCGGCCTTCCCGATGCCGTGGCCGAGGCGGCGCGGGGGGCCTTGCGGGATGACCGGTCGCGCGCCTATTCCGATGATGATGGCGACTGGTTCATCGAGGTCGTGGCCCCGCCCCGGCGCCTGATCGTGGTGGGGGCGGTGCATATCGCCCAGGCCCTGGTGCCCATGGCGTCCCTGGCCGGGTTTCAGGTCACGGTGGTCGATCCGCGCCGGGCTTTTGCATCGGACGCACGGTTCCCCGGTGTCGATGTGCGCACGGACTGGCCCGATGAAGCTCTGGACGAACTGAAACCCGATCTGCGTACGGCGATCGTGACCCTGACCCACGACCCCAAGCTGGACGATCCGGCCCTGGAAAAGGCGCTGCAGTCGCAGGCGTTTTATATCGGGGCACTCGGCAGCACGCGGACCATGGCCAAGCGGATCGACCGTTTGACCGGCGCCGGGTTCGACGCCGATGCCATCGCCCGGATCCACGGGCCCATCGGCCTTCGCATCGGTGCGCAATCGCCCGCCGAAATCGCCGTCAGCATCCTTGGCCAGATCATCGGCCGGATGCGCCAGGCCCCGGAATAGCACGCCCCCATGTCTTCGCTGCGCGATCAGTTTCCGTCCGTGGTTTCGGGTCTGGCCGGAACCTATCTGGACAACGCGGCGACGACGCAGATCGCCGGCCCGGTTCTGTCGCGCATGGCGGTGTTCGAAACCGGGGGGCGATCCAACGTCAAACGCGGCATCTATCCGCTGGCGATCAACGCGACCGAAGCTTTCGATGCGGCGCGGGCCTCGGTCGTGCGGTATCTGGGGGCAACGGACGCGACCGGGCTGATCTTCACGTCGAACGCCACGGCGGCGATCAATCTGGTGGCCCATGGCATGGGTGCCGGGCTGGCCGCCGGTGACGAAATCATCATCGGCGAAGGTGAACATCACGCCAATATCGTTCCCTGGCAGATGCTGCGGGACCGGCAAGGCGTGGCGCTGAAGGTGCTGCCCGTGGACGATGCGGGTTATCCCATGATCGACGCCCTGGATGAATTGATCACACCGCGAACCCGCCTGATTGCCGTGACCCATGCCTCCAACGTGACCGGGGCGGTGACCGATGTGCATGCTTTGGTCGAACGGGCCAAGGGGCTGGCGCCGGATGTCCGGGTTCTGGTCGACGGTGCGCAGATGGCACCGCATGGGCCGCTCGACGTTTCGGCCCTGGGTTGCGATTTCTATGTCATCACCGGGCATAAGATGTTCGGGCCGACCGGGGTCGGTGCTCTTTGGGCGCGGGCCGGGGTTCTGGACGGCATGGCGCCCTTCATGGGCGGCGGCGAAATGATCCAGCGCGTCACGTTCGACGAAACCCTGTACGCACCGCCGCCCCACCGCTTCGAAGCGGGCACGCCGCCCGTGACCCAGGCCATCGGATTGGGGGCCGCGGCGGATTTTCTGTATGGACAGGACTGGCAGGAAATCCGCACGCAGGAACAGGTGCTGACCGGCATGCTGATGGAACGGCTTGCCAAACATGACCGGATCACCGTGATCGGGCCCGGCGATAACGGCCGGCGCCTGCCCATTCTGTCCTTTGTCGTGAAGGGAGCACACCCCCATGACCTGTGCGAGCTTATGGGGGCGCGCAACGTCGCCTTGCGCGGCGGCCATCATTGCGCACAACCACTGATGGATCGGTTCGGCGTGGATGCGACGACCCGGGCAAGTCTGGCGATTTATACGGAGCAGGCGGATATCAATGCCTTCGCCGATGCTCTGGATCATGCCCTGGAGGTCCTGTTATGAGCGGCGCCGATGCCCTTTACGATGCAGCAATCAAATCCCTGGCGGCGCAGGCCGATGCGATCGGTCCTGTCGAACAGGCGGATTGCCGCCACGATGCCGATAATTTTCTGTGCGGGGACAGGGTCTCGGTCGAACTCGCACTGGACGGTGCCGGGGTAAAAGACATGGGTGGCAAGGTGCGCGGCTGTCTTTTGGTGCAGGCGGCAGCGGCGCTGATCAAACAGGCCGCACCCGGCCTCAGCCGGCAGGAAATGGAAGACGGCATCCAGCAGGCCCAGGCCCTGATGACATCGGGCACGGCGGCCACGGGCAGATGGGAAGGCCTGAACGCCTTCACACCGGTGCATGGTCTTAAGCATCGCCACGATTGCGTGCTGCTGCCGTTCCAGGCGCTTAAGGGCTGCCTCGATCAGACCGGACCACAGGACGGCTGACCGACCATGGACCCGCTGAGCCAGGGCGCTTTGGGCGCGGCCCTTCCGCTTGCCACGCGCCGCCGCACACAGGCTGCCGTGGCCGGCGGGCTCGGCTTCGTTGCCGGGATGATGGCGGATCTGGATGTTCTGATCCGCTCCCAGACCGACGCTCTGCTGTTCCTGGAATACCACCGCCAGTTCACCCATTCCCTGATCTTCATCCCCCTGGGCGGGCTGATCGCGGCCCTTCTTCTGCACCGGCCGTTCCGGCGCTGGCATGGCCTTGCGTTCCTGCAAACCTGGATGTTCTGTTCCATGGGATACGCAACCCACGGGCTGCTCGACACGGCGACGTCCTACGGGACCGTGCTGCTGTGGCCGTTCAGCGACGAACGCTTTTCCTGGAGTATCATCTCCATCGTCGATCCCCTGTTCACGCTGCCGGTCCTGGCGTTGGCAGCCTTAGGCATATATCGGCGAAACGGCACCTGGGGCCGGGCCGCCCTTGTCTGGGTCGTGGTTTATCTGGCTTTGGGTGCTGTTCAGCACCGCAATGCCCTGGCCATGGGGCATGCCCTTGCGGCGGACCGGGGGCACGCGCCGCTGCGGTTAGAGGTCAAACCCAGCTTCGCCAATATCCTGGTGTGGAAGGTGATCTACGAGACCACCGACCGCTTCCACGTGGATGCGGTGCGCGCCGGCATTGGCCCCAAGGTCATGCCGGGCACGTCCGTTCCGCGGCTTGATACGGCGCGGGATTTTCCTTGGCTGCGGACGGATACACAGCAGGCCCGCGACATCGCGCGGTTCACGCGGCACAGTGACGGTTACGTGGCGCGCGACCCGGCCCGCTCCGAACGTGTCATCGACGTGCGCTATTCCTTCGTGCCGAACGAGATCACGCCTCTGTGGTCGATCGGCCTTAGACCCGGTGCCGCGCCGGATGCCCATGTCACCTTCGACACCCACCGGGAATCGGTGCGGGCGCGGCTTCCCGATCTGTGGCGGATGATCGTTCAGCCGGCGGCAGGGAGTCCTGGGACCGATTGATTTTCGAAGCGGCCGGGCAACCGCCGCCTGGATCAAGACCCGTTGTTCAGGCGCGACAGCAAGGTGGCCAATTCCGTGGCTTCCTTTTCAGAAAGGTGCTGGCCCACGGCATCGGAAATCGCGCCGGCATAGACCGGCCACATGCGTTTTCGGATGTCACGGCCGGCTGTCGTAATCATGATGTATTGACCGCGTCCGTCGTCGGGGCAGGCTTGCCGTTTGACGTAGCCTCGGGTTTCCAGTTTGTCGATCAGCCGGGAAATATTTGATTGCGTGATCAGCACCCGGCGTTCGATCTCGATCGGGCGCAGGCTTTCTTTATCCGTTTTCTCAAGTTCCCAAAGCACGTCGTACCAGGAAAGGGGGGGCAGTCCCGCGTCGCGGAACGCCCGTTCGATCTTCAGCAAGGCGGCTTGCTGTGCCCTGTTCAAGGCGACCCATGCCTCGACAATGGCGGTGCTTGGTTTTTTGATCATGGCGCCATCTTACATTTCCATGCGGATGCATCCAACTTGACATTTAGATGCGTATGCATATATTTCCATGCAATCGCATGTTTATTTCCCGGAGGCCCATGCATCATGGCCAAGCTCACTCTCGTCAGTCATTTCCTCTGTCCCTATGTCCAGCGGGCGGTCATCGCGCTCAAGGAAAAGGGGGTGGCATTCGACCGCATCTATATTGATCTCGATCAGAAACCGGATTGGTTCAACGAGGTTTCGCCTTTGGGCAAGGTCCCCTTGTTGCTCATCGAGCAGCCGGGACGGGACAAGGCCGTTCTGTTTGAAAGCAGCGTGATCTGTGAATTCATCGAGGAAACGCAACCCGGGCGGGTTCTGCACCCGGACGGGGCGTTTGATCGGGCGCGCCACCGGGCCTGGGTCGAATTCGGCTCGTCAATCCTGGGGGATATCTATGCGATCGAGACAACGCCTGATGCGACCGTGTTCGCGGCCAAACAACGCACATTGGATGACAAATTCATGCGCATGGAAGAAGCGGTCGGTGATGGGCCTTACTTCGCCGGCAACGAATTCAGCCTTGTCGATGCGGCCTTTGCGCCGGTGTTCCGGTATTTCGATGTGTTCGATCAAATCGGCGATTTCAGGATTCTACACGGCAAACCGAAGGTAGCCGAATGGCGCCGGGCGCTTGCGGAGCGCCCGTCCGTCGTAACGGCGGTCACGGGTGATTATGAAGCGCGGCTGTGGCAGTTTCTGGAACGCCGAACATCACACCTGCGGGCCCTTATGGGAGAGCGGGATGAATTCGGGCCAGCCGCCGCGGCGTCGAACCTTGCCGCCATCGGTGGGTGAGCGGCTGAAAGGCGCTACATCAACGCCCGTTGTTCCAGGCGGGCGCGATTGGGGATGGTCAGGCCCTTGCCCGTGCGCACGACGATGTCTTCTTCGCGCAGGCGGCCCATGATGCGGGACACGGTTTCGCGCGACGCCCCGATCATGTTGGCGAAGTTGGTTTGCGTCGGTACGGGGAACACGACAAAGCGATTGGGGTCTTCCGGGTCCGGTTCGGCCATGCGGATCAATTCCATGCAGACCCGCTGTTCGGCACCCAGAAGGCTGACATCGGCGATGCGTTCGTCGGACAGGCGAATGACCGCCGCCATGCGCTTCAACAGCGCCATGGCCATGTCGCGGTTACCGGTCACAAGGTCAAGGAATGCCGGACCGGGCACGGCGCCCACGGTGCAGGGCGAAATGGTGCAGACCCAGGCCGATCGCGGCAGGCCGTCGATGGCCGCCAGTTCGCCGAACACGTCGCCGTTTTTCAGGGCGGCATAGGACACGGCGCGCCCGGATTCCGAATAGTTCAAAACATGGGCGGTGCCTTGGATCAGGAAATAGACGCTGGAATATTCCTCGCCCCGTTCGATGATCTTCTCGCCGGCCCCGAAATCATGCCAACGGCATTGTTTTTCCAGGCTGCCGATTTCGCCCGGCGACAGGCAGCCCAGCAAGGGGATACCCGCCAGCCCATGCGGCGCCTTTGTTGGATCGCTTCGACCCATCGTCACTTCCCCCTTGTTTGGCCGCTTTCCCTGCGCGGTTTATTCTAAGACCTAGGATACGGCGCAAATCGGGGCCTGTTCAACGCAGAAATGGCCGAATAACAAGTGTTCTGTCTGACCCTGTCACAAACACATGGGCTGGATCGTCACGATTACAGACTTTCCCATCACCCATACAGGAGATCAGCAATGACCAATCATGATCGAATCAAACTGCATCAGCATGCTTTCGACGTGTTACAGGGATTTCAGGAAATCGAGGAATCGGGCTCCTTCAAGGGCTTCGATAAGATGCTCGGCCATCTTGTCCGCTTGCGGGCATCGCAAATCAACGGCTGCGGATTTTGCGTCATCATGCATACGACGGAAGCACGCGAAGACGGTGAGACCAATGCCCGCATCGACCGTATCGCCGTATGGCGCGAAGTCGCCGATTATTCCCCCGCCGAACGGGCCGCTTTCGCCTGGACCGAAGCCCTGACGCGGTTGGATGACCCGGCGGGTCTGGAGGCCCTGCACGCGGACCTGACGCAGTACTATTCTGCCCAGGAGATCGCGCAACTGACCTCGATCATCACCATGATCAATGTGTGGAACCGGCTGCAGATCGCGGCTCACGGCGGATATCAGGAAGCGAAGGCGCGCGATGCGGCCTGATTCGGATACGGCCCTGTATGTTTTTCAGGATGCCAGGCCCCGCCTTTGGGGCCTGGCCTACCGCATGCTGGGGTCCCGCGCCGATGCGGACGACGCGGTGCAGGACACTTTTCTGAAATGGCAGGCGGCCGACCATGGCGCCATCGAGGTCCCGGAAGCCTGGCTAACCGCGGTCTGCACGCGGCGCTGCGTGGACATGCTGCGGGCCGCGCACCGCACCCGGGTGGACTATGTCGGGCCTTGGCTGCCGGAACCCTTGGTCATGGTAGACGACAGCCCCAATGCCGCCGAACAGATTGAACTGGCCGACAGCCTGTCCATGGCGTTCCTGCTGTTGCTGGAACGGTTGAGCCCGCCGGAACGCGCCGCCTATCTTCTGCGCGAAGTGTTCGACTACGACTACGCCGAGGTTTCGCGCATTCTTGAAAAATCACCCGATGCCTGCCGACAGATGGTGTCCCGCGCGCGCCGGCATCTTGCCGATGATGGGGACAAAAATGGGGTGAACAAAGGCACCAAGGGTGGAAAGCCCCGCCATAGCGGTCTGCGCCCCGATGCAGCCCGGCGCGATCAGTTGTTGGATGGGTTCCTGGACGCCCTGCAATCCGGAGAAGCCGGACCGATTGAAGCCTTGCTGGCCGAAGATGCGGCCTTGTGGTCGGACGGCGGCGGCAAGGCGGCGGCGGCCCTTAATGTCATTCACGGGGCCAACAACATCGCCCGCTTCCTGGCCGGTATTTGGAACAAGAATGGGCATGGTTTCACCATTGAGCGGACCGTGGTCAACGGCGACCCGGGCGTTATCTTCCGCGAGGCGGGCGAGATTTCGACCGTCACGTCCTTTGCCGTCGATAGGGGGGGGCGGATCACGGGCGTGTTTATCGTGCGCAACCCGGACAAGCTGCCGCGGAGCTAAGCCCTCCGGTTTCTTCGCGACCATAAAAAAGGCCCCGCGTTGCCGCGGGGCCAGTTTTCAGCAAGTGGATTGGTGTGATCTCAAATTAGACGGCTTTGAATTTGGAAGCGGTCTCGAAGGCCTTGGTGACCTGCGCCTGGATCGGCGCGAACAGGTCCTTGGCAAAGCCCTGGTAGATCGTGGCGGCTTCCTTGGCCATGGCCTGAGCTTTCTTCTGTTCGGCGGTGATCAGATCGGCCTGCAGCTTCATCAGCTCGGACGGATCGGTGACCGACATCGCCTTCAGGATCGCAGCAACCCGGTCTTCGGCGATTTCCGTCGCCTGGGTGCGGGTCAGCTCTTCGATCTTGCTCAGGTTCGTCGCGGCAGTCTTGGTGGCGGCGACAGCGGCTTCAAAATTCTCGCGGTAGGCATCAACGGCCTGCTCGAACCCTTCCGTGGCGGCAACGCGGGCTTTATCGGCTTCGGCTTGAGTGGCGCCGGCGATTTTTTCCTGCTGTGCCTTGGCGGTGTTCACCGCTTCAAGAATGGTGTCACGCACGGGGGCGAAAGGGTCGGTGGTGGTGGTTTTCTTCGTGGTAGCCATGGTTCAATCTCCTGTTTCCCAGTATGGCGAAAAGGGCTGTATAGAGCGGCCCGATCATCGGCACCGCCATATTCATGTTGCGATGCAACAAAACTAATATGCCTAATGTTTCTGCCGGCGTCAACATATTTTTTGTGCACTGCACAATAAATATAAGCAGTAAAAAATCCGCCCTTTCCAGTGTGCCTGGGGGAAACCGCCGCTTGATTATGAGGGCGGCAGGGCCTCTTAATAGCGATCAAGGGGGGCATTACGGAAAACACCACATCCTTTGGGAGGATCCATCCGACATGTCCAAGAAAGCCGTACTGTGGCGCCCGATGTACGATCCGGGCGGCCATGACCTTTTGCGTGAGAACGGGATCGAGCCCGTGGTCGTCGACAGCCCCGACGCGGACGCGGTCAAGGCCGCCCTCGGCAATGCTAATGCCCTTTGGGTGCGCACGCCCGAACGGGTGACCGCCGATATCATGGACGCGGCCCCGGGGCTGGTCGTGATTTCGACCTCGGGCTTTGGCACGGACAACATCGACATTCCCGCCGCCACGGAACGCGGCATCCTGGTGGTCAATCACCTGGGGTTCGGGCGCACGCCCGTGGCCGAACATACGGTCATGATGCTGCTGGCCTGCCTGAAACAGCTGACCTGGGGCGACGCGGCGGCGCGCGACGGCAGCGCCTGGTCGCAACGTCAGGGCCTGCAGGTTTACGAGCTGGAAGGCCGCACGGTCGGCATCGTCGGCCTGGGCTATATCGGCTCGGAACTGGCGAAAAAGCTGCGCCTGGCCTTCAACTGCCGGGTGCTGGCCTATGATCCCTATGTGGATGCGCGTCTGATCCATGCGGCGGGGGTGGAACCTGTCGATGACCTGAAGGCCATGCTGGCGCAATGCGACGCCCTGGCCATGGCGGCGGAACTGACGGACGAAACACGGGGCATGATTTCCACGGACGAACTGGCGGCCCTGCCTGCGGGGGCCGTGGTCGTCAACGCGGCGCGCGGCGCGCTGATCGATCTGGACGCTTTGCAGGCGGCGCTTGAAAGCGGCCATATCCGGGCCGCCGGTTTGGACGTGGTGTACCCCGAACCCCTGCCCGAAGATCATCCGCTGCTGGCCAATCCCAAGGTTATCTTCACGCCCCATACGGCGGGAGTGACCCAGGAAGCATCGAAGGCGTTGGCGCTGTCGGCGGCGCGTCAGATCACCACGGCGCTGGCGGGCGACCTGCCGCCGTTCCCGTTGAACCCGGAGGTTTGGGACGCCAAGCAATCGCGCCGGCCGTCCTGATCGGGGTGTCGGTGTAACGTCGGCGGACTAGCGCTCCAGCATTCCAAGGGCGGCCTTGAACACGGGGCCGTCGGCCTCGGCCAGCTTGCGGCCCATTTCGAAATGATTGAAGCCGGGCAGGTCCTGCTCCGTGACGTCCGCACCGGTGGCCCGCACCGCATCGGCGAATTCCCGGCCCTGGCGGCGGAATTCGGCCAGTTCCAGGCCGCCGTAAAAAAGAGCCAGCGGCGGCAGGCCGGGTTTGAGGTGACGGATCGGGCTAAGCTCATCGACCGCGTCGTCATCCAGGTTCAGATATTCGTTGCGGTAGGTCAGGCGCACGGGTGCGAGGTCATAAATACCGCTGGTGATGACGTAGCCTTTAATGGCCTCCGGGGCGATGCCGTGGGATGCCCAGTCCGTGACCATCATCATCGCCGTCAGGTGCGAGCCTGATGAATGCCCGGTGACGACGATGCGCGCCGGATCGGCGTTGAAGTCGCCTGCGTTGGCATGAACCCAGGCAATCGCGCGGCGACATTGATCGACCATGTTCCGCAGCGTGCCCTGGGGGCAGAGCGTGAATCCAACCACGACGACCGCCGCCCCGGCGCCGACCAGCGGCGGCGCGATGAAGCTTTCGTTGGATTTCTTGCCGCGTGTCCAGGCCCCGCCGTGCAGAAAGACGACAACCGGCGATCCGGGATCGCGGGCGGGAAAGATGTCGAGTGTTTCATCCGCGCCGTCCCCATAGGCCACATCGACGCGGCAGGGTGTTGTGGATCGGGCCTGCTCGCTGGCCTTGGCGTCGCTTGCCTTGTAGTCGTCACCGTCGGGCACGACGGAACGTTGATCGTATTGGCGGTCCAATTCGGCCTGATCGTAGTCGAGCCAAATCTTGGGCGGCGAAGCGGTATCCATGGGGCGGAATCCTGTGTAGCGGTGAAGGGCGTGTCGGAAGGGTTTCTAAATAGCGTCCGGCGCGGAAGGATTCCAGAAGTCTCGAAACAAAAGGCCGCCGGCGGTATCGCCGACGGCCTGAAGGTGTTGGGTCTACGTTACGGAGATTTAAAGTTTAGAAGTCCATGCCGCCCATGTCGGGTGCGGCAGGCGTTTCCTTTTTGGGTTCGGGTTTGTCGGCGATCATCGCTTCCGTGGTGATCAGCAGACCCGCGACGGAAGCCGCATCCTGCAGCGCCGTGCGCACCACCTTGGTCGGGTCGATGATACCGTTCTTGACCAGGTCTTGGTATTGACCGGATTGGGCATTGAAGCCCCAGTTGGTGTCCTTTTGCTCGATCAATTTGCCCGCGACCACGGCACCGTCGAAGCCGGCATTTTCGGCGATCTGACGGACCGGCGCCTGAAGGGCGCGGCGGACGATGTCGATGCCCACTTTCTGATCGTTGTTTTCCGGCTTCAGGCTGTCCAGGGCCTTGGTGGCGTACAGCAGGGCCGTGCCGCCGCCCGCGATGATGCCTTCCTCGACGGCGGCGCGGGTGGCGTGGAGCGCATCGTCGACGCGGTCCCGCTTTTCCTTAACCTCGACCTCGGTGGCACCGCCGACGTTGATGACGGCAACACCGCCGGCCAGCTTGGCCAGGCGTTCCTGCAGCTTCTCGCGGTCGTAGTCCGAAGTGGTTTCTTCGATCTGCGCACGGATCTGGTTGCAGCGGGCCTCGATGTCCTTCTTGGTTCCGGCCCCGTCGACGATGGTGGTGTCGTCCTTGGAAATCGAAACCTTCTTCGCCGTGCCCAGCATGTCGAGCGTGACGTTTTCCAGCTTGATGCCCAAGTCTTCGGAAATCACCTGTCCCTTGGTCAGAATGGCGATGTCTTCGAGCATGGCCTTGCGGCGGTCGCCGAAGCCGGGAGCCTTGACCGAGGCGACCTTGAGGCCGCCGCGCAGCTTGTTGACCACCAGGGTGGCAAGCGCCTCGCCTTCAATGTCTTCGGCGATGATCAACAACGGCTTGCCGGATTGTACCACGGATTCCAGAAGCGGCAGCATGGGCTGCAGGTTCGAGAGCTTTTTCTCGTGGATGAGAATGTAGGGGTTTTCAAGCTCGCACGACATCTTGTCCGAGTTGGTGACGAAATAGGGTGACGAATACCCCCGGTCGAACTGCATGCCTTCGACGACAGTCACGTCCGTGTCCAGACCTTTGGCTTCTTCGACTTCGATGACGCCTTCGTTGCCGACTTTCTGCATCGCTTCGGCGATCATTTGTCCAATGGTCGAATCGCCGTTGGCGGAAATGGTGCCGACCTGCGCTACTTCCCCGTTGGTCTTAACGGCGTTGGAGCGCTTCTTCACGTCGGCGACGACGGCTTCGACGGCCATGTCGACACCACGCTTCAGGTCCATCGGGTTCATGCCGGCGGCAACGGCCTTGGCACCTTCGCGCACGATGGACTGGGCCAGGACGGTCGCGGTGGTGGTGCCGTCACCGGCAAGGTCGTTGGTCTTGGAAGCGACTTCCTTGACCATTTGCGCGCCCATGTTCTCGAACTTGTCGGTCAGTTCGATTTCCTTGGCGACGGTAACGCCGTCCTTGGTGATGCGCGGCGCACCATACGCCTTGTCCAGAACCACGTTGCGGCCCTTGGGGCCCAAGGTCACCTTGACGGCATTGGCGAGCGTATCCACGCCCTTCAAAAGGCGGGTGCGGGCATCACCGTGAAATTTGACTTCTTTCGCAGCCATTTTCGATCACTCCTTTTAAGTGAGGCAGCTTTCAAATCGCTGATGAATTGATGACAACAGGAAAGCCCGTTACGCGGCTTTCTTGGTTTTGCCGGCCTGAACGTGTTCGATCACGCCCAGGATGTCGGACTCCTTCATGATCAGCAGCTCGTCGCCGTCGATCGTCACTTCCGTGCCCGACCATTTGCCGAACAGCACATGGTCGCCGGCGTTCACATCCAACGGCGTGACGGTGCCGTCTTCGCCCTTGTGCCCCGACCCGACGGCGATGATCTCGCCTTCCATGGGTTTTTCCTTTGCCGTATCGGGGATGATGATGCCGCCGGCGGTTTTTTCGTCCTGTTCGATGCGACGGACAAGTACGCGGTCGTGGAGAGGTTTGAACATGAGATAACTCCTCTAGAACATTCCTTGTTTAATCAAGCAAATGCCGGGCGAAAACCCGCAGAGTTTCGGCGTTTCGACCCGTTTTCCGCCAAAAAATTTAGGCGGGCCGAACGCCGCTTCAAGTCCTTGGGGGCAATTTTTTTCACGGCACGGCATGCGATTATCAGCACTCTTGCTCGAAGGCTGCTAAGACATTGTTTTTGCTTGTTTAATATTGACGCGGGAGAAAATCACAGGCGAAAATAAACGGGTACCAGGGAGGACATGCAAGCCGCGTAACCAAGACGGAGATTTAAGCCATGTCATTAAAACAACAACTCTCGGGCTATCGTCTGACCACGGCGGAGATCGTCTACCGCCGCCCCGATTTTCCCAATCTCTTTCAAGACTACATCTGGCAGGGTCTGGACATGGCACCGGAATTTCCGGTGCTGCGCCGGTTCCTGGATTTCTGGGAAAAGAATTTGGACGGCCCGCTCCATTCCGTGCGGATCGCCTCGGCCGCACTCATCAAACCGGCGGAATTTCGGCTGATCGAAGGACAGATGCGGTTGCACTGACGCAGGTGCGACCGTCTAAAAACACCCCAGGCGGCTAACCCGCCATGGTTTGAAGGGCCAGCGCGACACCGACCAGGCTTTCGCCGGCAACCAACCCGGCGGCCAGGGCGGTCATCCGCTTTTCGGCCCAATCCGGGTTGCCCCGCGTAATCAAGGCGGCGATCACCGCCCCCAGGCACAGCGAGAACGAATTCCATGCGGGGATGACGAAGGCCACGCCCATGGCGGGCGCGCTGGGAAGGGTCCGTGCCAGCCGTTCCGGTGCCATACGTTCGGCCACGGCCAGGATAAAGCCCAAGACAGCAGCCACGGCCATGGCGGGCACGGCCCCTTGGGGGATGGCGCCCAGACCGGCGGATAAAACCTCGGCCACGGCTTTCCATGTGGCGACGGCGGGGGCGGGCCATTCCGGCGTCATCAGCATGGCGGCGGGGTCGGGGACCAGGACCAGATAAACCGCAGCCCCGACCATCGACCCGGTCAACACGCCGAACGCCTGGGCGAAAATCTGCAATCGTGCGGTCGCCCCGATCAGCGATCCGGTTTTCAGATCGTGCATCATGTCGGCGCATTGCCCGGCCGCACCCCCGGTGATGTTGGCGGTCATCAGGTTGGCCGCCATGTCGCCCGGCGTGACGGCACCGTACGTCAGCTGCGTCACCTTGCCCAAGGCACCCACGGGCGTGACGCCGGTTTCCCCCGACACGCGGGCGGCGATCACGGCCAGCAGATAGCTAAGCATCACCGCCAGGACCGAAACCCAGACAGGCAGGCCGAAAATCGTGCCCGCGGCCAGGGCGATCAGGGCGGTTACCCCGGCCAGAACGGCGGCGTATCCCGGGCTGACCGTAAAGCCGCTGCCTGGCCTGCCCAGGCGCCTGCGCCACACCCGGAACACCGAAATGGCGAAAGCCGTCAGGGCCGAGACCACGGTCAGGGTTACGCCGGGCCACAGCAGCCAGGTCACCAGTTCGGAAAACCAGATGCCGTCCGGCGTCCCCGCTTGGGCCCAGCCCTGGCCGATGGCCCAGGGGCCTAGAACGGCCCAGGCGACCAGGGCCCCCACAAGCAATGACAGCCCAGCGCGTAGGCCGATCAAGGCCCCGAAGCCGATCATCAGCAGCGACGGGTCCATGGCCAGCGTCAGGTTGTTGAGCGAGGCACCGCCCTTGGCCGCCCCCCAGAACGGTATCGATCCCGGCAGGGCCAAGCGCGGTGCCGTAGCGGCCAGGTCCGCTGCCAGCTTCGCCCCACCGGACAGCATGGCGGCGGACATCAGGGCTTTCAGCCGGGCCGACCGTTCGCCCGCTTTGCCGGCACCCTGGGCATGGATCTGGGTCATGGTTTCCGCCGTCGCGACCCCGGCCGGAAAGGCCAAATTGTCATGTTCGATCATCCGGCGGCGCAGGGCGGCGGCTACCACGACCCCCAGGATGGAGACACAAAACACCCAGAACGCCAGCACGGGCCAGGTGAATTCATGCCCCGTCAGCAGCGTCAGGGCCGGGATCGGGGCGACCAGCCCGCCCGAAATGATGGAGGCCGAGGACGACGCCGTGGTCTGGTTGATGTTGTTTTCCAGAAGCGACAGCGGGCGCGTGCCGAACCCCCGCGCGGCAACACCCCAGGCCCCGGCCGCCAGCAGGCCTGCGGCGATGGACATGTTGAACGACCAGCCGATTTTCAGCCCCGAATAAACGTTGCAAGGGGTCAATGCCGCACCCAGGACCATGCCCGTCAGGACAGCGCGCCGGGTGAATTCCAGGGGGTGTTCCGTCGTCATGGGTTTCAGGCTTCGCAGACGGGCGGTGCGGTGTCAAACCGGTATGTCGCCGTAAAACCCGTCAGAAACCTTGCGGCGGCGGCGGATGTCGGGGGTATAATCAAACAAAAGCCGATAACGGCGGCCGCGCCGAAATGTGCGGGACAATAGGGAGGCGTTCATGGATCACTCGGTTCTGGTGGTCGAAGACGATGACAACATCGTTCTGTCGCTGACTTTTCTGTTGGAAAAGTCGGGGTTTGAAACACGTGTCGTGGGGGACGGCAATTCAGCACTCAGCGCCATGCGCGAGACCAAACCGGATGTGGTCCTGTTGGATGTGATGTTGCCGGAACGGGATGGATTTTCCGTTTGTGAGGAAATTCGCGGCAATAACGCCTGGTCGGACGTGCATGTCATCATGCTGACGGCCAAGGGCCGCGAGGCCGACCGCGAAAAGGGCATGGCCTCGGGCGCGGATGATTTCATCACTAAGCCGTTTTCCACGCGCGAACTTGTCGCCCGGGTCAAGGCGGCCGTCGGCCTGCCTGCGGAGTGATGGCGAAAGAACCGGCCAACGATCCGGATCAGCGCCCGGCGGAAGATACGCCTGGCGGTGGAACCGGCAAGATCGGTCCCTTGTCGGTCTCGCTTTTTCTGTTCGCGACGATGATGTTCCTGCCGCCCCTTGTAATGCTGGGCGAGGGCGATGCCGATCTGTTCGGCCTGCCCCGTATCTATGTGGTGCTGTTTGCCGTTTGGATCGCCGTCGTCGGCATGATCTATCTGATCGCGGAGCGGGTTGACCGTTCCGGTCCGCCCGAGGCCTGACATGCTTCAGGGCTGGGTTATTTTCATCACATCGGTGGCCTATCTGGGATTGCTGTTCGCCATCGCGTTCTGGGGTGACAAGCGCGCCGATGCCGGGCGGTCGATGCTCAACAATCCCTATATCTACGCCCTTTCGATGGCGGTTTACTGCACAAGCTGGACCTTTTACGGCAGTGTCGGCCGGGCCGCGACGTCCGGCCTTGATTTTCTGCCCATCTATTTGGGGCCCACGCTGGTTTTGGTGTTATGGCCCTACGTGCTGGAAAAGATGGTGCGGATCAGTGCGGAAAACCGCATCACCTCGATCGCCGATTTCATTGCCTCTCGCTACGGCAAAAGCCTGTATCTCGGCGGGATCGTCACGGTCATCGCCGTGTTCGGCATCCTGCCCTATATCGCTTTGCAGCTGAAGGCCGTGTCGACCAGCTTTTCCGTGCTGATCCAGTACCCGGAAATCGTCATGCCCCGGCACCTGGGGCGTGTGCCGCTGTTTCAGGATACGGCCTTTTTCGTGGCCTTGATCATGGCCCTGTTCTCGATCCTGTTCGGCACCCGCCATATCGATGCCAGTGAACACCACGAAGGCATGGTGGTGGCCATTGCGTTTGAATCGGTGATCAAACTGGCGGCGTTCCTGGCCGTGGGGCTTTACGTCACGTTCGGCCTGTATGGAGGGTTCGGCGACCTGTTCGCGCAGGCCAACCATATTCCGCACATTTCTGAGCTGTTTCACAGCGTCGGATCTCAGGGGTATGCCCAATGGTCGACCTTGATGGTTCTTTCCATGTTCGCGTTCATCTGCCTGCCGCGTCAGTTCCAGGTCGGGGTGGTTGAAAACGTCAATCCGGATCATGTCCGAAAAGCGGCCTGGCTGTTTCCGCTTTATCTGATCCTGATCAACATCTTCGTGCTGCCGATCGCGATCAGCGGCCTGTTGCAGTTTCCCGAAGGCGGCGTCGATGCCGATACCTTCGTGTTGACCGTATCCATGGTGAACGAACAGGAAGGATTGGCCTTGTTCGCCTATATCGGCGGGCTGTCCGCGGCGACAGGCATGCTGATCGTCGCCACGATCGCGCTGTCGACCATGGTGTGTAACGATCTGGTGGTGCCGGTGCTGTTGCGTGTTCGGTGGTTCCAGTCGCGGTTTTCCGGCGATCTGTCGGCTTTCCTTCTGTTCGTGCGCCGCAGCGCCATTCTTCTGGTCCTGCTGCTGGCTTATACCTACATGCGCCTGATCGGGGAATCCTATGCCCTGGTGACCATCGGCCTGGTGTCGTTTGCCGCCGCCGCTCAATTCGCCCCGGCGCTGATGGGCGGAATTTTCTGGAAGGGCGCGACCCGGGCCGGGGCCATGACCGGCCTGACATTGGGCACGTTGGTATGGCTCTATACATTGGTTCTGCCGTCGTTCGCGCGTTCGGGCTGGCTGCCGACGGAATTCATTGAATTCGGTCCGTTCGGGATCGAGTTTCTGAAGCCCTATGCCTTGTTCGGCCTGGATGGGGCGGACGAGCTTTCCCATTCTCTGTTCTGGTCCATGCTGGTCAATATCGGCGCGTTCATTTGGGTGTCCCTGTTAAGCCGCCCCAGCGATTTGGAACAGTTGCAGGCGGGCGAGTTCGTTCAGAAGCTGGACAGCCCCGGGGCCGAGCCGGTGACCGTGTGGCGGGGGTCTGCCTCGATCGGGGAATTGCAGGGCGTGCTTCGCCGTTTTCTCGGCAACGTTCGGGCGCGGAATGCGCTCAACGATTTTGCGCAACGCCACGATATGGCGCTTGACCCCCATGCCGAAGCGACCCCGGCGCTGGTGTCCTTCGCGGAACGTCAATTGGCCGGGGCCATCGGGGCGGCGTCGGCCCAGACCATGGTGGCCAGCGTCACCAAGGGCGAGGTCGTCAGCACCGAAGACCTGATGCGTATCCTCGACGAAACATCGCAAGTCATCGAATACTCCCATGAGCTGGAGGAAAAATCCCACGCCCTAGAGGAAACCACGGCCGAACTGCGGGCGGCCAACGAACGGTTGAAGGAACTGGACCGCCTCAAGGACAACTTCATCACCACGGTAGGGCACGAATTCCGCACGCCGCTGACATCGATCCGGGCCGCCGGGGAAATTCTGTCGGACAACCCCGACCTGCCGGAAATTGAACGTGACCGATTCTACAGCGTCGTGGTGGCGGAAACGCAGCGTCTGACGCGCTTGATCGATCAGTTGCTGGATTTGTCGAAGATGGAGGCCGGCAACCTGGAATGGAAGATGGAGCCGTTGGACCTTGGCGGTACCATTTCAGCCGCCGTCGCGGCGGCTTCGCCCCTGGCCCAGGCCGAAGGCGTGAAAATGGAAGCGGACCTTCCCGATGGGCTGCCGGGGGTGTTCGCCGATCGCGACCGCTTGATTCAGGTCTTGGTCAATCTGATTTCCAATGCGGTGAAGTTCTGTGATCCGGACCATGGCGAAGTCCGTATTTCGGCAAGAATCAACGGTGGGGTCGTCGCCGTTGACGTGGCGGACAATGGCCCGGGTGTCGCGGCCGATGAACAGGAAACGATTTTCGAGCGGTTCCAGCAGGGCGGCGGTGAAACCTTGACCAATAAGCCTAAGGGCACGGGCCTGGGGCTGGCCATCTGCCGTGAGATCGTGGAACGGTTCGGCGGGCGTATCTGGGTCGAGCCGGCGGCGGACCACGGATCGGTGTTCCGCTTTACGCTGCCCATCATGGAAATCTCGCCGACTGCGTGAACATTTCACTAATCCAGTCGATCTTCTCATCTAATTATTTGAAATCGTGCGTATATTTCACAGCGACAGGCCGGTGAACACGGGCTAATATGGGGCAAAGCCTTCACCTGGGCGGCAATTTAAGACCCGGGACGGGAAAACATTCGTGGAAACCCACGTTGGGGGAACATCATGGCGCGATCACCAATGCTGGGCGCGCGATTACGGCGGTTACGCAAGGATCGCGGCCTGACACAGGTCAAGTTGGCCGAAATTCTCGGCATCTCGCCCAGCTATCTCAATATGATCGAGCACAATGACCGGCCGTTGACCGTGTCCTTGCTGTTGAAACTCAGCGACGTCCTGGGCGTCGATCTGCGTGATTTTTCCGCCGGGGATGAAGTGCGGATCAAAAGCGACCTGGAAGAGGCGCTGTCGGATCCCATGTTCGGGGGCACGCGCCCGTCGGCGACGGAGCTGGATGAATTCGTTACGTCCGTACCGGATATTTGCCGGGCATTTCTCCGGCTTTATCGGTCTTACCGCAACTCGTGCGAAGATGTGGAAGCGCTGACCGACAAACTGGCATCCAATCCTTATCTGGTGGCGTCCAGTCATTCCGTGCGGACGCTGTTGACGTCGGTTCGCAGTTTCTCCGAAATCCTGTTGGACAACATCGATCTGGCGGCGGATGAGCGTCAGAATTTTCTGGGCATCGTCGTCGACGGTACGGAAAAATTGACACTGCAGGTCGATGAACTGCTTCGCTTCATCACCGGTGAAAATCTTGATGGCCTGCTCGACAGCCGCACACCGGCGGAAGACGTGGGGGATTTCACCGAACGCAATGACAATTTCTTCGATGACCTGGACCGCTTGGCCGAGGCCATGCGGCAGGAAATCGGGCTGGAAGCTGTGGGCCTGTATTCACGCCTTGCGGCTTATCTTGAACACCGCTACGGCGTTTCGGTCGATACCACGGGGGTCGAGGCGGCGCAGACGAGCGGCGGTCCGGCCTATCGGGTGGAGCCGAACAAGGGTGGTGAGGGGGAGCGCCTGATCGTGCGCGACGATCTGACGGCACCCAGCCTGCGGTTCGTCCTGGCGCGCGAAATCGGGCGTCGGGCGGCGGCGGATCTCATTGCCCGATACGTCGATCAGGCGGAATTGTCCGAGGCTTCCGAGGGGTTGCTGGCCGATTTCCTGGCCGGGTATTTCGCGGGGGCGTTGCTTATGCCTTATGACGCATTCCTCGATCGTGCCGTTGCCTGCCGCTATGACGTGGAACGGCTGCAGCAGGCCTTCGGCGTCAGTCTGGAGCAGACCTGCCAGCGGCTTGCGACCTTGCGCCGTCCGGGCCGGGAAGGGGTGCGGTTCCATTTCCTGCGCATCGATCAGGCGGGCAACGTGTTCAAGCGGCTTTCGGGCTCGGGTTTGCCGATCCCCCGCTTCGCCGGCATCTGTCCGCGCTGGAACGTGCATGCGGCCAGCGGGCGGCCGGGCAGCGTGGACGCCCAGATTCTGCAACTTGCCGACGGCAGTGCGTTTCTTTCCGTCGCCTTCGGCAAACGCCGGCCCGGAGCGGGCTACAATTCCCCCGACGGCAACTATGCCCTGGCCTTGGGCTGCCGGCTTGAGGACGCGGGCGACCTTGTCTATTCGACGGGTCTGGACCTGACCCGGTCCGAAACGTTTCTTCCCGTCGGTGTGACCTGCCGTTTGTGCGAGCGCACCGACTGTGCCCAGCGGGCCCATCCCACCCTGATCCACGGCGGGGAGCGGACGTCGTCCGTGGCGGAAAAGCCGGCGCAGAAAACGGCCAGGCGTCCGGCCCGTGAAGCGCATATGGCCGAGGGTGATTGAGCGCGGAGCGATCCGTAGCGTGTCATCCGCATCGCGTGATCGGCAAAAAAGAGCGCGGGAGCCGTAAACGGAACCCGCGCTTGAATACCAGCGTATGGGACGATTGACCTAGCTGGTAAGAATGCCGACCGCAATGAGGATCGCGAATACGACCGGCAGAATGAGAAACGCCTTGTTCACCTTGCCCATAACCAAATCTCCTATCGATTAACCTGAATGATTTTAAATAACGCACCGGCGCGGTTCTGATGAGCGACCAAATGCGCCGATAATAGCAATGTAAATAATACACGAAAAATTAGATAATTCAAATTAAGCATTGATTTATAATAAAAAAATAAGTCAATAAATGTGTAATCTATAGTGCGTTGATGTGAATAATGTGAATTGACGGGCGGGATGTTGGCTTTTCGGTGCGGCCCTCCATGTCTTGCGGCTTCGACCCTGTCCCGGCTTCCTGCCGATTTCCATATGCTTTCCGCGCGATTGCCATGCTTTGCCAGGACGCTTTCCAGCCAGTGGAAACGTGGGGTGCGGCGGGGCTGACTGCCTTGCATGGGTTCGGAATTTGTGCAAAATTACGCTTAATACGAATAATTATGCATAATTTACGAAATCGCGCCCAACCTTAGCGGCGCACCCAGGGAAGCGGAACGAACGGACAGCCCGGCAATGCAGGATTTCGGAGGGGCCTTTCTGACGGCCTTCAATCTGTTGATCGGTTTTGACGCGGACCTCATGGAGGTCATCGTCCTGTCCTTGCGTGTCAGCCTGACCGCGCTTCTGGCAGCTGGGGTCATCGGCCTTAGCATCGGGGCCCTTTTGGCCGTAACCTGTTTTCCCGGGCGTGGACTGGCGCTGATCGTCGTCAATTCGATGATGGGCCTGCCGCCGGTGGTTGTCGGCTTGGTCATATACATGCTGCTGTCCAATGCCGGGCCGTTGGGGTTCATGGGGCTGCTCTATTCCCCATCGGCGATGATCATCGCCCAGTCGGTTCTGATCCTGCCGATCATCGCGGCCTTGTCGCGTCAGGTGATCGAAGACCTGTATGACGAATATGCCGACCAGTTCCGGTCGTTCTGCGTGCCCACGGGCCGCATGATGGCGGAACTGCTGTGGGACGCGCGTTACTCGCTTTTGACCGTTCTGCTGGCCGGGCTCGGCCGTGCCATGGCCGAGGTCGGCGCCGTGATCATCGTCGGCGGCAACATCAATCATCTGACCCGGGTCATGACCACGACCATCGCGCTGGAAACCTCCAAGGGCGACCTGGCCCTGGCCTTAGGCCTGGGGATCGTGCTGCTGACCATCGCCCTTGCCATCAATGCGGCGGTCATGGGCCTGAACGCCACGGCCAAACGGTATGCTTATGCTTGAACCGCGCCCCGCCTCCGAGCTTCGCCCCGCCAACGTGGTCGATCTGCGCAACGCCGGCGATGCCGACGCAGGGGCCGATTTGTTCCCGCTGGTTGTGCGCGATCTGACGTATCAGGCCGGGGGCACGGTGCTGATCAAGGGCATCGATTTGACCCTTGAAGCCGGCGGGACGACGGTTCTCATGGGGCCCAACGGGGCCGGAAAAAGCCTGTTGCTGCGTTTGATGCATGGGTTGATCAAGCCGTCCGGCGGAACCCTGTCCTGGGGCGGCAAGATGCTGGACGATGGCATCCGCCGCCGCCATTCCATGGTGTTCCAGCGCGCGGTGATGCTGCGCCGTTCCGTGGCCGCCAATATCGATTTCGTGCTGCGCCTGCGCGGCCGGACCGATGCGGCGCGGCGGCGAGAGATACTGGAACATGCGGGACTGGCGGACCGCGCCGACCAGCCGGCGCGGCTTCTGTCCGGAGGGGAGCAGCAACGTCTGGCCCTGGCCCGGGCCCTGGCGACCGAACCCGATGTGCTGTTCATGGACGAACCCACGTCCAATCTGGATCCGGCATCGACCCTGGTGATCGAAGACATCACCAAGGCCGCACGCGACCGCGGCACCAGGATCATTTTCGTCACCCACGACATGGGCCAGGCCCGGCGCTTGGCCGACGATGTCGTGTTCGTTCACCGGGGAAAGGTTTTGGAACATACCCCGGCGGCGGATTTTTTCACCCAGCCGTCCTCGACCGAGGCCGGCGACTACATGGCGGGAAAAATCATCCTGTGAAATCCAGGGGCGGTGGCGTATCGGCCCGCCCCGGCAGAACAAACATCATAAGGGAGAGATCCATGCAGACCTTTAGAATGATCACCATCGGGGCCGCGGCCGCCGTGGTCCTTACCGGTCAGGCGCTTGTGCCGGGCCAGGCATCGGCCGATGAAAAATCGATCATCGTGCAATCCACGACCTCGACCCAGAACTCGGGCCTGTACGATTACATGCTGCCGATCTTCGAAAAAAAATCGGGCATCAAGGTGCATGTCGTGGCCGTCGGCACGGGCCAGGCGATCAAGAATGCCAGGAACTGCGACGGTGACGTGCTGCTGGTTCATGCCAAGCCGGCCGAGGAGAAGTTCGTTTCCGAAGGCTTCGGCGTGAAGCGTTCCGACGTCATGTACAACGATTTCGTGATCGTCGGCCCGCCCGCCGATCCGGCCAAGATCAGCGGCATGAAGGACGGCCCCAAGTCGCTTTCCATGATCGCCGACGCCAAGGCGACATTTGCCTCGCGCGGCGACAATTCGGGCACCCATAAAAAGGAAAAGCGCCTGTGGAAGGCCGGCGGTGTCGATCCCGCCAAGGCCAGCGGCAAGTGGTACCGTGAAACGGGCAGCGGCATGGGGGCGACCCTCAACGCCGCCGTCGGCATGGGGGCTTATACCATGTCCGACCGCGCCACCTGGATCAGCTTCAAGAACAAGGGTGATTACAAGATCCATGTCGAAGGCGACAAGCAGCTGTTCAACCAGTACGGCATCATCCTGGTCAATCCCAAGAAATGCCCCAAGGTCAAAGCGGCCGAAGGTCAGGCCTTCATCGATTGGATTTTGTCCAAGGACGGCCAGGACACCACCGCGTCCTACAAGATGAACGGCCTGCAGCTGTTCTTTCCCAACGGCAAGAGCATGTAATTCGATTTCCAGCCGACCCATCGGTCATTATGGGCGGGCTTCGGCCCGCCCTTTTTTTATGCTGTAGGGAGATGGGGGTCAGGCGCCGTTGAAATGCACGCTGCCCAGGCCCGAAATGTCGTAGCCGCCCATGGTATCAGCCTTGGCCTGGAAGGCGGGTGTGCGGCAGAACGCGATGAAGTCCTGCATCGGCGGCTCGAACCAGGCCTTGCGGTCGACCAAAATATCGAACCGTTCGCGCATGACCGGCACGAAGGCCAGTTTGAATTGTTCCGCCGATGCCCGCAGGCCCAGGGCGACCTCGCCCATGCCGTCGGCGATGACCTGCGCCGCGTCGGTTTCCGTGCGGGCGGGATCGGTCAGCACATAGTCCGTATCGCCGAACCCTTCGGCGGCCAGCAGGTGTTGCAGCAGTTCCTGCGATCCGGCCTCGGCCTGGCGCGGTACGATCAGCCGTCCGCGCAGATCGGCGATGGTGGCAAACCGGTCCACTCGGTCGGGGGCCACGATCAGGCCCCGTTCCCGCCAGGCGAATTCAACCAGTACCGACGGGCTGGTCCTGAACCGGTCCTCCACGGTGCCGATGTTCCAGCGGCGGTCGGGCTCCATGTCGTCTTCGGCGACATCGCCGTCGAACAGATGCAGGCCCGTGGCGACGCCTTCGTAGGCCGCGAACCGGTCAAGCCCGTCCAGCGAGCCGTCGAAAAAGGTCGCCAGCCCGCAGCGCGACTGACGCAGGGCCCAATCCAACAAGGGGTCGTGCGAGCCCAGGAATACGCCCGGCCGGGGCTGGGCGGCTACGCTGCCGGCGGTTGATCCGGTCGCGGCGCGGGGGGCCGCTCCTTCGCCCATGCCCTGAGCGACCCAGGCTTCGATCTCGGCCCGGGGGAACAAAAGCTTGCCCATGGCGCGCGAACAGGGAATGCGCCCCGAGGTGGCCAGGTCATAGACTTTGCGCTGCTTGATACGCAGGAAGTCGGCCAGTTCCTTGGTGGTCATGTATTCGGTCATGGGGCCGCAGTTTTGCGGAAAGCGCCGTTATTTACAAGATGACATAACGGGATGAAATGGCAGTGGAATTCTCAAGCGCGATGGGGGGCTGTCTGCGCAATTTCAATATTCCCGCCCCGGGCGGGGTTTGTAGACCGGCAGGGACAATCCCTTGGCGATGCCGAGCGCACGCAAGATAAACCCGGCCGCGAAGCCGGCGGCGATGGCGGCTTCGCGCGGCACGCCGAAGGCATCCAACCCCACATAGACCGTGGCCGCCAGGGCGGCGCAGGTGGCATAGACTTCCTTGCGCAGGATCAGCGGCGTTTCGCCGCAGACCACGTCGCGGATCAGCCCGCCGAAGGTCGCCGTCATCATGCCCATGATGATCGCGATCAGGGGGCCGCTTCCGGTCTGGCGGGCCAGTTCCGCCCCCATCACGCCGTAAAGGGCGATGCCGATGCCGTCGGCCCAAAGCAACAGGGCATAGCGGCGTTGGATGACATGGGCGGTGAAGAACAACAGGGCGGCCAGGGCCAGGCAGATGACGATGGGTTTGGGATCGGCGATCCAGAATACGGAACGGTCCAACAGCAGGTCGCGCAAGGTGCCGCCGCCGACCCCGGTCAGACAGGCCATCAGACCGAACCCGATCAGGTCCATCTGCTTGCGGCTGGCGACCAACGCACCCGATGCGGCAAACACGCAGACGCCGAGCAGATCGAGGATGGAAAGGACGGATTGCATATCCCGACTGTCGCGGAATTCACCCGGCCAGGCAAGAGACTGGGCCTATTTCGAGGGCAGAAATGATGTAAGTCGTGGAATTATTCTCGTAATTATAAAATAAATAAAAAACCATCTTATATTGAATTTTGATTTCGTAATTACCATATGGAATAAGCGGATATATTTTCGCATCAAATGGGAAGTCATAAAATGTCCTTCAAGGATTTTTCGTTAGGCCAGAAATCTGCAAAGCCCGGCGCGGCAGCCGATAAGCCGGCCGCAGCATCGGTCAAGCCTGATGCCAAGCCAGCCGGCGGCACCCCACCCGCCAAGTGATGCCTTCCGGCGGGAGGACCGAAGTATCCCCCGCCGATTTCCCACGCATCTGTAAAACAGCGGAACATCCGGCCATCTGGAGGCCAACGATGACAATGCGCACAACGCAGTCGACGGTCAATTTCGCTCGGCCGTTCGTTCTGGGTGACTTCGACGAGGTGCTGCCTGCGGGCTGCTATACCGTCGAGACCGATGAGGAACTTCTGCAGGGCCTGTCGTTCCAGGCCTATCACCGGGTGCGGGTGGTGATCCATCTGCATCATGACAAGCAGGCGCCGGGACGAACCCGTGCCCTGACAATTCATCCGAATGAACTGGATGCGGCCCTGGCACGCGATCGTGCCCCATTGGCGGTATCCGCGGAGGCTAACCGATGACGACCGATAGAAACGGCCGGGATGCGGCACTCGAGCATCATTTACGCAATCCGGGCATCATGGTGCCGGCCATCCCGGTAATCGCGACGCCACTGGCGGAAAAGAGTTTGTTTCGGCTGTCGTCGGAACTGAAAAACCTGATCCGGGGCGATCGTATTTTCCGGTCGGGTGTAAGGCGCTGAACCCTGAAAACCGGTACGGGCGTGCCTTGATGACGATCCCAAGGTGAGCGGACATCACTTCAACCGTTGAGGAGCAGCCATGAAAAACATGGACAGAAAGAAGCCTAAGAAATCCGAGTTCATTTCCGAGGCCGAAGAAATGGCGACCTATGGCATCACGAAAATGACCGTTGAGTATTTCTGTATCGGTACGTTCCGTTACACCAATCTTGAAGGGGCGATTGCCCAGGCGCAGCGTGCGGCGCGCGAAGGTTAAGCGGGGGCGATCGCGGATGAGTCTGAATTTTCCCAACGCCAGCCGCAGTTTTGAAGCCAAGCAGAACCGAGTGCGGTTCTGGGGCTATGACAGCGCGCTGGAAATCACGTTTTTCGTGGAAAGTGCCCTGCTGGCCAAGCTTTGGCCGGAGTTTGGGCAAGGTGAGGACGGAGTTCTTCGGGCCTTCGACGCCATGGTTGAGCGCATTCATGACGCTGCGCGCAAGGCTTATGAAGGCAGCAGGGAACGCTCCGAGGTTCATATCCTGGCGGAGGGGCAGTTTTGACCCTGACCGGCTGGCTGTATGTGAGGGCGGAAGGTGTCCGGCGATGATCGATCCGCTTCTGTTTACCGTGCCCCGCCTGTTCACCTTTGAGCATCAGCAACATCTAACCAATGCGAGCGGGTTTTTCTTTGCCCGCGGAGACAGGCTGTTCCTGATCACCAGCCGGCATGTGGTGCATGACGCACCCAGTAAGCATTTCCCCAACCGGATCGAAATCGAGGTGCATACCAATCCCGAGAATTTGGCGGAATCCACGGGGCTGTCGATCCTTCTGTATCAGGATGGCAAGAGTATCTGGCGCGACGGATCGGATGGGGCCGGCGGCGTCGATATCGCCGTCATTGAAATCGACCGCGCGGCGCTTCCTGCGACGGCGGTCGTTCAGGCTTTCACTCCGGACCATTTGGTCAGTTCCGACGAACATGTGGAAATCGGCAGCACGTTGCTGGTGGTGGGGTTTCCGCTCGGTTTTCACGACACGCTGCATCATTTGCCCGTGGTCCGACAGGCGGTTGTCGCCTCGTCCTACGGGTTACGTTTTCAGGGCGAAGGTTATTTCCTGACCGATGCCCGGACCCATCGCGGAACCAGTGGAGCGCCGGTCGTCATGCGGGTCGGCGAAGAAGAGGATGAGCTGGGCATTCTGCCCTGGAAATTGCTGGGCGTTCATTCGGCCCGGCTCGACATCGGCACGCGCGACCTCAAACTGGACGAAGCCCTGGGCCTTAACTGTGCCTGGTACGCCGACATTCTGATGCCCCTGACGGAACCGTAAAACGAGCCGATGCAATCGAACCCGCCGGATATGATCCGGCAAACAAAGAAAGCGATCCATATATGTCTTCCGTTTCTTCCCCTCTGCGGCTTTATGCCGTTGTCCTGATTGTCCTGATGGCTTGGTTTTCTGCACCCGGCACCCTGGCTGCCCAGATGCCCGCCGACGGCATCCCGGCTAATGCCCATGGTGATGGTTTGGGCCGGGGGTGGGAATGCGACAAGGGTTATCGCAAGGTCGACGATGCCTGCACGTCCGTTTCTGTCCCCGAGAATGCGTTCAAGACCAATGTCTCTTATGGCCGTGGCTGGGAATGCCGACGTGGATACGTGGAAACGGGGGAGACCTGCGTCGCGGTGGTCGTGCCGGATAATGCCTATTTGAATTCGTACGGCGACGGTTGGGAATGCGGCCGCATCTATCAGCGAGTGGACGATGCTTGTGTCGCAATCAGCGTTCCGAAAAACGGACACCTTACGAATTCCAGCCATGGACCCGGATGGGAATGCAATCGCGGCTACCGCGAGGACGATCAATCCTGTGTCTTGGTCAAAGTGCCGGACAATGCCTATTTCGTTGATTCAACTTTCGGTGACGGTTGGAAGTGCGAACGCGGATACCGTGCCCAAGGCGACACCTGCGTTGCGGTTCAGATTCCAGTAAACGGGCATCTTGACCGTTCCGGTAACGAATGGGAATGTGATCGACCGAAAGTGCGTCGCCAGAACGTCTGCATCGACCCCATATAAGGTTGCGCCGGGGGGCCTGTGCAGATATGAGGCTGATGTACAGGCCATTGCCGATCTTCGGACAGCCGAGATCAGGCAGGCAGATCAGTTCATATAAAACGGAGGAATAAGAAATGGCGCGAACGCCCGCGAAGAAAACCAAAACGGCTGCCAAACGGCCCGCGAAAACGCCCCAACGGAAAGCTAGGCCGCGCAAGGCCGCCGCCCGCCCGGTTCCGGCGGGGGACGAAAGCAGCACCAGCGTTTTGAGCGGCACAACGCAGGATCTGATCCGGGATGCTTTCCTGAACCGGCCGTAAGCAACCCGTCCCGCAGCCGTCCCGGTGACCGAACTCTCCGTTATTCGGCCGCCCGGGCGGCTTTTTTGTCCCAGGCGATCGAACCCCGGCGCTGCAGGTTTTCATCGAAAGCTTCGGGGAATTCCGCCGGGACGGAGCCGGTCACCGCATCGGTCGCAAGCAAGGCCTCGGCCCAGGCCTTGACCAGGGGAAATTCATCCAGCAATCCGGTCTGAAGGTGTTCCTCGCAGAGCATGAAGCGCTGGAAAAACGGCGCATAGGCCGCATCCACCAGGCACATATCAGGGCCATTGAAAAACGGGCCGTCGTTGCCGCGTTCCTTGGCGATGGCGCCTTCCAGGCGGCTGACGCGCTGGCGGGCGGTTTCCAAAGCGCCGTCCAATGCATCCTGCGAATCGCAATAGCTGAGATTGTTGAGGCCCGGGCCCCAGGCGAAGGTCGGCAGGAAATCTGTCCAGGCCCGGTTCTTGGCCCGTTTGATCGGGTCGGCCGGATGCAGGCGGGGGTCGAACACCTCGTCCAGATATTCGGCGATGGCGTTCGATTCAAACAGTACGTCGTCGCCGACCTTGAGCACGGGAACCTTGCCGTGGGGCGAGATTTCCAGGAACCAGTCGGGCTTGTCCCGAAGGTTGATATAGGTCACGTCGAAGTCCACGCCCTTGGCGCGCAGCATGATCACGGCCCGCTGAACCCAGGGGCAGGTGACGGCGCTGATCAGATGAAATTTCTCGGTCATGGGACTCTCTCCTTAACCCAATGGCCTTTGACCCAACGGCGGGAGGAGCGGCAAAGGCCCGCCCCGCCGCCGTCAGCCGGCTATCGTCAATCCGCCGTCATCAATCGGTTTGCGGCGGCAGGCAGCAGACCTGGTCGTAGGCGTAGCGTTCCTTCAGCGTGCCGAAATGTTCGAACACGTCCAGGGTCACTTCGTAGGCTTCCGGCGTGATTTCCACGTGCGGCGTCCAGGTGCCGAGTTTCTGGTAGGTCCCGATGCAGTCGGCCAGTACGTCCTCGTCGATGTTAGGGAAGTAGGGCTTTTCCGCTTTTGCGATTTCGGCGGCCGGGGTTTCGTTCATATAAATCCGTGTTTTCTTGTAGGCGCGCATGAAAGCCTTGGCCATGTCCGTTTCCAGCCATTCCGGCGTGGCGCAAAGCGACGAAAACCCGTTGGGTCCGATCTGCGGGCCGACCTGGGCGACCACATGGCCGATGCCGTCTTTTTCCAGCTGCTGCGGGAACGGACCCTGCTGCTGCACATATTGGCCCTGGCCGTCGCGGAAGGCCTTGTCGATATCGGCAGCCCCGCCCGGGGTGATCAGGTTGATTTTGGAAAAATCGATGCCGGCCTTGTGGCAGGCATACATGAACATGGCGCGCGGCTGGCCGCCGGCGAAGCAGACCAGTTCGGCGCCTTCCAGCTTGTCCCATGTAAAATCCGGGTCGGCTTCGCGGCCAGTAATGAAAAAGCCGTCCATTTCGTTGATCTGGGCGAAATGCTTGACCTTGGGCGTCTCGCCCTTGCCCAGCGTGGTAAAGCCCTGGCTGAGCGCCGATTGCACCACATGGGCCGTGCCGTCATGCAGGGCTTCGATCGCCGACTTGCCCGGCGGCGAGACGGACCAATCGGGCTCCAGCCCTTCGGCCTGCAAAAAGCCGCCCGACATGGTGGAAATCAACGGCGAATAGAATGCCGAGAACAGGGTGAATTGAATGTTGATCTTGGTCATGGCTCCCCCCTAGGGAATGGATGAATGTATACAATTGGGGAGCAGGTTAACGGTTGGCGACCCGAGGTCAAGTCGAAGCAATTTGAAACTTCGGTGTATCGGCGGCTTGTACCTCGGGGAAGCGGACGGAGACACGTGTCCCCTGGCCGGGCGCGCTCTCGATCTCAAGCGTGCTGCCGTGGGCTTCGGCCAGGGATTTGACGATCGACAGTCCCAGGCCCGTTCCCGTCTGGGACAGGTGCGGGTTGGAATGGCTGCGGGTAAAGGGCTCGGTCACGGTTTTCAGGACGTCCGGGGGAATGCCGATGCCCGTATCGCTGACGGACAGGGTCGGGACATCGTTATCCAACGCGGCCTTGACCGTGACCGAACCTCCGGGTTCGGTGAACTTGATGGCATTGGACAGAAGGTTAAGGGTGATCTGCACGACCGCACGCCGGTCCGCCCAGATCTGCAGCAGATCGGCCGGGATATCGCTTTCCACGGTGATCGCCTTGTCCTCGGCCATGGTCGCGAAGGTGCGTACGCAATCGCTCACCACCTTTTGCAGGATGACGTTTTCCATCGCCATCTCGCGTTTCCCGGCTTCGATGGTCGAAATATCCAGTACGTCGTTGACCAGTTCCAACATCAACTCGCCGCTGTCGCGGATATTGTCGGCATAGCCTTTGTAGCGTTTGTCGCCGAGCGGCCCGAAAATCTCACTGCCCAGCAACTGGCTGAACCCCAGGATCGCGTTCAGCGGTGTGCGGAATTCATGGCTCATGGTGGCCAGGAAGTGCGATTTGGTGCGGTTGGCCTCGATGGCGGATTCCGTTGCCTCACGCAGTGACTGTTCGGCCTTCTTGCGGGCGGAGATGTCCTGGATGAACGAGACGAAGTGCAGGATCTTTCCGTCGTCGTCCCGGATGATCGATGACGACACACTGCCCCAGACGGGATGGCCGTCCTTGTGCAGATAGCGCTTTTCCATGGTGATGGCATCGGTCTCGCCGTTGGCCAGCCGGCGCCGCAGTTCCAGGCTTTGCGGCAGGTCGTCGGGATGGGTCAGCGCTTCATAGGGGTTCCCAAGTAGCTCTTCCCGGGAATATCCGACCATGTCGCAAAAGGCGTTGTTCACACGGTCACGGCTCGAACCGTCGGGCGCATGCAGCACCATGCCCACGGCGGCGTCGTCGAACACGCTGCGCAGGACGGCGTCCTTGCGGCGGATTTCCTCTCCTTCTCGGATTTCACGGGGAAGCCAGTGGCGGATCAGAAGGACCAAGACCAGGACACCGGCGGTGATATTGACCGCTTTCGGAAGCAACAGCATGGACGGTTGGCCCAGGAATTCAGCGAATTCCGGGGGCAAAAGGCCAAACCGTGAATTATGAAAAATACCGAAGTAAATGCTTTCGAATACGGAGCGAAAGGCATCGATGGCGAGGATCACCAGAAGGACGGCGATCCCCGCGCTGGCCATCTTCGACTGGCGCAGTTTAATTACATACAGGCCCAGGATGACCAACCAAAGGGCGGTCACCAACCAATATGATAATGGTCCGAAATATTCCACCGTAACGTCTATCAGATGCCCTCTTCCCCAGGCTTGAGACTCCCACATATCCAAGCCCGGTTGCAACTACGGCGGCCATCTGACCGCATACCCAGGCGTGCCGGTATCAGGTGCCGACGATCCGCTCGGCGGGAAAACAGACGGTAACGGTTGTGCCTTTTCCGGGCGTGCTGTCCAGGGACAGCGTCCCGCCGTGCAGTTCCATCAATTGCTTCGAGACCGACAATCCCAGGCCCGTGCCGGCATGTGAATGGTTGGCCGAGACGCCAGCCTGGCCGAAAGGTTCCAACACCACATTCATATCCTCGGGCGCGATGCCGATGCCCGTGTCGGCGATGGAAACGCTGATCTGGCCGTCGGTCGCGGGGGCCGCCATGACGTTGACCTTGCCGCCTGTCACGTTGAACTTCACCGCATTGGCGACCAGGTTCAAAAGAACCTGAGTCACGCAGCGGGAATCGGCCCGCAACAGGGGCAATCCCTTGCCGACTGCATGGGTGACCGTGACGTCTTTTTCGTCGGCGTCGGGTTTGATCATGCGGCAGGATTGCTCGACCAGTTCTTCCAGATCGACTTCGGTTTCATGCAGGACAAGCTGACCGGCTTCGATTTTTGAGAAGTCCAGAAGGTCGTTAATCAGGCTCAGAAGGTGTTCGGCGGAATGCTGGATGTCGCCGGCGTATTCCTTGCGTTTCATCGGGTCCAACGGCAGATCGCTGCCGATGACCTGGGAAAAACCGATGATCGAATTCAACGGCGTGCGCAGTTCGTGGCTCATGTTGGCGAGAAAATGGGTCTTGGCGCGGTTGGCCTGCTCCGCGTCGATCAGGGCCGCATTGATGCGGTCTTCCGTGGCTTTTTGGTCCGTAATGTCCATGGAGAACGTACCGATGCCGACGATAGATCCGTCGCCGTCCGTAACCGGAAACTTGGTGCAGAGATGCACGTGGTCGCCATCCTTGTGCGGGATCACGCGTTCCTCGGTCACTTCCTGTCCACTTTCCAGGGCCTGATGTTCCTGTTCGGCAAAGGCTTCGGCCAGATGCGAGGGAAACACGCTGTGGGCATCTTTGCCTTCCGTTTGGCGGGGGTCCAGGCCCAATTGATCGGAATATTGCTGGTTCATCAGAAGGTAGCGGCCGTCCGCGTGCTTGAGCGCGACCAGCGCCGGGGCGTGGTCGATAAAGGCGCGCAGAACGCCTTCGCTGCGGCGAAAGGCGTTTTCAGCCGCGGTTTGTTTTTTCAGAACCAGAGCGACCAGCCAGGCGGGCACGATCATGGCGATGGCGGCAAAACCGGTTGCCGTCAGGACGTGTTCCCAACGGGCCGGAAAATCTTCGTGCCCGGGCAGCACCGCGGCATCGCCCATCAATGCGGTTTCGAGCACGAACTCCCACAGGCAAGCAAGCCCGAACACGGCAAGCAGGGTAAGACCGTACAGTGCGATCAACTGTCGGAAATTCACCGAATATGTCCTTCAAGAGCATCCGCGGTCTTGTTTTTTAGTGCCACGGTTCAGCGGCCCGAAGCGGGCAGGCCAGTTAAGGCTATCCGCATATACCGAGACGGGGCATTGGTCCAGTATTTGTACTAAAAAAGAGGTTAAAATCGGGATTTTCGCCCAATTTTACCGGATATTGGCGATTGCCAGCTTTGCGACGAAGGCTTCGGCGGCGGTAAGGTCGGCCCGGTCGATGCCGGTGGCATATCCCAGGTCGGTCAAGTGGTCGACCACCGCGCCCGTCGCCACATTGCCCTTGGCTCCCGGCGCGTAGGGACAGCCGCCCAGCCCGCCGACGGCGGCATCGAAGGTCCGCAACCCCTTTTCCAGGCTGGCATCGATGTTGCCGAGCGCCCACCCGCCCGTATCGTGGAAATGACCGGCAAGGTCACCGGCGGCGGCCACGTCCAGCACCGCATCCAGCATGGCGGCGATGGTTTCGGGCCTGCCCCGGCCGATGGTGTCTCCCAACGAAACTTGATAACAACCCAGGTCGAACAGGGCCCGGGTGACCCGCGCGACCTCGCCGGGCGGCACGGCGCCCGCATAGGGGCAATCGGTCACGCAGGACACGTACCCTCGAACGGGAATGCCGCTTTCCTTCGCCGCTTCGGCGACGGGGCGGAACCGCTCCAGGCTATCGGCGATGGAACAGTTGATGTTCTTTTGGCTGAAAGCTTCCGAGGCGGCGGCGAATACCGCGACTTCGTCCACCCGGGCGGCTTTCGCCCCTTCGAAGCCCCGCATGTTGGGGGTCAGGGCCGAATAGATCACGCCGGGCTTGCGGGTGATGGCGGCCATGACCTCGGCCGCGTCGGCCATCTGCGGCACCCATTTGGGGGAAACGAAGCTAGTTGCCTCGATCTTCTGGAAGCCCGCCGCTGACAACAGGTCGATCAGGCGCACCTTATCGGCGGCGGGGATCATGCGCTGTTCGTTCTGCAGGCCGTCGCGGGGGCCGACCTCGAATATCGTGATGCTGTCTTCGGTCATGCGTCCGCTTCCTCCAGGACCAGCAGGACCTGCCCTTCCTGGACCTGCGCCCCCGTTTCGGCGGTCAGTTGCGTGACGGTGCCGGCACGGCCGGCGGTCAGGGTGTGCTCCATCTTCATGGCTTCCAGGACAAGCAGCGCCTGGCCCTGTTTCACCGCCTCGCCGTCCCGGGCCAGGACCGCCGTGATGCGCCCGGGAAGGGGGGCTTTGACGTGGTTGTCGGCATCCGCCCCCCCGGCATCGATGGGCAGGCGGTCGGGCAGGGTATAGGTCGCTTCCGCGCCGGAAAGGAACAGGGTGACCCAGCCCCGGCCTGCGGCGATGGATGCGATGACCGGCTTTCCGTCCAGTTTGACGGTCAACCGCGTGCCGTCCCGCGACAGGACCGTGGCCTCGACCGGCCCGTCCGGCAGGCCGATGCGGAATATTCCCTGGCCCAGCGCCGTGACGGGAATTTCCAATGCCGCACCCGCGGCGGTTTCCAGATGGGCAAGGGACGCCGCCCCCGCCCACAGGCGCCAGCCCGCAAGGCGTGACCAGGGGTCGTCGTCCACGGGAGCGTCCAGCACGCCCGCCGCGTGCAGGGCCGCCAGGGCCAGCATGCCGGGGCTTTGTTCATCAGGGGCGGAAAGGGCCGTCATGTCGCGGTCGATCACGCCCGTGTCCACATCGCCCCGGCGGAACGCATCCTGCGCGGCAAGGCGGGCCAGGAACCGCCGGTTGGTGGCGATGCCGGCAGCTTCGGTCGCATTCAACGCAGTGGTCAGGCGGTCAAGCGCTTGCGCCCGGTCTGTGCCGTGGGCGATCACCTTGGCGATCATGGGGTCGTAGAACGGCGTGATGGTATCGCCTTGGACCACGCCCGTGTCGATGCGCAGGCCGGGGGTGTCCGCTGACCAGGAAAGATGATGCAGCTTGCCCGATGCGGGCAGAAAACCCTTGGCCGGGTCTTCGGCGTAAAGCCGCGCTTCGACCGCATGGCCGGATATGGTCAATTGATCCTGGGTCAGGGGCAGGGCCTCGCCCGCCGCCACGCGCAGCTGCCATTCCACCAGATCCTGGCCGGTGATCATTTCCGTAACCGGATGTTCGACCTGCAGGCGTGTGTTCATTTCCATGAAGAAAAAGCCGTCGGCGGTTAACCCTCCTTCGCCGTCGGCGATGAATTCGACCGTGCCGGCGCCCTGATAGCCGATGGCCTTGGCTGCCGTCACGGCGGCGGCGCCCATGGCGTTCCTGATCTCCGGCGTCATGCCGGGGGCGGGGGCTTCCTCGATCACCTTTTGATGGCGGCGTTGCAGGGAACAATCCCGCTCGAACAGATGCACCGCGTTGCCCAAACTGTCGGCGAAGACCTGAATTTCGATATGACGCGGCTGTGTCAGGTATTTTTCGATCAGAACCCTGTCGTCGCCGAAGCTGGACGCAGCTTCGCGCTTGGCGCCCGCCAGGGCGTCCTTGAAGTCCTTGGCATCGTCGACCCGGCGCATGCCCTTGCCGCCGCCGCCGGCCACGGCCTTGATCAGGACCGGATAGCCGATCTCTGATGCCTCGTCGGCCAGGGTCTTGTCGTCCTGATCGTCGCCCAGGTAGCCCGGCACCACGGGTACGCCCGCATCCATCATGATCCGTTTGGCCGCGTCCTTCAGACCCATGGCGCGGATGGCATCCGCGGGCGGGCCGATGAACACGGCGCCGGCCTGGGCCACGGCCTCGGCGAAGGCGGGGTTTTCCGAAAGAAAGCCGTAGCCGGGATGCACGGCCTCGGCCCCCGATTGCCGGACGGCATCCAATACGGCCGATTGGTTCAGATAGCTTTCCGATGCGGGCGCCGGGCCGATATGGATCGCCTCGTCGGCCAGCGCCACGTGTTGTGCCCCCTTGTCCGCGTCGGAAAACACGGCGACGGTTCGAACACCCAGCCGCTTGGCCGTCGCAATCACGCGGCAGGCGATCTCCCCCCGGTTGGCGATGAGGATTTTTTTGAACATGGGCCCGCTTCCCGGCTACATCCTAAACACGCCGAAGCGCGTGGGAGCGATGGGCGCGTTGAGGGCGGCCGAGAGCGACAGCGCCAGCACGTTGCGTGTCTTGGCGGGGGTGATGATGCCGTCGTCCCACAGCCGCGCCGTGGCGTAAAGCGGATGGCCTTCCTGTTCAAACTGTTCGACGATGGGGGCCTTGAAGTCCGCTTCGTCCTGTTCGGACCAGGTGCCGCCGCCGCGCTCGATCCCGTCACGTTTGACCGTGGCCAGCACCCCGGCGGCCTGCTCCCCGCCCATTACGGAAATGCGTGAATTGGGCCAGGTCCAAAGGAAGCGGGGCGAATAGGCCCGGCCGCACATGCCGTAGTTGCCGGCCCCGAAGGATCCGCCGATGATCATGGTGACCTTGGGCACGTTGGCGGAAGCGACAGCCGTGACCAGCTTGGCCCCGTCCTTGGCGATGCCGCCGGCTTCGTATTTGCGCCCGACCATGAAGCCCGTGATGTTCTGCAGGAACACCAAGGGGATGCCGCGCTGGCAGCACAGTTCGATGAAGTGCGCCCCCTTTTGCGCACTTTCCGAAAACAGGATGCCGTTGTTGCCGAGAATGCCGACGGGCATGCCCTGGATATGGGCAAAGCCGGTGACCAGCGTTTCGCCGTAGAGTTTCTTGAATTCATCGAAGCGCGATCCGTCGACCACGCGGGCGATGACCTCGCGCACGTCATAGGGGCGGCGCAGGTCCGTGGGCACGATGCCGTGGATTTCATCGGGGTCGTAGGCGGGGTCTTCCGGCGTGCGCAGGGCCAGGCCGGGCTGCTTGGTCCGGTTCAGATGGGCGATGCAATTGCGGGCGATGGCAAGCGCATGGGCGTCGTCCTGGGCGTAATGGTCAGCCACACCGGATTCCCGGGCGTGCAGGTCGGCCCCACCCAGGTCCTCGGCCGAAACTTCCTCGCCCGTCGCGGCCTTGACCAGGGGCGGGCCGCCCAGAAAGATCGTGCCCTGGCCACGGACGATGATGGCTTCGTCCGACATGGCGGGCACGTAAGCCCCCCCGGCCGTGCAACTGCCCAGCACCGCCGCGATCTGCGGGATGTTGGCGCCCGACATGCGGGCCTGGTTATAAAAAATGCGCCCGAAATGGTCGCGGTCGGGGAACACGTCCTGCTGGTTGGGCAGGTTGGCGCCGCCTGAGTCGACCAGATAGACGCAGGGCAGGTTGTTTTCCAGGGCGATTTCCTGGGCCCGCAGGTGCTTCTTCACGGTCACGGGATAATAGGTGCCGCCCTTCACCGTAGCGTCGTTGCAGACGATCATGCATTCCGTGCCGGACACCCGCCCGATGCCGGTGATGATGCTGGCCGACGGCACCTCGCTCCCGTACATGTCCCAGGCGGCGAAGGGGGCGACCTCCAGAAACGGCGAGCCGGGATCGAGCAGGCGGTTGATGCGCTCACGGGGCAGCAGCTTGCCGCGCGCCACGTGGCGGTCGCGCGACGCCTCGGGTCCGCCCTGCATGACCTGTTCCGCCTTGGCGGCCATGTCTTCGACCAGGGCCGTCATGGCCTTGTGGTTGGCCTTGAATTCGGGCGAGGACGTATTGATCTGGGATTTGATCTGGGACATGGCTCAGGCCGTTTCCTGGAACATTTCGCGGCCGATCAGCATGCGCCGGATTTCCGACGTGCCGGCGCCGATTTCATACAGCTTGGCGTCGCGCAGCAACCGCCCCGTGGGGCTTTCGTTGATGTAGCCCATGCCGCCCAACGTCTGCACGGCCTGCAAGGCGACCTGCGTCGCCTTTTCGGCGGCATACAAAATACACCCCGCCGCGTCCTTGCGCGTCGCCCCGCCCCGGTCGGCGGCCTGGGCCACGGCATAGACATAGGACCGGCAGGCGTTCATGTCCGTGTACATGTCGGCCAACTTGCCCTGCATCAACTGGAACTCGCCGATGGCCTGACCGAACTGTTTGCGGTCGTGGACGTAGGGCACCACCACGTCCATGCAGGCCTGCATGATGCCGACCGGCCCGGCGGCCAGCACCAGACGTTCGTAATCCAGGCCCGACATCAGCACGCGGACTCCGCCGTCGACTTCGCCCAGAACGTTTTCCGCCGGTATCTCGCAATCCTCGAACACCAGCTCGCAGGTGTCCGATCCCCGCATGCCCAGCTTGTCCAGCTTCTGCGCCGTGGAAAACCCGACCATGTCTTTTTCCACCAGGAAGGCGGTGATGCCTTTCGACCCCGCGTCCGGCTGGGTCTTGGCATAGACCACCAGCACGTCGGCCTGGGGGCCGTTGGTGATCCACATCTTGTTGCCGTTCAGGATATAGCGGTCGTTGCGGCGCTCGGCCTTAAGCTTCATGCCGACCACGTCGGACCCGGCCCCGGGCTCGGACATGGCAAGTGCCCCCAGGTGTTCACCGGTGATCAGCTTGGGCAGGTAGCGGGCCTTTTGCTCGGCCGTGCCGTTGCGGTTGATCTGATTGACGCAAAGATTGGAATGGGCGCCGTAGGAAAGCGCGACCGAGGCCGAGGCGCGGGAGATTTCCTCCATCGCCACGCAATGGGCGAGGTAGCCCATGGCCGCCCCGCCGTGGTCTTCGTCCGCCGTGATGCCGAGCAACCCCAACTCTCCCAGCTGCGGCCACAGGTCGCGGGGGAATTCGTTGGTTTCATCGATCTCGGCCGCGCGGGGCGCGATCTTGTCCTGCGCGAAGCGGTGAACCATGTCGCGCAGGGCGTCGACCTCGTCGCCCAGGGCAAAGGTCATGCCGGTTGTGAACATTCATGTCCTCCCAAAACTGGCCCTGATTATCCCGGTCCCATGACCCGCGCACAAGGCGAATGGGTTGACGTTGCGTCAAGAAAGAAAAACCACAGAGACACAGAAGCGGTAAGTGAAAAGAGGAGAAAGGGTGCCCCCTCCGTGGTTCCCTTCTTGCCCAAGGACCGGTTAGACGCCCACAATCAGGCAGAACCAAAAATCCATCGGAGGAGACAACTCAATGACCATCGAACATCTGGATTCCGGCGAAATTCTTAGCCAGGGCACGGCCCACGGCGATCTGGTCTATCTGTCGGGCCTGACGGCGACGGACAAGTCCAAAGACGTCTACGGCCAGACCCAGGAAGTTTTGGACAAGATCGACGAGCGGCTGGCCCATTTCGGATCGGACAAATCGAAGCTGCTGTCGGTCAACATCTGGGTGCCCGATATCGACACCAAGGGCGACGTCAACCGCGCCTGGACCAATTGGCTGGGCGACCTGAAACGACCGGCCCGGGCCTGCGTTGAATCAGGCCTGGCCCCCGGCATCCTGGTCGAGATCATGGTGACGGCGGCGAAATAGTCGCAAAACCTGAGCGCACGACCGTGCGCGAGGTGGCTTTGCGCGAAATCTAGAACCTGAACCACAGAGACGGTGAGGCGGGGAGAAAGGTAATTGAGTTTCTGGACCCCCGCCTTCGCGGGGGTGACGGCAATACTTAAGGCCATGTCATTACCGCGAAAGCGGGAATCCAGGCTTCCACTTCTCTTTGTCTCACTGCCTCAGTGGTTTTTTATTCCTTGATCAGGTCGATGAGCTCATTCGTCACCGCCTTGGTGCCCATGTCGCCGCCGAACTCCATCGGGCGCAGGCGGTTCTGTTCGAACCCGCGCTGCACGGCGTCTTCGATCAGCGTCGCCGCGTCGGTCAGCCCGTCGTTCCCGCCCGCTTTGTCGGCAAGGTAGTCCAGCATCAAGGCACCCGACAGGATCGCGGCCAGGGGATTGGCCTTGTCCTGGCCCATGATGTCGGGGGCCGAGCCGTGGGCCGGTTGGAACAGGGCGTGTTCGTCGCCGACTTCGGCACAGGCGGCCATGCCCATGCCGCCGACCAGCCCGCCTGCCAGGTCCGACAGGATGTCGCCGAACATGTTTTCCATGACCAGTACGTCGAAATCCCAGGGCCGGCGGATCAGGTCGAGCGCCTGGGCGTCGACGTAGTTGTATCCGGCCTGAATATCGGGAAAGGCCCCTTTGCGTTCATCGAACACCTTGCGGAAAAACGCCATGGAGCGGAACACGTTGGCCTTGTCCACACAGGTCACCATGCCTTTGCCGCCCCGTGATTTGCGTTTTTCGGCCAGGCGAAAGGCGAAATCGCACAACCGTTCCGTGGTCGGCCGGGTGATGCGCAGAATGTCCTGAACCTCGTCGTCCGTCTGCACGATCTCGCGCCCCGTGGCGGCGGCGGAATAGAACAGGCCTTCGGTGCTTTCCCTAAGAATGATCAGATCGATGCCCGCCGCACGCGGATCGGCCAGGCGCTGCGGCGCATTGGGATAGGCCTTGACCGGCCGGACGCCGGCGTAAAGCTGAAACCGTTCGCGCAGGCGCAAATGGGGCGAGATTTCCGTGCCGTCCGCATGGCGCACGGCAGGCAGGCCGATGGCGCCCAGCAGGATGGCATCGGCCTCGGCGCTGGCGTCTTCGTGCCCGGGGGCCATGTCCTGGCCCGTTTCCTTGAAATATCCGGCCCCGGCCAGAAGGTCCCGGCAGTCCAGCTTGAACCCGCCGGTGCGGCCGCGCGCGGCTTCGATCACGGCGAGGGTCGCGTCGGTCACGTCAACGCCGATGCCGTCGCCCCGGATCACGGCAATGGAAAAGGATTGTTCGTTCATATTGATGTTTCCTCTGCTTGGCCCTTCGCCCTATCGTACCTGGATGAGAAGCGCAACCGCCTACCGCACCGCCCGCGACCTGATCGCGGAAGTCAAAAGCGGCCACGCCAGCCCCAGTGAGATCGCCGGGGCCGTGCTTTCCGATATCGAGGCCCTGAACCCCAAGCTTAACTGTTTCGCCTGGTTCGACGGCGACGCGGTGATCGATCAGGCCAAAGCGCTGGACGATCGACTGGCCAAGGGGGAAGACCTGGGGCCTCTGGCGGGCCTGCCCATCGCCATCAAGGATTTGATCGCCATGAAGGGGGCGCCCACGGCGTTCGGATCGCGCCTTATGGCGGGCAATGTGATCGATGCGGACGCACCGTCGACCGAACGCATCCGCGCTGCTGGGGCGGTCATGCTGGGCAAATCGACGACCAGCGAATTCGGCTGCAAGGCGGTGGGCGATTGCCCGGCAACGGGTATCACGCGCAATCCCTGGAATTTGCAAACCACGCCGGGCGGGTCGTCCGCCGGGGCGGCGGCCTTGGCATCGGCGGGCATCACTCCCGTCGCCATGGGCACCGACGGCGGCGGGTCCGTGCGCATCCCGGCTAGCCTGACCGGCCTGTTCGCCATGAAGGCCCAGTTCGGGCGCGTGCCGGTCTGGCCCGTTTCGGCCACGGCGTCCTTGGCCCATGTGGGACCGCTGTCGCGCGACGTCAGGGACTCCGCCCTGATGATGGGCGTGATCTCGGGCTTCGATGCGCGGGACCCGGCCGCGGTCGCGGGCCCCGTGCCTGATTACCTGGGGGCCTGCGGGCGCGATCCCCGGGGGCTTAGGGTGCTGTATTCGGAAACCTTCGGCTATGCCACGCCCGACCCGGAAGTCGCCGGCCTGTGCCGCGACGCGGTCAAGCGGCTGGAAGCCCTTGGTTGCGTGGTCGAGGAACGGGACCATCTGTTCGACGACCCGGCGGATATCTGGGCGTCCGAATTCTATACGGGCGTGGGCACGCGCCTGAAGGACGCGCTCGACAACCGGCGGGACGAAATCGATCCCGGCGTGGCGGCGGCACTGGATAAAGCCCTTGCCCGCGAGGTCTATGGCTATAACGCTAAGCTGTTCGAACGGTTTGATTTCCGGGAGAAGGTGCGTGGCCTGTTCGAAATCTATGACGTGATTGCCAGCCCGACTCTGCCGGCCACGGGCGTGCCCGTGGGCCACGACACGCCCAAGGGATTGGAACATCGCTCGCCCATCGATTGGGTGTTCTATACCTATCCCTTCAACCTGACGGGCCATCCGGCGGTATCCGTCAACGCCGGGTTCACCCGGGCGGGCCATCCGACGGGATTGCAATTGGCGGGCCGCCCCTTGGCGGAAGAGACATTGTTCACCATATCTGCCGCCTATCAGGACGCGGACCCGGACAGGGACCGCCGACCAGACCTGACGTAATATCGGGATGTGCAAAGGAGCGGGCCGCGGGCCCAGATGATCAAATTCCGTTTTATCCATGATACATCGCAAGTAACCGACCAACGCGCCCTGGCCCAGGCCCGGGCCCTGTTTTACGACGCCTTTCCCGGCGAGCCCGAAGGCATCGATCGCATCGCGCGCATGCTGGAAAAGCGCGCCAAGCTGGATTTCGAACCCCTGTTGCTGGTCGCGGAAAGCCGGCCGGGCACGGTCAGCGGCCTGGCCTTCGTGTTCCATTTTCCCGAAATCCACATGGGCTACCTGCAATACATCGCGAGCGATCCCAAAACCCCGGCGCGCGGCATCGGCGGGGCGCTCTATGAAGCCATGCGCGAAATGCTGGCCGCGCGGGGGGCTTTGGGCATGCTGCTGGACGTGCCGCCGGACAAACCCGGCCTGGTCGACGATCCAGTGCGCCTGCCGGTCAACAAAAAGCGCATCCGTTTCTATGAACGCTATGGTGCCCGGGTGGTCGAAGGAACCGGCTGGGAGACGACGCCCAATCCTCGCAACGACAACTATCTGACCCTGTTGATGTTCGATCCCTTAAGCCGCGCGCGCCGCCTGCCGCGGGCCCGGGCCCGGGCTGCCGTGCGCCGCATTTTGACGGCGCAGTTCGGCTATGAAGTGGGCGATCCGTTCGTGCAGGGCGTGGTCAATTCCATCAAGGCCGATCCGGTGCAGCTGCGCACGCCCAAATCGGCCCCGCCGGTGGTGCCGGCCAAGCCCGGCCAGCGCATCAAGCCCATATCCGTGGTCGCGGCCAAGGGCCATGAAATCCATCATGTGAAGGCACGGGGTTATGTGGAACGGCCGATCCGCGTGCGCCAGATATTAAAGGGACTGGACGGCGTGCCGTTTGTCGAGGTCGCGCGCCGCCATTTTCCCAACCGCCATGTGACGGCGGTGCATGATCCGAAACTGGTGTCCTATCTGCGCGCCGTGTGCAAGCGCCTGGACGACAAGGCGATCATCTATCCCGAGGTCTTTCCCATCCGCCGCCCGGAAAAGGCGCCCAAGGCATTGGAAGACCGGGCCGGGTATTTCTGCGCCGATACCTTCACGCCGATTACCTCGATGGTTTACAAGGCCGCGCGCCAATCGGTCGACGTGGCCTTGACGGCGGCGGATCTGGTGCGGGGGGGCGAGCGCTTCGCCTATGCGCTGTGCCGCCCGCCCGGCCATCATGCGGAACGGCGCATTTTCGGCGGGTTCTGCTTTTTCAACAATTCGGCCATCGCCGCCAATTATCTTTCGGCCGACGGCAAGGTCGCGCTCTTGGACATCGACTATCACCACGGCAACGGCGCGCAGGATATCTTTTATGCCCGATCGGACGTGCTGACGCTGTCGATCCACGGCCATCCGCGCCATGCCTATCCGAACTTTTCCGGCTACGCGGACGAGAAGGGCGAGGGGGCGGGCCTGGGCTTCAACCGAAACTGGCCGATGTCGCCGCCCTGCGACGACGACCGCTACCTGGACGTGCTGGACGATGCCTTGGCGGCTGTGCGCAAATTCCGCCCGCAATACCTTGTGGTCTCGCTCGGCTTCGACATCATGAAGGGCGACCCCACGGGCAGCTTCGATATTACTGTCGGCGGGTTGGAGCGCATCGCCCGCGCCATTGCCGGGGCGGGCCTGCCGACATTGATCGTGCAGGAAGGGGGCTACGCCGTGCGCAACCTGCGCCTGGGCGCGGGCCGCTTTTTCGCCACCCTGGCCGAGAACTGGTTTCGGGGGTAGGGGTGTTCCGCCGCTTGGGTATGTCGGCTATTAGCCAGAAGCGGACATTAATCCAAATCGTTTAGCTGGTTTGATTTGATTGTTCTTTGGGTTGTAAATTTAGTTTTGGAGCCGCCATTTCTGCGAGGTTTAAACCTTGAGCCTAAAGTTTTCGTTCTTATTGATGATCGCCCTGGCCTTCGTAGCACTGATTCTATGGGTGGTTGTTAATGTTACCTATACTGAGATCGCTGAAAAAGATAACTGGTTGCCGTTATCCCTGATAACGTTCTTTTTGGCCTCCCTTCCAGTATTGCGGAAGTTTAGCAAAACAATTCAGGAGCAAATTTTTTCAGGCACTTTATTCGCCGCTGGCCTATTGGTTCTCGGAATTTTGTTCGATGATAAAGAAATCGCCGGCATTGGTTTCGGCGTAATTTTAATTTGTTTTCCGATCCTCGAAATCCCGCACCTAACGAATAAACTAAAAGCTGGGTCAATGGGGGTTGTCAGCATCATCGCGCTATGGGGATACATTGAAACCGAGGTTCTCAATTACGCCAGCTTGACCGTACTGACCGCACTTTGTGCGACGGTGTCATTATTTCGGGGCCGTCTGACAACCCCCTATTTTCAGAACATCGGGGAAGACAAGAGAGTCGGTTTCTTAATAGTAGCTCTTATGCTTTCTTTGGCAGTAGTCAAAATCTTTCGCCCGATACCCTAAAGCCAGCCGCTTGCACGCCAGGTTGGGGTTTGCAGGTAGGTTATGTCCGCTTTGGGTCAAAAGCAGACGCTCCCTCACGGATTGGGATCGTTCAGATTATCGAGCGGATAAATCGGCCGGCGCACGTTCTTGAAATCCATCTGGGAATAATCCGAGCCGCAGACCCCCGTGCCCGCGCATTCGATCACCTGTTTGGCCAGTTCGCCGTATCCGGCGCGGTAATGGATGCGGCTTTTCAGCATCAGGAAGGTTTTTTCCGTGGGATCGATGCCCAGGCTGGTGAAACAGGCCGTGTCGTTGGGTTCCTGCTGGCGGGAGATCACGCAGATCTGCACACGGCCGGTATCCAGCACGCCCGATAAGCCCATGTCCATGGTCACGCCGCGCGAGGCCGGGCCCTTGTTCTTGTAGATGCCGTCGGTCAGCGCCCTGACCCGCCCGGTCACGGTGATGGGCGCGCCTTTTTGGTTGATCGCCGGCATGTCGACCTTGCCGCCGAGCGAAAGCGTGACCTCTGCCCCGATCCCGGCGGCGGCCATGGCCTGAACACTTTCCAGATCGCAGATGGCGAAGGCGGCGACGTCGTCCAGCCCGGCGTCGAGGATGGCCTTCAGCACGGTGGTGGTGTCCTGCGTACCGCCCGAGGACGCGTTGTCGTAATGGTCCAGCAAAACCACGGGGCCGTCGCCCTTCGTGATCTTCTTGGCGCGGGCGATGGATTGTTCCAAGGGTTCGATCCGGTAGACGAAGGCTTCGCGCTGATCCCAGGCGAAGTCGAGCAATTCATCCCGCATCTGTTCGGCCAGGGCCTGGTCCCCGTCGGTCACGACCACGGCGGATAGCCCCGCGTTATGAATGTCCGCATGGGGGAAGCCCGTGAACAGGGAAGCGGCCAGCGCACCTTCCCGTTCCATGCGCTGGGTCATTTCCTGCAGGTCCTTGTTGGGGAAGTTGCCGGACCCCTGGCGCATGATATGCGGCAGCATGGGCCGGTTGCCCCAGGCCACGGTGGGCTGGGCCTCGCCCCGCAGCATGGCGTAAACGGGCCGGCCGGCGCGCTGCGCCGTTTCATACAGGTCGATATGGGGGTAGGTCTGATAGCCCGCCAGGGACGTCACCTGCCCGGCGATTTCCGCATACATGTTGGTATGCATGTCGAGCGCGACGGCGATCGGCAGGTCGGGTGCGATGGCGCGGATTTGCGAAATCAGCGCACCCTCGCCGTCTTCGCGGCTGTCCGTGACCATGGCGCCGTGCAGGTCCAGGAACAGGGCGTCGCAGCCGGCCTTGACGGCATTGATGATGCGCTCGGCCATGTAGTCGAAGGCGTCGTCCGCCACCGGGCCCGACGGCCAGGCATTGGCGGCGATGGGGATGATGATTTCGGCCCCGGCCTGTTCCGCCAGATCGATGAACCCGCCGGTGCCGCTGCCGGTGCCCTTGAAGGCCTTATAGGCCGCGTCGCCTTCGTAGGGCATGGGGGTTGAGCGGGCGAACCGTTCGATCGGGGTCGGCACGGGTGAAAAGGTGTTGGTTTCGTGCTTCATCATGGCGATGACGACGCGCATGGAAAATTCTCCCGTTGGCTGGATGAAATGGCGGAGGATTGGGCAGATGATGCCGGAACGAATCAGAAGATTAGCTTGAGTTCGCGCCGACGGCCAGCCGCGTCAGGCACAGCAACTTCCCGCAGGCCGGGGTGCAGAACAGCAGCCGGTCCCTTCATTCGGGGGCGGGGTGCTGCGTTCGGCCGCGGGTTTGCAGACGGCCCGGTCGTCGCCAAGGGTGATGACGACCCGGCGGTCCTGATGCGCGATATGGGTAATCCGGTAAAGACGAAGCCCGGCATTTCCGTTGGCGAATTCGACTTTCAGGCCGGCGTCCCCCAAATCTTCAATGGTTGCCAGCGATGTATCCAGGATGCCTTTGAATTTGCCGACGGTCATATAGGCATCACCGGCGCCATCCAGCAACTGCAATGACGCCTCTGTCCAGGTCGTGACGCGGGCACCGCAATCTATGCCGGTGACGGTTGCGTGCTTGATTTCCGTAAGATGATACCCCTGGCCGATCGGGCCTTGTTCGGTCGAAAAGATCAGCTCTGCCGCGTCCGGGGTATTCAGCCGGGACCGGAGTTCCAAGAGGTTCATGTTGTGCTCCTTATCATTTCAATTATATTTGAAATATAATTATGCAGGTTACTCCGTCATTTCAAGAGAAATTGAAATATGAATGAAGATCAAGCGCTGTCGGCTTTCGCCGCACTTTCGAACAAGTCCCGGTTGTCCGTCGTCAGATGCCTGGTTCAGGCCGGGCCGGAGGGCATGACCGCGGGCGACATCGCCCGCCGTGTGGGGGGCAGCCCGTCCCAAACGTCTTTTCACCTGTCCAGTCTGTCGGAAAACGGGTTGATCTCGTCCGAACGGCAAGCCCGGCGGATTATCTACCGGGTCGAATACCAACGCATCGGCGATCTGGTACACTTCCTTTTGGAAGACTGCTGCGGCGGAAATCCGATTGTCCGGTCCTGCTGCGAACCCAGGCAGGGGTGCTAGGCCCCGGCCAGGGGGCGTTTACGGGTCAATCGGCGCCGGGCTTGGTGCCGACCACCAGCCGCGTCAGGCCGGGCACCATTTCGTGTTCTTCGACGTCCTGGAAACCGGCGTCCTTCATCTGCGCCTTGAGCCAGCCCGGCGTGACCGAACGCGCATCGGGCGTGAAGGCCATGTGCTGCAGCTGCCACAGGGCGGCCATGGGCGGGCCCTGGCGGTCGTTATCGACCATGAAGTCGTGAACCATGATCTTGCCGCCGGGGGCCAGGCTGTCGAAGGCGCCCTGCACCATGCGCGGCAGGTCTTCGCCGGGAATGCCGGAAAACAGATAGGACATCAAAATCGCGTCCTGGTCCGTGGGCCAGGCGACCTGCAAGGCGTTGCCGGGGATGTAGCGCACCCGATCGACCATCCCGGCTTCGGTGATGAAGCGCCATCCCAGTTCCGAGACGTTGGGGAAATCGATGATGGTCGAGGACAATTCCGGATTGGCTTCCAGCAGGCGGATGGTCATGGCGCCGGTGCCGCCGGCCACGTCGAGCAGCTGCTTGGCGCCGGAAAGGTCGACCAGCCGGGCCAGCGTCTTGCCGGGGCCGAGCGAGCCCGCATGCTGGGCGTCGGAA
>JAVJOU010000020.1:0-13871 GCA_040216635.1 Rhodospirillales bacterium | reverse complement strand
TGCCGATGTTACGATACCGATTGAGGGGGGTCTGACGTGACATGTCTTTAATCCATAAAGCCTGGGGTTACCACCGATAGTGCGAGAAGGCTTTGTTGGCCTCCGCCATCCGGTGCGTGTCTTCCCTCTTTTTCACTGCGGCGCCGCGGTTATTGGCCGCGTCCAGCAGTTCCCCCGACAACCGCTCGGTCATCGTGTTTTCGGAGCGCTTGCGTGCATGGTCGATCAACCAGCGAATGGCCAAGGCCTGACGGCGATCGGTACGGACTTCAACCGGTACCTGATAGGTCGCACCACCAACACGGCGGGAACGCACCTCGATAGACGGCTTCACATTGTCCAATGCCTCATGAAAGACCTTAAGCGGGTCGTTACCCGTCTTCTTTTCAATGAGATCCATGGCACCGTAGACGATCTGTTCCGCAGCCGACTTTTTGCCGTGGAACATAAGGCCGTTGGTGAATTTACTGAGAACCAGATCACCAAATTTGGGATCGGGAAGAATCTCACGTTTTTCTGCGCGATGGCGGCGGGACATGACGTGAACTCCTTACTTCGGACGCTTGGCGCCGTATTTGGAACGGCGCTGACGGCGGTCGGAAACGCCCTGGGTATCCAGAACACCGCGGAGAATGTGATAACGCACACCGGGCAAATCCTTTACGCGACCGCCACGGATGAGCACGACCGAGTGCTCTTGCAGGTTATGGCCCTCACCCGGAATGTAGCTGGTGACCTCGAACCCGTTGGTCAGACGCACACGAGCAACCTTACGAAGGGCCGAGTTCGGCTTCTTCGGGGTCGTGGTGTAGACACGGGTGCAGACACCGCGCTTTTGCGGGCAGGCTTTCAACGCCGGAACCTTATTGGAGGTCGTGGGCGCTTTCCGCGGCTTGCGGATCAATTGGTTAATCGTCGGCATGTGTTTCTCAATTCCTTGCCGCGCCGAACGTCGGCGCCCGGCAAAACCTTCGTTATGTCCCAAGCGCCTGATGGCGCGTTGTATTTTCCAGCGCGCCAATGGCGCGAAGATGTTCCCCCAACGGAAACGACGCTCAGAAGCAGACCCCCTATCAGTTTCGGGTGGGGATCACCCTGGCGCCGCGGCTGCCCCTTAAAGGGCAAAAACGACAACCTCAAGGCCTCTTGCGAGGTGCCCCTGAGGAGCCGTTCGGAAAAACATCCCTACACTTGCCGCATCGAGGACCGCGTTTAGTTCCGAAAACACCCGGAAAACCGTGGCTTTCAAGGAACTACCACCGGTCCCTGCGAAGTCGGCGCACTATATGGATGCGCCCTGCCGCCGTCAAGCGGAAACCGGCAAAAATTTTACCGGAAGAAAACGGCGGAAACCCAAGGGATTTCCGCCGAAAAAGGGGTTAACAGCGACGCCTCCCCGCCCCTAATTATGGGGTTTGGGGAGGCATCTGATGCCGTTAAATCAGTCCGCGTCGACCGTCTGGGCAGTGTCGCCCTCGGTTTCGCCGGCGGCCAAGGCCTCCGGAGCGGCCGATTCTTGCTTTTCTGCCTCCAAAGCGGCAGCTTCTTCGTCCCGTTCGGTGGCAATCGCCCTGAATTGCTTCATGACGGCGCCGGTACCGGCGGGAATCGGGCGGCCGACGATGACGTTTTCCTTCAGACCGATCAGCGAATCGACCTTGCCGGACACCGCAGCCTCGGTAAGCACCCGAGTCGTTTCCTGGAACGACGCGGCAGAGATAAACGAACGGGTCTGCAGGCTTGCCTTGGTGATGCCCTGCAACACAGGTTCACCGAACGCGGGCTTACCGCCCCGTTCCGCCGCCAGGGCGTTGGCTTCGTCCATTTCAACCCGGTCGATCTGTTCACCGACCAGAAGCGTGGTATCGCCGGCTTCGGTGATTTCCACCTTCTGCAGCATCTGACGAACAATGACTTCGATGTGCTTATCATCGATTTTCACGCCCTGCAGACGGTAGACGTCCTGGATCTCGTTGATCAGGTATTCAGCCAGAGCAGCAACGCCGAGCACGCGCAGGATATCGTGCGGCACGGGGTTACCGTCCATCAGGGCGTCACCCACACGGACGTAATCGCCTTCCTGAACGGAGATGTGCTTGCCCTTGGGCAGGAGGTATTCGACGGGCTCCTCCCCATCCTCGGACGGCACGACGACGATGCGGCGCTTGTTCTTGTAGTCCTTGCCGAATTCCACGCGGCCTTCGTTTTCGGCGATGATCGCGTGATCCTTGGGCTTGCGGGCTTCGAACAGTTCCGCGACGCGCGGCAGACCACCCGTAATGTCGCGGGTCTTGGCCGATTCACGCGGGATGCGGGCGATGACATCACCGGCATAGACACGTTGGCCGTTTTCCACCGACAGAATGGCGTCCACGGACAGGAAGTAGCGGGCTTCCAGGCCGTTATCCAGGGTAATGACCTCCCCCTTGTCGTCACGCAGCGTGATTCGCGGCTTCAGATCGTTGCCGCGGGGCTGCTGCTTCCAGTCGATCACGACCTTGGACGCGATGCCGGTGGCTTCGTCCATGCGCTCGGTGATGGACAGGCCTTCGACCAGGTCCATGTAGTTGGCGGTCCCTTCCTTCTCGGTCAGGATCGGCAGGGTATACGGATCCCATTCCGCCATCTTGTCACCGCGCGAGACCTTGGCCTTGTCTTTGACCAGCAGACGCGCGCCGTACGGAATACGGTGACGGGCACGTTCTCGCTTCTTGGTGTCGATCAGCAACAGTTCGGCGTTACGGGCCATGATGACCTCGACGCCGGACGAGTTCTTGACCGTCGTGCAGTTGCGCAGTTCGACCTTGGCGTCCGCCGAAGCTTCGATGGACGACTGTTCCGAGCCACGCTGGGCCGCACCACCGATGTGGAAGGTCCGCATGGTGAGCTGGGTGCCCGGCTCGCCGATGGACTGGGCGGCGATGACGCCGACCGCTTCACCGATGTTGACCGTCGTGCCACGGGCCAAATCACGGCCGTAGCACTTGCCGCAGACACCGTCCTTCTGTTCGCAGGTCAGGACTGAGCGGATACGCACGGTTTCGACTTCGGCTTCTTCGATCGCAAGGCAGTGCTCTTCGACGACCATCTCACCCTTGGGAACGATCACGTCGCCCGTGGTCGGGTGCAGGATGTCATCGGCAGCCGTACGGCCGAGAATCCGTTCCGGCAGCGGCGAAATCACTTCGCCGCCTTCGACGATGGCGCTGATGGTCAGGCCCCCTTCGGTGCCGCAATCATGATCGACGATGATGCAATCTTGTGCCACGTCGACCAGACGGCGGGTCAGGTAACCCGAGTTCGCCGTCTTGAGCGCCGTATCGGCCAGACCCTTACGGGCACCGTGGGTGGAATTGAAGTATTCCAGCACGGTCAGGCCTTCCTTGAAGTTGGAAATGATCGGCGTCTCGATGATTTCGCCCGACGGTTTGGCCATCAGGCCACGCATACCGGCAAGCTGCTTCATCTGAGCGGCCGAGCCACGGGCACCGGAGTGAGCCATCATGTAGACCGAGTTGACCGGTTCGCCCGGCCGTTCCGCCGAGATTTCCTTCATCATGGCGTCGGCGACCTTGTCCGTGCACTGGGCCCAGGCGTCGACAACCTTGTTGTACTTCTCACCCTGGGTGATCAGGCCGTCCATGTACTGCTTTTCGAATTCCTTCACCCGGGTTTCGGTCTCGGCAACCATGGTTTCCTTGGAAGCCGGAATGACCAGATCGTCCTTGCCGAAGGAAATACCGGCACGACAGGCGAAGCCGAAGCCCAGCGTCATCATGCGGTCGCAGAAGATGACCGTCTCTTTCTGACCGCAGAAGCGATAAACCTCGTCGATCAGGGTGGTGATGTCCTTCTTGGTCAGAACCTTGTTGATCAGGTCGAACTTGATCTTCGGGTTACGTGGCAGGATTTCCGACAACAGCATCCGGCCCGGCGTGGATTCCACACGCTGAACGATCGGATCACCGTTTTCATCAACGGTGCGGAAGCGCGCCGTGACCTTGGCCTGCAGACTGACCGCACCGGCATCCAGCGCCTGCTGGATTTCGCCGGCATCGCCGAACAGCATGCCTTCGCCCTTCTCGCCTTCGCGCATCATGGTCATGTAGTACAGACCCAACACGATATCCTGCGACGGAACGATGATCGGCTTGCAGTTGCCGGGGCTGAGGGTGTTCTAGCTCGACATCATCAGTACGCGTGCCTCAATCTGCGCGTCCAGCGACAGGGGCACGTGAACGGCCATCTGGTCACCGTCGAAGTCGGCGTTGAAGGCGGCACAGACCAGCGGATGAAGCTGAATGGCCTTACCTTCGATCAGCACCGGCTCGAACGCCTGGATACCCAAACGGTGCAGGGTCGGCGCACGGTTCAGCATGACCGGGTGTTCGCGAATGACTTCTTCAAGAATATCCCAAACCTCGGGACGTTCCTTTTCCAGCATGCGTTTGGCCGCCTTGATGGTGGTCGCCATGCCGTAGAGTTCCAGCTTGGAATAGATAAACGGCTTGAACAGTTCCAAAGCCATCTTCTTCGGCAGACCGCATTGGTGCAGCAGCAGTTCCGGGCCGACCACGATGACCGAACGGCCGGAATAGTCGACGCGCTTACCCAACAGGTTCTGGCGGAAGCGGCCCTGTTTGCCTTTCAGCATGTCGGACAGCGACTTCAGCGGGCGCTTGTTGGCCCCCGTAATGGCGCGGCCGCGACGACCGTTATCGAACAGCGCATCGACGGATTCCTGCAGCATGCGCTTTTCATTTCGGATGATGATCTCGGGTGCGCGCAGTTCAATCAGCCGTTTCAGGCGGTTGTTGCGGTTGATGACGCGGCGATACAGATCGTTCAGATCCGAGGTCGCGAACCGGCCGCCGTCCAACGGCACCAGCGGGCGCAATTCCGGCGGGATGACCGGCACGACTTCCAGGATCATCCATTCCGGGCGCGCTTCCGACGCCAGGAAGGCTTCAACCAGCTTGAGACGCTTGACCAGCTTCTTGCGCTTGGCTTCGGAGCCGGTTTCTTCCAGATCCATGGTCAGGTTGGTGCGTTCTTCCTCAAGGTCGATCGCCGACAGCATGTCGCGAATGGCCTCGGCGCCGATGCCGGCGGTGAAGCTGTCTTCGCCATATTCCTCGACCGCGTTCTGATACTGCTCTTCGGTCAGCATCTCGTGCAGCTTGAGCGGCGTTAGGCCCGGCTCGACGACCACGTAATTCTCGAAGTAGAGAACCCGCTCAAGATCCTTGAGCGTCATGTCGACCAGCAAGCCGATGCGCGACGGCAACGACTTCAGGAACCAGATATGGGCAACCGGCGAAGCCAGTTCGATGTGACCCATGCGCTCGCGCCGGACCTTCTGAAGGGTCACTTCAACACCGCACTTCTCGCAGATGATGCCCTTGTACTTCATCCGCTTGTACTTGCCGCACAAGCATTCGTAATCCTTGATCGGACCGAAGATGCGGGCACAGAACAGGCCGTCCCGTTCCGGCTTGAACGTACGGTAGTTGATGGTTTCCGGCTTTTTGATCTCACCGAAGGACCAGGACCGGATACGTTCCGGCGAGGCGATGGAGATCTTAAGCTCGTCGAACTGCTGGGTGGCCGCAGGCTGCCCGAAAATTCTCATCAGTTCGTTCATGTCTACTTCTCCTTCAAAGCGCTATTGACGCTTAATCACTATTGAGTGCGCGTCAGTGCGCTTAGTTCATTTCCACGTTCAGGCCGAGCGACTGCAGTTCCTTCACCAACACGTTGAAGGATTCCGGCACCCCGGCTTCGAAGGTATCGTCGCCACGGACGATGGCCTCGTAGACCTTGGTACGACCGGACACATCGTCCGACTTCACGGTCAGCATTTCCTGCAGCGTGTATGCAGCGCCATAGGCTTCCAGGGCCCAGACCTCCATTTCGCCGAAACGCTGTCCACCGAACTGCGCCTTACCGCCCAGCGGCTGCTGGGTGACAAGCGAGTACGGGCCGATGGACCGTGCGTGGATCTTGTCGTCAACCAGGTGATGGAGCTTCAGCATGTAGATGTAGCCCACCGTGACCTTGCGTTCGAAGGTTTCGCCCGTCCGGCCGTCGATCAGCGTCATCTGACCGGAGGAATCGAGTCCCGCCTTGGTCAGCATGTCGACGATGTCGTCTTCGCGGGCACCGTCGAACACCGGCGTCGCAATGGGTACGCCACTTTTCAGGTTGGTGCCGAGCTCCCAAACGTCTTCGTCACTCAGGTCGTTGATGTCAGACTTGTAGACATCATTGCCGTAGACGTCCTTAAGCAGCGCCTTCAGCTTCTTGTTGTCGCCGTTGGTGGCATGCATTTCTTCCATCAGGTCGCCGATCTGGCGGCCCAGGCCGGAACAGGCCCAACCCAGGTGGGTCTCCAGAATCTGCCCGACGTTCATACGTGACGGCACGCCAAGGGGGTTAAGCACGATGTCGACAGGCTGTCCGTCTTCAAGGTGCGGCATGTCTTCGATCGGAACGATTTTGGAAATGACACCCTTATTGCCGTGACGACCGGCCATCTTATCGCCCGGCTGCAGCTTGCGCTTCACCGCGACGAAAACCTTGACCATCTTCATGACGCCCGGAGAAAGATCGTCGCCGCGCTGCAGCTTGTCGACCTTGTTGTCGAAGCGTTCCTGCAGGCGGGCGATGTCCTCTTCGAACTGGGTCTTGAGGGCCTCGACGTCCTTCATGATCTTGTCGTTTTCGACCAGGATCTGAGCCAACTGTCCAACCGTGTACTGAGACAGAACATTGTCGGTCAGTTTGGTGCCGGACTTGAGCCCCTTCGGGCCGCCCGAAGCCTTGCGGTTGGTCAGCAGGGACTTGAGGCGTGCTTCGAACGAACGTTCCAGAATGCGGCGTTCGTCCTCGCGTTCCTTGGCAAGACGATCGCTTTCGGCCCGTTCGATGGGCAGGGCACGATCGTCCTTGTCGACGCCGCGGCGTGAGAACACCCGGACTTCGACGATCGTACCGTTGACACCCGGCGGCAGACGCAGACTGGTGTCACGCACGTCCGATGCCTTTTCACCGAAGATGGCGCGCAGAAGCTTTTCTTCCGGCGTCATCGGGCTTTCGCCCTTCGGCGTCACCTTACCGACCAGGATGTCGCCCGGTTCGACCTCGGCACCGATTTATACGATACCGGCTTCGTCCAGGTTCTTGAGGGCTTGTTCACCGACGTTCGGAATGTCGCGGGTGATTTCTTCCTGACCCAGTTTGGTGTCGCGGGCCATGATTTCGAATTCTTCGATATGGATCGAGGTGAACACGTCGTCCTTGACGATGCGCTCCGAGATCAGGATCGAATCTTCGAAGTTGTAGCCGTTCCAAGGCATGAAGGCGACGAGCACGTTGCGGCCCAGGGCCAGATCGCCCAGGTCCGTGGACGGACCGTCGGCGATGGTGTCGCTTTTCTCGACCCGGTCGCCGACCTTCACCAAAGGTTTCTGGTGCAGATAGGTGTTCTGGTTCGAACGCTGGAACTTGTTCAGGTAGTAGATGTCCACACCCGTGTCGGAGCTGGTGCTTTCTGACTCGTCCGCGTGCACAACGATGCGGGTCGCATCGACCTGATCGACGGTGCCGCCACGCCGCGCCGTGATGGTGGCGCCACTGTCGCGGGCCACAGGCGCTTCCATGCCGGTGCCGACCAACGGCGCTTCGGCCTTGATCAGCGGCACGGCCTGACGCTGCATGTTCGAGCCCATGAGCGCGCGGTTCGCATCATCGTTTTCCAGGAACGGGATCAGCGCCGAAGCGACGGAAACCAGCTGCTTCGGCGAGACGTCGATGTAATCGATGTCTTCCGGGCGGACCATGACGAAGTCCCCGCCCTTGCGGCAGCTGACCAGGTCGTCGACGAACTTGCCGTTCTTGTCCAGGTCGGCGTTGGCCTGGGCGATCACATAGCGCCCTTCTTCCATGGCCGACATGTAGACCACGTCACCGGCGACCTTGCCGCCGTCAACCTTGCGATACGGCGTTTCGATGAAGCCGTATTTGTTGACCCGCGCATAGGTGGCGAGCGAGTTGATCAGACCGATGTTCGGGCCTTCCGGCGTTTCAATCGGGCAGATACGGCCATAATGGGTCGGGTGCACGTCGCGCACTTCGAAGCCCGCACGTTCGCGGGTCAGACCGCCCGGCCCAAGGGCCGACAGGCGCCGCTTGTGGGTGACTTCCGACAGCGGGTTCGTCTGATCCATGAACTGCGACAGCTGCGAGGAGCCGAAGAATTCACGCACCGCGGCGGCGGCCGGCTTGGCGTTAATCAGGTCATGCGGCATGACGGTGTCGATATCGACCGACGACATGCGCTCGCGGATCGCGCGCTCCATGCGCAGCAGGCCGATGCGGTACTGGTTTTCCATCAATTCGCCGACGGACCGCACCCGGCGGTTGCCCAGGTGATCGATGTCGTCGATTTCACCACGGCCGTCTTTCAGTTCGTGCAGGGTGCGCACGACGTCCAGGATGTCCTGGCGGCGCAGAACGCGGACCGTATCTTCGGTCTCGAATCCCAGACGCGCATTCATCTTAACGCGACCGACAGCCGACAGGTCGTAGCGTTCTTCGTCGAAGAACAAGCCCTTGAACAGGGCTTCGGCGGTTTCAAGCGTCGGCGGCTCGCCCGGGCGCATGACACGGTAGATATCGATCAACGCTTCTTCGCGGGACGAGTTCTTGTCCACGGCAAGCGTGTTGCGCATGTAGGGGCCGACGTTGATGTGGTCGATGGCCAGGGTCGGCACCTTGGTGATTTTGGCTTCCTCGAAGGATTCCAGAACCTCTTCGGTGATTTCCTCGCCGGCTTCGATATAGACCTCGCCGGTTTCTTCGTTGATCAGGTCTTCGGCGATATAACGGCCGATCAGATCTTCGGCCGGAAGCAGGATGTCTTCGACCTTGGACGATTCCAGCTTGGCGATGGTACGGGCCGTCATTTTCGTGCCGGTTTCCAGCACGACCTTGCCGGTCTTGGCGTTGACCAGATCGCTGGTCAGCTTCTGACCTTTCAGACGTTCGGCGGCCAGCGGCGTTTTCCAGCCGTTCTTGGCTTTCTCGAACTCAACCTTTTCATAGAAGTAGGCCAGGATATCTTCCGGCGACATGCCGAAGATTTCCTGCGTATCCAGCGGCTTGCCTTCTTCGGCGCGCTTTTCGCGCAGCAGCTCGGTGGAATCGTTGTCGAGCGCCATCAGCAATGTCGTCACCGGCAGCTTGCGCCGACGGTCGATACGCACGTAAAGCAAATCCTTGGCATCGAATTCGAAGTCCAGCCAGGAGCCGCGATATGGAATCACGCGGGCGGCGAACAGGTATTTACCCGACGAATGGGTCTTGCCCTTGTCGTGGTCAAAGAACACGCCCGGTGACCGGTGCATCTGCGACACGATCACGCGTTCCGTGCCGTTGATGACGAAGGTCCCGTTGGAGGTCATGAGCGGCATATCGCCCATGTAGACGTCCTGTTCCTTCACGTCGCGGATGGAACGGGCACCCGTTTCCTCGTCCACGTCCCAAACGACCAGCCGCAAGGTGACCTTCAGCGGAGCGGCGAAGTTCATGCCGCGCTGCTGGCATTCCTCGACGTCGTATTTCGGTTCTTCGAATTCGTAGCGGACGAATTCAAGGGTGCCGCGCTCAGAGAAATCCTGGATCGGGAAGACGGAGCGGAAAACTTCCTGCAGACCGGTGTTGGTCCGATCTTCAGGCTTGATTTCGCGCTGCAGGAACTGCTCGTACGACGTCTTCTGGACTTCGATCAGGTTCGGCATTTCGGCGACGGACTGAAGGCGGCCGAAATCTTTCCGAATGCGCTTGCGACCGGTAAAGGAATTGGACATTGCGTGACCTCACGACGTTCAAATGTGTCCCCGACCGGATTCCCGGCGGGGTCGCCCCTGGACATTCGGACGCCGTGACCAAATGTCGCATGGCCCTGCTCTTAATCCCGGGCGTGATCCTGTGTCGGGGAGACAATCACAAGACCCATGGCCCGGAGGGGCCCCTCATCCGCTTTCCCGGTCCCGGCAAGACCTGATACGGGCGAACAAGGTTCAATTTTCTGGACCGCGGCGGGGCAGCTTGACCCCGCCGCTGTCCGAACTCGTCACCAGGCGCAAGAGCCGCGCCCGGCGTAGATAAAGAAACTACTTGAGCTCGACGGTGGCGCCGGCTTCTTCCAGTTTCTTTTTGATCTCTTCGGCTTCTTCCTTCTTGGCGCCTTCCTTCACAGGCTTCGGTGCGCCTTCGACCAGGTCCTTGGCTTCTTTGAGGCCCAGGCCGGTAATCGTCCGAACTTCTTTGATCACGTTGATCTTCTTTTCGCCAGCAGCAGCCAGGATGACGTCGAATTCATCTTTTTCCTCGGCGGCGGCGGCATCACCACCGGCAGCGGGGGCACCCGCGGCAGCGACGGCAACCGGAGCAGCAGCGGAAACGCCCCACTTCTCTTCCAGCATTTTGGACAGCTCGGCCGCCTCGAGGACGGTCAGGCCAGAAAGGTCTTCAACCAGTTGTTCCAGATTAGCCATTTTAAAATCTCCTACGGCTTGAACGTTTGTATTCGTATTGATCAGGAGGCTCGTTTAAGCCGCCTCGCCTTGCGATTGTGCGTATGCCGAAATGACACGGGCAATCTGACCCGCCGGCGCCTGCGTGACACCAGCGATACGGGTCGCCGGCGTATTCAGCATGCCGACAATCTTGGCGCGCAGTTCATCGAGCGACGGCAGGGTGGCCAGGGCCTTGATCTCATCGACACCAAGAGCCTTGTCACCAAGCGCACCGCCCAGGACCACCAGCTTGTCGTTCTTCTTAGAGAAGTCGACCGCCGCTTTGGCAGCCGCCACCGGGTCTTCCGAATAGGCCATGGCCGTCGGACCGGTGAACAGATCGCTGATACCCTGGAACTGCGTTCCTTCAAGGGCGAGACGCGTGAGCCGGTTTTTCGTCACTTTGAACTTGGCACCGGCCTCGCGCATACGGTCGCGGAGATCGCCCATTTCAGCCACCGTCAGCCCCGTATAATGGGTGACGACGACAATGTTCGTCTCATTGAACGCATCCTTGAGGGACGCAACCAATTGTTCTTTTTGTGATCGGTCCACGGATCGTCTCCAATCGTGATCCGGACTGAACCCCAAAGGGCCACAGGCCGAACCGTTGCACCTTAGGCCTTCGCCTTGAGGCCGCCCGGCGGGCGGTCCAAAACCAAGACCAGCTCGCCTGTCCAGTGCAGTCGTTCAAGCCGTTCTTCGGCGCGATCCGCCGGAAAACGGTTTCAACACTGTCTCGGCAGGCGGGTTTCCCCCTTAAACCTCCTCCAGATCGAGGAAGCACCTACTGTCTCGGACAGGTAGGGCGGGACCGACTTTGGTCCCTCCCCTTCCGCTTCCTCGGACATTCACCCGATTGGCGGAAACTCTAAATCGCGGTTCGCCGCCCTATTGGGCGACGGAAGCCACGTTGATCTTCACGCCCGGCCCCATGGTCGAGGACACACTGACACGCTGCATGAACGTGCCCTTGGCGCCCGACGGCTTGGCCCGGTTAATGGCGTTGATGAAGGCCGCGATGTTCTCGCGAATTTGGTCTTCGGAGAAGCTCGCCTTGCCGACACCGGCATGGACGATGCCTTCTTTTTCAACGCGGAATTCAATCTGACCGGCCTTGGCCGCCTTGACGGCCGTGGCCACGTCCGGCGTCACCGTACCCAGCTTGGGGTTCGGCATCAGGCCGCGCGGGCCCAAAACCTTACCCAAACGGCCGACAACGGCCATCATGTCCGGGGTCGCGATAACGCGTTCGAAATCGATCTGGCCGCCCTGAATCTGTTCCATCAGGTCTTCGGCGCCGACCACATCCGCACCGGCGGCCTTGGCTTCATCGGCCTTGGCGTCGCGGGCGAACACGGCGACACGAACGCTCTTGCCGGTGCCGTGGGGCAGTTCGACCATGCCGCGGACCATCTGGTCGGCGTGGCGCGGGTCGACGCCCAGGTTGATGGCGAGTTCGATGGTTTCATCGAACTTGGCCTTGGCGTTTTCCTTGACCATTTTCACCGCGGCATCGAGGTCGAACAGTTCATCCCGATCGACACCCTCGACGGCGGCGCGAAAACGTTTTCCGTGTTTATGTGCCATCGTTCCTACTCCACCACTTCCATACCCATGGAGCGGGCCGAACCGGCCAGCATGCGGCAGGCGGATTCCACGTCCGTGGTGTTCAGGTCTTTCATCTTGGTCTCGGCGATTTCGCGCAACTGCGCCATCGTCACCTTGCCCTTGGTTTCATGCCCCGGCTTGTTCACACCCTTGGGCAGCTTGGCGGCCTTCTTCAGGAAGTAGCTGGCCGGCGGCGTCTTGGTGATGAACGAGAACGTCCGGTCCTGGTAGGCCGTGATGACCACCGGAATCGGCATGCCCGGTTCCATGTTCTGCGTTTCGGCGTTGAACGCCTTGCAGAATTCCATGATGTTCAAACCGGCTTGACCTAACGCCGGGCCGACGGGCGGCGACGGATTGGCCTGACCTGCCGGGATCTGAAGCTTGATCAGCCCCGCAATCTTCTTTGCCATTTTCTTTCCTCAGTCTTTCAAATGGCCGTCCGGAACGCATCGTTCCTTTAAGCCGGGTTGCGCCCCGTACATTCGGGGCCTGAAGAGCGTGGTGCGACCAATGGCAGGCCTCCCACGCGGTTAAATCCTTGCCAGGACTAGAGCTTTTCCACCTGGCTGTATTCCAGTTCGACGGGCGTGGCGCGGCCGAAGATCGATACCGCAACCTTGACCCGCGAGCGTTCTTCGTCGACTTCCTCGATCAGGCCGTTGAACGAATTGAACGGCCCGTCGCAAACACGGACCTGTTCGCCGACCTCGAAGGTGACGCTCGGCTTGGGCCGGTCGACGCCTTCCTTGACCTGATACAGGATACGCTGGGCTTCGGATTCCGTGATCGGCACAGGACGCCCCTTGCCGCCCAGAAAATCCGTGACCTTGGGCGTGTTCTTGACCAAATGCCAGGTTTCGTCTGTCAGGTCCATTTCGACCAGGATGTAGCCCGGGAAGAACTTGCGTTCAGCGTTGATCTTGGAGCCCCGGCGCATTTCAACGACGGCCTCGGTCGGCACCAGAACCTGCGGAATCATTTCTTCCATACCGGCCTGACGCGCCTGCTCCTCGATGGAACCGGCAACCTTTTTCTCGAAGCCCGAATAAACGTGAACGACATACCAACGAAGTGCCATGGGTCAGCCTCCCAGCCCGAAGACGAGGCGAATACCGAACTGCAGCACCTGATCGACGAGCAGGAAGAACAGCGCGGCGACGATCACCATGACGAAGACCATGGCGGTTGAAACACCGGTCTCCTTGCGCGACGGCCAGGTCACTTTGGCCGCCTCTTGACGGACTTCCTGGATGAACTGGGCCGGGTTGGTTTTAGCCATAAATATTATCCGAACTCTTCTAAATCAGGCTGTTACGTCTTTACTTACGCCGACGGGGCCGCCTGCAAAACTTGCCGACAAGGCCCCGAGAAAGTGGCAGGGGCACCAGGGTTCGAACCCGGGACCTGCGGTTTTGGAGACCGCCGCTCTACCAACTGAGCTATACCCCTAAAGCCGCTTGGTCATCCGGCGGCCCGGACCGAAATCCGGGCACCGGCCTGGTGACCTTGCACTCTATATAGTGAGCCTCGCTCCCTTATTCGATGATCTTCGAGACGACGCCGGCACCGACGGTGCGGCCGCCTTCGCGGATAGCGAAGCGCAGGCCTTCATCCATGGCGATCGGCGCGATCAGATTCACGACCATCGAGATGTTGTCACCCGGCATCACCATTTCC
>JAVJOU010000019.1:0-112654 GCA_040216635.1 Rhodospirillales bacterium | reverse complement strand
GAAGTTGATGGCCTTGGCGCGGCGGCGGACCATGGGGTCCATGCCCTCGACCGGAATGCCGAATACCTGACTTGCCGTCAGGGCGTGAATGTCGATGCCGTCGTGGAACGCCTGTTTAAGGGAATCGATCCCCGCGACATGGGCCAGCAGGCGCAATTCGATCTGGGAATAATCCGCCGACATCAGGGTATGGCCTTTGTCGGGGACAAAGGCGGTGCGGATCTTACGGCCTTCTTCGGATCTGATCGGGATGTTCTGCAGGTTGGGGTCGGATGACGCCAGCCGTCCCGTGGTCGCCACGGCCTGGGAATAATTGGTGTGGACGCGCCCGGTCTTGGGGTTGATTTCGCCGACCAGGGTGTCCGTATAGGTGCTTTTCAATTTCGATAATTGCCGCCAGTCGAGAACTTTTTGCGGCAGGTCGTGGCCCTGGGCGGCCAGTTCTTCCAGCACGTCGGCCCCGGTGCCGTAAGCCCCGGTCTTGGTTTTCTTGCCGCCTTCCAGGCCCATTTCATCGAACAGGATTTCGCCCAGTTGTTTGGGCGATCCGATGTTGAATTCATGCCCGGCGAGTTTGTGGATTTCGCCTTCCAGGTCGCCCATGCGGGCGGCGAAATCGTCGCTCAGACCTTTCAGAACGCCCGCGTCGACCTTGATCCCGCAGCGTTCCATGTCGCGCAGCACGGGGATCAATCTGCGTTCCAGGGTTTCATACACGGTGACCATGTGTTCGGCGGCCAGGCGCGGTTTGAACATGTTGTGCAGGCGAAGGGTGATATCCGCGTCCTCGGCGGCATAATCCAGGGCCTTGTCCAGCGGCACGCGGTCGAACGAGACCTGCGCCTTGCCGGTGCCGGCTACGTCCTTGAACTTGATGGTGTCAAAGTCCAGGAAATCGCGGGCCAGTTCGTCCATCCCATGGCCGTGCAATCCGCCGTCCAGCACATAGGACAGCAGCATGGTGTCGTCGAAGGGTTCGACCTCGATCCCGTAACGCCCCAGAACCTGCACATCGTATTTGATGTTCTGGCCGACCTTCAGGACGGATGGGTCTTCCAACACGGGTTTGAGCGCCTTGAGCGCATCTTCCATGGGGATTTGTTCGGGGGCGCCGTCGGCACCCTCACCGTCGCCATCCCCGCCCAGGTCCAATTGTCCCTGCGGCGCCGACGATACATGGGCCAGCGGGATGTAACAGGCCCGCCCGGCTTGCGTTGAAAGGGACACGCCGACCAGCCCCGCACCCATGGCGTCCAGGGCATCCGTTTCCGTGTCGACCGCGATGATGCCGGTTTCATAGGCCGCGTCGATCCACGGTTGCAGCTGTTCCAGGCTTTGCACCAACTCGTACTCCGGGGCCAGGGCCGATGCGGGCTGAACGGCAGCGGCGCTGTCCGCGCCGTTACCGGCGGGCACGCCCCCGGCGATCCCCAGGCGGCTTTCCACCGTGGTCGCCAGGGATTTGAAACCAAGATCACGCAGGAAGGTCAGCAGGACATCCGGTTCCGGCGATTTCTTGCGCATGTCGTCGATGGTGCGGTCGATCGGCACGTCGTCCTTGAGCGTCACCAGGTCGCGGGAAATGCGCGCCATGTCCGCCTGTTCGATCAGGTTCTGGCGGCGCTTGGGCTGTTTGATTTCTTCCGCGCGCGCCAGCAAGGTGTCCAGGTCACCGTATTCATCGATCAGTTGAGCGGCCGTCTTCACGCCGATCCCGGCGACGCCCGGCACGTTGTCGGCTGAATCGCCGGCCAGGGCTTGGACGTCGATGACCTTGTCGGGGGCGACGCCGAATTTTTCGACCACCTGGTCGGGGCCGATTTCACGGTTCTTCATGGCATCGAACAGCACGACGCTGTCGTCGACCAGCTGCATCAGATCCTTGTCCGATGACATGATGGTGACTTCGGCGCCGCGCTCGCGCGCCTGGCGGGCGTAGGTCGCGATCAGGTCGTCGGCCTCGAACCCTTCCATGTCGATCGAGGCCACGTTCAAGGCCTCCGTCGCCTTGCGCACCAGATCGAACTGCGGGATCAGGTCATCGGGTGGCGGCGGCCGATGGGCTTTGTATTCGGGATAGATGTCACTGCGAAACGTCTTGCGTGCACGGTCGAAAATAACCGCGACATAATCGGCTTCCGTATCCTCGACCAGTTTCATCAGCATCTTGGTGAAACCGAATACGGCATTGGTCGGCGTGCCGTCCGGCGAGGTCATGGGCGGCAGGGCATGATAGGCCCGGAAGATAAAGCCGGAACCGTCCACCAGAAAGACATGTTCACGCTGGTCGGTCATGACGGCTCCGTTCAGGCGGGCGTGGAAAGGGGGATGGTTCATCGTGGGTCGCGCGCCACCTGTTATAGCCCGACCCATGACATGGCATGAAGTCCGAATCTATGACTTTTGGGTAATCGCCTTTTGTTGAGCCCCGGTGCTAAGGTTGCGCCGCCGGAAAGCCGATGGATTTCAAGGCTGAAACCGCGCCAATAAGACAAATAATGAATGACGGTCGAAGGTGGTGAATCGCGGGGGACACATCGCCAATGCAAGATGTTGCATTCCTGCTCCTTTCGGCGCTTGTCGGCGCCGGTTGTGTGCTGGTGTTATCCGCCTGGCGGTCCGGGCGGCGCGATCATGCGCCGCCGCCCGATGAAGAACTTGATCAGCTTCGGGCGGATCTGACGTTTCGCGAAGCCGAACTGCGCCGAGCGCAGGTGCTTTTGCAGGCCATCACCGTTAATTCCCCGACCAAAATCCACATCAAGGATACGGAAGGCCGCTATATCCTGATCAACAATCAGGCGGCCCGCCTGTTCGGCAGCCCCGAAGACCCCATCGGGAAAACGACCCACGACCTATTCCCCAAGGATGTCGCGGATGCTTTCGTCGCCCATGATCGTGCAGTAATCGAAAGCGGCGAAGCGGTCGAGCAGGAAGAACGTTTCGACACCCCGGATGGGCAGGTTACATACCTGACGGTCAAATTCCCCATATACGATCTGGACGGGATTGCCGGGGTCGGTGCGATCGGCACGGACATATCGGAACGGAATCAGGTCGAACGGGCCTTGCGTGAAAGTGAGCAGCGGTTCCGCGATTTTTCCCAATCGGCATCCGACTGGCTGTTCGAATTGGACGAACACCACCGCTATAAGGCCGTGTTCGCCAATGACCGCAGGGTTCCTGGCTATGACCCAAACAAGATGATCGGCAAAACCCGCTGGGAAATCGCCGGGGGCGACCCCCAGGCCGATGACCTATGGCGCGGTCATAAGGCGACCCTGGACAGCCATCAGCCTTTTCAGAACTTCGAATATGATTTTGTCGATCCGGAGGGACAGGTCCATTTTTGGTCCGTGAACGGCGTGCCCGTTTTCGACGACCATGGGGCGTTTCAAGGTTACCGGGGAACGGCGAAGCTCGTCACCGAGCGAAAATTGGCGGAACGCCGTGTCGCCGAAAGCGAGAACCGCCTGCGTGAGGCGGTGGAAATCCTGCGTGAGGGGTTCACTCTTTACGACGCCGATGACCGCTTGGTTATCGCTAATGAACGCGCGATTCGGATCAACCCGGCGATGCGCGAAATCATGGAGCGCGGCGGCACATTTGAAGACGTGATTCGCGCAAATATTGCACGCGGGCATATTCCCAGCGCCATCGGGCGAGAGGAAGAATTCATCAAGTGGCGGATGGACCGCCATTTCAACCCGACGGGCGAGGAAATCGTCCGCCAGTTCGCCGATGGTCGTTATTACGTCCTCAACGAAACCAAAACCCCCGAAGGCGGGGTGACACTGACCTTCTTCGATATCACCGATCTGAAACTGGCCGAAAAGCAACTGCGCGAGGCCAAGGAACAGGCTGAACTGGCAAACCGCGCCAAGACCGAATTTCTCGCCAATATGAGCCACGAACTGCGCACGCCGCTGAATTCGGTGATCGGGTTTTCCGATGCCCTGCTGGCCGGGGTTCATGGCCAATTGCCGAACCCGGCGATCCAGGATTACATCCGTGACATCAAACGGTCCGGCGAACACTTGTTGCAGCTGATCAGCGATATTCTGGATGTGTCAAAGGTCGAAGCCGGCGTGGTTCACGTTTCACCGGAAGAATTCGACGTCGGCCGGGAAGTTCGTGCCTGCGTGGCCATGGTCACGGAACGCGCCGTTCGGGGCGGGGTTGCGCTGGCGCAGGACATATCGGACGACCTGCCGGCCCTTTGCGTCGATCCCCGCCATTTCAAACAGGTGTTGTTGAACCTGCTGACCAATGCCGTGAAATTCACGCCGGAAAACGGCCGGGTTACGGTTTCCGCCCAGCGCATGGATCAGGATGGTTTGATGATCCAGGTCGTCGATACGGGGATCGGCATTGCGTCAACGGACCTGGATCAGGTGTTCGAGCCCTTCGTTCAACTTGACCAAAAGGCCCAGCGCGCCAGCGAAGGCACGGGGCTGGGGCTTAGCCTGGCGAAGGCCCTGACCGAACTGAATGGTGGTGAGATCGCAATCGAAAGCGAACACGGCAAGGGCACGACGGCAAAATTCTGGTTCGCGACGGCACGGCCGCACGACAACCAACCGCCGTCGCGCCGGCAGTCGGCGGGTTGACGGCCGGGCCTAGTGCCCGTGACCGGCGGCCGGAGCGTCCGGGTTCAGCAAATAGCGCTTCGAACAATAGGGGCAGACGATTTCCGCCGCCTCGTCGAATTTAAGGAACACCTTGGGGTGGCCCAAAGCACCTCCGCCGCCGTCGCAGGCAACGGTCGGGGTGTCCACGTAGATGGGGTCTTCCGGGTCCATGTGCTATCCCTTGATCCGGTGTGATCGATCGCCCGGGCACGGTGATGACCGTTGACCCTAGGCTTGAGCGGATGATACCGATTGCGGCCCGACAATCAATATGCTGCGGCACCATTTCCGTGCCGTGAATTCGACCCGCCGGGCGCCAACGCGCGCCCAAGAGGAGCCAATGACGGTCCCGGACCCCACATCACAACCCGATCATGCGGTGGAAATCAGCCATTTGCGCAAGGTTTACGGCCGCGGCGGCAATGTTCCGGGGGCCGAAGGCCATACGGTTGCGGCGCTGAAGGACCTTTCCCTTGCCGTGCCGCGGGGATCGTTTTTTGCTCTTCTCGGGCCCAACGGGGCGGGCAAATCGACGCTGATCAACATTTTGTCGGGCCTGGTGATCAAGACCTCGGGCGAGGTCAGGGTCTGGGGACATGATATCGAACGGGATATGCGGGCGGCCCGTCTGTCGCTTGGTGTGGTGCCGCAGGAATTGAACCTGGACCCCTTTTTCACGCCGCGCGAATTATTGGAAGTCCAGGCCGGCCTGTTCGGCGTGCCCATCGATCGCCGTCGTTCCGACGACATCCTTGCCGCCGTGGGCCTGGCGGATAAGCGCGATGCCTATGCGCGGTCGCTTTCGGGCGGGATGCGCCGGCGGTTGCTGGTCGCCAAAGCCATGGTTCATGCGCCGCCGGTGCTGATCCTGGATGAACCCACGGCCGGGGTGGATGTGGAACTCAGGCGTCAGCTTTGGGTCACCATGCGTGATTTGAACGCGCGCGGCACGACCATCCTGTTGACCACCCATTATCTGGAAGAAGCCCAATCGCTTTGTGACAAGGTCGCCATCATCAATCATGGTGAACTGGTCGCCTGCGACGATACATCGGCCCTTTTGGCGCGGCTCGATTCCAAGGAAATGGTGATCACCGTCGACCGCGATATCGCGGAGCCGCCCGAGGCTTTGGCGCCGTTTCGCACGGAACTTCTGGCAGACCGCCAGATTTCCATTTCCTATCCGCCGTCGCGCGCGCATTCGGGCGAAATCATCGCGGCCATCCAGAACGCGGGCTACGTCATCACCAACCTGACGACCAAGGAAGCGGACCTGGAAGAAGTGTTCCTGCGCCTGACCAGCCATCAGGCCTCGGACGGCAGCCGGGACGCCGCCGCGCAATGAGCCGGCGGGCATTGGGACGGCTCGCCGCCCTTTTGGTCGCCTTCATGCTTGCCGCCTGCGCCGTTCCCGTGACGTATCCGGCGGGGCCTTCCGTGACGCAGCCGCATTTCATGGATCGCTGGTTTGTCGCCGGCGACGGCATTCGCATGACCGTGCGGTCGTGGAAGCCGCAAGGTCCGGCCAAGGCCGTGGTCGTGGCCTTGCACGGGTTCAACGATTACTCCCGGTTTTTCGACGCCCCCGGAACCTGGCTCGCGGACTGGGGCGTGCTGAGTTACGCCTATGACCAGCGCGGCTTCGGCGACGGGGTGCGCCGGGGGCTTTGGGCCGGAACGGAAAGTTATGTCCGTGATCTCGCCGATTTCGTCGCGTTGGTCCGCCGTACCCATCCCGGCCTGCCGGTCTATGTGCTGGGCGAAAGCATGGGTGGGGCCGTGGCCATGGCGGCGGCCACCGGTGCGGCCGAAGCACATCCCGTGGTCGATGGAATGATCTTGGCCGCACCCGCCGTTTGGGGGCGGGCGGCCATGGCCTGGTATGAAAAGGGCGCGTTGTGGCTGACGGCGCATACCATCCCGACATTCCGCCTGACGGCCCAGGGGCTCAACATTCAGCCGTCCGACAATATCGACATGCTGCGTGCCTTGGGCCGGGACTGGCAGGTCATCAAGCGTACGCGGGTGGAAACCATTCACGGCCTTGTCGGCCTGATGGACCGGGCCCTTGCTGCGGCGCCGCGGTTTCGGGAAAAGGCGCTGATCCTGTACGGCCAGAAAGACGAGATCATTCCCGGCAGCCCGACCTTCGACATGGTGCGCCGCCTGCCCAAGGATGCCCGGGGCCGGCAGACCTTTGCCTTGTACAAAGGCGGATATCACATGCTGCTGCGGGACCTGAACGCCGAAACCGTGTGGCGTGATATTCTGGCCTGGATCGAAAACGCCCGGGCGCCCCTGCCGTCCGGTGCGGACGGAAAAGCGGCCCGGGCGCTGTCTGATAAGTATTAGCAGTTAAGCGCTCAACAGCCGGCCGTGCATGTGCCCCCGCCGTCGAACGACAGGGTCTTGCCGCTCAGCGGAATGTGCACGGGCACGTCCGATGCTTTCTGGAAGGTCATGGTCTTCTTTCCGACGACCTTGCCGCCCTCGGTTCCCACCTCGTTGGCGTGGGACGCGATGACCGATGCCGGCTTGATCAGGTCGTTGATCACGTAGGCGGCTTCCATGGGGCCGGTGGTGTAGGTATCGCCGATGTTCATGACCACCAGCTTGGCTTTGTATTGGTCGCCGACCACGGTTTTCTGTTCCGCCGTCACACCCGTGTCGCCGGAAAGATAGGCGACCAGGCCGTTGCTGAAGGTCAGCACATAGCCCGTCGGCGGGCCGGCATAGGCGGTCAGGCCCGATGCGTTCAGCATCTTGCCCAGCTCACCATCGACCATGGCGCCGGCGATGCCGTTGGAATGGGCGGCGGGCACGGTCGTGATCTTGACGCCGCCGACCATCTTGGAAGCGCCAAAACGGACCAGGACGGAATTTTTCGGATTGCCGCCCAGGGCTTTGAGCTTGCCCGCGAAGAACTTGGGCATTTCCGATCCGGTGACGATCTTGGCCCCGGTCGCCAGCGCGATGTTGACCGCGTTGGTGTTGGGCACGGACTTCACGTTTACCTGGGGTTTGGCGCAGGTGCCGGCACCGGGTTCGGGCAGATGGCGGTCACCCGCATGGTCGCCGTGCATATGGCTGACCAGGATGGCGTCGATCTTGCCCAGGCGCGGGTCCTTGGCGCCGGCCACCGTGCGGCCCGGGTCGTACAGCAGGCGTGTGCCGTCCGGGTCTTCCAGGATCAGGGCGCGGTCGAACCGGCAGAAATCCCCTTGATGGCTGCCCAGGGGGGTGATTTTTACGTCGGCTGCTTGGCCGGCTGCGGGAATTGCGGTGGTGACGGCAAGTGCCGCCATTCCCGCCGCAATGGCGGAAATAAGGGACTTGGTGGTCATTTCGGGTCTCCTCCCATGATCATGCGGCCCAACCGTGCCGGTGGGTTTCCGCCGGGTTTTCGGTGGGAGCGTTTGATGGGAAAAGTGTGCCGTGAAAGTACTCCGCGCGCAACGCTTGCCAGCGGGCGAGGGTTCGGCGTATGGTCCGCCCCGATGCACGGGGTGCCGCAGCACCCGCATCGCCCGGAGCACCCGTAGCTCAGCTGGATAGAGCGCTGCCCTCCGAACTCTTGGAGGCAAAAATCGCTAAGTCCGAAAGCTGCTAAATCTCAACACCTTAAAGCCCCTGCACGCTATCCACTCCGACGCCCTTTTGCGCCGGATATGGCTTCGTTGGGTGCTGGGAATGGCAACGGATGGCAACGCGGCGCAGCGACAGAAAATCCTCATTATTCGTCTGCGAATAGTTCCTTGAGATAGCGCTCGGGGTTGGCAAGGTAACCGCGAAGCACCTGGACATGCTGAATGTCGTCGAAGCTGATGGGGTCGATTGTCTGACCGGTGAATTCGAGAACGTCCGCACCTGGATAACTCATCAGGATTGGTGAATGGGTGGCTATGATAATCTGGGCGTTTCCTGAGTTTTCCCAGAAGCGGAGAAGTCGAAGAAACTCCAACTGGCGCATCGGCGATAAAGCGTTTTCCGGTTCATCCAACAAATACATGCACCGCTCGGACGTTCCAAACCGATTGGAAAAAACGTCCATGAATGACTCACCGTGGCTGCGGTGGCCGAGCTTCCCTCCGGGGGCGGCGGGGCTGCCCTCATCATCGATATATCGCGCGACATCGGCGAACGTATCCGCGCGGAAGAAGAAGCCTTTAGACACTTTCGGCAGCCATGACGGTCGGATCGCCTTGGCAAGGGTCGTGTCAGTCGCGTCGGCGGTATAATGCAGCTGGTGATTGATGTCGCCGCCACCCGTCGCGAAGCCGCAAAGCTTGGCAATCGTCTGGAGGATCGTTGATTTCCCGGTGCCGTTCTCGCCCACGAATAGGGTAACGGCTTTGGGGAACTCAAGAGAGAAATCGTTGGCAAGCAGACCGCGAAACCTCGTGAAAGGAAAAGTCTCCCGATCTGCTTTTTCCGGCAACAGCGAGATACGTTTGAGGAAGGGAGCGGCAAGCGGTGCCTTTGCACTCATTTGAAATCATCTTGAATTAGAGGAAAGTCTATTTTTGGCAAGGCAATGGGCCTTCCTTCCGCATCGACGAGTTCTACTTGGTCTTCAAGCATCTGCCTCATGAATTCGATGGAAAGCTCACAAGCCTGGGCCTCGTCAACGCCGAAAATCAGGAAAGGCTTCTTCCGAAAATATGGGCAGAACACGCGGCAAAAATAGCCACGATCTTCGTCATAATCGGGGCAGGTGGCCCGCAGTGAAAAGGGAGTAACGTTTCCGTCACTCCTTTTCGCGAAGGCGGAGAAATCGAGGATAAAGTCGTTCAGTTGTTCCATGTGTCCAGCGGCGGCAATCGATCCAGCGGAACACCTTTTAGACATGCGGCATACCGTTCATTCGCTGTCCTGTAGCATCGTTGCGCTGCTTGCTTGCCGCGTGCCCTCTCAATTGCTCTGCACTTGGGAATATCTACTTCGTAGTGTAGATACTCGCACTGGTCATTGTCACCTCCATCGTTGTCCGTCCTCTGTCCAGATACCTGTTTTTTGATCTGCTCCTGTTGGGAGTTGGTCATGGATTGCCACCAGGCCCAGGCCGCCATCAGGGCCATGCCGAAGAACTCAGCAACCTTGTAGACGATCGCCGGAATGGCAACTGGAGCGGCGGCTTGCTGGTCGCCGGTTCGCGAATTCAGAGTGCCCGCACTGTCGGCAGGTACGTTTCGCGGGTTTGCCGCTGCTATCGTGGCTTCAATCTTCGGCTGAAGCGAACGGTTCAACGCATTCTCCGTCTCACCATGCGGGCGCGCCCATCCATCGACTTTCAATCCGGCTGTTTTCTGAAACTGTTTGATGGCATCGGAAAGTCCTTCGGCCTGAGGGCTGTTGTAAGTGGTGCTACGCTCGCTGCCGTGCGGATATCCAGCCCAGGTTAGCGCTCGGCTTAAAGAGAATGTGTCATGAGGCTTGTTCGCTCGGCCGAAGCCGACTTCGGCCGTGAGGCCGAGTGCGTTTGGAACCGGATAGGTCTTGCGGTTTTCGTTTTCAGCGAGAATCAGTCCCAGCTTCGTTGCAGTCTCCCCATCAGGTTTCATGATGCCGTCTTTTTGGAGCTGGTATTGTTCCTGGAACTTCTCGATCCCTTTGAACAAGGGTTCGTCAGGGAATTCCGTCATCCCGTAGGAGGGCGTTTCGAATAATCCGATCTTCTTCAAGGCTTTCTTGGTACGCAGAGTGTCATCCAGGTTCGAGTTGTAGTCGCGGCCTAGGGTAGAGTTCAGTTTGAAGGGGGAAAGCACGTTCCGTCTCCTTGCGAAATGGTGGGGCGCATTTCGACGGGACGAAGCGATGTGCCTGACGCTGTTCGAAACGCGCACGAATTCCTTTGTCGGGGGACAGGCGTGTCACCCGAGCGAGGTTCATTGCGGGTTTTCGTAAGCGTTGTCCGCTGGTCGGCGTCGTTGGCTCAGGTTGTCGGACCATCAGATAAAGATCGGGCCTGGGCGACGCGGCGGCGGGCGCACCGGAAACTAAGTTGATGGTCAGATTATGTATATTGACCAAAAATAAGATAATATACCTATTTCAAAAGGTCAAACTAGAATTTCAGTTTCGCGTGGAATCCAGCGTCCGGTGATTTCCCCCCCAATGACTTGGTCCACTGGTAACGATAGGAAACGGAAGGCCAAAGATGGCAACATGCTAAAGAATGGAAATGGCCGCCGATCAAAGCCTTGCCTTAACAGGTTGCAAAGCGTAGGTTTCCGCCGCGCAGCACCCGTAGCTCAGCTGGATAGAGCGCTGCCCTCCGAAGGCAGAGGTCACAGGTTCGAATCCTGTCGGGTGCGCCAAAATTTCTTAATAAAAACAGATACATAGCAGACCTCCTTGCGCAGCGAGAGAGGCCGATTATACTGTTTGGGACAAATTTGGGACAGTTGGATAGCGTTGGGACATGGCCGCTATTTCAAAACGCGGAGACGGGCAATGGCAGGTGAAAATTCGCCGCAAAGGTTGGCCGTCGCGCTCGGGCACATTTCGGACCAAGAAACTGGCCGAAGAATGGGCACGCCAGATCGAAAACGAGATGGACGAAGGACACTTTGTCGATCGCTCTGCCGCACAGCGCACGACCTTTGGCGAGCTAATCAAAATCTACCTACGCGAGGTCACAGACAAACGACCGAGCGAAAGTTCCCGCAACACTGAGCGCTTAAGGCTTGAGCGGTTTCTCCGAGAAGAGCGTGAGCTCTGTTCTTATTCAGCAGCAAACCTAACGCCGGAGCATTTTGAAGCATACCGCGACAAGCGGCTTTCCCAGACCAATCGCAGCGGCAAGCGATTAGCTCCTGGAACCGTCAAACGGGAACTGACGCTTCTTAAGCGGGTGATTGATCATCGCAAACGCAGATTAGGGCTTCGGATCAACCCGGTGAATACCGAGGATGTAGCCCGCCCCACTGTTAATGATGAACGGGATGTTCGCCTTAGCCGCGAGGAAATTGAGCGTCTATTGGAAGCCTGTGATCAGGGGCGCAACGCGTTGCTCAGGCCTTTTGTAGAGTTGGGGTTTGAAACTGGCGGGCGGCGTGGAAGCCTCTTAAACCTGTTGTGGAAGGACGTTGATTTAACAGGTCGCACTGTGACCTTTCGCGGGGTTAAGAATAGCCGGAACCCCGATAAAATCATTGATCACATCGTTCCACTTTCTCCGCGCGCGATTTCGGTGCTCGAAGAGTTGCCGCGTAGCGCAGAGAGGGTTTTTCCAATGACACCGAACGCGTTCCGGTTGGCGTTCAATCGCGCCCGCAAAAGAGCGGGGCTGGAACATTTCCGTTTCCATGACACCCGCCATGAACGTGTTTCTTCACTCTTTGAAGCAGGCTGGGCTGATACCGCTGTCATGGCCATGTCTGGGCATCGCGACCCGAAGAGCCTAAAACGCTATGCCAATCTTCGCCCCGATCATCTCGCAGACGAACTCGCCAAGCTGGATCGCACGCGCGACAAGAACTAAGGGAATTTAATCGATCGCACTTTGGCGATGATCGTCAACGAACCGTTCCAGGTCTTTCACAGCAAAGAAGGTGCGATTCCCAATTTTTGTGACGACTGGCCCGCGCCCCTTATACACCAAATCACGCAATGCGCCGCGCGTCATTGAGAGCGCGTCCGCTGCTGCCGGATAATCCAGCAACAGCTTCACAGACTGCTGTCCTCTCTCCTCTTCGAATGTGACTCGCTTGCTCATGACGTAAAACTGACATGACCAAGCCGAACTATTCCTCGCGGGCTCCTCGCGCAAAAAAAGGCCTCTGGAAAACAGCCACCAAAGCAGGCGGTGGTCTGCTTCTTTGTGCCCACCCCCGTCACCCCGACCGGGGTAAGGGTGACGGATGCGGCCAGACGAAGCAGGTGAGAGCTGATATCTATATAGACATCAAACAGGTTTATGATATCTAAATGGATATCATAACTTGACGGTAGGAGGAAAAATTGATATCCTAAAAGATATCTAATGGCATTTATGATGCCCAAAGGAATATCAAAATGGCTTATGCAGCAGAAACAATAGCGCCAAGACTAAAGAAAGCCCGCGAGCAGAAGGGGCTAAGCCAGCGCGCGCTCAGCGCAAAAACCGGAATTCCGCAGGCGAAAATCTCGAAGATTGAAAACGGGGTAATCGATCTAAGGCTATCAACGCTGATCGAGCTTGCCCGCAACCTTGATCTTGATTTGATGCTGGTGCCGCGAAAGTCAGTGCCAGCAGTGCAGGCAATCATTGGAAGCGATGCCGGTGGTGGGTCTTCGCAGCCAGACCAGATCAAGCCTGCCTATAGTCTTGATGATGACGAGGAGCGAGACGATGTCTGATGTCTCTTTGCTCAATGTGAAACTCTATGGTGAGCCGATAGGAACCTTAACCCGTGTCGGAGGCGACCGGATTATTTTTGCGTTCAATGATGATTATACTGAAAACCCCGATCGCCCCATCCTGAGTCTCGGCTTCAAAGACCAGCTTGGCGAACTCATTACCGGTTTCAGGCCAACCCAAACCCGGCTTATGCCATTCTTTTCAAACCTTCTTCCCGAAGGCCATATGCGCAGCTATCTCGCCGAGCGAGCCGGGATCAACACCAACCGGGAATTTTTCCTGCTTTGGGTCCTGGGTCAAGATCTTCCAGGCGCGGTCACGATTGAACCATCCGAGGATCAGGCATGGCCGGAGGATCACGATCAAGGTGATAATGAGGATGATCATGATGATCACCACGATCACGCACTTCGTTTTTCGCTCGCGGGTGTTCAACTGAAATTCTCGGCGGTCAACGAAGCACGCGGTGGCCTTACCATCCCTGCCAGAGGTGTTGGTGGAGATTGGATTGTAAAGCTGCCCTCCCGCGATTTTTCCGGTGTGCCGGAGAACGAGTTTTCCATGCTCACACTTGCCGGGCGGATCGGTATCGATGTGCCGGAAATCAATCTGGTTGATCTGACCGACATCGAAGGACTGCCCGAGGGACTTGGCCGCTTCGAAGGAAAAGCATTTGCCATCAAACGCTTTGATCGCTCAGGCGGAGAAGATCGTATCCATATTGAGGACTTCGCACAGATATTCGGCGTCTATCCCGAAGATAAATACAAGAAGGCAAGCGCGCGAAGCATTGCATCTGTGCTCGCCGCCGAAACATCGGAATCCGACATCGCCGAGTTTATCAGGCGTCTGACATTTAATGTCCTGATCGGGAATGCCGATATGCATCTCAAAAACTGGTCAGTGCGTTACCTTGATCCGAAATCTGTATCGCTCGCTCCGGCCTATGACTTCGTCTCGACAATTCCTTACATTCCAGATAGCAAAGCCGCCCTGAATGTCAGTCGCACGAAACGCTTTGACGAATTTAATCTGGATGAACTTTCACACCTTGCCGCAAAGGCACGGCTTCCCTCAAAGCTCGTTCGCGACACCGCAATCGAGACGGCCCAGACATTCCTCGGGGTCTGGCAAGAGGAGAAGCGAAATTTAACGCTTCATGATGATGTCATTCGTGTCATCGACAAGCATCTTGGCATCGTACCTCTAATGGCTGAAGCCCGTTAGAAGCCAGGACCAAATCCGCGTGGCTTGCGTGAATATTCGTAAGGCCAACTGCGGCGAATGCAGATTGCTTTTGCGATCATGGCTAGCTGATCAATTAGCTTGTGCCAGAGCGCCGAGCCGAATGCAGCTTGAAGTAATTCGAACTCGAAGCGTCGATAAAGGCCGCAGAGCTGTTCCAGTGATCGGTTTGTCAGATCATTCAGTGAATATGTAGTCGTCATGTTTTCCTCCTGTTTTAAAGGGGCGATCGTTCCTTGCCGGACCATCCGGGTTGGGCATCGCCTTTTCATGCGTTTCCCCCTCCCACCATCATCAGCAACGAAAAGGCAGAGACCCGGACCGGTGACGCCGGTCAGGCATTACAGATCGTCAAAGCAGAGGAATTGACGGATTTCAGAAAATACAAGGATAGGCAGGCCGCTTCACTGCGAACGCGGAGGCCGCAAAAGACCACCGAGGCACGAGGAAAGCGCGAGGAATATTGCGTCGGGACCAGGGCAATCTCTCTTCATCACCAACCGAGACAAGAGGGAATGCCGATATGAACAAGAAGCAGAAATTTGCAGCAGTCGTGGAACTGACTGAATTCGAAGAGGATGTACTGACCGACTACATCGAGGCCCGCTGGGACTCCATTGAGGACTACCTGGCCGATATGGCTCACGAACAGGTCCGAGACGTTGTCTACCAACATACCTGGGACGATGAGATTTTGACCGAAGAAGAGCTCCGGGAATTCAACAACGACTATTTTGATGACCGTGAAGCCGACTTTCTCCGCGACGAACACCGTTATGATTAAGGAGACCAGAGAGATGAGCGAGCTACATCTAATCTACATGCGCCATGCGATCAGTCAGATTCAGCATGACGCGATCATGGCCGAGGCTGAGCGATACGGGGCCGAAACACCGAAGCAGTTCCTCAACATGATCGTCTCCTCGGAAATATGCCGGATGGTCGATCATTTTAAAGAGGGGCTGACGGATGAGGAAATCACAGCCTACGCACAACGTGAAAGTGACCAGCGCGACAAGAAACAAGCGCAGTCAGACACACGGAGCTCGGACCTCAATGATGTGATTCCGTTCTGACCGATAAAGGGGAATTCAAAATGAGCTATTTTCGTTCACCGCAAACCACTAGCGAGAAACGTGCAAATGTAGCTTTAGAGGCCGAACAGGCCTTTGCTGCCATCAACATCAAATGCCGTATCCGCACTAAAGGCACCAGCAGCCGCCTTGCTGATATTCGGGATGATATTCAGATGGCAAAAAAGACAAAAAAGAAAACCTACTCGCAGGCCCGCAAGGCTCGCGAAATAGAGAAAGGCCGCCTTCTGGCGGCCTAATCTTTTGGGCACATTCTGAAAGTTGCCCCGCCTCGATCTGCCTTGGTCTGTCTGAGCCTCAAAATTTGCTCCGAAATTCCCAAAAACCTTACTGGAAGCCATTTATCGCCGAATATTAATTATCTATTAATACAACCTATAGTATTATGTAATTATCAGGAGTATTAGATGAGAGTTAAGTTTCAAGGCATTTATACAATAGATGAATTTTTTCAGGCACTACTTGAACAACGAGAGCGTTTTCACGAACTCGGCATAAAGAATATCCGCCATGCCAGCCTCTATTATCAGCCCGTTGATGAGTTTGGTGATCCAGTAACGCCGCGCCACAGAAATGGCGACCCGATCGACGGATGGAAGAATAAGGGGCCTTACAAAAGTGCTGCCACCGACTTCGGATTGTAGGAGGTGGCCATGTCTCAGTTGAACTTTATCGATCTTGAAGAAGCCCGCGAAGTCCTCGCCGACATGGGCATCGAATTAAGTCCAAGGCAGATGAAACGCGCTGCCGAAAGGGACGCTCACGGACGTCGCAAGCTTCCCTTCTTTGTCGATCCGATCGACGGCAAGCTCCGAATCGAGAAAGGCACGCTCAAGAAAATTTATATGGAGCTGCACATTCATGCACAGAAAAATGTGCGGAAAATCTTCAATGATCTTAGTGGAAAAACAAACCAACGATAATATGGGTGAATGTCCGATATAAGAAAAAGAACAGGTAAAAAAGGAACGACCTACCAAGTCAGATATCCAAGCATGGCCACAAAATCCGGCTATGCCTACGCTACATTCGATACGCTCAAAGAAGCCCGCGCCTTTCGCGATCAACAGCGGGCAAATAATCTCTCCGGCCCAATCGACCTCTCAATCCGAACCGTCGATCAGGCAGTATCCAGTTGGCTGGACATCTGTTTGAAGGAGGGACGCGATGGTCGCGATCCCGTCACAAGCTACACCTATAAAACCTATGAACGACGCGCAGCGATCATGCGCGAATATGTCTGGGAGAAGCCCCTGGCAGAGCTTCAGACACCCGATGTGGTTGCATTCCGATCATGGCTCTTAAGGACTTATAGCCGCGACCTGGCCAGAAAGACGCTCACCTCATTTCATGCCGTTATCAAAGAAATGGCTATGCGGGGTCATATCGCCAGCAATGTCGCCGCTGGCGTCGCCATTAGAGCGGACTCGCGTTACGACAAGCCCATTGAAATTCCGACGCCGCGCGAAGTAGCCCAGCTACTTGTCGCCGCTGACCGGTTAGCGAATTCGAAGAACCCACAGGTTGCCCGAAGTTGGGAGCGTTATAGACCTATCCTCTATCTGGCCGCAGATACCGGTATGCGTCCCCAAGAATATCTGGTGATCGCGAAAAGCGGTCTGAAAAATAACGGTGTTAAGGTCGAAAGAGCGCTGGAACGTGGCGCGCGAAAGATTTCCGTTCCGAAGACGAAGGCGGGTCGGCGCTTCATCGATCTAAGCCCCGAGGCATTCGATCTCGTCTCGCATTACGCAAAGCATAAGGCGATCGATAATAAGTACGATCTTGTTTTTCCAACATCGACCGGACGCTGGGTGGAGACGGATCACTGGCGCAAAAGAGGGTTTTACAACGCTTGCTATGAAGCAGGCTTAGTCGTCGAAGTGGATGACGATAACGGAGGCAAAGTCGAGAAACCGAAATACAGCCCGTATGACCTTCGGCACTTCTATGCCTCGATGCTTATCGAGCAGCGCATCAATCTAAAGCGCATCCAGTCTTTAATGGGGCATGAGGACATCAAGACGACCCTGAATGTCTATGGCCACCTGATTGATCGGAATGAAGTGAAGCCCGAGCCAATCGGGCTCGTCTCGCGCTTGTCCGAGGATTCTTGTGGCAATTCTGTGGCAAATCCTTGCTAAACCGCAGATTTCTGGGATTAAAGCGAGGCCTGTCACGCCGGAGGCCGCGGGTTCAAGTCCCGTCGCTCGCGCCATAACTTTTTCAATGACTTAGGCGATATTATTGGAAACTAAACGGCCCTTCGGGGCCGTTTTTGCCACAAAAAGGGTGTCCTCGCCAATCCGCAGAAATCCGCCATTCTCTGAATCGATCCGTCTTGGCTTGTGGCAAGTTTGTGGCAAATCCAAATCCGTTCCGAATCACATTCCAGGCTATTAGAGCTTTTCGCCCCGCTAACAATCCAGCCACTTCCATCCATATCTCGCGTGAATCTTTGCCGGGGGGGTTTGCGCCGAAATCACACCGCCGCCTTTCAATCGGCTTCCCTCAATTCATAGCCGCGACACTTAGCCGGGCGCGCCGTCCGGTCAATGCCGCTGCCCGCACCACTCGGAAATCCTGGGGATTCTCCGACCGTGTTGGGCATGACCGTCGCTATCGCTGACGGCTTTTCCGCCCGTCTCCCGTTTTCCGCGTCTTGAGGAAAACCGCTTTTTTAGAAAGGAGACGGAACATGAAACGCAAAACCAACAACCGCAAAGACATCTACACCCGCGTCACGGACACCATCGTGGCTGAACTGGAAAAAGGGGTGCGCCCGTGGATGAAACCCTGGAGCGCCGATCACATGGCCGATCGGATTACCCGCCCCCTGCGTCATAACGGCCAGCCCTATTCAGGGATCAACATTCTGATGCTCTGGGCTTCGGCGATGGACGCAGGCTTCACGGCACCCTCCTGGATGACCTTCCGCCAAGCCAAGGAACTTGGAGCCGCTGTCCGCAAAGGCGAAAAAGGATCGCTCGTGGTCTATGCGAACACCTTGTCGCGCACCGAAGAAAACGATGCCGGAGAAGAAATCGAGCATCAAATCCCCTTCATGAAGGGATACACCGTCTTCAACGTCGAACAGATCGAAGGGTTGCCGGATCACTTCTATGCCAAGCCGGAACCACGCATGGATGGGCCGGAGAGGATTGATCATGCCGAAGCATTCTTCACAGACCTCAAGGCAGACATTCGTCACGGCGGGAATCGCGCTTATTACAGCGTCTCAACTGACTACGTTCAGATGCCGTATTTCGAGACCTTCCGCGATGCCGAGAGCTATTACGCAACCCTCGCCCACGAGATTACGCACTGGACCCGTCACCAAAGTCGCCTTGATCGCAGCTTTGGCCGCAAGAGCTGGGGCGATGAAGGATATGCCCGCGAAGAGCTAGTCGCTGAGCTCGGGTCCGCATTCCTTTGCGCCGATTTGGAGATTGCTCCCGAGGTCCGTGAGGATCATGCCGCCTATATCGGAAGCTGGCTTGAAGTTCTGAAGAACGACAAACGCGCCATCTTCTCCGCCGCCGCTCACGCGCAACGTGCCGTCGACTACATCAACGCAAAAGCCGCCGCGCGCGCCACCTCCGAAAAGGAGGTAGCGTAATGCCTATAGATACATCTGATAACTACGATCGCCAGATTATCGACTGGCACGGCTACCGGATCGAAATCGCCTATTGCCGGAGCTGGTCGCCAAGCGTCGAAGACATCTATGGCTATGCCATGTCCCATATCGAGATCAGAACCATCGAACCCGAACGTGCTCCACTGCCTATCACCGAGACCGGCTACCGCTCTCACTTCGTGCATGAACCGGTTGTTGTTGAATGGGGCGGACCTGAAGCACTTGTGCGCGCGATGCTCGATGACGCGGCGAAGAGTGCCGAGTGGAAGGCGCATGAAGAAAGCCGAAAGCAGCTCAGCCTGTTTTGACGGCAAAAGGCCGGACGGTTTCCCGTCCGGCCTTCTCTTTTACGCAGAATGTTGTCCGGTAAAGCGGCTCCAATCTTTTGCGTCGTCTTCGCTCCAGGGCGGTTTGGCCTTGTCGTGATCCTCAGGGGCAGGCGTTGTGCGCGTCTCGCCTGTTATCTGAGGAGTAGCCGGTAGATAGGCCTGTTCCCGATGAGGCGCTAAGGCGTCCTGATCGCTTACTTGCCGCATTCGCTCCAGCTCGAAGAAGAGCTTTTGCACATCGCCGAACGGCATTTTGGCAACGTCCGGATCGGTCGGCTCCGGCTGACGCGTCGTGACGAACAACAACATCAGCAGAAGAACCAGCGCCACCGGCATCAAGTCCATCCCAATCCCTCCTGCCCAATAGGGCACAAGATCACCGGCATAGAGGAAGACAGCTTTTGCGGTGCTCATCCGGCTAAACGTCGGTGCCGAGGCGGCTTCGGTCCTGGCGACCTCGTCCGCAGCTTGTGCAATGCGTTCTCCGGTTTGCGCGAGCTCTTCCGAGATACGGGCGATCACGTCCGCCTGTGTCTTCGCGAGAGACTGGTTCCCGCTTGCCGCAAACAGGCCTGTCTGGCTTGCAAGCGCCCGCATTGAACGAGAGACGGCTTCGGCGTCACCATTGACCGACAGATTAGCGACAATGTTCGCGAAGGTTCCGAGCTCCGTTTTGAACGCCTGTGCCTGGTCCTCCATTGCCAAAGAGTCATCAATGATGGCATCCATCCGCAGCAAACTTGCCTTGGCCTTCTCAATCGCTTCTTGGCGATTGGCCGCATTGGTCTCCAGCGTCCGGATTAACCGGTCGATGGTCGCCTTGCTGGAGAGCAGGCTCTCCGAGACACGTCCGCGCCCTGCTGCCCCGGTCAAAGTCCCGCGCTCAATCTCACTGCGTGCGAGACTTTCATAGCGGTTGGCCGTGATCGAAAGCTCGTCCCGAATGCTATCCAGTTCTGTCGTCTGGTCGGCAGCCTGCCGTAAAGTTATCTCGGCTTTTCCGGCCACATTCCGCAGCGACGCATCTTGTGCGCCGTTGCCAGCTAGCGCCATGACATTCATCCAGGAGCTCAACGCGATGATGAATATGCTCCCGAGCGCAAGAACACTCATCGCCTGAAGCCGTGTTTTAAGCGTTTCCATGCGCGGCACGATGTGAAGAACATAGTGCCAGAAGACGAAAATCAGGGAAGTGACCCCGCTCGCATATACCAAAGCGCTCAGGCTTAACTCATTGGGGGAGCCAAGCATCATGGCTGCTCCCTGATAGGTGAAGTACCCGCTCACCGCGCTTAGCGCCCCAAGTCCAAGATTGGTGACAAGGCGTGCGCTCTGAAGAAATTCCTGAAAACTTGTTCTCATCTCTTACCTCTCAAGTCAGGTTCCGTATTGAACCGCTTGAGAGAAGAGTAGTGGTGGAAGCCGCTCGCATTCCTCGCGGCTTCCTCGTGCGCAATTGTTCGGTTATGGTTTTAGGTCTGGAGCGCAGGGAAGGGCGTGCGGGATATATTCGAAGAGAGGCGCAAATTATAAGCGGGGCGTTATGATGGTGGCGGCACGATCAAATTCGAATAAATTTACAGGGCTTGCCCTCGGCCTGATGGCTCTTGCCACAGCATTCACAATGACCGCCTCCCCCGCCATGGCCCAATTATCCCTGAAAATCGGCCAATGCGGCAAGCCCGCCGCCGTCATGCAAGCTGTCGCCAAGGAAGGCCACGGCTTTATTGCGAATATGAATGCGGATTTGGTTGCATCAGGCACCAGTCAGTTCGTCAAACGCGAACATATCGTTACCGCCACAGGAAATGGCTCCCACTGGTATATGTTTAGCGGCAATGGTGCCATCGGCAAATCCAGCGAACTCTGCCTCGCTATGAAAGGCACCGATCTCGAAATCAATCATAACTATGATAATGACCTGGCCTCTACAACCTCCGCACTAGCTTATGATCGTGATGACGCCCTACTCGGTTGCTATAAAATACATCAACAACGTGGGGCAAATACAGTGTGCAATGATCGTGACACCCTTTTAAAGGGCTTCAAACAAAAAAGTGAACAAAACCTTATGCTGCAAGGAACCATTGAAACAAGAAGCGGGCGTACATCGACCATGATGTCTCTAATTGTCGATCCCGCCAATCAGGAAGATTACCGCATTCTGGTCACGATAAAAGACAGCGGCGCCACAACGATTGCCCAACGCGGCACAGACGCCAATCTGTCGCCGCGTGTGGTTGGTGAGATTAAAAAGTAAAACAGATTGGCGCGTCCGGCATTGCCGGAACGGGCTTTCGTGAACCGAACCCGTTCTTCAAAGAACGGTTTCGGCCATGCGGCTTCAATCCCTCGCACAGGTTAGTCCTTGTTTCGTCGTTCGTGTTCGATGAAGCGCGGCAGGCGTTCGGTAGCATGTTTTAGCCGCTCGACCGCCTCGTCCACTTCCGATTGATCGAGATGCAGCAGTTCACCGCGTTGATACGCATCACGCAATGCGAGCGCATTGGCGATGATGGTTTCCAGTGCGGATTCAAGGACCGGCGTTTTTATCGCCTTCACGATGTCCCGCATATTCGGTTCCTGGACAAGACGGCTTGGCCCTCGCTCTTTTGTTCGAAGGCGAACAAGATTGTCTGGCGTTTCTTCACTCATACGCGACCACTCCTTTTTGAAAAATAAAGATATCAGACCGGACGCCGTTTCATGAAATTGAATAGTCCGGATTGGCTGCGCTGCCATGCGGCCTGCCGGTCCTCGTCACGCAATTGAGCAGATGAGGTCTTGGCCAGACGGTCCTGCACAAAACCGGACTCCGACGCGTATGAGGTGCTGATCGGTGACGACGCATGCTCGGCCTTGCATCCGGGGCACCAATGGCGGTCGGTCCCTACAATCTTGCAGGAGACCGTTCCGCATGAGCACCAATAGGTCGTGCGATTGCCACAGAAGGGGCATCCCTTGTGCCGTTCCGGCACGATGGGAGCCCGCTCAAGCTGGTTTACCGCGTCGTCTTTAACGGGATGCGCGGCGAGCATTTCATGGAACCGGAAAGGCAAGGCTTCGACATGCGTTACGATCGCGCTCCCGCCCACCAATTCAATTTCCCTTAAGAAAGAACGGTGCTCCATCTTGCTGCACAGGATAATTTGATTGAGCTGTTTCTTTTCCATTGTCTGTCACTTTCTTAATCCGGAATGCGGCCAGCTTGTTTGCTGGCGTATTGGAACCGCGCATCGACGGCGGGTTGCCGCCCTTTAGGATTCCGGCCCCTCATGTAACTGAGCCCGGTATTGATCGCGGTGGCGATCGTCTCCGCCTTTTCGACGCCATAGATCGCCCCAAGGGGGACGCACCCAAGCTCGGTTTGCAGGTCGATTTTCCGGCTATAGGGTTGGCGCAATTTGGGCCGTTCCTTGCTATTCGGCTTGCGGTTCTTGAGCTTCTTCCAGCGCTCGTCGTCCTGCTTTTGCTGATCGATCGGGCTGAGCGTTACGCCAACAACCTGGTCGAGCACATAGCTCTCGCGGGTTCCCGAACGATCAACCCAAACCGTTTGCGTATCGATCCAGAAGACACGTTCCCCCGTCGCATTGCGGACAATGCGCCAGACCCAAAAGGGCCAGATCAAAAACAAAGCCGCGAATAGAACGAGTCCCGAGAGATCGACTCCCGCATTGGCCAATTGGCCTTGCCCGATCAGACCTGTGATCAGGCTGATAAGGAAAGACCCGCCAATGTGCCTCCACATTCGGTCTTCCTCTTCAGCGGAACGGGCAGAGCCCTCGATCCGGAGCCAGGTGAGGGCACCGGTATCGTTCGCAAACCAGCCTTGAATAAGGGCGTTTTGCGCGATCTGGTCAGGAAGCTGTTCATATTGTAGCGTTTCTTGCCTGAATAACCGCATTATCGCGTTCCTCTTGCTGGTAAAATCACAAGAGGCATGATCGACGAGTTTTGAAGGAGAATTCCGCGTGAGTTCCTCGTCCGCGTCTGACCTTTATCTACCCGAAGTTTGGGAAGAGTCCCATTTGAGGGTGATACGCGCGCGGCTTATTCACTTCAAACAGTCCAAACGTCTGAGTTGGGAGAGCCTCGCCCAGCGTGTTCTATTGGTCGATAGCCTTCCAAAATCTTTCGTCAATAATCAAAGCCTCCGCTCACTCGGCGAGTCATTGCGCCGTTTTGGAAACGCTGAACAGGACCCGGAAGAAGATCGATTGAACGCAATCGCTCTTTTTCTTCACGATGAACGCGTAATCAAAGCTGATACTTTGAAGCTTGGCGATACATCGACGAACGCCGCCGCAGCCTTTGACGAATTTGCCTTTGGTGAAGCGTCAACGCTGGATCAGATGCCCAAAATTATGGGGGAAAGTTTCCGAAGCATCGAAACCGCTGCCGATGGCAACAAAGAGGTTCACGCCACAATTTCTTTGAGCGCTAAAGACCGGATCATCAAAGTCGTGCTTAAGGAAGAAACCTTCGTCAAACCGAACCCGGAAATTGACCTTGATGCCGATGAACGAGCGCGGAGACGTTCCCTAAAGGGCGTCAAAACATTTCACGGATGGTGCGCACGAACCATCCATGATCAAGCCGTCGCATTTCTCAAAAATGATGATTATGGCGACAAGGCATTTGGCCTGGTTGTGCTCAAGCAAATTACGAAAATGAGCAGAGTAACCGGATTGGTCATCACATCTGAATTTGGTTTCCAACAGCAAAAAAGCGATTTTGTTCCTTATCATGAACGAGGACGAACGCCGCGTTTCTCCGAAGTAACATTCTCGGTTCTCGGGGGCGGTGCTTGGTCCTCTTTACGGCAAGACGGCAACCAAGCTTTAGGCCCACTGGGTAATCAGAAAACGGAGCCAACGTAATGGCGCTCCCAAACTATAAAGGACTTGATGAATACGCGAGGCACTTGGAATTCGAGCGGTGGTTTCGCGAAAACGCGGTCCAGCATGAACGCTGGGTTCACTTCATGTCCTGCGTGCGAACATATGATATTGATCAAATTCACCAACGGTATGAAGGGTTGGGCGAACTCGTAAACCTGTCCGATTGGCACAATCAGGCCACGGCACTCCATTATGCGGCTGCCGATGGCGCTCGCGAAATAGTTCTCTGGTTATGCCAACAGCCGGAAATCGATCATCTTGTTCAGGATCGTTTCGGGCGATTGCCCTCTTTGTTGGCCTATGAAGTTGCAGGCGACACAGCAATTGGCCGCTACCTGGTGGTCAAAGAGCATAAGCAGGCGCAAATCCACGGAGTTGATGTTTTGGCACTTGTATCTTCTGACTAGTTATTCGAACACGGCAATGTTGGAGAAATGAAATGGATGAAAAAGACGCGCAAGCTGCAAGCGAGATATTTTTCCGCCTTTTTAAAACAGGGCGCTTAGATCTGGTGAGGAATGTCTTGGTGCATGTGCCTGAACAGCCGGTTGATCGTTTTGATGATCTTCGGGCAAAGTTCATAAAGACAGAAATAGAAATTGATGATCGAGCCTTAGATGAGAACGCCGACCCCATGTTGGAGGCGATACTAAAGGATGCTCGTGACAACGTAGACGGTGGGAAACCATGGTATGCGATAGAGAGCCTGTCTAGCCAATTCAATGCCATGGCTGACATGTTCAAAAAGAGAGGTGTTAGCTTGGAAAAAATCTTAGCGAAAGCAGATGAAGTTAAAAAAATTGCTGCTGACGCCGGTCACAAAGTTGGTGCGACAGAGTATACCATCGCATTCGGCGTGGTATCTATGGTTACAATTTCCCTTCATTTTAAAATAACGGGCCCTTCGAGTTCGGACTAATTTGGCGATCTTAATATATGTGCGTATGCACATATCTTCGCCATTTTGGGCGCACCATTTTTGGCAAAATCAAGAATGTTTTCCTCATCCCCCATTTCTCTCCAGAGAAGCGGAGCTATTTCATCAACGGCAAAAGAGCGAACAATGATTTCGGCGTATTTTTCGGCCATTGCGATAGAGTGCTTCTCGTAATCACTGTCACTGATTTTCTCGGCTCCATTGTTGCCAAAAAATGCGCTCATCATGTCATCAATCTCTTTGTAAGATGTAACCGCAGCATCCTCCATTATCGCGTCATATTCTTCATCGGAAGCGTCCCGGAAGAATTTCTCAGAAAATTTTTGGTCGGAAAAAATCGCAGTTTGAACTGCATGTCTAAAATGTTCGCTAATTTGAACCATTACTTGCCTCACTATAAATACTGAATATAATACACAAAATAACTGTGTATTAAACAAGAAGTCAATAGATGTTGGTGCGCTCACCTTGACTTGAACTAATCATACATCCCATTAAACCATTCATAACCTGCACTGTCCGGATCGAAGTAACGGACACGCTGCAAGACCATCGGTGCGATGTCGGGCCAAATCACAAGCTGCCGTCGCATTCCGTCATTCCGTGCGAAATACAACATGATCTCGTCAGGGGTCATAAGCGGATAGGCCGCTTGTCCCTGAATTTGCACCGGCTTGCCGTCCCGCAGTTCCGTGCGCGTTGTATCGATCGGCGTGCGCCCGAGACGGCGGGAGAGATATTCCGCCGTCGTCCAGTCATTGATCGCGAATGCCTGAACGATCCCGGCATTTGCCATGAAGGTTTCCCAGCGATTGCCATAGAGGTCCTTCAATTGATTGAAGTCCTGGATGATCGTCCAGAGCTTGATGTGATAGGGATCGCCAGCCACAAGTCCGGCAGCAGTCTGAATAATACTCAGCTTGCCGATGGCGGCGGCAAACTCATCAAGCGCCACCAGAATCTGGCCGCCGCTTGCCGGTCTCCCTCGCACCTTTTCCATCTCACCGAAAAACTGATTGATGATCAGCCGGAACCAGCGATGGCAAAGGCCCAATCGACCGGCAGGCAGACAAAGAAAAATGCTGGCACCAGCCGTTGCCGTTTTCAGCTCTCGCAGATCAACGTCATGACCAGACAGGCTTTGCCTGATCTTCGCATATGACAGAAACCGCGTATGACGCCGAACCGTGCTCAGAACGCTTCCGCGTTCATTGGTTCCCTTGTCATAGAAGTCGCGAGCAGCGCCCCTAATGGCGCTCGCGACCACGTCGTCTTCCGCCTCCGCCTGAAGCCGTTCGGCGTTCGACATCATCGCTCTATCGAGCGCCATCATCGGTTCACCGAATTCATCGGCCTCCCCCGCAAGCGGGGTGAGAGCCTGCTTGATCAGTTCATCGACCGTCACAAGCGTTCGTCTGTCTGCAAATTCAGGATCGGTCACAACATGAAGGATCAGGCCTTCGATGAAGTTCCGCGCCGATTCGTCCCAATGCGGGTCTTTTTCGCCGCCCGTCGCAACCACAATGGCTTCGGCGACGGCACCCGCATCTTCGATCACGCTATCACTCTTTGCATCGAGCAGCGCCAACGGATTGAATCGCGCACGGCAATCAGCGGCGATCCCCGAGGTGATCTCGAAAGGATCGAGGACATAAACTTTCTGGCCAAGCTCTTTGCGCCTGCGTGCCGTGCGGTTTGCGAGCTCGCCTTTGATGTCCGTGCAGATCACACTCGATTTTGTTGCCAGCAGATTTGCGGTCAGCATGACCGATTTACCGGTCTGGGAGCCCGCCACCGTGAGAACGTGCCGAGGGTCTTCAATGCCAATGAGTTTCGGGCCAAGGGCACCCACCAATATATGCGCTCCCGGCTCATCGGGATGAAACGTCATAGCGAGGCTATTGATGATCTCTGCTGTCGAGGCCCATGTCGCTTCGGGAGCGGTTTGGGAACGAAGCCGCACCGAGCGGGAGCCGCGTGGCAGTTCGTTTTCGAACGTCTCAATAAAGCTTTCCTGTGTCATCGCCAGCGCCTCCTTCGATTGCATCACTCTAGCTTTTTTATGCGCGCTTGCACGTCATGCTCCTCGTGCTTTCCTCGCTCACCCTGTTTGCGGTGCCGGTTCGAGCGTTTGGTCGCGTCCGGTCTCCTCGCTTTCGTTGTCGCCGGTTCCGCATCCCAGCCCATACCCAGTAAAGCCGTATAGCAAACGGTCACGAATACCCTGGCGGCGCGTCAATGGTCTGCCCGCTCCATTCGACCAGCAAGCTGGTCTCCCGTGTTGACCATGACCCGTTCGCGCCCGCCTGCAAAACGGCGGGTAAGGCTGGAATGGGTCCGGCCACAAACTGAAAAGGAGACTTAAAATGACTAACCAACTCAACATGAACCAGAACCAACAGGCCACCGAAGAGTCCAAGCCGAAAATGCCGACGATGGTCGTCAAGCAACGCATCGGAAACGGCAAGAATGCCAGCTACGAGCGCCTCGGGGTTGCCTGGGAAAACGAAGACGGGTCCCTCTACGTCAAGCTGCACGGGACCCAGGTGATCGGAAGCGGCTTCAACCTCTACCCGATCAACAAGGACGAGGATGAGCAGCAGCAGAGCTAATTCACCCGCAATCCATCACTAAACGAGAGCCCCATCGCATCGCGGTGGGGCTTTCATTTTGCCCTGATTTCCACACAGCGCCCGATACGCCATCAGTGCATCGGGCTTTTCCTTTAGGAAAAGTCGATCGGAGCCAAAGGTCACCTAGCTATATTGCCTAGCTGTGCTGATACCTGCTCGGTGAAATCGATGAGGTCATTCAGTATTTCACCTACAGGCCTGTCCGGATTGGTCATTTGACGAAGTTGGGATTTGGTTTCTCGTGAATCGCTATAGCTCAGTCCAATAAGTTCGTTTTGACCACTGCATCGCGCAATGGCGACAAAATCATCCGCCATTACCGTCAATGAGTTCTTGAGCCCTTCCAACAATTCGTTGATACGCCTCGGAGTCCGATCAAATCGGTGCTCCCAAAACCAGTGTGATGACAGGATGTCGTCCGCAGTTTGGGTAAGATCAATCTCATTGGAAATCAGATTTTGCCTTAGCTCCCTAAGTTGCGCTTCAATTTGTTGCGAAATCTTGAAAGCTTCAGCTGGCATGGCTTCGATCAATGCGGACATTGTCGGGTCTGGCCTTCCTTCCGCTGCGGCACGCTCACGCATCGCGATTAGTTCTTTTAGAACCGTTAAGCCGCCTTCAATCGCTGGGCCAACAACTCCATCACTCATGGTGATCCATCCCTATAAACCGACTATGTATCACGAGATAGTATCAGCTTGGTTTCGGTATATCGCAACACCGTCGACAACATTTCTCCATTTGCAGAATTGTTGGGAGCAAATCATCACGGCTGTTTTTTTGCGCATAGCTGGAAAGCTTAAAATCGTTTTCACCGGGGTAACGATAGGCAGCTTGATTGACGTCGGCCCCCCAATCGACAAGCAAGTCAAAAACTTCTTTTCCAGCATAGTCCAGTGCATATACGAGAATATGTTCCTGAGGCGGTCGTACTGCATTAGGGTTCGCACCGTTCCTCAGTGCTTTCAGTGTGCGGTCGATGTCATTGCGCTCGACTGCGTAAAAAAGCTCTCTGTTTTTTTCGGTAATTGTTTTCTTTTTAAATATGTTCTTCAAATTATTAATCATACCGAAACATCAATCATCCGTCAGGAGATGGCAAATCGACCTTGCGAACACCCCTACAATATCTGTGGATAATTTTAGTTTGATGGTAGACGGAAGAAGTCGAATACAGAGCATACCGGCTCCAAACAGGCCGTTAGGCAAGGGTTTAAGCGGGTCTTAATCACCACCCTATAGACTGGGAAATATAGCCAGTGGCAGGCGTTAGTGTTGAATACAAGGTGTGCGTGGTAGTACCACGCCCACCTTGCTGAGGGGACATCCTGTCCCCCGCAGCCCCCCCTCGGTCTCCCTAGAGCGCATACAGTGTTTATCACTGTCTTTGCCAAGGGAGATGTGCGGCGACCAGACCATCGAGATCGTGGACGCCACAGGCATCGTTCCGTCGATGCATCCCGGCCAGACCTGCGCGTTCTGGACTAGCGGCAAGGGCCTTCACCGCCCCTGCACCCTGGACCCTGACCGATGCGCGATTGGCGCACGGTCGCACTGCCGTAAAAGGGAGATTTCGCTCTCCCTCTGGACTTCCATCGACCAGGACTTTCGCGTCCTGGACCACGACCGGTGTTTCGGCTTCGGCGTTCGACCAAGGAAACGTCCTTGGATGCGTGTGTGATGGCATGCGGCAACTGGCAACGAGGAACCCGCGAGGAAGAACCGACTGCAAAACCTTCATAAGAGGCAGCATGTCGGAGAAAACGAAACAGAAGCGCGAACCACCTTTTTCGATCCGCTTTTCAGCGGCGGAGCGAGACAGACTTACGCGTCTTGCTGATCGTGCGGGCCAGTCGAAGAGTGCATTCATCAAAGCGCAAATCTTCGGCAAGCCGCCCCAGAGATCGGCGCGACGGGTTTCTGCCGATGGTCGCGTGCTGGTTCAGATACTCGCAGCCTGCGCCGCCATTGCCGATGGCCTCTCCCGATTGGAACGCGATGAGGGGCTCTCGCCGGAAGGCCTGACTGCGCTCGCCGCCATTCGTGCCAAGTTCGATCTTCTTCGCGCAACTGTTTTTGACGCTTTTGGGAGGACACCATGATCCCCTTTGCATCACAGCGGGCATCCGGACAGGACCTCGCCACCCATCTCCTCAATGCCGAGGACAACGAGCACGTCATGGTCATGGACGTGCGGGGCGCTCTTGCAAACGATCTGCACGGGGCCTTTGCCGAATGGCAATTGCAGGCCGACGCCCTGACCAATTGCCGCAATTATCTCTATAGCCTCTCGATTAATCCCGATCCGGCGCAGGGACGCCTGACCCAGGAGCAATATCGCGACTATGTGGAGCGCGTCGAAAAAGCGCTTGGTTTAGAGGGGCAACCCCGCGCCGTCGTCTTTCATATCAAACATGACCGCGAGCACGCCCATATCGTCTGGTCGCGCATTGATGCCGAGGCCGGGAAAGCCGTTCAGCTCTCCTTCGATCGTGAAAAGCTCATGCGGGTGACGCGGCAGTTCGCACGCGATCACGGACTAGAGCTTGCGGGGGGATATGACCGCGATCATGACAATCCCGAAAAATCCTCGCAGCTCTCGCTCTACGACAAGCATCAGCAGGATACGACCGGGCTCACACGAGAGCAGCGCATGGAGCTCGTGACCGAGCTTTGGCGGACGCGGGATTCCGCGAAGGCCTTTGTTCGGGCGCTTGGTGAGCATGGTTACATGCTTGCACGTGGGAACCGGCCTTATGTGCTTGTCGATATCCACGGCGACACCAATGCCTTGCCGAGGCTCATCGACGACAAGTCTGTCCGGGCAAAGGATGTCCGCGCTTTTCTGGAAAGAGATTTTCCGCCCGAGACGTTGCCGAGCGTCGATGAGGCCAAGGCCTTGGCCGCTAAGCAGCGGAAGGATAAGGCGATCCAGGACAAGCTCGACCGCGAGGCCGCGGCGATAAAAGCGCTCTCGGACAAAGAGGCCGAGCGGCGGCGTGCTGCCCTTACGAAAGTGCGTGAGCTTGCCGCGCGTCAAAATAAGGAACGAGCTGCCATGAAGAAGAAGCATCATGCGGAACGGGTGTCCTTTCGGGCCAAGCGTCTGGAGCTCGCACGATCCATCAGACAGCAGCGTTTGCGCGCGCGACCCAAAGGGCTTGCGCGTTTTCTAGGACGCGTCACCGGAATGGAGCATGTCATCAAACGTATTCGGCAGTATCGTGATCGCAACCGGCGCACAGAAACACGGCAACTTCAGGCCGCGTTAATTGAGCGGCAGCGCAAAACCGAAACTGAGTTGGTTAAAGAACACCGCCTCGTCATGGAGAATCAGAAGCGCTCGCTCCGGTCCGTCATGAAAGTTGAAAAGCGGGAGCAACGATCGAGAGCAATCAAATCGTTGCGCCGTGCACGTCAGGAGCAACGAGCGAGGCGCGGGGTCGAGCATCTGGATGCGATTGACTCGAAATCCTATGAGGCATTGCTGAGCAAGGGAGTAGAGAAAGCTCCGAAACAACAAGGCCGCGACCTCGAAGATTGGCGTTCCGGTTGGAACCGCCTGAGTCATCAGTTCACGAAAGCAGCGGATGAGTTTGAAAAAGGAGAAGCTGGAGACCGTGGCGATAAGACCTCGAAGCCGAAACTGGCCCAACAGGAAGAAGTGCGGCGCAGGCAACAAAGGCGGCGGGATCAGGATAAGGAGAGATAGGAAAGTCTTGGCGTCACCGCCTGCCGTACATGCGGCAGGCGGTACGGGCTCTCGTAAACCGACATCTTACAGGCCGGAGGTTTCAGCCATTTGGCGTCGATCCCTGGCCCTTGGCATTGTCGGCATACATATTATGCAACCCTCAGCGTGGTGGATAGATTAAAGCTCGCGCCTTGCGGGTAGGACAATTTTTCCGTATTTTCTCATAAGGGATGATAGGCTATTCGCACTATGGATGATGAAATCCTGACGATCAAAGAGGTCGCGGCCTACCTTAAGCTGACCGAGAAAACAGCCTATCGACTTGCTGCGGAGGGCGGGATTCCGGGGTTTAAGGTCGGGGGTTCGTGGCGCTTTCGCCGTGGTGAGATCGAACAATGGATTGATGATAAGTCCAAACTAAAAGGCTAAGGGGATCTATTAAGTGACAAACGAAACTTCGAAAATACAGAACTTGGGAGGCTTCGTTTGGTCAGTTGCCGAAATTCTTCGAGGTGACTTCAAGCAATCCGAATACGGCAAGGTCATTCTACCGTTCGTCGTTCTGCGGCGTCTCGACTGTCTTTTGGAAGGCAGCAAGCAAGCCGTTCTCGAAGCCGAGAAATCACTACCCGAAAGCGCTGACGATGCCACGCGCGACATGATCCTTTTCGGCGCGGTTGGTGGTAACGTGAAGGTCTACAATCTCTCGCGCTTCACCTTCGACAGCCTGAAGGGCCAAGACCCCGGCCAACTCCACCAGAACCTGATCGACTACATAACGAAATTCTCGCCCAACGTCCGCGATATCTTTCTCGACAAGTTCCGCTTCACTGATCAGCTTAAGCGCCTGAAAGATGGCGGCATCCTCTGGAACGTCTTCGAGCGCTTCTCTGAGATCGACCTGCACCCCGACACCATCTCGAACCTTGAGATGGGTTACCTCTTCGAAGAGCTGATCCGTCGCTTCTCTGAAATATCGAACGAAACCGCAGGGGAACACTTCACCCCCCGTGAGGTCATCAAGCTGATCGTCGATCTGCTAATCGCCAATGATGATGCGAAGCTGACGGGTCGCGGCATCATCCGTCAGGTCTACGACCCCGCTTGTGGCACGGGCGGCATGCTGGCGCTGACCGAAGAGGCTTTGAAAGACTTCAATCCGTCGATCCGCGTCGAACTTTTCGGCCAAGAGTTGAACGACGAGTCCTTCGGCATCTGCAAATCAGACATGTTGGTGACCGGCCACGACCCGGAGCAGATCGCCTTTGGCAATACGCTCACTACCGATGCTCATGCGGATAAGAAGTTCCACTACATGCTGTCCAATCCGCCCTACGGTGTGGACTGGAAGAAGTATCAGGACCCGATCAAGTCGGAAGCCGAGAACATGGGGCTAGAAGGCCGCTTTGGCGCGGGGACACCCCGCATCTCGGACGGGCAGCTTCTGTTTCTTCAGCACATGATTTCCAAGATGCGCGATGATGAAGAGGGCTCGCGCATCGGCATCGTCATGAACGGCTCGCCACTCTTCACAGGCGGAGCGCAGTCCGGCGAAAGCGAAATACGCCGCTGGATGCTCGAAAACGATTGGGTCGAGGCCATTGTCGCTCTGCCGACCGACCTCTTTTACAACACAGGCATCCAGACCTATGTCTGGCTACTCACCAATCGGAAGCCTAAGAACCGCCAAGGCAAGGTACAGTTGATCGACGCGTCAGGCGAACGCTTCTGGAAATCTATGCGGAAGTCTCTGGGGTCAAAGCGCCGCGAAATAACCGATGAAGCTCGCGCCGAGATCGTCCGTCTCTATGCCGACTTTCTCAATGGCAAAAATGGTCAAGATGATGTTTCAAAGATTTTCGACACGACTGATTTCGGCTATCGTGAAATCCGCGTCGAGCGTCCGCTAAAGCTGAATCTCCAAGTGAGTGCTGAGCGGCTTGCTTGTCTGGTCGACCAGAAGCCATATGGGCGTCTGGACGAAGCTGACCGAGCGACTATCGAAACCGCGCTTCGGAGCATCGGCGATCAGCTCTTCACCAACAGAGATACCTTCGAGAAAGCACTGTCCAAGGCATTGAAGACGACTGGATTGAAGGTTGGTGCGCCAGTCAAGAAGGCAATCTTGTCCGCTCTATCTGAGCAGGATGAGGACGCTGATATTTGTACTGACAAGAACGGCAAACCGGAGCCCGACACAGATTTGCGCGACCATGAGCTTGTGCCGCTGGGTGACGATTGGCGGGAGTATATGAAGCGCGAGGTCCTGCCCTTCGTGCCTGATGCCTGGGTCGATGAAAACTATACCGACGCTCGGGACAAGCAGGTCGGTCGCGTCGGCTATGAATTCAACTTCAACCGCTATTTCTACCAATATATGCCGCCCCGGCCCCTCGAAGAGATCGACACCGAACTGAAGGCGCTCGAAGCCGAAATCGCCGGGCTTCTGAAGGAGGTGGCAGCGTGACCGAGCTTCAGGGGTTCATTGCTTCGCGAACGCCGCCAGGTTGGGAAACCCGTCCGCTATGGTCGCTTTTCCGCAGGCGGAAGCTTACAGGCCATGCCGATGAAGAATTGCTTTCAGTGTATCGCGACTACGGCGTCATTCCGAAATCGTCCCGAGACGACAACCACAACAAGGAGTCTGACGACCTATCAGGCTACCAACTCGTTACGGAAGGATCGCTTGTCACAAACAAAATGAAGGCGTGGCAGGGCTCTATAGCCATATCCCGTTATCGAGGGATCGTTAGTCCAGCATATTACGTCTACGAACCGCTGAGTGATGAATGGGATCAATTCCTTCACTACCTCCTGCGGAGTGAACCTTACATCGCGCTCTACGGACGCATCTCGAAGGGCGTCAGGGTTAACCAGTGGGACTTGGAGCATGAGGCACTCCGCAACGTGCCGGTGATGCTTCCCGACCTCGACACCCAAAAAGCCATCGCGGAATTTCTCGACCACGAGACAGCTCGCATTGACCAACTGATCGAGAAGAAGCAGCGGTTGGTGGGGTTACTTCGTGAACGCTCGCTTTCAGCCATCGAAAAGGCTGTTACAGCAGATGCCAGCCTTTCAAAGCTCGGGCACCATGTCAAAATTCTGCCCGGATACGCATTCGCGAGTACTTCCTTCAGCACCGATGAGGTGGACATCCGTCTGCTACGCGGTGCGAATGTTTCCCCTGGCAGGATAAGATGGGACGATGTTGTCTATTGGCCTCAGGAAGACACGGATGGTCTGGATCGTTTTCAGCTTGAGGTCGGCGACATCGTTATGGGCATGGACCGCCCTTGGATTTCAGGCGGTATTCGCGTAGCTGAGATCACTGAACGCGACGTTCCAGCACTACTGTTGCAGCGCGTCTGTAAGATCATCCCTTTGAAAACACTTTCCAAGGAGTTCTTGAAGCTCCTGCTTTCCAGCAAAAAATTCCTCGGCTATTTCGAGCCCGAGCTGACAGGCGTCAGTGTCCCCCATATCAGCGGAGATCAGATCGCAGGCTTTAGGTTTACTTATGTTCCTGTGTCTCAACAGGATGAACGGGCAAGGGCGTGTCAGAAGGTGCTGAAGTCGAATGACGCGATCACAGAACGAGCACGGAAGTCGATGTCTCGGCTGCAAGAGTTCCGCTCCGCCCTAATCACCGCCGCTGTCACGGGCCAGATCGACGTGGCAACCTGGGGTAAGCAGGGGCAGACCGACCGCCGCCTAGACCAGATTGAAGAGGACATGGCTCTTCGGGAGGCGCGCGCATGACTGAATGGACAGTCGATGTCGAAGACGAATTAATCGCTGCTCTTGCTGAAAGCATCCGGCAAGGCCCGATTTTCGAAATTAAGGATGGTAAGGCCCTCCGCATGCTCACCGAAGAGACGGTGGAGCGCGTCAACGGCCTAAAGATTCAGATTTTTTCAAATGAGCATCCGCCTCCTCATTTTAGAGTGGAATACCAATCGTCCACTGCCAACTACGACATTGCGTATTGCTCCCGCCTCAATGGGAGTGGCGACGTACTTAAGTATGAAAAAAATATACGCGCTTGGTGGGAAGAGAATAAGCCGAAGCTAATCGAAACATGGAACCGGTTGCGCCCTTCTGATTGCCCGGTCGGGAGGTACCAAGAATGACCGAGCACGCTGCCGCCAACGTACATAAAGAAGATGTCCTTCAGGAACACCTGATCCAAAGGCTGATCGATACACAGGGCTATCTTCGCCGCGTCGGATCAGAGAAGAGCCGAGGCTATGCAGGTGAAATTCAGTTCGACAAGCCACTGGCGATGGATCGCGAGCTTGTTGTTCGGTTTCTAAAAGAGACGCAGGCGGAGTCATGGGAAAAGCTTGAGCAGCATTATTCGGGTTCAGCCGAAGACGTTCTTTTCAAACAGCTCGACAAGGCGCTGAAAGATCGCGGCTTGTTGGATGTACTCCGACAGGGGTTAAAAATTGTCCCAGGCATTCCGTTCGTGTTCTGTTATTTCCGTCCGGCAAGCGGCTTGGAACCCAAGCGCATGGCAGAGTATGAAGCGAACATTCTCAGCGTCATGGATGAGGTCGTATACAGCCAGAAGCACGGCAACCGTATTGATGTCGTCCTTTTCCTGAACGGGCTGCCCGTCGCAACGATTGAAGCCAAAAACCTTCTGACAGGCACGACGTTCAGGCACGCAGAAAAGCAGTACCGCACTGATCGCTCGCCAGCGAATGAACCCTTGCTGACGTTCAAACGAGGCGCGCTCGTTCACTTCGCCATCGATGAAGACAATGTGTCGATGACCACGCGTCTGCAAAATGGCAAGACGCGTTTTCTACCTTTCAATCGGGGGTGCGACGGCGGCGCAGGCAATCCCGATGTCGAGGGCGAACACCGTATCGCTTACCTTTATGCTAATGGCGATTGGGGTTCGGCCATCTTCTCCCGCACCGTTCTGATCGACGTTATCGGCCAGTTCATGACGATAGAGTCCAGCGGCAAGAACGAAGTGATGATCTTTCCACGCTTCCAACAGCTCGACGCGGTAAGAAAGATTATGTCTCATGCTCGCGTAAACGGTGCTGGGCAAAACTATCTTGTGCAGCACTCGGCTGGCTCTGGGAAATCGAACACGATTGGCTGGCTGGCTCACCATGCGATCAATCTTCATGACGAAGGTGATGCACAGGTGTTCCACACGGCTATCATTGTCACAGATCGTGTGGTCCTAGACCGCCAGCTTCAGGGAACAGTTTCACAGTTTGAGCAGACTCAAGGCGTCGTTAAAAAGATCGACGGTACGTCCCGACAGCTCAAGGATGCCATCGCCAAGGGTGCGCGGATTATCGTCACGACGATCCAGAAGTTTTCGACCGATCACCTGAAGGCACTCTCAGGTCAAAGCAAACGCAACTTTGCGGTCATCATTGACGAAGCCCATTCAAGTCAGTCCGGAAAAGCGGCGCAGTCAATGACGGATGCGCTTACGCGCGAAGCTTCATCGAGTGACGATATCGAGGACCTTATCGCGGAATACCAGAAGGCTCGTGGGCCACAGTCCAACATCAGCTTTTTCGCCTTCACGGCTACCCCTCGCAACGTCACGCTTGAGCGTTTCGGGGCGCAAGGCCCCGACGGTTTGCCTCATCCATTCCATCTGTACTCGATGCGGCAGGCTATCGAAGAGGGCTTCATTCTGGACGTGCTCCAGAACTACATGACCTACAAAGCCTACTATCAGCTCGAAAAGACCATCGAAGATGATCCCGAGCTGAGCGGGCGGCGCGGCCAGCGGAAAGTGGCACGATACGCAAACCTTCATGCAACGGCCATCGGCCAGAAGGTAGAGATTATCGTCGAGCACTTCCGTCGCCACGTCATGGGGATGATTGGTGGGCAGGCCAAAGCCATGATCGTCACCCAAAGCCGCGAACATGCTTTGCGATATTATTTCGGGGTGAAGAAGTACATCCGCGAGCAGGGTTACGGAGACCTGAAGGCGCTCGTTGCGTTCTCGGGCGATCTTGAACTGGACGGAGAGACATACACAGAAGCCGATCTGAACGACTTCTCGGAAACCGAGCTTCCAGGCCGCTTCGACGGATTCAAACCAGATGGCACGCCCTACCCCGAGACCTATCAAATCCTGATTGTCGCCGAGAAGTACCAGACGGGATTCGATCAGCCCAAGCTATGCGCCATGTATGTAGATCGCAAACTGGCAGGGCTTCAGGCCGTGCAGACACTTTCCAGACTAAACCGAACCCGAGCGGGCAAGGACCAGACGTTCATTCTCGATTTTCAGAACACGATTGAAGACATTCAGACCGCATTCAAACCTTTCTTCGAGGTCACAACCGTCGAGGCCATGTCCGATCCGAACATGGTCTACGATCTTGAAGGGCGGCTTTATCGCTTCGGCTATCTCGACAAGGAAGAGATTGAGCGCTTCGCACAGACCTATTTCAAGGGTCCGCTCAGCGGTGCTGACCGAGCCCAACTTGAAGGCCTCGTAAAGCATGCTGTTACACGCTTTGAAGCTGATGACGATGAGGGACGGCAGGAAGAGTTCCGCCAGCTCCTGAAAAGTTTTGGGCGCTTCTACAGCTTTATCGCGCAGATCATGCGTCTTGAAGACACGAGCCTTGAGAAGCTTGCGACCTATGGCAACTGGCTCGCGCGCCTTCTGCCCAACCGCGAAGTGCCTCCCGAGATCGAAATCACCGATGAAATGCTTCGACTACAGGCATTCAAAGTGGTCGAGAAAGAAGCTGGCAGCGCATCGCTTGGCGCTGGCGACACCGAAGCTTTGAAAGCGATCAGCGAATTCGGTGCGAAGCCGTATACGGAAGACGAAAAGAAGGAATTGTCCGAGATCGTTCAGGCGTTCAATGACCGCCACGGGACAGATTTTTCGGAAGCGGACATGATCCGCTTCGAGCAAGTCAATCGCGACATCATGGACGAAGACATGACCGAGATGCTGCGGAACAACCCGCCCGATGTTGTCTACGCGGCGTTCCGTGATGCGTTTTTCCAGGGCGCTATCCGCATGTTCCAGCGCGACAATGAGATGAAAAACATCGTGCTGACCGATGCTGAAGCGCGGGACAAGGCAACGAGACATTTCTTTAATCGGGCACTCCGTGAGGCACGCTCCGAACACTCAGATATGGGGATCGCCCGAGAATGACCGACACAACCCTACACAATCCAGACCGATTTATGGTCGATTTGCGTCAAATTCTTTCGCAAGGGAAAAAACGTATCGGACTTCTCTTGGGCGCCGGGGCTCCGGTCTCCGTACGCGTGAATGCCGAAGGCAAGTTGGATGCGGCAGGCTCACCACTTATTCCTGATGTTGCTCGACTTACACAGATGGTACTCGATGACCTGGAGGCCCAAGACCGTGCCGTAATCGACCTGATACTGCCGGAGTTGGGAGAAAATCCGAATATTGAGACGATCCTGACCCGCGTTAGACGTTTATCCCAAGCAATCGGTACAGCTGAAGTACATAGCTTGAACGGGCAAGCCTATGAACAACTCGCGCAACGCATTTGTGACAAGATTGGTGCAATCGTGGCCACGCCTCTCCCGGAGGAGCCAAACGCATTTACCGAGCTCGTTTCATGGATCGGCGGAACACATCGCGATTATCCCATCGAGATATTTACGCCTAATTACGACTTGCTTTTGGAGGAGGCATTCGAGCGTGGCCGGTTGCCTTATTTCGACGGCTTTACGGGTGCGCACAAGCCGTTCTTTGATCCGACAAGTATAACCGATGACACACTACCCGCGCGGTGGTCCCGCATGTGGAAGATACATGGCTCGCTAGGGTGGGAAGTAAAGCCTGACGCCATTATCAGGACAGGGAGTCGAGAGGCCACTGAACTCATTTATCCCGATCATCTAAAATATGATCAGATCGCGCGGCAGCCATATTCCGCACTTTTCGAACGGCTACGTGATTTTCTCACAACACCCGATAGCATTCTGATTTGCTCAGGGTTTTCATTCTTTGACGCTCATATCTGCGCGGTTTTCGATGAAGCGCTTAGTACCAACACCCACACTGCAATTCTTGCATTTCAGTTCAAAGGGCTTGAGGAAGAGCAACTGGCGGTGAAGCTCGCTTTGCGCCGTCCGAATCTGAGTGTCTACGCGCGAGACGGCGCTGTAATTTTCGGGGTGAAGGGTAGGTGGAGCCCTGGTGAGCCTCCGACCGAAGAATGGAAGAGTATTCGGCGCACTTTTTGGGAAACGAAGGATAATGGCGAAAGCCATTTCGTCCTCGGTGATTTTTCAAGGCTAGCGAGGTTCTTTGCGCTTGCCCAAGCAGACGACATATTTCATGGCCCCGACAAGGCTAGCGCCGCTAGTGAGGTAGACGACGAAGCGCCCGCAGGTGATACCGATCATGCTTAGCCGAGACCCTACATTTCTAGGTAGTGTGGCATCAGTATCAGGGTCTGCCGTTAGCGTTCATCTCGCACAATCAGTAGCGTCAGGCCTGTCGATGATCGAAGGACGTGCTTATCGCATTGGACAAGTCGGTAGTTTCGTTAGAATTCCGCAAGGATATCAGGACCTTTATGGCGTTGTTTCGGGCGTTGGCGCCAACGCCGCTCCAAAGACAGGTGCGTTATCTGAGCTAGATACCGGGCGCTGGATGGAAGTGCAGCTCGTCGGTGAGGCAGTTAGTGGCGTATTCGAGCGCGGCATTAGTCAGTATCCCAATGTCGGCGACAGCGTTCACATCACAACGGAGAGCGGTCTAGCTAAAATCTACGGCGCTAGTGACCATGGTCAGATTGTCATAGGTTCACTATCCAGCGCGGAGAGCATTCCCGCCAAAATATCACTGAATGAGCTTGTCACCCGCCATAGCGCCATACTCGGCTCAACTGGTTCCGGGAAATCCACTACGATTGCCAGCCTCTTACGGTCAATTGCGAGTTCCACCGAGGGGCTGGGGGATTATCCTAGCGCCCGTATTCTGATGCTCGATATTCACGGTGAATATTCGGCAGCATTGTCTGATATTGCGAATGTCTTTTCCGTCGATCCGCAGCCTGGGGAACAGGAACTACTGATGCCCTATTGGGCACTGGATGCTTCTGACCTGCTCGGTTTTCTTACGGGGGGTGTGGACGGTCCCAGGGAAACTGCGTTCACGGATAAGATCTTTCAGCTCAAAGTGGCTGCTCATACGGCACAGAATTTCCCGGGCGTCCTTGAAAGTTCGATTACCGTCGATACACCTCTACCTTTTAGCCTCAAGCAACTCTGGTACGATTTGATTGATTTCGAGATTTCGACCTTCGAGGGGCCGAACCGAGATCAATCTACTCGTCAGAATGCAGGAAACCCTGATCAGCTCATCGCACCAACCTACAGACCGCATGCGATGGGTGCTCAGGGGCCGTTCTTAAACCAACAAGCTATCGGTATAAGGCGTCAGCTCAATCAACTAAGATCATTACTTTTAGATCGCCGATACAACTTTCTGCTTCATCCCGGCGACTGGGAGCCCGCGCTGGATGGTACGATAAACAGAGACCTCGACGACCTACTTGCTGGCTGGATTGGTGGTCCTAAACCGATCACCATCCTTGATCTTTCAGGCGTGCCGAGCCTGGTCCTAGAGCGATTGGTCGGCTCAATTCTCAAAGTGGTCTACGAGTCTATCTTCTGGAGCCGTGAGAAGTCAGAAGGCGGAGTAGAGCGCCCCTTATTGGTCGTGATGGAAGAAGCACATCGATACCTATCTGGCGATGCGAAAGGGCTGGCCTCGCAAACTGTCCAAAAGATTGCAAAAGAAGGAAGAAAATATGGTGTCGGCGCGATGGTCATCAGCCAGCGACCATCAGAAGTAGATGAAACGATCTTATCGCAATGTGGGACTTATTTCGCCCTCCGGCTATCCAACCCGCAGGATCGAGCAAGGGTACAAGGCACGCTTCCGGATGGCCTGATGAGTTTGTTGGAAGTCCTGCCTGTCCTGAGAACGGGCGAGGCCATCGTGATGGGCGAAGCTGCGAAGTTACCGATGCGTTGCCGTATTTCCCTTCCACAAGAACAACATCGACCAAAGAGCAGTGATCCTAAGGTGAGTGCACGTTGGTCGATCCCTCGCCGCGAAGAAGGGTATGACCGGGTTATTGCATCGTGGCGCGCTCAACGACCGCGCGCCACAGCAAACGCCATTCAAATTCAGCGACAGGCGGTCACCGACGAGTCCGAGGACGGTTAGGAGATTATAATGGAGAGATATTCGGTAGCATCCTCAAATATAGCGTCCATCGGGTACGATGAGCCATCTCAGACCTTAGAGGTCGAATTCCTCAATGGGACGATCTACCAGTATTATGGGATCCCCCAAAATGTACACGATCAGCTCATGCAGGCCGGGTCGAAAGGTCGATTCCTGAATACATACATCAAGAATGCATACGGATACTCAAGAGTGGGGTAGAGACGCAATATGCAGTTAACAAAAACGGACTTCATTCAGTATCTCAATTGTCCGAAGTCACTTTGGTGGTTGAAGCACGAGCCGGATCGATATCCGCATGGGGAATTTTCCGTTTTCCTGCAAAAGCTGACGCGAGAGGGTTATGAGGTCGAGCGGTACGTCCGTCAGTATTTTGCGGATCAAGAGCGCGAGGCAGATTTTCAGACCGTTTTCGAGACTGAAGATGGTCTCTATGCACGGGCTGACGCTGTAGAGCGGCTGGATAGTGGCGAGGTTGCGCTTTTCGAGATCAAGTCATCGACCAGCGTGAAGACCGATACTGCCCATAATCACATTAAAGATGCCTGCTTCCAGAAGATATGTGCCGAGCGATCCGGTCAGCGGATTGATCGCCTTTATCTTGTCCATCTAAACGGGTCGTATGTCCGCGAGGGGGACGTTGATCCAGCCTCACTTCTCGTCTTCGAGGACGTAACCGAAGCCGCCCGAGACTTAGAGGCTGAGACCGCAGACGAGATGGACGCGGCGCTTACGCTGCTTCGCGATGAGGCGCTCGATGAAAATGGGTGTTCCTGCCTGCATAAATCGCGTGCCAACCACTGCGATACTTTCGGCATTTTTAATCCCGGTATTCCGGCCCCCTCGATTTACAGCCTGCCGCGTCTAAGCGCGAAAAAACGCTCCGAGCTCGTGATCAACGGGATTTTTGATCTGAACGAGGTTCCAGCCGGTTACGAGCTTTCTGCAAATCAGGATGTTGTCCTACGTACCGCACAATCCGGCGAGCCGGTTATCGGTCTTGGTCAAATCCGCGCCTTCTTCGAGGCGCTATCCTTCCCGCTCTATTTCTTTGATTACGAAACATATGCCTCTGCAGTCCCGCTCGTTGATAGAGCGAGCCCCCATAAGCATTTCCCGGTTCAGTATTCTCTTCACATTCTGGATGCAGACGGCACCTTGTCACACTGCGAGTATCTCGAACGTGAAGCCCGGCTGCCCGATCGTCTGATTGCAAAGATGGAGGAGGATTTTGGGCCGGAAGGGAGCGTCATTTCATGGCACGCATCCTTCGAGAAGACCCAAAATAGGGAGATGGGGAAATGGTTTCCGGACAAAGCCGCTTTCCTAAAAGACATCAGCGACCGGATGGTCGATCTGGAAGACCTGTTCAAGACGGCCTATGTCGATGCCCGCTTTGACGGCTCGACATCGATCAAGAAGGTGCTACCGGTCGTTTGTCCGGAGCTGAATTATAAAGACCTTGATGTGCAGGACGGCTCGCTTGCGATGGAAGCATGGGAGCGTCTCATCAATGCAGACGCCGATGATGCAGATCAGATAGCTCAATCACTCTTGAGTTATTGCGAGCGGGACACGTTTGCGATGGTCGAAATTTATAGATTTTTGGCCGCACTTATCGAGCAAGCGTAAGAAGAAGGGCGCGTCCGTAAATACGGACCGGGCTCTCGTGAACCGAACCCGAATTGAGGGTTTCGGCCAGTTGGCTTCGATCCCTCGTGCGAAGCGCGACGACAAAGTTTCGTACACAGAAAAATCGCGTTAGAACGTGGGTTTATCTTGAAGCTAAAGGCAAGTAGAGCTACCGAGATTTATATGGGACTTACTGTTGGAAGCCGAAATATTGCGGATACTACGATTCAGGGTGTGACCTTGCGTCCGCTGGTTGGCTGCTTTGAGCTGATTTTTGGCCTTTATGTAACTATACATGCCGATGAAGAAGCCTTGCGAAAAGCATCTATTACAGGTGCGCGGATCACCTTAAAGCCGAGTTCGGGTGGAACGGAGAACCTCGGCTTCGCCCGCCCTGAAGGTCCATTTGAAATTGCCTGCAAAGCCAGCGGATCAGCGATGACGCCTAGCCTCCACCTCACTCTCCAGCCAAGTCAAATCGCCGCAATCGAAACACTCCGGAGCACGGGGGATTTGACCTTCGAGTTATTGGCACTGGGAACTGGCATCGGTGAGTACGGTGATCAGGCTGTTCAAGATACGTGGCGCATCACGGTGCCACGTTCCGAGTGGATTAAGAAACTGGGCGACGCCGGTGCACGAAATGTGATGCTCTTGGAGGTGCCGCTTCCGTTCGGTGACATGCCCGAAGGTTGGAAGAACATTGCCGCCGGACTCCAGCGTGCCGAGGATCAATACCGAAACGGCGACTACCACAGTTGTATCGGTTCCTGCCGAACCGTCATTCAAGAGCTCGGACATTATCGGTATAAGAGTGAAGACTGGGCTAGCAAACCGCTGGGGCGCATAGCGTCCGACCGGAAGGGAATGACCAAAGGTGAACGCGAGGCGGCTCTTTGGGCTGTTCTACGACACTACACACACCAGGCCCATCACGGACCGAGCGAAGGTGGGGTGCCTGACTATTCTCGCGCAGAAGCTCATTTCGTACTCACTCTAACGGCAGCTGCCGTCGCTCATGCACAGGCAGGGTGATACCATGGACGAGTCCGAGTTCTCGGAAAAATTCATTGTCTTCTTCGATGTTCTCGGCTGGAAACACCACGTCACTACTTCTAATCAGGGCCGGGGCCTCTCAATTCAAGAGCTGGAAGAGGTAATCGCGGCTCTGGGTAGTGACGAAGATCGCAAACATTTCGAGAAGTACGGCCCAACAATCTGTCCCGAAGCCCCACGTATCCGCAATGATCTAGACTTCCGAATTACGGTGGCATCAGATTGCGCCATCGTTTCTGCGGAGATTTCACCATCCGGTCTGATAAATCTCGTTTCACATTGTTGGACGGCCTGTCTCAAGCTCCTGACCAAGGGAATGATGTGTCGCGGCTACATCAAGCGCGGACGCATCCATCACACTGACAAACACCAGTTCGGGACCGGTCTCAATGAAGTGATAGATGGTGAGAAGAACGTTTCTATCTTCCGCCAAGATGCAGACGATCGGGGAACCCCTTTCATAGAAGTCGATAAAGAAGTCATCCGCTATGTAGAAGAGCAGCAGGACAAATGCGTAAAAGAGATGTTTTCACGTATGGTGAAAGTTGAGGGCGATCTGGCAGCTATCTTCCCATTCGAGAGGCTAAATCACAGCTTCATGATCGGAGGTTTTGGTGTCGAATTCGATCCGGAGAAGGAGCGTACTTCACTTAACAATGTCAGGGGCTGGATACATAATATGAAAGATGAGGTCACTCGGCACATCGATTCATCTGATGCTTCCGTTGTACGAAAAGGTGATCACTACATCCGTTTACTTGACGCACAGTTGGTTGCTTGTGACAGGACAGAGGAGATGATCGAGATGCTTTGCCAGCCGTTTCCGGCGAGGCAACTTGGCGATATTACGAAAAAGACTTAGTGGTAATGTAATTGTACTAAGGTCGACGCATTTGGTGCGCGTCCTCGAAGAGGATCGGGCTCTTGTGAACCAAACCCCGTGAGCGGGTTTCGGCCATTCGGTATCGACCTCTCACGTCTTCAGCTTTACGCTTCGCCGTCGTCCTCAAACACATCGCGGTAAATTTCTTCTATCTTTTGAGCTTCATCGTCCGTCAGGGCGGCGAACTCCTTTTCCCGTCGCCGCTTAGGGATAGTGCCGTTGTTTTGACGCATGAACATAATGAGGTTCTGTGCTAGGCGATCGGGCATCTCGACCGTTTCCATAATGCGCCGTTGTGCCTCGTCATGACGCCGCAGATAATCGATTTCCTGCGGCAAGTCATGCTCAACCGTGCGCTCGACGCAGGCATAGAGAAACTCTGCCGCTTCCGTACAGTCAAAGTAGCGATACAGGTCTGCCGTATCGTTCAGCACCTCGACATTTCGTTCCGGCGTGGGCCGCCATTCGATGAAGTCCATCAAAGGCCCAGAGTGGCTTTTCAGGGTACGGCTATAATCCTCGATCCGGTCCTGCATGACGGATGAGACCGGGAATACCATGCCGGGTGGTGTATAACCCCGTTCCGCCAGGACATGATGGATCAGGCAACGATGAACGCGGCCATTGCCATCCTGGTAGGGGTGAACGTACACAAAGCCGAATGCCGTGGCGGTTGCCTGCAAAACCGCGTCGAGGCCGCTTTCCCGCATATTTTCGTTAGCGGTCAGTAAGCCGGTCATAAGTGAATCCAGATCGTCCGGACGCGCGCCAATGAATTCCGGTAAGGGATCGTCGTTTTGGTCGCGTTCCCCGAGGAATACGCCGTCGGGGCGCAATCCGGCTTTGATAAACCGCATGTCCTCAATCAAGACGCCATGAAGACGGTTAAGCTCGTCCAAGCTAAGCTTGTTCTTGCCCGCCTGTAAGACAGCGCGCCCCCATCGCTCAAGCCGATTGCGTGGCGGGCGCTCGCCTTCGATCTCGAAACTGGCGCGGCTGTCTGCGAGCAGCAGAAAGCTGGCCGCGCGTGCAATGAGGTGCGATCCAGTCTGGCCGATGGTCTTGGCAGCTTTCTGTGCCAACCCGGCTTCAATGAATTTTTCGAGTTTTTCGGTCCGTCGGATGATCGGACAAAATCCTCGGGAGCCAAGAAGATTGTTTCTGACACGGTGGCGTCGGGAAAGCGTGGCGCTGCCGGTGTAATACGTCTTAGGATCGAGCGCCTCGACGGCGGCGACCGATGGCGCGTCCTCAATATCAAGGCGCTTGCCGGTCAGTTCTTCATAAAAAAACCAGGCCCGCCTCGTCAGCGTACCGGTCGGAGCCGACTTGATGAATGCTTCGATTTCTCCTTGCGGGACGGCCTCGAACGCGCGCTTCAGGATCAGAAGATCGATCGGCTCATGGCGCAGGGCGAAACCCAGATGATCCTCGAAGCGATTGCCGGGAGCGTATCGCTTGTCGAAGATGCGCCAACCACCCTCCGAGCGCTGACTTCCGCGAACGTGGCTCCCGGACACGCAGCTTGGCTGTCTAACCGGGGCTTCTAGTCCGAGACCCTGAACAAGAGCCGCCCAGCCGACAAGCCCCGTTCCGGCGGGAACAAGGGCGTCCTGAAATGTCAAAGGCGGCTCAAATTGTAGTTTCATAGGTCGAAAATCCCTCAGCACTGTCGAAAACAGCCTCATTAAATACTACTGTGTCGAAAAATAATTATACATGATTCTCTGTCGAAAACCATTCGCAAGTGTCGAAAAATGATTGATTTTGTGTATACAGGTCGAATATCAATATATTTTAGACCTGATGGTGACAATAAGGTTCCTACCGAGCAGCCTTATTGGGAAAAGCTCTGGGCTTATGCCACTTTACGAAAGCTCAAAAATGCTCACTCAGAGTGAGCAAATTCACGCAAACATAAAGTGGGCAGCATCTGTACGGAATGAAAATCATAAGAGGAAAGCCTGCGTATCTCGTGACCGCGACACTGCATAGCGGGTATCTCAAAAAGCCCATCACCTACACGATCCAGGTCTATGGGTTTCACCCGAACCCATGGGTAGCTCAAGCCATCGCAGCGCGGAAATGGTTCCACATCTTGACCCGTGGAACCGAGCAGGAAAAAAGCCGCTATAATGTGACATCCGGCGATCGGATTGTGTTTGACCACCCGCGTCCGCTCGCAATCAAAATCGATCGTGAAAAGTGGGGGCTTTAAGCAAGTTTCGTTCGTGATACAGATTCGTCGTGTTTTATGATGGTCAGGTTCTCTCGGTGCTTCGCACCCCCGCCAGGGGACACAAGCCCCCTGCAACCGAACCAATAAAGAGTTATAATGGTTACGAAATTAAGTTCAGGACGCCCTCTGAATTTGGGACAAATTTGGGACAGTTGGGGGCCGATTCCAGCGACATATAGCGACACCGAGCGATACCTAAGCCATTGATTTATATAAAAACTTGTTGTTTTACAATGCCCTAAGATCGCCCTCCGAAGGCAGAGGTCGCACGTTCGAATCGTGCCGGGTGCGCCATTTTTTCAATGACTGACTCTGTTCTCGCCAATTGCACGTCGGGCGACTGTGCCCGATTTGTGCCAAAGGCTTCGAGCGCCGCGATTGCCGATTTTTGGAGGTCGGGTGCATGACCTCATGCAGATGTTGGATGAGGCGTGATGCTCCAGCCCGGTCCCTTGTAATATCCAAGCTCGCCGAGAGCTGATTTGACCGCTTGTGCTTTGCCGCGACCCGGACGATGATTCGGGATGACCCAGGCGCATGATCGCTACCGGCAATACTTGGAATCCCTGACACCTGAAGCCCTCGGCAGGTTGGGGGATTACGTCAGCAGCGATGTCCGGTTCAAGGACCCGTTCAACGACGTTCACGGCGTCGATGCTATGGCGCGGGTGTTCCGGCATATGTTTGAGACCGTCAAGGACATCCGGTTCCATGTCACCCACGCCGCGTCTACGGGCAATATCTGCCTGATGGCTTGGCGCTTTGAAGGCCGGATCGGCGGCAGGCCCTGGGCGTTCGACGGAACAAGCGTCGTGACGTTCGCGGCCGACGGGCGTGTCTCCGAACATATCGATTATTGGGACGCGGCGCGTGATTTCTACGAGCGTCTGCCGGTTATCGGCTGGCTGCTTGCGCGGATCCGAAGGCGGCTCGCCGCCCGCTGAGTTCGGCCTGCCCGGCGGAATTTGGCTCGGACGGCCTTATGATGACGTGCGAGGTCATTTTCGTTCGATGACGAACTGGCCGACATCGATAATCCCGGCCTTAAACCCTGCTTCGCAATAGGCCATGTAATAGCGCCACATGCGATAGAAGCGGTCGTCGAAACCCAATTTTCTGATCTCGGGCCAATTCTCCTGGAACGCGCGATGCCAGCGCCGCATGGTCTCGGCATAGGAAGGGCCGAAGAAGTACCGATCCGTGATGGCGAGGTCGCGTTCAGTCACGACTGCGGCGAAGGCTTCCGGACTGGGCAGCATTCCGCCCGGGAATATGTAGCGCTGGACAAAATCCGGATCACGTCGGTAAGCGTGGAAATGGTCGTCATCAATGGTGATAATCTGCAGCGCCGCCTTGCCGCCGGGGTTCAATAAGGCTTTCAGCCGATCCAGATAGACCCGCCAATAGGGCTCGCCCACGGCCTCGAACATTTCGATCGAGACGATCTTGTCATACTCACCCGCGACTTCGCGGTAGTCCTGAACCCGGATCTCGACACAGCCCGTCAGGCCTGCGCTGTCCATGCGTGCCCGCGCATAGGCCGCCTGCTCGCCCGACAAGGTCAAACACAGCACCCGGCAGCCGAATTCCCGGGCCGCAATCTCGGCAAAACCACCCCAGCCGCACCCGATTTCGAGCACACGGTCGCCCGGCCGGAGGTCAAGTTCAGCCGCGATCCGCAGATACTTGTCCCTTTGCGCCGCCGCCATGGGCGCATCCATGCGGGTGAACAGGGCCGACGAATAGGTCATGGTTTCGTCCAGCCACAGGCCGTAGAAGTCATTGCCCAGATCATAATGGGCCGCGATATTGCGCCGGCTGCCTTTCGGCGTGTTGGCACGAAGCCCGTGGCGGATGCGGTTCAAAAAGCTGACGATACCCGGGCGCCCGAGCGCCCCGGAAACCGCAGGCCGATTGAGCGCACCAAAGGTCAGCAGCGCCGTCAGATCGGGGCTTTCCCACTCGCCGGCCATGTAGCCTTCGGCAAACCCGATGTCACCGGCGAACAGCAGCCTGGTAACGACCCTCAGATCCTTGAGCTTCAGCATTGCATGGGGGCCGGGCATGGCCCCTTCGAAATCCTTACGGGCGCCGGATGGAAATTCGACGGTCAGCCGGCCAACCGCGAGTTGCTTCGCCCAGCGCATCACAAGGCGTTCGCGAAACCCGGCCCGGCGGACTTGATCCGTGTTCTCGATGGCGGACAATGTGCGTGAAAATGGCGTGTTCATGGGTCTCTTATTCTGTGGATGTCGGCGCGGGTTGGTTTTCGATGCTGCTTTTCACCGGCAGATCAGCAGGGAGATGGGCAAAAACGGGCAGGCCCTTATGCCACAGTTTGATCGCCTCCCAATGAATGCCGCCGATGACCTTCAAGGTCATCAATGGAAAGCGGACCAGGGACCGTACCAGTGCTTGGACAGTGAGAGGAATACGCCTGCCCTGGAATGCCGCGGTCAGCAGAAGGCCGCCGGCGTCCTCTTGCCGGATAACAAGCCGCACGTCGTCACCGGGCGGCACGATGCGGAAATGGTAGGTCGCTTCCATGGCGATGAAGGGCGAGACGTAGAGCGCCTTGGCACAGGATTGACGGATCACCTGTCCCCCGTCATCGGTCACCGGAATGACGTAGGTATGGCGTTCCTTATAGGTATTGCAGACCTCGTAGAGGATCGCCGCCAACACCCCATCCCGGCGATAGCAGAAATAGACGCTCAGAGGATTGAAGGCGTAGCCGAAAATCCTGGGATAGCAGAGCAGGCGGATGGCCCCGCCGTCGAGCGCGATACCGGCTTCCGCCAAACGGTCTTCGACCCAGGGGCGCAGCGCAGCACCCGTGCACGGGCCGTGGTCGCGGTCGTGGAACGCCAAGGGGGCGAATCGGTTGTGGCCGAACAACCGGAACCGCCGGTCCAGTTCCGGCAGTTCGTCCAGGTCCAGCAGCAGAGAGAATACTTTGTACCGCAATCGGTGCCGATTGGGGCGATGGCGTTCATGGACCACAGGTCCTTCGAAGATGGCCGATTGTAACGTCATTCCGTAACCGGTGCTTCTTGGGGGGCAAGGTGAATTCTGCCGCTTTCGTCGGCAACTTCCCACGGTCGGCGCAGGCCGCCAAGCTGTTCCGCCACGGCAAGGCCGGATTGCAGGGCGTCCTCGTGGAAGCCATGGCCGAAATAGCTGCCACAGAACCAGGTTTGCCGGCGGCCCTGAAGGGCCCAAAGCTTGTCCTGGGTTTCGATGGCGGCTCGGTCGAAAAACGGATGGGTATAGGTGAATTCGCGGAGAATAGATCCGGGCCGGGGAGCTTGCACGGGGTTCAAGGTGACGAACAAGGGCTGCCGCCCGTCGATGGATTGCAGGCGGTTCATCCAATAGGTCACGCAAAGAGCTTTCCTGCCGCCGTTTTCGCCGGCGATGAAGTTCCAACTCGACCAGACTCGTTTCCGTTTTGGCATCAGGGCAGAGTCCGTGTGAAGAACCGCGCGGTTTTCCGTATACCGCCATGCCCCCAGCAATCTGCGTTCCTGTGAATCCGCGTCCGCCAACAGCCCGCAGGCTTCATCCGCATGGGTCGCCAGGATGGCGTGATCGAAGGTTTCGGTGGCACCGGTGCGGTCGGTCACCAGGACTTTGTCCTCTTGGCGCTGCAGCGACCGGACGCCGATTTGACGGATGCGGTCTTGGAACGGCGCCGTCAATCGCGTGACGTATTCCCTGGCCCCGCCATCGACGGTCCGCCATTGGGGGCGGTCTTTCAACAGCAGCAGGCCGTGGCTGTCAAAGAACCGGATGAAGGCTTCCGCCGGATAGTCGGCCATCTCCTCGACCGTGATCGACCAAACGGCTGCGCCCATGGGATAGAGATGATCATCGATGAATGCCCGGCTGTACCCGTTCTGCGCCAGATAATCGGCAAGGCTGACACCGTGGCGGTGTGGGGCGTCCAAGAATGCAGGCGCTTCTTTGTAGAATCGCAGAAGGTCTTTCATCATGCGCCAAAACCGGGGCCGGATCAGATTGAGGCGCTGCCCGAACAGACCGTTCAGACCCGTTCCCGCATATTCCAGACGACCGTCGGCGAAAGAGGCGGCAAAGGACATGTCGCTTTCCTTGGTCGGCACGCCCAGGTGATCGAACAAAGCCGTCAAATTCGGATAGGTGCATTCGTTGTAGACGATGAAACCCGTATCGACCGGTACCATTCCTGCGGCCCCGGGCACATCCACCGTGTTCGAATGGCCGCCGACCCAATTGTTTTTCTCAAAGACCGTGACGCGATGGCGCCGGTTCAGAAGCCAGGCGGCCGACAGGCCCGCGATGCCGGTTCCGATGATCGCGATATTCATGGATTGGTTGGGCGAAGTGCTGCTCAACATTCATGCCTTTATCCGGATGACGGCTCTGGGGCTTAATTGATGGCGGTGGGGCCGGTTGCGGACAGAATAGCCAGGGGATGCGGGAGATTTGTGATGCGCTGGACGAATTGTGCGCGTGACAGGTATATAAGTTGTTGCCCCTGAACAGACCCCAACTATAGGCGGATAAAGTGACAGTGAAAGTTTCAAGTTCGCAGGGGCGTAAGTTCCGGTCGATCTTCGTTTCAGACATCCATTTGGGAACCCGGCACTGTCAGGCCCGCCTGTTTGGTGAATTTCTGGAATCGCACGATGCCGATACGGTTTACCTGATCGGCGACATCATCGACGGCTGGCGGCTCAAGAAAAAACGGTACTGGCCCCGGGCTCACGAAGACGTCGTTCGGGCGATCCTCAAGAAAGCGAAACTCGGCGCCAAAGTCATCTACATCCCGGGAAACCACGATGAGAATTTTCGCGAATTTACCGGCCGCATGGTCGCCGATGTGGAAATACTCGAGCATGCAATTCACGAAACCGCGGAAGGCCGCCGGTATCTGGTGACCCATGGGGACCAATACGATGTGGTTCTCCAGAACGCCAAATGGATGGCCTATCTGGGCGACCGATTCTATGAAGTCGCGCTGACATCCAACACATGGCTGAACTGGATACGCCAACGCCTTGGGCTGGAGTATTGGTCGCTCGGCGCCTTTGCTAAACGCCACGTGAAAAGTTTCATCAACATCATCGGACAGTTCGAAACCGTGGTCGCCGCCGACATCCAAAAACGTGGCCTGGAGGGTGTCATCTGCGGTCATATCCATCATGCCATGAGCCGCGAAATGAACGGTATTCACTATGTGAATACAGGTGATTGGGTGGAAAGCTGCACCGCCGTGGCCGAACATCATGATGGGAAGCTGGAAGTGATCTACTGGACGGACCCGGCGCGCAAGCTTGTCCATGCCACCAATCCGGTGGCCAGACCCGCATTTAGCAACCGGTCTACATGACCTCCATCCTTATCGTCACAGACGCCTGGCACCCGTTGGTCAACGGTGTCGTGCGGTCGCTGGAATTTACGGCCCGTGAGCTGGAGAAACTCGGCGTGCGGGTCGAATTCCTGTCGCCGCAGGAACTCACGACCGTCCCATGTCCTACCTATCCTGAAATCCGCCTGTCGCTGACGACGCGCCGCGCCGTCCAAAACCGCATCAAGGAACTTGGATGCGAACATATCCATATCGCCACCGAGGGGCCGCTCGGGCTGTTGGCGGGATCGGCGGCGCGCCGGATGGGAAAGACCTATTCGTCCAGTTACCACACCCGGTTTCCGGAGTACGTGGAAGCGCGCGCGCCCTTGCCCGGCAGTTGGTTCTACGCATGGTTTCGCCGGTTCCACAATTTCGGCTCCGGCTGCATGGTCGCAACGGACACCCTTAAAGACGACCTGCACCGCCGGGGGTTTCGCAATCTGATGAAATGGTCCCGCGGCGTCGATGCGGATCTTTTCCGGCCGATGGACGGCTCGGTCTTCCCGCCGGACATGGCACGCCCCATCTTCGTCAACGTGGGGCGGGTTGCGGTTGAAAAGAACATCAAGACCTTTTTGGATATGGACCTTCCCGGATCGAAGGTCGTGGTCGGTGACGGTCCCGAACTGGACGGGTTCCGCCGGTCCTATCCGCAGGTTCTGTTCACGGGCGCCAAGTTCGGCGAAGATCTCGCGCGGCATTTCGCCGGCGCGGATGTCTTTGTCTTTCCTTCATTGACGGATACGTTCGGACTCGTCCTTTTGGAATCGATGGCTTGTGGCGTGCCCGTTGCCGCCTATCCCGTGATGGGCCCGCGCGATGTGATCGGAGACAGTGGCGCGGGAATTCTCTCTGACGACCTTCGCCAGGCTGCCCTGGACGCTTTGTCCATTCCGCAACAACGATGCCGCGATTGGGCCCTGCGGTTCAACTGGGGGGCTTGTGCAAGCCAGTTTCTGGATAACGTTCTGGCCGCCCAGGCTAATTTTGAAGCCGCGCGGCGATGATCATGCCACGGCCGGCGGTCTGGCGCGGGCGTTCAGCAGATCATCGGTCAGTGCCCCCGTCGCATCGGTAATACGAAGCGGCTCGAAGCATTTTTCAAACTTCGCCGGCATTTTGATCTGGGGCCGATATACCGACCGCAAGCCGTCGCTCATGGCGCAATAGGTCGGGCTCGATTCCCGGAACGACTGGCGCATCTGGCGAAAGCTGCCAAGATTGATCGTGCCGCCGAAACGGTGCAGCGGCCGAACCAACGCCAGCGCCGTCTGATCCCAGGTGAAGTGCTTGCGCCAATGCCAGGCATGTTTGACGGCATGGCGCATAAGTGCTGCCTTCCGTCCACGAAAACGCAACAGATCAGCGACAAAAGGAACGACCTTTTCCAGCGGTTCCTTGGGCCATTCGACCACTTTCTGCCCGTCCATATCACTTAACAGAAGATTGGGCATCAAGCGCCCGTCCCGTGCCGAAGCTTCGAAATAAGGCGTTCCCAGAATAGGAATCGTCAGCGAAAGCAATCCAGGCAGAGGGATCGACGGTTCGTTCAGAACGGCATTCAACTGGTCGTCCACCTCGGCGATGGTTTGCTGGGTGAAGTCTGCGATCATGCCGTAATCGAAAAACATGCCGTGTTCGGCGCATAAACGCGCCAATGCGCGGGGGTCCGACGTCACGCTTTGCTTTTTGTTGAAGGACCTCAGGACCTTTGGGTCGAGAGATTCCACGCCCGAGAAGACCGCCTTGCAGCCGTTCTTGGCCATCAATTCCACATTCTCGGGGCGTTTGAAGAAATCGCCGGTCACCAAGGCCCCCCACCCCCGGAACTGGCCTTTCCGCCAGCGTTCGCCGATCAGTTCGACGCGCCGCTGAAAACTTTCCCGGCTGTTTCCATAGAAGTTGTTGTCCAGGACCATGACGCCCATCACGCGCTTCATGGCGTCGAGCTGCCTGGTGATGGATTGCTCGGAATGGGGCTGGTACTGCCGCCCTTCGCCGGTCAACGAACAGAACGAGCAGGCAAAGTTGCAGTATTTCGTCGTTTCCAGATATCCCACCCCCATGGACGGCCGGGCCAGGTCGAAGCGCGGCGCCCCTGTTTCCGAAACGCAGGAAGGATCGAACACCTCGGCGATGATTGCGGGAAGGTTCTCCACATCGCCTTGGCTGACGTAATCGAAGACCTCGGCGCAAAGCGCGGGAAGAGCGCGCGGGATTGCGCCACCGATGGCCGTGACGACGGCCGGATTGGCATGACGGAAATAGGCGGAAAGCTGATGCGCCCGGTCAAACGCCGCCGTCAGGCCGGTAAACACGACCAGGTCCGGCCAGCTGAATATCCGAGGGTCCAACAAGGCCCCGTCGAAAACCTCGTCCCATACCTTCACGTCCGTTCGGTCGCGGTTAAAGGCACCGGCCAGGTAAATAGGCGCCATGGCGCGGGGGATGAACCAGCGCGTCGGCGTTGACGATCGCCATGGGTCGAAATAGGCATTGATGATCAGAACTTTATGTTTTTTTTTCAATGCGCTACTCATCTCAGGAAAGATGTATGTCCTGGTTCAAGGTCGTGCAAATTCAAAAGACACCCCCACCGTTAATTAATAGAATATCGCTGGAAACAGGATTGGTCCAAAGGTTCCATGGAAAACGAACACCAACGCATCGTCGATGAGTTTGACAAGAACCTTACCTTCGCCGCCCTTAAACCGGAAACCATCGAAGCATTAGCCTCCGTTTCAAAAACGGTGTCGTTTGCACCTGGCGAATTCGTTTTCCGCGAAGGCGACCTGGGAACCACCTTGTATCTGCTGGTGTCCGGCTCCGCGGCCATTGTCCGGGAATTGGCGGACAAATCCCTTGTCGAACTCAGTACCGTTTCGGCGGGCGAGCTGCTGGGCGAACTGGTCTTCCTGGACGGCGGCGAGCGGTCGGCCTCACTCAAGGCCGAAACCCCCTGTGAATTCATCCTTATTCCGGCGGGGGCTCTGGTTCCTCTTCCCGGGGGGGACGCATTCATCAGTGACTTGAAATGCGCCCTGGCCAGCGTTGTCGCCGAACGGGCCCGCACGATGAGCGACGACATGGTCGCGTCCCTGCAACGGCAGTTGGAAATCACAAAACTGCAGAATCAGTTCGGCCATTTCCTGGTTTTCACGATCGCCATCTTTCTGATTTCGACCATGCTGTTCTACCTGGTCGCCGAAGACTACGTTCAGGACGTTTACGATCCCGGGTTCTCCTGGCAGACGGTTCTTTTCCTGGCCGTACCCTGCTTGCTGGTCATCAAGGTCATGAAGATTCCGCTGGCGGACCTGGGCATCAAGCGCGAGGGCGCCTGGCGGTCGTTCCGCGACACCCTGGGGATCTGTATCCTTCTCACGATTCCGGCGGCGATCTACCTAGTCTGGTTCAAGGGTCCATCGGCGGGGAAAGATATGGGGGTGACCATCGATCCCTTTTTCCTTGTTCAGTACTTCGCGCACTCGTTGTTTCAGGAGGTCGGCTCCCGCGGTCTTATCCAGGGCTTGTTTCAGAAATTTCTCGATGACGCCAAAGGCCATCGTTCGATTTTCCTGACAAGCACCGTTTTCGCATCGCTGCACATCACCTTCGGCATCGACGCCGTGGTGATCACGTTCTTCGCGAGTTTCATTTTCGGATATCTCTATCTCAAGCAGAAGAACCTGGTGGGGGTCACGTTGCTTCACTACTGGCTCGGCGTTTTAGCCGCGACCATGGTGGCTTTCTAGGGCGACCAGAGTGGAGCAGGTGAACGAAGACTTCGAGATGACGTGGATAGCTCCGTCTTCGCGAAAACCCGCATTCTGTTGGCTCTGCGTCCTCTCTGATCTGTGATCAAAATCCCTATGAGTTTTGTGGTATTATTCCAAATGGTCGGTGGGAGCGGATCACAAGGAGCACGGCATATGGCCTGGGTCTTGATTACTCTCACGCTCGTTGGCGGCGCGCTCGACGCGAAGGTCCATTCCGTTCATGAGACCATGATCAACTGTTTCGAAATACGTGAAACAGTGGTCGGTTATGTCGATCAGGCGGTCTGCGTAAGGGAACTGCGCGACGGATAGTATGCGCGGCCAACAGCCTCGGAGAGTTTGCGGAAACGCGGTTTATTGCACCGGCGTATCCGGCCCGGTGATGTGTTTCAATCTCCGGGGATGACGTCGAAGGCGATGCTCATGCGCTCGACCGGGGCCCGGAACGGCACGGTCTCGTGATACATATAGCTGGGGAACAGCAGCATCAGGCCCTCGCGGGGCCGGACTCGTGTGGTGAGCGGTTCCTTGCTCGTATGAAAATCGGCGGGCGGGCGGCCGAATTCGATCCAGCCCTGTTGTTCGGGGTCGTCGTCCCGCACCACATCGGGAATTTCCGGATAATACACGCCTGACAGCCAAGCCGCCGGATGGATATGGGCGATCTGATGGCCCCGGTCCTCCATCACCACGCCCCAGACAGACAGGCTGAGATTCTCCGGCCGCTGGGCCAGGAAGGGATGGTCCGGGTCTTCGGGCAGGGCCCTGCGGTATTCCTCGACCGCCGCCATGATGACTTGCTCCAGCCCGGCAATGGGGCCCTTGGGCTCGATCGTCAATTCACCGGAATGACGGCCCTTGCGGGTCGCATGGCTGGTCGGGGCATAGGCCAGGGACGGGTGACCGCGCACATGCCCGGCCAGGGCCGCGTTGAAGTCTGTGACAGATGAGAAGCCTTCGGGCGGCGAAACCTCGGTAGGGCGCATAAGGTGGTCAAAGTCATAAAGTTTCCTGACGGCACCGTCATCCCCGGCTTCGTTCAAAGCGATGGCCTGAAAGGCCAGGGCCGAGGGATTGCCGGGATGGGTTTCCAGGTATTTCGCGGTTTCCGCCACGGCCTCGTCAGGCTGTCCCATCTGCAGCAATAGATCGCCCAGGTTGACCTGCGCCTTGTCGTAATCGGGGGCCAGGCGCAGAGCGTCGCGAGATGCCGCGAGCGCTTCTTCCAGCTGCCCCAGTTCGCGCAGCGCGTAGGCGATGTTGACCTGCGCCCCCGCATGCCCGGGAGCCTGCGCCATGACCACGCGGTATTCCTTGATGGCGTCCTCGGGATGCCCCGTTTCCTGCAGCAGGGTCCCCAGGTTGTAGCGCGCGTCGATATTGTCCGTATCGATTTCCAGTGCCTGGTGATAGGCGGCGCGCGCTTCCAGCGGCTTGCCTTGTTCCTGCAGCACGGCCCCCCGGTTGGTGGCGGCTCCGGTGTGGCGAGGTTCGGCCTTGAGCGCCAGATCGTAATGGGCGAGCGCTTCCGTCAAGCGGCCCCGTGCCTTCATGATGTTGGCGACGTGGAACAGTGCTTCGGCGTGGTCCGGTTCCTGCGACAGAATGCGATGAAAGCAAGCCTCGGCCTCGGGAAAGCGGCCCGAGATTTCGAACAAGACGCCCAGGTTGAACCGGGCCCCCGTATGGTTGGGCGCATTCGTGAGCACAGCCTGATAGGCGGCCTCGGCTTCGTCCAGACGGCTCAGGTCGCTAAGCACATTGCCCCGGTTCATCAAGGCTTCGCCATGGTTCGGGTGAAAGGCCAGGGCCGTATCGAACAAAGACAGGGCTTCCGCCCGGTCGCCCAGATGAAACGCCGCCACGCCGGTAACGTTAAGCGCATCCGCATCGTCCGGGGCGGATGCCAATGCTTCGCGCCCGGCCTGAAGGGCTTGGCGCCAGTTCCCTTGCGAAAGCGCCATGCGGCCTTGATCGACGATCTGCGATACGTCCGGCGGGGCAAAGGCCGAGAGCCCGGGCACCGCCTGGGTAGCGGGTGACTGAGAGGGGGGCTTCGGCTTGACGCGGGGTTTGGATGGGGGAGCAGTTATGTTTGCGCGCTTGCGCTTTTTCGACGCGCCCGGGTTGTGCCGCCGTTTCTGTTTTTTCACGGCTGCCCCCCTTCCTTTGAGGGCGGCGCGTCCTTTTTCCCCCATTCCATGGATTGGATCAGGCCCTTGAATTCCCGGTTCAGGCGCGTGCGGTCGTCGGCATCGGCAAAGACCCAAAGGGCCAGCCAAATCGCCAGGGTTGCGAAACAGAAAATCTTGGCGGCTTTCGCCGCCAGGGGGGCCAGGCGGCTGTCGGTCCAGCGGCGGAACGGCGTGCCGGCGGCAAAGAACCGATTGCGCAGCATGATGCCCAGAACCGCCGTGAGTAAGACAATGACCAGGATCAGCCAGTTGTTATCCATTTCCATTCCTTCTTATTCGCCCTGCAGGTGCAGCAGCACCCGGCGGCGATGGGGCCGGTGCCGGTGTTCGAACAGATAAATCCCCTGCCAGGTGCCCAGTTGCGGCCGGCCGCCCGTGACGGGCACGGACAGCTGCACATTGGTCAGGGCGCTGCGGATATGGGCGGGCATGTCGTCGGGCCCTTCGGCGGTGTGCCGGTACAGGGCCGGGTCTTCCTTGACCAGACGTTCGAAAAAGGTCTGCAGATCGCGCAAAACGTCCGGGTCGGCGTTTTCCTGAATGGTCAGGGACGCGCTGGTGTGCCGGCAGAACACGGTCAGCAGCCCGGCCGACATCCCCTGATCACGGACCCAGGTATCCACGTCGCGGGTGATTTCGTAAAGACCGGGCCCGCCCGTGGCCACGTCCAGTTCATGTTGCGTCTGTCGCATGGTCGATGCTTAACCTTCCGGGCGGTTTCCGGCAAGGCCTTGCCAGCCCCGCATAAAGCGGGTAATCAGAATAACCCGATATGGAACATATAGTGAACAATATGCTGTCTATTTCTGAAACCATTGTTTCCAATGCGCCCCGCCCGCAGTTGACCGAAGGCGTGACCCGGGGCGTCGTGCGCATGCTGTGGCGCATGGGGTTCAGCCCTCTGGTGGAATTTAAGCTGACGTCGCGCCGCCGCGTCGACGTGGCCGGGCTCGACGTTCAGGGGCGGTTTCTGTTTGTCGAGGTCAAATCCTCGGTCGAAGATTTCCGTGCCGACGGCAAATGGCACGAATATACGGCCTTTTGTGATTGGTTTTATTTCGCGGTGCCGCCCGGATTTCCGGCCGATACTTTGCCCGGTGATAAAGGACTGATCGTGGCCGATGCCCATGACGGGGCGGTGCTGCGCCCGGCGGCGGAAACACCCCTTAACGGCAATCGCCGGCGCAAGCAGACATTGAATTTTGCCCGTGCGGCGGCGGACCGGTTGGTGCGGGTGCCGGGCTATTAGGTTTTTTTGACGCGTTCGCGCGCCAACAGGGCCCGCTTGCGCTCTTTCCCCCAACGGTAGCCGGTGAGCGAGCCGTTGCTGCCGACCGCCCGATGGCAGGGAATGACCAGGGATACCGGATTGGTGGCACAGGCCCGGCCCACGGCGCGGGCGGCCTTAGGTTTGCCCAATGTGGCGGCAAGTTCACCGTAAGTCCGCGTTTCGCCCACCGGAATGGCGGCAAGGGCCTGCCAGACCTGCCATTGAAAGGCCGTCGCCCGCACGTCGAGCGGCAGTGCGGCCATGGGCGCGCCGTCTTCCAAGTGGCGCAGGACGGCTTCCATCACGGGTTTAAGGGCCGCGTGATCCTGTTGAATGTCCGCTTGCGGGAAATCGTCCCTCAGTTCAGAGATCAAGGCATCGTCGTCGGTACCCAGGGACACCATGCAGAGCCCCTTTTCCGTTGCCGCCGCCAGCACGCGGCCCAGCGGGCTTACCGCCAGAGCAAAGCGGATGTCGGCGCCGCGCCCGCCTTGGGCGTAGCTGGCGGGTGTCATGCCCAGAAGGGCATCGGATTTTTCGTAAACGCGGGAAGCCGACCCATAGCCCGCCCCGTAAAGAGCGCCGGTCACGCCTTCGCCCGCGATCAGGCCCCGGCGCAGGCGTTCCGCGCGCACGGCATCGGCATATTGTTTGGGGCTGACGCCGACCATGGCTTGGAATGTACGTTGCAGGTGAAAGGGGCTGTACCCGGTGGCACCGGCCAAGGTGTCCAGGGAAGGCGGTGTTTCCGCATGCTCGATCAGGCGGCAGGCTTCGGCCACGGCGGCCAGGCGTGGGTCGATCAGGCGTTGCCTGTCCGGGCGGCAGCGCTTGCAGGGCCGGAACCCGGCGTCTTCCGCCTGGTTGCCCGTGTCGAAAAACCGCACGTTGGTGCGCTTGGGTTGGCGGGATGAACAGCCGGGCTTGCAGTAAATACCGGTGGTGATGACGGCATAGACGAAGCCGCCGCCTGGCCGGCGATCGGCGACCCGGCGCCAGCGGTCGTCATCGGTTGTGATCATCTGTTCCATAAGACGACCCTACGTCAGGCCGGTCTTTGCGGCCATCCGAACCTTGCGATGTAATTATCAATCCGGCGGGCCGCCGATCATGTGCAGGGCGGCCCCTTCGTCCCGAAGCCAGTTCCGGCAGTCGTCTATGTCGCCGATCAGGGTTTTGACCAGGGCCCAGAACCGGGGGCCGTGGTTGTGTTCACGCAAATGCGCGACCTCATGCACGACGACGTAGTTCAACACCCGTTCCGGCGCCATCACCAGACGCCAGGAAAAACTCAAATTGCCGTTGGCCGCACAGGACCCCCAGCGGCTGCGCGTATCGCGCAGGGTGACGCGGCCGAATTGAACGTCCAGTTGAGCCGCCGCTTCGGCTGCTTTGGGCATGATGCGGCGCCGGGCTTCGCGTTTCAGCCAATCGCCCAGGCGGCGGGGCAGATGTTCGGCCAACCCCGTGACATGGATTTCCGGCCGGTCGCCGGGCAGGCCCGCGGGCTCGATCCACACCCCGCCCCGTGCATCGGGGCGGTGGCGGATAAGGTGCGGATCCCCCAGAAAGGGAATCTCAATGCCGTCCCCGAACGGAACGACGGCAGGGGCCGCGGCCAGCCGGTCGCGGATCCAGCCTTCCTGTTTTTCGGCAAAGGCCCGGGCCTCGGCATCCGAAACCCAGGGTGGGCAGGTGACCACGGCGCCGCCCGTTGCCGGGTCGGCGCGCAGGATCAGGCGCTTGGCGCGGCGATTGCGGCGAATGCGGAGCGGCACCGCCTCCATGAGGTGGTCCAAGTCGAGGCCCAGGGTAGGTGGAATCCGGCCGCCTTCGCCGTCGCTCAAATCAGGCGGCTTCCGCCATGGAAAGACCGGCGCCGTCGTATTCCTGATACAGGCGCTGGGTCGCGGCCGCGTCCATGGCCATGACCGGCGGGCGCATGTTCAGCCAAGCGTCGTCGCCGGTGTGGCGGGCGACCATGGCCTTCAAAGATGGGATCAACGGATAGCCGGAAATGATCTTGCGCACGGCGGCCAGGGGCTTTTGCAGGTCTTCGACATTGCCGTCGTCGCCGTTGGCCCGGTATTCGGAATAAACCGCCTGTGCCAGGTCGGCACCGATGTTGGAACAAGCCGTGATGCAGCCCGCCCCGCCTTCGCGCAGGACCGGCAGCATCAGGTCGTCCGCGCCCGAGAACACGCAGAATCCCGGGAATTCTCGGGTCGCCGTCAGCATGTTTTCCAGCACGCCGGACGAATCCTTCATGCCGACAATCGTGTTCGGGTATTCCTTGCGCAGCATACCGATCAGGTTCATGGAAATCGGCACGCCCGACATTTGCGGGAAGTGATAGACGCAGATTTTCAGGCGGTCGTCGCCGATGCGCTGGATCACTTCCGAATAGGCGGCGAACAGGCCTTCGTCGGACTGGTTCTTGTAATAGAACGGCGGCAGCATCAGCACCGATCCGGCGCCGATTTCCAGCGCTTTCTTGGTGATTTCAACCGTATCCGGAATGGCGCTGCAGCCGGTACCCGGCATCATGCCCTGGGTCGGCACGCCATTTTCGGCCAGCTTGTCGAGAATTTCCAGGCGCTCGGCGACGGAGAACGAATTGGCTTCGCCCGTGGTGCCCAGAATGCCCAGGCCGTCGCAGCCGTTGGCAAGCAGCCAGCGGGAATGCGCCGCCAAGCGGTCGTGGTCAGGGCTCAAATCCGCATGCTGCGGGGTCAGGACAGCGGCGTAAACGCCCGTCAGTTCCAAATTCGTTGCACTCATGTTTTTCTCCTTCGATGCCGGGCCCGGCCAAGATGAGGACCGAACCTGCGGCTATTTGGGCCAGCCCACCACGTGATTTTCCAGGTCATCGGTGTCGCGTTCCGAAACGACGCGGCCACGCACCGATATGCCTGCATAATGTACCGTCTCCGGGTCGCCGGAAACCAGGGGGTGCCACCAATAAAGGTCCTGGCCCTCGGAAATCAAGCGGTATGCGCATGTCGAAGGCAGCCAGCCGAGCTTCTTGACCATGCGGGGTGTGAGAATCTGGCATTCGGGCACGAACCGTTTGCGGTCGGCATAGCTGGCACAGCGGCAGCTTTCCGTGTCCAGCAGGCGGCAGGCCACGTCCGTATAAAGAATTTCCCCCGTGGCGTCGTTTTCCAGCTTGTTCAGGCAGCATCGACCGCAGCCGTCACACAGGGATTCCCATTCCGGTTTGGACATTTCGCCCAGGCCCTTGGTCTTCCAGAACGGCGGCGCCGCAGTCTGTTTTGGCTTTTTCTTGAACAGCCCGAACATGAAGGTCTCTCAATTGGGGTGGTTTCGGGGCCAGCATACCGTGCTTATCCGGCGCTGTCCTCACGGTCGATCAGATGAATGAACGATCCCATCACGTTGTCCCGCCTGCGGCCCTGGGCACCCAGATACTGGCCCTGGGCGTTCGCCACGTGAAACAGGGGGGCGTCGCGGCTTTCTTCCAGGCCTTCCGCCAGGATCGTGGCGTAATGAAATTCATGGCCGCGCAGGACGGTTCCGGCCGCCCCCAGCGCGCCGTCGTCGGCCAGCGTCGCCTGCCGGTAGCCGAGATGCAGCTTCCGCCGGGCAAAGGATGTTTCCACGGGCAACAGGCCGGCCATGGCATGGCGCTGCCCTTCGGCATCGGTCAGCCCCATGCCCAAAACCATGTAGCCGCCGCATTCTCCGAACAGGGGTTTGCCGTCTTTGGCGGCGGTGCTGAGACCGGAAAGAAACGTATTATTGCCCGCAAGCCTGCCCGCATGCAGTTCCGGGTATCCGCCGGGCAGGTAGACCGCATCCGCATCCGCGGCAGGGGCTTCGTCCGCCAGGGGCGAGAAAAACGTGATCTCCGCCCCCGCGTTCCGCCAGTTCGACAGAACATGCGGGTAGGAAAAGGCGAAGGCGAGGTCGCGGGCGACCGCGACCTTCTGCCCCAAGGGGGGAATGGCCGGGTTTGCGGAGAGCACCTCGACGGTCTTGGTCGGCTGAGCCATTGCTTGCAGGGCGGCCGTATCCACATGGTCTCCGACCGTATCGGCGGCGGCATTTATAAACGCTTCCAGATCCCCGTGTTCCCCGGCCTGGACCAGGCCCAGATGCCGTTCCGGTAGGTTCAGGCCGTCCAGGCGGGGCAGGCAGCCCAACACGGGAATATCCGGATGATCGGCGGCCATGGCGCCCCGCAAAATTTCCGCGTGGCGTTTGCTGCCGGTCCGGTTGAAGATCACGCCCGCGACAGTGACACCTTGGCGGTGGCGGGCGAACCCGCCGACAAGGGCGGCGGCGGATGCGCCCTGGGCCGAGGCATCGACCACCAGGATGACCGGCCAGCCGAACGCGCGGGCCGCTTCGGCGCTCGATCCTTCGTCCAGGTTGGCGCCGTCGAACAGCCCCATGACACCTTCGCAGATGATCAGTTCGGCGCCGTCGGCGGACTGGCGCAAGGCCGCTGCCTGGGTCGTCGGGCGCATGGCCCAGAGGTCCAGATTGGTGCAGGTCCGGCCGCCGGCGGCGGCATGAAAGGCGGGATCGATGTAATCGGGGCCGATTTTGGCCGAGGCCACGGCGATGCCGCCGTCCCGGAAATGACGCAGAAGCCCCAGGGTCAGAAGCGTCTTGCCGCTGCCCGACGAGGGCGCCGCGATGACGATGCCGGGGGGCAGGCCCGCCCCGTTCACAGTAGGGACTTGATCTTGGCGGCCATGGTCGCACCATCCGTCTGATGGTTGAAATGGGCCAGGAATTTGCCGTCCGGCCCCATCAGATAGATCACCGAGGAATGATCCATCAGATAGGCGTCCTGATCACCGCCTTCATCCGGAACCCTGGCGTAATACACGCGGAAGGCCTTGGCGACCTGCTTGATTTGGTCCGCCGTGCCGGTCAGGCCGACGACGCTGGGATGAAAATGGGCGACGTAATCTTTCAGGATATCGACGGTATCGCGTTCCGGGTCGACCGTGACCAGAACGGGCGTGACCTTGCTGGCATCGGGGCCCAGTTCATCCATGGCGGCGGAAATTTCGGTCAGGGACGTGGGGCAGACGTCGGGGCAGAAAGTATAGCCGAAGAAGATCAGCATGGCCTTGCCGCGGAAATCGGCTTCCGTCATCTGCTTGCCCGTATGGTCGGTCAGCGTGAAGGGGCCGCCGATCTTCACGGTGGGCTCCCCGACGGTTGTCTTGCCGCCGCCGTTCATATCGATGACGCCAAATTGCCGCCCGGCGACCACGACAACCACGGCGATCACGATAACGACCGATAGGCCGATGGCGATCCGGCGTGCAAGACGCAGGCGGGAAACGGCTTTGTTCAGTTCTTCGGACATGATCTTGCGGCGGCTCCTGTTGTAGGTCCGGGAAAAGTAAGGACTTTCCCGGCGGGATCAACCCTTGCGGCACGGCCGGTGCTTCACAATGTTGTTTCTTTCTTTGGGATGGATCCCGGCAATGCGCTAAATTCCCGCCATGCCCGCACGCAAACCGGACGGAAACCTGAAACGCGGCTGGACCACCGGCGCCTGTGCGACGGCGGCCACGGCGGCAGCCTATGAGGCCCTGGTGACCGGGCGGTTCCCCGCCGTGGTGACGATCACCTTGCCGCGGGGGGAAGAACCCCGGTTCGATCTGGCCCGCACGAACCTGTCTGACGGCAGCGCGACCGCGGCTGTGATCAAAGATGCGGGCGATGATCCCGACGTCACCCATGGGGCCGAAGTTTCGGTGACCCTGCGCCCGGGCGCTGATGGAGCTGGTGTGACCTTCCAGGCGGGGCCCGGCGTCGGCACGGTGACCAAGCCGGGCTTGCCCCTGCCGCCGGGCGAACCCGCCATCAACCCGGGCCCGCGCAAGATGATGACCGGCGTGATCGCCGACCTAGCCCGCCGTCTGAACGGTCCGGAAGACGTGGATATCACGGTTGCCATCAAAGACGGCGAAGTCTTGGCGGAAAAGACCATGAACGGACGGTTGGGGATCATCGGCGGTCTTTCGGTTTTGGGTACGACCGGCGTGGTCATTCCCTATTCCTGTTCATCCTGGATCCATTCCATCCACCGCGGTGTCGATGTGGCCCGCGCGGGCGGGCTTACCCATATCGCGGCGGCGACCGGGTCGACGTCGGAAAAAGCCGTGCAGGCTCTGTATGACCTTCCGGAAATGGCCCTGATCGATATGGGCGACTTCGCCGGGGGTCTGTTGAAATATCTGCGGCGTCATCCCGTGCCGCGCCTGACGCTGGCGGGCGGGTTCGGCAAGCTGGCTAAGCTTTCTCAGGGAAATCTGGACCTGCATTCCGCGCGCTCGTCCCTGGATATGGAAAAGCTGGCGGCTCTGGCCTCGGACGACCCGGCGCTGGCGGCCAAGATCAAGACTGCCAATACGGGCATGGAAGCGCTGACCCTTTCCCGAGAGGCCGGATTGCCCCTGGCCGACCGTATCGCGACCGGTGCCCGCGAAGTTGCCCTGGCTGCCCTTTCCGGCGGTATCGCGGTCGAAGTTCTGGTGTTCGATCGTCAGGGGCAACTGGTGGGGCGGGCCGGTGGTTAGCACGCTGTTGATCATGGGCGGGACGGCCGATGCCCGTGCCCTTGCGGCGGCGACCCTGGACCGTCTGCCCGGGATGCGGGTGATCACGTCATTAGCCGGGCGCACGGCGGTGCCGCGCAAACCGATGGGCGAAGTCACGGTCGGTGGGTTCGGCGGTGCCCGAGGGCTCGCCGATTATATGCTGCAAGAAAACGTGGATGCGATAATCGATGCGACCCACCCCTTCGCCGCCGCCATATCCGCCAACGTGGCCGAAGCCAGCCGCATGACGGGGCTGCCGCGTCTTGTCTTAAGACGCGCACCTTGGACATTCGCGGATGACGCAGGCGTGGTTCGGGTCGCCGATACGGCGGCGGCGGCGCGGGCCTTGGTTGAAAGCGACCGCCGGGTGTTCCTCGCCATCGGTCGGAAAGAGGTATCCGCCTTTGCCGATATGCCTGGGCGATTTTATCTGCTGCGGTTCATCGATGCGCCGGATGCGCCGCCGCTCTTTGCCGATTGTCATGTGCTGACCGGGCGTCCGGGCGGACCGGAGGCGGAAGAACGTATCCTGGATGAATTCAGGATCGATACCCTGGTTGCCAAGAACGGCGGCAGCGCCGCGGCCCGCGCCAAGATCGACGTAGCCCTGGGCCGGGGGATCAAGGTCGTTCTGATCGACCCACCACCGGCCCCGCCGCCGCCCCATGGGGACAGCATCGATGCGGCCCTTGAATGGCTGGCGGCGCTGTCGCCGTCCTAACCCTTGCCTGTCTGGGTTTTCTTGGGCCGCAGGACATGGTGATGATGGGCGGCGTAAAGGGCGGAATCGTCGAACGCGGCGTCGCCCAGGACGGGGCCGACCAGGATCAGGGCCGTGCGCGTAAAGCCCGCGGCTTTGACCTTTTCACGGATGTCGGACAGGGTGCCTTCAAGATATTGTTCATCGGGCCAGGTCGCCCGGTAGGCGACCACGACGGGGCAGTCCGCGCCGTAATGGGGCGTCAATTCGCGCACCACCTTGGCCAGATTGTTGACCGACAGATGGACCGCCAGGGTCGCCCCGCTGCGCCCCAGGGTTTCCAGGTCTTCGCCCTTGGGCATGTCCGATGCGCGCACGGACGTGCGGGTCAGGATGATCGATTGGCTGACCTGCGGCAGGGTCAGTTCCTTTTTAAGGGCGGCGGCGGCGGCGGCGAAGGCGGGCACGCCCGGCGTCACGTCATAGGGAATGTCCAGGGCGGCAAGGCGGCGCATCTGTTCGGCCACGGCGCCGTAAATCGACGGATCGCCGGAATGAACGCGGGCGACGTCCTGGCCTGCCGCATGGGCGGTTTCGATCTCGGCGATGATTTCATCCAGGTTCATGGGGGCGGTGTCGATCACGCGGGCCCCTTCGGGGGCTTCGGCCACGACCTCGGCCGGGACCAGCGATCCGGCGTAAAGCACGACCGGGCATGTGCGGATCAGGTTCAGGCCGCGCACGGTGATCAGATCGGGCGCGCCCGGTCCGGCGCCGATGAAATGAACGGTCATGTGCCGGTCTCCTGTTTTTGCATTTTCCCGGCATAACCCCGGGGGGTATAGACCCATTGCCGCGTGCCGCGGGTGACGGCGCGGGTATCGGATGATCCGATCATGACCAGGGTCAGCATGTCGACCTGGTCCGCCGTCAGGTCTTTCAGGTCGATGACGGTGATGGTTTCGCCGTCGCGGCCCAGGTTGCGGGCCAGAATCACCGGCGTGTTTGCGGGGCGATGGTTCAGCAAAATATCCCGTGCTTTTTCCAACTGCCAGCGCCGGCGTTTTGACACGGGGTTATAAAGTGCCATCACGAAATCACCCTCGGCGGCGGCCGTCAGGCGTTTTTCGATGACGTCCCAGGGGGTCAGCAGATCGGACAGCGACACGGCGCAGAAATCGTGTCCCAGGGGAGCGCCCGCGCGCGCGGCGGCGGCCTGCAGGGCGCTGACACCCGGTTCGATGGAAACGGCGACGCGGTTCCAACGGGGGTCGTCCTCGCGGTCGAGCAGTTCGGTCACCAGGGTCGCCAGGGCATAGACGCCGGGATCGCCGGAACAGACCAGGGTGACCTGTTTGCCTTCGCCGGCAAGGTCCAGGGCCATGCGTGCGCGGGCTTCTTCCTGGGCCAGGTCGGAAGAATGCAGGGCTTTGCCCTCGGCGGCGGGGCCCAGAAGATCAAGGTAAAGACCGTAGCCGACAAGGTCGGTTGCTTCGGCCACGGCGCGAGAGACGGCGGGCGTGCGCCACAACGGCGTGCCCGGCCCCGTACCGACGACGGTCAGGCGCCCGCGGGCGCGCCCGGTCCGTGCGGCATCGATATTACCGGCAGACCGTGCGACGGCACAGGTCGCGCGTTTCGATTTGGTTTTCTCGACGATCAGGTCGGCCCCTTCGCCGGCCGCGGCAAGCGCCGCCCCTTCGGCCACGCCGTGACAGCCGACTTCGGCGAACACGACGTCGGATGGGTTGGCAAGGCGTGGGGTCAGGGCTTCCAACGCGGCCGCGTCGAAAAACCGCACGGGCACGTTCAATGCGGTGCCCAGTTCATTGACGGCGGCTTCGTCCATTTTCACGTCGATCGAGGCGACACAGGCGATGGCACCGGGGGCAAGGTTGTTGTCCGCCAGCACGCGGTCGACAAGATTTTTTATTTCCGCAGGTTCCGCATCCCGTTCACAGCCGATGCCCAGCGCCAAGACCGGCGGATGAAGCACAAGGTCTTCCGTATCGCCGACGGCCCGGTCCGTCACGCGGATGGCGGGGCCTGCATCGTCATCGGTCGTCAGGCCCGCATCGGTCAGCCAGCTTGCATCCCCGGCCTCGACCGACAGGCGCACGGGTTCCCCCGCCAGCAGGGCGGCGGCAACGGCAAGTGATTTTTTCCGGTTGGCCACGACCCAGCCATCGGGCGGGTCGTCCACGCCGATCCCGTGGCGCAGGTCGCCCGTGGTGGTTACGGCGGCATGGATACCCAGCGTGCGGGAAATGGTGCGGGCCAGGGCATTGGCCCCGGAATGTCCGCCCAGAAGCGGCACCACGGCGCTGCCGTCCTCGGCCACGGAAATGACCGGCGGTTCGGCGACCTTGTCGGCCAGCAACGGGGCCAGCGCGCGGATCAGGATGCCCGACGCAAACACACCGATCACCGCATGGCCGTCCCGGAACAGGCGGGCCACGTGGGACGTGGTTTCATCGAAAAAATCATCGGCCTGGGTGATCCGCCCGACCCGGCCATGCACAAGGGCGCCGGGAATGACGCCTTGCAGGCGGCGGGCGAGTGCGGCACCCGGTTCGGTCACGGCAAGAATGACGGGCGGTTTGGCGGCGGTCATTGCGGGGACTCCACGTCTTCGGGCGAACGCACCAGGATCATCGAGAAATAGGGAGCGGTATCCGGCGCGTCACGAAGCGGCAGGACGACCTGATCGGCCATGGTGGCATGTTCCACATATTGCGCGCGGTCAAGCCGGCCCAGTTTTTCGATCACCGCCCGCACCTTGGGCAGGTGGCGGCCGACCTTCATGATGGCGGCGGCTTCGGTTCCGGCAAGGCGGGCTTCCAAATCGTCCTCGTCCAGCGGCCCCGGGATCACGGTCAGCACCTGATTGCGGGATACCAGGGGGGCGCCCGCCACGGCGGCGCAGGCGGCAAGAGAGGATACGCCCGGCACGACCTGGGCCGGAAAGCGGTCGGCCAGACGCAGGAACAGATACATGAACGAGCCATAGAGAAACGGGTCACCCTCGCACAGCACGGCCACGTCACGCCCCGCCGACAGGTGCGCCGCGATATCCTGGGCATAGCTGTCATAGACATCGTTGGCGGGAAAGCGCCCGGGAACCATCGGCGTGACGATGGCGATCTCGGTCTTGCCCGCCGGGATGTGCGGCCCGGCGATGGCGCGGGCCAGGCTTTCCGTATTCTCGGCCGCCGGATAGGCGATTACGGCGGCGGCGGCGATGACCTTGATGGCCTTAAGTGTCAACAGGTCCGGATCGCCGGGGCCGACGCCGACACCGTATAGGGTGCCGCCACCGTTCATGGGTTCATTCATGGTTTGACCAAGGCCCATTGCAGGACCTCCATCAAGGGCCGCATGCCGGTCAGCCCGCCGACGGCGCCACCCCGGGCAACGGATATGCGGGCCAGTTCCCCGCCGTGTTGCCGGTAAAGACGGCTGAGCATTTCATGGGCCTCCAGGGTTACGCCGTTGGCGACCAGACGGCCGCCCGGTTTAAGGGCGGCAAGGGCGCCTTCGATCACGCCGTCTTGGGACAGTCCGCCGCCGATAAAGACCGCATCGGGGGTGGGGCCGGCCTGGGGAAAACATCCGGGGGCCTCGCCCTTCAGCAAGGTCAGGTGCGGTACGCCCAAATCACGGGCGTTGGCTTCGATATCGCCGAACCGGCCGGGGTCGCGTTCCATGGCGACGGCGGTTGATCCTTCGGCCGCGCGCAGCCATTCGATGGCGACGGCCCCCGACCCGGCCCCCACATCCCACAGTAATTGCCCTGGCAGGGGTTGCAGGCGGGCCAGGGTGGCGGCGCGGACTTCGCGTTTGGTGATCTTGCCGTCATGGTGGAAGGCCTCTTCGGGCAGGCCCGGCGTTTCCGGCCAGATCGTCGCATCCGGGTTGGGCCACAGATGAACGGCGATCACGTTCAAATCCTTGACGCGCCGGCCTTCCCATTCTTCGGCCACGGTGTCGTAACGGCCTTCGTCCGCCCCGCCCATGTGTTCGAACACGGTCATGGGGCTTTGGCCGAACCCGCGCCTGCACAACAGGTCCGCGGCTTGGGCCGGGGTCTCGCCGTTACGTGCCAGGATCAACAGACGCATGCCCGGCAGCAGGTGGCGATTCAAAACATCGACGGGGAAGGCATGGCAGCTGACGGTCCGTACCGTGCCGTCGTTCAGCGGCCAACCCATGCGGGCCGCCAACAGGGCGAAGGCACCGGGGGCCGGCAGGATGTCCATGACGTCGATGCCGAACCGTTCGACCAGGCGTTTGCCGATCCCGAAATTCAAAGGATCGCCCGTGGCCAGTACGCAGACTGATTTGCCCGCATAGCCGGCGATGGCTTCGATCCCGGCGTCCAAGCCGTCGCCCCAGGTCAGGCGCGGCCGGGCGTCTTCGGCGAGCATGCTTAAATGACGATCACCGCCGACCAGGACGGCCGCGTCGTCCACGGCCTTGCGTGCGCGGGCTGTCAGGCCGTCCAGGCCGTCTTCGCCGATGCCGACCACGGAAAGCCATCTATCCATTGCGGACCTCGCCTTGTTGATGGGCTTGTTCGGGATTGGGGCAAAGCGCGTTGATCGCCGCCGCCGCCATGGCACTGCCGCCCCGCCGCCCCGAAAGGGTGGCAAAGGGAATGCCGTCGGCGTGATCGATCAGAGCCTGCTTGGATTCCGCCGCCCCGATGAAGCCCACGGGAAAACCCAGGATGGCTGCCGGGCGGGGCGCACCTTCGGCCAGTAATTCCAACAACCGGAAAAGGGCCGTGGGGGCGTTGCCGATGGCGACGACGGCCCCGTCCAAATTAGGCAGCCAGTCATCGACCGCGGCGGCGGAGCGGGTCGTGCCCATGGCCCCGGCGCGATCCCGCACACCGTCGTTGTTCAAGGTGCAGATCACCTTGTTGTCCCTGGGCAGGCGGCCGGCGATGATGCCGCGGGCGACCATTTCCGCATCGACCAGGATGGCGGCCCCGTTCGCCAGCGCCGCCGCGCCGGCCCGCGCCGGGCTGCCGGACATCACCAGGTCATTCGCGATATCGGTCATGCCGCAGGCATGGATCAGGCGCAGGGCAAGGGCACGGTCGCCGTGGTCGAACCGCGAAAGGTCCGTCTCCGCCTCGATGGCGGCGAAGGAACGGCGGTAGATTTCCGCCGGATCGCGGATGTAATCGAACATCACCGGTCCCGGTCCCGTCAGCCGTCGGTTTTTTCAGGTGACTTGGACGGGCCGTGATCATGTGCATGGTCGTGCCCGTGATCATGCCCGTGGTGGTGACCGTGGCCGTGATGGTGATGGCCGTGCTTGCCGTGGTGCACGCCGTGATCTTCGGCGCCGTGGCCGTCCGTGCCGATTCCGACCACATGATGGTGATGGCCGACCTGGGGGGCGCCGACTTCGTCTTCATAACCGATGATCTGTTCGCGGTATTTGCACAGCAGGCAATTCATCTTGTTGTCGCCGACCAGGACTTCCTCGATCCGATCGGCGAAACAGTCGATCAGATCTTCATGGTCATTGAGGTAGCTTGCCTTGACGACCTCGACATCGGGATGGGCTTCGGCGCATTCGTCGGCCCAGCGGTAGATGCGGTTGACCAGGATGCCGGTGAACAGGAAATAGGGAAACACGATGATCCGTTTGAAGCCCAGTTTCACCGCTTTGTTCATGCCTTCGTCGACCAAGGGGTAGGCGACGCCGGAATAGCTGACTTCGGCCCAGCCGAAATCCATGCCTTCCCACAGCATGCGGGCGACCTTGTTGACGTTGGAATTGGCGTCGGAATCATTGGTGCCGCGCCCGACCACCATCAGCAATGTGTCGGCGCGGGAAACCTCGGCGGATTTGTTGGCTTCGGCTTCGGCCTGTTCGATGCGGATCTGGGCGGCGCGCAGAAGCTTGGCGTCGATCGCCAGTTCGCGCCCGAAGCGCACGTCCAGGTCCGGGTGGGCATGGGCGAAGGCGTTGATTTCCGACGGCAGGTCGTTCTTCACATGGCCGGCGGCGAACAGCATGCCGGGCACGCAGATGATGCGTTCCACGCCGCGGTCGCGCAGCTTGTCCAGGCCCGTGCGCAGGACGGGCGTGGCGAATTCCAGGAACCCGCTTTCGACTTCATAGTCGGGAAACCGTTTGGCCAAATGGCCCGCCAGGGTGCCGAATTCATCGACGGCGCCTTGGTCGCGGCTGCCGTGGCCACAGATCATGATGCCGGTTTTTCCGGCCGTGTCGGATAGATTGGTCATTCGCTTGGTCCTTGCCTTCGAGCGTCCGCCGACGCCATTGCCGACGGTGGGATATGCCCCTTCACCGCCTGGTCCTTGCCTTCGGGCGGCGGCGGTAAATCGCGAACGGGCCTCAACCATGAGGCCTCGGCGACGAATTACGCCTCTAAAGGGATGGCCGACTATACAGATTTAAGAACCGGGGAAAAGGGTGACGCCACGTCAACCGGCCGGGGCGGGCCGTTGCGTGGTTTCCGTCGCGGGTTCCACGGCGCCGTCATGTTCTTCGGCGGGCGAATCCGCTTCTGCCGGATCAGGTTCCAAGGCGGCTTCGTCGCCGTTTTCTTCCGATGTATCCGGCTCCGGCTGTTCCGGCGGCGGCAGGCCGGCGCTACGTTCCAGGTTCTGGGCGTCTTCCTCGCGGCCCAGGGCGCGCAGGGCCGCCGCCAGATTGACCTGAGTCAAGGCGAGCGAGGCATCGCCCGGCATTAGGTGTTTTTCCTTGATGGCGACGGCGCGGCGGAACAGGGGCTCGGCCGCCTGGGTCTTGCCTCGGCGGCGGTAGAACAGCCCTAGATTGTTGAGCACGGAAGCCACGTTCAGATGATCGTCGCCCCAGGCGGCTTCGTCGGCGGCAAGGGCGCGTTGGTAATGCTGTTCCGCTGCCCGATTGTCACCGGCAAGGTCGCATGCCAATGCCAGGTTGTTCAGGATGCCGCCCATGTCCGGATGGCCGTCGGCTTGGGCGTCTTCCAACGTTGTCAGGGCGGCGGCAAAATGTTCGCGCGCGGCGGCGAAGTCTTCACGCTCGTGGGCCAGGGCGCCCAAGCGGCCCAGGCATTCGACGGACAATTCCTTGTCGTCGGCGGGCACCGCGTCCGCCGCCAGACGGTAGAGCGTCGCGGCGACCTCCGCATCGCCCCGCGCGGCCATCAGGTCGCCCGCCACCAGGCGGGTCAGGGCGGCGGCGCGGCCGTGCACATCGGCGGTCCAGGCGTGTTTATGGCCGGTGGTGTCTTCTTCTTCGGCGGCACGGATTAACAGGTCCGTGCCGCGTTGAATGTCGCCCGATGCGATGGCGCCCCGCGCATCGTGCAGCAGGCGGGCCGCCGCGGTCGATCCGGCGCTGACGGTGCTGAGCCGCGATCTGAGATCATCCAATTCACCGGCGAATGTCCGCAGCCGGCTTTCGCGCGCGTCGTCATCCAGGCCGTTGGCCGCCAATAATTCGGCGAGTCCCTGAATTTCCGGGGTGTCGGGCAGGGGTTCCGGTTCCATCGGTGCGGGGGCGGGGTCGGCGGCAGGAAACGCGGGTGCCGGATCGTACTCCGGGGGTTGGGTGCGCAGTACGGGGTCGGGGCGGTCCAGGCGTTCGCCGGTGCGCAGGCGCCGGCCGCCGAACAGCAGCACGCCGATCAGCGCCAAGGCACCGGCCCCGGCGGCGGCGATCGCCCAGGTCGGCATGGTGGCGACGGTTTCCGTCAGCGGGACCCATAGGCCCGCCGTCGCATCCAGAAGTCCGTCGCGGATAAGCGCGAGATCCGACAGCAGTTGTTCCATGGACGGAAAAGGTACCCGTCCGGGCCGAATTTGCACAGAGGAATGGCTCAATCCCCCGCCTTTGGGGCTGTGCGTGGGGTTCCGGTGCGGCGCAACGCCCGGTGACAAAGCATCCGGGAGTAAGGCGATTCGCCGGGGGGGTTAAGCCAGTGGGCGGAAGTGCGGGTAGGTGAAGGGCAGGGCGTCGATGGCCAGCATGGTCTGGCGGCGCTCGCGTTCGTCTTCGTCATCGATGTTGCGTTGAACGAAGGCCTCGACCGTATCGTTCCGGCCGTGCAGGTTCAGCAGGGATTGGATCAGGTCGCGCTGGCGCAGGGCGGGGTTGGAGCGGCCCGAGGCGGCGACCTCGGCCAGAGGCACGGCGCAGCCGTCGAGCGCCAATGCCCCCCGGGTCGTGACATAGGCCCCGGCCCGGTCGATGGCGGGGCCGCATTCGTGTTCGACCTTCAGGTTCGACAATTCGCCGAACACATAATTGCCGCGACCGGTCTCGGTCGTGTGCATATGGGCAAGCTGGTTTTCCGTCAGCCAATTGACGAACAGGGTCACGACCGTGCCGGGTGCTGGATGCAGGGTCGCGGGCACGGAGCCATAGCCCGCGAAATGGGCGCAATAGACCGTGTCGAAATCGTGCAGGCGGATACGCACGACCGGCACGGGGCCGTCTTCGGGTTTTGAGAATTTCCATGCCAGCGCCGACGGCGACTGGTTGGAGCCGCAGGCGATCACCGGATAACGATCCGATAAATCGTCGCCCGCAAGATCACGGAGCTCGCCGTCCGATGCGATCGGCTGCACATGGCCCGCGTGAATGACATAGGAACAATCCGGTACGTCATAGGGATAGGCCAGCGCCCGGGCGACGGATCGGGGGCGGCGCGGGCGTTCGGCAGGTGTGGCGGCGGGGGGGAGCGGCTTATTCAAGGTATTGGGAAATGTCCACGTCGTCGATCTGATAGGGCTCCAGGAACCGGTCGGCGTATTCCTTGAACACGCCCGAGGTCAGGAACAGTTTGAACAATTCGCCGTCGATATGGGCGTCTTTTTTCATGAAGGACATGATCTTGATGCTGGCCGACAGCTTCTTCGGGTCTTTATAGGGCCTGTCTGCGGCGGTCAGGGCCTCGAAGATGTCGGCGATGGCCATGATGCGCGCGGGCACGGACATTTCTTCCTCTGTCAGCTTCCGGGGATAGCCCGTGCCGTCCATCTTCTCGTGGTGGCCGCCGGCGTATTCGGGCACGCGCTTCAGATGCTTGGGAAACGGCAGTTGTTCCAACATGATGATGGTCTGCACGATGTGATCGTTGATCTTGAAGCGTTCTTCTTCGGTCAACGTGCCGCGGGCGATGCACAGATTGTAGATTTCGCCGAAATTGTATTTGTGCTCGGGGATGTTGAGCTTGAAGCCGAACGGATTGTCGGGCTGGGCCGCCGGTTCCAGGGCATCGCGGTAGACGACATGATCGTCGCGGTCTTCCAGCAGGTATTCCTTGGCGGGAAGCGGTTTGGGCGGCGTGCGGTCCTTGCGCTTGCGTTCCTCGAACGACAGGCCCAGGCGGTCGTCCAGCGTCCGCGTGTATTGCATCTTGCCGATTGCCCGGATGCGTTCCTGGTCTTCGGGCGCCATGAACTCGTCGCCCACGTTGGCCTTGGCGATGAATTCGTAATCGTCGTCCAGCTTGGCCAGCGTTTCATCCAGTTTGGCTTTCAGGGCATCCGGGTCACCGGTCCCTTCGGCCAGGGCCTTGTAATATTCGACCTCGGCCTCGCGCTTCATGACCTCGAACCGCATGCGCACTTCGTGGATACGGTTGTAAATGGTCTCCAGCTTGACGGCCTTGTCGACCACGTATTCCGGCGTCGTGACCTTGCCGCAATCGTGCAGCCAGGCCCCGATATGCAGCTCGTACCATTGTTCCTCGGTCAGGGCGAAATCCTTGAACGGACCGTCCTGTTCCTCGCAGGCCGCTTTGGCCAGCATCTTTGTCAGTTCGGGCACACGCTGACAGTGGCCGCCCGTATAGGGCGACTTGGCATCGATGGCCGATGCGATCAGCTCGATGAAGCTTTCCAGCAGCTTCTTCTGGCCGTCGACCAGTTGCTGATTGTCGAGCGCGACCGCCGCCTGGGACGCCAGGGCCTCAACCAGGGGTTGGATTTCCTTGGAAAATTCGATGACCTCTCCGGCGTCGTCATGGGCATTGAGAAGCTGGATAACGCCGATGATTTCGTCCTGGCTGTTCTTCAACGGCACCGTCAGGAACGATTTGGACCGGTAGCCGGTACCTTCGTCGAATTTCTTGGTGCCGGAAAAATCGAAGCTTTCGGCTTCGTAGGCGTCCTTGATGTTGATCGATTCGCCGGTCAGCGCGCAGTAGCTGGCGATGTTTTTCTGATTGGGTTCGCCCGTGTCCGGATCGAACATGCGGATCGGTGGAAAGGTGATGTCCTTGCCGGTGGTGCCGCCCAGCGCGATGTTCAGGGAATCGGTGCGCATGATTTCGAACTTCAGCGCGTCCTCTTCGGTTTTGATGTACAGCGTTCCGCCGTCGGCCGAGGTCAGATCCTTGGCTTCCAAAAGAATCTTTTCCATCAGGCGGTTAATGTCCCGTTCCGCCGACAGCGCGATGCCGATATCGATCAGACGCTGAAAATTCTTCAGCGCCGGCTCGCTCTGCGCGGAGGTAAGGTCACCAGACATCGATCACCGTTGAGATTGCCACTTCCTGCCGTACCTTGAGGCAACCCGGCCCCTCTACCGGATTACTTCCCCGAAATCCTACATCACCGATGTTTTATAGGGTGTTAATGTCATGAATCGGCAGGGAAAGGGTATCCGCCTTTGTCCTGCATGACAACTCAAGGCGATTGCCCGGCTGTTCATCCCGGCCCCGGACATTTTCGCCTTTTGCCCAATGGATTCAGCCGCTAACGTCGGCGCCCCATGCCCGAACCGGGCCGCGACCAGGAAACCGCCCATGGCCTATGCATCACTCAGGGATTTCATTTTCAACCGGCTGGAGCCCGCGGGCCGTCTGGTGCGCGTGACGGCCCCCGTGTCGCCGGAATTGGAGATGACGGAAATCCAGACCCGCCTGATCGCCGAGGGCGGCCCGGCCGTGCTGTTCGAAAACGTGACGACCGGCAAGGGGGCCGGCAAAAGCAGCATGCCGGTGCTGGTCAACCTGTTCGGGACGGTCGAACGCGTTGCCTGGGGCATGGAGCGTGAACCGCATGAATTGCGCGAGGTCGGCGAGACCTTGGCCTTTTTGCGCCAGCCCGAGCCGCCGGAAAGCCTCAAGCAAGCCATGGAGATGCTGCCGCTTTTGAAGACCATGGTGGCGATGAAGCCGAAAACGGTGAAATCGGCGCCCTGTCAGGAAATCGTCCTTCAGGGAGACGAGATCGATTTGGGCGCCCTGCCGATCCAGACCTGCTGGCCCGGCGAGCCCGCCCCCCTGATCACCTGGCCCTTGGTCGTGACGCAAGGGCCGCAAGCGGGGCAGAAGGGCGGCGATAAACGCGACGGCTTCAACCTGGGCATCTACCGCATGCAGGTGACGGGCCGGGATACGACCATCATGCGTTGGCTGAAACACCGGGGCGGCGCTCAGCACCACGCCCGGTGGAAGGAAACCCGACCCGACCCGATCCCCGCCGCCGCCGTGATCGGTGCCGACCCGGGCACCATCCTGGCGGCCGTCACGCCCGTGCCGGATACTCTGTCCGAATACCAGTTCGCGGGCATGCTGCGGGGCAAGCGGGTCGATCTGGTCGACTGCAAGACCATCCCGCTCAAGGTTCCGGCCGAAGCCGAAATCGTGATCGAAGGTCACGTGTCGCTGGAAGATTACGGCGACGAAGGCCCCTACGGCGATCATACGGGGTACTACAATTCGGTCGAGCCGTTCCCCGTGTTCACGGTCTCGGCCATCACCATGCGCCGGGACCCGATTTATCTTTCGACCTATACGGGCCGCCCGCCGGACGAACCCTCGGTCCTGGGTGAAGGCCTGAACGAAGTCTTCGTGCCCCTGTTCCACCAGCAATTCCCGGAAGTGGTCGATTTCTGGCTGCCGCCCGAGGCTTGTTCCTACCGCGTTGCTGTGGTCAGCATGAAGAAGGCCTACGCCGGTCATTCCAAACGCATCATGATGGGCGTGTGGTCGTATCTGCGCCAATTCACCTATACCAAGTTCGTGATCGTGGTCGATGCCGACATCAATGCCCGCGATTGGAACGACGTGATCTGGGCGATCTCGACCAACGTCGATCCCGTGCGCGACGTGACGATGATCGAAAACACACCCATCGATTACCTGGATTTCGCCTCGCCGGAGCCGGGCCTGGGCAGCAAGATGGGGATCGACGCGACGGCCAAGATGGGCGCGGAAACGCACCGCGAATGGGGACGCAAAATCCGCATGTCGGACGATGTGATCGACGAGGTGACCCGCAAATGGGCCGATTACGGCCTGCCCGGATCGGGCAAACCGATCTGGAAATGATCTTTCAGCAGGTGTTGGCGTAGCTGAAATACATGTCCCGCGTTTCCTGGAACAGCGGGCCTTTGGGCAGGGCGCGGTCATCGATCTGGATACAGGGCAGAACCTTGGAATAGTTGCCCGTGGCGAACAGTTCGTCGGCTTCGGACAACTCGTCATAGGAAATCGCCCGTTCCACGACCTCGACCCCGGCATCCCGCAATAACTGAATGACCCGCTGGCGGGTGATGCCGTTCAGAAAGGTGCCGTTGATGGCCGGTGTGTGGACGACGCCGTCTTTGACCATGAACAGATTGGCCGACGAGAACTCGGCGACGTCGTCGTCCGGGTCCAGCATCACGCCGGTGTCGAACCCGCGCTGGTTGGCATCGGCGACGGCCCGCGACACGTTGGGATACAAACAGGCGGCCTTGGCTTCGGTCGGGGCCATATCGGCGGCCGGGCGGCGAAACGGTGACAGGCAGGCCTTGAAGCCATTGGGGTCCGGCAGGGGGGATTCTTCGACCGTCAGCACGAAATGGGTCGATTTCGGATCGGGCACGACGAAACCCCCGGACGGATAGAACAGGGGGCAGATGTAAAGTTCGGCATCGTCGGGGAATTGCCGGATACCTTCGTGACAAAGTTCGACCATTTCCTCGGCCGTCACATCGGATTCCATGCCCATGATCTCGCAGGATCGGATCGCGCGGGCGCAATGGGCTGCCAGATCGGGGACTTTTCCGGCGATGGACCGGGCGCCGTCGAACACGGCCGATCCCAACCACATGGCGTGATCGGTCGCTTTCGCCACGGCGGGTTCTTCATCATGCCATTCGCCATCGATCCAACTGATGACGTTTCCGCCTCGGCTTGCTCCGTATTTCATGGCCTTGACCTTTCCGTTCTCCCAAACGTGTCAACGCCACTCTCTTCGCATATGCAGCATAGTCCTTGGCCGCCGCATCGCCAAGGCGGATAAAAATAGTGTTGTTTTTCAAATAAATGCAGGGCGCCTCATGCTGCGGCGCAAAATTTGCCGAGGGTTTTGGCCTACTGACTGGCCCAGACGATGCGTGAAATCCAATCCACGTCGGTCAGGTCCAGGCTGCGGTCTTCATGGGCCGGGTTCAGGGACTGAAGGTCGATATGGCGTGCGGTCTGCCGGATCAGAATTTTCGCCAGGACCTCGCCGTCGGTCGTTCTGACCACGACACGGTCGCCGCGCCGGACCGAGGCATGGGGAGCGACGATAATGGTGTCGCCGTCGCGGAACACGGGTTCCATGCTGTCGCCGTTGATTTCCAGGGCGAAGGCGCTGGGGTCGTTCAGGCCGGGGAAGGGGATTTCGTCCCAGGCGCCGCCGACGGGATAGCCCGCATCATCGAAGTATCCTGAATTCCCTGCCTGGGCGAAACCGATCAGCGGCACATTGCGGTAGACGCCGCCGCCTTCGGTCTCGTCGACGTAGGACACCCATTCCGACAGGCTCGCACCCGTGGCCGACAAAATCTTGGCGACGCTTTCCGTCGACGGCCAGCGCAATTTGCCGTCGCGGGTGGTGCGCTTGCTTTTGTTGAATGTGGTGGGGTCCAAGCCAGCCTTTCGCGCAAGGCCCGAGGTCGACAACCCGTGTTCGCGGGCCAACCGGTCAACTGCATGCCATACGCTTGAATGCCGCAACATGGGAACATTGTCTTACAAATGCGTCGGGATTTCCATAGGGAATCGTCATGTGTAAGGCGTGTGGCCTCCGATGCGACGGATATGGGGCGGCAGTTTGATTCAATGAAATAAAGGAATATATACATAATAAATTATTGACATAGGAATTTAGCGTTTGATAAATACATATGTTCTTGTTTTGTTCAGATGCAGGAATATGCGGGAGAAGCCAAACCTTGAGACGCAAACGCTACATACCCAAGCCCCTCCCGGATGGAGCGGTCGATCCGTTCGAAACGGCCGAACAAGCCTGGTTCTGGTTCATCCGTGCGCAGAAGGCGCGGCGCGACGGGCAACGTTTCGACGGCGGCGGCGGGGTGGTCCGGCCGTGCGAAGCCGATGATATTTATCTGGTGGCCTTGAACCTGGTTCGGGCGGGCGTGTTGCGTGTCATGCACCTTCGCACCCTGCTGGATTTCGGCGGCAGGGAACGCGCACCGGATGCCCGCGTGCGGGCGGAATCGACCGCCGCGCGATTGTGGGACGAAGCGCTTGACCGCATGACCACGGTTCTGCGGCGGAAGGGCATCCTGGCATGACGGAAGGGGTGCCGCCTGATCCCGCCGATCCGGCTGTGCCCGATGACGGGACGGCACTGTCCGGCCCGGACCTGGCATTGGTGGCGTTTACGGGGCGGGCGACGCTTGCCTGGCTGCGGATGTTGAAGCCGGGGTTCCGCCATTGCTTCGTATTGCTGCGGACCAAGGGGCAATGGCTCTATCTGGACCCCATGGTGCATTACACCTTTGCCTCCGTGGTCGGGGCCTATCCGTTATTGGACCTGATGCGGGTATTCCGGCGCCAGGGCTGCCGCTTGCGCCTTGTGCGTCCCCGCATGCCGCCGCCGCGGCCGCTTTCCTGGCGGCCTTATACCTGCGTCGAAGAGGTCAAGCGTGTGCTCGGCCTGCAGGCACCCTGGGTGCTGACGCCCTGGCAGCTATACCGCCGCTTGGCCCGGCGGCGGATCGCCTAGCCGGTCAGCAGGCGCCCCGCGATGATCGCCGCCAGCACGATCAGGCCGAAATCGCGGTTGGACTTGAACCGCGCCAGACACAGCTTGGCATCGTCCAGGTCCAGGGACCGGACCTGCCAGGCCAGATGCAGGCCCGCCACGGCAAGACCGATGAAATAGGCCGGATGCAGCCCGGCCAGATGACCGGCCGCCGCCAGCAAGGTCACCGCTGCCCCGTAGAACGCGGCCAGCCAGGGCTTGGTCGCCGCGCCGAACTTAAGCGCCGTCGACTTGATGCCGACCAGCACGTCGTCTTCCTTGTCCTGATGGGCGTAAATGGTGTCATAGCCCAGGGTCCACATGACGCCCGCGGCATACAGCAGGATCGCCGGTTCCGCCAACTGGCCGGTCACGGCGGTCCAGCCGACCAGCGCCCCCCAGTTGAAGGTCAGGCCCAGAACGAACTGCGGCCAATAGGTCACCCGCTTGGCAAAGGGATAGACCGCGACCAGGGCCAGGGACGATGCCCCCAAAATCACCGTATAGGTATTGAACTGCAGCAGCACCGCCAGGCCGACCGCCAATTGCAGGCCTAGGAACAAAAACGCCTGCATAACCGATATCTGGCCCGAGGCGATGGGCCGGCCCGCCGTGCGCGCGACCTTTTTGTCGAAATCCCGGTCGGCGAGGTCGTTGACGGTGCAGCCGGCCCCGCGCATGACCAGCGCGCCGACGGCGAACAATGCCAACAACCAGGGATCGGGCCAGCCGGGCGAGGCCAGGGCCGTCGCCCACCAGCAGGGCAGCAGCAACAGCCAGGTGCCGATCGGCCGATCCATGCGCGCCAGCCGCAAATAGGGGCGCAGGCCCTTGCCCGGCATGCGGTCGATCCAGCTTGTCGCCGGAATGTCCGAGGCGGAAACATGTTGTCGGTTGTCCATGATGTCCTTTAATAGGGGGCCAAGCCTGGGCAAGGAAAGGGAAAATCGGCCATGGCGGCGGGCATTCGCCTTTATGTCGACGGCGATTTGGCATCCGGTGCCGCCGTCGATATCGCACCCGAACAGGCCCATTACCTGGGGCGCGTGATGCGCCTTGCGGTGGGGGACGCGGTTTTGCTGTTCAACGGCCGGGACGGCGAATGGCGGGCCGAGATCGCGGAAATCGGCAAACGTGCTGCCCGCCTGATGCCCGTGGAACGGACCCGCCCGCAATCCGAAGCCCCCGGCCCCTGGCTGGCCTTTGCCCCGGTCAAGAAAACCGGCACCGATTTCATCATCCAGAAAGCGACCGAACTGGGCGCCGGGCACTTGATGCCCGTGCAGACCGCCAATACCCAGACCGGGCGCCTGAACACGGAACGCCTGCAGGCCGTCGCGGTTGAAGCGGCCGAACAATGCGAACGCCTGACCGTCCCGCGCATCGACGACATGGCCGGGTTGGCGGCGCTGATGTCGGACTGGCCCACGGACCGGACGCTTTTCGTGCTGGATGAAACCGGTGCTGGAAAGCCGATTGCGGCGGCCTTGAATGGGGCCGCAGGCGGCGTGGTCGGCTTTTTGGTCGGCCCGGAAGGCGGCTTTCAGGCGCAGGAGCTTGACAGGTTTGCTAAGCTTCCGTTTGTCGTTCCGGTCACGCTGGGGTCGCGCATCCTGCGTGCCGAAACGGCTTGTCTTTCCGCCCTTGCGGTTTGGCAGGCGGTTGCGGGCGACTGGAAATGACCCGATATTGAATCACTGCCCACACGCGTGCCCCACGCCCAGCCTATAGCAACGAAAGACCCGGCCATGGCCAATGAAAGCTCTCCCAAGTCGCATCCCATCACCGACAAGGCCGCCTTGGTCGAATACCTGGAAGCGGGTTGCAAGCCCGAACGTGATTGGCGCATCGGCACCGAGCACGAAAAATTCGCCTACGATCTGAAAACCCTGCGCCCGCTGACCTATGACGGAAAGCCGGGCGTGCGCCAGATGCTGGACGCGCTGACACGCTTCGGCTGGACCCCGGTGATGGAGCACGACAACGTCATCGCGTTGTCGAAGCCCGACCGCAGTTCGATCTCGTTGGAACCGGCGGGGCAATTGGAATTGTCGGGAGCCCCCGTCAAAACCATCCACCAGACCTGCGGCGAAGTCACCGAACACCTGAAGCAGGTCAAGGAAATCGCGGGCGAATTGGGCATCGGGTTCCTAGGCCTGGGCTACAACCCCAAATGGCCGCGCGCGGACATGCCCTGGATGCCCAAGGACCGCTACAAGATCATGCGCGACTACATGCCGACCAAGGGCTCGCTCGGCCTCGACATGATGCAGTCGACCTGCACGGTGCAGGTCAATCTGGATTTCAATTCCGAATCCGTGATGCGCCAGATGTTCCGCATCGCGCTGGCCCTGCAGCCCATTGCCACGGCCCTGTGGGCCAATTCGCCGTTCCGCGAAGGCAAACCCAACGGCTTTCTGTCCTATCGCTCGCACATCTGGACGGATGTGGATCCGGACCGTTGCGGCACCCTGCCTTTCGTGTTCGAAGACGGCTTCGGGTTCGAACAATACGTCGACTACATGCTCGACGTGCCCATGTACTTCGTCTACCGCGACGGGGAATACATCAACACCGCCGGGCATTCGTTCCGCGATTTCATGGTGGGCAAGCTTGAAGCCCTGCCGGGCGAACTGCCGACCATGAAGGATTGGGAAGACCATATGACCACGGCCTTCCCCGAAGTGCGGCTGAAGACGTTTTTGGAAATGCGCGGTGCAGACGGCGGGCCCTGGGCAAGGTTGTGCGCGCTGTCGGCTTTCTGGGTCGGGCTGCTGTACGACACGGAAGCCCGCGACGCCGCCTGGGACCTGGTCAAGGACTGGACCGATGACGAACGCGAAGCCATGCGCCGCGACGTGCCCAGGACGGCCTTGAAAACGCCGTTCCGCGACAAACAGATCAAGGACATCGCCTGCGAAGCCCTGTGCATCGCCCGCCAGGGGCTGAAGAACCGCGCGCGGCTTGACGCCGTGGGCCTGGATGAAAGCCACTTCCTGCAGCCGATCTATCACATCTGCGATTCCGGTATGACCCCGGCCGAGGAACTGCTGGTCGCCTTCGAGCGGCGCTGGAAAGGCAATATCGATCCGGTGTTCACGGAATACGCCTATTAACCCGCTGCCGGCATGTGCCGTCAGGGGGCGGGGCGCGGTCCCCAAATTCCTTGAACCGGGGCCGTGCGGGCGTTAGGTTCCCGCTCCGTTTTGCCGAAAGAGCCCGACCATGACAGACCTGCGCGCCATTGCCGAAAACGCCAATGCCTGGCCCTTTGCCGAGGCCCGGGCGCTGCTGAAAAAGCTCGGCGGCAAGCTGCCGGAAAAAGGCTATGTCCTGTTCGAAACGGGTTACGGCCCGTCGGGTCTGCCGCATATCGGCACCTTCGGTGAGGTCGCGCGCACGACCATGGTGCGCCATGCCTTCCAGACCCTGACGGACATGCCGACCAAGCTGTTCGCCTTTTCCGACGACATGGACGGCCTGCGCAAGGTGCCGGAAAACCTGCCCAATCAGGACATGCTGGCGGAAAACCTGGGAAAACCGCTGACCGCGATCCCCGATCCCTTCGGCACCCACGAAAGCATGGGCCATCACAACAACGCGCGGTTGCGCGCGTTTTTGGACGGCTTCGGTTTCGACTACGAATTCAAAAGCTCGACCGACTGCTACACGTCCGGCCAGTTCGACCAAACCCTGCTGACCCTGCTGGAACGCTATGACGCCGTGCGCGGCGTGATCCTCCCGACCCTGGGCGAGGAACGGCGCGCGACCTACAGCCCCTTCCTGCCGGTCTGCCCCAAGACGGGCAAGGTTCTGCTTGCCCCGGTGCTGGAAACCAACCCGGCCGCCGGCACCATCGTTTACGAAAACGAAGACGGCGAAAAGGTCGAAACCCCCGTGACCGGCGGGCATTGCAAGCTGCAGTGGAAGCCCGATTGGGCCATGCGCTGGACGGCGCTGGACGTCGATTACGAAATGTCGGGCAAGGACCTGATCGAATCGGTCAAGCAGTCGGGCGCGATCTGCCGCATTCTGGGCGGCACGCCGCCGCTCGGCTTCACTTACGAATTGTTCCTGGACGACAACGGCGAGAAGATTTCCAAATCCCGCGGCAACGGCCTGACCATGGAAGAATGGCTGGCCTATGCGCCGCCGGAAAGCCTGTCCCTGTTCATGTTCCAAAAGCCCAAGACGGCCAAGCGGCTTTACTTCGATGTGATCCCCAAGAACGTCGACGACTATCTCAGCCATCTGGCCGCGTTCGAAGATCAGGACGACGACAAGAAGCTGTCCAATCCGGTCTGGCACATTCATTCCGGCAACCCGCCGGAAGCCCAGGGCGCGCTCAGCTACAACATCCTGTTGAACCTGGCGGGTGTGTGCGGGACCGAGGACAAATCCGTCCTGTGGCATTTCATCTCGCGCTACCGCCCGGACCTGACACCGGAAAACGCGCCGTTCCTGGACGGCCTGGTCGCCACGGCGATCAGCTATTACCGGGACTTCGTCAAACCGGCCAAAACCTACCGCCAGCCGACCGAGGGCGAGCGCGCAGCGTTGGAAGACCTGGCCAATGCTCTGCGCGGCATGGATGCCAAGTCGGCGGCCGAAGACCTACAGACGGAAGTCTACGAAGTCGGCAAACGCCACGGCTTCGAAAACCTGCGCGATTGGTTCAAGGCCCTGTATGAAATCCTGTTGGGCCAATCCCAGGGCCCGCGCATGGGCTCGTTCATCGCCCTTTACGGCGTCAATGAAACGGTCGAGCTGATCGAAAAAGCCCTCGCCGGCGAGGATCTGGCGGCCAGCGCCTGATTTTCGGGGTCTGCTTTTGCGTTAACGTAAGAGGCCGCCCAGTCGAACATTGTTGCGCCAGTTGAGTGGGCGAAGATTATTCACGTCATTTGAACCGCCTTCAGAAGCTGGGATGGGGTGGTGATCGAATTCCCACCCGTATTCGGAATCACGATTTCCATAGTCAAAAAACGACATCCAAGAACCAAGATCATCTTTGCGAAATTTCGTGCTGTCGTATCCTTGAATAGGATTGCCCTTTATCCAAACTTGGATTTTCTTTTGTTCGTCGGCTTGGTCGCCCAACAAATAAGATGCTAGTGTGCTCATCGAAATATACCTCGTAGCTACTTAGTAGTTGCGTATTCAAGGGTGCTCGGTACCGACTTTCCAGGGTTGTGCCGGGCATCTTTGCGTGAGGGACTAGAATACTACAAAGCGCGGTCCTACAACAAGAAATGTTCTCGTTATGTTTCCACAGGTTGTGCACCGGTTCGTCCACATTTAGTGGGGAAGCCATGACTAACGTGCTTTATCTAGAGAAATTGAGGCTTTGGGGTTACGCCCCGGTGCCGCCGACCGTCAGCTGATTGACCAGCAAGGTCGGCTGGCCCACGCCCACGGGCACGCCCTGGCCGTCCTTGCCGCAGGTGCCGATGCCGGGATCCATTTCCATGTCGTTGCCGACCATGCCGACATGGTTGAGCACGTCCTTGCCGTCGCCGATCAGGGTCGCGCCCTTGAGGGGGCGGCCGACCTTGCCGTTTTCGATCTCGTAGGCTTCCGTGCAGGAGAACACGAACTTGCCCGACGTGATGTCGACCTGGCCGCCGCCGAAGGACACGGCGTAGACGCCTTTCTTGACGGAGGCGAGGATTTCCCCCGGGTCCTTGTCGCCGCCCAGCATGTAGGTATTGGTCATGCGCGGCAGAGGTTCATGCGCGTAGCTTTCGCGCCGCCCGTTGCCCGTGGGCGCCATGCCCATCAGGCGCGCGTTGGTGCGGTCCTGCATGTAGCCTTTCAAAATGCCGTCTTCGATCAGCACGGTGTTTTCGGCGGGGGTGCCTTCATCGTCGATGGTCAGGCTGCCGCGCCGGTCCTGGATGGTGCCGTCGTCGACCACGGTGACACCCTTGGCGGCCACGCGTTCGCCCATCAGGCCGGAAAACACGGAAGTCTTCTTGCGGTTGAAATCGCCTTCCAGGCCGTGGCCGATCGCTTCGTGCAGCAGGATGCCGGGCCAGCCGGGGCCGAGCACGACCGGCACCTCGCCCGCCGGGGCGGGCACCGATTGCAGGTTTACTTCGGCCTGGCGGAAGGCTTCATCGACCACGCCCTTCCAATTGGCCGGATCCATATAGCGTTCGTAGGTCACGCGCCCGCCCGTGCCGTAGCTGCCCGATTCCATGCGCCCGTCCTGTTCCAGCACGACCGAAACGTTCATGCGCACCAGGGGGCGGATATCGGCAACCCGGTGGCCGCCCGTGCGCACGATCTGCACGGCCTGCCAATTGCCGGTGATCGAGGCCGAAACCTGGCGCACGCGGTCGTCCTTGGCCCGGGCATAGGCATCGATGGCGCGCAGCAATTCGACCTTGTCCTGAAATTCAACCATCGAAAGGGGATTGTCGTCCATGTAAAGGGCGCGGTTGGTGCCTTGCGGGGCGGCGGCCAGGGTGCCCGAATGGCCCCGGCGCACGGCCTTGACCGTTTCCACGGCCCGCTGGATGGCGGCTTCGGACAGGTCCGAAGCATGGGAATAGCCGGTGCTTTCGCCGGCGATGGCGCGCAGACCGAACCCCTGGGCCGTGTCGAAATTGGCGGTCTTGATCTGCCCGTCATCCAGCACCACAGCTTCCGATTGGCGGTATTCCAGGAACAGTTCGCCGTCGTCCATGCCGGTCAGGGCATCGTCCAAAAGGCCCTGCACACGCCCCCGGTCCATCCCGGTGCGGTTGAAGAACAGGTCGTCTGTGGCGGCTAGGTCGGTCATGGCGTCCCCTGGATTGCATGGCTTGGGGTTGAAATTTATGGGCCCGTCGCGGCCCCTACTCAGGTATATAGGGGCTGGGTTCCGATTTTTCGAGTATACGGGTGACCATGTTTCAGGAACATCCCCTGCGCCGTGCCTTGGCCGAAGAAATTCACGCCCGCCCCCCGGCGGACCTGGCGGCCCCTGTACAGGTGTCGCATATCGCGCTGATTTCGGGCGAAGACGGCATGGCGCCGCACGTCGCCCATCTGGAAGCCCTGTGCAAGCATTTCCGGGTGTCGCCGCCGCCCGCGGACGCGACGCATTTTTCCACCGACCTGGGCGAATTGCGCCTGAAGTGGGAACGCCATACGGAATTTTCGACCTTTACCATCATCCGCCCCGGCGCCTTTTCCCAGCCGTTCAAGGGCACGGCCATCGACGGTCTGCCCAAGGATTGGCTGTCCGAACTGCCGGGCCAGGTCATCGCGGCCTGCCATGTGGCGATTGAAAACACCGGCGGGGCCGGGCGGGCGTTGGGCGATATCCAGGGCGTGTTCGACAACAACCCGATGACGGGCTCGATCATCGCCGGCGGCAAGGCCCGGTTCTGGACCGACTATCAGCTTCACACGGACGGGTTCTACCGCTTTCTGCTGGACGTGGACGAAATCGCGGCGCCGTCCCTGGGCCGTCTGGTGCAACGGATTCTCGAAATCGAAACCTACCGCATGCTGGCCATGCTGGCCTTTCCCCTGGCCAAGGAATCGCGCCCGCGCCTAACCGCGGTGGAAACGCGGCTGGGCGGGATCATCACGCGCCTGGGCACGCGGGAAAAGGTCGAGGACGAACGCCAACTGCTGGACGAACTGTCGTCCCTCGCGGCCGAGGCCGAGGCCGTCAACGTCGCCACGGCCTATCGCTTCGCCGCCGCCCGGGCCTATCACGAACTGATCAAGCGCCGCATGGAAGCCATGCGCGAGGAACGCATGGACGGTGTGCCGCCGGCCATGGACTTCCTCGACCGACGCTTCGCCCCGGCTATGGAAAGCTGCGAAAACCTGGCGCGCCGTGTGGAAAGCCTGTCGGAACGCATCGCGCGGGCGACGTCGTTGCTGCGCACCCGGGTCGACGTGGCGCTGGAAGCTCAGAACCGCGATCTTTTGGAATCCATGAACCGGCGCGCGCGCCTGCAACTGCGCCTGCAGGAAACGGTCGAAGGCCTGTCCGTGGTCGCCATCAGCTATTATCTGCTGTCGCTGGTGTCCTACCTGGCCAAGGGGGCGAAGACGGCCGGTTTCTCGCCCTTCGATCCCTACGTGGTTGTCTTGATGGCTTTCGTGCCCGTGGTCGTGGGCATCTGGTTCGGGGTTAAGCGCATGCGCCGGGTGATCGAAAAATCGACGGATGGAAAGCCGCCGCCCGACCCGTGACCCCCGCCCTTTGGCCTTGACCTTTTTCGGGGCGGCTGTATTTTCCAGCTTCGTGGTGATTTGTTCGACCAGCTTGCGGCCACGTTAAAAACCCCGCTAAACGGTCTGTGGCGTTCTCGCCCTGACCCTTGTTTTCAGCGGTCGGGGTTTTTTATGGCCGGGCCGAACCTGAGTTAATAAGCCTGGAATACAGTGAGAACGTGCGATGAAAACCGACAAGATCAATCCCGAAACCTGGCGCCCGGCAACCCAGATGGTGCGCGGCGGGACCTATCGCTCCAATTTCGAAGAGACCAGCGAAGCCATCTTCGCAACCTCGGGCTATGTCTATGCATCGGCCGAGCAGGCGGAACAGGCCTTCAAGGGCGAGGTCGAACGCTACATCTATTCGCGCTACGCCAACCCGACCGTGGCCATGTTCGAAAAGCGCATGGCGCTTCTGGAAGGGGCCGAATACGGCATGGCTTTCGGCAGCGGCATGGCCGCCATGTTCGCGTCGCTGGCATCGTTCCTGAAAGCCGGCGACCGGGTCGTCGCGTCGCGCGCCTTGTTCGGGTCCTGCCTGTTCGTGATTGAGGACCTGTTGCCCAAATACGGGGTGGAAACGGTTCTGGTCGACGGCACCGACATGGACCAATGGGAAACGGCCCTTTCCAAACCGACCAACGCGGTATTCCTGGAAACGCCGTCCAACCCGACCTTGGATATCATCGACGTGCCGGCGGTGGCGGAACTGACCCATAAGGCCGGCGGGCGGTTGATCGTCGACAATGTGTTCGCCACGCCGGTGCTGCAGAAACCGCTGACCCTAGGCGCCGACATCGTGATGTACTCGACCACCAAGCATGTGGACGGCCAAGGCCGCTGCATGGGCGGCGCGTTGCTGACCAACGATGAAGAATATTACACCGAAAGCCTGGTGCCCTGGATGCGCCATACGGGCCCGGCCATGAGCCCGTTCAACGCTTGGACCATGCTGAAAGGTCTGGAAACGATCGACATCCGCGTGCGTCAGCATTGCACCAATGCAAAGGCCGTGGCCGAGTTTCTGGAAGGTCAGAAAGGCATCATCAAGGTGCTTTATCCGGGCCTGAAATCCCATCCGCAGCACGATCTTGCCATGAAGCAGATGGCGGCGGGCTCGACCATGCTGTCGTTCGAACTGAATGGCGGCAAGGATGCTGCGTTCAAGTTCCTGAACGCGCTTACCCTGATCGATATCTCCAACAATCTGGGCGACACCAAATCCCTGACCACCCATCCGGCGACCACCACGCATCAACGCCTGACGCCGGAAGCCCGCGACCATCTGGGCATCGGCGACGGGTTGATCCGCCTGTCGGTCGGCCTGGAAGACGCGGAAGACATCAAGGAAGATTTGGCGCGGGGACTGAAGGCGGCGACGAACTAGGGGTCGTCGTGGGATAACCGCAGTGAAAGTTTACTTCTGTACCCAAGGCAGGCCCTTGACCTTCCAGCCGCCGACGGTGCCGCGGTGGTTGGCGGGGTCCTTGTCGCCTTCGAAGCCTTCAAGCACGTTGTAGGACTTGGCAAACCCGGCTTCGGTCGCGGCCTTGGCGGCGGCGATGGAACGCACGCCCGATCGGCACAGGAACAGGACCGTTGCGTCCTTGTCCGGGACCTGGTCGATCAGGTCGTCCGTGAATTCCGGATTGACCTCGCCCTTAGGAAACAGCACCCAGGAAATCATCTTCAGATCCTTACCCAGGCCCGAGACGTCGGGCAGGCCCACATAGGCCCATTCCGCATGGGTGCGCACATCGACCAGCACGGCCTTGGGGTCCTTTTCAAGGACATCCCAGGCATCTTTGGGGCTGATGTCTCCGGCGTATCCGTCGCTCATGGGTTCCGTCGCTTTTGCTGTGTCGGCTTGGCCTGTCCAAGCGGCCCATGTATCGCGCAGGGACGCTTAGGCGTCCAGCACTTTCAACATTTCCGGGACGGATACGAACTTCTCGCGCGGGCTGTCGCGGCCTTCGGCACGGGCGACCTCGGCGGCCTCGATCCTTTTCCAGTCTTCAAAGGTGACAATGCGCACGCCCCGTTCCGCCAGCAGCGGTGCAAGTGCCGCCCGGCCCGGTTTGCCGCCCCCTTTTTCGGTGATGTCCTTGAAATCGTCGCAGATGTATTCGGCCACGGTCACGCCGTCTGGCCGGTTGGATGAAATCACCCCGGTCGGCCCCCGCTTGATCCAGCCCACGGCATACAGGCCGTCATCGACCCGCCCGTCCCGGTTGGGGATGATCCCGGCTTTTTCGTCGAAGGGCGCACCTTCCATGGGGTCGGACCGGTAGCCGATCGCCGCGATCACCAGGCCGCAGGGAATTTCGAACAATTCGCCAGTGCCTTCGGCGCGGCCGTCGACCACGCGGGTACGCTCGAAACTGACGGCCTCGGCCCGATCATCACCCAGGATCGCCACGGGTTGGGCGAAAAATTCAATGTGGATGCGCTTGGGCTTGGCTTCCGGGTCGTTGGTCGCATAGTCGCGCAGGTTCGCCAGATTGCGTTCGGCCAGGCGCTTGGCGCGGGCTTCCATGTCGTCGGGCACGGCATCGGGAAGCTGTTCCGCGCGGGCCAGGGGCACGGACTGGTTCAATTCCCCCAGTTCGCGCAGTTCCACATTGGTGAATTTCGCATCCAGCGGGCCGCGCCGCCCGGTCAGGTAGACATCCGTGATCGACGAGGCCTCGATCGCGTCCATGGCATGGGCCGCGATATCGGCCCCGGCCATGCCTTGGCGTGAGCGCACCAGCACGCGCGCGCAATCCAGCGCCACGTTGCCGTTGCCGATCACTACGGCGGCGGGGGTATTCAAATCCGGCTCCAATTCGCGGAAGTCGGGATGCCCGTTATACCAGCCGACGAAGGCGGCGGAACCGTGTACGCCCTTTTTGTCCGCGCCCGGGATGGTCAGTTTGCGGTCGCCGGGCGCGCCCACGGCCAGGACGACCGCGTCATACATGTCGCGCAGTTCTGCCAGGGAGACGTCCTTGTTGACCTCGACATTGCCGAAATAGCGCACATCGTCGAACAGGGCCGTCTGCTCGTACTTCTTGGCGACTTTCTTGGTGGTTTGATGGTCCGGCGCCACGCCGCCCCGGATCAGGCCGTAGGGCGTCGGCAGGCGCTCGATGATATCGACCTGAACATCGCAGTCGGCGTTAACCAACGCGTCAGCAGTGTAGAATCCGGCCGGGCCCGACCCGATGATGGCGACGGTGATAGTCATCCGTCTTGGTTAACCCCCACGGCGAGTAAGGTCAACCGACGGTCCACGTCCGCCCGGATCGAAGCAGCTTATTGAAATCGGGTTTTTCCGCCTGGGCATGGCTGCGCACCATCTCGCCCACGCCGTCTTCATAACTTTGTCCGGGTACGGCATAGATCACGCCGAGTGCCACCGGCAGGGTCGGCGGTTCCATATGGGCCAGCAGGGTCGCGATTATCTTGTTGGTCTCGTCGTGGACCAGGATGTCGTCTTCCGTCACGCCATTCTCGCCGATGGTCACGGCGTCCAGGGTCAACGTCTTGGGATTGAGCACCAAGCCCTTGTCCTGATCGGCGCCGAAGATCAGCGGTTTGCCGTGTTCGACATAGATCTGGCGGTCACCGGCCACGTCGCGACCCGTGAAGTTTTCGAACACACCATCGTTGTAGACCTTGCAGTTCTGAAAAATTTCGACGAACGAGGTGCCGACATGCGCGTGCGCGCGGGCTAGAACGCCCGGCAGATGCTTCTGGTTCGAATCGATCCCGCGGGCCACGAACCGCGCGCCTGCGCCCAGCGCGAACACCACGGCCGAGGCCGGATTGTCGAGCGAGCCCCAAGGGGTCGAGGGCGAGCGCGTGCCCTGGCGCGAGGTCGGCGAGTATTGGCCCTTGGTCAGACCATAGATCTCGTTGTTGAACAGCAGGAACTGCAGGTTCACGTTCCGGCGCAGCAGATGGAACAGATGGTTGCCGCCGATCGACAGCGCGTCGCCGTCGCCGGAAACGACCCAGACATCCAAATTCGGATTGGCCAGCTTCAGGCCCGTGGCGAAGGCAGGCGCCCGGCCGTGGATGGTGTGGAAGCCGTAGGTGTTGATGTAATAGGGAAAGCGCGCAGCACAGCCGATGCCGGATACGAACACGGTGTTTTCGGGCTTGGCACCGATATCGGCAAGCGTCTTCTGCACACCCTTCAGGATGGCGTAATCGCCGCAACCGGGGCACCAGCGGACTTCCTGGTCCGTGGCGAAATCCTTGGGCGTAAGCTTCTCGGACGGTGTGACGACGTTCATGTCAGTTTCCCAACTTGGCGCGGATGGCGTCTTCGATTTCGATGATCTTGAAGGGCTGGCCGGACACTTTATTCAGGCCTTCGGCCGGGACCAGGTATTCGGCCCGCAGCACGTTGACCAATTGTCCGTGGTTCATTTCCGGTACCAGAACCTGGTCGTAACCCTTCAAAAGGTCGCCCAGGTTTTCCGGGAACGGCCAGATGTAACGCAGATGGATGTGGCTGACGTCCAGACCTTGGCCGCGCAGATTGGATACGGCGCGTGAGATCGGCCCATAGGTCGAACCCCAGCCGACCACGGCCAGCTTGCCCATCTCGGTGCCGTCTTCCACGCCCTGTACGGGAATGTCGCGGGCGATGCCCTCGATCTTGGCGAACCGGGTGTCGGTCATTTTCTGGTGGTTTTCCGGGTCATACGAAATATGGCCCGAATTGAAATCCTTCTCGATCCCGCCGATGCGGTGTTCCAGGCCGGGCGTGCCGGGGATGGCCCAGGGCCGCGCCAGGGTGTCCGGATCGCGCTGGAAGGGGTGGAAGCCTTCCGGGTCGGTGCGGAATTGGACCGGGATTTTTTCATAGTCGTTGATGTCGGGAATGTTCCAGGGCTCGGCCGCGTTGCCGATGTAGCCGTCGGTCAGAAGGAACACCGGCGTCATGTACTTGATGGCGATGCGCACGGCCTCGATCGCAACGTCGAAGCAATCGGCGGGCGAGCGCGCGGCCAGCACGCAGAGCGGGCTGTCGGCATTGCGGCCCAGCACGGCCTGATACAGATCCGATTGTTCGGTCTTGGTCGGCAGGCCCGTGGACGGTCCGGCGCGCTGCGAGTTGACGATGACCATCGGCAGTTCCGCCGAAATGGCGAGGCCGATGGCTTCGGTCTTCAGCGCGATGCCCGGGCCCGATGACGACGTCACACCCAGATTGCCGCCGAACGACGCACCGATGGCGGCACAGGCGGCGGCGATTTCGTCTTCCGCCTGAAACGTCACCACGTCGTGGTCGACCATCTTGGACAGGGAATGCAGCAATTGTGATGCCGGCGTGATGGGGTATGAGGCGAACAGCATCTTGATATCGGCCAGGTGCGTTCCCGCGGCCAGGCCCCAGGCCAGGGCTTCGGCCCCCGTCACGGTGCGGTAGGTGCCGGGGGGGATATCGGCCGCATCGACATGATAGCCGTGGATGCCGTCGGGCAGTTCCATGGTTTCGGCCACCGTATGGCCCGCGTTCATGGCGGCGATGTTGGCTTCGGCCAGATCGGGGCGGGCGTTGAACTTGGCGTTCAGCCAGTCCGCCGTCGGCTGCCGGTCGCGGCCGTACATCCAATAGACGAAGCCCAACGTCCACAGGTTCTTGCAGCGCAGCGCTTCCTGTTTGGACAGGCCGGATTCCTTCACCGCTTCCAAGGTCAGCTTGGAAATGTCGATGGGGATGACCTGATAGCCGTCGAGGCTGTCATCTTCCAGCGGGTTTGCGTCATAGCCGGCCTTGCGCAGATCACGGTCGCCGAAGCTGCCCGTGTCGACGATGATCAGGCCGCCTTTTTTTAGACCGCCCAATTCGACCTTCAGCGCTGCCGGATTCATGGCGATCAGCATGTCGAAGGCATCGCCCGCGGTCTTGATCACGCGCGACCCGAAATTGATCTGGAACGACGACACGCCGAAGGTCGTGCCGGCAGGGGCGCGAATTTCGGCTGGGAAATCGGGGAAGGTGGCAAGCTCGTTCCCGGCGAAAGCGGTGGCGAGTGTGAACTGCCCCCCCGTCAATTGCATGCCGTCACCGGAATCGCCCGCAAAGCGGACGACGGCGGATTCGACGGTTTCACGCGGGGAGGGGTCTAAATCGTTTTCTGCAAGTGCGGTATTGGACATGGACAGGTGATCCGTTTTCGATCATCCGGCGTCGTTAAAAAACGGCGGTTGCGGGACGGCGCGGCGGTCGGGCCTTGGGCCGGCTGCCTGCACCTTGAAGAACCGCCCTGCGAGGCCGTTACTTCTATGTTGCAAAATATCTAGTGCATGCCCTGGCACAGAACAACCACAGTTTAAGTAGTGGTACAGTCGACATTTCTTCTGGCCCCGGGGCCCCCGTGGGCCATATTTAGGATCAGAGCCTTATCCATATGAACAATCAAAACGGAACGACATGACCGCCAACGGCAATATTATCGACCGACTTCAATCACTTATCGGCAAAGCGCAGAGCCTGGGCGCGGATGCGGCGGACGCGGTGTTCGTCCGTTCGGCGTCGCTGTCGTTGTCGCAGCGCCTTGGAAATCCCGAAGATTTGATGAGGTCGGAGGACAATGATCTTGGTCTTCGCGTGCTCATCGGTAAGCGTCAAGCAGTGGTTTCGTCCTCGGATATGTCCGATTCGGCCCTTGATGAATTGGCCGAACGCGCCGTCGCCATGGCCCGCCATGTGCCCGAAGATGAACATTGCGGCCTGGCCGATCCGGACCAGTTGGCGGGCGATCTAATCGACCTCGATGACTTCGATCCATCGGAGCCGACGGCGGAAGACCTGATCGCGCTGGCAGCCCAGGCAGAAGACGCAGCCCGCGCCGTTGCCGGCGTGACCAATTCCGAAGGCGCCGATGCCGGATGGAGTGCGACGGAAATCGCGCTGGTGACCTCGACCGGGTTCGCTCAGGCGCGCCACGCGTCCCGTCATAGCGTCGGGGTGTCGGTGCTGGCCGGGGACGGCACGGCCATGGAACGGGATTACGATTACGCGACCACGGTCTATGGCGGCGACCTGCCAGACGCCGCCGCGATCGGCCGGTCCGCCGGGGAGAAGGCGGTCAGGCGCCTGAACCCGCAAAAGGTATCGACCCAGCAGGTGCCGGTGATTTTCGATCCGCGCGTCGCCAATTCGATCCTGGGCCATTTGTCCGGGGCCATCAACGGGGCCTCCGTGGCGCGCGGCACGACGTTTTTGAAGGACGCCATGGATAGCCAGATCTTCGCCGACGGCATCACCGTGACGGATGACCCGCACCGCCGCCGGGGTTTGCGCTCCAAACCGTTCGACGGCGAGGGCGTGGCGACACGGCCCATGAACGTGATCGAGGACGGCAGGCTCACGACCTGGTTTCTTGATTGCCGTTCGGCCCGGCAACTGGGCCTTACGACCACGGGCCATGCGTCACGCGGCACCTCGTCGCCGCCGTCGCCGTCGCCGTCCAACCTGTATATGGCGCCGGGTACGGTTTCTCCCGATGACCTAATGGCGGCGGTCGGCACGGGCCTGTACGTGACGGAATTGATCGGCATGGGCGTGAACGGCGTGACCGGCGATTACTCGCGCGGCTGTTCCGGTTTTTGGATCGAAGACGGCAAGCCTGTCTTCCCGGTCAGCGAGCTGACCATCGCCAGCAACCTGAAAGACATGTTCAAGGCCATCACTCCGGCCGACGACCTGGAATTCAAATACGGCACCAACGCGCCGACCCTGCGGATCGACGGCATGACCGTCGCAGGCAAGTGACGGACGCCGGAACATGACGACGAACCATCAGATCATCTTCAAGGCCCGGCCCGAAGGCTGGGTCACCCCCGATTGTTTCGAGATGCGCGAAGTGCCCCTGGTTGAACCGGCCGAGGGCGAGGTTCTGGTGCGCACCATCTACATGTCCATGGATCCGTCCATGCGGGGCCGCATGGACGCGGCCAAGTCCTATGCCCCCGGCTGGGTCCTGGGCGAGCCCTGCAAGACACGCTTGGTCGGCGAGGTTACGGCCTCGCGCCATGCGGATTTCCAGCAAGGCGACCTGGTGTTCGGCAAGGTGCTGGATTGGGCGGATTATTCCTGCGTTCCGGGCAAGGCCATTCGCAAGATCAATCCCGCGGCGACGGGCCTGCCGCTCAGCTATCATCTGGGCGCGCTCGGCATGCCGGGCATGACCGCCTGGGTCGGGCTCGACCTGGCCGACCCGAAGGAAGGGGAAACCCTGTTCGTTTCCGCGGCATCGGGTGCCGTGGGCCAGATCGTCGGCCAGATCGCCAAGATGAAGGGTCTGCATGTGGTCGGCAGTGCCGGCACGGACGCCAAGGTCGACTACCTGACGGGCGAACTCGGCTTCGCCGCCGCCTTCAATTACCGCACGGCGGGCGACGATATCCTGGGGGCGTTGCAAAAGACCGCTCCCCAAGGCCTGGACGTCTATTTCGACAACGTCGGCGGCCGGGTTCTGGAAGCGGCCCTCGACCATGCCAATCAGCGGGCCCGGGTGGTGATCTGCGGCATGATCTCGCAATACAATCTTTCCCGTGAGGATACGCCGGGCATCCGCAATCTGCCGCACATCAACCGCAAGCGCATCCGCATGGAAGGGTTCATCGTTTCCGACCACGAAGACCGCCGCGCCGAATTCGAGGCCGAGATGATCGCCTGGCTGAAGTCGGGAGCGATCACGTACCGCGTCGATGTGGCGGAAGGGTTGGAAAACGCGCCCGCCGCCATGATCGCCATGCTGAAGGGCGAGAATTTCGGCAAGCAGGTCGTCCACGTCGGGGCCGAGCCTTGATGCGCCGGGATCGAGGTATCTCTCACCGAAGACAACATCCGTGACGGCGATCAACCGACAGATCGTTCTGAAAAGCCGGGCCGTGGGATGGGTCACGCCGGATAATTTCGAGATGCGGGAAGTTGCGCTGCCGGAAATCGGCGAAGGCGACGTGTTGGTCCGAGCGCTTTATATGTCGCTTGATCCTTATATGCGCAGCCGCATCGGCACCGACCGTCCGCCCGCCGACCGGATACCCTTGGGCGGCCCGATGGAGGCCCGCGTGGTCGGATGTGTTGCGGCCTCGCGTCATCCTGATTTCCGCGAGGGTGACCAGGTGTTCGGTTCGCTCGACTGGGCCGATTACAGCGTCGCCGCCGGCGGAAAGGGTCTGCGCCCGCTGCCCGACGCCCGCCAGGGCGGCAAACCCGTGCCGCTGGCCTGGCACCTGGGGGCGCTCGGCATGCCGGGGATGACCGCCTGGATCGGTATGCAGGTCGCTCAGCCGAAATCGGGCGAAACGTTGTTCGTCTCCGCCGCGTCCGGGGCGGTCGGCCAGATCGTCGGTCAGATCGCCAAGTTGATGGGCCTGCGGGCCGTCGGCAGTGCCGGCACGGATGCCAAGGTCGCCTTCCTGACCGGCGACCTCGGCTTCGATGCGGCGTTCAACTACAAGACAGCGGCGCCGGATATCCTTTCCGCCTTGCGAGACGGCGCCCCTGACGGTCTGGACATTTATTTCGACAACGTTGGCGGGGCGCTATTGGAAGCTGCGCTCGATGCCGCCAACCTGCGCGCACGCATCATCGCCTGCGGCATGATTTCGCAATACAACCTCGCCCGTGAAGAAACGCCCGGCGTGCGCAACCTCACCCATATCAACCGCAAGCGCATCCGGATGCAGGGCATCGGCATCGGTGACCATGATCACCGCCAAGCAGAATTCCTTGAAGAAATGTCGGGCTGGCTCGCCTCCGGCCAGGTGACTTACCGCGTCGATGTCTGCGACGGCCTGGAAAATGCGCCCGCCGCCTTTGTCGCCATGCTGAAGGGCGAAAATTTCGGCAAGCAGGTGGTGAAGGTCGGATCCGACTTTTAACCCGTTTTCTGAACGCTAGATCAGCTTGGGAAGATCCGTGACGCCCACGTCATGGCCCATCTGGGCCAGGAGGGTCGTCAACTGCCCCCGGTGGTGGGTCTGGTGGTTGAACATATGGCTGACCAAGGTCCAGCGGGGCTGATTGAAGGTTCGGTTATCCGTGCGCGAGGTCCATTCGACCTGTTCCGCCAGCCAGGCGTCGGTCAGGATTTCGGCCCAGGCCGCAATCTCGTCGTCCAGTTTTTCACGCGCCGCGCGCATGGCGTCGAAATCGGAAAACAGTTCCGCATCCGTGCCGGGGGCCGGTCGGTCGCCGCCGTCGAACCGGTTCATCCAGGCGTTGTCGCCGAACATCAGATGATTCAGCGTGCCGTGCACGGATTTGAAGAACGCCCCCCGGTCGGCCTTGCGTTCCGCGTCGGGAATGTCTGCGCAAACGCCGTAAACGGCCCTGTTCATGGCGCGGTTGTAGCGGGCGAAGGCCTGATAGAGGGCGGGCGTGGACATGGCTGTGCTCCTTCGGCTGTCGGGTGCAGTCTAGGAAGGAAACGCCCAGGCGATAAAGGGCAAGATTGGAAAAGCCTTTATGCCGGAACCAGCATGTCCAGGCGGTCGGTCGCGATGCGCGCGTCCAGCGGCAGATAGGTCACGATGTCGCCGTCGCCCTGGACCGGCTCGCCGGCCATGCCTTCGACGATGATCGAGGTCGCGGGGATGACTTCGTAATCAGGCAGTTTGTCGAGCCGCCCCAAGGTCATCCAGGCGGCATAGCGCAGGGCGCTCCAGGGGCCGACGGATTTGAACAGGCAGACGTGCAGGCGCGGGTCGCCGAGTGCCGCGTCCTTGGCGCAGACGAACCGCCCGCCGTAGTAATGGCCGTTGGCGAATACGGCCGATCCCACGTCATAGGCCTTGCCGTCGACAATCAGATGGTAGGCCCGGAAATCGAAACGGAAAAATCCACGCAGGGTTTCCCACACATAGGCCATTTTGCCGATCAGGCGTTTCATGCCGCTGTCGACCGAGGCCACCACATGGGCATCGAAGCCGACACCCGCCATCATCACGAAGCGGCGGCCGTTGACTTCGCCCAGGTTGACGGCCCGCGTGCGGCCCAGGGCGATGGTGCGGGCCAGGCCGTCGTCGTCCGGCGGCAGGTCCAGTTCGGCGGCCAGCACGTTGGCCGTGCCGAGCGGGATGATGCCGAGCGGCACATGCCGTCCCGCCAGGCCGTTGATGACTTCGTTGATGGTGCCGTCACCGCCGGCCGCGACGATCACGTCATAGACCCCGGCCGGGGCTTCGCGGGCGGTGCGTTCCGCATCGCCGCGGGCCGAGGTTTCATGCAGCGTGACCTCGGCGCCCAGGGCGCGCATGCGGTCAAGAATACGGTCCAGGCGCGCGCGACGGCGCATCCCTGCCGTGGGGTTGAAGATCACAAGGGTCTTGCGGGGAGCGGCCAGCACTATGTCCGGCTCCCCCGGCAGGATGTTTGAATCGGGCATGTTTTTTCGTCGAACCCAGGAATATGGCACTTTTGTTGCGACTATAATTTCAAAATTATTTCCCGTGTGTGAAGTTTTAGTGACATGGACTGAAAGTGTTGGCGAACATATGGCTGATTACATACAAGTCCACACTAAATATAGGCGCAATCACTTGGACTGTTGTGGGCATCATGAACGCTGTTTCGCCGAAGACGTCCTACAAATACCGATCCATCTGGATTTCCGACATCCACCTGGGCACGCGTGGGTGCCAGGCGGAAATGCTGCTCGATTTTCTGAAGCACACGGAATCGAAATACCTGTACCTGGTCGGCGACATCATCGACGGCTGGCGCATGCGCCGCGCCTGGTACTGGCGCCAGGCCCATAACGACGTGATCCAGAAAATCCTGCGCAAGGCGCGTAAGGGAACCCGGGTCGTCTATGTGCCCGGCAATCACGACGAAAACTTCCGCGACTTCGCCAATCACCGGTTCGGCCGTGTCGCCGTGTTGAACGAGGCTTTTCACACCATGGCCGACGGGCGGCGCTTTCTGATCATTCACGGCGATCAGTTCGACGGCGTGGTCAAATACGCCAAGTGGTTGGCTTTCCTGGGCGACAATGCCTACAACGCCGCCCTGATGCTGAATCTGTGGCTCAACATCGTGCGGCGCAAGCTGGGGTTCTCCTACTGGTCGCTGTCGGCCTATCTGAAACACAAGGTCAAGAACGCGGTCGAATTCGTATCCAGTTACGAGGCCGCCGTGGTCGGCGAGGCCCGCAAGCGCGGCGTCGACGGCGTGATCTGCGGCCATATCCATACCGCTGAAATGCGCGACATGGGCGGCATCCTGTACTGCAACGACGGCGACTGGGTCGAAAGCTGCACGGCCTTGGTCGAACACGAAGACGGCCGCCTGGAAATTCTCAAATGGGCGGAACTGCGGGGCCTTTCCTTCCTGAGGGACGAAGAAGCATGCGACTCATCATCGTCACCGATGCCTGGTATCCCCAAATCAATGGTGTCGTCCGAACCCTCGACACCTTAAGGCAGGGGTTGGAAAAACGCGGTCATCAGGTGCGCCTGGTGACGCCGGACCAGTTCCGGACCATTCCCTGTCCGACCTATCCGGAAATCCGCCTGGCGCTGTTTCCGGGCCGGCGGGTCGCGGCCAGGATCGAGGAATTCCAGCCCCAAGCGATCCATATCGCGACCGAGGGACCGCTGGGCGTTGCCGCCCGCCGTCATTGCCTGCAAAACGGCTACCCCTTCACCACGGCCTATCACACACGGTTTCCCGAATACATTCATGCCCGGGTGCCGCTGCCGCTCGACTGGCTTTACGCGGTCATGAAATGGTTTCACAGTCCGTCGTCGGCGATCATGGTGGCGACCCAGACCATCGAGGACGATCTGGTGTCCCGCGGCTTCCGTCCGCCCGTCAGGCGCTGGTCGCGCGGTGTGTGGACCGATTTGTTCAAACCCCGGGACAAGGCATTTTTAGACGCCCCCCGGCCGATCAGCCTGTTCACGGGCCGCGTCGCCGTGGAAAAGAATATCGAGGCGTTCCTCAAGCTCGACTTGCCCGGCACCAAATACGTGGTCGGCGACGGCCCGCAGCTGGACGTTCTGAAACGTAAATACCCCGATGTGCGCTTCGCCGGCGTGAAAGAGGGCGAAGAACTGGCCAGCTACTTCGCTGCCGCCGACGTGTTCGTTTTTCCGTCCCGGACGGATACCTTCGGACTGGTCCTGTTGGAAGCCATGGCGTCGGGCGTTCCCGTCGCGGCCTATCCGGTGCCGGGGCCGCTTGACGTGGTCAATCAGTCGGGAGCCGGGGTGCTGGACGACGACCTGGGAAGGGCCGTTACCCAGGCCCTTTCCATACCGGCCGAGGCCTGTCGCAATCATGCGCTCAAGTATTCCTGGGACGCCAGTTTCGACCAGTTCGAAGGCAATCTGCACGTGTTTCGCTGAGGCCTTTAGAACTCGCTCATAAATCCCTGAAATCACGCGGGATTCTTGGCCTTTCCAAGGCTACGTGGTAAAAGGTCCGCCACAATTCCTGAAGCGTCTTCGGAAGGACCCAAGGCCCGTGGCGTCCGCCATTGAAACTCACCCTCCTGCGCATGCGACCACGGCAAGTCTGCTGGGGCGGCTGCTTCGGGAAAGCATGCGCGGTTACGGACGCTGGTTCGCGGCGGCGCTGGTCTGCATGGCGCTGATGGCCACGGCCACGGCGGCCAGCGCCTGGCTGATGGAGCCGGTGGTCAACGACATCTTCGTTGACCGCAACGAACATATGCTGATGCCCGTGGGACTGGCCGTGTTTGGCGTGTTCGTCGTCAAGGGATTGGCCAATTACGGCCAGGCGACCCTGATGGCCTATGTGGGGCTGCGCATTGTCACCGACAATCAGAACCGCCTGTTCGACAAGCTGTCGCGCATGGACGTGAAATTCTTCCAGGATTCCAACACGGGCGGCCTGATTTCCCGTTTCCTGGTCGACATCAATCAGATGCGCGGGGCGGTTTCCAACGCCTGGGTCTCGCTCGGCAAGGACACATTGACCCTGATCGGGCTGATCGGCGTGACCTTCTATCAGGACTGGCAGCTGGCGTTGATCGCGTTCTTCGTTTTCCCCGTTGCCTTGCTGCCGATCGTCAAGCTGGGCAAGCGCATGCGCAAGGTTTCGGCCAATACTCAGCGCGAAATGGGATTGTTCACGACCTTGTTGGAACAGACCATCCAGGGCATCCGCGTGGTCAAGGCCTATTCCATGGAGGCATACGAGCGGGCCCGCGTCGGCGAAATCGTGGAGCGGGTGTTCGCGCTCAACATGAAGGCCGAACGCACCCGGGCTCTCTCCAGTCCGATCATGGAAACCCTGGGCGGGTTCGCCGTGGGCGTTGTCGTGTTTTACGGCGGCTACCGGGTGATCGGCGGTGAAACGGATGCCGGGTCGTTCTTTTCCTTCATCACAGCGCTGCTTCTGGCTTACGAGCCCATGAAGCGGCTGGCCAATCTGAATGCGTCGTTGCAGCAGGGCCTGGCCGGCGCGGACCGGCTGTTCCAGATGCTCGACATGGAACCGGGTATCCAGGAAACCCCCGATGCCCGCGAATTGGCCCAACCGGTGCGGGGTGAAATCGAATTCAAGAACGTCGACTTCGCCTATGTGCCAGATCAGCAGACGTTGAGCGACATGAACCTGACCGTTCCGGCGGGCAAGACTGTGGCGCTTGTCGGGCCGTCGGGGGCGGGCAAGTCGACGGTCCTTAATCTGATCCCTCGGTTCTATGAAGTCGCCGAGGGGGCGGTCCTGGTCGATGGCGAGGACGTGCGCGATCTGACCTTTGCGTCATTGCGCGGTGCCTTGGCCCTGGTCAGTCAGGAAGTCACCCTGTTCGACGACACCATCCGTGCCAATATCGCCTATGGCCGGGCCGGGGCATCCGAACAGGACATCGTGGATGCGGCCAAGAATGCGGCGGCCCATGAGTTCATTGCGGCCCTGCCCGATGGATACGACACGATGGTGGGCGAGCAGGGCGTGAAGCTTTCCGGCGGCCAGCGCCAACGCCTTGCCATTGCGCGGGCGATGCTGAAGAACGCGCCGATCCTTCTGTTGGACGAAGCGACCTCGGCGCTCGACACGGAATCGGAACGCCAGGTGCAGGCGGCGCTGGATACCCTGATGACCGACCGCACCACGCTGGTCATCGCCCACCGGCTGTCGACCGTCGTCCGCGCCGACAAGATTTGCGTGATCATCAACGGCCGGATCATGGAACAGGGCAGTCATGCGGAACTTCTGGCCAAGGGCGGGCATTACAAACACCTTTATGAATTGCAGTTCGCCGCCGAAGCTCCCAAGGGCCCGTCCGGCGGCGCCCGCCAGGCAGCGGGACGCTGACCGCGGTCGGCGGCGGTCCTGTGGCGACGATGCTGAAACGGATCCTGAAAAGCGACGGACTGCGGCGGGTGTTGTGCTGGCTGGGATCGTTATATATCCGCATGGTCTACGCCACGGGGCGCTGGCAAGTCGTCGGCGGTGACGCGGCCCGCGACCATTGGGCCCAGGGCAAGCCCTTCATCCTGTGTTTTTGGCATGGCCGATTATTGATGATGCCCCATTGCTGGCCCCGGAACCGGAACATCCACATGCTGATTTCGCAACATCGGGACGGCCAGATCATCGCCCGCACGGTGGGACATTTCGGCATTCGGACGGTTGCCGGGTCCTCGTCCCGGGGGGGGGCCCAGGCCCTGCGTGCCATGGTCAAGGCGTTGAAAGCAGGCGATTGCGTCGGCATCACACCGGACGGTCCGCGCGGCCCCCGCATGCGGGCGACGGACGGCGCCGTGGCCCTGGCGCGGCTTTCGGGCGCGCCGATCATCCCGGCGACCTTCGGGGCAAGGCGGGGGCGGGTGCTGCGAAGCTGGGACCGGTTTTTGGTTGCCTGGCCGTTCGGGCGCGGCGTGATCGTCTGGGGCGATCCCATCGAGGTGCCCCGCGACGCAAAGGCGGATGAATTGGAAACCGCCCGCGCCCGTGTGGAAACGGCGTTGAACGACATCACGGCCGAGGCCGACCGCCTGACCGGGCGGGACCTGGTGGCACCGGCAGAGGCGACGAGGCCCGCCGCCGGGGCGGAGGAAGTGCCGTGATGCTGGGCCTTTATCGTGCGATCACGACTCTGGGCGCCCCCCTGATCCAGGTTTATCTGGGCCGGCGCATCAAGGCCGGGAAGGAAGATCCCCATCGCTTCAATGAACGCCTGGGTTTTGCTGCTCTGGCGCGGCCGGACGGTCCCTTGATCTGGGTGCACGGTGCCAGCGTGGGCGAGGCGATGTCGCTTCTGGTGCTGATCGACCGGCTGCGCGAGGCCGTGCCCGGGGTGCACATTCTGGTGACCACGGGCACCGTGACCTCGGCCCGGATGCTGGCGGAACGCCTGCCGGCGGGGGTGGTGCATCAGTTCGTGCCGGTCGACCGCCTGGGTTATGTGCGGCGCTTTCTGAACCATTGGCGGCCGGATTTGACGCTTTGGGCGGAATCGGAATTCTGGCCCAATCTGATCACCGAAACGGCAGCCCAAGGCAATCCCCTGATTTTGGTCAACGGCCGTATATCGGCGGGCTCGTTCAAGGGTTGGTCGCGTGTGCCGGGGTTCATCGCCGGAATGCTGGGCGGGTTCACGCTTTGCCTGGGTCAGACGGAAGGCGACGCCGAACGCTTGGCGGCATTGGGGGCTTCGGGGGCCCGTTCCGTGGGAAATCTCAAGTTCGCGGCGGCCCCGCTGCCCGTAGACGCAGACAGGCTTGCCGATCTCAAGTCCACGATCCAGGGCCGGCCGGTCTGGCTGGCGGCCAGCACCTGGGCCGGTGAAGAAGACGTCGCCTGGCGGGTTCACCGCGATCTGGCCGCACGGCATCCGGGATTGCTGACCGTCATCGTCCCCCGTCATCCCGGCCGGGGCGGCGAAATCGCGGGTGACCTGACGGCCCAGGGGGCACGGGTCAAGCGCCGGTCCACGGGCGCCATGCCCGATGCGGCGACGGATATCTATATCGCCGATACCATGGGCGAATTGGGATTGTTCTTCACCTTGGCGCCGGTGGTGTTCATGGGCAAATCCCTGACCGCCGAGGGCGGGCAGAATTTGCTGGAGCCGGCACGCCTGGATTGCGCGGTGCTTCACGGCCCGCGCATGAACAACTTCCAGGACATGAGTGCCCGCATGGCCGAAGCCGGCGCTTCATTGCTGGTCGAGAATGGAGCGGCCCTTGGCGATGCCGTCGGCCGCTTGCTGGCCGATCCCGCCCAAGCGGATCACCTGGCGGCTCAGGCCCAGGCCTTCGCCCGGGCCGAGGCCGGGGTGATCGACCGTTTGATGGATGAATTGGCGCCCTATCTGAAAGGTCTGCACAGCGGCGGGGGGGCAGGATGAAGGCGCCGGGGTTCTGGTATGCGCCCGGCAAGTCGGCCCTGGGGGCCGTGCTGTCGCCACTGGGCCTGGTCTATGGCTGGGCGACGGCATTGCGGCAGCGCCGCAGGACACCTTTCGATCCGGGGGTGCCGGTTATCTGTGTCGGCAATCTGACCGCCGGCGGGGCCGGGAAAACACCGGTCGTGCTCGACATCGCGCGCCGCCTGTCGGCAAAAGGCTTGAAGCCCCATGTGATCAGCCGGGGATACGGCGGTGTTCAGGGCGATGCCCCCCGGTGTGTGAGCAAGGAACAGGACAGTGCGGCGGACGTCGGGGACGAGCCTTTGATGATGGCGGCAACAGTGCCCGTCTGGGTCGGCAGCGACCGGCCCCAGGCCGCGCGGGCCGCGATTCAGGACGGGGCCGGGGTTTTGATTTTGGATGACGGGTTTCAGGACCCGTCTTTGGTGAAAACCGTGTCTCTGGTTGTCGCGGACGGACGGTTCGGTTTCGGCAACGGCTTCATGATCCCGGCGGGGCCCTTGCGCGAAACCGTCGCGGCGGGACTGGCCCGGGCCGATGGGTTGGTTATTCTCGGGCCGGACGCCTGGGGGGTTGCCGATGCCGCTCGGCGGTTCGGTCCCGCCGGCTTGTCTTTGGGGGCAGGGCGGGTCCGCCCGGGGGCCGAGATCGATGATTTTGCCGGATCTCTGGGGCTTGCTTTCGCCGGGATCGGCCAGCCGGACAAATTTTTTCAAACCCTGCGGGACCATGGCTGCCGCCTTGCCGGAACACAGGCGTTTCCCGACCATCACGCCTATTCCGCCACGGAAATCGATGCTCTGCAGCGCCGGGCGGAGGATCTCAAGGCACACCTGCTGACCACGGAAAAGGACTGGGTTCGCCTTCCCGAAGACCGGCGCGACGGGATTGGGGTCTTGACAATCACCCTTGAATGGGACGACGAAGCGGCCTTCGACCGTTTGTTGGCACCCCTCGAAACCTGATCTGGCTGCGTTTTCATGGCCCATGCGCCGCATTCCCTGAACAAGTTCGTCATACATCCCGTCCAGGCGGCGGGAGCGTTTGCCGTCTATATGTTCTTTCGCATCCTGCCGCTGGATTGGGCATCGGCGCTGGGCGGGCTGCTTGCCCGAACCATAGGCCCGCGTCTGCGCATCACCGAACGGGCGCGCCGCAACCTGCGGGCGGCCTTCCCCGACATGCCCGTGGGCGAAATGGAACGCATCGTTTGCGGCATGTGGGACAACCTGGGCCGGGTGGCCGCCGAATTCCCGCATTTGCAGGAAATCGACGTTTATGCGGAAAACGACCGCGTTACGGTCGAAGGCGTGGAATATGTCGATCAGCTGCGCGACGACCACGCGCCGGGCATTTTCTATTCCGCCCATATCGGTAATTGGGAAGTTCTGGCCCTGGGTGCCACACAGCGGGGCCTGCCGTTGGACCGGGTCTACCGCGAAGCCAATAACCGCATGGTCGAATGGCTGTACCGCCACGGCCGCGCCGCGGTCGAGGGCGCCTTGATCCCCAAGGGCCCGCAAGGGGTGCGTCAGCTGCTCAATACGTTCCGTACCGGCAGCCATCTGGCCATGCTGGTCGACCAGAAAATGAACGACGGCATCCCCGTGCCGTTCTTCGGCCGCCCGGCCATGACCGCCCCGGCCCTGGCCGAATTGGCCCTGCGTCACGACTGCCCGGTGGTCGCCGCCCGGGTCACGCGGCTGAAGGGCGCGCGTTTCAAGATGACGGCCCTGCCGCCGATGCGGTTTCAGAAGACCGGCGATCACAAGGCCGATGTTCAGGCGGCGATGACGCAGGTCAACGAACAAGTCGAACAATGGGTGCGCGAGACGCCGGAACAATGGCTGTGGCTGCATAACCGTTGGCCCAACGGCGGGGAATAGACGTCGGTCAACGGGCTTTTTGCGGGTCGACCAGCAACGCCGGGTCCAGATGGGTCTTGAACCAGCTGACCCCCCAATGCAGATGCGGGCCGGTGGCCCGGCCGGTCTGGCCGACGGTGCCGATCTGCGCGCCCTTGGTCACGAAATCCCCGTCCCGCACCGTGATCGCGTTCATATGGATATAGACCGAGCTCAGGCCGAGGCCGTGGTCGATCATCACCGTCTTACCGGTGAAGAACATGTCCTGGTGAACCAGGGCGACGACGCCGTCCCCCATGGCCTTGACCGGCGTGCCGGTGGGGGCCGCGATATCGACGCCGTTGTGCGGGCGGCGCGGTTTGCCGTTCAGAATGCGCTGGCTGCCGAACACGCCGGAAATGGGACCTTCGACCGGCCAGACAAAACCCCGATCGAAAAAGGTTTCAAGCGTCGTCCGCCCCCGCACGGCCGCAATCTGGCGGATATCGCTTTTGATGCGGGCGAGGTCTTCCGGCGCGCGCGGCGTGACCTTGCGGTCGGGCAGACCGTCGATGCGCTGCACCTTGTAGGTGCGCGGTTTGACCGAAATCTCGTGAACCTGGGGCTTGCCTGCCGGGGGGGCGATCCGCAGGACGGATTTGGCCCCGGCATCCCGGCCGAAGCCGATGATGAAGCGGCCGTCAGGGGCCAGGGCGACGGGTGCGCCGTCGAGCGTCAGCTTGGTGCCGGGAGTAACTTTGCCGGTGATCAGCCCGCCCTGGGTGAAGGTGCCGGTCAAATCCAGCGCCCGGGCCGGTGTGGCCGCCGCCACGATCACAAGGGCCATCCATAAGACGAGCCGGACCCGTTTCACAGAAGTGTTCCCTGCGGGTCGTCGCCACCCGATTTGCCGGTTTTGGCTTTCGTGGGGGCTGTCTTGGGTTTGCCGGCCTTTTGCGGGCCGTTTCCGGCAACGGTGACCGGGCGCGTGCCGTCCTTAAGGCGCAGGTCAAGTGCCGCGCCTGTTTTCAGACCTTTGACCGAGGTCACCGGGGCCCCGGACGGGTCGGTCACCAGGGCGAATCCCCGGTCGAGCACGCGCTGATAGGAATAGCTTTCCAACAGGGCCGACGCCTGGGTCAGCCGGTTGCGGGCCTGATCCACGGCGGTCTTGCCGGCGGCCTTGAGGGCGCGGGCTTCCGATCCCAGCCGGCGGGCTTCCATCTGGATGATCTTGTCGGGCCGGGTCAGGCCGGCCGCGGCGGAGGTCAGGCGCGCGCGCCGCCGTTCCAGCCCGCCGCCCAATGAATTGGCCAGCCGGTCGGTCCAATCGTCCAGGCGCTGGGCCTGTTCCTGCAGCATGCGCGCGGGATTGGGCAGGGCGCGGGCGGTGGCATCCAGATGGCGGCGATGATCGGCCAACAGGCGCGCGACGGCGGCGGCGATGCGCTGTCCGTCTTCCATGACATGGGCCAGCAGGTCCAGGCGCACGGGCACGGCCATTTCGGCGGCCGCCGTGGGCGTGGGGGCGCGCCGGTCGGCGGCGAAATCGGCCAGGGTGGTATCCGTTTCATGACCCACGGCCGAGATCACCGGAATGGGGCTTTCGGCGATGGCGCGGACGACCGTTTCCTCGTTGAAGGCCCATAAGTCTTCCAGGCTGCCGCCGCCGCGCGCCACGATCACCAGGTCCGGGCGCGGGATATCGCCGCTTCCGTCGATGGCGCCGAACCCGCGCACCGCGGCCGCGACCTGTTCGGCCGAGCCCTCGCCCTGGACCAGCACGGGCCACAGCAGGACATGAACGGGAAAGCGGTCGGAAATCCGGTGCAGGATGTCGCGGATCACCGCCCCCGTGGGCGAGGTCACGACACCGATTACGTCCGGCAGATAGGGCAAATCGCGTTTGCGCTCGGGCGCGAACAGGCCCTCGGCCTCCAGCTTGCGGCGGCGGTCTTCCAGAAGCTTCAGAAGCGCGCCTTCACCGGCCAGTTCCATATGATCGACCACGACCTGATACTTGGACCGGCCCGGATAGGTCGTGATCCGCCCCGTGGCGATGACTTCCATGCCGTCTTCGGGGGCAATGCCTAGCCGGCCCGCCGTGCCGCGCCAGCACACGCCGTCGATATTGGCGTCGGCGTCTTTCAGGGCGAAGTACAGATGGCCCGACGCGGCGCGCTTGAAGCCCGAGATTTCGCCCCGGATTCGCACCCATTGGAAGTTGTCCTCGACCGCCCGTTTGACGGCCTGGGAAATCTCGGAAACGCTGAAGACCGGCAGATTGTGGCTGGTCTCCGTTTCGCCGGGTTGACTCTGCGCGGTGCCGCTGGAATTGTCGCTCATGGGCGCAGTATGCAAGGCCCGTTGACTGGAAACAATACGGCGCCTGGGGTAATCGATCCCGATGCCGGACAAAGCAAAAGAACCGGGAGGAATCGGGACGAAATGAAGGTGCTTGTGGTCGGCTCGGGCGGGCGGGAACATTCCCTTTGCTGGGCCATTGCCCAATCCCCCAAATGCAAGGAATTGTTCTGCGCCCCCGGTAACGCGGGCACGGCGGCGGTTGCGACGAACGTGGATGTGGACGCCGAAGACCTGGACGCGCTGATCGCCTTCGTTCAGGAAAAGGCCGTCGATTTCGTCGTGGTCGGACCGGAAGCGCCCCTGGTGGCGGGGTTGGTGGACCGGCTGGACAAGCTCGGCATCAAATCTTTCGGGCCCACGGCGGCGGGGGCGGAGCTTGAGGGCTCCAAGGCCTTCACCAAGGACTT
>JAVJOU010000018.1:0-199154 GCA_040216635.1 Rhodospirillales bacterium | reverse complement strand
TAATTCTGCGCCAACGCGCCGCCCGTCTCGGCCAAAACCTTCGTGATCGCCGCCGTCAGCGTCGTCTTGCCGTGGTCAACATGGCCAATCGTGCCGATGTTGCAATGCGGCTTATTACGTTCAAACTTCTCTTTCGCCATTGTCCGGTCTCGTCTGTCTTTCTGGTGTTACCTGAAAACTGGGTGGTATCGCCTGGCACCCGAGGATGCCCTTGAAATAGTCCTAAAAGTCCCTTTCGGGGTCACGCCGCCATAAAGAGGTTGGAGCGGGTGAGGGGAATCGAACCCCCGTCGTAAGCTTGGAAGGCTTCTGCTCTACCATTGAGCTACACCCGCTTGACGTTGCGCGCCTCACAAGCCTCCCGGGGCTTGAAATCATTCGTCCTTTACGTACTCGTACTCTTCAGTCTCTATGCACTTTATCACCGCCGAAATCCGCATCGGCTCACAACAAATCGGAGCAAAGCCCCGGTTACATCGCCAACCCCGGTAACGAGATGGTGGAGGGGGTTGGATTCGAACCAACGTAGGCGTACGCCAACGGGTTTACAGCCCGTCCCCTTTAGCCACTCGGGCACCCCTCCTGGGTCCCGTATTCCGGATATTTGCAGCACCGCAGTGAATCTGCCCGGCCGGTACGCCGGACGGACCGAGGGAATACGAGGAATTGCAACCGGTTGTCAACGCCAAAACACAGTAAAATAGTCCGCAGGCCCTCCCCTTCTCTTTAATAAAAGAGAGGCATCCAGCAGACTTCAATTGTGGTTTCATGTTAAATCGCCCCATGAGCAAGCGCAAGCCCCACCCAAAGTCCCGATTTCGGGCAAAAACCGACGACGGACAGACCGCCCGCAAGGGTAGCCGCGCGGCCTGGATTTACGGCCGCCATGCTGTTCTCGCCGCCCTTGGCAATCCGGAACGGCAGATTTCCCGCATTATCGCGGCGCCGGGACAGATCGACGAAATCACAGCCCCCCTTAAATCCAAGGACATTCCGGCGGACAGGCCGCAGCCGGAAACCCTGGACCGGCGCGAGATCGACGCCCTTTTGCCCCGGGATGCCGTGCATCAGGGCCTGGCCGTGCTGGTCCAGCCCCTGCCCGAAAAAGCAGTCGAGGATATCTGTAATGAAGCGGAAAAGGCCCAAAATGCGCTGGTTCTGATTCTCGATCAGGCCACGGATCCCCATAATATCGGCGCCATTTTGCGCTCGGCGGCGGCGTTCGGGGCCGATGCGGTGATCGTTCAGGACAAAAACGCCCCCGAAGTCACGGGAACCCTGGCCAAAGCGGCCTCGGGCGCCCTGGAAACTGTGCCTTTGGTGACGGCGACGAACCTGAGCCGGGCCCTTGACCAACTGAAAGGCGCCGGGTTTTGGTGCATCGGCCTGGATGGCGAGGCCGGCGGGCCGATGGCCGAAGCGGACCTGTCCGGCCGGGTCGCCCTGGTTCTGGGTGCCGAAGGCGCCGGCCTGCGCCGCCTGGTCAAGGAACATTGCGATCTGCTGGTCCGGATTCCCATCCGTTCGACCATGGAAAGCCTCAACCTATCCAACGCGGCGGCCATCACCTTATACGAAGTGGCCCGCCGCAAGACTGACTTGCCCGGCACAACCTGATACGCGTACATACGTATATACACATTCACCCCCAATTCCGGGGGCTTTGCTTCTGGGGGGAAGTGGGGGGCGATGTTTCGTCGACGCATGACACTCGCCGAATTGACGGAACCGCTGACTTCCGTGCTGAATTATTGGCGCGGACTCGGCGGCGAAGAACTGGCGTGCTCATGGCCCCAGTTCAATCTTGTCGACCTCCCGCCGCAGGTTCTGCCCACGACCCTGGTCGTCGACGTCTTCGACGACATGTCGAAAAACCGGTTTCGCTACTGGGGCAGTAAGATGACTGAAATTCACGGGGCGGATATGACTGGCCGCAGCCCCTATGACATGTCGCCCCGCGACTTTGCCGAAGACCTGCGCAACCAGCACAGTGAAATCCGCACCGAACGTACAGCCAGCGCGGATACCTTGGGCTTCATACACGAGCGGGGGTTCGACCATATGCACACGGTCCTACGTATGCCCCTTTCCAACGACGGACATTCGGTCGACCATATCGTCGGTGTGGTTTGGTATACGGATGAAGCGCTGCGGAGAATTCAGCGGAACGGCGACCTGTCCGCTGACGACACATAGATAATCACGATCACGATAACGGTGGACGCTTGTCGCCGCCCGGGACTTAAGAGTATACGTTGCGCGCAAGACGCGGAAATGAGACCGCCGTCATGCCGGCTTAGCTCAGGTGGTAGAGCACCTGATTTGTAATCAGGGGGTCGCGGGTTCGAATCCTGCAGCCGGCACCATCTTTTCCACTCCCCTACCCTTGATTGCCCCCTATTGACCCCATCCGGCAATTCTGGGACAAACCCGGCGCGCCACAGTGAGTGCTGTCAGGCGCCCTTATGACCTTCCGGACCGGACACACCATGAACCTGTTCCAGCATTTCCAGGCCGAAGTAACGCGCCAGATCGACGCCCTGATCCGGGACGGTGTGCTGCCCGAAGGCCTGGATACCGCACGCATTTCCGTTGAACCGCCACGCGAAGCCGCCCATGGCGACGTCACCACCAATGCGGCCATGGTGTTGGCCAAGCCTGCCAAGATGAAACCACGCGACATCGCGGAAAAACTGGCCGAACGCCTGGCCGCCCTCGACGACGTCACGGAAACGGATGTCGCCGGCCCCGGCTTCATCAATCTGCGGCTGGCCGACGGGTTCTGGCATGCGCGTCTGGCGGAAATCCTGAAAGCGGGCCCCGCCTACGGCGATTCCACATTCGGGGCCAACACTGGCCGCGTTAACGTCGAATACGTGTCCGCCAACCCCACGGGCCCGCTTCATGTCGCCCATGCCCGCGGCGCCGTGGTCGGCGACGTGCTGGCGCGGCTGTTGAAGAAAGCCGGGTTCGACGTCACCACCGAATATTACATCAACGACGCCGGTGCCCAGGTCGACGTGCTGGCCCGGTCCACGCATCTGCGCTACCGCGAAGCCTTGGGCGAAGACATCGGCGACATTCCCGAAGGAATGTATCCGGGGGATTATCTTGTCCCCGTCGGACAGGCCATCGCCCAAGCGGACGGCGATAAATGGCGCGACGCAGACGAAGCCGACTGGCTGTCCCATTTCCGGGAAACGGCTGTAGACGCCATGATGGTTCAGGTTCGCGAAGATCTGGCCGCCCTGGGTTTGCAACAAGACGTCTTCACGTCGGAAAAAGCGCTGGTCGCCGCGGGCGCGGTCGATGAAGTCTACAAGACCCTGTCCGACCGCGACCTGATTTATACGGGCGTGCTGGAGCCCCCCAAGGGCAAGCCCCCGCCCGACGACTGGGAACCCCGCCCTCAATCCCTGTTCCGCGCCACCCAATTCGGCGACGACGTGGACCGCCCGTTGAAAAAATCGGACGGATCCTGGACCTATTTCGCCAACGATATCGCCAACCACCTGGATAAGTACAAGCGCGGCTTTACCCAGATGATCGACATCTTCGGCGCCGATCACGGCGGCTATGTGAAGCGCATGAAAGCCGCCGTCACGGCCGTATCCGAGGGCAAGGCCGAACTCGACATCAAGCTGTGCCAGATGGTGCACCTGATGAAGGACGGCGAGCCCATGCGCATGTCCAAGCGGTCCGGCAATTTCGTGACCCTGCGCGATCTGATCGACGAAGTCGGCAAGGACGTGGTGCGTTTCTTGATGCTGACACGCAAGAACGATTCCCAGATGGAATTCGATCTGGTGAAAGCGGTCGAACAGTCGCGTGAAAACCCGGTGTTTTACGTGCAATACGCCCATGCGCGCTGCCATTCGGTCCTGCGCCAGGCACCGGGCGGAAAGGCGCGGCCACAGGACACCGACGTGTCCCCCCTGACCGATCCGGCGGAACTGGACCTTATCAAGATCATGGCGCAATGGCCGCGCATGGTCGAACAGGCGGCCGAAGCCCATGAGCCCCACCGCATCGCCACCTACCTGCATGATCTTGCATCGGCCTTCCATGCCTTGTGGAACAGGGGCAATGATGACGCCAGCCTGCGCTTTTTGTTGGAGGACGCCCCCGATCTCACGGCGGCCCGCCTGGCCCTGGTTCATGCCACGGCCACGGTGATCGCATCGGGCCTGGATGTTCTGGGCGTGACCCCGGTCGAAGAACTGCGCTGACGACCGGCCCGGCCTGGGCTAGAATCGGGCCATGAGCAGCCCGTTCACCAAAAAGCAGCTTGCGAAATACCGGGACCGGTTGGAAATCCTGATCGGCGAGTTGGAAAAGCTCGACAGCATCACCCGGGAATCACGCAAGCCCGTGGAACTGGATCAAACGACCCAGGGCCGCCTGTCGCGCATGGATGCCCTGCAGGTACAGGCCATGCAGGAAGCTACCGCCGAACGCCGCCGGTCCGAGAAAATGCGCGCCCAGGCCGCCTTGGACCGCATGGATGCGGGCGATTTCGGATACTGCGTGTCCTGCGGCGAGGAAATTCCGGCCAAGCGTCTGGACCATGATCCGACCGTGCCGACCTGCGTCGATTGCGCCTGAGCCCTGAAAACCTTAATCGAGCAGTTGGCGCGCCAGCCAGCGGAACCGCCCCGCCAGCAGCGAAAGCGATATCGCGCTGGCCCCCATGACGGTCCAAATCAAGCCTTCGACGCCGTAGCCCAGCGGGATCGACACCGTATAGGCGACCGGGACCATCACCCCCAGGTAACTGACGATCTGACAGCTCATGGGCACCCAGACGTCGCGGCGCCCGCGCAGGGCCTGCGCCATCACCGCCTGTGCTCCGTCCAGGACCAGAACGCCCGCAACGACGACAACCAGGGATCGGGCAATGGGGATCAAGGCCGGATCGGTCGTATAGAACGACACCAGCAAATCCGCCTGAAAGAAAATGAACAGCCCGAAACAGGCCGCGAGCACCGTGTTCGCCCCCAGACCGGTCCACCCCGCCAACTCCAGATCGGCCCGATCACGCCGCCCGAAGGCGATGCCGACACGCACGGACGTCGCCCCGCCAACTCCGATCGCCACCATGAAGAACAGCGCCATCAGGTTAAAAGCGATGCCGTAGGCCGCCGCTTCCAAAGCACCGATCCATCCGGCGAACAGGATCATGGCGGTAAAAGCCGCCGATTCCGCCCCCATGCCCAGGCCCGTGCCGTACCCGATCTTGCGCTGGATGCGCCCCGCGGCCGGGTCCGGGGCCGGTTTGCGGATGGCGAATGTATCCCGGTCCGGCAGCCACCAGACATAGGCCAGAATTGAAAGACCAAGTGCCCAGCGCACGGCCGTCGTCGCCCAGGCGGCCCCTTCCGCCCCCATGGCGGGAACGGACCCGGCGCCGTAGATCAATATCCAGTTGAGCCCCACGTTCAATAAATTCCCCAACAGCATCAGCACCATGCCCGGCATGGGACGGCGCAGCCCTTCAAGGAAGAAATTGGCGGTCAGGAACAGCAAAACCGGCAACACACCGAACCCCATGATCTGCGCGACGGAACCGCTGCCCGCCGCCAGGTCACCGGTCTGGCCCAAAATTTCCATCAAGTCCCGGCCCTGCCAGGCGAGGGTGAAGCCGATCAGCCCCAATCCGAACGCCATGGGAAGTGACTGCCGCCAGGCAGCCCCGCAGGCGCGGTAATTTTCCGCCCCAAAGGCGTTGGAAGTCATCACCAGGGTCCCCATCAACAGCCCCATGCAGGCGACGATGATGTTGATGACCACGGCGTTGCCGATGTTGAGATAGGCAAGTTCGGTCGTGGCCGCATGGCCGACCATGATGGCATCGACCTGTGCGATCATCAGCACGCCGAGGCGTGAAATAATGGTCGGCCCGGCCAACCGGGCCAGTTCGCTTACATGACGGCGCAGTCGGGCCAGAAACCAAGTTTCGCCGGGGGGAATGGGGGCTTCGTACATGGCAGCCCTTGTACCCCGCCGGGGCTTGCCGGGAACAACGAATTCTCCATTCCCGACCTTTCGGCATGACAGTTACGCAAAGGGCGCCATTGACCGCATTCGCACCGCACCGGAAACTAAACGGACCATTCAATGCCTTGGGTACGATTTCAGCCGATGATTGCAGAACCGCCGCCCTCCCCGGGCAATGTGACCGCAACACCCGACCTGCGCCTGGGCATCCTGTTCATGCTGGCGTCCATGCTGTTCTTCGTGGCCATGGACGCCCTGTCGAAACAACTGGTCCTGACACAAGCGCCGCTGCAGGTCGTCTGGGGCCTCTACATGGTTCAGGCCGTGGCTCTGTGCGCTGTCCTGGCGCCGCGTCTGCCGCGTCTTTTAAAATCTCAACGTCCGGGTCTGCAGGCCTTGCGGGCGTTATTCCTGGTCGCCACATCGGTCTGTTTCGTAACAGGCCTGCGTTATGTCCCCCTGGCCGAAGCAGGCGCCATCGCCATGCTGTCGCCGCTTGCGTTTACGGCATTGGCCGTGCCGTTCCTGGGCGAACGCGTCGGCATTCGGCGGTGGATTGGTGTCGGCGCCGGGTTCCTGGGCGCCATGATCATCATGCGCCCCGGTTCGGACGCCATGCAGATCGCCGCGTTATTTCCGCTGGCCGCCGCCGTGCTGCACGGGTTCTATCAGGTCGTCACCCGCTTCGTTTCCCGCGATGACGGCGTGTTGACCACGCTGACCTACAGCGTGCTGTTCTGCACCTTGATCATGACGCCTGTCGTACCGTTCCATTGGACGCCTCTGGAGCCCTCGCACTGGGCATTGCTGACGGCGGCGGGGCTTGCCGGTCTGGTCGCCGAATACGCCCTGATACAGGCCCTGGGACTTGCACCGGCGGCGGTTGTCGCCCCCTATACCTATTCCTATCTCATATGGGCCGCCGCGGTCGGATTGTTCCTGTTCGGCGAACAACCGGATGGCTGGGCCGTCACCGGCGCCGCAATGATCGTCGGGGCCGGGCTTTACGTCTGGTACCGCGAAAGGTCCGCCAGCAAATCGTGAACACGTGTCATCATCGGCATTGTTGACGGCGGCAGCGTTGCAGGCCATGACAGAGGCTCCCTGTTCCAAGGACCGACAATGGCCACTCCGACACCTCGATCCGACCCTTCCCACCCAGAACCGGACGCGTCCGGCGAAGGACAGATCGGTCAGGGCGTTCTGTGGATGACGGTCGCCATGGCCTGCTTCGTCACCATGGACACCATGGCCAAACATTTGGTGCAGACCCATTCCGTGGTCCAGGTCGTCTGGGGCAGGTATTTCTTTCAGGTCGTGATCCTGGCCGTCATTCTGGCACCGCAGCTGCGCCGCCTGATGGTGACGGCCAACCTGCGCCTTCAGATGATCCGCTCTCTATTGTTGCTGGTGACCACGGCGCTGTATTTTTCCGGCCTGAAATTCGTGCCGCTGGCCGAAGCCAGTGCGATCATGATGTTGACCCCGCTGGTCGTCACGGCCCTTTCCGTGCCGTTGTTGCGGGAAAAAGTCGGACCCCGGCGTTGGGCCGGTGTGGTCATCGGTTTCGCCGGTGCCATGGTCATCATCCGGCCCGGCGGAGACGCCATGCAATTGGCCGCCTTGCTGCCTTTGCTGGCGGCGGTCGCCCATGGATTTTACCAAGTCTCGACCCGCTTTCTCAGCCATAGCGAAAGCGTGCTGACGACGCTCTGCTATTCAGCGCTTCTGGGTGCGCTGATCATGAGTGCTGCCGTGCCTTTTCATTGGACCCCGCTGCCGGCCGAAGGCTGGCTGCTGTTGGCGGCGGCCGGCGGTTTCGGCACGATCGGCCATTTCGCGCTGATCAAGGCGTTCACCCTGGCACCGGCCGCAACCGTCGCCCCCTTCACCTATACGAACCTGATCTGGGCCGCGACTTATGGGCTGCTGATTTTTGGGGAATGGCCGGACGGCTGGACCATCGCCGGCGCCGCCGTGATCGCCGGATCGGGTATCTATATTTATCACCGTGAGAAAGTGCTGAAGGGCAAAGCCGCCTCTTAACCCCGGCGCCGCGCCAAAACTGCATCCAGGGAAACCGCCCCCGCCCCCCGCACCACCAGATAGATCAGCGGAAACACCCACATCAGGCGCTGGTCGCTGATGATCGCATCGGGCATACGGTCGAACAGGCTGCCCACGGATTTGGCATCCAGGCCGTGGAACCGCACATCCACGAAGGACATGACCGCGATGAACCCGATCATTGCGAGACTGGCCAAGCGGGTAAAAAGCCCGACCAGGATCAAACACGGCAGAATCATTTCCGCGTAGGTTCCCATGAACACGATCAGGCCCCAGGGGATGAAGGCGATCTGCTCGGTGTCATAGGATACGGATTCGGCGATTGAAGGCAAAATCTGGGCATAGGCCTTCGCACCGGGTATGAACAGCCCCGAAAATCCCGATCCCAGCTTGGTCATCGCCGAGTTCAGAAAGAACACCAACAGGACGCTGGAAAACACCAAGCGCGCGGACAGGCCGAGAAACCAATCCCCCGCGATCCGTTCGACCATGGAAAACACCTGATCGTGTATGGATTGAAGCATTCTGGTGAACATGGTTTTGACCCCTTTATTTTTGACCGGTTCAGACGACCCGGCACACCGCCCCCACGTCGAACAAAGCCCCCAGACAGGCCGATGCATCCCATTCCGGATGATCGCCCAAATCTTCCAAAACCCGGCCCAGCGGCGCCCCCGATGCCACCCGTTCGGCAAATTCAAATGCCGCCGGCTCCAGGCTCCGGACCTCGACCGACAAATAGGGGCGCACGACCATGATCTGCTCACCCCCCTTGGGCAACGAAGACAGATCGGATGTCGTGTCCGCCTGATGCGCCTGCCAGATCGATGCGACCGGCCAGTCAGAGCGCATCAACCGCAATGACGGGTGAACCTGAAAATGCAGATTTTCAATGTCTGACGGGTTGCGGTCTGTCAGCACATCAATGCTCATCGGTTCTGCATCGGCGGCGTGATAGGATTCGTGCCATGCCCATTCCAGGCGCGCGACATCCGCAAGATACGGCAGTGGTCGCGCCGGCTCGAACCCGTCGATAAAATCGGCAAATCCGCCGCCATATTCGATCAACACGGGTGAACGTGGCGGTGAGACCTGACCGAACGCCCGCGCCATTGCGGAAAAGAATTCGTCGCCCACCAGGTCCCGGACAACGGGGAATGTCTCGCCCAGAATATCGCGCAGCCCAACCGCCACATTATTGCGGTACACATTGAAGCGCGCGGAATCACCCGTTAACCCGTCCGGCACGGCACGGCACGGATCGATCAGGGACCTTGCGAATTGACCGGCCGTATCATGCCACATGGCGCGCGCCTTCATCCGATGACGCGGCGGCAAGGATGGAATCCGCACGGGCGACTTCGCCCACCAGAACCTGCCATTCGGGGATATCCGAATCCCATTCGATCAAGGTCGGAAGCACACCCGTCTGCCCGATCACCCGCCTGTAAAGCGCCCATACGGGATCGGAAACGGGGCGGTCGTGGGTGTCGATCAGAAGACGCTGGTCGCCGCCCTCATCGGCGGCATGGCCCGCAAGATGCACTTCGCCCACAAGATCAAAGGGGAAACCGTCAAGATAGCTTTCCGGGCTTTCTCCTTGATTGGTGCAGGAGACGAAGACGTTGTTGATGTCCAGCAGCAACCCACAGCCCGTGCGCCCGGCAACGTCCTTGAGAAATGAAACCTCGTCCATGGTGCTGTCTTTGAACCGGACGTATGTGGACGGGTTTTCCAAAAGAATGCGCTGACCAAGGTGTTCCTGCACCTGATCGACGTGATCCGAGACCAAGTTCAGCGTTTCCTGCGAATAGGGCAGCGCCAGCAGGTCGTTGAAGTACTGGCCCTGGTGGGTCGACCAAGCCAAATGTTCGGACACCAGCGCCGGTTCATACCGATCGACCAGGGTCTTGAAACGGTCCAGATGGGCCCGGTCCAGTGGATCGGGACCGCCGATCGACAAGCCGACGCCGTGCAGGCTTAGGGCATGGCGCTGCCGGATTTCCGTCAGATAGGCATGGGGCGGTCCGCCGGCACCCATGTAATTTTCAGGATGAACTTCGAACCAGCCGACGGCCGGTTCCCCTTGCAATATATCGCGGTAATGGGCCGGCTTTAAGCCGGCCCCGCAACCGGAAGTCATGTGTCGGCCGGCGGTCGTCATTTTCGCGCTCCGCCCGGTTTCACAATTAGCTGGGTAGGTCGCGTTTAAGGGGCGTCAGGCTGCCTTCTCGGTCACCCGGAAGTTCCATTTTCTCGCAGCTGCCCTTGGGCACCAGCACCCAGGCGTTACCCTGGTAATCGACCTTGGACGTCCCGGCGCAGGTGGTGCCCGGCCCGGCCGCGCAATCGTTCTTGCCCGCAAGAGCCACGCCGAAGCATTTTTCCTTGGCGGCAGCCTGGGCGTCGGAAGAGGCAAAACCGGTCGTCGCGGCGGCGATGGCGCCGGCAACAACCGCCGCAGCAGTCATCGTACGTTTCATGAAAGTTCTCCGTTTCTGATCAACAGTAAAGCCGAAGGTCGCGAAACCTTGAGAACATCTATGACACAGAGGTCACGGCAGACGAATTCAAGTGAATTCAACTTTATGTGACGGTCGGTGAGTATGCGGCGTGATGCCTAAGACGCGCGTTTGGAACGGATACAGGCGTCCAATTCGGCCAACTGCGGGTCATCCGCCCCCAGGGCATCCATGGTTTCCAGCAACCTGACCAGATAATCGTGATTGGTGCCGTAACGTCCTGCCGCCTGGCACATGATTTCCGCCATGGCATCCTGCGGCATGGGGGGCACGAAATGGGGATGATCGGGAATGACGACAAAGGTCATGACCTCGACAGGGCCATCGATCCCTTGGGCCTCTATCCACATGGGCTTGTAGACGCCGGAGTTCTGCTCGCGGTCCCACAGACGCACCAAATCCTCGTCCAGGTGGTCTTCGTCCAGTTCCAGAACCAGCCTCTGACATGACTCCCCTTTTTCCGGCACAAGACAAAGCCCCAGACCCGGGCGTTCCGTCGTGCCGCGCGCGCGGGTCGACCAAATCTGGAACCGCCGCTGGTGATCATGCACCGTGGCGGCAAATGTCGAAACGACCCGGCATTCCGGATTCCACATAAGCGAGCCGAAGGCGAAGACCCGGAACGGCACGCCTATGGGGCGTTCGGCAAGAATACGCGCAATCCCCGCCGCCTTTTGTTCGGACGTCAGGCGCATCTTGGCCGCAGGCGGGCCCCAGGTTTTGGCTCCGTCGTTCATAACTCGCCGGCGTTTTCCTTGGTCCGGTGAAATTGGATGCCGGGCGCATTTTCCTGCGTGTGGTTCAAATGCCAGGCATTGCGCGCCATGAACACAGGCGTGCCTTCGTGGTCCTGGGCCATGCTGGCCTGATTGGCATCCAGGAAAGCTTTCATATCTGCCGGGTTATCGGCATCGACCCAACGGGCGGTGTAAAGCTCCGTCGGCTCGAAATGCACGGGCACATCGTATTCCGTTCGAATCCGATCAGCCAGGACATCGAACTGCAGGCCGCCGACCACGCCGACGATCCAATCGGCGCCGACGGTCGGTTTGAACACGCGGCCGACGCCTTCTTCCGCCAGTTGCTGCAAGGCCTTGCCCAGGTGCTTGGCACGCAAGGGGTCGGCCGGGCGGACCTTTTGCAGCAATTCCGGCGCGAAATTGGGAATGCCGGTAAAGACCAGATCCTCGCCCTCGGTCAGGGCATCGCCGATGCGCAGGTTGCCGTGGTTGGGAATGCCGATGATGTCGCCGGCCCAGGCTTCCTCGGCCAGTTCCCGGTCCCGCGCCAGGAACAGCACCGGGTTATGGATATTCAGGGTTTTCTGCGTGCGGACATGCTTCATCTTCATGCCGCGCGTGAACTTACCCGCGCACAGCCGCACGAACGCGATGCGGTCGCGGTGCTTGGGGTCCATGTTCGCCTGAATCTTGAACACAAATCCCGAAACCTTGTCTTCCGACGGATCGATGTCGCGGTCGCGGGTATGTTGGTGGCGCGGCGGCGGCGCTAATTCACCCAAGCCTTGAAGCACCTCGCGCACGCCGAAATTGTTCAACGCGCTGCCGAAAAAGACCGGCGTCATGTTGCCTTGGCGATAGGCCTCGATATCGAATTCGGGCATCAGGCCGCGCGCCATTTCGACCTCTTCACGAAGCTGCTTGACCGCATTGTCCGGCAAGGCCGCGTCAAGACGCGGGTCTTCCAGCCCTTCGCAGGGCTCGCCCTCGTCCGGCCGTTCACCCTTGGACCGGGACAACAGCACCAGGCGGTCCTTGAACAAATCGTAACAGCCCAGGAAATTCCGGCCCATGCCGATGGGCCAGCTGGCCGGCGTGATATCCAGCGCCAAGGCTTGTTCGATCTCGTCCATCAGATCGAACGGATCGCGCGCTTCGCGGTCCATCTTGTTGATGAAGGTGATGATCGGCACGTTACGCAGGCGGCAGACTTCGAACAATTTTCGGGTCTGAGCCTCGATCCCCTTGGCTGCGTCGATCACCATGACCGCACTGTCGACGGCGGTCAACGTGCGGTAGGTATCTTCCGAAAAATCTTCGTGGCCAGGCGTGTCCAGCAGGTTGAAGGTCTTTCCTTCGTAATCGAAGGTCATCACGGAGGACGCGACCGAAATGCCGCGTTCGCGTTCCACCTTCATCCAGTCCGAACGTGCACGGCGGCGCTCGCCGCGCGCCTTCACGGCACCCGCTTCCTGAATGGCCCCACCGAACAGCAGCAGTTTTTCCGTCAGTGTCGTCTTACCGGCGTCGGGATGCGAGATGATGGCGAAGGTCCGGCGGCGGGCCACCGGCTCGGGCAGGTTTTGGCTGTCTGTCATGGGCCGTGTTTTATCCCAACTCGCCGCGAACCACTAGAAATCCTTGGTGGCCGGGGGTGATTTTTCTAAGGTAATATGACAAAAAATGAACCTAGGTCATGGGCAATAGAAAAGGAAACGAACATCATGCCGGACGACGACGAACGTCGCAAAAGCGATGACAGGCGCGATAGCGACCGCCGTAATGACGAACGCCGCGAAAGCGACCGGCGCCAATCGGATGACGGGCCGCCGGCAGGCGAAGACGACCGACGCACGGATGACCGGCGCCAGGAACCGCGCCGTCAGGGCCCGCGACGGCAGGGCCCACGCCGCACCTAGCCGCCATATCGGACCGGCAATTCAATTATTGCAGGCAGGTCATCCGGCTACCCCAGATGACGCCACCAATGTTTCTGATTGATGGAAAAAACCGGCTGGTAATGGCGGATCGATGACGCCTTGACCACCGAAGCGATCTGATTATCCAGGACCAGGGGAATTCGCTGACCTGATTTCGCCGTCATATAGACGACCAGAATGGCGTGCCCGACCTTCAAGTTCAGATCCTTGACCACGACGACGCGCAGATCGTTGTCATCCCAGCCCAGCATGCGCAGCGACAGGTACTTCATGATCGCGTAGTCTTCGCAATCGCCGAACCGCGCCATGAATTCCTGCGGGGTTGCCCAATAGTCGTTCTGACCCCAGTTGTTCTTATCCTGGATATACGTCGCCTTGTTCATGCGCTCGTTGACTTGGCGCAACTGGTCCAACTTATTCTTATCCTTGACGCTTTTCAGGAAATTGACCCATTCCGCATTGCCGCAGATCTGCATCTTCCCCGGTCCGGGGTAGCATTTCAGGGGCTGGTTGCTTTTTCGCGCCTTGGTAAACCGGTCCAATGCCCCAAGCCATTTGGTAAAGGCCTTAAGGTCGCTGGATTGGACTTCCTTGGTGTTGAAAAAACTGGGTTGCGGCGCAGCGTTCAGCTCGACCATGGGCAAGGCCGCGACCATGGCCGATGCCAGGATCAAGATACGAAGGTGCCGCAAAAATTTTACCGACATCAATCCACCAGCATCCGTTTTGGGATCGGGCCCAAATTATACCCCGCCTGTTGATGTCCGCCAACACGGACGATCAGCACCCTAACCAAAGCAGCAACAACAAACCATGATAGCGATCACATGGGCTGAAAACGTCTTTGCTGCAAGGGGTTAAGTCTCTAATATGCCCCGAACGACAAAGGGAAGCCGCCTGTTAAGGGAGCACCATGGCGGAAACAGCCGAAAATCAAGCGGCCGAGGGGGAGCCCCCGACGGACGAGGACAAGCCGAAGAAGGCGAAGCGCGAATTCAACAAGGTCGCGGTCGGGATTTTGCTCGCCGCCGCCGCAGCCATCGCCGTATCGATCTACTTCACGCTTCAGTTCATCGACAAGGAACGCGACCGCGACCGCCTGAACTGGCAGGTGCGCCTGGGCATTGTCGCCGATTTCCGCGCGGCTGCCGTCAACAGCTGGATCGAAGAACAGTTCGGCCACATGCGTGAACTGACGCAAAACGCCTCGCTCCAGCTTTATCTTTCCGATGCTTCCGCCGGCAGCAATCAGGACGCAAGCACCGGTCAGGGCGCCGCCGGCGTTACCGCCATTCCGTCCCTGGGCTCGTTGGACAGCGAATTGGGCGACGCCTTATCCTCTGAATTGACCGATGGCAGCAAATCGGCGCCGGATTCCACCCCCACACCGGCAGCCCCTTCGGATTCCCTGGATTCACTGGACGGTGCCGGCAGCAGCGCCGCATCGGTCGGTTTCCTGCGCAATCTATTGATCGCCACGGCGGAACGCACGGGCTTCAAGGCCCCGCCTCCCGTGGGCGAGGTCGCGGCCAATATCGAGCGGCCCGGCGTTGCCGGAATCGGCCTGGTCGATACCAACCTGAATGCCATTGTGTCCACACCGGACATGCCGCCCTTGAACAAACGTATCCGGGATGCCGCCCGTCAGGCCCTGCAGGGCGATCCGGCGGTCATCGATATCTTCAAGGGCCCGACCAACGAGCCCACCATGGGGTTCGTGCTGCCCGTCTTCAAACTGCAGGAAGGAGCAGGCGCGAAAGCCATCGGCGCCGTGATCGGCATCAAGATCGTCACCGACGATCTGTACAAACGCCTGAAACAGCCGGGGGAACTGTCCAAGACATCGGAAAGCTTCATCGTCCGCAAGGCCGGCAACGCCGTCGAATACCTGACGCCGCTGGCCGACGGCACGGCTGCTTTCGAGCGCCAAATGGCGATGGAAACGCCTGATCTGGCATCCGCCTTCGCCCTGGAAAAGACCGGCGGGTTCGAACAGAAACGCGATTATGCGGGAACGGAAGTTCTGGTCACGTCACGTCCCATCGTCAGCGTGCCGAGCTGGGTCCTGGTCCGCAAGGTATCCACGGAAGAAGCCCTGGCATCGACGGAAACACGCCTGCGCACGACCCTGATCGTCCTGTTGCTGATCATCGGCGGCGTTTCCGTATCCTTCTTTGCCGTTTGGGCGCATGGCGCATCCGTCCGCGCCAAGCAGGCCATGGCCGACATGAAGGTCGCGTTGGAACGGTTTTCCAACATGTCCAAGTTCATGAAGGTGGTGACGGACAGCCAACCGACGGAGATCGTCGCCGTCGACGGCAACACGATCTACACCTTTTCCAACGCCACCGCGGCGGATGCCGCCGGGATCAGTACGGACGACATGATGGGTAAGACCATGGCCAGCGTAATGGGCCCGGTAAAAGCCCAACGTCTGGCGGAAATCAACAACGGCGTTCTACGTACGTTCGAACGCGAACAGCATATTTCCAGCTTCACCGATCCCGATGCCGATCCCGACGACATCAATGCGATCCACGTCATCAAGTCGGACCATATCCCCCTCAAGGGAGACCGGGATTATCCGCCGGGTGTTCTGATGGTGCTGGAAGATATTTCAGAACTGTCGCGGGAACGGCGCCGGTCAGAGCGCATGATGCGCCAGTTGATCGACACCCTGGTCAGCGTGGTCGACCGCCGGGATCCTTATTCCGCCCACCATTCGGCCCGCACGGCCGAAGTTGCACGCGAAATCGCGGAAGAAATGGGTCTTTCCGAATTGGAAACCCATACGGTCGATATCGCCGGCAGCCTGATGAACCTGGGCAAGATATTCGTACCGCCGGAAGTCCTGACCAAGACAGGCAACCTGACCGACGAAGAGCGTGAACTTCTGGCTTCGACTTATCTGGTCACCGCCGACCTTTTGAAGGACGTGACCTTCGAAGGCCCGGTGGTCAAAACGGTCCTGCACATGGGCGAAAACTGGGATGGGACGGGGCGGTTCCACATTTCGGGCGACCGTATCATTCCGACGGCCCAGGTTCTGGCCGTCGCCAATGCCTTCGTCGGCATGGCCAGCGCCCGGGCATGGCGCCCCGCCATGGAGTTCCGCAAGGTGATCGATATTCTGATGCAGGAAACAGGCAGCAAGTTCGATCACCGCCCGGTCAGCGCCCTGATGAACTTCCTGGAAAACCGGGGCGGCATCGAAAAATGGGCGCACTTCCGCGATCCCCCTGAATCCGACAAACCGGAACTTTAATCGGGCACGCCGGACTATAGAGAGACCGGCCTTCCTCCCCTACTCCCTCCTTGTTGAATTACAGGGGGCATCCTGCGCACGCGAGCCAAGCCCGATAGAAAAAGGGCCGGACGCTTAACCACGCCCGGCCCGGAAGTCACCTGATCTAGAGGGGGGTGAGGTCAGGTTTCGTCGATATTCACGGAGAACCCATCGTCGTTCTGAGTGATGGAGTAGCCTTCCGACGCGTCGCCGTCGCCGTTGGTGTCCAGGTCGTCGTACTTGACGCCCTTCAGGGTCACCGACTGGTCGTCCTTGCCCGCGAAGGAGATGACCGCATCACCCTCATCGTTCTCCGAGAAGATCATATCGTTCATGTCGAATTCCTCGCCTTGGAATTCAAGCGTGTCCTGCATCATGATGTCTTCGATGATATCATGGCCGCTGTCGGCGTCGAAGATGAAGGTGTCACTGCCGTCACCACCTTCCAAGGTGTCGTTACCCGCACCGCCGACCAGCACGTCATTTCCGCTGCCGCCGTCCAGGAAGTCGTCACCCAGACCGCCGAACAGGGCGTCCGCGTCATAGCCGCCTTCGATCTCATCGTTACCGGAACCGCCGTAAAGTGTGTCGGATCCGGACCCACCTTCGATCTCATCGTTACCGGCGCCGCCGTGAACGAAGTCATGGCCCGAACCGCCATCGATCTCGTCGTTACCGGTACCGCCGTAAATGATGTCGTTGCCGCTATCGCCGTCGATCTCGTCATTACCGGCACCGCCGTAGACCGTATCGTCGTCCGACCCGGCATCGATTTCGTCGTTACCGGAACCGCCGTAGATCAGATCGTCCTGGCTCCCGCCTTCGATTTCGTCGTTGCCGGAACCGCCATGAAGCGTATCGGCACCGGAGTCGCCTTCAAGCTCATCGTTGCCCGAACCGCCGTAAAGAACGTCGTCCTGGCTGCCGCCTTCAAGCTCGTCCTTACCGGAACCGCCGTAAAGCGTGTCTTCGCCCCAGCTGCCGGAAAGCTCATCGTTGCCGGCACCGCCGTACAGCGTGTCGCCGCCGCCGCCCGAATCAAGCTCGTCGTTCTTGCGGCTGCCATACTTGGTTTCTTCCTGGTAATTACCGGTCCAATCATCGGCGCTGCTGTCGTTCTGCGTAAGATGATCGTTGTCGAAGTCTTCTTCGCCGATTTCCAGGAACAAGGAAGGATCAACCTCGGCCAAGACATTATCCACGGCCGAGACCTGATCACCCTGAGAAGCCGTAACCGCCAATGAGAAGTCAGCCGATACGGCGTCGGACACCAGCATCTGCAGCCCGCCCAACTGAGCCGGCGACAGGCTGTAAGAACCGTCACCATTATCGGTACCTGCCGAAAGCGTGACGCCCGTGGGGATGCCCGACACGGTTATTGTCGCATCCTCACCCGCCGGCTCGCCATCGACCGAAGCCGAAATATCAAGGTCGTAGACAATCGCGTCATCGGCTTCGCTGATCGTACCTTCGCCAATGGCCGCCGTTACCGCGACGTCACCCGCCGCCGGTTCCTCGACCACCGCGGCCGGCGCCGTGGCGGTGATCGTGGATGAGGCTGACGTATCGTCATTGGATTGCTCGGTCGCCGTCGCCGTAAAGGTCAGGTCGAAGGCTTCGATTTCATCCTCGAACGGTACGGACAAGCTCAAACCGCTGAGAGCGTCACCGCCGACGGTCCATGTGCCGTCGCCGTTGTCGGTTCCCGCCGACAGGGTCGCCCCCGAAGGAATGCCGCCGATGGTCACGGAAAGGTCTTCCGATCCGTCGATATCGATCAGGTTGGCCGCAATCTCGATGGGATATTCGGCCACATCCGGCGTGGCTTCGCCACCTGTCTCGAAACTGATCGAGTTGATGAGGAAGTCATCGTCATCGCTCGGCGCAGAGAACACGATCTGATCGAACGTGCCGCCGTCCGTGGTGCTGAGAGTAACCGGATCATCGATGTTGTCGGTCACACCGTTGACAATACCCGTACCCACGGCGACGCCGTCACGATAGAGCGTGAAGCTCGCCTGTTCACCCGAATGCATCCAGGCAAAGGCCACGTCGACCGAGGACACGTCATCGTCGAAGGTGACGATCAATTCTTCTGACACGTCATGGTCACTGTCATAGCCCAGTTCGCTGTCGGCGCCGGACGCATCGCCCGCAACACCGAAGCCCAAAGGCGAGCCATTGGTCGAAACGTTGTCTTCCGAGGCATCGGACAGGCTGCCGTTGGAATTGATTGTCCGCGCCGTCACCGTAAAGCCGGCATCGGTTTCGCCGAAGTTGGCGGAACTGATGGTCACGGTTTCCCCGTCGCCTTCCGCACCTTCCGTGACGACCGGCTCACCGATGGTCACGCTGGTGATGACAGGCTGGTCGGCAACGGCATCGACGGCAACGTTGATCGTCGATGTGGTGGTCGAGGTCGCACCGCCGTTTTCTTCCGTCGAGGTCGCCGCGACCGTAAGTTGGAAGTCACCGTCCGAATTGGTCGGCGGCGTGACGGTCAGGTCGGACGGCACAACACCGTCCGCAAAGGTGATTTCACCGTTCGCAACCGACAGAAGCTGCCCGCCGGCACGAAGCTCCGCACCGTCCGGAATACCGGAAAGCGTCACGCTGAGCGTTTCCGAGCCGTCCGTATCCGTCAGGGCCGCCGAGATATCCAGTGCAATGGCTGTATCTTCGTCGCCGGAGGCCGGTGCAACCGTGAGCGTCGGATCGGAAGCTTCATCATCGCTATTAACAGTGACGTCCAGGGTTTTGGACTCGGTCACCGAAGCACCGTCATTTTCCGTAACCGTCGTATCCACGGTCAGTTGGAAGCTTTCCAGCGGCTCCTCTGTTGCTGGCGTGCCAGTAACCTCCAAGTTGTCGATCTTGTATTTCTCGTCGCTTCCCGTGGTTTTGACTTCCATCTTGATGACCAGGGATTCGCCCTCGGGAATGTTATCCAGGGTGATGTTCGTCCAGTCGTCCACGTCGCCGTGCTGGGTCGTCAGTTCGTGTTCGACACCATCGACCACGGCAATCACCTTGACGTAGTCGCCATAACTGCCGCCGGTATCCAGATCGCCATAACCCTTGAGATCGAAGGTGAAGGACACGTCTTCCTGACCGGTGATATCAATCTCGGCACTCGACCAAGTGGAAATATCACCGCCTGTCGGGTTTTGGAATTCGAACCGGTCGCCGTCAACGGCCGTGCGGTCATCGTCACCCCATTGGCCGCCGGTCGAGGTGAATCCGTTTTCACCCCAATCAGCCGTCTGGCCATCCCATTGGCTGTTGAAGTCCTGGGAATATAGCGTCTGCGGCTCACCGCCACCTTCGCTGGAACCCGTTTCAGGCAACGTGATGGTCAGGCCCTCAAGGTCATCGCCGGTCAAGGTCCAAGACCCGTCGCCATTGTTCTGGCCGTTGTTGAGCGTTGCCCCATCCGGGATACCGCCGATCGTGACACTGACTGTTTCCGAACCGTCGAGATCGGTCAGGCCGACATCGATATTCAACGGCATCGTCGTACCAGCTTCACCTTCGGCATCTTCGGTCGTGAAGGTAAAGTCATCGACCACTCCAGCAACATCCACATCCATGGTGACCGTACCAACAGCCGTATCGCCGCCGTCCGCTTCCTGGGACGTGGCAGTGATGGTCAGTTGGAAGTCCTCGTTGGAATTGGATGCCGGATTCAACTGCAGGTCGACCAAATCGGCAGGCTGCAGTGTCCAGGTATCGCTTCCTTCATCATAGGTGCCATTGTTGAGCGTCGCCCCCGCAGGCACACCAGAGATCGTGATCCCGGTGATGCTTTCCGAGCCGTCCAGATCACTCAACTGAGCCGTGATGTCCAGATCGACCGGCTGATCTTCAACGCCGGACGCATCCTCTGCCGTCACATTGGGGGCATCGGCCACGGCATCGACGGTGACCGCCATACTGGCCGTCGAAGAGACTTCCTGACCGTTCGCCGCCGTACCCGTGGCGGTGATCGTCAGCGAGAAATCTTCATCCGAATCGAGCGGCGGCGTGATCGTAAGGTTCGAAAGCTGATCAGCTGTCAGTTCCGCCGTACCATCGGTGACCGTTACCGGTTGACCGCCGACGGCCAGCACCGCGCCTTCCGGAATGTCGGAGATAGAGATCGAGAGATCGCCGTTACCTTCGGTGATCATCTGGGCAAAGAACATGCCGCCTTCGAGGTCCGCATCCTGGCCGACCAAGTCGCTGAGGTCGCTCTTGGAAACGAAGACCGAGCCGGAATCCCCGTCAACGCCGCCGTTACCGTCGGCATCGAACTTATAAATCGTGTCGGTGCGTTCTTCGGCGACATAAAGGTTGCCGTCGGCATCGAACGAAATTCCGCCTTCCAGGTCGACTTCACCGCCGGCCGCGGCCCGCAATTGGGCGTTGGAAACAAGAACTTCGGATTCACCGGTATCGGCATCGATGATGTAGATGGCGTCTTGAGAACTGTTACCGTCCCAGGATTCATCGACGATCACCACGTCGCCATCCGGCGTCATGGTGATATAGCCGTCCAGGTCGCTCCATTCGCAATCGTCGCTCTTGGCCAGAACCGAAGGCTCGCCGGTGGCCGTATCGAACGAGAATACAGCCTGCGGATCGCCTGCGGAAACGAAATGCACCTTGCCGTCCGGTCCAGCGACGATGCCACCTTCAAGATCGACATCGCGAATACCCGCCAGATCATCCAGTTCCTGACGTGTGGCGACGACCGTCACCGCACCCGTTGCCGGATCGACCTGAATAAGGGAGTCGCTCTCGTCATCGACCATATAGACCTTGCCGTCCGTGGCGATGGTCATACCGGCCAGATCGGCGTCATCCTCACCCGTCGCGGCGCGAATGGCGCTTTCCGACGCGACAACCTGCACCGGGCCGCCGTCGGCCGGCTTCATCAGCAGGGATTCACTTTCAAGCTCGGTGAAGAAGATGTTGCCCGAAGCGTCGGTCGCAACACCCTGATTGTCGAAATCGGCGTTGTTTTCACCGGTCGCGGCCTTGATTTCTTCCTGCGTGACGACTTCTTCGGCCGACCCATCCAGATTGATCCGAACGATGGAATCAGATCCTTCTTCCAGCAGGTAGAAGGAACCGGAAACCTCTTCACCGCCACCGCCTTCGAAGGCAGCCGCAATGTTCAGCGTAATCGCCGTATCTTCATCACCTTGCGCATCGGTAACGGTCAAGTCCGGACCTTCCGGTTCCGGCACGTCAACGCTGACAGAGGTACTGACACTGGCCGTATCGCCGTCGTTTTCCGTCGCCGTTGCCGTCACGGAAAGATCGAAGTCCGTCGCATCCGCCGGCACCGACAAAGTGATGCCCGTAAGCTGATCTGATGTCAGATCGAAGGTATCGCCCGCATCCGTGGAGGTCAGAACCGTGCCGTCCGCAAGGGCCAGCGTTGCCCCCGCCGGCAGGCCGGAGAGCGTGGCCGACAAGGTTTCGGAGCCGTCGATATCCTGCAGTTCCGAATTGATGGACAGCGGATATTCGACCATATCCTGACCGCCCGTCCCGGGCTGGCTCGGCACGGTATCGACCTGAATGTGGACGTCGTTGAAGTCGTTATCGCCGCCACCGGCCAGGTCTTCCCAATTCTGGTTGCCGGGCTCGGACGTATCCTGGGTGTAGTCGAAGTTGCCTTCGTTCAAAGCCGGGTCAGAGAACAGGACGGGGTCGCCCTGGCCGCTCAGCACCTGGCCGGTCGGGCCAACCACATGCCAATTTCCGTCCTGGCCCTGTGTGAAGGTCACATCCATGCCGTCGGACAGGTTGTTGTTCAAGCCATCACCGTTGGGGATGATAAAGAACCCGATATCTTCGGGGTCAACGCCGTCCAGCGTGAAGCTTTGTCCGACCGTGTCTTTGACGTCGGCCCAGATGATTTCACCGGACTGCGGCGTGCCGTCTTCGCCCATGACGTAATAGCCATAGGTGTTGTGATAGCCGGCTTCGCCCTGGGCCGCGTTTTCAATGGTCACGCTGCCCGGGATTTCCGATGTCCCGCCATCAACGAAATTGCCCTCACCCAGATCGACGGACAGTGTCGGCGCGTCCGCATCGCCGGCAACGGCCACATTCAAGGTCGAGGTCACGGTCGACTGGTCGCCCGTCGAAGATTCCGTCGAGGTCGCGGACACATTCAAGGCGAAGTCATCATTGGAATTGGGCGGCGCCGTGATGGTCAGACCATCGGGAATGACGCCGTCGGCGAAAGTGATCTCGCCGTTTTCGACCGTCAGAACCGTATCGCCGGACTTCAGAATTGCGCCATCGGGCACGCCGGAAATGGTCACGCTCAGGGATTCCGAACCGTCCGTATCCGTAAGCGCCGCGGAGATATCCAGCGGGATCGCCGTGTCTTCCGTGCCGGACACGTCCGACAACGTCAGTTCCGGATCTTGGGCGAAATCATCAACCGAAACACCGACCGAGGTCGTGACGCTGGCCGTGTCGCCGTCATTTTCCGTCGCCGTCGCCGTCACGGACAGATTGAATGAATCAGCCGTGCTCGGCACCGTCATGGTAATGCCCTGCAACTGGCCGGCAGGCAGATCGATGCTGTTATCCGGTCCCGTCGACGTCAAAACCGTGCCGTCGGCAAGGGTCAGGGTCGCACCTTCAGGTACACCGGAAATCGAAGCACTGAGCGTTTCCGAACCGTCGATGTCCGTCAGTCCTGCCGTAATGTCGAGCGGATATTCGACAACAGGATCACCCACATCCGGTGTCTCGAACTGGACCAGATCGCCGTTGCCGACGAACGTGCCGTCGTCGAACGCGATGGCTTCAATGTTGTTGATGGTCAGAGTTTGACCCGTATCCAGATCAATCACCTGAGTGTTGATCATGCCGTTGTTATTGGTGAAGTTCTGGAACTGATATGAATCCTGTCCCTTGCCCAGATAGACAACGTCACCACCGCCATTCGACTGGCCGGCGCCATTGATCGACACGTTACCGGTGATATCGCCATTGATGGTGACGCTGTCGTTACCGCCGCCCAGGTTAAGATTGACGCCGCCGGGCACATCGCCATTGATGACCAGGGTGTCGTTGCCGCCGCCCATGGTGAAGTTTTCATTCATACGCAAGTCGCGGTCGACCACCCAGACATCATCACCACCACCGGCGGTATGGTTCTGGCTGTTGCTGTCGACGAACTGATTCTGCAGGTCAGAGCCGTCACCGACGAAACCGCCGCCGATGCCGGAACCGCCCGAGCCGCCTTCGCCGCCTGTGCCGCTACCGGAACCATCCGTGATCAATGTGCCCTCGCCTAAAGCGACGCTGAGCGTCGGCGCGTCTGCATCACCGGTCACCGCCACGTTCAAGGACGAAGAAGATGTCGCCGTGGAACCGTCGGATTCCGTCGATGTCGCCGTCACGGTCAGGGCGAAATCATCGTTGGAATTGTTCGGCGGCGTGATGGTCAGCCCCGCCAGGTCAGCCGGGTCGATGTCATAGCTGGTGTTGCCCTCGGACGCCGTGAATTCCGTGCCGTTGGCAAGCGTCAAGGTCGCCCCTTCGGGGATGTCGGAAATACTCACGCTCAGAACTTCGGATGCATCCGTCAGGCCCGCATCGATGTTCAACGCAATCGACAGATCTTCCGTTCCGGCCGCATCGTTCAGCACCAGGGTCGGCGCATCGGCTTCCGGATCGACGCTGACCGCCAGGCTTCCTTCGGCGGAGGCCGTCGTCACTGCGCCCGTGTCCGGGTCCGTATCCAACGATGTCGCGATGACGTTCAGGGTGAAGTCGTCGTCGGAATTTTCCGGCGGCGTAACGGTCAGGCCTTCAAGCTGATCGCCGGCGAACAGGAAGGTCGAGTTTTCTTCCGTCGCCGTGAAGGAGGTTCCATCGGCCAAGGTCAACATGGCACCCGGCGGCACGTCGGAAATCGTGACGCTCAGCACTTCCGAGCCGTCTTCATCATTCAGACCCGCCACGATATTCAGCGGAATGGCCGAATCTTCCGCACCGGAAACACTACCGACGGTCAGGGTCGGCACATCGGCAACGGCATCGACACCGACGTTGATCGTACCCGTCGTCGGGTCAGATGCCGTCGTGCCGTCGGTCGTCACGACCGACACACCCAAGTCGAAGTCCGCACCGCTGTCGGCCGGCGCCTTGATCTGAAGACCGGCAAGGTCGCCCTCGGTCAGGACGGCAATTCCGTCGACCACCGAAACCGGGCCGTTTTCGTTGACCAGAACCGCCCCGGCCGGAATGCCGGTCAGCGTGATTTCGGCTGTTTCACTGGCGTCAGCCTTGTCGATCGAGATCGGCAAGTCGATGAAAGTATCCTCATCACCATCAGCCGCACCCAGCGTCACCGTGGCGCCATCGGCAACACCGTTGACGTCAACACTGATTGTGCCCGTGGCAGGGGCGGAAATGTCACCTTCGTCCGTGGTCGTCGCCGAAACGGCGATGTCGAAGGAGCCCGAGAAATCCGCCGGCGGCAGAACTGCCAGGCCGTCCAGTTCGCCTTCGGCCAGGGTGACTTCCCCGTTGACGACCTCAAGCGGCTGACCGTTGCGCGTCAGCACCGCGCCATCCGGAATGTTGGAAAGCGTCACGGAAAGGGTTTCCGAGCCGTCCGTGTCCAGTTCCGCGACATCGATGGTCAGCGGAATGGCCGTGTCTTCCGTGCCGGAGGCCGAGGCATCGGTTACCTGCGCACCGTCGGCAACGCCTTGGACCGTAACATCGAGGGTCTCTGGTGCAGATGTGGCCGTCGTCACCTCGCCCGTATCGGGATCGATTTCCGTGGCCGTCGCGGTAACGGTCAATTGGAAGTCATCGGCGCTGTCTGCCAGCGGCGTAATGGTCAAGCCTTCCAGCTGCGCCGGTGTCAGATCGACCGAGGTATTGCCTTCCGTCGCCGTAAAGGTCAAGCCGCCGACAAGTGTCAGGGTCGCGCCAACCGGGATGTCGGAAATGGTCACGCTGGTGACTTCGCCGTTGATGTCCTGTGCCGCCGCTTCCGGATCGATGTCCAGGGCGATGGCCGTGTCCTCATCACCGGAGGCCGCTTCAACGGTCAAGCTCGGCGCGTCGGCCTGGGCGATCACGGAAACGTTCAGGTCGACCGGATCGGAGGCCGAGGTCGTAACCGTCCCCGTTTCCGGATCGGTTTCCTGGGCCGTGGCCGAAACCTGCAATGTGAAATCTTCGTCATGGTCTTCCGGCATGGTGATGGTCAGATCGGACAGATCCAGATCGCCCGGGAAGGTCACCGAATACGCCGCCGGTTCAGGTGTTTCCCCTTCACCACCACCGATGATACCGCCAATGATGCCGCCGACGTCATCGAGCAGTTCCTCGACCAGATTGCCGTTGCCGTCGTCATAAAACGGGGTCAGCGGAACTTCCTCGCCACCCACCATGATCACCGCCCCCGGCGGGATGTTGGAGATGGTCACCGAGGTAATTTCGCCGTTGATGTCCTGCGCCGCAGCGGCCGGATCAATGTCGAGCGGAATAGGTCCGCCGTCTTCGTTGCCCGAGGCAGCGCCCACTTCGATCGTCGGCGTATCGGCAACTGCTTCGACCGAAACGTCGAGCGAAACCGGCTCACTGGTGGCGGTGGAGGTCGCGCCCGTTTCCGGGTCGGTTTCCTCGGCCGTCGCGGAGACGGACAAGGAGAAATCTTCGTCAAAGTCTTCCGGCAGACTGATGGACAGGCCGTCGACCATACCGGGCGTCAGATTGACCGAGGTATTGCCTTCCGTCGCCGTGAAGGTGAACCCGCCGCCCAGATTCAAGGTGGCGCCGACGGGAATGTCGGACACGGTCACGGAAACGACTTCGCCGTTGATGTCACCGGCCGCCGCCTGGGCGTCGATGTCCAGCGGAATGGCGTTACCGTCTTCGATCCCGGAAGCCGCACCCACCGTCACATCCGGTGCATCGACCTGCGCCGCGACGGACACTTCCAATGCTACCGGATCAGAGGTCGCCGTGGTGACATCACCCGTTTCCGGATCGGTTTCCTGGGCCGTGGCCGTCACGGAAAGCGAGAAATCTTCCGAGAAATCCTGCGGCAGGGCGATGGTCAGCCCTTCAAGTTCTTCAACCGTCAACGTCACGTCGCCAGTCTGCGGATCGATCGTCCCGGTGGACAGCACCGCACCTTGCGGAATATTCGAAACGGTAACCGACACGACCTCGCCATTGATATCTTCGGCGGCCGCCACCGGATCGATGTCGAGCGCGATCGGCCCGCCGTCTTCCGTCCCGGCCGCACCCTCCGTTGTAAGGCTCGGCGCATCGGCGACAGCGCCGACTTCCACATCCAGGGAAACCGGGGTGCTGGTCGCGGTCGTAACCGCGCCGGTGTCCGGATCGGTTTCTTCGGCCGTGGCAGAGACCTGCAATGAGAAATTCTCGTCAAAGTCTTCCGGCAGGCTGATGGACAGACCATCGACCATACCCGGTGTCAGATCGACCGAGGTGTTGCCTTCCGTCGCCGTGAACTGGAAGCCGTTGCCCAGGTTCAAGGTCGCACCGACTGGAATGTCGGAAACGGTGAAAGATGTCACCTCGCCTTGCACATCCTGAGCCGCCGCATCGGCATCGATGTTCAGCGCAATGGGACCGGCGTCTTCTAGACCGGAGGCCGCTTCCGTCGTCACCGTCGGCGCATCGGCCTGGGATGCAACGGACACATCGATGGTCGCCGTCTGCGATGCCGTGTCACCGCCGTCGGCTTCGGTCGACGTCGCGGTTACGGTCAATTGGAAGTCATCACCCGAGTCCGCCGCCGGCGTCACCGTCAGGCCGGTCAGTTCCGATGAAGACAGAGTCCAGGTGTCGGTTGCGGCATCGTAAGAGCCGGCGGAGAGCGTCGCCCCCTGCGGCACACCGGAAATGGAGATGCTGAGGCTTTCCGAACCATCCGTATCGGTCAAGGCCGAGGAGATATCCAGGGAAATCGGGCCGCCGTCTTCGACGCCGCCAGCAGAAGCAACCTCGAGGGTCGGCACATCGGCAACGCCGTCCACGCCAACGGTGATCGTGCCCGCCGCCGGATCGGAAACCGTCGCGCCGTCGGTGGTGACCACGGACACGCCGAGTTGGAAATCAACGTCACTATTGGCCGGCGGCGTGATCTGCAGACCGGCCAGATCGGCTTCGGTCAGAACAGCGATGCCGTCGACAACATTGATCGGACCGTTGTCGTTGGACAGTTCCGCACCCGCCGGAATACCGGACAGCGTGATTTCTGCCGTTTCGCTGTCATCCGCCTTGTCGATGGAGAGCGGCAGGGAAATACCCGTGTCCTCATCACCGACGGTTTGCGTATCGGTCACGGTGGCGCCATCGGCGACACCGGCAACATCGACAGTGATGCTTCCAAGGGCGGCTTCGGAGACATCGCCTTCGTCCGTGGTAACGGCCGAAATGGCAATGTCGAAGGTACCGGAGAAATCGGCCGGCGGCAGGACTTCCAGACCGTCCAGTTCGCCTTCAGCCAAGGTCACCGTGCCGTCTTCGTTGAAGGTCACCGGATCGCCGTTGCGCAGAATCACAGCACCTTGCGGGATGTTGGAAAGGGTCACGGAAAGAGCTTCTGAGCCGTCCGTATCCAATTCTTCAACATCTACGGTGATCGGAATCAAGGTGTCTTCCAGGCCGGATGCGGTCGTGCTGGTAACCGCCGCACCATCGGCGACACCATCGACCGTCACATTGAGCGTGCCTTCGGTGGTCGCGATGGAATTTCCGTCCTTGGCCGTGGCCGTAACGGTCAGTTGGAAATCATCGGCGCTGTCCAGCGGCGGCGTAATCGCCAGCTCACCGCCAACCAATCCGTTGGGAATTTGCGCGACGCCGTCGACAACGTTGACCTGAACTGCTTGGCCGCCCGGATTGGTGACCGTCAGCACGGCACCGTCCGGAATGCCGGAAATGCTCAGCCCTAGGACTTCGCTGTCATCCTGCAGGGATGCGCTGATGTTCAGGGGGATGGCCGTGTCTTCGTTTCCGGTCACATCGCCCAGGGTCAGAACCGGTGCGTCGGCCAAAGGATCGACACTGACATCCATGGTGCCGACGGTGGTCGCCGTCGTGGTTTCACCCGTTTCCGGATCGGTGTCGGTAGACGTCGCCGTAACGGTCAGCTGGAAATCGCTGTCGTCGTCAGCAGCCGGCAGAATGCTCAAGCCATCAAGTTCGGCCGCAGACAGCGTCCATTCGCCCGTGTCGGAATCGTAGGAACCGGCCGACAGGCTCGCCCCTTCGGGCACGCCGGAAATGGTCACGCTCAAGACTTCCGAGCCGTCCGTGTCGGTCAGGCCGCTTTGAATATTCAGCGGAATGGGATTGTCTTCGAACCCGGAAACATTGCCCACGGTCAGGGTCGGCGCATCGGCCACACCATCCACATCGATCGAAATGGTCCCCGTGGCCGGATCGGAGGTCGAGGTTCCGTCCGTGGTCACCACGGACACACCCAGGTCGAAATCCACACCGGAATCGGCGGGCGGCGTGATCTGCAAGCCGGCAAGGTCAGCTTCGCTCAGCGTGACCGTGCCGTCTTCGTTCACGGAAATCGAGCCGTTATCGTTCGCAAGAACCGCTCCGGCAGGAATGCCGGACAGGGTGATTTCAGCCGTTTCGCTGTCGTCCGCCTTGTCGATGGAAATCGGCAGGGCAATGGCCGTGTCTTCATCCGTGGTCAGGTTCAAATCACCGACCTCGGCGCCGTCGGCCACACCGGCCACGTCGATGGAAACCGTGCCCGTGGAAACATCGGACGGATCACCTTCATCCGTGGTCGAGGCAGAAACCGTCAGATCGAAGGAGCCCGAGAAATCGGCCGGCGGCAGGATGGACAAGCCGTCCAGCTCACCTTCACCCAAAGTCACGGACCCATCTTCATTGGCCGGAACCTCGACGCCGTTGCGCAGGATCACCGCCCCTTCAGGGATATTCGACAGCGTCACGGAAAGGGTTTCCGAGCCGTCCGTATCCAATTCCGTCACATCGAGTGTGAACGGAACGGCGATGTCTTCCGTGCCGGCAGCAGAGGTATCGGCAACGGATGCGCCGTCGGCAACACCCTGAACCGTGACATCCAAGGCCACCGGATCAGAGGTCGCATGGGTGACTTCACCCGTATCGGGATCGGTTTCCGAAGCCGTCGCAGTAACCGTCAGTTGGAAGTCATCGGCGCTGTCGGCCGGTGCTGTAATGGTCAGGCCTTCCAGCTGTGCCGGCGTCAAACTGATCGAGGTATTGCTTTCGGACGCAGTGAAGGCAATGCCGTTGGCCAAGGTCATCGTGGCACCGACCGGAATATCTGAAATGGTCACGCTGGTAACTTCGCCGTTGATATCCTGTGCCGCCGCTGCCGGATCGATATCCAACGCGATGGGCAGGTCTTCATCACCCGTAGCGGCGGCGACGTCGACCGTCGGCGCATCGGCCTGGGCGATCACGGAAACATTCAGGTCAACCGGATCGGAGGTCGCGTAGGTGATTTCACCGGATTCCGGATCGGTTTCCGACGCCGTGGCCGCAACCTGCAACGTGAAATCATCGGTGAAGTCTTCCGGCAAGGAAACCGTAAGACCGTCCACATCGTCGGCATCAACCGTCCATTCGCCCGTATCGGCATTGAACGAACCGGAAGACAGGGTCGCCCCCGCAGGCACGCCGGTGATGGTTACGGAAACGATTTCACCGTTGATGTCCTGGGCCGCTGCTGCCGGATCGATATCCAGCGCGATCGGGCCGCCGTCTTCATTACCGGACGCTGCGGCCACATCGACCGTCGGCGCATCCGCGACAGCTTCGACCGAAACGTCGAGCGAAACCGGATCAGAAGTCGCATAGGTAACTTCGCCCGTATCGGGATCGGTTTCCGACGCCGTCGCGGTGACCGTCAGCGAGAAGTCCGTATCAAAATCTTCCGGCAGGCTGATCGACAAACCGTCAACCAGATCAGGCGTCAGATCAATCGAGGCATTCCCTTCCGTCGCCGTGAAAGTGAAGCCGCCCGGCAGATTGAGGGTCGCACCGACCGGGATGTCGGACACGGTGAAACCGGTCACTTCGCCGTCGATATCCTGCGCCGCCGTGGTCGCGTCGATTTCCAGCGGAATGGCCGCACCGTCTTCAACGCCGGACGCCGCTTCGGCGGTCGCCGTCGGCGCATCGGCCTGGGCGATCACGGAAACATTCAGGTCAACCGGATCGGAGGTCGCGTAGGTGATTTCACCGGATTCCGGATCGGTTTCCGACGCCGTGGCCGAGACCTGCAGCGTGAAGTCCTCGTCATGGTCTTCCGGCATAGTGATGGTCAGATCAGACAGATCCACGTCACCCGGGAAGGTCACCGAATAGGCCGATGGTTCGGGCGCTTCATCCTGACCGCCGCCGATGATGCCACCGATGATGCCGCCCACGTCATCGAGCAGTTCCTCGACCAAGTTGCCGTTACCGTCATCGTACAGCGGGGTCAATTCGACCTCTTCACCGTTCAGCATAATGACCGCGCCCGGCGGGATGCTGGAAATGGTGACCGAGGTGATTTCGCCGTCGAGATCCTGACCCGCGACCTGCGGATCGATATCGAGCGCGATCGGGCCGCCGTCTTCGTTGCCGGAAGCCGCCCCCAGATTGACCGTCGGCGCATCGGCAACAGCTTCGACTGAAACATCGAGCGAAACCGGCGCACTGGTCGCTGTGGTCGTGGTGCCGGTTTCCGGATCGGTTTCCGTGGCCGTCGCCGTGACGGTCAGGGAGAAGTCTTCGGTGAAATCTTCCGGCAGGCTGATCGACAGATCATCAACTTGTTCCGGGCTGAGATCGATCGATGTATTGCCTTCCGTCGCTGTGAAGGTGAACCCACCAGGAAGATTGAGGGTCGCACCGACCGGGATGTCGGACACGGTGAAACCGGTCACTTCGCCGTCGATATCCTGCGCCGCCGTGGCAGCACCGATTTCCAGCGGAATGGCCGCACCGTCTTCAACACCGGAAGCCGCTTCGACGGTCGCCGTCGGGGCATCGACCTGTGCGACGATTTCCAGCGGAACCGAAATCGCTTCGGATGTTTCGTAGGACCACAAATCTTGGTTATCGGGATCGTCCGGGTCGACCTGAAGGGACGTTGCCGAAACCTCAAGGGCGAAGTTTTCGTCGTAATCATCCGGCAGGGTCAGCTGCACGCCGCCCAGATCGGCCGCTTCGATGGTGAAGGTACCGTCGCCGTTGTCGGTGAAGGCACCGGACAGAGTCGCCCCTTCGGGCAGACCGCCGATGGTGAAGGAAGCAACAACCTCGCCGGCTTCGACCGGCGCGGCGTCGAACAGCGCGCCCACGTCGATGGCACCGGCATCTTCATTGAAGCTCAAACCTTCGGTCGCGGTCACGACCGGTGCTTCCGCATCGGGGGCCACAGTAACCATGAAGGTCTGTACATTCTGAGCGGTATCCGCCACGCCGTCTTCGGTCGCGACTGATTGCGAGGTCGCGGTCACGGTGATTTCAAAGTCCGCAGCGCTATCGGCCGGCGGCTGAATGGTCAGACCTTCGGGCACGACGCCGTCGGCGAAGGTGTAGGAACCGCCTTCAACCTCAAGCGGCACACCGTCTACACTCAGCACAGCACCTTCCGGAATGCCGGACAGGGTGACACTGAGGGTCTCGGTGCCTTCGGCCACACTGTCGGCCAGGGCCGCGTCGATCGGCAAGGCCACTTCCGTGTCTTCGGTCGCGCTCACCGCATCGACGGAGAGATCGGGCATGGCCGCATCCAACAGGTCCTCGACCGTGATGGTCAGATCACCGAACTGCAGAACCTCGACGTCGATCAGGGTGTCGTTGCCGTCGATATCGCTGCCGCCAACGCTCAACTCGCCACTGTCACTGTCCAGGTTGACGGTGAATTCCTCGAAGTTGTCTTCGAATACGGCCGTGTCCGTGCCTTCACCGCCGATGATGGTGTCGTCGCCGGCGCCGCCTTCAAGCACGTCATCCCCGCCGCCGCCGGAAAGAAGATCATCCCCCAGGCCGCCGACCAGCACGTTGGCGCCGTCAGAACCGACAATGATGTCGTCGCCGGCACCGCCGATCACGTCTTCAATGCCGTTCAGAAGATCATAATCGTAATCACCGCTGGCAGCCGCACCGGCCGCGTCGGCGGCATCGATGTCGCCGTCTCCATCAAAATCGAACAACGGAACCGCAACGCCGGACTGACCAGGATCATCGGTCAGGTTCACGTAGACCGGGGAATCCGGATCGAGCGCCGAATAATCCACCGTGTCCGTGCCCGCGCCGCCGATGAAGGCGTCGGAACCGCCCAGGCCGCCGATAAAAGTATCGTCACCATCTTCACCGAATACGACATCATCACCAGTTGTCGTGGTGATCGTGTCGTCGCCGTCACCGGCATAGACCACGGCATCGTCGTCCATGGTGAAGGTATCGTCGCCGTCGGTCAGCACGTCGCGGTTGACGTCGACATCAATGGTCGCCGTGTTGATCGCCGTATCCCCGCCCTCGCCTTCGGTCGAGGTCGAAGTCACGGTCAACTGGAAATCCGTGTCGTAATCATCGGCGACACTGACGGAAAGCCCTTCCAACTGGTCGGACGTCAGAGTCCAAGTGTCCGTCGCGGCATCATAGGAGCCGGCGGACAGCGTGGCCCCATCGGGCACGCCGGAAATGGACACAGAGAGAGTCTCGGAGCCGTCCGTATCCGTCAAAGCAGAGGAGATATCCAGCGGGATGGCATCGCCCCGGAAGCCGGTCCCTTCGACCGCCGAGCCGACGTTCAACGTCGGCACATCGGCAACGCCGTCGACGCCGATGGCAATCGTACCCGTGGCCGGTTCGGACGTGTCCGTCCCGTCCGTCGTGACGACGGAAACACCCAGATCGAAATCAACATCGCTGTCGGCCGGCGGTTCAATCTGCAGGCCCGCCAGGTCGACTTCGCTCAGCGTGACCGTGCCGTCTTCATTGACCGAAATCGGGCCATTGTCGTTGCTGAGAATCGCCCCGGCAGGAATACCGGACAACGTAATCTCGGCCGTTTCGCTTTCATCGACCTTGGTGATCGAAATCGGCAGAGCAATGGCCGTATCTTCATCCGTCGTCAGGTTCAGGTCACCCACTTCGGCGCCATCGGCAACGTCCGGCGGCGTCACGGTCAGGGTCGCGGAATTTTCGGCCGTCGTGCCGTCTTCTTCGGAAACTGCCGTGACGGTCAGGTCATAGGCGTCATCGGAGCCAACCGGCGACACGATGGTCAGATCGGACAGATCAACATCACCGGCAAAAGTCACCATGTAACTGGCGACTTCCACTGCGCTGTCGCCTTCGTCACCGCCACCCAGCAGACCATCCGTGATCCCGCCGACCACATCGCCGACCGTATCGAGAAGATTTTCGATGATGTTGCCATCCACATCGACAGGCGTCAGCGTCACTTCCTCGCCGTTCAAGATCAGCACGGCGCCGGCCGGAATATCGGAAATCGTGACCGACTGGATCGTTTCCGCACCGTCTTCGTTGCCCGCACCCGATGCATTGATGTCGGCCACCGTCGCCGCAATGTTCAGGGGTACTTCAGCACCGTCGGCATCACCTGCACCAACCGTCAAATTCGGCACGTCGGCGATGCCGTCGACATCAATACCGATCGTCCCGGTCGCCGGATCAGACCGAACGTCCCCGTCAATCGTGACGACGGAAACGCCCAGATCGAAATCAACATCGCTGTCGGCCGGCGGTGTGATCTGCAGCCCCGCCAAGTCGGCTTCGCTCAGCGTGACCGTGCCGTCTCCGTTGACCGAAATCGGGCCATTTGCATTGACGAGAACCGCACCGGCAGGAATGCCCGACAGCGTAATCTCGGCCGTTTCGCTTTCATCGACCTTGGTGATCTCAATCGGCAAGGCAATGGCCGTGTCTTCGCCTGTCGTCAAATTCAGGTCGCCCACTTCGGCGCCGTCGGCAACATTGGCGGGGGTAACGCTAAGCGTTTGCGTCGTTTCTGCGGTCGTGCCGTCCTCTTCCGAAATCGCCGAGACGGTCAAATCAAAGGGATCATTCGCGCCGATCGGCGAAATGATGCTCAAATCGGAAAGGTCCGCATCACCCGGGAAGGTAATGCTCTGACTTACCGGCTGCGGCACTTCACCGTTCAACAGGCCGTCGACGATGCCGACGATATTCGCAATCGTGTCTACTAGGTTACCGTTGCCGTCGTCATACAGCGGTGTCAGCGTCTGCTCGACCCCGCCCAGCAAAATGGTCGCACCAACGGGAATGTCGGAAATCGTGATCGACTGGATCGTTTCCGCACCGTCTTCGTTGCCCGTGCCGTCGGGGTTCACATCCCCCACCACGGCGGAGATATTGAGCGGCACTTCGGCGCCTTGGGCATTGCCCGCGGAAAGATTCAAAACCGGGGCATCCGCAATACCATCGACGTCGATATCGACCGTCGCCGTGGCCGGACCAATGGCGGTACCTTCCGGTGTCGTTTCGACAACAGAAACACCAAGCTGAAAATCAACATCCGAATCTTCGGCCGGCGTGACCGTCAGGCCCGCCAATTGATCGCCGGACACAACGGCCGTACCGGCAACGATTTCGATCTCGTCACCAGCCGTATTCGTCAAGGTCACGCCATCGGGAATTCCGGAAAGCGTGACTTGCAGGGTGCTGTCGGGATTATTGGGCGTGATGTCGAAGTCCAGCGCGAACGGATCGTCTTCATTAATGTCGAAGTCCGCATCGTTGACGCTTTCCGACAACGTCACGATCTGGTCGACCTGGGTCGCCCCTTGCTGAGCACTAACCGCCGCAGTTTCTGCATTGTCTGCAGCAGCATTGGCCGCACCCGCAGCGCCTTCGGCATCGGATGCGGTTGTTGCCCCGTTCGCGGCATCCCGCGCCGCTTCGGCCTGCTGGCGGGCCTGCGTGGCCTCATTGGCGGCGTCGATCACAGCCTGTAAGGCCGACTGTGCATCCGGGTCCGTGCCGGCACGATTGGTTGCGTTTGTTAGCGCCGTCTGGGCATTGGTTTCCGCCGTAACCGCACGTTCATACGCAGATTCCGCCGATTGCTGGAATTGAATGATTAACTGCCGGTCCGGGTCATCTTCTTGCTGCTGGCCCGTCGGAGTTGTGTTCTCGTAAGTGGTTTGAGGACCGCTGAACTGCTGTTCACCCAGGCCGGTGTCATCCGGATTGGGTGCGAAAGGATCGATTTCATCCGTAACGTTGGTGAAGTCCTCGCCAAAGCCCTGTCCGCCCGCATCGGTCTGGAAATCCTGCAGATCTTCCGCCGAAGGCTGGTCCGGGTTGTCGAGGGCCTGGTTATCATCCGGCTGTTCCTCTTGTCCGGCGGCGGTTTCCGTTTCCGCCAATTCTTCGGCGCTCGGCTCTTGATTCGTGCCTTGCTCGATATCTTCCTGCAGGCCGAAATGGTTGCCCGACGTCCGGTCGCCATCGGTGTCTTCAACCGGCAGGTGCTTCAGGGTTGTGGCGTGGCGCTCGACAATGTCGTCGTCGCTCATGGTGCCGCGAGAAGTGGCCTGGGAATCGTAGCTCGGGATCGAGACGAAGTCCCCACCCTGGTTCATCACGATCTGGCCGGTATTGTTCTCGATCACGACTTCACCGACAAAGCCGTCGGCTTCCTGCATCAGGACGACCTGCATTTCGCCGTCGGGCGGAATTTCGATACCGACCTGGGTGCCGCGGATACCGATGGTCGCGACCGGGGTGTCGATCTTCATGGCGTCCGGGTCGGTCTTGGCGACTTGGCCGGACACGAAGGTGAACACGCCCTGGACCACCGAGACATTAAGCGAGCCGTTCTGCGTCGCCGGGTCATAGACCATTTCGTCCAGGACCATCTGGCTGGCTTCGCCCATGGAGAACGTCGTTTCATCGGCGAGGAGCACGCCGATGGCGCCGTCGGCGCCGGTTTCAATGCTGTCACCCTGGAAAACTTCATCCCCGGCCCGGAGCTGGACGCGGGTCCCATCGGCGCGGGTCACCCAGACCTCGCCGGAAAGCGTTTTGACCGTGCCGATCGGCGCACCGTCCGTCCCGCCGATCACCTGAGCGCCGGCTGAGTCGGCGAACTGCTGGATCGCGGAATCGTTGATGGATTCAGGCGTGCCCGTAAGCTGCACCACCATGTCGCCGGAAAGGTTGGCGCCATCGGCGGAGGCGAGCTGCGGCGGCTGAGCCTGCTCGTAATAATTTTCAACGGTCACGGAAGACCCGTCCGGGAAGGTCAGAACAAGGTCGGAACCGTCGACCGCGAACTCCGCTTCGGACAGGGAAAGCCCTTCGGGAAGGGTTAATACATCAGCGCCAGACGCCGACAGGGTGTGGGTCTGGGGGGTGCCACCAGGGGTCTGAGTGGTCTCAGCCATTTAATCGAACTCCTTACGGACGGCTGCTCCAACATGCCGTCACGGAGCCCAAGTCGTTGTTATTTTTCTTTTTATCAACAAGCGTACATATACGCTCACCCTCATCTTATGTCAAAGGGCCTGCATGTACTGTGATGGAAATCACACCGATATGGGAAAGTGCGATGGGCGCACCTTACGCTTTGTCGGCGCCGTAATAGAGCGTCACGACGTGGCGCGCTTCGGCAAAGAACAGCCAACGTTCGATCAGGGTGCCCGCCGTTGCCAGCCCAGCCCCCAGCAAGGCCAGAACACCTTCGACCGGCCCGGAGGCCTTGAGCCCCAGGCCGACCGCACAGATTCCCGCCAGATATCCAACGATCAGGACGATCCGGCGCAGTTTCAGCGCATGCTTACGCGCGACCCGAAAGCCCATTTCGTTCATCAGGTAGTTTTCTTCCGTATGGGGGCCTTCAAGATAGCGGACCTTGCCGATCGCGCCCAGGCCGGTCGCGCTTTCCGGGGTCGAGGGGTGCGCGGTGGTATCGATGAAGCGCCAGTAAAACAGCTTGAGCGCCGCCGCCGCCAACAGCCCCCACATGGCCGCAACCGCGATGGCATAGCTTTCCGCGCCGAACAGAGCCAACAGGGCGTTCAGCCAGACCAGCCCGGTGGCAAGCCCCAGAACGACATAACCCGGCACGACCCAGCCGTTGGCCCACTGATGAATGGTCCCCAGCGAACGATAGATCATCGCCGTGCAGAAAATCGTCACCAATGCCATGACGGCGCTGGCCCATCCGGCGATCTGCGCCCATTCACCGAAGCGATCCGGCCAGAACCACGCAGCCCCCAAAGCAATCGCCGGGCCATAGGTGATGACCGAGGCCACGCCTTCGCGGGACAGCCATGAAGACCGCCATTGGCTGAATGCCCGCCAAGCCCGTTCGGGATGGCCCAGGTGAAAGGTCGAAGACAGCAATCCCGCCGATACGGCGGCAAGGGCAAGAACGATGGCCGCCAGACCGAACAAGCGGTCAGCCGGCAGAAAACCCAGGGCGCCAAGGGCTCCCAACAACGCCAGCAGCCCATAGCCCGCGCCGGAGGAAACCGTGAAGAAAATGACCGAAAATGCCGGATGCATGCGTTGTATTCTCTTTGAATTATGGCGGACTTAGCGGGACAAAACCTTGTCGACCCACCGCAGGATCGGGTTTTCCACACCGGGCTCGGCCGGCAGGTCGGTGGGACCGCCGGACGGTGCTTCGGCGCGGCGAGGGCGCGGCGGAAGGTACTTATTGGTCGGTTTGTAGCCCATTTCCGGCATCAGATCATAGCCGCCCCGCTTCGCCACCAGCTTGGAGATATCCGAATCAGGATCACCCAGATCGCCGAAATGCCGGGCACTTGCCGGGCAGGTAGATACACAGGCCGGCACCCGTTCCCGTTCGGGGATGTGCTTGTTGTAGATGCGATCGATGCACAGCGTGCATTTTTTCATCACGCCCGCATCGGCATCGAATTCGCGGGCACCGTAAGGACAGGCCCAGGAACACAGCTTGCAGCCGATGCATTTGCTTTCGTCGACCAGGACAATGCCGTCGGCCTGGCGTTTGAAACTGGCGCCGGTGGGGCACACGGTGACGCAGGCCGCTTTTTCGCAATGCAGGCAGGATTTAGGGAAATGCACCGTCTGGTTCGGTTTGCCGTCCGTGCGTTGGGTTTCGAACGAATGGATGCGGTTGAACCACACGCCCTGCTGCTTGGCACCATAGGGATTCAGGTCCGTGAGCGGCGCCATATGCCCGCCCGTGTTCCATTCCTTGCAGTTGACGGCACAGGCATGACAGCCGACGCAGATGTCCAGGTCGATGACCAAGCCCAGCTTTTTCTGTGTTTCGGCGGGAAGGGTCGTCATCTTACGCCGTCCCCTCCGGCTTCTTGAAATCGGCACCGTAGCGCAGAATGTCCGGCCGCTTGCGCAAGCCCTCGGGCGGCGTCAGGGGCGCCGGTTTGGGCCAAGTCTCGCCCGCTTCTTCCGGCTTACATTTTTCCAGCCGCACGCGCAGGTCGTACCAAGCCGCCTGCCCGGTCACCGGGTCCGAGTTCGAGAAGCGGTATCCGGCCCGTTCCGGCAAAAGTTCCGAAATGATGTGGTTCAAAAGGAAACCCTTGGTCGCCTCGCCGGCGTCCTTGTCCAGGTTCCAGGCCCCCGCCCGCTTACCGATGGCGTTCCAAGTCCAAACCGTATGTTTGTTGACCCCATCCATAAGGGCGACCTGCACCTTGACCCGGCCGTGGTAACTTTCGATCCAGACCCAGTCGCCGTCCTCGATGCCGTGCTTGGCGGCCACTTCTATGCCGACGTACAGCTTGTTGGAACCTGTGATCTGGCGCAGCCAGGCGTTTTGCGACCCCCAGGAATGGTACATCTGCATGGGCCGCTGGGTCAGGGCGTGAAGCGGATATTCGTCCGTATCGATCATCGAGCCTTCGAATGGCGGATACCATAGCGGCAGCGGATCGAAATAAGCCTCGATACGACCACGGTCCTTTTCCGGCGGCTGGTTGGGGCCATGCCCGCGGGCCGCCAGACGGAAGCGCTGCATGGGCTCGGAATACAATTGGAACACGACCTGATCGGCATGCCCCATGAAACCGGATTCCGCCGCCCATTCCAAATAGGCCTTGTTGGCCATCTTGAAGAAACGGGCTTCGGGCGGGATTTCGTGGCTGAAGAAGCAGCCGTTCTCGATGTACTTGTTCAATTGGTCGGGGTTCGGTTCGCCCTTGGCGGTCTTATCGCCCTTTTCGCCGCGCCAGCCGATCAACGAGCCGATGCCGGGGGCGCGCATATGATTGACGATGTAGTCGGCATAGCCGCCGGGGTACTTGGGCTCGCCATAGGTCTTGACCAGACCCGGCAGGCCTAGGCGCACCCCCAGGTCCAGCAACACCGTCTGGAACGGGCGCACATCACGGTCCGGCTCGATCACCGGTTGGCGGATCGCATCCTGGGCGGCGTCGGCTTCGCTGATGGGCCGGTCCAACAGAGAGATACAGTCCCAGCGTTCAAGGTAGGTGGTGTCCGGCAGGATCAGATCCGCGTAGGGCACCATTTCCGAAAAATAGGCATCGGAATAGATAATCCGGGGAATTTTGTATTCCCCCGTTTCCTCATTGGTGGCGGTCAACATTTCCGCGACGCCGGACGAGTTCATGGAGGAATTCCAGCTCATGTTCGCCATGAACATGAACAGCGTATCGATGGGATACGGATCACCCTTGGCCGCATTGGTGATGACCATATGCATCATGCCGTGGGCCGACAGGGGAAACTCCCAGGAAAAAGCCTTGTCGATGCGCCGGGGCGTGCCGTCGGCATTGACGATCAGGTCTTCCGGTCCCGTCGGAAAGCCCAAGGGCGCCCCCCGCATGGGCATGGAAGCCCCGACTTCGCCGGGCTTGCCGGCCGGTTTCAACGGCGGCGGGGCCGGTTTGGGGAACGGCGGCTTGTACCGGAACCCGCCCGGGCAATCGACCGTGCCCAGGATCATCTGCAGGACATGCAGGGACCGGCAGGTATGAAACCCGTTGGAATGGGCGGAAATACCCCGCATGGCGTGAAAGCTGACGGGACGCCCGACCATCTTGTCGTGCTTGCGCCCGGCCCAGTCGGTCCAGGGTTGATCGATCTCGATGGTTTCCTCGAACGCGACCTGCGCCAATTCGGCGGCGATACGGCGAATCGTTTCCACCGGAATGCCCGTTTCCTCGCTGACCGCTTCGGGGGCGTATTTCTTGTCCAAATAGCGTTCCGCCATCAACTGGAAGGCCGGTACCGCCTTGCGCCCGTCGGCCAATACGGCATCAACCACCAGGACCGGTTTAGTATCGATCGCGTTGGCGTCGGCCAGGGCTTTCTTTTCCGCGTCCCAGGCAAGCGGATTGCCCGCATCGTCGCGCGCGAACAGCCCATCGTCCGCCGCCCCCGGATCCTGGATCACCAGCCAATGGGCATTGGAATAGCGGACGAGATAATCCTCGTCGATTTTTCCCGCCGTCAGAAGCTGATGGATCAGGGACATCACGAACAGACCGTCCGTGCCGGGCCGGATGCCGACCCATTCGTCGACAATGGCGGAATAGCCCGACCGCACGTGATTGACGGATACGTACTTGGCGCCGTTGTTCTTGATCTTGCTGAGCCCCATCTTAATGGGGTTGGAATCATGATCTTCGGCAACGCCGAACATCATGAAGTACTTGGTACGTTCCCAATCGGGTTCACCGAATTCCCAGAAACTGCCGCCGATGGTGTAGAGCCCCGCCGCCGCCATGTTGACGGAACAGAACCCGCCGTGGGCCGCGAAATTAGGCGTGCCGAACTGCGACGCCCACCAGCCGGTCAGGGCCTGACTTTGGTCACGGCCAGTAAAGAACGCAAGCTTGCGGGGGTCCGTTGCCCGAATGCGGGCAAGCCAGTCGGTCGCCGTTTCCAGCGCTTCTTCCCACTCGATCTCCTTGAACTCACCCGATCCGCGCAGCCCGACGCGCTTCAACGGCTTGGTCAGTTTTGCAGGCGAATTCTGGGTCATGATCCCGGCCGACCCCTTGGCGCAAAGCACGCCCTGGTTCACGGGATGATCCGGGTTGCCCTGAATGTATCTAATCTGCCCGTTCTTCAAATGCACCTTAATGCCGCAACGGCAGGCGCACATGTAGCAGGTCGTGCATTTAACCTCGTCGGCCACTTCGGGTGATGTATCGACCGGACTTTCCGTATGTCCGCTGGAAGACGTTTTTCCGTCGTTCGACGCCATTGAGTTCATCCCGGGTAAGGGCGGTTGCGCCCTGTCATCATAGACCTGGAAAAATTGCTAGCGGTCCACCCCCGGACTGTCAATCAGCCCGCGAACGCCGCGCCCCCTTGTTTCCAGACGGACATATTACCCGGCACTGGCCCCACGTGACGATCCAACCACAGGGATTAGGTGGGTCCAGGAAATTCGTAATGGGCCAGCAGTTTTAACTATATAGTTATGTAGTATATTTTTATTTTACAAAATATTTTAAAGATTCATATTGATTCCACAGTTTAAATTGATATTAATGCCTCACATTCTTCATACGAAGGCTTTTCCCATGTCTCCCTCCTCGCCTCTTTCAGCGGAACCACCCCGTATTGCCCGTGACGTTCCGTCGTCGCTAAACGTCGATGTGTTGGATCGCCTGCTGTTGCCGTTGAGCACGGAACAACTACTGCGCCAAGTGATCGTCGATGCCTTTCCGGGCCGAACCGTTGCCACAACATCGTTCGGTGCAGAATCGGCGGTCTTGCTGACATTGATCGCAGGCATCGATCCCGCCACTCCGATCGTCTTCCTGGATACGGGTTATCTTTTCGCCCAAACCCTTTCATACCGTGACCGCCTGATCGCACATCTTGGCCTGACGGATGTCCGGACGGTCACGCCGGATTCAGACGACCTGCGCCGGGAAGATCCGGACGGGACGTTGCACAAGAAAAACCCCGACCGGTGCTGCCATCTGCGTAAAGAACAGCCGCTTGAACGTGCCATCGAAGGTTTCGACGTGTGGATTTCCGGGCGCAAACGATTCCATGGCGGTGACCGCAGTTCCCTGCCCCGGGTTGAAGTCGACGGCCGTCATTTGAAGATCAACCCGCTTGCCGATTGGAGCGAAGAAGATATCACGCGTGTTTATGCGGACGCAGACCTGCCGCACCACCCGTTGGTCGAACATGGCTTCTCATCGATCGGCTGTTTCCCCTGTACGGAACCGACCGGTGACGGCGGATATTCGCGGGCCGGTCGTTGGGCCGGTAGCGAAAAGACGGAATGCGGTATTCACAATCCTGCAGAACGCAGAAAACTGGCTTGAGATGCCCTTACGGGCGCCCTGACCGCGACACATCGACAGTTCCCGCCCCCATGAAATTACGTTACAAGGCCGCAACGCTTACTGCAGTTCGGCCCATTTCTAACGAGGTATAGAAAACCGACAATGGACGACCTGGACAAACTGGAAAGCGAAAGCATCTTTATTTTGCGGGAGGCCTATCACGCCTTCGATCGCCTGGGCATGTTGTGGTCTTTGGGTAAGGATTCGAACGTGATGGTTTGGCTCGCCAAAAAGGCCTTCTTCGGTCACGTTCCCTTCCCCCTTGTTCACGTCGATACGGGCAACAAGTTTCCGGAAATGTACGCGTTCCGGGATCGCTATGCCGCCGAATGGGATGTCGAACTGATTGTCGGCGGTTGCCCGCCGCTGGAAGAAATGGACCAGGATCTGCCGCCCGCGACGCGGCGCGCCCAACGCAAGACCAAGGGCCTGAAAAACCTGATCGAGCGTGAAAAATTCGACGGTATCTGCGCCGGCATCCGCCGTGACGAAGAAGGAACCCGTGCCAAGGAACGTGTGTTCAGTCCACGCAGCGCCGACGCCGCCTGGGACGTGCGCGATCAGCCGCCCGAATTATGGGGCCAGTACAATACGGATTTCCCCCCGGGAACCCATGTGCGCGTCCATCCCATCCTGCATTGGTCGGAAGTCGACATCTGGCGGTATATCGCGCGCGAAGAAATCCCCGTGGTCGATCTTTACTTCGCGAAGGAAGGCAAACGCTATCGTTCCTTGGGCGATCAGGACATCACCAATCCCGTGGTCAGCAATGCCGCCACGGTCGAAGACATCATCGCGGAATTGGACCAGACGACCATCGCTGAGCGGTCCGGACGCGCCATGGACCACGAAGCGGAAGATTCCTTCGAACGACTGCGCACGGAAGGATACATGTAATGACCAGCGCAGCGATCAAGCAAACCCTTCGCAAGCCCGTGGTCAAGGTCGTGTTTGCCGGCCATGTGGATCATGGAAAATCTACCTTGCTGGGACGTCTGTTGACGGATCTGGACGCCTTACCCGAAGGCAAGATGGAAGCCGTCGCCGAAAGCTGCAAACGCCGCGGCGTGGTGTTTGAATGGGCGTTCCTGCTGGACGCGCTGAAGGCCGAACGGGATCAGGGCATTACCATCGATTCTACCCAGGTCCAGGCGGAATCGGAAAACCGCCGGTTCGTCTTCATCGACGCCCCCGGACACCATGAATTCATCAAGAACATGGTCACCGGTGCGGCGCAGGCCGATGCCGCCGTGTTACTGCTCGACGCCAAAGAAGGCGTGCAGGACGAAACCCGGCGCCATGCTTTTCTGTTAGGCATTCTGGGCATCCGCGACGTAATCGTCGCGGTGACCAAGATGGATCTGGTCGGATACGACCAGGCCCGGTTCGACGACCTGGCAGGCCAGGCAACGGCCTATTTAACCTCATTGGGTTTCGATGCCGCACGCATCAACGTGATCCCCATCGCCGCGCGGGACGGTGAAAACATCCTGGCTGCCGGGGGAGCGATGCCTTGGTACAAAGGCCCGGCCCTGATCGAACATCTGAATGCCCTTACCCCCGGTGCCGGCCAAGCCGACGACAGCGCGCCTTTGCGCTTCATGGTTCAGGGGGTCTACAAATTCGACGAACGCCGCATTCTGGCCGGACGCGTCGTCACTGGGACGCTTTCCGTCGGTGATGAAATCCAGTTTTCGCCAGGTAACCGCCGCGCCCGCGTAAAATCGATCGAGACATGGCCTGCTGCTCTGTCGCCGGAAAGTGGCCCGCAATCGGCGGCGGCGGGACAATCCATCGGCATCACATTGGACCAGCAGTCGTTCATCGAACGCGGCGCGGTCGGTGCACACCCCGCGTCCCCCCCCCATTTGATCAACGCATTCAGAGGGCGCATTGCGTGGTTCGGCACCGATCCGCTGACACCGGGGGCGCGTTACAAACTGAAACTGAACGCCGGTGAACATCTGGTCATCGCCGAGCAAATCGAACATGTCCTCGACACGGGTGACCTGACGAAATCCTCATCCGATGCCGTTTCACGCAACCAGATCGCCGACGTCGTGTTTCGTCCGCGCGGGCTTTTGCCCGTCGATGCCCATGGCGACAATCCCTCAACCGGCCGCTTCGTGCTGGTTCAGGACCACCGCATCGTCGGTTGCGGCTTGATCGACTTGGAAGGATTTGCCGAGGAACGGCAAGCCAAGTCGCCTAAATCCGCCAACATCCTGCGTGTCGAACATCGCATTGATACGGCCGAACGGTGGCAGGCCAATGGTCATGCCAGCGGCATCCTGTGGTTCACCGGCTTGTCCGGATCGGGCAAATCGACCTTGGCCCTCCAGTTGGAAGAAGCCCTATTCCAGCGGGGCAAGCAGGTCTTTGTGCTGGACGGCGACAATGTCCGGCACGGCCTATGTTCCGATTTGGGCTTTTCGCCCGATGACCGACAGGAAAACATTCGGCGTGTCGGTGAATTGGCGCAGATTTTAGCGCATGCCGGGTTCATCGTCGTCACGGCCTTCATTTCGCCCTACCGGGCGGACCGCGACGGCGTACGCGCCCGCGCAGGCGACATGTTTCATGAAATCCATGTCTCGGCCGACCTGTCCGTTTGCGAGGAACGGGACCCCAAGGGCTTGTATAAAAAAGCCCGTTCCGGCGAGATACCGGAATTCACGGGCGTGTCCGCACCGTACGAACCCCCCATGACGCCCGAATTGACCATCGATACCGCCAACCGGCAGGTCGATGAGTGCGTGGACCAATTGGTGGAATACGCCTTGAAAGCGTTCGACGTTTCTGCGGCGGGTTAGAGCGTTTCAAGGTTAGCTGGAAGCAATTCTGATGGCGCTGGGCCAAGCCGCCCGATAGGCGCCGGGCGACGCGCGATGCCACGGCATCGGGCAAGACCGGGAACGACGCGGGCGGGCGGCCACGCTCTTCAAGGCGCTCCTGCTCCAGGCCCGAAAGGGCTCGGTCAGTATGGTTCAATCTAACCTTGAAGCGCTCTAGCTTGGCCGTTTACCGCGGGCGGCCATTTCGGCAAGAAAACCCTCGGTTGAACCGGCTTTCAGGAACGAATAGGCACAGCCTAATAAGCGATCTTTCCGTTCCCCCGCTTCGGGGCAACTTTGTTCCGGAATGCGCGGCTTACCGTCGGCAACTTCGTCGCCCTCGCCCGGCAAGGCGCCAGGAAGATCCCGTTCACGCTGCCCAGCCACCTCATCCTCGGGCAGGATGACGATGTCCGGGTGCACACCCTCGGCCTGAATGGTTCGGCCCGACGGCGAATAATACAACGCCGTTGTCAGTCGCAATGCCCCATCGACGGGAAGCGGCATGATCGTCTGCACGGACCCTTTTCCGAAAGAGCGGGTTCCCATCACCGTTGCCCGGCGATGATGTTGCAGCGCACTTGCCACGATTTCAGAAGCCGAGGCCGACCCGCCGTTGATCAGCACGACAACCGGAAGGTTGCGCGCCAAATCGCCGGGGCGGGCATCGTATTCGCGTAGATTTTCCGCAGAACGCCCGCGCACGGAAACGATCCCGCCCGCGTCCAGGAAGCTGTCGGCCAGGATCAATGATTGGTCCAGCAAACCGCCGGGGTTCGACCGCAGGTCCAAGACAAGGCCTTTGATTTGATTGTCCGGCTGGGTGCGCAGGGCTGCCATCGCCTTGGCGATGCCCCCTTCGACCTTTTCCGAGAACCGGGTGACCCGGACATACCCGATGTCCCCGTCGACACGCCAACGGACGGCCCGAACCTTGATCACGGCACGCACGACCGTGACATCGAATTCAGGCTGCTTGCCCCGCAGGATACGCAGAATGATTTCCGTTCCGGGCTCGCCGCGCATCTTGGCGACGGCTTCGCTCAGGCTCTTACCTTTGACGGGATCGCCGTCCACGGCGGTGATCCGGTCCCCCGGCTTAAGCCCCGCGCGTTCCGCCGGCGTGTCCTCGATGGGCGACACGACCTTGACCAGGCCTTCCTCCATCGTGACTTCGATGCCCAAACCGCCGAATTCGCCCCGGGTAGAAATGTAGGTTTCTTCGAACTCCTGGGCATTCATGTAATCCGAATGGGGGTCAAGGGACTGCAACATGCCGTCCAAGGCCCTCTCGACGACCTCACGGGGGGGCAGGCTTGCCGGTTCGGGCTTGTCCTTTTCCACACCCTTGATGGCCGCGTCGATCAGGTCGGCGTCTCTGATCTCACGTACATAGGACGTCCGCACCCGGCGAAAGGCAAACCGGAAATAATCCAGGCGATCTTCGATATCCTGGGTATTGGCATAACGGCTATAGACCGTGTCGAACCGGGCCAGTTCTTGGCGGGTTTCCTCGCTGAGCGCCAGATGGTCGACGCCCAGGGCTTCCATGACCCGCGCAACGCTGGATTGCTGCGCCGTGCATCCGGCGATTGCCACGGCCAACCCGACACCCAGCACCGCAGCCCCCGTCCAGGACAAGGACGCACGGACAAATTTCGTCATCGTGTTTTCAGGCGCTTTGGGGAAACCCTGCCGATCCATTATCCGTCCGCGGTTATCTGTTCGACCAATTCCCCCAGAACCCTTTCGGCATCTTCGTTTTCGACCTGACATGTCCCCGCGTTGAGGTGCCCGCCGCCGCCGTATTTCAGCATCAATTCACCGACATTGGTGTTCGACGTGCGGTTCAGAATGGATTTTCCGGTGGCGAACACGGTGTTCATCTTCTGCATGCCCCACATGACGTGGATCGATATGTTGGTATCCGGATACAGGGCATAAATCATGAACCGGTTGCCTGCGAAAATCGTTTCTTCCTCGCGCAAATCCAGCACCACCAGATTGCCGTGCACGGTCGAACAGCGTTTGATCTGATCGATCTGCTTTTCACGGTGTTCGTTATAAAGCTCGACCCGTTCCTTGACGTCGGCAAGGTCCAGAATTTGTTCGATGGAATGATCCCGGCAATAATCGATCAGATCCATCATCAATTGGTAGTTGGATACCCGGAACTCGCGGAAGCGGCCCAGCCCGGTGCGCGCATCCATCAGGAAGTTCATCAGATCCCAGCCTTGAGGGTTAAGAACTTCGTCCTTGTTGAATTGCGCGGAATCGCCCTTATCGACGGCTTCCATCATCTCGTCGGAAATCTTGGGAAATGCAGCCTTGCCGCCATAATGATCATAGACGACGCGGGCCGCCGACGGTGCTTCCGGGTCGATGATATGGTTTTCCGGCTTATCATCCATGCGCAGCGTTTCGCTGAGGTGATGGTCGAATGCCAGATGAATACCCGGGACATAGGGAAGGTTCGTTGAAATGTCGCGATCGGACACCAGGATCGTTCCGTCTTGCATGTCCTTCGGGTGCACGAACTTGATATCGTCAATCATATCAAGTTCCTTCAAAAGGACGGCGCAGACCAGTCCATCAAAGTCGCTGCGGGTAATCAGGCGGTATTTGTCACTCATAACCAAGTCTTCCCCCGTTTCTGGGTCAGTTTCGATCCCGTATTAATTTGGGCTGATGTCTGGGCCGCAGTTTGCCGGGAATCGGCCCGTTAGGGAACCCAAATCTATCTTCTGCGTGCTTGGTGAAGGCACCAAAGAGTTGCCGTCAAAAGAACCACCGCACCGGCCTGGTGCAAGGCCCCCAGCGCAACCGGTACGGCCATCAGTAAGGTTGCGATACCCAATCCCGCCTGAACCGCCACGGCCAAGGCCATCAAACCCGCGGCTTGCTTAAGGCCCGCCGGTGCCGTCGACCGGACAGCCCATGCCCAGAACAGCAAAACCAGACAGGCGGTCGTCATCGCCAGAACCCGGTGATTGAATTGAACGGTGCCCCGGTCTTCGAAGAAATTAAGGAAAACGGGCCGGAGTTCAAACGCATCCTCCGGGAAAACATGCCCGTCCATCAATGGAAATGTGTTGTAGAGCAGCCCCGCATCCAGCCCCGCCACCAATGCACCTGAAAACACGGTCACACAGATAATCGCCAAAAGGGCTGTAACCAAGGTAGAAACCTTAGCCTGTGCCGGGGGAACAACGGCGGCGCGCGGCTGCAGAATCCCCAACGCCACCCATAATCCGAACAGATAGATGATCAGCGCCAGGGAAAGGTGTGCGGCCAAACGGTACTGGCTGACCGACGGCTCGTCGATCAGCCCGCTTTTCACCATGTACCAGCCGAGTACGCCCTGCAGACCGCCAAGTGCGAATAAAATCAGACACTTGCCTCTGAGCGCCCCTTTGATCTTGCCCGCGCAAAGAAACCAGACAAAGGGAACAAGGAACACAATGCCGATCACCCGCCCGAACAGGCGGTGCAGGTATTCCAACCAGAAGATTTCCTTGAACCCGTCCAGCCCCATGCCCGCATTGATATGGCGGTATTCGGGGCTTTGCCGATAAGCATCGAAAGCCGCACGCCATTCGGCTTCGCCGATCGGCGGCAGCCAACCCGTGACCGGCCGCCAATCGACCATGGACAGCCCCGATTCCGTCAGACGCGTGACGCCGCCCAACACGATCATGGCGAACACCATGGCGCAAATCACAAGAAGCCAAACGGCGACAGGATCAAAAGACCCCGGGCGGGCCGTTTCCGGCGGTTGGGTGTTCAGGGCAGTGTTCACGGTCAGAAATCCACGTCGTTGGTTGTTTTCGCCGCAAACAGTGGCCGGCGGCATTGATTCACAGACTGTTTTGCACAATGTTGGGGCAACTCAACACCCCCGCGCGGGCAAGTCCACGCGTCTTAATACAAACCCAGGACGAAGCCAACCGCATGACCGGAAATACCCGCCCAGCCGTCACACCCGTTGCCATTGTCGGTGCCGGCCCCGGTGACCCCGACCTTCTGACGGTCAAAGGTCTTCGGCGGATCATGGGAGCCGATGTCGTTGTCTACGACAAGCTGGTGTCCGACCAAATCCTTGACCTTATCCCGGCCGGCGCCAGCCGCATTTTCGCCGGAAAGCAGGCCCGCAACCACCACATGCCGCAGGAAGACATCAACGCGCTGCTGATCAAGCTGGCGCGGTCGGGACGCCGGGTTGTGCGGCTGAAGGGCGGCGATCCTTTCGTATTCGGCCGCGGCGGCGAAGAAGCCCTGCATTTGGCGCGCGCGAACATTCCGTTCGAAATCGTACCCGGGATCACCTCGTCGGCCGGCTGTGCCGCTTATGCGGGCATTCCGCTGACCCACAGGGGCCTGGCCCATAGCGTGCGATTCATTACCGGGCATCTAGCGACCGAAGGCTCACTCGACCTGGATTGGGACGGACTGGCAGACCCGGAAACGACTTTGGTCATTTATATGGGGCTGACCAATCTGGAGACGATTTGCCGCCGGCTGATCGAACACGGCCTTGCCCCCGACACCCCGACCGCCGCCATCAATCAGGGCACCCGCCCTGATCAGCGGACGGTTCAGGCCCCGCTAAGCGGCCTGTCCGATGCCGTGACGGGCGCCGGTTTGACGGGTGCGACGTTATTGGTAATCGGAAAGGTCGCCGGCCTGGCACCGGACCTGCAATGGTTCAACCCCGACAGCTTGAACGACAGCGAAGCCGACAACGGCACCTGAACCGCCGCCGACATTTCGCCGGTCAATTCTCCGTCTAGATATTACGGCCCAGCGCCCGGGCCAGGATCATGTAGACCTTGCCCACGTCCGACGACAGGAAGGTGGTGCGCAGGATGTTGTCCGGATCACGCTTGCCCGCATCCTGCAAAAGACGTTCGAATTCGGAAACATAGCGGCCCGCGTAATCCCGGAATTCCGAATTTTCCCGATACATCTTGGCAATGGCGTCGAGTTTCGCCTTTTCCCGGAAGCCCAGCATCTTGCGCACGAATACGCTCTTGTCGCCCTGGTTGAAGCGGCGCCATTCTTCTTCGCTGATCGGCACTTCGAGCGACCGGTTGAGGTCGACCGCCACGGATTGCAGGCGTTCCGTCACGAAGCTCATCTGCTGCAGGAAGTCGGAAACCTGAACGTCGACCTTACGCTTGTTGAGGGTATCCAGAATCGATCGCGCTTCGTCCGCCGCGAAATGCAGCTGCCGCGACTGCGCTTCCAGATTGGTGCTGGTTTCCTGGGCCCTGCGGCCGAATTCCCCAAGCGACCGGTTGATGTTTTCCGCCTGGTTGCGTAGCGCGGAATCCCACAAACCGACCTTGGAAATCGCTTCGTCCGATGCCTTGCCGAGTTGCCGTCCCCGTTCGCTGATCGATTGGCCGAGTGCGGAAATGCTCTGTTCCGCTTGCCGATAATTGGAGGACAGATGATCCATCTGGCGGCGCAGGGTTTCGGCGGCCCCATCCATCTTGGTCAGCACCTTGTCGGCAAGCCCGCCCGCTTCGTCCGTATGGGCACGCAAGCTTTCGGACAGACGGTTGATCTTTTCGCTGCTTTCGCGCCACAGGCCGTCCGCTTCGACCGAAGTCCGGGCAACCGCCTCACCCGCCTGATCCAGGCGCTGAACGGCCCGTTCCGACACACGGTCAAGCTGTTCCGCCCGGGTATCGAGCGAATGCGAGGCTTCATCGACCCGCGAAGTCAGGTCGCGCGACACGTTTTCCAATTCATCGAGACGCGAACGGAACTCGCGGCCCAGGTCGCGCAGGCCCGTAAGCGTGCTGTCGGACATGCCTTCCAGTTCCACCGTGCGCTGGCGCAGCATGGCACCGATGGCCTCGACCTGACCGGACGCCCGTTCAACCACGCCGGTCAATTGCTGTGACGACGAATGGAGCGAATCCGAAATCAGCGTCACCATGTTCGACGATTTGTCGACGGTCTGGGCAATTTCATTAGCCCGGTTATTCAACCCTTCGCCGACACGCGACAGACGGGCGGCCGCATCATTGGCAAGACGCGTGACATTGACGGCCTGCTCCTGCAGCCGTTCAGAAAATGAATGCAGGTCCGTGCCCGCAGTTTCCGACGCCTTGGTCACATCCGTTGCCGTGGTGCGCATGATGGTCGACAGGCTGGTCAACCGTTCGCGCGCATCGGTCACGGCTTGTTCCAACTCGCCCCGATACTGCGTCAGGCCGTTGCGGATGCCCGCAAGCCGTGCCGTGGTGCGGTCGGAATCCGAAACCGCTTCATGCACGACTTCCTTGACCACGTCGCCGATCGTACCCAGGCGCGAAACCGCGTGATCGACCACTTCCTCGACCTTGTCCCGTCCGTCGGACAGCGCGTTCGATGCGTCTTTTACGCGGCCCGAAGCACGCTCGGTAGCATCATCCAGCTCGCCCGCCGCGTCCTTAAGGAAACGCCGCGCGATGGCGATGCGTTCGTCGGTCAGGGTGCTGACACGCTCCAACTCCACGGTCCGCAATTCCATGGCATCCCGCAGGGCATTGACCTTGTGGCTTGCCGCATCCGTGGTTTCGGATACGGTTTCGCCCTGACGGAACAAAATCTCCGTGACCATGGACAACAGATTCGCCGCCTGATCGGAAACCTCGCGGATCGCCCGGGACTGCCCATCAAGCGCCGCCCCCGCCTTGGTCATTTCACCAACGGCCTCGGCACCGGAAACCTGCAACCCCGTGGTGCCGCGCTTGACCGCGTCAAGCGTGGCGCCGATCGCCGCCGTGGTTTGGCTGGAAGCCGCCACGACCTGATCCAACCGGTCGCGCATGAGCACATCCAATTCCCGCAGCTTACCTTCGGAATCGGTGATTGCCGAAACAACCTGATCGCCCGCCCCTTCGACAGCACCGCCGGCATTTCCGATCTGTTCGACCGAACGTTGGGAAATTTCGCGAAGCCGATCTGAATGGAACCGCAACAGCGCTGAAACCTTTTCCAGATTGGTCACGGCCTGGCCCGAGGCATCGCCGATCATGTTCGATTGCGTGCTCATTTGACCGCCCAACTGGTCAAGCCGTTCAACCGCCTGGGAACTGGCTTCTGTCAGGCCGATCAAGGTGTCCTGCAATGTCTGCGCGACAGCCCCGGCACTCTGGGTCGAGGCCTGCACCCGGTCGGCACTATGCAGCAAGGCCCGCGTTACCGAAGCCACATCGGCCGATCCTTTGTCCACCGTTCTGGACAGACTTGTTTCCGTTTCACGCAAGCCTTCGATCAGGCTGCTCACCCGCCCGTCTGCGGCATCCGCCGCCGTCGTCATATCGCCCTGCCGGCGGCTAAGGTCGGCACCAACCGCCGCCAGTCGGTTGGCAGCGGCATCCGCTGCCTGGGCCAACTCGTTACGGCGGCCCGCGATTTCACGCCCGAATTCGGCCAGCCGTTCGACCGCCTGATCCGACGTGCCGCGCAATTCATCGGACCGCATGCGCAGTTCTCCGCCCACTTGTTCGGCGCGGGTGATCGTGCGGTCGGCGTTGTCGCCCAGTTCGTTGGTCGCACGCAAAAGATTGTCCGCAGCCGCATCGGCCTGATCGGAGATCTGCTGTGCCTGGCCATGCAGGTTGTCGACCTGGCTCGACAAGCCGTCCCCGGATTTGGTCAAACGCTCGACGGCGCGATCCACGGTTTCCGTGATGGCGGCAGCCTGTCGGTTCAATCGACCGCCCGCATCCGTGGCCTGAACCACGGCCTGTTCGGTCACGTTGGACAACGCATCCGCATTTTCACGCAACAACGAACTGATCTGGGAAACACGGTCCGATACCCGGTCGCCCACGGCATCCAGCACATCCGCCTGGCGTCCCAGACCAAGTTCCAGTTCGGTCGCGGTTTCCTTTGCCCGCTCGACCCGATGGGTCAGATCCTGTGCGGCCGTATCCAGGGCCCCCGCGGCCTCGACAACGGTGGAATTCGCTTTGCCCGCCGCATCCTGGATTTCCGTCGTGCGCCGTTCCAACAGGCTGTCGGCCTGCACACCGCGCGCCAAGGCCTCGCGGGAGACATTGTCCAGGCGTTCGGTCCGCCGGTCGAATGCCTCAACCGCTTTCAAGGTACGGTCGGACGCCTCTTGCGCAACACCGTCCAATTCTTCCGACCGGCGCTTCAGGGTCTGGATCATATCCTCAGCCCGGGCCGATGCACGGTCGGTCGTAACGGTCAGCCCATGGGCTTGTTCGAACAGGCTTTCACCCGCTTCCCGGGCCCGGCCGGCCGCCCGTTCCGAAGCCGATGACAAGTCTTCGGTCTGGCGCTTCAAAGCATCCGCCACGGCATGGGCACGCAGATCTGCATCCTCGGACACTTGGGACAGATCGCGGGTCCGCTCGCGGATCAGGTCGTCCAACGCCTGCCCACGGCGGGCCGCTTCATCCGAAGCGGATAACAGTTCCTTGGTCTGCGTGCGCAGGGATGCGGTGATTTCCTTCATCCGGCTGTCGGCGCGGTCCGCAGGATAAATCAGTTTTCGAAGGTGTGCCCGCAGAAGTTCGGTCTCGTTGCGGAGTTGACGGCCACGCTCGAAAAAAGCGATCACCATCCACAGAAATGCCACGGGGGTGAAGGCCCCGGCCGCAAGCCCGCCCACTTCATGGGGCAGCAATTCGGGCAGGTTCTGCAGGCCCAGGGATTGTTCGATGAAATCCAAAACCACCGCGAACCACAGAACGGTCAGCAAGCCGCCACCCAGCAGATGAAGCTTCCACCGCAGGTAAAACGGCGCCCGCCCATCATCCGGCGCCATCAGGTCGCTGACATCCGGCAAAACCGCCTGAGATCCAATCACCTCGTCGCCGGTTGCAACACGCCCGTTTTCCGGGGTTTTGCCCTGTTCCGGCTGACTTTTCCGCGATACCTGCTTGGCCATGGTTTGCGCCCTCCTTCACGGGCAAAACGCGCATAGGCATGATACACCCCTGCAATGCCGGGGCGAAACGCCTTTGAGTAAGCCGTCAAGGTAGCGGAATCGTGGTTAAGGCAGGGTTAAGGGAAATCTTGGAAAGGACACTTAACCAATTGCCCTTGTTGAAAAAATAACGCGCGCCTACTGAATCCCGATTTCGCTCAGATACTTGCGCACACCGGGATGGATATGCCCCGGCGTCGGCGCCGCGATGACGGTATTTTCCGGCGTTGTCTCCCGCGCCTGCTTGAGCCGCCCGGACAGCACGCCATGCCCCTGATGCAGCGCCTTGGCCAGGCGATAGGCGACGTCGTCGGGCAGGTCGGCGCGGGCCAGCAAAAAGCTGAATGAAGCAACGGAACTCACGGCTTCCTTCTGCCCTTCGTAGGAGCCGGCCGGCAGGGTGAAGGGCTTGAGAAACGGATGTTTACCGTTGACCAGGGCAACGTCGGCATCGCTCAGCCCGACGAAGCGCCCGCCCCCCTTCATGACCTTGATGAAACCGGGCCAGCCGACCCCGCCGCCCCAAAATCCGTCGATCCGGCCATCCAGCAGCATGGGTGCGCCGTCCCCGGCCTTGGCCAGGAAATGGGCCTGGAAATCCTTATCCCTATCCAATCCCAAGGCCTCGGACACGTATTTCCCCAGAAGCGTCAGCCCCGACGACTTGGTTCCCCAGGCGACCGGTTTGCCGACCAGATCGCGGAAAGAGGTTGCCGTGCTGTCGCTGCGCACGGCGAACATGCCGAAGGTGGAATAGATGGCCGTGATGATCTTAAGGTCCGAGGGCGCCCGGCCGACGCCGTTGAAGGCCTCATAGGCCGGCAAGCTGGCGACCAGGGCGGTATCCAATTTTCCCGCTTCCAACAGGGGGATGTTCTCGCGGCTGCCCTTGGTGCCGACCGGCGTGACATTCAGACTGTCATCGGTCTCGTTGATGACCTGGGCGGCACCGCCGCCAAACACTTCGAACCCGCCACCCTTGGTCGCCGTGCCCAACGACACCTTGGTCTTGTCGGCGAACGCCGCACCATGAAATCCCACCAACAGTGCAATTAGAAGAACAAAACGACCAAACACCTGCATGACAGACCTCCACTGACAAGGTTGAGGGCGGATTGTCATCACCCTTTTGGATTGCACGCAAGCGACATTTGCGTGAACGAAAGAACATGCATAAAAAAGGGTGTGGGGCGCTTAAACCATGTGCTGGCCGCCGGTAACCCAGATCTCGGTCCCAGTGACATAGCGCGCATCGTCTGAGCACAGATAATGGATCGCGCCCGCGACATCATCGGGCGAGCCCATCTTGTCGAGCGGAATACGCGGGATCAAGGCCTCGTATTCCGGCTGAATCATATCCGTTTCGATCTCGCCGGGGGCGACCGCGTTGACACGCACGCCCAAAGCCGCGAATTCGTTGGCCATTTCACGGGTCAGGGCCGACAGAGCCGCCTTGGAAATGGAATAGGCCGAACCGGCGAAGGGATGGATCATGTGCCCGGCGATGGAGGTCACGTTGACGATGGCGCCATCCCCCTTATGCAAGGCCGAAGCAAAGCCGCGGGACAGGCGCAACGGTGCCAGGAAGTTCAGGTCGAACACGTCCTGCCAGGCGCTGAGATCGCCGTTCAGACAGCCCAGGCGCTCCTTGAACGGTGTTTTGGGAGACATGCCGGCGTTATTGACCAGGGCCTCCAATCGCCCTTCGGGCAAGGCTGCGTTGGCCTTTTCGATGAAATTCTCGACGCTGGCGGGATCCGCCAAATCGGTCGGAATATGGCAGGTCCACTGCGGATCACGCTTGCATTCTTCGGGCGTGTCTTCACGCGAACAGGTGATGATGTGCCACCCACGGGACAAAAAGAACCGCGCCGTGGCATGCCCGATACCGCGGCTGGCACCGGTGATGACCACCGTGCGCAGGCGATTTTCCGCCGCCGTGTCCGGCTGTTTGTCTCCGCTCCCGCTCATGGCATCGGAAGGTACGGCAATCCAACCCGCTATTCCAGCGCCTGTTTGTCATCGCCTATACTGCCCGGCATGTGCGCACGTTACGAAATGTCGGCCAGCCCCCGGACGGTCATGAAACGGTTCAATCTGGAAGAACCGCCGGCCGTGCCCAATTCCGAAGACCAGCGCCCGACCGACCAAGCCCTGATCATCGATGGCGATGGCGCGCGCCTTATGCGTTGGGGCCTCAGCGTTTCCTGGGACAAAAAACCCCTGATCAACGCGCGGGCGGAAACCTTGGCGGACAAGGCCACCTTTCGCCCGCTTTTGAACCAACGCTGCCTGGTGCCCATGACCGCTTATCTGGAATGGCGCAGGGCAGAAGACGGCAGCAAACGTAAGAACCGGATCGCACCGGCCACGCCAGGGCCCGCCGTTTTCGCGGGGCTGACGGATGGCGACACCTTCACCATCGTGACCTGTCCCCCCGCCCCCGCGATTGAACACATCCACAACCGCATGCCGGTCATCCTGACATCGGAAGGGGCCCAAGCCTGGATCGATCCGGATATCCCCTTCAGGCAAGTCAGCGCGTCGCTTCGCCCCTTTGAAGATGCCTTGATGTACGAGGAACAGGTACCCGAACGGGTTCAGGGCGAGCTGTTCTAGACGTCTTCCTCTTCATCCTCGTCATCGGCATAGGGGAAATTCGTCGCCCCGCCGCTTTCATCGAAGGTCATACGGTGGACGACACGCTCTCCGCTTTCGATCTCTCCCTGCTCGTAATGAAGCAGCGTGGCCTCGACCACTTCGGCGACGAAATCGCCGGTGATCGGGGCGAGTAGCGTCTTATCCGTCAGAAAAGCCGGATCATAAATAACGCGGGAAAGCCGGCGATGATTGATCTCGACAAACCGAAACAGTCGGTTGATGAATTCCTTTTTCACCAGATACGTCGGCATGAAACGCACCGTATCCGCCAAGACCAGATAAACCAGATTGGGCATGCGTTCGGTGCGCGGATCGGCACCGAGCTTTTCCGCGATGTCGGCGAAGTAAATCGCCTGTTCTTCTTCCAACCCGCCAAGGGCGGCGTTCAGAATGCGGCGGTGGACCTGGGACATGGGGAAATTCTGCCCGGCTTTGCTGTCTTTAACAGGGAGCAATCTAACACGGTGCTTATGGGGCCACGACCCCCTACCCGTATTCTTGGCGACCGCAACCTGCCGGACCGGCCCGATGCAGATGCCGATGCTCAGCGGAACACGGCCCGGTCTTCCTCAAGGCCTTCAGGGTCTTCGTGAATGATGACCTCGGCATTGGGATAGACGGCCAGCAGATCCACCGTAACCGCATGGGTGATTTCATGGGCCTTTGACAGGGTCATGTCCGGATCAAGTTCCAGATGCATCTGGATGAACACATGGACACCGGAAGTCCGGGTGCGCAGGTCGTGCATGCCACGGACCTCTGCATGGGAGGTTACGATATCGCGAATGCGGGCACGTTCCTCGTCCGCCAGTTCCCGATCCATCAGGATATCCAGCGACTGACGCCCGATCTTCACCGCCCCAATCACGATATAGGCCGCGATGCCCACGGCGAACAGCGGGTCAATGAACGGCATTCCGAAATGAGAGCCGATAAATAGGGACGCCATAACGCTGACATTGATCAGCACGTCCGTCTGGTAATGAAGGCTGTCGGCACCAATCGCGACCGAACCGGAACGGCGCACGACATAGCGTTGAAACAGCACCAACGACACGGTCAAAACGATGGAAAACAGCATGACCGCATAACCGATTTCCGTATGCACGACGGCTTTCGGATGGATAAAACGCTCACCGGCCTCCAGCAGCAGAAACGCCGCCGACCCGCAAATGAAGGCGGCCTGCGCCAGCCCTGCCAGGGGTTCGGCCTTGCCATGGCCGAAACGGTGTTCACGGTCCGCCGGCTGCAAAGCGTGATGGACGGCAACCAGATTGATGATGGACACCAACGCATCCAGCAGGGAATCGATCAGGGTGCTGAGCAGACTGACCGAATCCGTCAGCGTCCAGGCCGCCGATTTGACCGCGACAAGAATCAGCGCAACCGCCACGGAGGCATAGGTGGCGATCCGCATCAGCCGGGCGCCCTGACCGTCGAGCCCGCCCGTTGCCGCCGTGGTCTCCGCCTGGGATGACGACGGCGGATCGCCAAACGGGCGTTCCGGTGGTTCGCTCACGGAAACAGCCGTTCCGTCTCCCATCCGCCATCGGCGCGGTGGTAGACGATGCGCTCGTGCAGGCGGAACATGGCCTCGGTCCAGAATTCGATGCGGTCGGGAACGATACGGAAACCGGACCAGAAATCGGGGCGCGGCACCGCGCCGACATGAAACTTGGCCGTGAACTCGGCGACCCGTTTTTCCAGATCGAACCGCGTTTTCATGGGGCGGGACTGCTGCGACGCCCAGGCGCCGATGCGTGACGACCGGTGGCGGCTTTCGAAATAGGCGTCGGCCTCGGCCGGGTCGACCGGCTGCACGGCACCTTCGACCCGGACCTGGCGTTCCAGGGACTTCCAGTAAAAGCACAGCGAGGCAAAGGGGTTGCCTTCCAGTTCACCGCCCTTGCGGCTTTCCAGATTGGTGTAGAACACGAATCCTCGGTCATCGACCTCTTTCAGCAGCACCATGCGCACGCTGGGCCGGCCCGACGCCGTCGACGTGGCCAGCGCCATGGCGTTGGGGTTGCTGATTTCCTTGCCTTCCGCCTCTTTCAGCCATTCCTGAAACTTTATGATCGGATCGTCCGTGGCGGGGGAACGGGGCGGAATGTCGGCTTGGGGCTGGTCGTCCATGGTGTTCAAATCCAACGAATTGGTGGCGGAATGGCGGTCAAAGGTCTGCCATAATCCTTTGCCATGGTATTGTCCATGACGGCGGATACGGGATTTTAAGGGTTTTCGCGTCTAAACTATAGACTTGCGCCGATGCTGTGCCCATTACAGCGCTCGGCAGCAATAAGGACGGACGAATTTTCGAAGAGGTCATCGGCATGAAGATCGTGAAATTTACCGGAATTGCGGTTTTGGCATTGGCGCTTACCGCCTGCGGAACAGACGGCCAGGGCGACAAGCAAACCGTCGGCACCCTGTTGGGGGCCGGACTGGGAGCACTTGCCGGCTCGCAATTCGGCGGCGGCAAGGGTCAATTGGCGGCGGTTGCCGTGGGTGCCCTGGCGGGTGCCTGGCTTGGCGGGGAAACGGGTAAATCCCTGGACAAGGCGGATAAGGCCTATGCCCAGCGCACGGCGCAGGATGCCCTGGAATACAACAAGACCCATCAGACATCGTCCTGGAATAACCCGGATTCCAAGGCATCGGGCAGCGTGACACCGACGCGCACCTATCAGACGGCCGAAGGCCGCAGCTGCCGCGAATACGAAACCTCGATCATTGTCGATGGCAAGACGGAAAAGGCCACCGGCACGGCCTGCCGTCAACCGGACGGGACCTGGCGCGTCGTCAACTGACGGCGCCCCGCCCTTTCGAAACCGGCTGGGGATTGGGACCGTCATGAAGGATGCCTACAAGATCCTGGGCGTGACGAAAACCGCCACGTCCGATCAGATCAAAAGCGCCTACCGCAAGGCCGCGCGCGAGCGCCATCCCGATTTGGACCCGGGCAACCCCTGGGCCGAAGACGATTTCAAGGAACTGACGGCGGCCTACGAAGTCCTGTCCAACGCCGAACGGCGTCGGCAGTACGATGACGGCGATATCGACGCCACGGGGCAACCCCGGGCCCGCACCCGGACATCCGGCTATGACGCCAAGGGTAAGGCCAAGACCAAACGCTGGAAGAAAGACCCTTTCGAAACCTTCCGCCAAAGGAAACGCCAGGAAAAATCGGTCAAGGTCGACGGCGCCAACGTTAATTATTCCCTGAAGCTCAGCGCCGTCGACGCCAAACAGGGCGGCACCAAATACATCAGCATGACCAACGGCAAACGCCTGAAGGTCGGCATTCCCAAAAACACCCTCGACGGACAGGTGCTGCGCCTGAAAGGCCAAGGCATGCCCGGCCTGGGCGGCGGCAATCCCGGCGATGCCCTGGTCGTCGTCACTGTCGAGACGGATTCCAGGTTCCGCATCGAGGGCCGCGATGTCCACGTCGAAGTCGCCGTCGATTTGGCGGAAGCCGTCCTGGGCGGTAAGGTCAAGGCCCCCATCCTGAACGGTGAAGTCAGCGTCACCGTGCCGGAAAACTCCAACACGGGCACGGTCCTGCGTCTCAAGGGCAAGGGTCTGAAGGACGGCGACGGCGATGAACCCGGCGATCAGTATGTAACGCTCAAGGTCATGTTGCCGAAAAAGCCCGACCCGGAACTCAGGGCCTTCATCAAGGAATGGGCGAAAACAACCGGCGCCAAGGCAAGCTAAGACACGCTTTTCAGGGTCGCCTCGCCCTTTCCGCTGCCCTCTTCTGCCGATCCTTCATTATCTTCCGGCGTGGACAGTACATCGGCGATGGCGATCCCCATCGCATCCTGATTTCGCTGACGAAGCCCGCCCAGATGCCCGGCTAAGGCCGCCTGCCAGCCGCCCCCCCGAAGCGTCTCGTCCACGTCGTTCAGCCCTAAACCCAAATCCTGATATAGGCCGTACAGGCTTGCCGCGCTCAGGTCCCGGGCCAGGACCCAGCCGTTGCGCGACGTCCGTTCCAGATACCCGTGCCGGCGCAGGTCCTCCAATAAAGGATCAAGCACCGCCAACGACACGCGCGCCGCGCGGATCAGCTCCCGCCGCGATGCACTCCCGCCTTCCCGGCTTTTGCCGTACAGACATGCCAGAACCGCCATCGCCGTGGTCAAACGTGAAGACGGGGAGTGGCTTAGGTGTACCGGCCGGCCGCCCGCTTCGCGCCATTCGGAAATGGTCGCTGCCAGCGTCGCACCGACCAGAACGACGGCCCAGGACAGATACATCCAGATCAGGAAGATCGGTACGGCCGACATGGCGCCGTAAATGTTCTGATAGGTCGGGAAATGGGTGACGTAGAAACCGAACCCCTTACGCAGGACGGCAATCAGCAACCCCGCCACGATCGCTCCCACGATGCCCCCCGTAAACGCCACCGGGCGGTTCGGAATGGTCACGTAGAACATGGTCAGCAGAACCATCATGATCGTGGTCGGCAAAAGCTTGGCCGCTTCGCCGAAGAATCCCGTCGCGGGATCGACCCCGATCCATTGCGTCGCCGCGAAAAAATAGGCCGACAGCGAGAAACTGGCGCCTAACAGCAGCGGGCCCAAGGTAATGATCGCCCAGAACACAAGCAGCCGGGGACCCAGCCGGCGCGGGCGGGTGACCCGGAAAATCGTGTTCAAAGCGGATTCGATCGTCCCCAGCAGCAACACCGCCGTCAGCGCCAAAGCAACGATCCCGACGGCGGATAAGGTCGCCGTATTGCGCACGAACTTATCGAAATGCTCGCGCATGGATTCGGCCGCATCGGGCAGGAAATTGGCGAACAGAACGTCCTGGAAACTATCGCGCACCCCTTCGAACACGGGGAAAGCCGCCAACATGGCGAAGGCTATCGCCGTCAAGGGCACGGCCGCCAGAAGCGAGGTATAGCTCAGCGATGCGGCCATACGCAGGCACTGATCGTCCTGAAAGCGGCGAAGGGCGATACCCAAAACGCCGCGCCAGATGCGCCACTCCGCTTTTGCCAGTCTTTTTAGATCGCGGTTTTCCATGGCCTCCGGCCCTTCGGGAGAAGCCCCCGTTGACGTTCCGGCCCCCATACTATATGGCATGGGGGTTCGGGCAAACCTCAAGATTTTGACCGAATGCACATCGGCGCTGGGCCGGTGGAAGACCCGTATTCAAACAAAAATCAGAGGAGACTCATGGCTTCTGCATCGCCCTTGATGTCCGGTAAAAAAGGCCTGGTCATGGGAGTGGCCAATGACCGCTCCATTGCCTGGGGCATCGCCAAGGCTGCGTCCGATCAAGGCGCCGAACTGGCCTTCACCTATCAGGGCGAAGCCCTGCAGAAACGGGTGGCACCGCTTGCGGAAAGTGTCGGCTCTGACCTGGTTCTGCCCTGCGACGTGACGGACATGGGCTCGGTCGATGCCGTGTTCGATACGCTCGCCGACAAATGGGGCAAACTGGATTTCGTCATCCATGCCATCGCCTATTCGGATAAGGAAGAACTCAAGGGCGGGTATATCGACACCACGCTCGACAACTTCCTGAAGACCATGAACATCTCCTGCTATTCCTTCACGGCCGTGGCCCAGCGCGCACGCAAGCTGATGACCGACGGCGGCTCGCTGATCACCCTCACCTATTTCGGGGCCGAGCGCGTCATGCCGCACTACAACGTCATGGGCGTGGCCAAGGCTGCGCTTGAAGCCAGCGTGCGCTACCTTGCCGAAGACCTGGGCAAGGACGGCATCCGCGTGAATTCGCTTTCCGCGGGCCCCATGAAGACCTTGGCGGCAAGCGGCATCGGCGATTTCCGTTATATCCTGAAATGGAACGAATACAATTCGCCGCTGCGGCGGAACGTGTCCATGGATGATGTCGGCGGGGCCGGGCTCTATCTGGTTTCCGATCTGTCATCAGGGGTCACGGGCGAAACCCACCATGTGGACTGCGGCTACAATATCGTCGGCATGAAGGCCGTGGACGCACCGGATATCTCCGTCGTCTAACCTACATCAGCGTTTCAACTTTTACGCTCCGGTAATGCCTGATGTGGTAGAAGGCCACGTCTGGTAAAGAGATCGCTATGTCACACAACTCGTTCGGCCATCTGTTCCGCTTCACGACCTTCGGCGAAAGCCATGGGCCGGCGCTCGGCTGCGTGGTTGACGGTTGCCCGCCGGGCCTAAGCCTCACGGAAGAAGACATCCAGCTTCATCTGGACAAGCGTCGTCCGGGGCAAAGCAAATACACGACCCAGCGCAAGGAACCGGATCAGGTCAAAATCTTGTCCGGCGTGTTCGACGGCGTGACCACGGGTACGCCCATCGGCCTGTTGATCGAAAACGTGGACCAGCGGTCCAAGGATTATTCGGAGATTTCCGAGAAATTCCGCCCGGGCCATGCCGACTACACCTATTGGAAAAAATACGGCATCCGCGATTACCGGGGCGGCGGGCGGTCGTCCGCACGGGAAACCGCCATGCGGGTTGCCGCCGGTGCCGTCGCGCGCAAAATTCTCGGCCCCGGCATCACCATCAAGGCCGGCCTTGTCGTCATGGGCGAGAAAGAAATCGATCGCACACGCCTGGACTGGGACGAAGTGAACAACAATCCGTTCTTCTGCCCGGATGCCCAGGCAGCCGAGGAATTCGCCACCTATCTGGAAGGCATCCGCAAAGCGGGGTCTTCCGTCGGCGGCGTGATCGAGGTCGTGGCCTCGGGCGTGCCGGCCGGGTTGGGTGCACCCGTTTACGGTAAGCTGGATCAGGATCTGGCGTCCGCCATGATGAGCATCAACGCGGTCAAGGGCGTCGAGATCGGCAACGGATTTGAGGCCGCGCGCATCACCGGCGAGGAAAACGCCGACGAAATCCGCGCCAAGGGCAATGATGTGGAGTTCCTGTCCAACAACGCGGGCGGTATCCTGGGCGGTATTTCGTCGGGTCAGGACGTGGTCTGCCGGTTTGCCGTCAAGCCCACGTCGTCGATCCTGTCGCCGCGCAAGACCGTAACCAAGTCCGGCGAGGATACGGAAATCGTCACCAAGGGCCGCCACGACCCCTGTGTCGGCATCCGCGCCGTGCCCATCGGCGAGGCCATGATGGCCTGCGTTCTGGCCGATCACCTGCTGCGCCACCGGGCGCAGTGCGGGTAGGGTTACTCTTCTTCCTTATCCCCCTCTAAGCCCCGCCCATAGCGCGTCGGCGACCTTGTTGCGGCAGTCGTGCGCGCGGAACAACCTGATCTCCATCGGCACATCCAAGTCTTCATCGCCGGCGCGGACCAACCGCCCGTCGCGCAAATCGTCCTCGGCCAAGGTGCGGGGCAGCCAGGCAATGCCGTGTCCTTCCCGGGCCATGGTCAGGAGGGTCGCTGCCAGATGAGAGGTAAAGGCCGTTTCTAGGGCCACCGTCGCAGCCTTTACCGGTGCTGCCGCATCGAGAATACGCCCCAACGCCGAGGCAGGACTGTAACCAAGCAGCCGCCCCTCTTCCCCCTTCGGCGCGCGCAGCGGAACAAGGGTGTCGCCGCCGACCACGATGTTCTCGAACCGATCGGTGTTGAGGTGGTTCGGCATGCCGTCGTGACAATGGCAAAGCAGGAAATGCACCTCGCCCGCCAACATGATGCGCTCGCAGGCCGCCATACTGTCGGACACCAGATTGACAGAGCCTAATTCCCGGAAATCAGCATGGGACCTAATCCAGTCGGGGAAGAAGGTAAAGGAAAGCGCATGGGTCGCGGCGATGGACAGAGAGGCCGTGTCCCGTTCACCAACGGCGCGGGTATCACGCCGGGCCTGTTCGATCGCCTGCAAAACGTCCCCGGCCAGGGGCTTGAAATGCGCCCCCGCCAGGGTCAGATCCGCCCCCTGGGCGCCGCGCCGAAACAGGGGGGCCCCGATCCAGTCCTCGAGCGCACGAATGCGGCGGCTGAACGCCGGCTGCGACACATTGCGGGCATCGGCAGCACGGGAAAAGCTGCCATGCTCCTCCAGCGCCAGGAAATCCTTCAGCCAGTCAAGTTCCATGGCAATGTGGCTCGCGCATAACTCAATTCAATCTTGGCATTGGCCGGACGGCCGGGACCTCATGTATCACTCTTAGCAACATTCCCCGAACAGCTACAGCCGGAGATATTTCCCACATGCGTATTATCGACATCCGCGAGGTTACCAAGCCGATCTCGTCGCCGATCCGTAACGCCTATATCGATTTCACGAAAATGACGGCCAGTCTGGTCGCCGTGGTCACGGACCAAGTACGCGACGGCCGCCGGGTCGTGGGTTATGGCTTCAATTCCAACGGCCGATACGGCCAGGGTGGTCTGATCCGCGAACGGTTTCGCGACCGCGTGTTGGAAGCCGATCCCGGAAGCCTGTTGAACGACGCCGGTGACAACCTAGACCCGCACAAAATCTGGGCCGCCATGATGACAAACGAAAAGCCGGGCGGGCACGGCGAGCGCTCCGTCGCCGTCGGCACCATCGACATGGCGGTGTGGGACGCCGTCGCCAAGATCGCGGGAAAGCCCCTGTTCCGCCTGCTGGCCGAACGGAAAGGAATCGAAGCCAATCCCAAGGTCTTCGTCTATGCGGCGGGCGGTTATTACTACCCCGGCAAGGACAACAGCCAGCTTTGCGCCGAAATGCGCAGCTATCTGGATCGCGGCTACAACGTGGTGAAGATGAAAATCGGCGGAGCACCCATCGACGAAGACCGGGCACGCATCGAAGCCGTGTTAAAGGAAATCGACGGCGAGGCCCAATTGGCGGTCGACGCCAACGGCCGGTTCGATCTGGAAACGGCCATCGCCTTCGCCAAGATGCTCAGAGACTATCCGCTGTTCTGGTACGAGGAAGCGGGTGATCCCCTGGATTATTCAATCCAGGCGGCCTTGGCCGAATTCTACCCCGGCGCCATGGCCACGGGAGAAAACCTGTTCTCCCATCAGGACGCCCGCAACCTGCTGCGGTATGGCGGCATGCGGGCCGACCGCGACTGGCTGCAGTTCGATTGCGCGCTGTCTTACGGCTTGGTTGAATACCTGCGCACGCTTGAAGTGGTGGAACAATGCGGCTGGTCGCCATCGCGTTGCATCCCCCACGGCGGGCATCAGATGTCCTTGAACATCGCCGCCGGCCTGGGCCTGGGCGGCAACGAAAGTTACCCCGACGTGTTCCAGCCGTACGGCGGGTTTCCTGATACAGTCAAAGTCGAAGACGGCCATATCACCATGCCCGACCTTCCGGGCATCGGGTTCGAAGGAAAATCGGATTTGATTTCCATCATGCGTGAATTGGCGGAGTGAGCCTGATGATCAGCAAACAGAGCGTCCACGTCAAAGGCAGCGAGATGGAAGTCTGGCTTTCCCAGCCGGAAGGAGACGGCCCGTTCCCGGCGCTGATTTTCGCGATCCACGCCCCGGCCAATGTGGGCATCGAAAACGATCCCTTTACCCTGGATCTGCTGGAACGCTACGCGGCCCAAGGCTACGTCTGCGCGGCGCCGTTCATCTTTCATTGGTGGCCCAAGGAAGGCCCCATGGAAAGCAAGCGTCCGCAATTGCGCGATGATCATCTGGTCATGGACATCAACGCGGCCTTCTCGGTCCTTGAAGGCATGGATAACGTCGACACCCAACGGATCGGCATCCTAGGCCATTGCATGGGCGGGCGGATCGCCTGGCTGGCCGCCTGCCACAACGACCGCTTCAAGGCCCTGGTCGTGCTTTACGGCGGGCGCATCAAAACCGGTGCGGGTGAAGGGGCCACAGCCCCCATAGACCTGGCGGCAAACATCCCCTGCCCGGTTCTGGGTCTGTTCGGCAATGACGATCAGAACCCCTCGCCTGCCGATGTCGACGACTACGAAGCGGCGCTGAAGGCTGCCGGTGTGGATTACATATTCCACCGCTACGACGATACAACGCATGCGTTTCAGGATTTCTCGCGTCCGGAGCGTTACAACGCCGAAAGCTCGGACGACGCCCAGGACAAGATATTCGCGTTCCTGCACGACAAGCTGAAATCAGGCCACTAATGCCCTAATCCGCCAGAGGTCTAGATTGCGGCGATTTCGCCGTATGCCCGCTCCGTCCAATGGTCGTGGGGCATGGCTGCCCGCCGTTCCGACAACAACGCGCGCAACAGCGGCACATTGCCGGCTTTCTTCGCCGCATCGATCAGGACCAAGTCGAACAGGTCGCGCTGGGCGTGGCTTCCGCCCATTTGCCACATCTCATAGCGCACGGGGATCATGGATGCCGTCGCGTCATCGTAGCGCCCTTCCCGATAGGCGATCAGCGCGTCGACCATGGGTACGCCCAGGGCCTTCATGATCGGAAGGTTGCTGTCGTCTTCCCGCCCTTCATAGGCAGCCATGAATTCCCGCATCTCGTGCACCTTTCCGTCGTCCACGGCGGCAAGGGCCAGGGCATAGTGCAGATCGACGAAGGTCAGGATGTGTTCTTCCGTGCGGTTGCGAACCTTATCCGCCAGGGGCTGCCAGCGCCCGCCGACCTCGACATCCATGATCTCCAGCCGCTGCAGCAACGAGACCGCGTTGCAAATATCGAGATATTCCTCCGATTCCGGTGCCGCGATATGGGCGTCGTACTGCGCCACGACATCGTCCGGCCGGTCCTGATCCAACATCATCAGGGCTTCGTGCCACCAGATATGATTCTGGAAATTATTGGCCTGGGTCCAATGCGGGCGCAGCCGGTCGATCCAGGAAAGACCATCGTCCTGACGGTCCTGCATTTCCATGACATGGGCATAGGCATGGGTTGCCCAGGGGTCATTGGGTTCAAGCTCGATCGCCGTTTCCGCGGCTGCCTGGGCTGGGGCGTATTCCCCGCATTCCTCATGGCCAAAGGCCTGCATGCCCTTGAAATAGGAATAGCCAGCCACGCTTTCGTCCCAATGGGGCAGCAAGCGATTGACCGAATCCCGCAACCTGCGGGCGTCGCCCGAATAAAAATTGGCGAAATGGGCCAGCCGCGCGGCCAGGATATCGCGCGGATGTTCCAGCAGGATTTCCTCCCACAGGGTGGCCGCGCCTTCCATGTTGCGGGCCGCCCATAATCCCGCCGCCTGTGCATGCATGCGTTCACGCGGGCTTGCGTCCGCCGCCAGATCCTGCGCCTTGGCAGCAGCCTGCTGGGCCTTCGGCACCAGCCCGCCCATTGCCATCAGCATCATGAAATAGGCTTTCAAAGCATGCGCCATGGCCATGTCGCCGTCGGCGGCAAAGACGGATTTCAGCCGGTCGCCCGCATCCGGTGCCATGCACAGATAGCCGTCGATCGCATGGTCGAAAGCAGCCGCCGCTTCCGCGCCGGCGGCCGTCAGGGACAGGTCACGTTTATCTTTGAAAATGGGCATGGTCCGAAGATCGTTTCCGCGTTGCGTTGTCGTCGCGGGGAAATTACACCATATGTTCCTCGGGCGCGACCGGGGAGACCAGCCGACCATGAAGGACAGAAAAACCCTATGAAACAAATAATCGAAACCGACGCGGCTCAGGTAAAGGAATGGCTGGATGCCGGAAGCGCCGTCATCATCGACGTGCGTGAGGCCGAGGAACTGACCCAGGCTCGCGTGCCGGGCGCTCTGCACAATCCCATGTCGGCCTTCGATGTGGAAATGCTGGCGGGCCTCGACGGGAAACGCTTGGTCTTCATGTGCGCCATGGGCATGCGCTCCATGCAGGTCGGCAGCTACCTTTTGCAAAACGATATGGTCGATGATGCCTACAACCTGTCCGGCGGCATTCAAAGCTGGGCCATGGCGGGCCTGCCGACGGAAACCGGCTGATCCCCGGCTTATGATGCGGGGTGCTGCGCCCCGATCAGGAATTCGATATTCCCTTCGGGCCCCTTGATGGGGCTTGGCGTGATGCCCAGGACCTGCCAGCCGCAGTCGTCCGCGACAAAGGCCTGAACCTCATCACAGACCGCCTGGTGAACCGCCGGGTCACGCACCACACCGCCCTTGCCGACCTGTCCGGGCCCGGCCTGGAACTGCGGCTTGATCAGGGCGATCAGCCGCGCCCCCGGTTTGGCAAATGCCATCGCCGGAGGCAGCACCTTTTCCAGGCCGATAAAGCTGACATCGCAGACGATCAGGTCAATGGCGTCCGGGACTTGTTCCGATGTGAGATGGCGGGCGTTGGTCTTTTCCAAAACGACGACCCGCGCGTCATTGCGCAATTTCCAATCAAGCTGCCCTTGGCCGACATCGATGGCATAAACCTTGGCTGCACCATGGGTCAGCAGCACGTCCGTGAACCCGCCGGTCGAAGCGCCCAGGTCCAGGCAGACCAGACCAGAGGGATCGACAGAGAAATGGTCGAGCCCCTTTGCAAGTTTCAGCCCACCCCGCGAAACCCAGGGATGGTCCTTGCCTTTGACCGTGATCTCGATGTTCGCGGGAACCTGCTGACCCGGCTTGTCGAAGCGCCGGTCGGTGCCGAACACCAGCCCGGCCATGACAAGCGCCTGAGCCTTGGTCCGGTTATCGGCCAAGCCACGTTCGACCAGCAATTGGTCCAAGCGGGTTTTCGACGGCTTCGCCATGCCGCCCTACCGTTCAATCAGGCGCGAGCGGGTTCGGCCAATTCGCCCGACCGGCCAAGCGCGGCCAGAACGGCGGCAACGATCCCGGATGCGTCCAGGCCGGCCTGCTCGCACTGGGTTTCCGGTTTGTCTTGTTCGATGAATTCATCGGGCATGGTCACGGCGCGGACCTTCAGGCCGTTTTCCAGAAGCCCGTCATTGGCCATGAACTGCAGGACCTGGGCGGAAAAACCGCCGATGGAACCTTCCTCGACCGTGACCAGAACTTCGTGCCTGGAGGCCAGATCGCGGATCAGATCTTCGTCGATCGGCTTGGCGAAACGGGCATCGGCGACAGTTGTAGACAGGCCGCGGGCGGCAAGGTCTTCAGCAGCTTTAAGCGATTCCTGAAGACGTGAGCCCAGGGACAGGATCGCGACGGTCGCTCCTTCGCGAACGACCCGCCCTTTGCCGATTTCCAGCACACTGCCCTTGGCCGGCAATTCCACGCCGACGCCTTCGCCGCGCGGATAGCGGATGGCGGACGGGCGGTCGTTGATCGACGCGGCGGTCGCCGTCATATGCATCAATTCGGCCTCGTCCGACGGCGCCATGACGACAAACCCCGGCAAGGTGCAGAGATAAGGCAGATCGAACGCCCCGCAATGGGTCGAGCCGTCCGCACCGACATAGCCTGCACGGTCGATGGCAAAGCGCACCGGCAGCGACTGGATGGCAACATCGTGGACCACCTGGTCGTAGGCGCGTTGCAGGAAGGTCGAATAGATGGCGCAGAACGGTTTGTAGCCTTCCGTCGCCATACCGGCGGCGAAGGTCACGCCATGCTGTTCGGCAATGCCGACGTCGAAGGCGCGGTCGGGAAATTCCGTCGCGAACTTATCGACACCGGTCCCGCCCGGCATGGCGGCGGTAATGGCGACGATCTTGTCGTCATCCTTGGCCTCGGCCATCAAGGCCTTGGCGAAGACCGACGTATAACTGGGCGCATTGGCGATGGCCTTATGCTGCTTGCCCGTCACCACGTCGAACTTGGACACGCCATGATACTTATCGGCCGATTCCTCGGCCGGTTTGTAGCCATGGCCTTTTTCCGTGACGATGTGCAGCAGAACCGGGCCCGGCTCATTGTCATCGCGCAGGTTCTTCAGCACCGGCAGAAGGTGATCCAGATTATGACCGTCGACCGGGCCGACATAATAGAACCCCAGCTCTTCGAACAACGTACCGCCGGTCACCATGCCGCGGGCATATTCATCGACCTTGGCCGCCGCCTGTTCGATCGAACGCGGGAATTTCTTGGCCAAATCCTTGGCGAAATGGCGGGCAGACCGGAACGGCTTGGACGAAATCAACTGCGACAAGTACGCCGAGAGTGCTCCAACAGGCGGGGCGATCGACATGTCGTTGTCGTTCAGGACGACGATCAGTTTGGCATCCATGGACCCGGCGTTGTTCATGGCTTCATAGGCCATACCGGCGGTCATGGCCCCATCACCGATGACGGCAATGACGTTCTTGCGCTTGCCGGCAAGGCCGCTGGCGACAGCCATGCCCAGACCGGCGGAAATCGAGGTCGAACTATGGGCCGCGCCGAAGGGATCGTATTCGCTTTCGGTCCGCTTGGTGAAACCGGAAAGCCCGCCGCCCTGACGCAGGGTGTGCATGCGCTCCCGGCGGCCGGTGAGAATCTTATGCGGATAACATTGATGGCCCACATCCCAGATCAGGCGATCATTGGGCGTATCGAACACGTGATGGATGGCGGCGGTCAGTTCGACCACCCCCAGGGAAGCCCCCAAATGGCCGCCGGTGATCGACACGCTGCGCACCGTATCGTCGCGCAATTCCGTGACCAACTGTTTCAGCTCATCGGTCGTGAGATCCCGAATATCCTTGGGATCATTCACCCGATCCAGCATGGGAGTAAGGCTTTCTTGTTCCAAAATATGGCCCTCGTAATAAATTCCAGGCACGGGCCCGGATGATTAATTCGTGGTGTCTCCTGCGGGGTCAGGCGGGTCAGGTGCGCCGTTCAACGATAAATCGTGCTAATTGCTTTAGAAGATCGCCTTTTTCCCCAAATATTTCAAGGTGTCCCGCCGCTTGCTCACTCAACAGTTCTGCCTGCTGCCGCGCTTTTTCAACACCTAGCAGTGAAACGAACGTCGCCTTGTTGGCATCGGCATCCTTACCTGTGGCCTTACCCACTGTCTCGGTGTCACCTTCAACATCCAAAAGGTCGTCGGCGATCTGGAACGCCAGACCGATATCATGGGCATAGGCATGCAGGGCCGAGCGCGCCTCTTCCGAGGCTTTTCCAAGAATGGCGCCCGCTTCCGCCGAAACGGCAATCAGCGCACCGGTCTTCATGCGCTGCAGACGGGTGATCTGGGCCACGTCCAATTGGTTGTCTTCGGCCCATAAGTCCATCATCTGACCGCCGACCATGCCCTGCGCACCCGACGCACTTGCCAAGGCACGCACCAGATCGACACGCACCCGGGGGTCCGAATGGGTATCCGGTTCCGCCAAAACCTCGAACGCCTTGGTCAGAAGCGCGTCGCCGGCCAGGATTGCCGTCGCTTCATCAAACTTGATATGGCAGGTCGGCTGGCCACGCCGCAAGTCGTCGTCATCCATGGCCGGAAGATCGTCGTGAACCAGGGAGTAACAATGAACCATCTCGACCGCTGCGGCAGCCCGCAGGGCCGAGTTCTTATCAACCCCGAACAGCGCCGCACTTTGCGTCACCAGAAACGGCCGAACGCGCTTTCCTCCTTCCAGGGAGGCGTACCGCATGGCTTCGACAACCCGTGATTCCGGTGTGTCGTTCAACGGCAGCAATCGATCCAGAACGTCCGATACCTTGGCGGCGTTTTCGCCCAATGCGTCTTTAAATTCCGAAGCGGAATCTTTCATCTTATTAATTTTCCACGGTTATTCTTGTTCGGCGGGTTCGGTCGACAAGCTTCCACCGGCACCAACGACGATCTTGTCGACGCGCAGTTGGGCTTCTTTCAATTTGGCCTCGCAATGGGCTTTCAGATGGACGCCGCGGGAATAGGCATCGATTGCCTGATCCAATGATCCGGCCCCTTGCTCCAGCCCGCGCACGATGTCTTCCAGTTCGGACATGGCGTCTTCAAAGCTGAGGGCACGGATATCCTCGGGGATTTCCGTTTGTGCATCAGAACCGGGGGATTTTTGCTTGGCCATGGAACACCCTATCGACAAGGCGCGGGAGTGTAGGCCCCCTGCTTTCCTACCGCAAGCGCGAACGGCTATATATTTGGGCGGATAACGCCGGTGTTACTGGGTCATCAGGGCCCGAACGTGCCCGGCCGAACTTTCCGCCAGAGCATTCAGGTCATACCCCCCTTCCAGGCAGGATACGACGCGGTCCTCGCAGCAATCACGGGCGATGCGCAGCAATTCGACCGTGACCCAGACGAAATCCTCCGTCGTCAGCATCAGGGACGCCAAGGGATCCCGGGCATGGGCATCGAAACCGGCGGAAATGATCAACAGGTCCGGGTTGAATTTACGCAACTCCGGCAGCACCCGGTCACGGTACCCGCGGCGGAAGGCATCCGTCCCTTCACCGGGATTAAGCGGCAGGTTGCAGATATTGTCCGCCACACCCGTGTCCTGAAGCATCCCCGTTCCCGGATAAGCCGGCCATTGATGGGACGAGGCGTAAAACAGGTTGGGATCGTTCTGAAATGAATGCTGCGTGCCGTTACCGTGATGAACGTCGAAATCGACCACGGCGACTTTTTCGATGCCCTGCGTTTTCTGCGCATGCCGGGCGGCAATGGCGACCGTATTGAACAGACAGAACCCCATGGCCTGCGATGCTTCCGCGTGATGGCCCGGCGGGCGCACGGCACAAAAGGCATTGCGGGCCTCGCCCGACAGCACAGCATCGACGGCAGAGCACGCCCCCCCGGCGGCACGCAAGGCGGCCTCGGCCGATTTCGGCGACATGCTGGTATCCGGATCCAGATAAACACGGCCTTCGGTCGGAACATTATCCATGACCGTTTCGACATAGTCGTGGCCATGAGTGTTCTCGACCACGGAAAGGTCGATCCGCGGCGCTTCCAGACGCTGCAGGTCCGCGAAGGATTCCGTTTCAAGTGCCTGCATGACGGCGCGCAGCCGTTCGGGACATTCGGGATGTCCGCGCCCCGGGTCATGTTCTTCGCATGACTGATGAAAATACAGCTGCGTCGTCATTGATGGTCCTTCCAGCCGGCGGCAAGGCCCCCGATCATTGTTTTGTCGAATTCGTCAGCACCCTGAGATAGTCCACAAGGTTGGCCAGCTGTTCTTTGTCGGGAACACGCTGCACCGGCATCTTGGTGCCGGGCAGGAACTTGTCGGGTCCTTTGTCGAACAGGTCAAATAGGGTCTTCTCGTTCCATGTAAAGGACTTGTTCCTGAGGGCCCCGGAATAGTTATATCCCTCGACAACGCCCACCCGGCGGCCCCACAGGCCTTCGAAATGCGGGCCCGACCGCGATGCTGCCTGGGCATTCAAGGCATGGCAATTTGCACATTTGGTAAACAGCCGGGCCCCCGGATGATCGCTCGACAGCCAGGGCTGTTTGCCCGACTTGTCACTCGCCTGCAGACCGATCCGGTCCCCCGTTTCCAGGTGCCAGACAGCGGCGTTTTCATCGGCACTGGCCGTCAGCGCGAACCGTCCGTCCGGCGTGAACCGGGCCGCCCATATGATTTTTTCATGGGCCTGAAGGGTCGTCTTGATCTCGCCCGTATCCAAATCCCAAATTACCAAACGGCCGTCCCGTCCGGCGGAAAGGGCGCGATGGCCGTCCGGCGATGCGGAGGCCGCATAAATCTGGCCGGTCCGCGTTTCGCTATGAAGCAGCGTGGAAATCTGTTTTCCGGATTTGACGTCCCACAATCGAAGCGTACGGTCGATGCTGGCCGACAGCAGCCGGTTTCCGCCCGGCAGCGGGCTCAACTTGGTGATGCCCTGGCGATGGCCTTCCAGCACCCCTTGCAGCCGACCGTCGGCGACCGACCACATGCCGATCTTCCCGTCGTGGCCACCGGCGGCAACCCAGGTGCCGCCATTGACGAAGGCGACGTCATTGACCGGCGCAGGCGCTTTGATTACGCGGACCGTCTCGCCCGTCGCCATGTTCCAGATTCGTACGGTCTTGTCCCAAGACCCGGTCGCGATCTGTATCCCGTCCGCGGATACGGCCGCCGTCATGACCTTGTGGCCATGCCCTTCCAGGCGGCGTACAAGCTTTCCATCCGGGGCCGTCCAGATAATGGCCGTCTTGTCGTCGCTGGTCGTCACGACGTGCTTGCCGTCCGGCGCGAACACGGCGCTGGTCACCGGTCCTTCATGGGCATCAAGCACGGCAACCTCGTTCTGTGTCCCGAAATCCCAGATCCGCGCGGTGAAATCAAAGCTGGCCGTGACGACGAGTGCTCCATCGGACGACACATCAATCGCCCGCACCATGCCGCCGTGACCGATCAGATCCGCACGCGCCTGGGCAGAATAGAAAGCGCCGGCTATTGCAATGCCCCACACCATCCACGCAAACAGCAATGCGCACACGCAACGCCTCCCCGAAAAAGTTCGACGGGACGCATACCCAACCGGGCCAAGGACCGGGATCAAAGCGCAGGATACGGCCTGGATTATCATGGCCGGTATATTGAAAGAAATTTCCAGACCTTGCCAACCGCCTTTTCGTATTACGCAAAGTACGCATAAAACAGGAATCTAAATGCATTTTTGCTTGCAATACTGATTGCGGCAGGTGCAGCCCACGCTTAAACTGCTGGCCGTCCAGACCACGGGCCCGTGCCGCTCACCGAAATCTCGGCCCGAATCGAAGGAACCACCCCGCATGCCCGCAGACCGGCCGACCACCGCCTTGTTGAAATTGATCGTTCCATCGTTCTTTCTGGCCCTTATGACTGTGACGGCCCCCGCACGGGCCCAGGAAGGTGTGCCGGTCGTGGTCGACCGTGTCGTCGCGGAAACCTCACAGCAAAGCGTGCCGGTGATCGGCCGGTTCATTTCCCGGCAGTCCGGCCCCGTGGCCGCGCGGATCAGCGGCCCGGTCGCGGCCTTCAAAGTCGATGTGGGCGATCGCGTCACCCAGGGTGATGTCCTGGCCGTTCTGGTCAAGGACAGCCTGCAGTGGGAGCGCGAACTAAAAGCCGCCGAACTGAACCGTTTCGAAGCCGCCCTGGAAACCGCGCAGGAAACCTTGAAATTGCGCCGCCAGGAGCTCGCCCGCCTTGAAGGCCTGCGTAGATCCGCTGCCTTTTCCCAGGCCCGCCTGGATGACAAACGCCAGGAAGTGGCCGTGGCCAAGGCAGAAATCGCGGTCGCGCGCGGCCAATTGGAAAGTGCGAAGGCAAGTTTGAGACTGGCCGAGATCAATCTTTCCTATGCGGATGTCGTCGCCCCCTATGACGGCGTGGTCTCGCAGCGCCATACGGAAGCCGGGGCCTATGTCAATTTGGGCTCTCCGCTGGTAACCCTGGTCAACGATCGGTCGTTGGAGATCGAAGCCGACGTTCCCGCACGTAATGTCAACGGTCTCAGTGTGGGGACAGAGGTCACGGCGGCCCTAACACCGGCCCGAAAATTCATGGTTGCCGTACGCGCCGTGGTGCCGGATGAAAACCCGCAAACCCGCACGCGGACCGTTCGCTTCGCTCCCCAAAACCTTCCCGACGGACCACTCATCGCCGCCAATCAAAGCGTCACCTTGAACGTCCCTGCCGCGCGTAATGAATCCGTCGTCACGGTGCACAAGGACGCTGTTTTGAACCGTCTGGGCAAAACGGTCGTATTTTTGCATCAGGACGGCAAAGCCTTGGTGCGTCCGGTCCGCCTGGGCGATGCGATCGGAAGCCGTCTGATCGTCTTGGGCGGACTAGCGGCCGGTGACCTGGTCGTCGTACGCGGAAACGAACGCCTTCGCCCAGGGCAGCCCATAACCTTCGCCCCGCCATCCGACGGGAAAACGCCTGCGGCGGATGCCGCACCGGCGCCGAAGCCGAAGACGTAAGGCCCGGAGCCCTCCAATGGACCTGATCCGCCTTTCCATCCATCGTCCAATCGCCGTTCTGGCCGCGGTTCTGATGCTGATCCTGTTCGGCGTGATCGCCCTGTATTCGATTCCGATCCAACTGACCCCGGATATCCGCAAACCGGTAATCAGTGTCGAGACCGTATGGCCCGGCGCGGCCCCCGCGGAAGTCGAACGTGAAATCATCGTCGAACAGGAAGATGTTCTGAAAGGCATCGAGGGGCTGGAGGAAATCCGTTCCGAATCCCAGGACGGTCGCGGACGCATCAATCTGGAATTCGCCATCGGCACCAACATGGACAAGGCGTTGCTGCTGGCCTCCAATCGACTGGACCGGGTCAACAGCTATCCGGAAGAAGCGGACGAGCCGTCCATCCAGACCGCGAGTGCCGAGGACAATCCAATCGCCTGGTTCGTGATCGTCCGCAATGAAGGCAACAACGAAGACATTCACCGCTTTGGCGATTTTGCCGAAGAAGTAATCCAGGACCGTATCGAACGTGTCGCCGGGGTTGCCCGGGTTAATCTGTACGGTGCCGCCCGCAAGGAAATGACGGTGTTCGTCGAACCGGACCGCATGGCGCGTTACGGCCTGACCGTAACCGATGTCGTCGACAAACTGCGGGCCGCCAATTCATCGGTTTCCGCAGGCGATGTGGACGAAGGCAAGCGCCGCTACGTGGTGCGTACAGAGGGCAAGTTCCAAAAACTGGAAGATGTGTCCGGTGTAATCCTGCGATCCGACCGTGACCCCGATACGGGGCGCTTCGCCCGCGTCACCGTGGGTGACATCGCAACCGTCGCCTGGGACACCTCCAAACCGACGGAACGCATCCGTTTCAACGGTCAGCCGGCCATGGCCTTCAACGCCGTCCGCGAAGGCGGCGCCAATGTGATCGAGGTCATGCGCGGCATCCGCGAGGCGGTCAAGGAACTGAATGAATACGCCCTGCCTTCGCAAGCCCTGGCCCTGCATCAGGTCTATGACGAAACCATCTACATCAATTCGTCCATCGATCTGGTGCAGCAGAACATCATCGTCGGCGGCACCCTGGCAGCACTTATGCTGTTTCTGTTCCTGCGATCGGGCGGTGCCACGCTGATCGTCTCGATGGCGATCCCCGTCTCCGTGATCGGTGCCTTCGTGGCCATGGCCGCCATGGGCCGCTCCCTCAACGTGATTTCGTTGGCCGGCATCGCCTTTGCCGTCGGCATGGTGGTCGATGCCGCGATCGTGGTTCTGGAAAACATCTTCCGCCACCGGGAACAAGGCCGAACCCGGGCCGAAGCCGCCTATCAAGGCGCCAAACAGGTCTGGGTCGCCGTTCTGGTTTCCGCCCTGACGACGGTCATGGTGTTCATTCCGATCCTGGTCATGGATCTGGAAGCCGGCCAATTGTTCCGCGATATCGCGGTTGCTCTTTCGGTTTCGGTGCTGATTTCCCTGTTGGTGGCGATCACCCTGATTCCGGCCCTGGCCAACCGCATTCTTGGATCCCCCGGCCAAGACAGCATCGTGCGACGGCATGTGCCCGTGGTCGACGATTTCGCGGCCCTGTTCGTCCGCACGATCATGAACCTGACCAAATGGGTCACCGGGTCGCGCCTGCGCTCCATCGCCGTCGTCACCGTGCTATGCGGAATTTGTTCCGGTGTGACTTGGCTGCTGCTGCCCAAGCTGGAATACCTGCCCTCAGGCAACCGCAACCTGATCCTGGGCTTCATCGTACCGCCGCCGGGCTACAACCTGGACACCATGGAACAGATCGCCCGGGGATATGAAAAAGAGGTCTTCCCCCTTCTGGCATCGGTCTCGGGCCCCGAACCGGATGCCCAGGGCCGCCCCAAACTGAACCGGTTCTTCTTCGTGACCTTCCGCGGCCGCACCATCCTGGGCGCCGCCGCCCATGACCCGTCGCGGGTGAAAGACCTGATCCCAGTACTCAGTGAAGCCGCCTTCAAGGAACCCGGAACGCTCGGACAGATCACCCAACGCTCCCTGTTCGGGCGCGGTGTTACCGGTACCCGCGCCATTGAATTGAACATCCTGGGGCCCGAGCTGGAACCCCTGATGGAAACCGCGCTGAAGGCATTTGTCAAAGTGTCCGGCGAATTTCCACGCAGTGAAGGCAACCAGGTGCGCCCCCAACCGGAACTGGTGCTCGGTGCGCCGGAACTGCGCATTCGCCCCAATCGGGTCAAATTGGCCGACAACGGCGTCACCGCCCGGCAGTTGTCCGACACGATCGATGCCTTCAATGACGGCCTGCGCATTGCCGAAATCACCGTCGGCAACAAATTGGTCGATCTGATGCTCAAGGGACCGCTCAATCAGGTCACGGAAACCCAGGGGATCAACAATCTTCCCGTTGTGACTTCAGCCGGTCTGATCATTCCCGCCTCGTCGCTGGCCGACATCCAAATGACGACGGGTCCGACCCAGATCAACCATTTCGAACGCCAGCGCACCGTGACGCTGTCGATCCTGCCGCGAGATGACGTGCCGCTGGAACAGGCGCTGGACATCATCAAAACCAAGGTCATCGATCCCATGTACGCCGAAGGCCTGCCGCCCGGTATGTCGCTGCGTATTACCGGCACGGCCGACAAACTGCACCAAACCTGGGAAGCCATGAAACTGGACCTGGGGATCGCCGTGATCATCGTCTATCTGGTCATGGCGGTGCTGTTCGAAAGCTTCCTTTATCCGCTGATCATCATGCTGTCGGTGCCGCTCGCCACCGCGGGCGGCGTGGTCGGTCTGTCGCTGTTGAACCTGTTCACGTTCCAGCCGCTGGACATGCTGACGCTGCTGGGCTTCGTGATCCTGATCGGCATCGTGGTCAACAACGCGATCCTGCTGGTTCACCAGACCCTGGTCCATATGCGCGAAGACGGCATGCCCCCCGCCGAAGCGATCCGCGAAGCGACCAGCAACCGCATCCGCCCCATCTTCATGTCCACGCTGACCAGCGTATTCGGCATGATGCCGCTTGTGGTTTTTCCCGGTGCGGGCTCCGAATTGTACCGCGGATTGGGCTCGGTCGTGCTGGGTGGCCTATCATTATCGGCCATTTTGACCCTTGCGATCATCCCGCCGCTGCTGACATTAGTGGTCGGTGCCGGCGAAAAACGGCGAAAAACGCCCACGGGACGCCCATCCGAGGCCGCGTCGGCAGATGCACAGGCCGCAGAATGATCGTTAATGCCGGGTATGAGGTGAGATTGGGTGTTCTAATCAAAAGTATGGGGGCACCCTGGCCTTAAGTCCGATTTTTTTCCGGGTCGGACTTGCTTATATAAACGGAAGATCAAACAGCCGATATCCGTCGAATTGGTGAACCGGCGCAGTAACCATCAACAACAACAAGGATAACAACAACCGTCATGTCTACGTACACTGTTGAACAAAACTATGAACAGGCCAGCGCCCTTTTGAAGGCCATGAGCAATCCGCACCGCCTTCTGGTTCTTTGCCATCTGGCCCGTGGTGAAAAATGCGTGGGTGAATTGGAAGAAATCGTCGGCCTGTCGCAGTCCGCACTTTCCCAGCACCTGGCGCGTCTTCGCCATGACGGCGTGGTCAAAACCCGCCGCGATGCCCAGACGATCTACTATTCCCTGCGGGGCGATGAAGCACTGACGATCCTCGATTCTCTCGCCAGCCTGTATCCGGTCGTCGAAGAAGCCCGGATCGCCGTCTAACGGAAGATCGCGCAGAGGGGCCCGGCATTGCCGGCCCCCCACGCATCACGTTAAGGACAGTCTGTGGCGGGATTCCCGTCTAGTGATTGCCCAGGCCCAGGACGGCACGTGCCTCGTCCGGTGTCGCCACCGAAGATCCAAGGTTTTCGATAATCGTCGCGGCCCGTTCGACCAAGGCCGCGTTCGAGGGTGCCAGTTCGCCCGGCCCTAAATAAATATTGTCTTCCAATCCCACACGCACATTCCCGCCCAACAGGACGGCCTGCGCGACCATCGGGAATTGCTGACGCGAAATGCCGAACGCCGACCAGGGTGCACCTTCGGGCAGGCGGTCGCGCATATGCATCATCGCTTCCGGGGTTGCCGTGGCGCCGTATGAAATCCCCAGGCACAGCTGGAAATAGGGCGGTGCGTCGATATGGCCTTCCTTGATAAGCTGCTTGCACAGCTCGATATGGCCCGTATCGAAGACTTCCAGTTCCGGTTTGACGCCCGCCGCTTTGATGCTGTCGGCCATGATCCGCATATGGCGCGGCACGTTCATGAAGGCCCGTTCGCCGAAGTTCATGGTTGCCACGTCAAGCGAACAAATCTCGGGCTTCAGCGCCTCCACATGGGCGGTTCGTGTCGCCGGGCCGAAATATTCCGTCCCTTCGGCCGGCACAAGCGGGTCGTCGTCGCTTGGCATATAGCGCGCGCCGGGACCGGTCGTCAGGTTGATGATCATGTTGGAACCGGCATCGCGGATGCGCTCGGTCACTTCCTTATAGTACTCGAATTCCATGCTCGGCTTGCCGGTTTCCGGATCGCGCACGTGAATATGGCAAACCGCGGCTCCGGCGGAAGCCGCTTCCAAGGATGATTGCGCGATCTGTTCCGGTGTTACCGGCGTTGCCTTTGTTTTCGCAGGCGTTGGCGCCGATCCTGTGACAGCACAGGTAATGATGGTTTTTTGGCTCATGGCCGATCCTCCCATTGATGGTGTTGTTACTTTAAGCGCCTCCAGCGGAAACCCGGAAGCGATAAACCCCAAGCGCATCGGTTTCACGCCGCACCCGCCCCTGCGTCATCAGGTGATGCAGATGGGCCAGGCTTTCGCCGATCGCGAAAAACATTTGATGGGTATCGAGTTCGCGTTTGAAAAGATGCTCAAGAACATCGACCGCCGTCGCTCCGCCGACCGCGTCACGGTCCGCACAGGCGGCCTGGGCTTCGTCCAGGCGTTCCACATGGTGGTCCGCCAGATCGTCCAGGCGCTCAAGCAACCCGCGGAAAGGCCAGTTATGAGACGGCAGCACCAAAGTGTCCGCCGGCAACCCGCGAAACCGCTCAAGCGACGACAAAAAGCGCGCCAGCGGATCGCCTTCGGGTTCTTGCGGCCAGACGGAAACGTTGGGGCTGATTTTGGGCAGGATTTGATCCCCGGAAATCAGCACCCCCAGGTCCGGACAATACAGACAGGCATGTTCCGGGGAATGACCGTTGCCTTCGATCACCCGCCAGGAATGCCCGCCGATGGCGATGGCATCGCCATGACCGATCCGCCGGATCGCGGCCGGTATGGGGGAAATGTTGCCGCCGTACCGGCCGACGCGCCGGTCGACCTGCGCCAGACGCTCACCGGTGAAACCCGCTGCCTTGTAGAAGGTGTGAAAGACATCCCCCGCCGTCTGCCCGGTTTCGAAACTGAGCATCCGCCCCGTGGACCATTCCGTATAGGGCATCCACAGCGGCACATTGAATTTCGTCGTCAGCCAGCCGGCCAAACCCACATGATCGGGGTGGAAATGCGTGACGATGACCCGTTTGACCGGTTTTCCGTCAAGGGTATTGACGAATACGCTTTCCCAGGCTTCCCGGGTTTCTTCCGTGTTGATGCCCGTGTCGACGATGGTCCAACCGTCACCGTCTTCCAGCATCCAAAGATTTATGTGGTCCAGCTTGAACGGAAGCGGCATGCGCAACCAGCGCACGCCGGGGGCGACTTCCCAAGTCTCACCGATGGGAGGTTCACCGTCGAAGGCATAATCTGGTTGAAAGGCCACGGAAGAACGGGCTCCGGATCGTCATAGGCAGGGCCATGACAGCTACCACGGCAAATCCCAATGGGCAAGCAGGCCGCTAGAAGTCCTCGTCCGGTTCGCGCGGACAGCTGGGGTTGGGAGCCGCCCGCCAATCGGTTTGCACCAGCATGCCGAATTCATTGCCCACATCCGTGTTCAATGCTTCCGTAATGCGCGTGCGGGCAAAATCAATAAGCGCCGGGGCCACCGCTCCGCCGGTATCCGCCTGCAAGCGCATCTTGTCGCCGACCTCATGGACGACCACGGCCCGAAGGCGCGGCATCATGCGGCAGACATCCTGTTCCTGGCTGGACCCCGGCACCTTCATGGCAACGGTCACGTAGACATATTTGTCCCGTTTTCCGGGGTCGATGCTGTAGCCGCTCAGATCAACCGCGATCGGTGCCGTGACCACGGTCCGCGGCTCGTCCTTGGATGAGAACTGCGCGATCAGCCCCGCGGGGCCGACTTCCAGCGCCATGCCCACGGTCACGAAACTGACCATGAGAACCGCCGTCGCCCCGCCGGCCAGCATCAGACCTTTGATCAGGCCGGTTTTTTGTTTGTCCCGGTGTCTGGGGTGCTTGTGCCGAAAAGGCGCCAGTCGTGCACGTCGCGTGGAATTTCTACGCGGCATGGCAACAAGGTCCGCACGCGTCGATTGGTGCTTCGGCGGAATCCCACTTCTCAATGCGTTCCAGAATCTGTTTCGTCCGTTCCCGGGGGACCAGGGTCAGCTGGTCGTCCGATGCACTCCAATAAAAATCCACATGGGCCTGATGGGCCAGATGCGTTGGCGTGATGACGAAATAATCCGGATCGTTCGTGGATACGTAAACGAGGTGCTGACGTTTCATGTGATCGCGTGCCCTTATCTTCCTTAACGGATGTTTTGAGGACCGTGGTTGTCCGCCCCTTTTGTCGCAAATCGCGCGCAGGCAAACCATTCACCGAAAGTATAGGATCGGGTGGGTATCCGTATGTGCTGAAAACCCACGTTTTTTTTCGAAAGACTGCCTGTGATTGAAACGAAATACCGGCCGCTTGAGCGCAGCCGGCATGCCGTTTTCGGGGATATTTATTTTTGCAGAACCGGATAGGCGTAATCGTAAACCAGGTCTGTCTGACGCGCCGGTTCATGGCAAGCCAGACATTCGCCGGTATAGTCTTTTGTAACCGCCTTTTCGGGGCTTCCGGCCTCGAAAAACGACCAACCCCAGCCGTCACCCCACAGGGGGTTTTCGGGAAAGCGGCCCTTGGTATCTTTGACCATCACGAAATAACCGGCAACGCCGTTCGCACTGGTTGCCCGTCCGGTCGTCAGGTCTTCGGATTTTCCGTTGAACAGTTCTTTTACCAGCACCGTGCCGTCGGGAAATTTTCCGGTCTGTTGATGGGCACGAACAGCGAAACGCTGCGCATAAACCACATGCAGGCCAATACTTCCGTTGGTATCCACATCGTCGGCCACGGCCCAGGATCCAAGGTAGGCATAGGTTTCACGGAAATCGTCGGGAACACGAAGGCTGCCATCAGCCCGAACGACGCCTTCGGCGAACTTTTCCCGATTCATCGAGGCAAACGCCGTATCGATGGCAAGTGCCAGAACAAAGGTCAGTGCGGACGCCGCAGCGATAAGAATCAGCCGCCGCACGGCCTCCTCATGCCGATTTCTGTTGATCATCTTCAAGGGGTCTCCAAAGCAAGTAAAAAGAACGGGGCGGCGCATTGGGTGGCAGATCGCGCGCCGCCCCGCCGCATTCAGGCCGCGGCGTTTTGGGTCGTGGCGCTGACTGCGGGAAAATCGATGTCCGTTTCAACGATGTGATTGAAGTAGTTGGTCAGGATGTTGACGCCGATATGGAATATGATCTCGACGATCTGGCCTTCGGTGAACCCGGCATCGCGTAGGCTCTGCACATCCGTGTCGGCGACTTTGCCGCGTTGATCGACCGCTTTGCGGACAAAGGTCAGGGCTGCCTGCGTCGTGAGATCGGTCGAACGTCCACCAAGATTCGCGGTCATTTCCTCGCCGCTAAGCCCCTGGCCCTTGCCAAGCGCAGAATGGGCGGATGCGCAGTAATCGCAGGTATTGGCCCCGGCAATCGTAAGCGCAATCTGTTCACGCAACGGACCGGACAGCTGACCGCCACCAAGTGCCTGGTTCAGGGCCAGGAAGCCCTCAAGCGCCTTCGGTGAGTGCACGAAAGTCGCAAAAATATTGGGGACCATTCCCAATGCAGATTGCACGCCGTCAAGCAAGGCCTTGGCATCGCCGGTGGCTTCGGAATGAACGACAGGTTGAATTCTCGGCATTTCAAACTCCTTGAGTATCAGAACGGTAGGTTTTGGACATTTTGGAAACAGATCTGTTTCCTTCATGGGCAAATAGGTAACAGATCTGTTTCCCACAAGGAACACGATTTCTTGGAACATCACCTGAATGTGAACTGAGTTATATATTTTCCTGATATGTGAATGATTTGTATGGACTATCAATCACAGGCAGGGGCATCATTAAGGAAACCATATAGTTTCCATATTAAGGTATATTAAGAATGAAACAGTCTGAACGGCGCGAACACCTGATCGACACGGCCATTACCTTGTTTTCGAAAAACGGGTTTCACGCAACCGGTGTCGACACCATCATCGCGGCGGCGGGCGTATCGAAAAAGACCCTTTACCGGCACTTTCGTTCGAAAGACGAGCTGATCCTGGCGGCCCTGCGCAAATACAGCGGCCAGTTCCGCAACGGCTTCATGCGTGATGTGGAATGGCGGGCTACGGCTCCCCGGGACCGTGTACTCGCCATTTTCGACGCGGCCCATGACTGGTTCGAAGACAAAAGCTTCTATGGCTGCATGTATATTAACGCGATCGGCGAATTTTCCGCCCCGAACACGCCCGTTCGCATCGTCTGTAAAGAATTCAAAACCTTGATGCGCAGCTATATGGAACAGCTGATCCGGGACATGGGAATCGATAATGCCGAACCTTTGGCCGAGGAACTGGCCTTGCTATTGGAAGGCGCTATCGTCACGGCCCAGGTATCGGAAAATAAGGGCCGTGCCGCAACCGTCGCAAAATCGGCGGCGAAAGCTTTAATTGAGAAGGCAGAGAAAGGCCATCTGCCGATCACGCCATCAGAGGTCTGATTTCAGCCACGAAGGAAAGATCAATGCGCGCGGTCGTATTCGACGCCCTGGGCGACGATCCAGCGCAGTTCTTCCTTCATCAGATCCACATGACGCGAGGAATCCGCCCGCAGCAGGGCCTGGATAATGGCGGTCTGTACCGGTGCCGGCATTTGGTGGAAGTTTTCCAACATCAGGAACTTCACGCTGGGCCGCACGGTTTCAGACATCAGCAGGCTGATCACCAGCTTCTTGCGGATGTCGTTCCGCATGTTGCCGGCTTCGGTCAGCTGGAAGAATTCCTGCACGAAATGCCGTGGTGAAACGCTGCCGTCCATCAGGTTGTGCAGGTTCTGGCGCAGCGCCGTGGTGTATTCCGCACGGGTGCGCACGATAAACCGCGACGTCTCCCGCCGCAGTTTGGCGATAGCGTTCGGATCGAACGCACTCTCCGTGATCAGGGACACCGCGTCCTTGACCGCTTCGTGCTTGGTGATGTCACCGACGATTTCGAACATGCCGGTAATCAGCGGCGTCTTGCGGCCAAGCGGCGACAGGCGCGCGGCAGCGGCAAGCGCCATCGGCGCTTCCGGGTCCCGTGCGGAAACAAGCGCCAGCGGCAGCGGATCTTCAAGCCCGCCCAGGTCGATGGTTGAATTCAGAAAGTTTTCCGGCGCCAGGAACTTGTCGACGTCCGACGGAACGATCAGCGGTTCGCGTTTTTTATAGCGGTTTTTGATATCAAGCGCCGTTTTGACGCCGTCTTCCGACAATCCGAACAGTTTCTCGCTCATCAATCCCTCGTCTACCCCATGCCCCCGCGGCATCCTGTCGCCTGCGGCCCCCCGACCGCTTTAGCCGGCGTCAGGTTGCAACGGCACCCAGGTGCCCGATTTCCGCGGCGGGGCCGCGTTCAACGTTCACGAACTCACGGTTCGCAAACAGTTTACGGTTTCGCCAATGCAGGAACAAGCGCAGGCCCGCTTCCATATGCGTGCGGTCGAAACCGCAATTGAAGGCCTGCTGCTGCTGCAGATTATCCCGTGCCCGAACGGTGCGGATACGGCTTGCCCCGGCAACACCCGAGAACATAGATGAAATCACCGCAGATTCCGATCCCTTGCGTTCGACCAAGGCGTCGAGCATCAACGTCAGAAAAGCAACCAAGTGTGCGGGCATCCGCACCTCTCCGGTCCGCCATGCCGTCACCGCAGCAGGCGTCGCGGCAAGCGCTTCGGCCAAATCCATATTGCTTACGCCCAATTCGGACAAACCTCGAAACACCGGATAAACGTCCCTATTCTCGGTCGTGGTTTCGGCGATGATGCTCATCTGTCGTTCCTTGTCGCTGGATAGGTATGTCACCCAGTTCTAAGGATCGAACGGTAAAAAAGTATTAACCTCGTTTCTTTTTGGACATGACGGCGGTCACACATTGAATATTAATTTTATCGCATCAGGCGCGGAAAATTTGAGGGCAGGCCATGCGTGCGGGTATTGACCTCGGCGGCACGAAGATCGAGGGCATCGTCCTGGACGCCGAAGGCGCCGAGCGTGCCCGCCTGCGCATCCCGGCCCCGCACGGCGACTACGCCGCCACCCTGGACGCCGTTTGCGGCCTTGTCGCCACCTTGCAACAAGCTGCCGGCCCCGTAACCTGCGTCGGCATCGGCATCCCCGGAACGATTTCCCCTGCCACGGGGTTGGTCAAGAACGCCAATTCAACCTGGCTGATCGGTCATCCCTTCGACAGAGACCTGGAACGCGCCCTGAGCCTGCCGGTCCGCCTAGCCAATGACGCCAATTGCTTCGCCGTGTCCGAGGCGGCGGATGGGGCCGCCGCCGAAGCCGGCAACGTATTCGGCGTGATCCTGGGCACGGGTGTCGGCGGCGGAATCGCATTGCACGGCCGCCCCCTGACCGGGGTGAATGCGATCGCGGGCGAATGGGGGCATAATCCCCTGCCCTGGCCCGGCGATGACGAACGCCCGGGTGCTGAATGCTATTGCGGGCTCACCGGCTGCATCGAAACCTTCCTGTCGGGCCCGGCCTTAGCGCGCGACCACCTTGCCGTCACCGGAAAGACCCTAAGCGCCACCGAAATCGCCGCCAGGGCCGAAAACGGCGACAAACCGGCCACGGCGACGTTGGCGCGTTACGAACACCGCCTTGCCCGTGCCCTCGCCACAGTGATCAACACCTTGGACCCGGACGTCATCGTTCTCGGCGGCGGCCTGTCGAACCTGGAACGGCTCTATGCGAACGTTCCGGAATTATGGGGATCATGGGTCTTTTCCGACACGGTCGCGACACCGCTTGTGCGGGCCCGCCACGGCGATGCCTCGGGCGTGCGCGGGGCCGCGTGGCTGTGGACGGCCGAAGAAGCCGAAACCGCCTCCTCAAACCCCTAATTACACCGTTGTGGCGCCCCCGGCATCAAGTCAGGGATCAGCAACCGCCGCCCTTAAGGGGCTCTATCTTGACCGGCGTCATCTCGATCGAGAAATCACCGAACGTTTGAATGATGCGTTCCGCGACACCATCCGCACGGTAATCGACCTCAAGTTCGAACACGGGCGTGCCTTCGCCTGAACTTTTAGAAAAGAACGCGCCCTGATAGCGCCATACAGGCAGGTCCGGCGTGAATCCTGCGGCACGCACCAACTTTCGAACCGCCTCGTTCCGCCCCTTGGGGCGCACGATAAAAACATTGGTATCGTAAGGATTGTCCAGGCTTCCGCCGTCGAACAGGGGGCGGGAAAATGTCTTTTTCCCCGATTTGGCGGCCTTCAAGCTGGCCAACAGATGGGCCGTGGGAAACAGGGTCTCCGCCGATAACGGAATCTGCTCGGCGACATCTCCGGTAAACGCCGCCTCGCCGCCCTTGCCCGGGTCCAGCCGTGCCGAGCCCTTCAGTTCCTCTTCCAGCCTCTCGTTGCGTTTATGGCGCATGTTGAAGCCATAATCCCGGCCGTCCTTGGATTCCCAACTGGTGAATGTCCAATCGGTCCGCACCGGCGTTTCTTCACCGTATAAGACATCAAGCACGATGCGGTTTTCCACGACCCAGCGTTCACAGCTGTCCGAGAAATCATATGCCATCAACCCCCGTGCCGCGGTCGGCCCCACCCCGTCACGGCTTTGATGCAGGGTGATCTCGTATACCGCGCGATGGCTTGCCAGTATTGGGTCTGATTTTCCCGCGGCATGGGTATTGGTCAGCGGTGCCGTAACAGCGACGATCAGCCCCAGCACGGCGGCCGCAAACCCAGCACGGCAGGAAACGATCCTTTCGATGGTCATACTTATGATCTGGCCCCAAGAGATTATCCGCATCCCCGAGACTAGGCTTCGAAACACGCCCTGTCCATGACTGCAAAGGCGCCTTCAGCGGCAAATAATACCCATCAAAGCGGCAGATTTTGCCGGGTTCGGCGGTCTTTTCTTCGGTCATCTTCCGTTAAGCATATGAAAAACCGCGGTCTGCCGTTTGGCCCGTCTTTTGCGTTGGGTTTTATTGAGAAAATGGATGTGGCGAAGCCCACATGCCGACCACCAGGAGGCACCCTTGACGGCGATAGAACAGACCCCGAAGCCCGCAGTTGAAGTACACGTCCTCAGGCACCGCCCGGCCGAACGCCGAACCGGCGCCTGAACCGCGTTTTCACTTCACTGACGGGAGCCCCGTGCCTTCGGCATGACCGGGTCTCGACACCTTCGGATTCTCGAACGGATCGCGTTCGAACGAAGAAGGAGCCTTGCTCATGGGAGCAGAACATCAATCGGTTTCGTATCTAGACCTCTATTCGGAAACGATGTCCCCTGACACGCCGCTGTTGGGCGGTCACACCACGTCACGGGAACTGATCCCGTTATCCCCGATCGCGCCGCCCGACGGCGGGACCACACCCCACACCGACGAGGAAAAGACACCCGAACCCAGCCTGTTCAGTATCCTGACCAAGGGCCTTTCCTTGCGGGATCTGACACCGCGACAGATGGCCGAGGTCAGTCTGGAACTCTACGCCGCCGGCGTTCTGGCCTATGAAGATTATGAACTTCTCGCGTTTCAGCCGGAGCTTCATCCCGACTACAACGTCACCATCGGCGCGCTGACCGGCGAACCCGCCGGACCGGACCGGGCCCGTGATTTCGTCACGCAATGGGAAGAGCGCCTGAATTTCGAACGCCGGTACAACCCCCAGAACACGCGCCTGGTACGTAATACGGAACGCATCCTGAAGTTGCTGACCACACTGGATGGGCCGCCGGATGGACCCGGTCGGCCGCTCGCCGCCGCCTGATCCCCGGACACGCCATCGCCCCGAAACCGTTGCCCCCCGTTAGGGGCAGCGGTTCCGACCGTTTACCGCTCAGTATTGAAGGTTGAAAGCCGTCAGGCTCAGCGTGCCGCGACGAATTGAATCAGGCCCGGCCAGTCACGCGCACCCAAAACCGCTCCCGCGTCGGCCTGTTGTGTCGGCCGGATTTGTGCGGCGACCGACCAATCCTTCGGCGACACACGAATTGCCCAGGTGTCGGGAATACCCGCGCGTTTGATCCGCCGATAGGCTCCTGATCGTTGATCCGCTTCGAACGGTCCGACAACGACGCGGAAAACCTCGCGTCCTTCCCGGCCGATCTTGCCTTGAAGCACCGACGGCACCAGCTGGCGGAAAGTCTGCATGTGGCGTTTCGCCCGCTCGTTGCTGCGGAAACTGCCGATCACATAATAAACCCCGGCCGATGGCTTGTTGGAAAGCGCGGCATTTCCGGTTTTCTGTGGCAGCGCAACAGCAACTTGCTCAGGCTCGGCGGTTGCAGCCGCCTGCGACGCCTGCGGAGCCGTATGAGATTTGGCTTTCGAGAAGTGAACAAACGGGCGATCAACGTCTTCGGCCACCGGTTGCAGGGCGGCAAGATCAACCTGAACAATTACCGGCTTCTCATCACCTGACGCGGTTTCGAAATTGGCTAACGCCGAAACGTTTTCGTTGTTTTCCTTGATCGCGGCCTGTGCGACCTGCGCTTCAACTGCTTCGAATTGCGGTGCGGTTTGTGGTGATTGGGCTTTGCCAAGGGCCTCGCCCTTATTGCCCGTGTCGGCGACCATGACGTCCGTGCGACCGTCGGTTTCACGGCAGATGGCGTTGTCATCTTCCGTGATCGCACGATGAAGGGCGCAGTCCCTGCTGGTCAGCGCTGAAATACCATGATCTGTAACGGATTTTTCCGTGGCGACCACTGAAATCACATCAATGGCCCAGGAAGCGACTTGAATGGGTATCGGTAAAGCACATCCGCCCAACAGCGCACAGGCACCGACGACGAGAATTGGCTTTCGCATTTTAACCCCCAGATGGGTTGCCGGCAGCCGCACCGACTTTATCACCCTGTTAAATTGTTCACCCTGTCGCCGTTTCGCTCCCCGGCCGCCGCGGCCAACCGAAACGGTTTTTGTACATTTTTCACCGTACTATCGATTCGTTATACCCGAAGGCGCGAATCGGGGGCCAGCTTTTTCTATTCCGCTAACCCATTTTCAAAAATAATGGAATCATGGGTGGGTTGACTCAGAGGGACTTTCTACCCTTGGGATTCATTGCCGTCCGTCGTGACCGCTTTTTTCGGCAGCACGAGTTTCAAGTGCAGTTCCTTGAGCCGCTGTTCGGGCACCATCGACGGTGCGCCCATCAACAAATCCTGCGCCTGCTGGTTCATGGGGAAGGCAATGACTTCGCGGATATTCGGCTCGTCGGCCAGCATCATCACGATGCGGTCAATGCCGGGGGCAGAACCGCCGTGGGGCGGTGCACCGAACTGAAACGCCCGATACATACCGCCGAATTCTTCTTCGACCGTTTCTTTGGAATAACCGGCGATTTCGAACGCCTTGACCATGATTTCGGGCTTGTGGTTCCGGATCGCGCCCGAAGACAGTTCCACGCCGTTGCAGACGATATCGTACTGATAGGCGAGGATATCCAGCGGATCCTGGCTTTCCAACGCTTCCAGACCACCCTGGGGCATGGAAAACGGGTTGTGGGAGAAATCGACTTGGCCCGTTTCCTCGTTCATTTCGAACATCGGGTAATCGACGATCCAGCAGAAATCGAAGCGGTCCTTGGCGATCAGGTCCAGATCCTGGCCCACCTTGGTGCGGGCGGCAGAGGCAAAAGACGCAAATTCCGACGGCACACCGGCCACGAAGAACACCGCGTCGCCGTCGTTCAGGCCGAGGGACGAGCGAAGCGCTTCGGTCCGTTCTTCGCCGATGTTCTTGGCGATCGGGCCGGCGCCCTCGCCGTCGCGGAAGAAGATGTAGCCCAGGCCCGGCTGGCCTTCGCCCTGGGCCCAGGAGTTCATCCGGTCGCAGAACGCGCGGCTGCCGCCGCCCGGCGCGGGAATGGCACGCACGCGGACCTTGTCGTTCTTTTCGATCATCCCGGCGAAGACCTTGAAGCCCGAGCCTTTGAACGTGTCGGTCACATCGGACATTTCGATGGGATTACGCAAATCCGGCTTGTCGTTGCCGTATTTCAGCATCGATTCCTTGTAGGGGATGCGCGGGAACGGCGCCTTGGTCACGGCACGGCCGTTGGCGAATTCCTCGAACACACCGGACAATACCGGCTCCAGCGCCGCGAACACGTCGTCCTGGGTGACATAGGCCATTTCCAGGTCAAGCTGATAGAACTCGCCGGGAGAGCGGTCCGCGCGGGCGTCTTCGTCGCGGAAACAGGGGGCGATCTGGAAATACTTGTCGAAGCCGGAAACCATCAGCAGTTGCTTGAACTGCTGCGGGGCCTGCGGCAGGGCGTAGAAGTGGCCCGGATGGTTGCGGGCCGGCACCAGATAGTCACGCGCACCTTCGGGCGACGATGCCGTCAGGATCGGGGTCTGGATTTCCAGAAAGCCCTGATCGACCATGCGGCGGCGGATCGACGAAATGACCTTGGAGCGCAGGATGATGTTGGCATGCGGCTGTTCGCGGCGCAGATCAAGGAAGCGATAGCGCAGGCGCGTTTCCTCCCCCAGGTCGGCATCGCCGAAGACCTGCATGGGAAGCGTTTCCGCAGCACTTTCCAAATGGAATTCATCGATGCGCACTTCGACAGCCCCCGTCGGAATGGCCGTATTGATGGTCTCGTCCGAACGTTTGACCACGGGCCCCGTGATTGTGATGACGCTTTCCGGACGCACGGCTTCGACCTGCGGGAACAGATCCCCCGACACGTCGATCACGCATTGGGTCAGGCCGTAATGGTCACGCAGATCGACGAACAGCAAGTTGCCGTGATCGCGTTTGCGGTGAACCCAGCCCGACAGGCGTACGGTCTCGCCGACGTTTTCTTCGCGCAGTTGGGCACAGGTATGGGAGCGGTATGGGTGCATCACATCAATTCTCTTGGGTTTGCGCGCGCGACGGGAAAAGGCCCGGCTTGGCAATCGCTGCGCGCTTCATACTATGTCGCCGATGTCCGGGGGTTAAGGCCCAAACGTCCGGGGTTTCTAGGCGTTCAACCGGCGAAAATCCAGAGGGAATTTACCCTTCAGGTCTCGAGAGCACAGATCGCGTTCACCAAAGCGTTACGTATGATTTCGACAATGCAGTGCTAAAATGCGCCCATATGGTCGGCCGAAGTGGGCCTGACACCGCGCGTTAGGAGACTGTTTCAATGACTGTAGGAGACTGTTTCAATGACTGTGACTTGGCGAACCGCCCTTCCCGTTCTGGCTTTGGGCGCGTTTCTGGCGCTTTCCCCTTTCATCACCGCCGGGAAGGCACAGGCCTTCGGCAGCGACGACAGTTCATCCACATCGACCGACGGTAAGGACAAGGATAAAGACACCAAGGAAGGCAAGGCGCTGCGGGACATCCGCAACCTGCTGAATGCCAGCAAATTCGAGCCGGCACTTACCGCCCTGATTCCTTATACCGCGTCGCACCCCGATGATGCCGACGGCTGGAACCTGCGGGGCTATGCATCGCGTAAGCTGGGCCGGTTCGACATGGCCTTCGGTTTCTACGAACGCGCCCTGGCCATCGCCCCCGACCACAAGGGCGCCCTTGAATACATGGGCGAGCTTTACGTGGAAATGGGCCAAAAAGACACGGCACGCGATCTTCTGGCTCGGCTCGAAGGACTGTGCCCCCAAGGCTGCGAAGAAGCGGCGGCCCTCAAAAGCTTCATCGACGGCATGAACGAAACCGCCCGGCGCCAGTGGTAACCAGGCGGCTTGGCAGTCTAGACCGGGTTCCTCATTTAACCGCAGCCAATGTCCGGCAATCGGCGACATGGGCGCGATATTTCGTGTCCATGACCCCGGTGCCATGCGCCAACTGATGCAGGTTCAAATCGCCGCCGAAGTTCAATTCCATGATCACCGGCCCGGCATCGCTGAGCGCGATGTCCCATGACTGGGTCCGGATTCCCGGAAAGGCCGATGCCGCCCGCCTGACAAGTGCCATGGCTTCGTCGAACTGCGGCAAAGTGGCACCGGCAAGCCGCACGCCGGTATCGGGATGGGCCTCCACACTGATCAACTTTCGGCCCCAGCCGTTGATCGCCCGCTTCACGGTCCCGGTTTCCAGTTCCAACGCGCCCAACAGATTGTCCGCCCGCCAATAGTTATCGGCGGCCTGGCTGCCGGCCGGCAGCTTGACCACGGCGCTGACGGGCTCCCCCCTTCCCATGGCATCGACCAGCACCAGAACCCGCATGGTCGGCAACCGGTCGCCGATCATCGCCTGAATGCGGGGATGGGGCACAATGCGGTCCTGGAACAGATATCCCCGGTCGCGCCGAAATCCGATGTAGGTGGCCAATTCATCAGTGGTTGCGGACATCCCGTTGACGATGAACCCATCCCCATCCGCGTCGCGCTCAATGGCCAGGGTTCCCAATGAATACATGCCGTCGATCGGCTTGGCGAAAACCGGACCGGAAAGACCGTTCCGCAAAAGGTCCTTCAACCCGTCCGCATCGCGCGCCTGCGGCAGGGAGCCCGCGGCCCGCGTCGGATGATAGATGGCGCGCAGTTTCGGCACCGGCAGGTTGAAGCCCGACGCCGCCGCCTGAAAAATCAGTTTGTCATGGGCCAGGGTGTACCAGGTCGCCGGATTGCAAGCCCGATGGATCGCGGTTTGGGCCCGCTTGCCGACGAAGCGCCGTTTCGCATCCCTGTCCAGGGCAGGGTCCCACAGCCGGTAATACATGTATTCCTGCGGGGCGACCCGGCCCGGCCCGCGCGCCATCCGCCAAAGATCGGCCAGCAAGGCCATTTGTCCACGGCCGCTTTCCCGGACTGCATGGCGAAGTTCCTCGGCCATGGACACAGCCGGCAGACCGTCCAGGCGGCGGGCCATGGCCCGTTCGGCGGCATAAGCTTCCCGGCTGAGCGGATTATCGACATCCCCATGGCGCAGGGAAGCGGCCGCAGAGGCGGCGCCTGCGGCGGGGGCAGCGGTAGATACAGGTTTGATGGCGGTCATGGTCTTTCTCCTGACCGCCCTACGATCCGCAACAAGTCTATGCCCGGCATCGGTTTTGGGATGTGCGAGCCGTCACACCCCGTTGATGTCACACAAGAATATCGACCCCCGCGTCCGGGTCGGGCAAATGCGCGACACGGCGCACCAACCATACGCCCAGGTAAATCAAGGGGGTGTCAGCCAAGGCGATCAGAAGCTTCGCGACATAAGTCGCGACAATGATCTTGGCGACCACATCCCAGGGCAGGTTCAACCCAAGGCCCAGGAAAATCGAATTAACGATGATGGTATCGGCCAGCTGGCTGATCATGGTCGATGCGTTGTTACGCAGCCACAAGTGCTTTCCGCGCGTCACCCGTTTCCAGAAATGAAACAGACGAACGTCCAGAAGTTGCGCCACCAGATAGGCGGTCATGGACCCGAAGATCAGCATGCCCGGTAGCGTGAACACGCTTTCATAGGCCGTTTGAATCTGCTCGACGGTTTCATAGTTGACGTTGCCCGCGGGCCAAACGGGCGAACCCGGCACGACCAGCGCGATCTGAATCACCCCCAGGATCAGGACGCTCATGGCGAACCCCGTATAGACCATCAGGTTGGCACGCCGCTGGCCATAGACCTCGCACACCACATCGGTGATCAGAAAAGTCAGGGGATAAGTGATCAGCCCCGCCGTAAGCGTGATGGCTTCACCGAACAAACCATTGGGCAGGCTTTCGGGAAAGGCCAGGAACAGCTTGCCGGCGATCACGTTGGTCATCACCAGAACGACCACAAAGGCCGCCATCAGCACGCTGAAGACAAGTTCCGCCCGATCCCCCATGTGACCGCCCATATGCGCTTCCCCCGAAATACGACGCCCCACCGGCGCCCGGACGGGGGCAGTCTAGCCCTTGGCCTTGCGTGCGAGGAAGCCCCCAAGCATTTCCTGCGGCTCGCCGGTCTTGAAACTGTCACCGAACACGGGAATGGTCTGGGCGATGGCCTCTTCCGGCGGCAGGCTTTCCCACGACCGGATCAGCTTTTTCTGGGTCCGGATGGAATGGGGGCCGGATTCGACAATGGCCTGAACGGACCGGTCTAGAACCGCATCCAATTCGCCGGGCGTGGTCAGAAATTCGACAAAGCCCCATTGGTGGGCCGTCGCCGCATCGATCATTTCACCGGTCATCAACAGCCAGCGCGTCCGCCCCCAGCCGACCAGATGGGGCAGCAGCACGGCTTCGATCACGCTGGGCAAACCGACCCGGACCTCGGGCATGCCGAACTTGGCATTATCGGCTGCGATGCGGAAATCACAGGCCGCCGCCAGTTCCATGCCCCCGCCCAGGCAATAACCGTTGATCCGGGCGATCACCGGCACCGGCAGATCGCGGATCGCCGCCATCACGCCATGCAGGCGGGTGATGAAGGCGCGCGCGGACTGCGGATCCAACGCCGCCATTTCCCCGATGTCCGCCCCGCCGACGAAGGACCGGTCGCCTGCGCCGGTGATCACCACCGCCCGCAGATCGGAATCATCGGCAAGCCCGTTCAGGATTTGCGTCAATTCGGTCATCAGATCGCTGTTCAGAACGTTCAGCTTGTCCGGGCGGTTCACGAACAGCCTGGTCACGCCGCCCTTGTCTTCAACGAGTACGGTATCGGTCACTTCTTCCTCCATGGCAGATCGGGGAAGCAGCATTTCCCCCTGCCGTTTCTTTGACAAGGCCGCAGCGTTTCACTTTGGCGGACAATCGCACTAACGTATAACCAACCAGCGGCCCGCCGTAAGCGCCCGCCGCATACCAAGGAGGACGACCAAGAATGATCATCGACCATCGCACCTATACCGTTCAGCACGGCATGAACAAACAATACCTGGACCTGTTCGAGGCCGAAGGCCTGCCCGTGCAGCTGCGCCACCTGAACCTTATCGGCTACTTCACCACCTCGGTCGGCCCGCAGAACGAGTTCGTGCACCTTTGGAGCTATGACGACCTGACCGACATGGAGCGTCGCCGCGCCGCCCGCGATGCCGATCCCGACTGGACCGTCTATAAAAAGAAAAGCGCCGGCATGCTGGTCAAACAGGAAAACAAGCTCATCACGCCCGTCAGCTTTTCGCCCCTCAAATGAACCTGATCACCGATAACGACGCCCTGAAGGCGTTCTGCGCGCCCCTTGCGTCCGCCGAATACATCACCGTGGACACGGAATTCATCCGCGAACGGACCTATTGGCCAGTGCTCTGCCTGTTGCAGATCGGCGGGCCGGACGATGCGGCGGCAATCGATGCCCTGGCACCGGGCATCGACCTGACTCCGGTGTTCGAACTGCTTGCCGACAAGAACATCCTGAAGGTCTTTCACGCGGCCCGGCAGGACATGGAAATCTTCTGCCAGGCCATGGATGACTGTCCGGCACCGGTGTTCGACACGCAGGTCGCCGCCATGGTCTGCGGGTTCGGTGATTCCGTCGGCTATGAAACGCTGGTGTCCAAGTTGGTCAAACAGTCGATCGACAAAAGCTCGCGTTTCACCGATTGGTCGGCACGCCCGCTTTCTGACAAGCAGATCAATTATGCGCTTTCCGACGTAACGCACCTGCGGACGGTCTATGAAAAGCTGCAGGCCAAGCTTGAAAAGAATGGCCGACTTTCCTGGGTCGCCGCCGAAATGGAAGCCCTGCAGGAACGCAGCTTCTACGAAACCGATCCGCAGGAAGCGTTCGAACGCCTGAAAGTCCGGCGCCCGACCCCCCGGTTGCTGGCCATCCTGCGTGAAATTGCCGCCTGGCGCGAAACGGAAGCCCAGCGCGCCGACGTGCCGCGCAACCGCATTCTGCGCGATGAATCGATCGTCGAAATCGCCCATCACCCCCCGAAATCCGTCGCCAATCTGGCCCGCATCCGCGGCCTGTCGCAAAAGATGGCCGAGGGCTGGCAAGGGCGCCAGATCATGGAAGCGGTGGAACGCGGACGCGATCTGCCCGACGACGAATGCCCCAAGCCGGTTGAAAAACCGCAGTTGCCCCGTGGCATTGGGCCCGTGTCGGACCTGTTGAAGGTGTTCCTGAAGATGTGCGCCGAGGATTCCGGTGTCGCACAGCGCCTGATCGCCAATTCCGAAGACATCGACGTTCTGGCCGCCTTCGGCGAAGACGCCGATATCGGGGCATTGAAGGGCTGGCGGCGGGAACTGTTCGGCGAAGCCGCCTTGCGCCTGCGCGACGGGCGCATGGGGCTGGCCATCAAGGACCGCAACCTGACCATTGTCGATCTGCCGTCCGGGACCTAAATAAACCCCATCAGCACCGGAGTTTCCCAACATGCACCGACTTGTCGGCCAGTACGATTCCCCGTTCCTCAGACGCGTTGCCGTGACCATGCAGTATTACGGCGTCGATTATGACCGCCAGGTGCTGTCCGTATTCGGCAACGCGGACGAGGTCGCGGAAATCAATCCGCTGATCAAGGTGCCGGTACTGATCCTGCCGAACGGGGAGAAAATCTTCGACAGCCAGATGATCCTGGATTACCTGGACGAGGAAGCGGGGCCGGAAAAATCCCTGACGCCAACGGGCGGCGCCGAACGCCGAGCCGTGCTGCGTGCGGTCACCATCGGCTGGGGCCTGGCGGAAAAAAGCGTCGCCCTTTCCATCGACAAGAACCTGCACGCCAATGCACCGTCGCTGCAATGGCGCCACCGGGTCCGCCATCAGATCAAGCTGGCCCTGGATTGGCTGGAAGCCGAAGCCTCACCCGACGGGCCCTGGTTTTTCGGCGACAAGATGACCCAGGCGGACATCACCATCGGCGCGGCCTTGGACCATGTGCAATTCCGGCATGAACGGGAATTGGACTGGGCAACCCACCCCAAGCTTCAGGCACTCCATACCCGTGCCATGGCTTTGGATTGCTTCAAAGCCGTCCCGCTGATCGAAGGTTAGGGATATTCGGTCAATGGACCGAACCTAATCGTCCGAGGCTTTTCCAAAAGCCGCCCCGTCGAACCCCAATGCCGAAGCCAGGGTCTTCAGCCGCCGTTCCACCGCATCGCCCGTGAACACGGACCGGTCCTTGACCGGCAAGCGCAGGCTGAGTTCCGAGCCCGACGGCTTTAATGCCGTGCGGCCGATCAAGCCGGGCGCCGATCCTGAAACCGTATGCGCCAGCCGCAAGGCCAATCCGACCGCGTTGGCGGTGCGGTGGTCGTCTTCGTCCAACAGGTGCAACACGGGGGCCGCGAACGATGCTTCCGGATCGCCGTTGTACCGAACGAACACCGCCATGGCGAGGAATGCCCGATCAAGATGCGTGAGCCCCGCATACGGCAGGCGCAGCACCCGGAAAAAGGCGTGTTCGGCGCGGTAATCGGGATGTTCGGTCCAGCCGATATCGCTCAACAGGCAGGCGACATAACGCAACCGGGCATGGCGCGCGTTTTCCTTGGGAAACAAAGGCGACATCCAGTCGCGGATTTCGTCTCCGGCCATGGTGAACCGTCCGCCGCGCTCCGCCAGGGTTTCACATCCGGCAATCAATGGGTCTTGCGCGCGAATTTCCTTCGGCAGCCCCTTGATCATTTGGCCTTCGCGCATGCCGAATCCCGAGAACACGACCTTTTCCGGGCGCGCGATGTCCAACAGCTTGTCCATGGTCATGGCCGCGAACGGCAGGGTCTCGATCCGCCGCCGGGGGATCGGCATGTTCTGCAAGGATTCCTTGCCCAGGCCCGAAAGCACCTGACACAGATGACGCAGGTCCGAATAGCCCATCGTGAAGCCGTCGATGATATGGATCGGATAATGGGTCTGTTCGATAAAAATGCGCGCCAGAACGCGCCACGACCCCCCCACGGCGAACAGCGTGCGGCCGCGAATATCCTTCAGCCATTCATGTTGGGAAAACTGCTGTTCGACTATGGGTGCCGCTTTTTGGATATTCCCGCCGACGGCATCGGGCAGCCGCAGGTGGCCTAAGGGCAAGGTCGCGTTCGCACCGAACTGACCTTTATCCAAACAGATCAAATCAAGCGAGCCCCCGCCCAGGTCGCCCAGCAAGCCATCGGCTTTCGGCACGCCGACCAACAGACCCAGTGCCGACAATCGCGCCTCTTCCGCACCGGACGGGATTTGCACCGAGACCTTGAAGGTGTTTTCGATCTCCTCGACGAACTTCAGGCCGTCCGCCGCTTCGCGCACGGCGGCCGTGGCCACCAGTTCCAGACGCTCCACCCCCATGCCTTTGGCCAACCGGATAAACCGTGCCAGGGCCGCATGGGCACGCTGTACGCCTTTTTTGTGCAGCTTGCCGGTCTTGGCCAAACCACGGACCAGCCCGCAATCGGCCTTTTCATTGAACATGGGCACGGGCAGCCGCGCCGGCGTGTCGTAGACAACCAGGCGCACGGACGATGATCCGATATCGACCACGGCGACACGGCCGTGGGCACGGTCGTCTTCGAACAGATCACGTTTTGACGCGGCTTGGCCGGCGCCGTTGTCTCTGTGAAGGCTCATGCGATGGCTGCTCTCGCCGATGAATGCCGCGCGGAAAAGGGCCTACTTGCCGTTCTGCCCTTTTTTCCCTGACTTTTTGTCGAGCGCGCTTCCGCGACCCGACAACGAGGGATTGGTCATAAAGTAATTATGCGCGGAAAAGCCATCGGAATCCAACCGTGAGAAACTGCCGTCTCCATTCAGAACCCAGCTTTGCGCCGTGTCCTTCAGGTTGGCTTCCATGATCTCGTCCATCACTTGTGCGTGGACGGTTTCATTTTCGATGGGAACCAGGGTCTCGATCCGGCGGTACAGATTGCGGGGCATCCAATCCGCGGACGAGATGAATATCTTGGCATGGCGGGACGGCAGGTCGTGGCCGTTACCGAAACATACGATGCGCGAATGTTCCAGGAACCGCCCGACAATGCTTTTGACACGGATGTTATCCGACAGACCGGGCACGCCCGGGCGCAGACAACAGATGCCGCGCACGATCAATTCGATCTTCACGCCCGCCTGGGAAGCCTTGTAAAGCGCCTCGATCATCACCGGATCGACGACGGAATTCATTTTCGCCCAGATGCCCGCGGGCTTTCCGGCCTTGGCGTTGGCGGCTTCTGTTTCGATCAGATCGACCAAATGCGGCCGAAGGGTCAAGGGCGAGAACGTCAGCTTCTGCATGGCCGTCGGTTTGGCGTAGCCGGTCATGTAATTGAACAGCTTGGACGCATCCTGGGCCAACAGTGGATCACAGGTGAAGAAACTGAGATCCGTGTAGATCTTGGCCGTGATCGGATGGTAGTTGCCGGTCCCGAAATGACAATAAGGCCGCAGGTCCGAGCCTTCGCGCCGCACGATCAAATTGACCTTGGCATGGGTCTTCATATCGACGAAGCCGTAGACCACCTGCACCCCGGCGCGTTCCAGATCACGCGCCCAACGGATGTTGGCTTCTTCGTCGAACCGGGCTTTCAGTTCCACCAGGGCCGTCACGGATTTGCCGGCCTCCGCCGCTTCGATCAGGGCGGCGACGATCGGCGAATCGTTGCTGGTCCGGTAAAGGGTCTGCTTGATCGCGACCACATTGGGGTCGCGCGCTGCCTGACGGACGAACTGCACCACCACATCGAAGCTTTCATAGGGATGATGGACGATGATGTCCTTCTGGCGGATGGCGGCAAAGATGTCGCCGCCGAAATCACGGATGCGTTCCGGGAACCGCGCATTGAACGGCGTGAACAACAGGTCCGGCCGTTCGCTGAGGATCAATTGCTTGGTATCGACCAGCCCCAACAGCCCCGGGTTGGGCATGACGTCTTCGGGCGAGGCGTCGGTTTCGGAAATCACGAAATCACGCAGTTCCGGCGGCGCATCGGCGTTGAAGGTCAGCCGAATGACGGTACCGCGACGTCGGCGTTTAAGCGCCGATTCAAAGGTCCGCACCAAATCTTCGGCCTCTTCGTCGATTTCCATTTCACTGTCACGGATGACGCGGAACGTGGCCTTCTGCAGCACCTCGAAACTGGGAAACCATATATCCAGAAACAGGCCGATCACGTCTTCCAGGGGGATGAAGCGAATGGCATCCCCGGGCAGGCGAATGAACCGGTCAAGTTGATTGGGGACAGGCAACAGGGCGCGCAGCGGTTCTTCCATGCCCGGTTGGGTCAGGGACAGAACCAATGAGAACCCCATGTTGGGCATGAACGGGAACGGATGCGCCGGGTCGATGGCAAGCGGCGTCAGCACCGGCATGATGCCGTCCATATATTTGCGCAGCCAGGTCTTCTCTTTCGCCGTCAGATCGCCGGGTTTGACGACGGAAATCCCTTCGCCGCGAAGTTCGTCGACCAGCTTTCCCCAACAGTCATGCTGGGCCTGCATCAATCGGCCCACTTCCAGATGAATGGCCTGCAGTTGTTCGGCCGGCGTCTGGCCGTCTTCCGACGGCGTACCGACCCCCGCCCGGACCTGGCCTTTCAGACCGGCCACACGGACCATGTAGAATTCATCCAGGTTCGAAGCCGAAATCGACAAAAACCGCAGCCGTTCCAACAGCGGGTGGTTCTTGTTGTTGGCCTCTTCCAGAACACGGAAATTGAACGCCAGCCACGAAATTTCGCGGTTGATATAGCGTTCACGCAACTGCCGGGTGCGGGCACGGCGTTGGGGGGCCCGCGCAGCCCCTTCCTTGGCACCTGCACTGTCATCGGGGTGGCCACCGGCTTTCGCCGGGCTATCCATTTGAATGTCGTCCATGATCCAGAGTGTATCCCTCTGCCCCCGGGAAGTCACCGGGGGCATTGGTTACCTTATTATGACACTGTTTATAGGCCGTTAAGCATCCAGCGCCTGATTTACGGCCTCCAACAGGTCCGCCGGGCTGAACGGTTTCAGCAAGCTGGCAACCGCGCCCAAGGCCTCCATGGAATCCGCATAGGGTTTTGCCACGCCGGTAAACCCGCCCGTTACGGCGATCACGCGCAATCCGGGGTTTTGCTGACGCAGGCCCCGAAGGAACTCGATGCCGTCCATCCCGGGCATGAAGATATCGCAGACGACCAAATCGAATGTTTCCGGCAGACGCGCGTCGATGGCGGCCGTGCCTTCCTTGCCATTGGCCGCCAGGACAACGTCATGCCCCGCACGCATGAGGGTCATCGAGATGAAGTCCCGTACATCGTCATCGTCGTCTATGACCAGGATCGCCGTCATGGCGCCACCGGTTTTCTGTACCGCGCTATCATCACAATGTGCCTGGATAAGCGCCGCCATCCATCAGGAAATTCTGGCCGGTCATGAACCCGGCCTGATCCGAACAGATAAAGGCGCACATATCACCGAACTCTTCGGCCGTGCCGAACCGCCCAGAGGGATTTTCCGCGGCACGCATGGCGGTCATTTCCTCGACGCTGACGCCCGCCTGATCGGCCTTGACCTTCATGTTGGTATGCAGGCGGTCCGTGTCGAACGGCCCCGGCAGAAGGTTGTTGATCGTCACGTTGTGTCGAACGGTCTTGCGCGACAGGCCGGCGATGAAACCGGTCAGACCCGCACGGGCCCCATTGGACAGACCGAGAATCTCAATCGGCGACTTGACCGCGCCCGATGTGATGTTGACCACCCGGCCGAACTTGCGTTCGATCATGCCGTCGACGGTCGCCTTGATCAGAAAAATCGGGGTCAGCATGTTGGCGTCCACCGCCTTGATCCAATCATCCCGGTCCCAGTCCCGAAAATCGCCCGGCGGCGGACCGCCCGCATTGTTGACCAGAATATCGGGGTTGGGGCAGGCGGCGAGAACCTCGTTACGGCCCTCTTCGGTGGTGATGTCGCCGGCGATGGCCGTCACGGTAACACCCGTTTCCCTGCGAATCTGTTCCGCCGTTTCTTCCAAAGGACCCGGCGTGCGCGCCGTGATGATGACATCGACGCCTTCACGCGCCAGCGAAAAGGCGCAGCCCCGGCCCAGTCCCTTGGACGCAGCGCAGACAATCGCCTTTTTCCCTTTGATCCCTAAATCCATGTGGTTTCTCCTTTTTTAAATTGCGGCGGCGAGGTCGCGCCGATCATTGGTTGATATAGGACAAGGGAATACCCCTGCCGGTCAAGGCTCACCCGCACGTTCCGGGCTGTCATTAGAACGTCACTTTACTTCCACATAGCCGGAACCCAGAAGAAACCGGTTGAAACAGGCAGAAGGGCCAGCCCCTTGAAACCAATGCCCGCCGAAAGCATGCCCGCGCCCGTTTCCTGCAAACGTATTTCCATCGTCACGGACGCCTGGTACCCGCAACCCAACGGAGTTGTCCGCGTCATGGGAACGGTGGTCGAACGGTTGAAAGCGCTTGGGCATGAGGTCCAGGTGATTTCGCCGAATCTGTTCACCACCCTGCCCTGTCCGACCTATCCGGAAATCAGGCTGTCCCTATTCCCGGGGCGCAGCGTGGCCGACATGCTTGGCGCATTCGCTCCCGATGCCATCCACATCGCGACCGAGGGGCCTTTGGGCGCTGCCGCCCGGCGATATTGCAAATCCCAAGGCCTGCCCTTCACCACCGCCTACCATTCAAAATTTCCCGAATACATCAATGCCCGTGCACCGTTCATACCGATCAGCCTGTTGTACAACTGGATACGGGGGTTTCATGCACCGTCATCACAGGTCATGGTACCGAGCCATTCCGTGCATGATGAGCTGGCCGCAAAAGGGTTCACCAACCTGCGCCCCTGGTCACACGGGGTCGATACGGACATCTTCAAGCCCGGCCCGAAGAACCATCTGGATCACCTGAATCTGCCCCGGCCGATCTTCATGTTCTTAGGAAGGGTCACGGTGGAAAAGAACCTACCGGCCTTCCTTAATCTTGATCTGCCGGGCTCCAAGGTCGTGGTCGGCAGCGGTCCGGCACGGGAAAGCTTGATGGCCAAGTATCCCGATACGCCCTTTTTCATCGCCGACGGCGACCGGGAACTGGTGAAGTACTACAACGCAGCCGACGTATTCGTATTCCCATCGCTGACCGACACCTTCGGTCTGGTGATGCTCGAAGCGCTTGCCTGCGGCATACCGGTTGCAGCCTTTCCCGTAACGGGCCCAAGGGATGTGATCGGCACATCGGGCGTAGGCGTGTTGGATAAAGACCTCGCAAAAGCCGCCGTTCAGGCCCAGGCCATTGCACCGGATGCCTGCCGGGATCACGCGTTGAAATATTCCTGGGATGCGGTAGTCAGCGAATTTCTGGACTATCTGGCGCCGATCTCAGTGCCTCCAGAACTTCCCGTACAAGCGGCACAGTAACCGCGCGCTTGCGGGCCAGGGCCTCGGCATCCAGCGCAGCCACAAGATCGCCGGCCGCCCGGAACGTGCGGTCCATGCGGGCCACGGCATAAGCCACCACATCGGCGTCAACGCGCAGTTGGCGGTCCGAGAAATGCTTGACCAGCAAGGCCGCCAACAACGCATCGTCGGGGGCCGAGATTTCCGCCGCCGGAGCCCCTTTCAGACGAGATGCAAGATCGGCCAGTTGGATTTTCCAGCGCGCGGGGGCTGTCCGCGCGGTAACCAGAATACGACCATCCGCCGACTTCAAGGCGTTGAACAGATGAAACAGGGCCTCTTCGTCCAAGCCGCCTTCGACACGGTCCAGATCTTCCAATACATAGGCCCCGCCGTCGGCCACGCGGGCCGCATCCGGGACGGTCAGCATCGTTCCATCCGTCTTGGCAAGAAAGACCTGGGCAAGGTGGCTTTTGCCGCATCCCTCCGGCCCCCAGACGGTCAGCAGGGGGGCGGGCCAATCGGGCCAGCGGTCGATCCAGGCGACGGCCTCGGCATTGGCGGGGGTGACCAGGTAGTCGTCGCGTTCAAGGGCCGGGCGGTGCTCGAAGGGGATGGGGATTTGGCGCGGGCCGCTCAAGAACCGCCGCCTTTGCCGTTTTGATCGTATAGGGCGCTTTGTTTGTAGCGGCCCAGGGCATAGCGGATCAGCACCCCGATCACGGCTGCCGCCGGCACGGCCAGCAGCACGCCCGTAAACCCGAACAGCGCACCGCCCGCCATCAGGGCGAAGATGATCCAAAGCGGATGAAGGCCGACCCGGTCGCCGACGAAACGCGGCGTCAGGATATAGCTTTCCAGGACTTGCCCAAACAGGAACACACCGGCCACGGCGGCGATCGACCCCCAACCTTCCAATCCAAATTGGAAGAACGCGATGGCCAAGCCAACGATCATGCCCGACGCCGCCCCGAAGTACGGCACGAAGGAAACCGCGCCCGCGGCAATCCCGACCAGCAAACCCGAATTCAGCCCAACAATCGTCAACCCGATGCCGTAGGCAGCTGCAAGGGTCAGGCAGACGCTGGCCTGTCCCCGGATGAACCCGGCCATGGTCTGATCAATCAAGCGCGCCTGTTCGCGGATTTCCGGGGCCGCTTCACGCGGCAGATAGGAATCGACCCAGGCAACGATCTCGTCCCATTCGCGCAACAGATAGAACGATACGATGGGGGTGATCAGGACCAGAGACAGCACATTCAAAAAAGCGAGCCCGCCGCTCCAGATCTGGGCCAGCAGGCCGGTAATCCATTGGATCACCTTGGACCCGTACTTGCCGGCGGCCTCGCGCAAATCCTGGCTGTCCGTATTCGGCAGGTGAAGCTGCAGATCGGCCAGGAACGGTTCGACCCAGGCCCGGAAATGAGCAAACACTTCCGGCGTGATCTTGACCAGCCCCACGACCTGATGCTGAAGCAACGGCAGCAGCACCGCGATCACGCCGATGACGGCGGCGAAAAAGCCGACCGTGATGACGGTTGTGGCGATGGCCCGTGAACAGCCCTTGGCTTCCAGGCGGTCGGCGACCGGGTCCAAGAAATAGGCGACCGCCATACCGGCAACAAACGGCAGCAAAATAGCGCTGAGCAAGTGGATCAACACCCCCGCGACCACCAGCCCCCCAAGCCAGTAAGCCATGCGCAATTCGCGGCTCATCCGGCTTTCTTTCTGCCGCGAAGCTGTTCCAAGGTCCAGGCATCGCCCTGTCCGCGCAGCGCCAAATCCGCCTGTTCAAGCGCGATGATCAACTGCCCCACATCGCCGATGTAATGCAGGATGACCTGGGCTTCGACGCGGGACAGCTGGACCAATTCCGTTTCGCGGACGACGGCCACGTTGCCGATCCGCCCCTTCATGTCCAGCCAGTCCCGAAGCCCCGCGATGGGGATGCGCACGGCGATGGCTTCCTGGCGGGCAGACTGCAACAGGTTGTCGCGTTTCCAATTGTCTTCGATCAACTGCGTGACCTGCCGGGCCGCCCGTGCCAACAGGGAATCCGCCGTTTCGCCGAATTCCGACACATAGGTGACCACCGTCGTCTGCGGATCGATGGTCAGATTGTAGCGCGTCAGCGTTACGTCCAGCACCCAAAGCGATCGTGCCGGATCATGCCGGATCGATGCAAAGGCGACGGCCACACTGCCTGCATCATACCGCTTGGCCATGGCCTGCAGGCGCTGCTGATCGCCCTGCACCACCTGATCGACGCCGATGGCCGCCACGTCGGCCAGATCGCCCAGGGGCAGGATCGTCGGCACAAGGCTGATCTGGGACGACCGCTGCTGCCAAGCCGCACGCCATTCGTTCGGATCATCCCACAACAAAAACGCCCCCGCCCGGCGCAGGACGGGCAGGACCAGCACGGGTTTTGACGGTGTTTCCGCAAAGGGAATGTTGAACGCCCGCAGCAGATCGCGGACTTCGCTTGGCCGGAAGCGGTAATTGAGCTTCGCCAGATAACGCACCGCCGAGGTCTTTTCCTCGGCGACGGAGAAATCCTGGATGTATTCGGTAATTTCCTCGGGCGACAGGTCCGGCAGCCGGGGGTAATCGGATTTCAGGGTCATGCGTTCCAGCAGGATGGTCATGGCGCGCGTCTGCCCTTCGCGCAGGGCCTGCTGGCGGGCGGCGGCGGCCGTATCCGCCGTAACATCGACACCGACCCCCTGAACCTCGTACGGATTCGCGATCAGGGCATGGGCGGCACCAAACGGTAGGGCAAGCATCACGGCCGCCGTAGCCAGCGCCATGACAGCCCAAAACCTTGTGCGCACAAGCCAATCGTGCGTTGCAAACCGGCGGGGATTAAGTATCTTCGCCTCCATCGACACCGTTGGGACATGGGGCATTTTCAGCCTGTCCCGATCGGCGCACAATCTAGCACACCCGACCGAGGGAGGAAGGGATTAGCGACACGGAAAAAGACGGTCCCGGCGCCGCCGGCCTGAGCTACCGCGACGCGGGCGTCGACATCGATGCCGGCAACGCATTGGTGGACGCCATCGGCCCCCTGGCCAAATCGACCAACCGCCCGGGCGTGATGGGCGGGCTGGGCGGATTCGGCGGATTCTTCGATCCGCGCGCGGCGGGATTTAAAGACCCGGTCCTGGTCGCGGCCACGGACGGCGTGGGCACCAAGCTGAAAATCGCCATCGACGCGAATCGCCACGACGGCGTCGGCGTGGATCTGGTCGCCATGTGCGTCAACGACCTTGTGGTTCAAGGGGCGGAACCCCTGTTTTTTCTGGATTATTTCGCGACCAGCAAGCTGGCGCCCGATGCCGCCGCCCAGGTCGTCGCCGGGGTGGCCGAAGGCTGCCGCCAGGCGGGCTGCGCGCTGATCGGCGGCGAAACCGCCGAAATGCCCGGTATGTACGGGGACGGTGATTATGACCTCGCCGGGTTTTCCGTGGGGGCCGTCGAACGCGGACAGGAACTGACGGGCCGGGACGTTGCCGCCGGCGACGTGGTGTTGGGCCTGGCGTCTTCGGGCGTGCATTCCAACGGCTTTTCCCTGGTCCGCAAGGTCATGGAGCGCGCCGGCCTGACCTATGCCGACCCAGCCCCGTTCCAGAACGGCGCCACCCTGGCCGAAGCCCTCCTGACGCCGACCCGAATCTACGTCAAATCCTGCCTGGCCGCGATCCGATCCGACACCTCTCACGGCGGGATCAAGGCGCTGGCGCATATCACCGGCGGCGGATTGCTTGAAAATATCCCCCGCGTCCTGCCGGACGGCTTGGGCGTGGACCTGGACAGCGGATCTTGGACACAACCGGCCGTGTTCGGCTGGCTGCAGGAAGCCGGCGGTATCGCACCCAATGAAATGCTGCGCACCTTCAATTGCGGCATCGGCATGGTGGTTGTCGCCGCCCCCGATCAGGCGGAGCGGCTCCAAAACCTGTTCCGCAACGCCGGTGAACAGGTCAGCGTGATCGGCCGCGTCGTCGACCGCGCGGACGGCGAAGCCGTGCAGGTGATCTAGCCGTGGTGAAGTTGAAGCTCGCCGTGATGATTTCCGGGCGGGGTTCCAACCTGCAGGCCTTGATCGATGCCTGCGCCGATCCGGCCTTCCCGGCCGAAATCATTCTGGTGCTGTCGAACCGCCCCGGTGCCAAGGGGCTGGATCGGGCCGACAAGGCCGGCATTCCGACCCGCGTGATCGATCATAAGAACTACACCGACCGCGCCGTGTTCGACCGGGAAATGACCGCCGCCATGGAAGCGGCGGGCACGGAACTGGTCTGCCTTGCCGGTTTCATGCGCCTACTGTCCGACGAATTCGTCGATCACTGGCGGGACAGGATGATCAATATCCACCCATCCCTGCTGCCCGCCTTCAAGGGCCTGGACGTGCCGGAACGCGTGCTGGCGCGGGGGGCAAGATTCGCCGGCTGCACCGTGCATTATGTGCGCAAGGAAATGGATACGGGGCCGATCATCGTTCAGGCCGTGGTGCCCGTTTTCGGGGACGACACGCCCGATGTTCTGGCCGCCCGGGTGCTTGAGCGCGAACACGACATCTATCCGCTGGCCGTGCGCCTGATCGCCGAAGGACGGGTCACCATCGACGAAAACGACCGCGCCGTCATAGACAGCGCGGTCGCAATCGAAACGTCTTTGATCAATCCCCCGGGTGCCGCCGACTGATCGGCCGCCCCCTTTTCGGGGGATTTCCTTAGCCGACGATGTCCAGATCCGAGAAGAAGTAACGGATTTCCTTCTCGGCATTTTCCGGTGAATCGGAACCGTGCACCGAGTTGGCTTCGATGCTTTCGGCGAAATCCTTGCGGATCGTGCCTTCGTCGGCATTGGCCGGGTTCGTCGCACCCATGATTTCACGGTTGCGGACAACGGCATCGTCACCTTCGAGAACCTGAACCACTACCGGGCCCGAGGTCATGAAGGCGACCAGATCGTTGAAGAATGCCCGCTCGCGGTGCACGTCGTAAAAACCTTCGGCCTGCTCGGTGGTCAGCTGCACGCGGCGTTGGGCGACGATGCGCAAGCCCGCGTCCTCGAACCGTGCATTGATTTTGCCGGTCAGGTTACGGCGGGTGGCGTCGGGTTTAATAATGGAGAGCGTACGCTCAAGAGCCATGGTCGATCCCCTTGTATGGTTGTTCGTTCGGCTGGTTTCTGAAATGTCTGTTGTTTTTTTGTCTGGCCGTCCACGGCATCCTTGGGCCGGGTTTTCGGCGACCGGAAACGTCATCCGCCCCGCCTGGGGCGATCCGGAGACGGCGCGGGTTATAGTCCCTCCCGCCCTGCCATGCAAGAAAAAGGGCAGTGACAATTTTTCAAGGTGGCCGGGGTTTAGCTTTCCGTCGCCTTGGACAATTGGTTTTTCAGGAATTGTCCCAACAACTTATACTCGGACCGGCGGGCGGAATTCCGCCGCCAGACCAGGGCGATTTGACGCCCGGCAGCGGCCTCCAACGGCCGCAGGGCGACCTCTGCCGTGTTGACATGGTCGGACGGCAGAGCGATTTCCGGCAGCAAGGTCGTCCCGAACCCCCCGGCGACCAATTCGACCAGGGTATACAGGCTGGTCGCCTGAAACGCCGCCGAACGGCCGGGTGCGGGCTGTCGGCGGCAAGCCGCCAAGGCATGATCGCGCAAGCAATGCCCGTCTTCCAGCAACAGCAAATCCTCTGATTCAAGAACATCCGGCGTCAGGGGCTTCTTGGAATTTGCAAGAGCATGACCCGGCGGCATGGCCAGCCAGAACGGGTCTTCCAGCAGAATCATATGGTCCAGGTCCGGCATCTCATACGGCAGGGCGATCAGCGCCGCGTCCAGTTCACCGCCGATCAGCAGATCAACCAGTTTCGCCGTCCGGTCTTCGCGCAGGAACAGTTTCAGTTCGGGATATGACGCCCGAAGCGGCGGCAGTATCTTGGGCAGCACGTAAGGTCCGATCGTCGGAATGGCCCCCAGCCGCAACAGACCGGTCAACGGCAATGTGCTCGCCTTGGCAGTGACGGTCATGTCCTCGACCTCGGCCAGGACGCGGCGGGCCCGGGCAACCAATTCCAAGCCCAGGGTCGTAATGGCGACGCGGCGCTTGGTCCGCTCGATCACCGTCACGCCGAGTATGGATTCCAATTCCTGAATCCCGGCACTCAAAGTCGATTGCGTGACGAAGCATTTTTCGGCCGCGCGGCCGAAATGCCCTTCTTCGGCAACGGCAATCAGATACTGCAATTGGCGCAATGTGGGCAGATGCGTGCTCATGACCGGGATGTAATCGTTAAATTCGATCCTTTCAAGAAAACACATTCAAAAAACTTGATTAATGAGCCCGCGCGACCATATCCACCCATCCCGCGAAACACACGGATCAAACGGCCCTGAATCAGTCCATGGAATCAACGCGATTTCATCCGCTAAGCCAGGCCTGCCAAAGGCTCCACCCTTTGATTAACAAAGGTCTACTAGCCTTCTGGCTTATTGACGAATCTCTTATTTGATCGGAAATTGGATCACAGGACTTGCGGGTTAGATGTGTTCCGCACGATCGACATCCGGCACCGCTTCAGTCCCGCAAATTGTCGGAAGGCTGATCCTCCTCTCCCCCCATAGTCACGCCTTTCGATGCATGCCGGGTCGCGGCTCCTCCTCCCCCCACCACCGCGGCCCGGCATTTCTTTGTCCAGTCCCCCGCACATACTGATATTGGGCGTTTCCCATAACCGCCCGGCCCGTGCTATCACCCGCGCATGCTGCACGTGAATGATATGACTTTCCGCCTTGGCGGACGCGTCCTGTTCGACAAGGCAACCCTGCATCTGCCCCAAGGGCGCAAGATGGGGCTGGTCGGACGCAATGGGACCGGCAAAACGACTTTGTTCCGGATGATCCTGGGCGACGCCCATCCGGACGAAGGCGCCGTTCGCATCCGCCCCGGCGTACGTATCGGCACCGTGGCGCAGGAAGCCCCGTCCAGCGATGACAGCCTGCTCGACACCGTGCTGGCCGCCGATACGGAACGAAGTTCCCTGCTGGCCGAAGCGGAAACCGCCAAGGACCCTGGCCGCATCGCCGACATTCACAACCGCCTGGCCGATATCGAAGCCCAGACCGCCCCTGCCCGGGCCGCGAGAATCCTGGCCGGCCTGGGTTTCGACGAAGCAGCGCAGGCACGATCCTGCCGCGAATTTTCCGGCGGCTGGCGCATGCGCGTAGCCCTGGCGGCGACCCTGTTTTCCCGGCCCGATTTCCTGCTGCTGGACGAGCCGACCAACCACCTGGACCTGGAAGCGGCCATGTGGCTGGAAACCTATTTGGCGACCTGGCCGGGCACGTTGCTGGTCATCAGTCACGACCGCACGATGCTCAACAAGGTCGTCGACGAGATCGCCCATCTGTCGGAACAGAAGCTGACCCGCTACGCCGGGAACTATGACCGGTTCGAGCGCACGCGCCGCGAACGCATGACCCAGCAGGTCAAGCTGCAGGCCAAACAGCTGTCCGAACAACGCCGCATTCAATCCTTCGTCGACCGCTTCCGGGCCAAGGCGACCAAGGCCAAGCAGGCGCAAAGCCGCATGAAGATGCTGGCCCGCATGGAACCCATCGCCACGGTCGTCGAGGACAAGACGACGACCTTCAACTTTCCCGACCCCGCCCCCCTGTCGCCGCCCCTGATCGCGATGGACGAGGTCAGCATCGGCTACGGTGCCGAACCTGTCCTGAAGAACCTGGACCTGCGCATCGACATGGACGACCGCATCGCCCTGATCGGCGCCAACGGCAACGGCAAATCGACCCTGATCAAGATGCTGGCCGACCGTCTGAAACCCCAAGGCGGCAAGGTGACCAAATCGTCCAAGCTGAAAGTCGGTTATTTCGCCCAACATCAGCAGGAAGAACTGAACCTGAATGAATCCCCGTTCCAGCACATGGCGCGGATCATGCCCATGGCGATGGAAACCAAGGTGCGGGCCCATCTAGGCCGATTCGGGTTTTCCGGCGACCTTGCCAACAGCAAGGTCGAGGTTCTGTCCGGCGGCGAGAAGGCGCGGCTTTTGTTCGCGCTGATGAGCACCGAAGCGCCGCACATCCTGTTCCTGGACGAACCGACCAACCATTTGGACGTGGATGCCCGCGAAGCCCTGGTCCAGGCCTTAAACGAATACGACGGCGCGATCGTTCTGGTGACCCACGATTCGCACCTGATCGACTTGGTTTGTGACCGGCTGTGGCTGGTCGCCGATGGGGCCTGCAAACCCTTCGAAGGCGACCTGGATGCCTATGCCGGCCTGCTGATGGAACAGCGCCGCGAGGCCCGCCGTGAAACCCGCGCTGCCAAGGACGGCGACAGCGTGGCCGGGATCGATAAGAAGGAATTGCGCCGCGAACGCGCCCGCCGGCGCGAGGAGACGGCGGCCCTGCGCAAATCGGTTGCCGATGCCGAACGCAGGATGGAGAAGCTGGCCCAGGAGATCGTGAAGTTGGAGGCCAAGATGGCCGACCCCGAGATCTACAACGGCCCGACCTCGAAATTGATGGACCTGCAGGTCGCCCATAAGAAGGTCAAGGACACCCTGGCCGAAACGGAACAGGCCTGGCTGACCGCACAGGAAGCCATCGATAATGCCTTGGACGAGGCGTCATGACACCCCCCGCCCCCGCCGCGCGGGATGCCGGTTTGCCCGACCTGACCGACTGGCAGGGGCGGCGCCACATCCCCGCGCCGGATGCGCGTATCCTATCCCTCGTGCCGTCCCTGACGGAAACCCTGTTCGAATTGAGCCTGGGCGACAATCTGGTCGGGCGCACGGCGTTCTGCATTCATCCGGCGGACCGGGTCAAACAGGTCAAAAGCGTCGGCGGCACCAAGCAGGTCAACTGGCAAAAGGTCGATGCGGCCAAGCCGACCCATGTCGTCCTGAATGTCGATGAAAACCCGAAAGACATGGCCCAGGCCCTGGAGGAACGCGGGATCATTCCCGTTGTCACCCATCCCATGACCCCGGCCGACAACGGCCCGCTGATCCGCCTTCTGGGCGGCGTGTTCAGCAGGTCCGATGTGGCCGAGGACCTGGCCCAGCGGTTCGAAACCGCCCTGCGGGAAATCACTGACATCGAACCAATGTCGGATACCCGCGTGCTTTACCTGATCTGGAAAGCACCCTGGATGACCGTCGGGCGGGAGACCTATATCTCCCGGTTTCTTGACCTGATCGGCTGGCGTACGTGGCAGGGGGCTTCCGACGCACGCTATCCGGAATTGGAAATCAGCGACAGCCTGCTTGAGGGCGTGGACGCCGTCCTGTTTTCATCAGAACCCTTTCCGTTCACGGACCAGTACCTGGATGAATTCCGCACGGCCTTTCCACGCCACGCCGCCAAGGCCCGCATCGTCGATGGAGAATTGTTGTCCTGGTACGGTGTGCGCGCCATTGATGGGCTGGCGTATCTGAAAACCCTGGCCGACGAGACCGAACAGGCAGCGGCTCCATGACCGCCGGCAGCGGTGACGCACCACGTCTGGCCCCTTTGCGTTTGGCTCTGTTCTATGGCGGCATTTTCCTGGCCCTTGGTATCTTCGGCCCCTTCTGGCCCCTATGGCTGCAGGATCGCGGCCTTGAAGCCGAAGAAATCGGATTGATCTTCGCGCTTGGAACCCTGTCAAAGCTGGCCGTCACACCCTATTTCGCCCGTTCCGCCGACCGTACGGGCGAACGCCGGCGCATTCTTATTCTGCTGACCTTGCTCGGCACGCTGACCTTTCTTGCCTTCCGCTGGACGGAAGGATTTTGGGCCATTGCCCTGGTCTCCATGGCTTTCTTCGCCTGCAGAGGCCCCGTAATTCCCTTGATGGAAAGCCTGACCATGCTGACCCGGGAACGGGTTCCCTTCGATTACGGGCGGGTCCGGTTGTGGGGGTCCATCACCTTCATCATCGGGGCATGGGGCATGGGCCTTGTTCTGACCGATGCCCCGGCGTCCTGGATCCATTGGTCGATCCTGGGGGCGGTGGGCCTGACTTTCCTATGTGCCCTGGCCCTGCCCGACACGCGCGCACCTATCGCGGACAGGAACCGCCGGCCTTTCCGCGAAATATTACGCATGCCGGGCCTGCTGGCCGCCATGACGGCGGCGACGTTCATCCAGGCATCTCATGCGGTCTATTACAACTTCGGCTCGATCCATTGGCTCGCCGCCGGCCACGGCGCAGATGTCATCGGCGCGTTATGGGCCGAAGGCGTGGTCGCCGAGATCATCCTGTTCAGCTTTGCCGCCGCCGTCGTCCGCCACGTCGGCGCTTTCCAATTGATTTTGATCGGAGCCGTCGCAGGTTTAATCCGTTGGGCGGGCACAGCAGTAACGAATGATCTTGAATGGCTGATCATCCTGCAAGCTCTGCACGGGCTCAGCTTCGGCGCCACGCACCTGGGCATCATTCACCTGATCACGGAACGAGTCGAGCCGTCACTGTCCGCTTCAGCGCAAAGCCTGTTTTCCATGATCCTCGGCCTGGGTATGAGCGCCGCGTCCTATGGCGCCGGTTTGCTGTTCGCAAGTCTGGGTGGCGGGGCCTTCATGGCCATGGCGGGGCTATCCGTGGCCGGTGTCCTATGCGCTGGATTCTCCCTGTTAATCCGCCACCCCGTTGCCGGAACCGACTAAAACCGCCCCCACAAAACACATTCGCTTTCGTGAGTACGTAAATATTTTACGTTGATTTACAGGGATTTTAGCGGATTCATAGATGATACACAGTGCAAAGATCGGTTTTATAAGTGAACTCTTAACCGAAGAATCATAATATTCGACCAAAGATCAATGCCGGTCTTTCCGGCCAAGGAGACAATGGTTGGGCTATCTCGATTCACTTTTGAGCTTTTTCAAGTTCACCAAGGACACGGACCTGGTCGTCGCGACCTGTCTGGTGCTTCTGCTGTCGAGCATCATCGGCGGCATGCTATCCAGCATTTTCAAGGCATTCGGCGGGCCGCTGAAACCCGTCGCCTTTAAGGAAACCAACGGATTCCGGATTCTGCTGTTCTATGAGATCTGCCTGATCGCGGTCGTTTTCTACTACCACATGAACGTGACCGGGAAGGTTTCCGCCCTTCAGGTCATCTTCTGGGTCACGACCATGTTGTCCATGCCGGTTCTTTGGTTCATGGGCACGACCATCACCCATGTTCTGTTCTGGTCGAAAATTTCCAAGAACAAAAAAGCCTACCGTGACATGGTCGCGCGGAAGAAGTACGCCAAACACAAAAAAATGCGCGAACAAATCCAAGAAGACACCAAGGAATCACGCGAAGCCCAGGCGCAACGCAATGCTGTGACGGCCAAAGGCAAAAAAGGCCATCAGGCCACGGTCAAACGCCGCCGCGCCGAAAGTTGACGTCCAGCTCCGCCGCCTATTTTTCCTGTGTCTTTGCCAATTCCTTCACGGCCCGGAAAATGCCCGTGGTCCAATCCTCGCGGCCATGACCGGCCGCACTTGCGATCGTATATAGCTCGCGCGCAGCCGCCCCCGTAACCATCGGCACCTTTGCCGCCGTCCCGGCCGTCAGGGCCAACCCCAAATCCTTGCGTGCAAGGTCGAGCATGAACGCCGGACTGGCGTCGTCCGCCAGCGCCTTTTGCGGCCAGGTGGTCTTGATGTGGCCCTGCCCCGCCGGGGTTTGCGAAACCACCTCGACAATCGTATCCGCATCAATCCCGGCCGCCAGCCCCAGGGTCATGCCCTCGGCCGTGACCAGATTGCAAACAGCCGAAATATAGTTGTTGATCAACTTCACCGTGGCCCCCGCACCAAGCGGCCCGCAATGGGTGATGCTTTCCCCCATGCATTCCAGAAACGGCCGCACGCGGGCCACGTCCGCATCCGCACCACCGACCATGAAGGTCGAGGTTCCCGCCGCCGCATGGGCGGACGTCCGCCCCACCGGGGCATCGACCATGGCGATGTCGCGCTCGGCCAAACGCGCACCGATGGCCCGGGTTTCATCGGGCAGGATCGTGCTCATATCCACGTAAAGGGCATCCGGGGAAATGGCATCCGCGATGCCCCCCGCGCCGAATACGGCGGCTTCCACATTGGCGCCGACCGGCAGCATGGTGAACACAACCTCGGCCGCACGGGCCGCATCACCGGCAGAAGTTGCGGCTTCGGCGCCCTCCTTGACCGGGCCCGCAACCTGTTCTGCCGACAAATCGAACACCCGCAGGTTATGCCCGTGCTTGATCAGATTACGGCTCATCCCGCCGCCCATCTGACCCAGTCCGATAAATCCGATATTCGCCATTGCTGCTGTCTTTCGTTTCCGCCGTTGGAATTGAAACGGCCGCCGGCCTCAATCTTCGGTCGGCTCGATCCCCACACCTGAAAGCTTTTCCGCCGCACGGCGTAGCGCGGGCACGAACGAGCGCGCCGTTTCCATCGTCATGCGGACCGTCGGGCCATGACAGGCCAACGTCCCCGCCAGCCGGCCCTTGGCGTCCGTGACCGGCACGGCGACGGCCACCATGCCTTCGATGAATTCCTGATTGTCGGTACCGACTTTTTCCCGCCGGATCTGTTCAAGATTGGCCAGCAGTTGGGCCGGATCCGTGATCGTGCCGGGGGTATGGGGGACAAGGTCGATCGATTGAATGATCTGGCGGCGGCGGCCCGCCGGCAACATCGCCAGATACATCTTTCCGCTGGCCGTGCAATGCAGGGGTACCCGCGACCCGACGGGCAGTTGCGTGCGCAGCGGCCATTTGGTTTCGACCCGGTCGATGTAATACATCTCGCCGCCGATCGGGATGTTGAAATTACAGGTCTCGCCGATTTCATGCGACAGATCGCTGAGTATCCGGTGACGCTGACTATGGTCCATATCGACGGCGACCGTGGCCATGGCAAGGTCGCGAAGCCGCGGCCCCACGCCCAGACCTTCACCCGTGGGCACGGGGGTCACGAAACCGGTCTCGATCAAAAGAGCGACCAGACGATGCACCGTTGCCTTGGGTAACCCGGTCGCATCCGCCAGCCGGGCCGCACTCATCGGCCGGCCCTCGTTGACCAGCGTTTCGACGACCTCAAGGGCACGGATCGACCGCGACCCTTTTTCTTCTCCGTCCTTAGCCATAGCTGATCATACCACCTGCGTTCCGCCCGACCGACCGTCATGCCCGGCGCGCGTCACTTCCCGTATATCACCTCGGGCAGCCAAAGCGCGATCTGGGGAAAGACCATAATCAGGATCAGTCCGATCATTTGGATCACCATGAACTGCATCATGCCGATGTAGATGTCCTTCAAATCCCATTCGGGAACGACGCCTTTCAGGAAGTAGGCTGATAACGCCACCGGTGGCGATAGCCAGGCGGTCTGCAGGTTGACCGCAACCAGGATGCCGAACCATACCAGATTGAAACCAAGCTGTTCGATCAGCGGCAGCAGGATCGGCACGATGATCAGCACGATCGGCACCCATTCCAGCGGCCATCCCAACAGGAAGATCAGGGCCATGATCATAACCAGAATGACCATGGGCGGCAGGTCCAGGCCCAACAGAAGCTCGGTCAGCATGGTCGGCGTACCGAGGCGCGAAAACACTGCCCCGAAGAAATTGGAGGCCGCCACCAGGATCAGGATCAATGCCGAGATTTCCAGGGTCTTGATCAAGGCTTCCTTGAATTTCTTATAGGTCATGCGCCGATAGGCGAGCGTCAGCAGCAAGGCACCCGCCGCACCGCAACCGGCCCCTTCGGTCGGTGTCGCCAGTCCGAACATGATGGAACCCAGCGCCGAAAACACCAGCAGGGCCGGCGGAACCAGGCCCAGAACGAATTCGCGAACGATCTCGCCCATGTTCGCGGCGCGGTCTTCAATCGGCAGGGCGGGCCCGAGTTCCGGATTGATCATGCAGCGGCCGATGGCATAGCAGGCATAGAGAAAGGCCATCATCACGCCGGGGATGATGGCGGCCGCGAACAGGTCCGTGACCGGCACCTCCAGCACCGGCCCCATGACCACCAACATGATCGACGGCGGGATCAGAATGCCCAGCGTGCCGCCGGCGGTGATCGTGCCGGCCGCAAGCCGCACGTCGTAACCGGACCGGTTCATGGTCTTGGCCGCCATGATGCCCAGGATCGTGACCGAAGCACCGACGATGCCCGTGGCGGCGGCGAAGATGGTCGAGACGAACAGCACGGCGATGTACAGCGATCCACGCACGCGCGACAGCATCAGTTGCACGGCGGAGAACAGACGCTCCATCAGACCCGCCTGCTCCATTAATATCCCCATGAATATGAATAGAGGGACGGCCGCCAATGTCTGTTCCAGCATGACGTTCGAGAACTGGAAGGTCATCAGGTAGAACACGACCTGGCCGAAGCCCAGATAGCCGAACACGAAGCCGAGGAAGATCAGGGTGAAGGAGATCGGGAAACCGACGAAGATCGCCAGCAGCATGACCCCGATCAGGATGAGACCCAGGATTTCATTTTCCATTATCAGGGCCACCTTCCCTTAGTCGCGGCGTAGTAGCTTTTCAGCGTTTCCGAGATGCCTTGAATGATCAGCAGCAGGATGCCCACGGGCAGCGCCGTCTTGATCGGGCCCATGTGCGGCATCCAGGCCGTGTCCATGCCTTTCTCGCCCCGCATCCAGGCCAGCGAGGCGAAATCCGTCGCCATGTAAAGGAACACCAGCATGCCGGGGAAATAGAGAACCAAATACAGAAGCAGATCGATCCGCCCCTGGGTCTTTTCCGGCCACAGCCGGTACAAAAAATCAGCCCGGATATGCACACCCTTGGACAGGGCATAACCAGCACCCAGCATGAACAGGGCACCGTAGAGCATGCGCGACACGTCATAGGCCCACATAGTGGGTGCTACAAAGGCGTAGCGCGCGACGACCTCGTAGACCATGGCGATGAACAGCGGCACGGTCAGCCAGCAAACGATGTTTCCGACGATCAGGCTGAACCGGTCGATACCGGTGATCGTCCGCGCCATCCAGCGGGGCATGTCGTCCGGCATTTTGCCGGACGGGTCACCCCGCCGTTCGGCGATCAACTCGTCGGTGATATCCAGTTCACCGGGGGTCGTGTCATGATCGGCCATGGGATAAATCTTTGTCCGTTGTCCGTTTGGGTCCCGTCGACCGGATATAGGTGATTGACGGGTAAACTTCGGGCGGGCGGCCCCAGGCAGGGGCCGCGGAAAGAAACCGCCGGGAACCCCGGGGGACAGGCGGCAACCACCCGCCCCCGGGAATTCCGGCAGCATTCAGACTTGTCGGATCAGACTACTTCTTGCTTTTGGCGAAGGCCATGCCGAGGTTGGCGTTCGACATCTGTGCCCCGGCCCAGAACGGGACCGCGACATCGGCAAAGTCTTTCTGAGAATCCCAAACCTTCTTGAAGAAGGGGTTTTCCGCCGCATTCTTCTCGAGGGACTTCTTGGCAGCGGCCATGTACTCCGTGAAGTAATCGGCGGGCGTGTCGTGCAGCTGCACGCCGTGCTTTTCCGTCAATTCCTTCAGCGCCTTGCCGTTCTCATAGATACGCCAGCTCATGGCTCGGGACAGTGACGCGTCGGCCGCGATTTCCATGGCTTTCTGCTGATGCGGGGTCAGGCTTTTCCAGACGTCGCCGTTCAGATACATGTCGGCGTTGACGACCACCTGATGCAGCCCCTGCAGATAGTAGTGCTTCAGCACCTTCTGGAAACCGAACACCATGTCCGGCTTGGGGCAGCACCATTCGGCGGCGTCGATCACGCCTTTTTCCAGGGCCGGCAGAATGTCCCCGCCGCCCATGGCGACCGAGGCAACGCCGATGTCCTTATAGGTCTGGCCGGGGATCCCCGGAGGCGTGCGGAACCGGTATTTACGGAAGTCGGCCATGGACTTGATGGGCTCCTTGAACCAACCCAGAGCTTCCGGGCCCACGGGCTGCAGCATGAAGCCCTTGATGTTCATGCCCATTTCTTTCCACAGCTCTTCATAAAGCGCGCGCCCGCCGCCGTACTGGTACCAGCTGACCCAGGCGATGTTGTCCATGCCCACGCCGGCACCGGCAACGGGCGAACCGAACAGCATGGCCGCCGGGTGATAGCCGGACCAATAATGGGTCCAGGCGAAGCCGCCTTCGATCAAGCCCTTGTCGACGGCTTCCAACGTCTCCTTGACGCCGACGACCGCGCCCGCGGGCAGAACTTCGATCTGAACTTCATTGTTGGTCAGGGCCGCCACGTTCGCGGCGAAATCCTTCAACATGGTGACTTCGTCGGCTTTGGACGGAATCACCGATTGAACGCGGATCTTGACCGTTTTGGCCTCCGCCGTGGCGGGTGCGATGACCGCCGCCATCGCGATCGCCAGCACGGCGAACGCGGCAAATAACGATTTGAATTTATTCATGCTTCCACTCCCAAACATGGGTCCTGCCATGCACGATTGCCGCCAGGATCATTGCGAAGTCATGTTTAATTATCATTATTGAGACTTCTTAGTATCATTATTGCAAACATAAGATTTATCTGCAACGATGATTTCGTGACCGACCGCATCGACGCACCCTGCCGGTGCAACCGTCACATTCAAAATTCCAGTAATTTCAACTGCCTACGGACCCGATATTCTGACCATGGATGCAGATTCTTCTTCTTTGACCGGCGCGCCGGTTTACGACTACATCGTGATCGGTGCGGGCTCAGCCGGCTGTGTACTCGCCAACCGCCTGAGCGCCGATACGAGCAAACGGGTTCTGCTGCTCGAAGCCGGCGGCAAAGACACCAATCCCTGGATTCACATCCCGGTCGGCTATTTCAAGACCATCAACAACCCGACCACGGATTGGTGCTTCAAAACCGCACCCGACCCGGGCCTGGGCGGTCGCAGCATCAACTGGCCGCGCGGCAAGGTCCTGGGCGGATCCAGTTCCATCAACGGCCTGCTGTACGTGCGCGGCCAGCCGCAGGACTTCAATCACTGGCGGCAGTTGGGCAATGTCGGCTGGTCCTTCGAAGACGTGCTGCCCTATTTCCGCCGGGCGGAACATCAGGAACGCGGCGCCGATGATTTCCACGGCACGGACGGCCCCCTTGCCGTTTCCGACATGCGGGTCCGGCGTGAAATCTGTGATGCGGTCATCAAGGCGGCGGGCGAGCTCGGCATTCCCGAACGGGACGACTTCAACCGTGACGACCAGGAAGGGGCCGGATATTTCCAGCTGACGACGCGCAAGGGACTTCGCTGTTCAACCGCCGTCGGCTACCTGAACCCCGTCAAGAACAGGGACAATCTGGACATCCGCACCCATGCCCAGGTGCGCAACCTTATATTCGCCGATGGGCGCTGCACCGGCGTCGCCTTTGATCAGAAAAGCAGACCGCAACAAGCCGCCTGCCGGGGGGAGATCATTCTTTCCGCCGGGGCCATCGGATCGCCGCAAATTCTCATGCTGTCGGGCATCGGCCCGGCCCGGCACCTGCAGGATATGGGCATTGCTGCGCAGCTCGACCTGCCCGGCGTGGGCAGGAATTTGCAGGATCATCTGCAACTGCGCACGATCTACCGCACGCACCGGCCCATCACGCTCAACGATCAGGCCCGCAATCCGATCCAAAAGATTCTAATGGGTCTGGAATTTGCGTTTAAACGTTCAGGCCCCCTGACCATGGGGGCCAGCCAGGTCGCGATCTTTGCCCGTACCCGGCCCGAGCTGGAAACACCGGACATCCAGTACCATGTGCAGCCCTGGAGTGCGGACAGCCCCGGCGAAGGCACACACCGCTTTTCCGCCTTTACCCTGTCCGTCTGTCAACTGCGCCCGGAAAGCCGGGGGGACATTCGCCTTGCCTCGAACGATCCTTTCGCCCATCCCCTTATCCGGCCCAATTATCTGAGCACCGACCTGGACCGCCGGACGGCGATCGATTCCCTGAAACTCACCCGGAAGATGGTCGAAACCAAGACCCTGGCCCCCTATGTCGCGGAAGAAGTCCGCCCCGGTGCGGACGCGCAAACGGACGATGAATTACTGGAAGGCGCGCAGCGCATCGCACAGACCATTTATCATCCCGTCGGGACATGTAAGATGGGCCGCGATCCCGCCGCCGTCGTCGACGACCGGCTGCGGGTCCGGGGAGTGCACGGCCTTCGGGTCGCGGATGCCTCGATCATGCCGACCATCACGTCGGGAAACACCAACGCGCCGGCCGTCATGATCGGCGAAAAGGCATCGGACATGATCATCGAGGACAATCGCTAAGCACCCCTGCCCGCCCAAACCGCCGGTCCCGGCGGATCAGCCTATAAGAAAGAACACACCGTGGAATTCCTCGAGCCTCTCCTTCACTTCGACTTCAAAGCCTTTACCTCGATCATCTTCATCGATCTGGTGATGTCCGGCGACAACGCGATCATCATCGGTATGGCGGCAGCGGGTCTACCGGTCGCCCTTCGCCGCAAGGCCATCGCCATCGGCATCATCGTCGCGACGGTGCTGCGCATCATCTTCGCCTCCGTTACCTATCAGTTGCTGTCGATCATCGGCCTGACCTTGGCGGGCGGGCTATTGCTGCTTTGGGTGGCTTACAAGATGTGGCAGGAAATCCGCGCCGGCAGCCTGGAAATGCCCGACCCGGACGCCGAAGGCGGCGACGGCAAGACCATGCGCAGCGCCGTGACCTCGATCATCATCGCCGACGTCACCATGTCGCTGGACAACGTGCTCGCCGTCGCCGGGGCCGCCCATGGGGCACCCGGCATGTTGGTGTTCGGCTTGGTCTTGTCGATCCTACTGATGGCGTTTGCCGCCAACTGGGTCGCGTCGCTTCTAGAAAAGCACAAATGGCTTGCCTATATCGGCCTTGCCGTCGTCGCCTATGTGGCCGTGGAAATGATCTGGCGGGGCGGCAATCAGGTCATGGCCGCCACCGCCGGAATGCTCTAGTCACGGGTCGATAAATCAGCCGTTTCCCCTGGTCTTGATCGCCTCGGACCGCGCCAACAGACGTTCGGCGCGGATCACGATCGGCACGTCGATCATCTTGCCGTCGACGGTGATTGCCCCCTTGCCGGCCTTTTGCGCCTCGGCATAGGCGTCGATCACGCGCTTGGCATGGTCGACGGCGTCCGCGGCCGGGGTGAATTCCTCGTTCAGGACCGGAATGCCTGACGGATGGATCACGCTGGCGCAATCGAAGCCAAACTTGACCGACTTGCGCACGGCGGCGCGGAAGCCCTCGGTATCGTTGTAATCGGCGACCGTGCCGATGAACCCCATGGCCATCAGCCCCGCGGCCTTGGCCGCGATCATCACGGTCTGCTTAGGCACCAGCAGGGTATCCGTATCCGGCACCATGCCCATTTCCATGGCGAAGTCCTCGCCGCCCAGGTTCATGCCGACCAGTCGCGATGACGCCCGGCCGATGGCATGGGCGCGGAAATAGGCATCCGCCGTCTCGACCATCGCCGCCAACTTGACCGAGCCATGAGGCCGGCCGGCTTCGCGCTCGACCTCTTCGACCAGTTCGGCGACAAGCTTCAAATGCCCGGCCCCGTCGACCTTGGTCACGAACAGGCATTGGGCCCCGGCATGCACGGCGGCCTCCACATCCTTGACCATATGACGGATCGGCCGGTTGATGCGCACCGCCACGTCGGCGCCCGATTGCGCAACCGATTTGGCGGCATCGGCCAGCATGTCGCGGGCACGCGGGCGTTCGCTTTCGGGAACGCTGTCTTCCAAGTCCAGGATGATAGCATCGGCGCCCCGGGTATGGGCCTTGGCCACGAACTTTTCATTGTTGGCCGGCACGTAAAGAAGCGAACGCCAGACAAATGGCATATCCGCGCCGTTGGTATTTTTATCGGTCATCCTTCGACAACTCCCTTTTCCTTCAGATCTTCGATTTCGTCGGCGTCCAGGCCCAGTTCCCGCAACAGCGCCACGGAATGTTCGCCCCGCGCCGGGGCCGGCGTGCGGATCGTGCCCGGTGTATCCGACAGGCGCGGGCTGACGTTCTGCATGGGCATTGTGCCCAATTCCTCGTCGGGCAGCTCGATGATCACTTCGCGCTCGCGGAAATGATCGTCGCGCAGGATGTCCTCCTGCTCATAGATCGGGGACGCGGTGATGCTCTGTTCCTCGAAAATGCGCTGAACCTCGGCCAGGCTGTGTTGCTTGATCCAGCCGCCGACGATACGGTCAACTTCCTGGCGGTTGGTGACACGCTCCATATTGGTGCGGAAGCCTTCCTGCTTGATCAGGTCTTCCTGACCGATCATGCGGAACACGCGTTCGGCCATGGTCTGGATCGAGGCCGACATGCCGATGAACTTGCCGTCGCTGGTTTCGTATACGTTGCGCGGCGATGCCGTGGTCGAGGACGACCCCGTGCGCGGGCGGCTGCGGCCCGTCAGCTGATAGACCAGGGCTTCCGGTCCCATGATGCCGTAAAGGGGTTCCAGCAAGGCAAGGTCGACGACCTGACCCTTGCCGCCATCGGCCTCGGCGGCACGCAGCGCCACCATGGTCGCGAAGGCGCCCTGCAGGCCCGCGACCGAATCAGCCAGGGCCATGGGCGGCAAGACAGGCTCCCGGTCCGCGAAGCCGTTGCGCGACGCGAAGCCCGACATGCTTTCAACAACGGACCCGAACCCGGGCCGGTCCTTATAGGGCCCCGACTGGCCATAGCCGGAAATACGCACGATCACCAGCTTGGGATTGATCCGCCACAGGGTTTCGGGCGCCAGGTCCATTTCTTCCAGCCGCCCGGGGCGGAATCCTTCGACCAGGATTTGCGCGCCCGCGACCAGTTTCTTGACGATCTCGATGGCCTGGGGATCGCGCAGGTTCAGCGCCATGCTTTTCTTGTTGCGGGCATAGACCTTCCATTGCGCCTGGATGCCGCCGTCGCCCCAGGAGCGCAGCGGATCGCCCTTGCCAGCGGGCTCGATCTTGATGACCTCGGCCCCCATGTCCCCCAGGTTGAAGGTCAGCAGATTCCCGCAGACCAGGCGCGACATGTCGACCACGCGCACGCCCGAAAGCGGGCCCGCGGCATCGGGCTGATAATCTTTCCGGTGCAGGCCGAATTGCGACATATCGACCTTGTTGGCATCCGGGCGGGTGGGCTTGGTCATGATCCGCCGTCCGTCAGATCGTGGCGACGGGTGTCGACGGCGAGCCGACGCTGCCCGGCAGGCGCAGCGGCGGCGCGGTCAAAAGGAAACGCGACCGTCCCCGTTCCTTCAGCGCCTTTTTCAATTCGGACAGGTACCAGATTTCGCCCAAATGCACGCCGATCTTGAACAGACAATGCCGGTGGATCGGCAGGCGGCAATGATCGTCCTCGGGGTGGCCGGGGTAATGCGTGTTTTCGACCGCCATGTTGTCGGACACCAAAATCGTCAGGCCGGAATCGGTGATCCATTGCAGCAGGTCATCGTCCCAGCCGTCCAATACGGCGCAGCTGGAATGCAGCTTTTTGGCGTCGGGATCGCCCTTCATGGACAGGATCATGTCGTCCCAGCCGGTATGGATCAGGACCATGTCCCCTTGTTCGACCGTGACCCCATCCTTGTCCATGACGTCGCGCAGCATGGCGTAGTTGACGGCGACGCGCTCGTCCCCGAAATGGCTGTGCAGATCGATCATCACGCCCCGGCCCTGGACGCAGCTTTCGGCCATCTTTTCGATACCCAGGCGCGGCGTCTTGACCACGTTGCGGCCGTCGCCGCCGTTGGCATGGGGGTCAGGCACATCCTCGCCGGCGCGCCAGCCGTTGTAATAACAGGGCTCCGCCACGCCGTCGCCGTCGGCATCGAACAATTGGCCGAAATGGGCGAGTGAATCCCATTGGGTCGAATACTGGGTATGCAGGACGACCAGGTCGTCTGCCGAAACGTCGGTCGAGCCCGGCAGGGAATGCCGGTCCCAGACAAAGTTATAGTAATCGGCCCCGTCCTGTTTGGTCGGATGCAGGACCGGCGGATGGCGCTTGGGATTGACGGCATTGCCGCCCGGCATGTCGAGCGGCATGGACAGGCAGAAGGTCAGGCCTTCCTTGACCTCGGCCACGCCCTTTTTCACCACCTCGGGCGTCAGCAGGTTCATGCGGCCTTTTTCATCGTCGGGACCGAAATCACCCCAGTTCGATCCCTCGGGCCGATTGACCCAGCGTGGGTTGGTCATCTGTATCCTCCGTCAGTCGTTTGTTGTCGTCACCGCCGCCTTCTGTGGGCGTGCGTGTGCGGAATATCAGGCCTTCTTCTCCCAGCCGCCCTGGGGCGTCTGCTGCAGGTAGGCAAGGTCGTGTCCGGCGTCCTTGTAGGATTTCCAGCGCGTGCGCGCCGCCTGAACGGCGTCCGGGTCGCGGCCGTCGAACAGTTCGAAACAGCGTTCGAATGCATCGACCCATTCGGACGTGGCGCCGTCCGTCAAAAACAGAAAGGTTGCCTTGTTGGGGCTTTCGGGATCGGTCGAAATCCAGATCGGCTGATCGTCCGGATTGCCGTCCTTGGGCGTGCCGTGGGGCAGCCAGGAATCCGGATCATAGGTCCACAGCACCTGGGCCAGGCTTTCCACCCGGTCTTCGGATGAGGCAAGCACAAGGGCGCGCTTGCCGACGGCCAGCGTCTTTTCCAGCAATTTGGGCAGGGCCTGTTCCAGCGGCGAGCGTTCCAGATGATAGAAGGAAATCTCCGTCACCGGCTCACTCCCCACATCGTACCCTGCCCCTTGCCGTGTCTGTTATTTGGCTTCGTAGTGATCGGCGACCAGACGATCCAACAGGCGCACGCCGTATCCCGTGCCGCCCTTGGGCGTGACGGGTTTGGGCTTTTTCGACCAGGTCGTGCCGGCGATGTCCAAATGGGCCCAGGGGGTGTCGTCCTTGATGAACCGCTGCAGGAACTGCGCCGCCGTGATCGACCCGCCCCAGCGCCCGCCGATGTTCTGCATGTCGGCGGCGTCGGAATTGATCAGCTCGTCATAAGCCTTGCCCAGCGGCATGCGCCAGACCAATTCGTCCACGGCTTCGCCGGCCTGGAAAATCTGATCGGCCAGGGTGTCGTCGTTCGCATACATACCCGCGCGCTCGTTGCCGAGGGCGACGATGATGGCCCCGGTCAAGGTCGCAAGATCGACCACGAACTTGGGTTTGTATTTGGTCTGCGTGTACCAAAGGGCATCGGCCAGAACCAAGCGGCCTTCGGCATCCGTATTCAGAACCTCGACGGTCTGCCCCGACATGGTTTTGACGATGTCCCCCGGGCGTTGGGCATTGCCGTCGGGCATGTTTTCGACCAGACCGACCACGCCGACGGCGTTGACCTTGGCCTTGCGTCCGGCCAGGGCCTTCATCAGGCCAATCACCACACCGGAGCCGCCCATGTCCCATTTCATGTCTTCCATGCCTGCCGCGGGCTTGATCGAAATGCCGCCCGTATCGAAGGTCACGCCTTTGCCGACGAAGGCCACGGGCTGCTGCGCCTTGGCGCTTTTCGATTTGGCCACCCCGGTCCATTGCATGATGACCATCTTGCTTTCGCGGGCACTGCCCTGGCCGACACCCAAGAGCGCCCCCATGCCAAGCTTCTTCATTTCCTTTTCGCCCAGCACCGTGACCTTCACGCCCAGCTTTCTAAGGGCCTGGGCCTCACGGGCCAGGGTCGCCGGATACAGCACGTTCGGCGGCTCGGACACCAGATCACGGGTGAAGAACACGCCTTCGGCGACTTTTTCCATATCGGCGAAGGCCGTGCGTGCCTTGGCCGAAGTCGGGCACATCACCTTGACGGATTTCAGGGTCGGCTTCTTGTCGGCGGGTTCCTTGGTCCGGTATTTATCGAACCGGTAGGATCGCAGCAGCGCCCCGAACCCCAGATTGGCGCCCATGTCGGCCGCCGTCATGTCGGCGCCGTCGACGGCGTCCATCACCACCGTCGCGGTGGTTCCTTGTCCGGCCAGCGCCCCATAGATCCGCCCGCCCGCGTTTTGCAGGTCCAAGTCCTTCAAGTCACCGGGCTTGCCCAGGCCGATCACGACAACGCGGTCGTATTTGGCGTCGGGCGCCATCAGGTCCACGGACTCGCCGGGTTTGCCTTTGAACTTTCCGGCCTTGGCGGCACGGGTAATGGCACCGCCCAATTTGGCGTCCAGTGCCTGTGCGGATTTCGACAGCTTGCCTCCGTCCGTGGCGGTAACGACGACGACGCCCTGGGCGGGGAGCGAGGGATTGGCGAAGGTGATTTTCATCTATCTGTCCTTGGGACTGGTTATAAGGGGCGCCGCGCGCGGTCCCGACACAGGGTCCGGCCGCGCGGCGGCAAAAGACGCGCGGGCGAACAGGCCCGCGCCGAAATGGTGGGTCCCATTATATAGGGTGCCGCATCCCCCTGCGTGAAGGGGATTCTACGACCGATGTCCAAGGCGTGACGAATGATCAGGCGTCGTAACCGGGATTGTGCGCATCAAGTTTGCGCAGCAGCGCCGGCCATTCCTTCTGACCGATCGGGCGGTGGCCGTTCGGTGAATTGGCGATCTTGCCCTGCTCGACGGTTTTGTCGATGACTTCCTGCGGGATCGGCCGCAGCTTGGCGCCGGATTGCTGGAACGACAGCTGATAGCGGCAGGCCCGTTCGGCCCGGTACATCCACATGAAGGCCTCGCCGATGGTCTTGCCGACGGTCAGCAGGCCGTGGTTGCGCAGCACCATAACCCGGTTGTCGCCCAGGTCGGCGACAAGGCGTTCGCGTTCCGTCAGATCGAATGCCAGCCCTTCATAATCGTGATAGGCCGTATGGGCATAGATCGAAAGCGCCTGCTGCGAGATCGGCAGGATGCCGTCTTCCTGGCAGGCCACGCCGACGCCGTCGCGCGTATGCGTGTGCATGACACAGGACAATTCCGGCACGGCCAGATGCACGGCCGAATGGATGACGAAGGCCGCCGGATTGATCGAGTATTCGGAATCGGTCAGGCAGGTGCCGTGCTCATCGACCTTGATCAGGGCCGAGGCCGTCATTTCCTCGAACAACACACCGAACGGGTTGATCAGGAAGTGTTCGTCCGGTCCCGGCACACGGGCCGACAGGTGCGTTCCCAACAGATCCGACCAGCCGAACTGGTCGACCAAGCGGTAAGCCGCGGCCAGGTTGACCCGGACTTCCCATTCTTCGGGGCTGATATGGGCGGGGCGGCTTTCGCTGTGGGCGACGGTGGAGGCATCGGGGGCCATGATCGGAATCCTCTCCTCGGATGAATATGATGAACGGCGGATTGTATACAATCATTCGCGGGACGCAAGCCCCCGCGAACAGGGTTCCGTCACGCCGTTTTGCGCTGAAACCGTAGCGGCATCCGCTTACGGCCCCAGTCCCCCGCCGGGCCGTCGAACCGGCCCGGAACTTCCGAACCACAGGCCTGGCAGTTGCCGGGGTAATTGCCCTTTGTCGTGACCGTGAATTCCGACAGTTCGTACCAATCCCGGCCGATCAGCACCGCGCCGCAGTTATGGCAATAAGTCGATTGATGCACCTTGTCGTGGACGTTGCCCGTATAGGCGTATCGCACACCGTTGTTCATGGCGATTTCACGCGCCCGGACCAGGGTTTCCGGCGGCGTATGCGGCACGTCCAGCATCTTCCAATCGGGGTGAAAAGCCGTGAAATGGACCGGCACGTCCGGGCCCAGAGCATCCACGATCCATTTCGACATGGCGTCGATTTCTTCCATTCCGTCGTTATGGCCGGGGATAACCAGATCGGTGATTTCCAGCCAGCAGTCGGTTTCGTGTTTGATGTAGATCAGGGTTTCCTTCACGGCCTCCAGATCGGCGGAACAGAGCTCCTTATAGAACTCGGGCGTGAAGGCCTTAAGGTCCACGTTGGCCGCGTCCATGTGCTGGAAGAATTCGGTGCGTGCTTCCGACGTGATGTAGCCCGCCGTAACGGCCACGTTCTTGATGCCCCGCTTGCGGCATTCCTCGGCCGTATCGACGGCGTATTCCAGAAAGATCACCGGGTCGTTGTAGGTATAGGCGACGGACTTGCAGCCGGATTTGACCGCGGCTTCGGCGATCATCGCGGGCGTGGCTAGGCTTTGCAGTTTGTCGAATTCGCGGGATTTGGAAATGTCGTGGTTCTGACAGAACTTGCAGGTCAGGTTGCAGCCCGCCGTACCGAAACTGAGGATCGGCGTGCCCGGATAAAAATGGTTCAGGGGCTTCTTTTCGATGGGGTCGATGCAGAACCCGGACGACCGGCCATAGGTCGTCAACACCACCTGCTCACCATCCGACGCGCGCACAAAGCACAGCCCGCGCTGCCCCGCCCGCAGCTTGCAAAACCGGGGGCAAACGTCGCATTGAATGCGGCCGTCTTCCAGCTTGTGCCAGTAGCGGCCGGGCACGGCGCCGGGGAAAGTCTCTTGAGCTTGTTCGGCGGAAGCCATGAAAATCCTCTTTGGCGGCTTTGGAACCGCAGGTCCGGGGTCTATATTATCATGGAGTGATGCACCGCGTGGACCGCCAATGAACATCAGCGCCGCAAACGTTGTCAGGCCCGCCGCCGTGGCCGGTGCCTTTTATCCGGACCGCGCCGCCGATCTGCAGGCCATGCTCGACCGCTGCTGGGACGACGCCAAGATCACCGTCGGCCCCGTACCCAAGGCGATCATCGCCCCCCATGCGGGCTACATCTATTCCGGCGGGGTCGCGGCCAGTGCCTATGCCCGGATCAAGCCGGCCCGGGCGCGCATCAAGCGGGTGGTTTTGCTGGGCCCCTGCCACCGGGTGGCCGTTAACGGCCTGGCCCTTTCCGGCGCCGATGCGTTCGAAACGCCCCTGGGCCCGGTCGAGATCGACAAGGACGCGGCGGCGTTGATCGCCGGCATGCCGCAGGTGCAGGTGTTCGATGCCACCCATGCCCGGGAACATTCCCTGGAAGTGCACCTGCCGTTCCTGAAATCGGTGATCGACGATTTCAAGCTGCTGCCGATCGTGGTCGGACAGGCTGAACCCGCCGATGTCGCCCAAGTGCTGGAGAAATTATGGGGTGGGTCGGAAACGCTGATCGTCGTCTCGTCGGATCTGAGCCATTTTCTCGATTACGAAAACGCCCAAGCCATCGACGCCCGCACCTGCCAAGCGATCGAAAGCCTGAACCCCGCCGCCATCGAACGCGACGGAGCCTGCGGCCGGTTTCCCGTGGGCGGATTGCTGGCGCTGGCCAAGGCGCGCGGCATGACGGTCGAGACCGTGGATTTGCGCAATTCCGGTGACACGGCGGGACCGCGCGACCGGGTCGTGGGCTATGGCTCCTGGCTGTTTTTCGAGCCGCCACAAGCCGCCGCCAAAGATGGTGAAACCGATTTCGCGGCCCAGACCAAGACGTTGCTGGACCGTCATGGCCCTGACCTTGTTCGCCTGGCGGCACAGTCCATCGAGCAGGGCCTGGAAACCGGCAAGCCGTTTTCGCCTGATCTGTCCGATGCCGCCCCGGAACTGGCGGCCCCCGGGGCCTGCTTCGTGACCCTGAAAAAGAACGGCCAACTGCGCGGCTGCATCGGATCGCCCGAGGCCCATCGCCCGCTGATCACCGACGTGGCCGTGAACGCGTTTTCCGCCGCATTCCGCGACCCGCGCTTCCCCAAGCTGACGGCGGCGGAGCTACACGAGGTCACGCTTTCCATTTCCGTGCTCAGCCCGCAAATGTCCATGGCCATAAAGGACGAAGCCGATCTGCTGGCCCAATTGCGGCCCGGCATCGACGGCCTTGTGATCGAAGACGGCGGCAAACGGGCTTTGTTCCTACCATCCGTCTGGGATCAATTGCCGGACAAACAGGTGTTTCTGGGCCATCTGAAACGCAAGGCCGGCATGGCAGACAGGCATTGGTCCGATGATTTCAAGGCTCGGCGCTTCATCGCCGAAGAAGCCTCTTCTACTGATTTACCGCCCGGCCTGGCATTGTGGCGCTCTCTCGGGGACTAGCGCCGCCGCATTGGTTGACTCCGCCCCGCCCCCGGGCGACAAACCGGGACCGGGCTCACCGGCTCGCATTTCTTTTACAATCAGACACGCTGCATATGCTGAACATCGGACAGGACCTGCTTGAACAGGTGGCGGACATCGCCAAACGCGCGGGCAAAACGATTCTCACCGTTTACGAAACGGACTTCGACGTCGATACCAAGGGCGATAAATCCCCGGTGACCGAGGCCGACCGCCTGGCCGAAGACCTGATCACCCAGGCCATCATGTCGGAAATCACCGCCGATTATCCCATCGTCGGCGAGGAAGCGGCCGAGGCAGAGGGCCTGCGCCAACCCAACAGCCCCGTATTCTGGCTGGTCGACCCGCTTGACGGCACCAAGGAATTCATCAAACGCAGCGGCGAGTTCACGGTCAACATCGCGCTGATCGAAAACGGCGCACCTGTCCTGGGGGTGGTGCATCTGCCCGTGTTGAATGAAACCTTTGTGGCCGGCCCGCCCGGTGCCTTCAAACAAACGGGCAACAGCCCCTTGATGCCGATTGCATCCCGCAATGTTCCCGCAGCAGGCCTGACCGCCGTGGTCAGCCGGTCCCACGGGGCGGACGAAGCAGACGCCTTTTTGGAACGTTACACCGTGGCGGAACGTATCGGGGCGGGAAGCTCGCTTAAATTCTGCCGGGTCGCCGAAGGGGCCGCCGACATCTACCCCCGGTTCGGCCGGACCATGGAATGGGACACGGCCGCCGGTCATGCCGTGGTGCGGTTCGCGGGCGGCAACGTCCGCACAACGGATGGTGCTTCCCTGACCTACGGCAAGGACGGCCTGGACAATCCGCATTTCATCGTCACCGGCAAGGACATCAGCCTTGACGGATAATGCCGCCAGCCCGATCGCCGATGCAGAAGATGCCGCTGCCATGGACCGTGCCGCGCGGGCACTGCGGGCCGGGCAGCTGGTCGCCTTTCCCACGGAAACCGTGTACGGCCTGGGCGCCGACGCCACCAACGACGATGCCTGCGCCGCCGTCTATGCGGCCAAGGACAGGCCTGAATTCAATCCCCTGATCGTTCATGTGACGGGTGCCGCCCAGGCCGCCGATTACGTCACGATCACACCACTCGGAAAAACCCTGATGGATGCGTTCTGGCCGGGCCCCCTGACCATCGTGCAGCCCCGGCGGCCCGATTGCCGGCTGTCGCGGCTGGTGTCCGCGGGGCTCGACACGGTCGCCATGCGCGCGCCCGATCATGCGGTCGGCCAGGCCTTGCTGAAGGCCAGCGGCCTGCCCGTGGCCGCCCCCAGTGCCAACCGGTCGGGCCGTATCAGCCCGACACAAGCACAGCATGTCGCAAACTCCTTGCCGGGGCCGGACCAGGGTGGGCCGGCGATCATCCTGGACGGCGGCGCCTGTCCGGTCGGCCTGGAATCCACGGTGGTCGACGCCACCGGGAACCGCGCGGTGATCCTGCGCCCGGGCGGCCTTGCCCGCGAAGACCTGGAAGCGGTCTGCGGACAGGTTGCGGAAAGCCATGAAATCGGCCCGGACGGCCCCCGTTCGCCGGGTATGCTGGCGCGTCATTACGCCCCCGGAAAGCCTTTGCGCCTGAACGCCGATGCGGCCGGGGAAGGCGAGGTATTGCTCGGCTTCGGCCCAGACACGCCCGAAAGCTCCCTTAACCTCAGCCCCGTGGGCAACACCACCGAAGCGGCGGCAAACCTATTCGCCATGCTGCATGAACTGGACAGCGGCCCGGCCCGTGCCATCGCGGTCATGCCGATCCCCGATACGGGCCTGGGCCGTGCCATCAACGACCGCCTGACCCGCGCCGCCCGGACAGAGGATACCTGACCCATGAAAGGGGATGATCTGGCCATCATCGTCATGGATTTGGAATGGACCGCCTGGAACGGCGCATTTCAACGTCGTTGGTCCGCACCGGGCGAGGAAATGGAAATCGTCCAGATCGGCGCGGTCAAACTGGCGGACACACCGGACCTGGAAGAACTGGACGCCTTTGAGGTTTTGGTCCGCCCACGCATCAATCCCAAGCTGGACGGCTATTTCATAAATCTGACCGGGATCACCCAAGACCGCCTGGACCGAGAGGCCATGGACCTGAAACCGGCCCTTGACCTATTCGCCGACTTCACAGGCCCCGCGACGGATTTCCTCGGCTTCGGGGACGAGTTGAGCCACATCGTCCATAATTGTCAGCTTTATGGGATGGGAAACCCTCTGGCCCATTGCCGGTGCGGCGATGTGCGCCCGCAAGTCATGGCGATAGCCGGTCTTTCCCAAACTCCCAATTCGTCGGACCTGCCCGGCATTCTCGATTTCGAGCCGCCGGGCGCTATGCACCAAGCCCTCGCGGACAGCCGTTGCGTTGCAGAGGCTCTCCGCCGGGCCCGGGCCAAAGGGAAGTTCTAACGCCCCTTAAGTCGTTCGGCCAGCTACTCGGCAGGCTGAGCCGCCGCTTCGGCTTTCTGTGTCAGATGATCACGGGCCGGCAGGAAGAACGTGACACAGCTTTCGAATATAGCCAGCGCGCCCAACACCATGAACACCATGGTGAAGCCGCCTACCGTCGCATGCAACCAGCCCGTCAGCGGCAAGGCTGCGGCACCGACCAGCAATCCGACCAGATACTTCAAGGCGAATACGCGCGAGCGGATTTCCTTGGAGGTGAAACGGGCGATGATGGTGTCGTGGATAGGAATGATCGAAAAGACGATGAACATCATTGCCGTGGCGCTACCCAGCATGCCGATACCGTGCGCATAGCCGACCAGGAAGATCAGCGGCGCCTGTAATGCGACGGCAGTCAGGTAAATCGGTTTCAGCCGGTATTTGTCCAGCAAATGCCCCATGATCACCTGCGCGACGGAAGCGATCAGGAAGACGCCGAAGGTCCACATGCCGACTTCGGACAGGTTGACGGCAATCCCACCCAAGCGTTCGTCGAACAATTTGGGCAGGGAATTGGTCGTCGAATTGAAGATCAACATGCCGGGGGCGGAAGCCAGCAGAACAACGGCGATGGCACGCTTTACCTCGGACACGGACGCACCGATGAATTTGTCCTTTTTGGCCAGGGGATGAGGCTCCGGGGCGTTGCTGGAAAACCACAGATAGGACGCGCCGATGACGATGGAGACAACGCCGGGCAGGATGAAAGCTGCGCGCCAACTGATCTGGTCGGCCAGATAGCCGGTGACCACGGCCGCGCAAGCCACGCCGACATTGCCCCAAACGCCGTTGATGCCCAACTCCCGGCCCAGCGATTTGGCGTTTTCCGCGACCATGGCGATTCCGACCGGATGATAGATGGCGGCGAACACACCGATGGCCAAAAGCCCCGCAGCCACCTGATAAGGGCCGTTGGCGAAGCCCGTCAGCATGGAAGCCGTACCGATGCCGATAAAGAATACGGAAATCATGCCGTGCTTCGACCATTTATCGCCGAGCCAGCCAGCCGGGATCGAAAACGCACCGAAGGCGATAAAGCTCGCCGTCGAGAGAGCCAAAAGAAATCCGTAAGATCCCTTTTCAGACAAACCGTCCGCCCATTCGGCGATCGATGTAACGGCCCCACCTTCAAACGGAAGCACGCCCAGGAAATCTTTGATCGCCGTGGCGAACGTCAGTTGGAACGCCGGATCGAGAGAAATCGACAACACGGCCGTTGCGTAGATCAGAAGGAAAAAGTGGTCCAGAAGATGGCCAATGTTCAAATACAGGAATTGGACGCCGCGTCGGTCGAAATAATCCATATCAGTCTCGGTTCAGCCTTGGATGTTTATTATGGGGATGTCGGTACTGGGAAAGTGAGTTCTGCCCTTCCTGGGCTTGAACAAAAAGTGACCCCATTCCCACCGGCTGTGGGGCCCCTTGTGGGAACAAGGTCACAGTCAAAAGGTAATGCCATGCCGGCTCGACAGTCTTTCGGCATTCTGTCATTTTATATCGAATAATTGACAATCAAGAGATCACCGCGAGGTCTTTATGGACGGCACCCTTTCATCGAAGTCGGGCGGACCGACCCGCGAAAAGACTCATTTGGACAACGTCGAACGGGTCCAGGCGCTGCAGGAAATTCCCCGCCCGGTCGTTGCCGCGGCAACGGATTACCCGGCCGGACAGGCGACGCGCTGGCATTCCCATCCGCGGGCACAACTGGTTTACGGCATTTCCGGCGTGATGGCCGTGACGACGGATGACGGCGTCTGGGTCGTCCCGCCGGAACGCGCGGTCTGGGTGCCAGGCGGCATGCCCCATCGGGTCGATTTCCCGACCGAGGTCAAGATGCGGAGCCTTTGGGTCTGCCCCGATGCGGCCGTCAATCTGCCCCGTGCCTGTAGCGTCGTCACCGTCTCTCCTCTGCTGCGCGAATTAATCCGGACCGCCGTGGACCTGCCGGCCGAATACGATACCGATGGACCGGCCGCCCGCATCATGGCGGTGATTCTGGATCAGTTGGAAGTTCTCGACCAGGCCCCCCTGCACCTGCCCTGGCCGGAAGATCCGCGTCTTGTCCGCATCGCCCAGGCCTTGATCGACGACCCGTCCCTGGATAACGGTCTGGAGGATTGGGCCAGGACCGCCGGCGCCAGTGCGCGCACCCTGGCGCGCCTGTTCGTCAAGGAAACGGGCACGACGTTCGGTGCCTGGCGGCAACAGGCTAGGCTTCTCAAGGCGCTGGAACTTCTCGCCGCCGGACAGGCCGTAACAGCCACCGCCCTGGACCTGGGTTATGACAGCCCATCGGCCTTCATCGCTATGTTCAAAAAGGCTTTGGGCGTGTCGCCGGGGCGGTATTTTCGGTGACATAAACTCAAGGCACGAAGGCTGGAGGTGATGAATTTCACCCCGCCCCCGTTGTTGTGTGCGTCCGGTCTCCGACGTATCATTCGGTCATCGCGCCGGGGTATTGCAGTCTCCCGGCCATGCCAAGGCACCGATCAGCCCAAGCACTGCTCAGCCCTCCTGTTGAATGAGAGGATTGAGCCATGGACGGATCGCTTCCGAACATTTCCCCCAAAGACCTGAACGGCCTGATCGGCACCACCGCCTGCCCGATCATCATCGACGTACGCAAACGCCCCGCCTTCGATGCGGCAAAAACCATGATCGCCACCGCGACCTGGCGGGACCACCAGCATGCAGCCGAATGGGCCGCCGATCTGCCGCAGAACAAGGACGTCGTCGTCTATTGCGTGCATGGGCACGAGGTCAGTCAGGGTGCCGCCGCGGTCCTGCAATCCAAGGGATACCCTGTCCGTTATCTGGTCGGCGGGATCGAGGCGTTCGAGGCAATGGGTGGGCGCGTGGCGCCAAAACCGTAAGCTAGCCCAACATGCCGGAAAGCCCGTCCCAGGTCAGCTTGATGCCGGTCAAGAACAGGAACACGTAACAGACGCCGAAAAACACGCCGTCCGACAATCGGCTTTGCCCCCAAAGCCCGATGCGGATGCCGATCGGCACCAGGGGCACCAGAACCAACGACGTCAGCAAAACTTCTTGCGTGAACTGCCCCAATTCCCAATAGGCCGGCGCCTTCATCAAATTCACGGCCCAGAAGAACACGGCGAAGGTGCCCACATAGGCCCGCTTGGACAGTCCCCGGGGCAGCAGATAAACCTGCACCGGGGGCGATCCGGCATGGGCGAAGAAACTGGTGAACCCGCCGCACGCCCCCCAGAACACGCCCCGCCATCCGGGCGGACGGTCGCCGTTGGCCTTGGGCCGCAGCGGCAGCCAATGATCCAAGGTAAAAACGATGGCGATCAGGCCGACCATCAGGCGCGCGCCGTCTTCGGTCATGAACTGGAACCCGGCCCAGCCGATCAGGGTTCCCACCGCCGCCCCCGGCAGCATGAACTTCAGGTCACCGACGCTGAAATCCTTGCGGTAGACCCAGATGTTGATGAAGTCGATGGACATCAGCACCGGCAGCATGATCGCGGCGGCAACCGGTACGGGCACGATCAAGGCCATCATCGGCACGGCAACCAGCGCCAATCCCGACCCGAAGCCGCCCTTGGAGATACCGGCGATCAGGACGGCCGGTACCGCCAGAAAATAGAACAGAGGATCTTGGATCATATCAGGGGGTGGGTCCGTCGGTGGGAGAAGACGTGGCAGGTGGTGATGGCGGACTGTCGGGCGGGTCGTCCTTGCGGCGGCGGCGGGCACCGACGTTTCGGAACAACAGTTCCATGGGGTAGGTCGCCGCCGCACGCAACCCCGCAACGGACGTCAGGTTGCGCATCCCTTGGCGGGCGGAAGCCATCAGTTCCTCAAGAACGATATCCTCCTCGACCTCACCGACTTCCTTAACCTGGCGCAACCGGTTGAGCGAGAGGAAACCCAAAATCGCCGCCAGGCCGAAGAAGAAATCCCAATGGCGCAGGTTGATGGCCTGGAACACATGACGGGTTTCCGGCTCTGTCCAGCGCAGGATCAAGGTCAGTTCCCGGTCCATGAACCAGTCGGCGAACAGGCCGCCGAATACGGGGGCGACGCCCGCGCAAACCGCCGTCACCAGCGACGATACGGAAAGATAGGCCGCCGCCCCGCCGCGGGGAGCCAACTTCAACCCGATATTGCCCGATGCCAGGGTAACCCCGGCCGTCGATACGCCCGTCAGGATATGGATGACGATCAGAAGCGGGACGGTCAGTACGTGTTTTTCCGGCAGGGTCGTGAAGGTCCAAAGAAAGATCGACAGCACGAACAGGGGCGCCGCGACGGTCAGCACACCTTTGTTGGAAAACCGGTCGGCGATCCGCCCCCATGTCTTCATCATCGCGAAATTGGCCGCCTGGCTGACGATCAGCAGAACCGTGACCATGGTGACGCTGAGCCCCAGGCGCTTGTAGAGGTAGACCGTGAAAAACGGCGCCGCCAGATTGATCGCGAAATTCCACGAACCCAAAAAAATGATGAGGTTGCGGAAATTCACGTCCTTGAGCGGTTGTGCCAAGCGCTCCGGCAAGGGCAGATGTCGTTCCGCCGGCGGCATGGCGGGCTCTGGAATTCGAACCATGCAGTACACGCTGACGCATCCACAAACAAAAGCCAACCCCAACAAAACCGAATAGCCATGGGCCTTCCAATCCGGCAGCAGCCGCGCCCATTCATCGACGAAGACACCGGCGGCAAGGCTGACCGCCATACCCATTCCGGTCATCCACATCAGCCGGTTGGCGAAAAATGATCCCATGCGGTGTTCGGGTACCAGGTCGCGGATCCAGGAATTGAATGAACAGCCGACGAACGCCCCCAATGTATAGCGCAAGGTCAATCCGACCAGCAGCAGGGCCAGTCCGGCCTCTTTCGACGGCATGAAGACCGCCGCCGCCATGACCAGCAGCATGGGCCGGCTCGCCGCACCGAAGATGACGGCCAGGAACCGCCGGCGGCGGACTTTCTCGACCACCTGCACGGCGGGCAGCAAGGCCAACTGTCCCAGATTGGGCAGAGCGGCAAGCAGCCCGATGGCAAGGTTCGATGCGTCAAGATACAGGGCATAAGCGACCAGGATGGGGCCAAGCGCCAGCGTCTCCATCCCCTGGGACCAAATGCCGTTACGCAACAGCCATTTCAGGCCGGTTTCGACCTCGACCTCGTTGAGGGTATCGGAGGGCGCCAGGCGCTCAGCGATGGACATGCCCGGCTCCGTCCCTGGTCAAGCCTGTGCGGCCTGTTGCTGTACCGCTTGTTTTTGAGCATCGCGGAAACCGACGATCACCGCGTCCCCGGCAATGAACACGGGCCTTTTGATCAGCGTGGGGTGCTCGCCCAACAGGGCTTTCGCCTTGTCCGCGTCGAGACCGTTTTTGTCGGCCTCATCAAGGTTTCGCCAAGTGGTCGACGATTTATTGACCAGCGTTTCCCATCCGGCGGCATCGACCCAGCGCGCCAGATCAGCGGCCGGCACGCCATCGGCGCGGACATCCTTGGATTCAAATGCGATGCCCTCGTCCGCAAGCCATTTCAGCGCTTTCTTGCAGGTATCACAGGTCTTCAAGCCCCAGACGGTCAGCATGTCCTCTCCCATTTCCTGTTCGCCGTTTACGATACGGGTTCTAGCCCCTATATGTCATCGGCATTGATTTTTGCCAAGCCGCCCGCCGGCGGCACGTCGCCCGGAATGTTTCACAGAGCAGAGGCACCCCAACATGCTGGCCCTGATCTCCCCCGCCAAGAAATTGGACTTCGAATCTGATCCGACGCTGGACACCCATACCCAGCCCGATTTCCTGCCCCAATCGAAAAAACTGGTCGGGGCCGCACGCAAATTATCGCGCCAGGACCTGCGTAATCTGATGGGCATCAGCGAAAAACTCGCCGATCAAAACTATCAGCGCTTCAAGGAATTCAAGCCGCCGTTCGATCTGAACAATGCCAAGCAGGCGGCCATGGTGTTCAACGGCGACACTTATGTCGGCCTGCGGGCGCGCGAATTATCGAAAGACGACCTGGAATATGCCCAGGACCATCTGCGCATTCTGTCGGGCCTTTACGGCGTGCTGCGCCCGTTGGACCTGATCCAGCCCTACCGGCTGGAAATGGGATTGAAGTTCAAGAATCCCGGCGGGGAAAACCTGTACGAATTCTGGAACGGCAAACTTGCCAAGGCCGTCGATCAGGCCGTCGCCGATCACAAGGATCCGACCGTCGTGAACTTGGCGTCCAACGAATATTTCAAGGCCATTGACGCGAAGTCCCTGAAGGCTCCCGTCATCACGCCGGTATTCAAGGAAGTCAACCAGGGCCAGGCCCGCGTGATCGGTCTGTTCGCCAAACAGGCGCGCGGCATGATGGCGCGGTTCATGATCACCAAACGCATCGAAACGGCGGACGGTCTTAAAAAATTCACAGACGGCGGGTACCGCTTTCAGGCAGAACAGAGCGACGACAAGACCTGGGTGTTCACCCGGCCGCAGCCGCCCAAGGTCAGCAAATAGATATGGCACGCCGCGTGGCGGCGGACTAAAATTCAGCAATCCGGGCATACGGCAGACGCCCGGGACCATCAGGCGGATTTCCCGTCCAAGCTCTGCCCTGACGCAAGCCCGACCCGGCGCCCAGCGGTTCCGGGTAGTTGCTTGACGAAAGGGAGTGTCATGGACGTAAAAACCGCCGGTGAAACCTCTTCCACCGAAACCACACCCTCATCGCCCGCCATCGGCTTCGCCGAAGCCGCACGCTATTGGCTGTACCTGGGGTTCATTTCCTTCGGCGGCCCGGCCGGCCAGATTTCCATCATGCAAACCGATTGCGTCGATAAGAAACGATGGATCGATCAGCAGGCATTCCTGCGCGGCCTGAACTATTCCATGCTGCTGCCGGGGCCCGAGGCCCAGCAGCTGGCCGCCTATATCGGCTGGCGGCTGCATGGCATCTGGGGGGCGATCACCGCCGGCACGCTGTTCTTCCTGCCGGGGGCCATCATCATGATGGCCCTGGCCTGGATCGCCGCCGCCCATGGCGACAACAGCTGGGTCATCAAAATCTTCAACGGCATCAAACCGGCCGTGATTGGGATCATCGTGTTCGCCGTGTGGCGCATCGGCAGGAAAACCTGCAATTCCGCCCCGGCCATCATATTGGCGGCGGCGGCATTCGCGGCCCTGTATTTCGCCCATATTCCCTTCCCGCTGATCATCCTGGCGGCGGGCATACTGGGGGCCCTGATCCCCGCGCTCGGCAAGGGCGGCGGACATGGTCATGGGACCGACGGTGAACAATCGACGAACCGCCACATGGACAGCCCCAAGGGCAATCCCTGGACCCGGTTGATGCTCATCACCCTGGTCTTCATCGTTCTGTTGGCCGTGCCGGTCGCGGGCCTGCTGTGGTTGGCCGGCCCCGATCCTTTCCTCAGCGTCGCCCGGTTGTTCACCACGGCCGCGTTCGTGACCTTCGGCGGCGCCTATGCAGTGCTGCCCTATATCACCGAGGCCGCCGTCAACACCCACGGCTGGATCGCCCCCGGGGATATGCTGAACGGGCTGGCATTGGCCGAAAGCACGCCCGGACCGCTGGTTCTGGTCAACACCTATGTCGGCTTCTTCGCGGGCTGGAACGGCAACGGGGCATCGGGCCTGTCGCAATTGGCGGCGGCTTTGCTTGCAGCTTCGTTGACGACCTATGTCACCTTTCTTCCGTCGTTCCTGTTCATCATCGCGGGTGCACCCTATGTGGACGCGCTGCAATCGAACGAACGCGCCCGGCGGGCCCTTTCCGGCATCACCACGGCCGTCGTCGGCGTGATCTTCAATCTGGCGGTGTTCCTGGGTCAGTCCGTATTGATCACCAAAGCGGGCGGCATCGAATGGGCATCCGCCGCCATCGCCTTAGGCGCGCTGGCCTTGTTGTTGTCGGGTCGGGTTCCCATACCAGCCCTGGTCGGGATCGGGGCCGTATTGGGGGCGCTGGGCGTCGTTTAAACAACCGGTCTGAACGTCGTTGCCCGCGCGGGCATCAGGCGCTATCAAAGGCGCAGCCTTCCATTCGGAAGATCAGGAGGAGAAAAATGCCCCAGCCCGCGCCCGCACGCATCGGTGATGCGGCGGAGGATGTCGATACCCCCGCACTGTTGATCGACCTCGACGCCTTCGAACGCAATCTTCAGAAAATGGCCGACTTCGCCAAGGATGCGGGCGTGCGCCTGCGTCCCCATTCCAAAACCCATAAGTCGGCGCATATCGCGCGCCTGCAGATGGAATTGGGTGCGGTCGGCGTGTGCTGCCAGAAAGTATCGGAAGCCGAAGCCCTGGTGCAGTCTGGCATCAATGACGTGCTGATTTCCAACCAGGTGGTCGGCCGCCACAAATTGAACCGCCTATCCGCCCTGGCCCGCCATGCCAAGGTCGCGGTCTGCGCGGATGATGCGGACAATGTGGCGGACCTCAACGCGGCGGCCGGTCAGGTCGGCGTGATCATGGATGTACTGGTGGAAATCGATGTCGGCGCCGGGCGCTGCGGTGTGCAGCCGGGCGACACGGCTCTGACGCTGGCCAAGGAAATCGACCGTGCCCGCAATCTGCGGTTCGCGGGTCTGCAGGCCTATCAGGGTTCTGCCCAGCACATCCGCGATTTCGCCGAGCGCAAAATGGCGATCAATGCCGCCCAGGTTCTGACCAAGCAGACCGTCGAAAAATTGGCCGAAGCCGGCCTGGAATGTGAAACCGTCGGCGGTGCCGGAACCGGCACCTACGAATTCCACACCAAGTCCAAGGTCTGGAACGAATTGCAGTGCGGGTCCTACGTCTTCATGGATGCCGATTACGGCCAGAACCGCATGGCCGACGGCCAGCTGTTCCACGAATTCGAAAATGCCCTGTTCGTGCTGGCGACCGTGATGTCGAAAACCGGCGACGATTTCTGCGTCGTCGATGCGGGACATAAGGCGTTGGGCAATGATCAGGGCTTCCCCACCGTCCACGAGCTTGAAGAAGTCACCTATTCCAAGCCGTCGGATGAACATGGACGGCTTGATCTGAGCGACACGCGTCAGGCGTTGAAACTAGGCGACAAGGTCAGACTTATCCCCGGACACTGCGATCCGACCGTGAACCTTTATGACTGGTACGTCGGCGTGCGCAACGGACGGGTCGAAGCCCTGTGGCAGGTCACGGCCCGTGGCGCGCTGACCTAACACGCGACGCCATCGGAATTTAACGCACTCGGTTTGTATAAAGTTTGGACCCCCCAGCCCCCTTCTGTCTAAGATAATTCTCATGGATATGGAGGAGGACGCAGCGGTCGTGCATCACCGCTGCTGTCGCGTTAAGCGCTTGGCAAAATTAAAGGAAAGCTCGTTATGAATAAGATCGTTTACATCCTTGGCGGGGTGATCGCCGTGATCGTCGCCGTCGGCATTTACTTGTTCGTCTTTGCCGGCGACCTGATCAAATCCGCCGTCGAAACCATCGGCAGCGACGCCACCCAGGCCAAAGTGACCCTGAATTCCGTCGATCTGGACATGTTTCAGGGCACGGGCGGCATGAGCGGCCTGATCGTCGGCAACCCGAAGGGTTTCAAATCCCCCAGCGCGTTCGAATTGGGCTCGATTTCCCTGCAGATCGACAAGGATTCGATCGGCAAGAACCCGATCATCATCAAGTCCATCGCCATCACCAGCCCGATCGTAACTTATGAAAAGGCAGGCAACACATCGAATGTTGATGCCATCAAGGCCAATGTCGATTCCTACGCCAAGAAGTTCGGCGGCTCGGGCAGCGGCGAGGCGAAAAAGGACACGCCCTCCGGCGAGGAACAGAAGCTGGTGATCGAACGGCTGACCATCACCGGCGGCAAGGTGAAGTTGAACGCCGGCATCCTGGGCGACAAATCGCTGGATGCATCGCTTCCCGACATCACGCTGACGGATATCGGCAAGGATTCCGGCGGCTCCAGCCCGGCGGCCGTGACCAAGGCCGTGATCGACAAGCTGACGGCGGGCATCATGTCCATCAACCCGGAAAAGCTGATCGGCAATGCCGCCAAGATGATGGAAGGTGCCGTCAAGGGGGCGACCGATGCCATGAAGGGCGCCACCGAAGGGGCCGGCGACGCCGTGAAGGGTGTTTCCGAAGGGGCCGGCAAGGCCATGGAAGGCGCCGGTGAGAAACTGAAGGGCATCTTCGGAAAATAGACTTTCCGACAATACGTTCCATGGAAAGGCGGGGCCCATTGAGCCCCGCCTTTTTCATGCCCGGTGATATCCCGCCCGACCGCCTGAACGGTTTCTCCGATCACATAGATCGAAACAATTCATCTAATATTAAATTGCGAATAAGTCGCAATATCATTATATTGAGGCCATCAAACAACGGCGAATGGTCGCCGTCCCACCGGGCTGAAATCGGACCCGGCGGATATGAAAAACAGGAGTTCCCCATGCCACGCAAACTGATCAAGACAGGAACCTACTCCGTCATGCACTTGGTGGTTGCCGTGACCGTGGCATATGCCCTGACCCGTGACTGGCAGATCGCGCTCGGCGTCGGCATCATCGAGCCCATGGTGCAGACGGTCGCCTACACCTTCCACGAAAGCGTCTGGAGCTGGATCGCCGAACATCGCGGCAAGGGCGGCGCGGGCATCCCGCCCCCTTCGGGGAAAGTACCCGCTGCGGCCTGAGGCGCCCTAGGCTGCTTTCCGCCCGACTCGCCGCCCCGGGCGGGCGCCGGTCCAGGCCAGATCCGACCATACCATCTGCCCGTTCACATAGACCCGCTCGATCCCCTTTGCCGGGGTCTCCGGTGCATCGAAAGTCGCCGTATCGATGACTGTCTTGGGGTTGAACAGAACCAGATCGGCGAACGCACCTTCGCGAATTTCCCCGCGGTCTTTCAGGCCGAACACGCTTGCCGGTTTGCCGGACATGCGGTGGACCGCTTCTTCCAGGCCGAGCACCCCTTGTTCGCGGCAATAATGACCCAGAACGCGGGGGAACGTGCCCCACAGGCGCGGGTGCGGGCGGCCTTCGTCGATGGGCAGGCCGTCCGAGGCGATCATCGCCCCCGGAAACGCCATGATGCGGCGAACTTCCTCTTCGTCCATGCGGAAATAGACGGCCCCTGCGGGCGATAGACGGCGGATCGCCTCGTCGACCGAGCATCCCCATTCATCGACGATGCTATCGAATTCACGGCCGACCAATTCCGGATGGGTGGCCGACGACGTCAGCACGGTTTTCTCAGACGTCGAAAGGAAATCCTTCAGTAAGATGGTCGAAGTCGCCGTATAGGGATAAAGGTCGTAATCCAGCGTTAATTCCTGCTGTGCTGCCTTGATATGGGCAAGGCTGTCGTGACTTTTGCCCCAGTTTTCCCGGCCGACGCATTTATGGTGGGAGATCACCGTCGCCGCACCCGAGCGGCGGGCGATATCGATGGTTTCATCCACGGATTCAACCAGGTCTTCGCCTTCGTTGCGCATGTGGGTGGTATAAAGCGCCCCGAAATCCTTCAGACACGACGCCAGTTCCACGACCTCATCCGTCGGTGCGTGAATGGCCGTGGGATAGGCCAGTCCCGTCGACAGGCCGACCGCCCCGGCACGCAGGCTTTGTTCCAAAACCCGCGCCATGGCATCGATCTCCGCCTTTGTCGCCGGACGGTCAAAGGTATCCATCACCCCGGCTCGCAAGGTCGAATGTCCCACCAGAGTGGCGACATTGATCGCGGGCGGACTTTCTTCCAGCGCCTCGTAATAGTCGGCAAGAGTCGGATAGCGGTAATCGGACCAGCCGCCCAAAAGCGCCATGGGCCCGGGCGGGTCCGCTTCGCCCGCACGGCTTTCCGCGACGAAGGGTGCAAGAGACACCCCGCAATTGCCCGTGACAACGGTGGTCACCCCCTGGCTGGTCTTGGGGGCCACGCTAGGCTGCGTCAGAACCAGCCGGTCATCGTGCGTATGCACGTCGATGAACCCCGGCGCCAAGGCAAGCCCCGTGCCGTCGATGGCCTCTGTCGCGGATGCCCCCTGGGCGGCAAGGTCGCCGACGGCGGCAATACGGTCGCCCGTGACGGCGACATCGGCGCGAACCGCCGGTGCACCGGTACCGTCGATGACATCGGCGCCGGTGATCAAAAGGTCATATGGGGGCATGATTGGTCGTCTCCTGCTGGGCGGTGGAGGCCCCATATTACATCGCTGACGACAACACGCCAGAAGGCACCCCAGCTTGACGTAACGGCACCGTTGTCAGCACCTGAAAGCTTGCCTAAAACCGAAGGGCTGAGGAGACATGCAATGGCTGATTACCGGGCACCCCTGGACGACATGCGCTTTGCGCTTAACGAAATCGCCGGCCTGGGCGCCGTCAATCGGCTGCCGGGCTTCGGCGAAGCCACACCGGACTTGGTCGATGCCATCCTGGAAGAGGCCGGAAAGTTCGGGTCGGACGTTCTCGCCCCCTTGAACCATACCGGCGACCAGGAAGGTTGTGCGCTGGAAAACGGCGTCGTGCGCACCCCCAAAGGCTTCCCCGAAGCCTATCAGCAATTTGTTGATGCGGGTTGGAACGGCATCTGGGCACCGGAAGACTGGGGCGGCCAGGGCCTGCCCGTTCTGGTCGCGACGGCGGTTTCCGAAGTGTGGCACGCCGCCAACCTGTCCTTCGCGCTCTGTCCCATGCTGACGCAAAGTGCCATCGAATTATTGCTGTCCCACGGGTCAGACGAAATCAACGCGCAATACCTGGAAAAGCTGGTCACCGGGCAATGGGCCGGGACCATGAACCTGACCGAACCGCAGGCCGGGTCGGACCTGGCGCGCATTCGCTGCAAGGCCGAACGCGCCGGCGAGCATTATGTGCTGCGCGGCCAAAAGATTTTCATCAGCCACGGCGAGCACGACATGGCGGAAAACATCATCCACATGGTGTTGGCCCGCTCACCGGACGGCCCCGAAGGCATCAAGGGCCTGTCGCTGTTTCTGGTGCCGAAGTTATTGCTGGATGCCGACGGCAACCCGGGGGGGCGCAACGATCTGCGCTGCGTGTCGCTGGAACACAAGATGGGCATGCATGCCAGTCCCACCGCGGTCATGTCCTACGGGGACAACGAAGGTGCTACGGCCTTTCTGATCGGTGAGGAAAACCGCGGCATCGAGTACATGTTCATCATGATGAACGCGGCCCGCCTGGCCGTCGGCATGGAAGGCGTGGGCATTGCCGAGCGCGCCTACCAGCAGGCCCGCGATTTTGCCCGGGAACGCGTGCAAAGCCGGGCCCTTACAGGCGGCGGGGCTGATCCCGTGACCATCATCCACCACCCGGATGTGCGCCGCATGCTGCTGTCCATGCGGGTGCAGACCGAAGCGATCCGCGCCATCGCCTATAGGGTCGCGGCCTGCATCGACATCGCCCGCCGGCACGATGACCAGGACGAACGCGCGCGCGCCCAGGCTTTTGTCGACCTTCTGACCCCCGTGGCCAAGGCCTTTTCAACCGATGTTGCGTCCGAAGTTGCCGATCTGGGCATCCAAGTCCACGGCGGCATGGGTTACATCGAAGAAACGGGCGCCGCCCAGCACGCCCGGGACATTCGCGTGGCCCGCATCTACGAGGGCACCAACGGCATCCAGGCGAATGACTTGGTGGGACGCAAGGTTGCTCGCGACGAGGGCATGGCTGCCGGTGAATTGATCAAATCCATGCGTGGGACGGTCGCGGACCTGAACACCGATGGAAGCGGGCTGGACGATCTGGCAGCTCTCCTGAGCGATGCCGTGCGCGCCCTGGAAACCGCAACGGACTGGGTCGTTGAAACTTTTCCGCAAGACCCGGCCCCTGCCGCCGCCGGTGCGGTCCATTATCTGCGCCTGATGGGCATCGTGACGGGCGGCTGGCTTCTTGCCCAGGGCGCCTTGCGCGCGGCCGAACGGCGCGAAAGCGGCGACAGTGATCCATTCCTGGACAGCAAGGTGACTTCTGCCCGCTTTTTCGCCCAGCAATTCCTGCCTCAGGCAGCCGCTCTGTGCACGACGATTTTGGGCGGCGGCGGCACCGTCGCGACGACCTCCGTCGATGCATTCTAGGGAGCGGTCGGGGAACATAACCATCGCCACCTCAAAGGTCCGGAAATCAGGGTTTACGCCTTGATTTATTAACCTTTTTCCTACAGTTTGATGACCTGGTTCCCTGGGGATTCGAATGAACTCGCTGACGCGCTACGTATTGCGCCAACTCCTGGTTGGCATGATTCTCGTGACGACGGGCCTGACATGTATCATCTGGCTCACACAGTCGCTGCGGTTTGTCGAAATGATCGTCAACCGTGGATTGAGCGCGGGAACATTTCTCTATCTTTCCGGTCTTCTGCTGCCCAACTTCCTGATCGTGATCCTGCCCATCGCCTTATTTACCGTGGTGGTGTTCATTTACGCGAAACTGATCACGGACCGGGAATTGGTCGTCATGCGGGCAACCGGCCTCAGCCAGTTCGCCCTTGCCAAACCGGCGTTGATCCTGGCGCTTGGGACAATCGCCTTGTCTTATACACTCCATCTCAAACTGGTCCCCGAGTCCTACCGCGCGTTTCGTGACCTGCAATGGGATATTCGAAACAGCGTTTCTCACGTATTGCTGAAAGAGGGTGAATTCAACAACGTCGGGAAAACGACCACGGTCTATATCCGCACACGGACGAATGACGGCCAGTTGCACGGCATTCTGGTTCACGACACCCGCGACCAGACAAAGCCCTTCACGTTGATGGCCGATCGCGGTGCCATGATCGACACGCCGACGGGACCACGCGTGGTGATGTTCAAAGGCAACCGGCAGGAAGTCGACAAGACAACCAACAAGCTTTCCATCCTCTACTTTGACCGCTGGGTCTACAATCTGGCGCTCGGCGGGCCGCAGGGCCAACGATGGCGGGAACCGCGTGAACGCACACTTGACGAATTATTCGACACGCCGAATCAAGCCGATATCATCGGCACGCAGAATGTCGGTAAATTCATTGTCGAAGCACATCGTCGCCTGATCGCCCCGATGCTCTGCCTGAGTTTCACCGTCATCGGATTGTGCAGTCTGCTGACGGGGAATTTCGGCCGACGCACCCAAACCGCTCGTGTCCTGGTTGCGGTCGCCGCGATGGTCGTGCTTCAGGGGATTATGCTGGCAACGGAAAATGTCGTAGCAAAGAATACAGGTCTTATTCCGTTGCTTTACGCTGCAGTCCTATTCCCACTTCCAGTCGCCTGGTTCATCATGGTGCGCGCACCATCGGCTTCGCCGGCAACTGCACCCAATGCCGCGTGAGGCCAGGGACATATCATGCGCTTGTCAATGATCCTGTCCGTTTATATCGGTCGTCATTTCCTGATTAGCTTCTTGGGAATTTTCTTTCTGTTCCTGATGCTTATTCTGCTGTTCGACTCAGTTGAACTGCTTCGCCGGTCCGCTCAGTTGGAAAACGTGACGCTGGCCATGGTCCTGGAAATGTCTTTACTGAAGCTTCCGTTCATGGGGCAGAAAACCTTTCCCTTTGCAATCCTGTTCGGCGGCATGGCCGCGTTCTGGCGCTTGACGCGCACCAATGAGCTGGTGGTCACGCGGGCAACGGGTATTTCCGCCTGGCAATTCATGTTGCCGGTACTGTTCCTGGCGTTTTTGCTGGGTTTGCTACAGGTCATGGTCATCAACCCCCTGTCGTCCTCCATGCTCGCCCGATATGAACGATTGGAAGCAACCCGCATTGAAGGCCATACCAGTTTTCTTTCAATATCGAATTCAGGGTTATGGCTACGGCAGGCTGATGACAAAGGTCAAAGCGTGGTCCATGCGGAACGAGTCCTGCAGCAAAAAAGCGAAGTCGAATTACGTGAAGTCCTGGTCTTTCTCTACGAAGGGAAAGACACCTTCCGCCAACGGGTCGATGCGAAATCAGCACGCCTCGAGGACGGTTTCTGGCATTTGAAAGAAGCCTGGATGTTTGAACCCGAAGCGCCTCCTCGGTTCGAAAAAGACTACTGGCTGCCCACGGATTTGACCGTAAACAGGATACAGGACAACTTCGCCCCGCCGGAAACGATGTCATTCTGGGATCTGCCCCGGTTTATACAAACTCTTGAGAACGCCGGGTTTTCAGCCATCCGACATCGCCTGTACTGGCATACGCTGCTGTCAGCCCCGCTATTGATGTGCGCAATGGTACTGATCGCGGCAACCTTTACGTTGCGGCAAACCCGGCGGGGCGGGACAACTTTCGTCATCGCGGGCGGTGTATTCACTGGGTTCGTTCTGTATTTCTTCTCCGATATCGTCTTCGCGCTCGGTCTATCCGACAGTATTCCGGTGCTTCTGGCCGCATGGACACCATCAGGTGTCGCCACCATGCTGGGAGCAGCCATGTTGTTGCATCTGGAGGACGGGTAAACGCCATGATCTATCGCCCATGCCTCAATTTGCTTCCACGCGCCCTTGCTATCCCATTTCTGGCATGCGCCATCACCATGAGCGCGGCGCAACCGGCGGGGGCGGCCACCCCCGATGGAGCCAATGCCTCAAGACCATTGGGCATTCTTTTGAACACGGATAAGACCGAAGCGCCGAACAGCAACCGAGCAACCGGCTCGCCGCGACCCCTCCCGACACCGCCGCCGACATTGTCCGCACCGGCCACAAAACCATCCCCCTCACGTCTGTTTAATGCGGTGCCCGAACCGGCATCACGGTCCCCGCAACCGATCCTGTCCGCACCAAAGACTGTTCCGAACACCCTTTACCAAGCGCCGCAGGTTCGACAGCAGCCGACCCGCCTGTTCAATGCGCCCTCCGTCCAGCGCCCCTCTTCCATCACACGGCCCGTCACCGAAACACAACAGGATGGAGCACGTCCGCTCGGCCTGTTGTTCGACGCCAACAACAGCCCATTCGTCCCCCGTGCCGGTGTGGCCCCTGTGAACAGTCGTGCACAGCAAGGCACACCCACTTCGTCCCAGCCGACACCGGCACCCTTGAACCCCGCTCCCCGGACTGTCCCACAATCAACGCCCTCGCCCCTCCCGCTATCAACACAGTCCACCGGCACGGAAGCCCCCCCGGAAGTTCCGGTCAACCTGCTTGCCGATGAAATGAGCTTTGATCAGGAGAACGGCCTAGTCATCGCACAGGGCGGCGTTGAAATCAGCTATGGCAAACGCACCCTTTACGCTGACAAGATTACCTACAACCAGAACACGGACATCGTTCAGGCTTTAGGCAATATTACGATCCTGGAGCCGACGGGTGAAACCATGTTCGCGGACCGGATCACCATCACAGGGGACCTCAAAGACGGTCTCGTCCGAAATATCGGCGTTATTCTTGCCGACCGCTCGCGCCTTGCGGCCCAGGGTGCCAAGCGCAGTGGTGCAGTTGTCACAGAATTACGCCAAGGCGTTTATTCACCTTGCAACCTCTGCGCGGATGCCCCCGACGCCTCTCCGCTTTGGCAGATTAGGGCCGTGCGCGTTATCCACGATCAGCGTAGCAAGACCATAGAATACCGGGATGCCTGGCTCGAAGTTTATGGTATTCCGGTCCTCTACACGCCATATTTTATCCATCCTGATCCAAGCATCCGGCGCAAAGCAGGGTTCCTGGCCCCTGGCTTCGGTGGATCGTCGGATTTGGGATTTGTCACCCGTATTCCGTATTTTTATCCAATCGACGATTCATCCGACGTCACGGCTATCCCCGCCTTTTCGGAATCCGAAGGCTTCCAATTGACCGTCGATTATAGAAAGCGGTTCAAGGATGGGAAAATCGATGCCGAAGTCAGTGGCATCAATGATTCGGAAGGCGATTTCCGGGGTCACATATTTTCCGAAGCTCTGTGGGACATCAACAAGACTTGGCGCGCCGGTTTCGACATCCAGCGCGCCACGGATGACACCTATCTTCGCCGTTTTGGCTTCGAAAGCCTGCCCGTGCTTGAAAGCCGCGTTTTCGCTGAAGGGTTCCGCGGTCGCAACTATCTGGCGGTCAACGCTTATTCCTTCCAGGATCAACGCGCCGATGCAGATGCAATCGACAGCCCGATCATCCTTCCCTTTGTCGAATTCAGCCATGTCGGCGAACCGGACCGGTTCGGTGGTAATTTGAATGTTGATGCAAGCCTCCTGGTCGTCTCGCGTGATGAAAGCGGAAACGACACACGCCGGATTTCGATACGGCCTTCGTGGAACCGCCGCTTTTCAGATTCGATCGGCAACCTGATCAGCTTTTCCACGGGCTTATGGGCCGACGGATACCACGTCAATAACGTAAGCCGCGAAAACGAAGCGGACTTCACGGGCATCACAGGACGAATTTACCCCTATGCCTCTCTGAATTGGCGCTTTCCTCTGATCAGCCGCCTTGGCAAGGCCAATCAAACGTTGGAACCGATCGTCAACATCATCACAAGCCCGAATGGCGGAAATCCTTCGAAAATCCCCAACGAAGACAGCCAGGAATTCGAATTCGACGACACCAATCTGTTCGGCGTTAATCGGTTCGGGGGGGTCGACCGGGTCGAAGGCGGGACCCGTGTCAATTATGGCATGAAATGGGGATTATCCGGACCATCCGGGGATGGGCTTTCACTGCTCGTTGGTCAGACCTACAGATTCCACACTGACGACACCTTCTCCGAAGGAAGCGGCTTGGAAGACGACTTATCGGATATCGTTGCAACGGCGCGGATCAGGCCTTCACAGTACTTTGATTTGGCTTACCGGACTCAGATCGAGAAAGATGGATTCTCGCCTCGCCGCCATCAGGTGCGTTTTAATGCGGGCGTGCCATTGCTGCACAGCTCGGCCAGCTATATCTTCTTCGAAGAACCTGAGGACAGTGAGTTTTCAGGTCGTGAGGAGTTATCGCTTACCGTTTCATCCCAGTTCTCCCGGGATTGGCGCATTAACTTCCAAGCCGTGCGCGACATGGCTGCCAATGAAATGCGCTCTCTCGTGAGTGATCTCGTATTCGAAAACGAATGTCTAGTTGTTACCACGCGGTTTTCCCGAACTTTCTATGAAGACAGAGACCTGAAACCTACCGACGCCTTTACGATCAATTTGCTACTGAAGACCTTGGGACAGATCACCTTCTAAATGCGACTTTCGCCGATCATGCCATTCATAACAGTCCCCCGACGCCGTCCGCGTTGGATATCGCTTGGCTTTAATACGATAATTATCTGCCTCGCCGTTTTCCTGCTCAACGGTGCGCCCGCGCAAGCGCAGCAGATGGGCATCGTCGCAACCGTCAACAATGCCCCTATATCGCAATACGACCTGCACGCCCGCCTGCGATTGGTGATCGCCATGGCAGGGCTTCCCGCGACGCGTCAGACGGCACAACAATTGGCGCCGAAGATTGTCGACACCCTGATCGATGAAGAATTAAAGCGTCAGGAAGCGGAAAGAATGGATATCCGGATTCCTGAAAGCGCTGTCGATGAAACAGTTCGAAAATACGAACAATCCCGCAACCTACCGGCAGGCGGCATGATGAAATTACTGGAGGACCTGGGATTATCGAAAGAGGTCTTGTATCAACAGATCCGCGCCGACCTTGCCTGGAGCGATGCCTTGCGTCTTCGGTTCCGGGCTCTCACCAAAATCGCGGACGAGGAAATCGACGAAGAAATTGCCCGCTTGGAAGCGGAAAAAGGAAAGCCTGTAGGGTTGCTGTCGGAAATTTTTCTGCCCGTCGATCAGCCTGACAAGAGTGCGGAAGTCAAAACCGTCGCGGATCGCATCCTGAATGAATTGAAGGGTGGCGCTCCTTTTCAAGCCATGGCGACAACGTTCTCTCAAAGCCCGACCGCGGCTGTCGGGGGGGATCTCGGTTGGGTGTCCATGGGAACACTCGCTCCCGATGTCTCAAAGGTTCTTGCTTCCTTATCAAAAGGCGATATTTCACCGCCCATCCGAACGGCTGCAGGGTACTCAATTTACTGGCTACGCGATCAGCGTGTTTCTCAAGGCGCAGAGGGACCATCGGTCGATCCACAGGTTGTTCTGGAACAGCTGACCATCCCGGTCGCAGACACCGGACAGAGGCAGGACATCGAAGAAAAACGCGACTTGGCCAAACGCCTGCGTCTGCGCGCCGACAATTGCACCAACATGCATGACATGCCGAATCAGGTTACGGCCGGATTGAAAGCGGACCGCCTGAAACTTCGTACAAGCCAGCTCTCCCCCCTTGTCAGGGATGCGATCAAGGACCTTCAGGATGGCGAAACGAGTGAGGTCATCAAGGTACCGGGAGCATTCATGTTGTTCATGGTCTGCGAACGGATATCTTCAAATTCCAAGAAAATACTCCGAAATCGCATTCGAAACCGCTTGATTGATGCTCGCCTAGATTTGGCGGCACGGCAGTTCCTGCGCGACCTGCGGCGCAACGCCTTTATTGAACGGCGCTAAGAGGTGAGCAACACAGCGGATACCGGCCCGCTGCCACTCGCCCTGACGATGGGTGAACCGGCCGGTGTCGGCGGCGAACTTTCCTTGCGCGCCTGGGACACGGCTCGAACAGCCATCGGGGCGTTCTTCGTTATCGATGATCCGGACCGCCTTCGGAAATTGGCGGCGCAGATCAATCTTGATGTTCCCATAGAAGAAATCGAAAGCCCTGAAGACGCGCCGCAGGTCGTCACGACCGCCCTCCCCGTCTTACCGGAACGATTGGATGTCCCGGTCATACCGGGCAAGCCTGATCCGGCCAATGCCGGTGCCGTCGTTCGCGCGATCGAACGGGCCGTGCATCTGTGTCTCAACGGTCAAGCCGCCGGCATGGTCACCAACCCTATTCAGAAATCGGTGCTCTATGCCGCCGGGTTCAAGCATCCGGGACATACCGAATACATCGCCGATCTTTGCGGCGTGTCTGATCCTGTAATGATGCTGGCCTGCGATGCGCTTCGCGCCGTGCCGGTCACGGTTCACGTCAGCCTGCGGGACGCGGTCGCAAACCTGACATCCGATGCCATCATTGCCAACGGGCGAGTCACCGCGGCCGCCTTGAAAAGAGATTTCGGGATCATCAAACCACGTTTGGCCATTGCGGGCCTCAATCCCCACGGCGGCGAGGATGGCACACTCGGCACGGAAGACCGTGACATTGTCGCACCGGCCGTTGCCCGGTTGCGGGCCGAAGGGATCGATGCCATAGGCCCGGCCTCCCCCGATACCTTGTTCAGCCCGCGCGCCCGCCAAGGGTATGACGCAGCGCTGTGCATGTATCACGACCAAGCCCTAATTCCCGTGAAGGCCCTGGACTTTGACGGCGGCGTCAACGTCACCTTAGGCTTGCCGATCGTGCGAACATCGCCGGATCACGGCACCGCATTGGACATCGCCGGCACGGGACAGGCAAGCGAACAAAGCCTTGTCGCCGCCATGGTCATGGCCCGTAAAATCGCCCAGAACCGCACCCGGGCCGGCTGAAATCATGGCCGTGCAACCGGATCTGCCGCCCTTGCGTGATGTCATCCGGGACCACGGCCTGGGCGCTCGAAAGTCGCTTGGCCAACATTTTCTTTTGGACACCAACCTGACCGGTCGTATCGCCCGCGCGGCCGGACCGTTGGACGGCGTCAACGTGATCGAAGTCGGCCCCGGCCCCGGCGGGTTGACCCGGGCACTTCTGGCCCAGGATGCGGCTGCCGTCTGGGCGGTCGAGAAAGACAGCCGCTGCATCGCTGCCCTGACCGACCTACAGACCGCCTATCCGAACCGCTTTCATATTGTTGAGGGCGATGCCTTGAAAACGGATATCGCCGGGCTGACCCCTGCCCCGCGCGCGATCGTCGCCAACCTGCCCTATAACGTCTCCACCGTCCTGCTGCTGCAATGGCTGCATCAGATCGACGCCTTTCAGCGCATGGTCCTGATGTTTCAGAAAGAGGTCGCCGACCGGCTGACCGCCCAACCTGGGACCAAATCCTATGGCCGCCTCAGCGTCGTCACTCAATGGCTGTGCGATATCCGGCCGCTGTTCAACGTCTCCAAACAAGCCTTCACCCCACCGCCCAAGGTGGCTTCAACCGTGGTGGAATTGATCCCCCGCAAGAACCCCCTGGCGGAGGCCGCGTTTTCCGATCTGGAGGCCGTGACCCAGGCGGCTTTCGGCCAGCGCCGTAAGATGCTGCGGTCCAGCCTGAAAAGTCTGGGCCTTGACCCGGCCCAGGAGGGGATCAGCCCCGAATCCCGGGCCGAAGACCTGAGCGTCGACGCATTCTGCGCATTGGCCCGGCAATTGGCGGCGCGATCTTGACCATCGTATTTCCCGGGTCCAGTATTTGCGGATCGCAACAGGACGAACACCCATGACGGACCGCACCCCCATTTCCGACGGCGCCCTTTGGACCCGCGACGATTTCCCCGAACCGCGCAGCTGGGTTCAGCACCTGACCCCGGAAATGATCGCCGAAATCGATGTCGCCGTGGCCCGCGCCATGGCTGCAGGCGGATCGCCCTATGACCTGACGCCGGAAACATTTCCCCTGCCCCTGACGGCACCCTTATTGGCAGAAACCCGCGATGCATTGGAAAACGGCCGCGGTTTCGCAGTAATTGCCGACATGCCGGTCGACCGCTACAGCTATGATGAAAACCTCGTTGCCTATTGTGGACTGGCCGCCCATCTGGGCGCCATCACGGCACAGACCGGACGCGGTGAAAAGTCCATCGACGTGACCGATAAAGGCATCCCTTATTCCCATCAGTCGCGGGGATACAGTTCCAACAAATTGCTGCCGTTCCATACGGACGGCGCCGACCGGGTGGGGCTTCTTTGCCTGGACACGGCCTTGGATGGCGGCCTGTCGATCCTGATATCGGCCCCCATGGTCTACAACATCATCATGGAAGAACGGCCTGACCTGATCCCCCTGTTCGAACGCGGGTTCTATCATCACCGGCGCGGCGAACAGCCGGCCGGTGAAGGCCCGATCTCAGCCGACCGCATTCCCGTGTTCAGCTTCCACAACGGGCTTCTCCATTGCTGTTACAACCGCAACCCGATCAATTGGGTCGAGAAGGAAGGCTTGACGCTGAGCGACAAGGAAGTCGAAGCCTTGGATTATTTCGATTCCATCACCGCGCGGCCGGAACTTCAGTTGCCCATGGAAATGCGCAAGGGTGACCTGCAATTCGTGAACAATTTCGTCATGCTGCATTCGCGCACGGAATACATGGATGGCGAAGGCCGCCATCGCCATCTGGTCCGGCTTTGGATGAATGATCTGCAGTCGCGGCGCATCGGCCCGACGCTGTTGGATTTGTATTCACCGGCGCATGCCCGGCGCATGGCGGCAGGTTAGTCGCCGACCCCCATTTTCTGAACGAAATCGAGCAGCCCCGTCTGTCGTTCCTTTTTCAGACGTTCGGCCCGCAGGATCGCTTTCACGTTCTCGACGCTCGCATCCAACTCGGCATTTACGACGATATAATCATATTCCTCGTAATGACTCATTTCGGATTTGGCACGTGCCATGCGTCCGGCGACGACCTCTTCCGAATCCTGCCCGCGCCCGCGCAAACGGCTTTCCAGTTCCTCAACGGAGGGCGGCAGAATGAACACGCTGACCAAATGTTCCCGGGCGTTCTCACGCAGTTTTCTTGTTCCCTGCCAATCGACGTCGAACAGGACGTCCATGCCCTTTTCAAGGGCATCCCAGACATGCTTCTTCGGCGTACCGTAGGAATTGTCGAACACGGTCGCGTGTTCCAGAAATCCCCCGTTCGCAACCATGTCGTCGAACGTCGCCTGATCATAAAAATAGTAATCCTTGCCGTCGACCTCGCCTGGGCGCGGCGGGCGCGTGGTGGCCGAAACGGACATGACGATGCCCGGCTCGTCGGCCAGCAATTGGCGCGAGATGCTGGTCTTGCCCGCACCCGACGGCGACGACAGCACCAGCATCATGCCTCGGCGTGAAATCTCGACCATTGGCTCGCCTTTCCTTAATCCGGCCTATTCGATGTTCTGGACCTGCTCGCGGAGCTGGTCGATCACTGTTTTGAGATCCAAACCCAAGGACGTCAAATCCGTATCTGGCGATTTGGAGCACAGCGTGTTGGCCTCGCGGTTGAATTCCTGGCACAGGAAATCCAGGCGCCGGCCGACAGGCCCCTCGGCTTTTTGCAGCAACTCCCGCGCCGCCTGTGTATGGGCAACCAGTCGGTCCAGTTCCTCGCGGATATCCGCTTTCGTCATCAGGACAGCGGCTTCCTGCGCCAGGCGTTCTTCGGGCATGGCCGGATTGTCGGCGACAAGGCGCGAGACCTGATCGTTGAGGCGCTGGCGAATGGCATCGGGCTGCGTTGCCGCCGTCGCGGCAGCCCGTTCCGTCAGGTCCGCGACTTGGTCGATCTGACCGTTGAGCACGGCCAGAAGACGCGCCCCTTCCGCATCGCGCATGGCGCCCAAGTCCTTAAGCGCCCGGTCTAGGTCCGCCATCATGGCCTTGGCGATTTCTTCAAAGGCATCTTCGGCCAGCATTTCGTCGACAGGCTCGATCACCCCACGCAGCCCCAGGACGCCGTCAAGCGACGGTGGGGCGGCATCCGGCATTTCGTTCTTCAGGCGGCCCAGCCGGTCGACGACCTGGGCCAGAAAATCTTCGTTGATGCGATAGGCCCCGCCGCCCGTTTCACGCCGGGTCGAAAGATTGACGGATAGGCTGCCGCGCTTGAAGCCTTTGTTCACGCGCGCCCGGACAAGGGGGTCCAAGGCTTCGAACCCCGACGGCGGGCGAAAGCGCAAATCCAATCCCTTGGCATTGACGCTGCGCACTTCCCAAACCCAGGCGAGGTCACCATGCCCCCCTTCGGCGCGGGCGAACCCGGTCATTGAATTAATGGCCAATACGCATTCCTTTTCCGCCATAGCCCTTTGAAAGGGCGGTGCGAACCTTATACCCAGGGTCTTCGCCACCAACAAGCGGCGGGCACTTCCCCTGTCCCTTTCTGCGTCCTATAACCGACCCATGAGCCTTACCCATCCGACATCGATTTTGATCACCGGTGCCTCCAGCGGCATCGGCCGGGCGCTGGCCCTGTCCTATGCCGGGCACGGCACAACGATCCATCTTTCGGGGCGCGATCGGGCGCGGGTCGAAGCCGTGGTCCGGGAATGCCGCGACCGGGGCGCCGATGCCCATGGCAAAGTGATCGACGTGACCGACGCGGACGCCATGGCGGCCTGGATCAAGGAAGCGGATGCCGCCGCGCCCTTGGGCCTTGTGATCGCCAATGCCGGGATCACCAATTCGACCTCGGGCCTGCCCGAAGGGCCGGAGCGCACACGCCGCATCCTGGCCGTCAATGTGGACGGTGTGGTCAATACAGTTCTGCCCGCCCTGGCGGCCATGGACGGGCGCGGCAAGGGCCAGGTGGCCATCATGGCCTCCATCGCCGGGTTCCGGGGACTACCGACCTCGTCGGCCTATTCCGCGTCAAAAGCCATGGTCAAGGTCTGGGGCGAGGCCCTTCGCGGCGAACGCTTAACAACGGGTGTGCGCGTCAACGTCGTCTGTCCCGGCTGGGTCGAAAGCCGCATCACCGATGCCAATACCTTCGACATGCCCTTCCTTATGGAATCCGACCGTGCCGCCGCGATCATTCGCCGCAGCCTGGCCCGCGACAAGGCGCGCATCGTGTTTCCCTGGCCAATGCATCTGGCCGTATGGCTATTGAGCCTGCTGCCGCCCGCCTGGACCGACCCGATCCTCAACCGCAAACTGGCCGGGCGGGAATGGTAGGCAGGCATACGCCGGGGCGTTCGGGCTCCGGCAATCCACCGCCGAAGCCCGCCGCCCGGTCTTACCGGCCGTAGAATTTATTGACGGTCTGCTCGGCCACCTTCTGCAGGAAGGCCGCCGTTTCCTTATCGACCTTGCCGAAATAGTCATAGGAATTGCCGACCGGCGACATGCCGTAAAGGCTGGCGAACACCACGCAAGACGCCAGGTAGGTACCGTCCAGATTGGGGTGAGAGCCGTCATAATCCTTATGCAGGTTCATGGATGGGCGCTGCTTGTAGGCTTCCTCGAAGGCAAGGCCCACCGGAATGACGATGGCGCCGACCTTGTTACCCGTCTCGACATATAGCTTTTCGATCTCGCGGATCATGTTCGGATCCGCTTTCTTATGCGGCTTTACGTAGGCATGGGTCATGTAAAGGGCGGCTTCGCCACCGGCCGCTTCGATTTTCTTCGCGAACTCAGCCACGGTCTTGGTGAACTTGGGCGGATGGCCCTTGCGGATCGCGGCGGCGCTGAAGCCCTGCATGACCACGACCTGGAACGGATCCTTGACCCGCAACTTGCCGGGTTCCAGATAAGCATCCATGTTGTGATCAAACAGCATGGACCCGCTGATCGTGGCGGACTTGTACTTAAGCTGTTTTTTCTCGTGAATGCCGGCCGCGATCACCATGCGGCGCACGTGGTTGTGCAGGCTGTCGTTGTAATAAAGATAGCTGTTGCCTACGAACAACAGGCGCTTGGGCTTTTCGGATTTAAGGCTTTTAACCGCCGGTTGCGGGGCTTCGGCATGGGCCGGCGCAGCTTGCCAGGCAGAGCCCGCCAGAACCGCCATGGCGATGAAACCAGCCAGAATCGCCGGCCGGTGGAAAGAGGTGCGGAAACGCATCATTGATCTCCTCGGATTGGATGTGAACTCCCGCGCGTTTCTTAAGAACGCGTCGTGCAATCACCTTGGGCCTTCCGACAATTAAAGAAAAATAGAAACTAATGATCTATTCTTCAGTTTTTTGCATATATTATGAGAAATCAATTTGATTTCAGCTCTTTAGAAACGGTCATAGGGGCAAGTTAGCCATGAATTTAAAGTCTCTCCGCGCCTTTCGTCTGGTCGTCACCCATGGCACGCTTGCCGCCGCCGCCAAGGCCATGAACCTCAGCCAGCCGGCCGTCAGCCGCCTGATCGCTTTGTTGGAGGACGAAACCAAACTCAACCTGTTCGACCGGACGCGGCGCAGCCTGACCCTGACGGAGTTGGGTGAAACCTATTACCGGGAAACCCGCCACATCCTGGATGGTATCGACGAACTGCCCCATATCGCGGCCAATCTGCGCTCGGGCTCCAATCGTCCTTTGCGCCTTGTTACCGGTCCGCGCTTCGGCCTGGCCATCGTCCCGACCGCCCTGACCATGATGCGCCGGGAAAATCCGGACCTGAAATGCAGCGTCGATGTGCTGCCCCGGTTTGAGCTTGAAAACAAATCGGGGATCGCCCGCTATGATCTGGGGGTGGCATCCCTGCCGGTTACCCATTCCCTGCTGCCGCTTGAAAACCATCCGATCTGCCGCCTACGCATGGAAGCCGTGATGTCGGAAAGCCATCCCCTTGCCCGCAAGGATACCCTGACCGCAGGTGACCTGGCCGGCGCCCCGATCATCGGCATGAAGCCCGATTACTTCGGCCGTCAGCAGGTTGATGAATATTTCCGCTCGGAAGGGATCGTTCCGGATTACGCGGTGGAAACCACATCGTCGCTTTTGGCCTGCCACATGGCCCGCGACGGCGCCGGGATTGCAATCATGGACCGTCTTTCGGCACAGGCGGTTGATACAGCTGGTATGGCGGTACGTCCGTTGGATCCGGCCCATTGGCTGCTGTACGGCTACATCTGTCACAAGGGGCAGATTCTCACCGCCGAAGCAACGGCATTCCTCGACTGCGTGCGGCGGGCCATCGAACAGTTCAGAAGCCTGAGCCCGGAAAACGCCGCTTGCGTGATCCCCCAATGGGAGGATGCTTGACCGCCTGCCCCGCTTGCCGTTCAGTTCAGCGAACAATTACCACCCGGCGACCGAGGAGACGACATTCATGGATTTACAGATCAAGGGTCTGCGCGCGCTGATCACCGGCGGCAACAAGGGTATCGGCCGGGCCGTTGCCCAGGTCTTGGCGGAAGAAGGCTGCGACCTGATCCTGGCAGCCCGGGACGAAACCGCCTTGACCCAAACGGCGGACGATATCCGCGGGCGCTTTCAGGTCGCCGTCGATACCCATGTCGCAGACTTATCGCAGGAACAGGCCGCAAAGGCGCTGGCGGCACAGGCAGGGGCCGTCGATATCCTGGTCAACAATGCGGGCGCCATTCCGCCCGGCACCTTGGCCGGGGTCGACAACGACACCTGGCGCCAAGCCTGGGACCTTAAGGTGTTCGGGTTCATTTCCCTTTGCCGGGAAGTCTACCCCGCCATGGCGGCGCGCAGGTCGGGCGTGATCATCAACATCATCGGGGCGGCGGGCGAACGCCATCCGTCCGGCTATATCGCCGGGGCCGCCGGAAATTCGGCCCTCATGGGCTTTACCCGTGCCCTTGCCCATGGTGCCCATGCGGACGGCATCCGCGTGGTCGGAATCAACCCGGGCGCGATCCTGACAGAACGGGCGGAAATGCTGGCCCGCACACGGGCCAAAGCCCAACTGGGCGACGCCGAGCGATGGCGCGAACTGCACGCCACCCTGCCGTTCGGGCGGGCCGGCAAGCCGGAAGAAGTCGCCCACGCCGTGGCATTCCTGGCCAGCCCGCGCTCCAGCTATACCTCGGGCACGATCCTGACCATCGACGGCGGGAAGGAATAGGAAAGCGCGCCGAGCGGGCATCCCCACACACCAAAGTAAGCATTCGCCCAGGCGGTCAAACGCCGTCTTAAGAACCGGCAACGACCAGGGGCCGTCGTTGATACATCGCCTACAGACAGGGAGCGCCCCGTTGGCTACAAGAACATATTATAAAAAATGAAAGCATGTGTTCTTTGAGCCTCTTTGAAATTCTCGGATACGCCGCTTCAGGCGCTGTTTTCGTGACATTCTGGATGAAAACGATGATCCCGTTGAGGATCATCGGCATCTGCAGCAACGTGCTTTTTTTCGGTTATGGCTATTCTGCTGACCTGATCCCGATAGTGGTTTTGCACGGATGTCTGTTGCCCCTGAATCTGCTGCGCCTTCAACAAGCCTTGAAGCTAAAACAACGGATACACGAAATTGCGCATTCTGATTTCAATGTGGACGCACTCCTCCCGTTCATGAACGAACGAACTTTCGCCGATGGAGCCTACGTATTCAGGCAAGGCGAAGAAGCACATGACATTTACTACCTTGTCCAAGGACGGGCCAAAATCGTTGAAATCGACATGGATATCGGACCGGGGAACTTAATTGGCGAAATTGCAATGTTTGCACCGCAACGACAACGCACCCAATCCGTCCTCTGCCAGGAAGACTGCCGTTTCCTCTACATTTCCGAAGACAAAATCTTACAGCTTTATTCGGATAATCCCGAATTCGGCCTGTACCTGATTAAAATGATTGTGGCGCGCTTGTTAAGCAACGCGAACAGAAGCCCCCTTGAAATTCCCGTCAGGAACTAGACATCCAAAATTGGGATTTCGTTCATAGAAACGATATCTGGTTCACTGATTTGCCGGGGCGTTGGTTGCCAGGAAATCGCGGATATGGCGCAGGGCCAGCGCGATCTTGCGGTCGTTTTCTTTCCAGGGATACAGGCTGACCTGTGCATTCGGTGCCAATAACGCGGTTTCCATCGCCGTTGCGTAGGGATGCGCCGGAATGTCGTCCGGCAACACCAATACCGGTGTCTGGCAGTTCCGCACGAAGTCGCGGTCGACGGTGAACACGAAATCCGCGCGCTTCGTGTACATGTTGTTGAGGAACGCCGAGACCATATCCAGGGTGATCTCGGGCCGCCGTTTCATCAGCCCGGGCGCCCAGCCGTTGATATTGTTGTTGTAGTAAATGTCGGGATGGCTGGAGGTATAGCCGCTTGGATGCACCAGTGTGGCGGCGACGACCCGGTCTCCGGCCTGTTTCAGCAGGTTCCAGATCATCGGCCCGCCGATGCAAAACCCCATCACCATGAACCGATCGATGCCGAGATGGTCCATAAGGCTGAGCTGATCGTCCAGGAATCCGTCCCAGGTTCGCTCGATTTCCAGCGGGCCCTCCGTCTGGCCGTCATTGGCATTGCGCAGGTCAAGCGCGATTACCCGATAGCGGTCGCTGAATTCCTCCAGCGGATTGAAGGCATGATGGGCAAGCCCGGCGATGGTCGCATTCAGACCGCCGCCGGGAAGAACCAGCAACGGAAAGCCGGAACCCGCTTCCTGGTAATGAATTTTCACGGGACCGTTTTCGAACATGGGCATCGGTGTGCCTCCCCTATTTTCCATTCCGCTGAATCTTCCGCCATTTGGCGACGTTGCGGTTGTGCTGAATCAGCGTTTCCGCGAAGGCATGGCCGCCCGTACCGTCGGCGACGAAATACAGTTCGTTCGTCTTGTCGGGGTGCAGCACCGCCTCGATCGCCGCCAGACCGGGATTGGCGATGGGCGTGGGCGGCAGGCCGTCGATGACATAAGTGTTGAATGACGTGGGCGCATTCAGATCGGCGCGGCTGAGCGGCCTTCCCAATAGAAACCGGCCGTGGGTGATGCCGTAAATTACCGTCGGGTCCGATTGCAGCTTCATGCCCTTGCGAAGGCGGTTCAAGAACACCGCCGCGACCCGCGCGCGCTCCGCCTTCACACCCGTTTCCTTCTCGACGATGGAAGCCAGGATCAGGGCTTCCGTCGGGCTGTTCAGCGGCAGGCCGTCCTCCCGCCCAGCCCAGGCTTTCGCCAGGGCCGCGTCCATGGCCTTTTCGACCCGGCGCAGGGCCTCGGCCTTGCTGTCGTAATAGCGATACTGATAAGTCTCGGGCAACAAACGACCTTCATCCGGTGCTGCGGGCAACGGTCCCGTCAACCCCTCGGCCCCGGCGATGATGTCCATGGCTTCCGACACGGTCAGACCTTCGGGAATGGTGAAGCTGCGGGCGACCGTCTCGCCCTTGGTCAGAACATCAAGCACGGCACTCACGCTGGCCCTGGCCGGGATGCGAAATTCGCCCGCCTTAAGCGAACGGTCGGCTTGTCCCAGGCGCGCGGCCAGACGGAAGACCAGATCCGAGCGCAGAAGCCCCTGATCCGTCAGTTTGCCGGCAATGCTATGGATGGAGGTTCCGGGCGGGATCAGTACGACCGCGTCTGTCCCATGGGGGCCCGCACGTCTGGTCTGTTCCTTGAACCAGTACCAGCCGCTGCCCGCTACAACAGCGGCGAGCACGGCAAGAACCACAACGAAAAGGAAAAGTCTGCGGATCATTCCGCCAGACTACCGCAAATCCCAAGCGCGCCGGAAGGCGTGCGACGACGAATTGCGAAAATCAGAAGAATCAATCGTAGGCTTTGAACACCAACGATGCGTTGGTACCGCCGAAGCCGAACGAGTTGGAAAGCGCCGCCCGCACCTTGCGTTCCTTGGGCTGATGGGGCACCAGATCGACGCCCTGGCAGCTGTCCGAAGGATTGTCCAGGTTGAGAGTCGGCGGCACGACGCCGTTCTTCATGGCGAGAATCGAATAAATCGCCTCGACCGCACCGGCAGCCCCCAGAAGATGGCCGACCGCCGACTTTGTCGACGACATGGAAATATTCTTCACCGCATCGCCGAACAGGCGCTTGACGGCCCCCAGTTCGATTTCATCGCCCAGCGGCGTCGAAGTGCCGTGCGCGTTCACGTAATCGATGTCTTCCGGATTCATGCCGGCGCGCTTCAACGCCGCCTGCATGCAGCGGAAACCGCCGTTACCGTCCTCGGCCGGTGCCGTGATGTGATGGGCATCGCCCGACATGCCGTAACCGACGATTTCGGCGTAAATCTTGGCGCCGCGTTTTTTGGCGTGCTCCAGTTCCTCAAGCACCACCACACCGGCACCATCGCCCATGACGAAACCGTCACGGCCTTGATCCCAGGGGCGCGAGGCCTTTTCCGGCGTGTCGTTATAACCGGTGGAAAGGGCCCGCGCGGCACAGAAACCGGCGACGCCCAAGGGGCAGATCGCGGCCTCGGCCCCGCCGGCGACCATCACGTCGGCGTCTTCCCACATGATCAGGCGGGCGGCATCACCGATGGCATGGGCCCCGGTCGAACAGGCCGTGACGACGGCATGGTTCGGCCCCTTGAGCCCGTAGCGAATGGAAACATGGCCGGATACAAGGTTGATCAGGCTGGCCGGAATGAAGAACGGGCTGAGACGACGGGCGCGGCCTTCATGCACCGTGATGGCACCGCCTGCGATTTCCGGCAGACCACCGATACCCGAGCCGATCAGGACACCGGTTTTCCATTGATCTTCTTCGGCTTCCGGTTTCCAGCCTGAATCCTCGATTGCCTGAATGGCGGCGGCCAGACCGTAAATGATGAACGTATCCATCCGGCGCTGGTCCTTGGTCGGAACCCATTCCTCGGCATTGAACGTTCCGTCCGAGCCATCGCCCAGGGGAACCGTCCCGCCGATTTTGGCCGGCAGGTCGTGTTCATCGAAGCCTTCAAGCTTGCGGATACCGGATTGCCCATCGAGCAGGCGCGACCAGTTAAGATCGACACCCGTGCCGAGGGAATTGACGATACCCAGACCGGTAACGACGACTCGTCTCATATCCGTATATTCTCATCCGGCCGCACGGGCGCCCGACCGCTGAGGGACGGGCGCCGGTGGGACGAAATCGCGAGCGCTTATTGCTGCGATTCGATGAAGTCGATGGCGTCCTTGATGGTCAGGATCTTTTCGGCGGCATCATCCGGAATTTCGATCCCGAACTCTTCCTCGAAGGCCATGACCAACTCGACAGTGTCAAGGCTATCCGCGCCCAGATCGTCAATAAAGCTCGCGTTTTCAACCACTTTGGCCTCATCCACACCAAGATGGTCGTGGACGATCTTCTTTACGCGATCAGCAACATCACTCATATCAATTCCCCTGTTGGTTACCCATTTTTCGGATCAGGAAATAAGGTTGAATTTCTGGTGGTGGCGGCGGGATTTCGAGGGTCCCGGACCAAGTTCGCCCGCTTCCTATCACATATCGAACGCGTTTGACCAGCCACCTATACACTCCGTTGTTCAAGCCGGCGTGACCGGCGGAAACTCAGGTCTAGATCATGGCCATACCGCCGTTCACATGGATTGTCTGCCCCGTCACATAGGCCGCTTCGTCGCTGGCCAGATAAAGCGATGCGGCTGCGATTTCCCCGGATGTGCCCATACGGCCCGCGGGAATGGTGCCCATGATGCTTTCTTTTTGCGAATCGTTAAGCTCGTCCGTCATGGCCGTCTGGATAAAACCGGGCGCGATGCAGTTCACCGTAATGCCCCGCGCCGCCACTTCCTGGGCCAGCGATTTCGACATGCCGATCATGCCGGCCTTCGACGCCGCGTAATTGACTTGCCCGGCATTGCCGGTCACGCCGACGATCGAGGTAATGCCGATAATGCGGCCGTGGCGTTTTTTCATCATGCCGCGCAAGACCGCCCGCGACAGGCGGAAGGCAGCCGTCAGGTTGACGTCCAGGACTTCCTGCCAGTCCTCGTCCTTCATGCGCATCATCAGGGTATCGCGGGTCAGGCCGGCGTTATTGACCAGAATGTCGATGCTACCCATGGCGGCCTCGGCCTCGGCGGCGAGTTTGTCCGTGCCTTCTTCCGACGACAGGTCAGCCGGCAGGACATGCGTTCGCGCACCCAATTCCTTGGCCAGCGGCTCCATGGCCTCGACCCGGCGGCCCGAAAGCGCCACCTCGGCCCCCGCACCGTGCAAGGCGCGGGCGATGGCGCCGCCGATCCCGCCCGACGCCCCGGTGACCAGGGCGGTTTTTCCCGAAAGATCGAACATGGTTTTCCCCTATGTCTTTTATCTGTCCGTTTATCCGGCCGTTAGACCGACCGTTAAAGCGACGCCAGAAAGGCTTCGACCTCTTCCGGCGTGCCGACGTTGATGACGTTGATCTCGCGGTCGATGCGCCGTGCCAGTCCGGCCAGGATCTTACCCGATCCGACCTCGACCAAGGTGTCGATCCCTTGGGCCTTCAGCTGCTCAACGCTTTCCCGCCAGCGCACCATGCCGGTGACCTGTTCAACCAGCAGGCGTTTGATCTCGGATGTGTCTTCGACCGGTGCCGAGGTCACGTTCGCCATCACCGGCACGGCCGGTGCATTGGCGTCCACTTCGGCCAGGGCCGCCGCCATGGCATCTGCCGCCGGCTGCATCAACGCACAATGGAAAGGTGCCGACACGGGCAGCAGAACGGCCCGCTTGGCGCCTGCTTCCTTGGCCAGCTCGCAAGCCCGCTCGACCGCGGCTTTCGATCCGGAAATGACGATCTGGCCCGGGGCATTATCGTTCCCCGCCTGGCAAACCTCGCCCTCGACGGCCCCGGGTGCCGCCATGGCGCCTTCGCAGACCTTTTCCACCGCGTCCATTTCCAGCCCCATCAGGGCGGCCATCGCCCCTTGGCCGACCGGAACGGCTTTCTGCATTTCGGTACCGCGCGTTTTCAAAAGGCGTGCCGTATCGGCCAGCGAGAACGTCCCGGCGGCGGCAAGCGCCGAATATTCACCAAGGGAATGCCCCGCCACGAAATCGGCCCGGCTGGCCAGATCGAACCCGCCTTCGGCCTTAAGTACGGCCATAACGGCCATGCTGGCGGTCATGATCGCGGGCTGCGCATTGGCTGTCAGGGTCAATTCGTCCTCGGGCCCATTGAACATGACCTTGGACAGATTCTGTTTCAGGGTTTCGTCCACTTCCTGGTGGACTTCGCGGGCGGCGGCGAAGGCATCAAAGATGTCCTTGCCCATACCCACCGTCTGGGAACCTTGTCCCGGGAAAATCAGCGCGCGTGCCATGAAAGCGACTGTGCTCCATTCTTTGAATTGGGGCGAGAGGTATTGCCGCCACACCCCTGCCCTGTCAAGGGCGCTTGACCGGGCTGTGCCGCCCGGTTCCGGCTGTTCTTGGCCCTCATGTTTCGCCTTCTTTCCGGAATGCCGTCCGCAGGCGCTCCTTTTCCGCCAGGCGGCGCTTCAGATTTTCGGGGACATGCAGGCCTTCGCGTTCGCGCTCGACCACCCAGTCTTCCAGCGCCCGCGGCAATACGCGGTCCAGCTCTTCCAACCTCACAAGTGCCGCCCGGGTTTCATCGGAAAGGCCCGTGGCATGTTCGGCGTCGGTCAAACGTCACCTCCCAAAAGCAGGGATTCAGGTTAAACTTTCCCCCAACGCACGACAACTACACGAACACTGCAGCCAACTTTCTGCTGGGTGCGCCATTTCCATATGAGGTGCCTTTAAATATTTTGAGGCACGCCAAGAAGCCCCCATACTTGATACATCCAACAGCCCCCGGAACAAGGAAACAAGCCGTGAACGACGACACCAAGGAGAGCAAGTCCTATGACGTAGAAGGTTCACAGGTCCGAATTTCCGTTGCCTGCGGAAAGCTGATCTATTTTTTCGTCGCGCTGATCCTTTTGGCGATATCGGTCGGCATCATCGGTTATGGCGTGTTCGAAATTTTCAAGGGATTTCAAGAAGGTACAGACATCATATCGCCCATGCTGGACGGTATTGCCCTGTCGGTTCTGGGACTCGCCGTAATCGACGTGTCCAAATACCTGCTGGACGAAGAGGTGTTCCGCAACCGGGAACTCGGCGCTGCCTCGGAAGCCCGCGCGACCTTAACCAAGTTCTTCACCATCATCACGATTGCTGTCAGCCTTGAAGCTGTCGTGTTGATTTTCAGCGCGATCAAGGAGCAAAGCACCGAGGGGCTGATTTATCCGGTTTATCTCCTGCTGACGGCTGTCGTCATCACGCTGGGATTAGGCCTTTTCCAATGGCTGAACGCCAAGGCCGAGGAAATAACGAAAAAGAACGGATAACAATCCACCGATACGGCTCCAACCGCCCGGAATTCTGCGCGCTTGCGCCGGTTCCCTGAATGTGTATAGTGCGCCGCCTCGGGGCAAATTCCCCGAACTCCTTGTCGGTCAGGATTGAATTGGCCGGCTATGCCTCCGCGGTGGAGGCTGAGACAAGCCAAAGGGAGCTTATATGCCGTACTACGAGAGCGTGTTTATCGCGCGACCCGACATTTCGTCTGCTCAAGTCGACGGTCTGGTCGAAACCTTCGAAAAAGCTATCTCCGGTGGTGGTGGCAGCATCCAGAAGAAAGAATACTGGGGGCTGCGCAACCTTTCCTATCGCATCAAAAAGAACCGCAAGGGGCATTACATGCTCATGAACATCGACGCGCCGGCCGACGCCGTTGCCGAGATGGAGCGCCAAATGCGGATCAACGAAGACGTGATGCGTCACATGACCCTGCGCGTGGACGAACTTGAAGAAGGTCCGTCCGTGATCGTGCAGAACAAGGATCGTGACGACCGTCCGCGCCGCGGCGGCCCGCGCCCTGACCGGGGCGATCGAGGCGACCGCCCGGACCGTGGTGATCGGGGAGACCGTGCCCCGCGCCAGGATGCCGCTGCTACGGACAACGCCAGCGATAAGGGAGATGATGCATGAAACCCGAACCCGTAAGATCGACGGGCCGGAGCAACCGCCCGGTCTTCAATCGTCGCCGCAAAAGCTGCCCGTTCGCCGGGTCGAATGCGCCGAAGATCGACTATAAGGATACGCGCCTTCTGGGTCGCTTCATTTCCGAACGCGGAAAGATCGTCCCCTCGCGCATTACCGCCGTTTCCAACAAGAAACAGCGCGAGCTGGCCAAGGCCATCAAGCGGGCCCGTTTTCTTGCCCTGCTTCCTTACGTCGTAAAGTAACTGGGATAAGGGCTCCCTGGGACTCCGGGGGCATGACCCATGCCGAAAACGTTTTTGATTTCCATCTGTGCAGGCCTGTTGAGCCTGATAGCGGCCATGCCGGCCCTGAACGGCGCCCCTGGTGGGTTGTTGCTGTTCTATGTCGCCGCCTTGCCGATCTATCTTGCCGGTTTCGCCTTTGGCGTGACGGCGGGCACGGTGGCGTCCTTAAGCGGTTTCGTCGCGGCGATTGCCCTTGGCGGGATGCTGGTGGCCGGGGTGTTCGCCCTGGTCCATCTGCTGCCCGCCTGGACCGTGATCCGTCAGGCCATGCTTCAACGCACGGCAGCGGACGGTCATACGGAATGGATGCCGCCGGGCTCGATCGTTGCCAGCCTGGCCGGTCTTGCCGCATCGATGATGCTGCTTGCCGGTCTGGTCTTCATGGCCAACGGTACGGGGCTCAGCACCATCGTCACCGACCGTCTGACCGACGTGCTGGCCACCGTGGCCCCGGGCACGCCGCAAGCGGCACGGGACGAAATGGTTCTGCTCTACGGGCCGCTATTACCCGCATCCCTGGGTTCAAGCTGGGTCATCATGGCCATGATCTGCGCCGCCGTGGCGCAATCGATCCTGGCCCGGGCCGGCCGCAACATGCGCCCGACCCCGCGTTACGCAAACCTGGTCCTGCCGGAATGGATTTCCTGGGCCATGGTCGGTGCAGCGGTGGTGTCCCTGGTCGCGGGCGGAGAAATACAATTCCTTGCCCGCAACCTGACGCTGGCCCTGGCCGTTCCCTTCTTTCTTTTGGGATTGGCTGTGTTTCACCACTGGGCCCGCCGGGTCCGGGGTGGCGGGTTTGCCCTGGTCGCCATTTACTTTTTGGTTTTCGTTGTCGGTTGGGCCGGTCTGTTAGTGACCGCCGCGATCGGTGTTTTGGAACAATGGGGCGGTATCCGACGTCGGCTTGCCGGCCCTTCTAGCGGCACCCCGCCGCATGACGAGTGAGTAGGAGAGATCGCAATGGACGTGATCCTTTTGGAACGCATCGAAAAATTGGGCCAGATGGGCGACGTGGTAAACGTCAAACCCGGCTTTGCCCGTAACTACCTTCTGCCGCAGAAAAAAGCCCTGCGCGCCACGGACGACAACAAGCGTGTGTTCGAAGCCCAGAAAGCGCAGCTTGAAGCGCAGAACCTGGAGCACCGCAAGGAAGCGGAATCCGTCGCATCGAAGATGGACGGCGAGGCTATCATCCTGATCCGCCAGGCCGGCGAAGCCGGTCAGCTGTACGGTTCGGTCAATGCCCGCGACGTCGCCGAGGCCCTGACGGCCGCCGGCTTCACCATCGCCCGCAGCCAGGTTGAACTGCCGACCCCGATCAAGACCCTGGGTCTGCACGACGTGGTGGTGCGCCTGCACCCGGAAGTTACCGTCACCGTGACGGCCAACGTCGCCCGTACGGAAGAGGAAGCCAAGGTTCAGACCGACACCGGTAATGCCGTGGTCGGCGAGGACGCGGCCGAAGCCGCCGCCGAAGCCATGGATGTGGCCCAGCAGGCCGCCGAAGCCATGGCCGCCCAGGCGGACGAGGTGTTCGAAGACGCCGCCGCCGGCGAAGTGATTGCCGAAGCCGAAGATCTGGTCCAGGCCGAAGCCGACGCTGCCGAGAAAGCCAAGCAGGAAGCCCTGCGCAAGGTCGAACTGGAAGCGCAGGCTCAGGCTGCTGCCGAAGCGGAAGCCGAAAGCGCCGAAGACGGTGCGGACGCGGATACGGCGGAAACAGCCGAAGACAAATAAGCGTTTTCATTCCGCCCTTTCGGGCGGATGACACGAATGAAGGCGGCCCTGATGGGGCCGCCTTTTTTTCGTGGTCAACCGGCCGCACGCCTTACATTAGAAACAGCGCATTGACTCCAAATCCGTTTTTTAGAACAATTATAAAATCCCAAGGTTGTTCATAGTTATCATGGAAATACCCAGGGGAAGAAAGGCACAGGCCATCCCCGGGGGAGGTGGATATGCTGTTCGCACATACCCTTCGCCACATCGTAAAAGCCGGCCGGCTGACGGCAATAGACGCCCACGGCAAAGAACATGTCTTTTCAGGTTCCCCCGGCAGCGAAATCACCATCCGGCTGCATGATCCGTCCCTTCATTGGAAGCTTTTCTTCAACCCCGGTCTCTACCTGGGCGAAGCCTATATGGACGGCACGCTGACCGTTGAAAACGGCACGATCTATGATTTTCTGGCATTCGCGACCTCCAACATGGAGATCGCGGGCGGGCACAGGGTCATGGAATGGGTTGCCGCCACCGATACCCTGTTCCGCCGCCTGCAACAGTACAATCCCGTATCCCGGGCGCGGAAGAACGTCGCCCATCACTATGACCTGAACGGACAATTGTACGAGCTGTTCCTGGATGCCGACCGGCAATATTCCTGTGCCTATTTTTATGACCGCGACGACGACCTGGAAACCGCCCAATTGAACAAGAAACGCCACCTGGCGGCCAAGTTGGCGATCGAGCCGGGCATGAAGGTTCTGGACATCGGATGCGGCTGGGGTGGACTGGGGTTGTATCTGGCGAGCGAACTGGATTGCGAAGTCACGGGACTGACGCTGTCCACCGAGCAACTGGCCGTCGCCCGGGCGCGGGCCGAAAAAGCGGGGCTTGCCGGCAAGGTGCAATTTCACCTGCGTGACTACCGCGAGCAGACCGGCACATTCGACCGCATCGTATCCGTCGGCATGTTCGAACATGTCGGCATCACCCACTACAGAGAATACTTCGACACGGTAAAACGGCTGCTGACGGACGACGGCGTGGCGCTGATCCATACCATCGGACGTTCTGAAGTTCCGCGCGCGACCAACCCCTGGATCCGCAAATACATTTTCCCGGGCGGCTACGTCCCGGCGCTGTCCGAAGTCATGCAAAGCATCGAACACACCCGCCTGATCACGACCGACGTGGAAATCCTGCGCCTGCACTATGCGGAAACGCTCAAACATTGGCGCGGCCGGTTTCAAGCCAACCGGGGCGAGGCGAAACGGCTATACGACGAGCGCTTCTGCCGCATGTGGGACTACTACCTGGCGGCCAGCGAATGTTCGTTCCGATACCTGGACAACGTGGTGTTCCAGATTCAACTGTCGAAAAACCGCAACACCCTGCCGCTGACCCGCGACTACATCACCGAATGGGAAAAGCGCGCGAATCGCCGCCACAAGGCATCCCGAAGCGACGGCGCCGCCGCCTGAAGGCATGTGCCCCAAACCCGCATACAGCTTGCCGGGGCGTCACGTGGCTTGAAATTATCCACAAGCCATCCCCATACTCACATTCCGACCGCTGGGTATGGATTTTCATGCACACTGGATTTCATTATCCCACACGAAATCCGGGTCGCCCCCTACCCGAACGGTACGGCTTTGGATTACCAGTGAACCATGAACACCACCGTCACCGAACCGCCCGAGGAATACCTTTCCCAAGGCGATGATATGCCCCCGCCGAGCGACCACGACCACGGCACCGCCGACGGGTTCCGCTCCATGCCTCATAACCTGGAGGCCGAAAAAGCCCTTCTCGGCGCCATCCTGGTCAACAACCGGTCGCACGAACAGGTTTCGGAATTTCTGCGTCCCGAACATTTCGCCGTCGAACAGCATGCCAAGGTTTTCCTGGCCGCGGAAAAGCTGATCGACCACGGCCAGATCGCCGACCCGGTGACCCTCAAACGGTTTTTCGAGAATGAAAACTCCCTGACCGATGTCGGCGGCCCGGCCTATCTGACCGATCTGGCGGCCAGTGCGGTGACGGTGATCAACGCCCGCGAATACGGGCGTATCGTCTATGACCTGTATCTCAAACGCGAGCTGATCAACCTGGGCGAAGACGTCGTCAACAGCGCCTACAGTGGCGAGGTCGATGAAACCGCGACGGGGCAGATCGAACGGGCGGAACAGGCCCTTTACGACCTTGCGACCTCGGGCAATTACGAAGGCGGGTTTCAGGATTTCAAATCCTCGGTCGTTTCCGCCATCAACACGGCCGAAGCCGCCCACAAACGCGACGGCGGCCTGGCCGGTGTCGCGTCCGACTTTCTTGATCTGGATGCCCTGTTGGGCGGGTTGCATTCGTCGGATTTGATCATCCTGGCGGGACGCCCCTCCATGGGGAAAACCGCCTTGGCGACCAACATCGCGTTCAACGTGGCCCATAACTATTCCCGCTCCAAGGGCGAAGAAGGGGCCGTGGTCGGGTTCTTCTCGTTGGAAATGTCGGCCGAACAGTTGGCCAGCCGTATTCTGTCGGAACAGGCGGAACTGTCGTCGGACCGGATCCGCAAGGGCCTTCTGGAAAATGACGAGTTCATCAAATTGGTCGGCGCGTCGAACACGCTGCACGATATTCCGCTGTTCATCGACGACACCCCGGCCCTGACGGTCAGCGCGCTGCGCACCCGCGCCCGGCGCCTGAAACGGCGCCATAACCTGGGCCTGATCGTGATCGATTACCTGCAACTGGTGTCCGGCAGCGCCAACAGCCGCAGCGACGGTCGCGTTCAGGAAGTCTCGGAAATCACCCGCGGCCTTAAAACCCTGGCCAAGGAACTGGAAGTGCCTGTGCTGGCGCTGTCGCAGCTGTCGCGTACGGTCGAACAGCGCGACCCGCCCAGGCCGCAGCTGGCCGACTTGCGTGAATCGGGGTCCATCGAACAGGACGCCGACGTGGTGATGTTCATCTACCGCGAAGAATATTACATGGAGCGCAAAAAGCCGTCCCGCCGCGCCGACGAAGACGACGGCAAGCTGGTCGAGCGGATCGAACGTTGGGAATCGGCCCTGGAAGACATCCATCAGGTCGCCGAAGTGATCGTCGCCAAGCAGCGCCACGGCCCCATCGGCAACGTGCCCATGCATTTCAACGGTGCCTTCACGCGGTTCGGGAACCTGAGCAAGGATCACCCCTACCGCCAACGCTTCAATGGCGAGTAACGGGCATATCCCTGCCGGCATCGACCCGGGCCTTGCCGGCGCCGTGTTGTCCATCGACCTGGATGCCCTGCAAACCAATTATCGGCTTATCGCCAATACTCTGACCGGCGGCGCCACTGCCGCCGCCGTGGTCAAGGCCGACGCCTACGGCACCGGCATTGGCCCGGCCGCCGGTGCCCTGTGGTCTGCCGGGGCCCGGGACTTCTTCGTCGCCCATCCGGGCGAAGGCGTGGAATTACGCGGCCATTTGCCGGAAGCCAAAATCCATGTCCTGAACGGCGCCCATGCGGAGGCTGAGGATGCCTTCCTTGAACACAGGCTGATCCCGGCCCTTAACTGTCTGGGCGACGTGGAGCGTTGGCGGGCGTTTTGTGCCCGCACGGAAAGCCCCCTGCCCGCCGTCCTGCATGTGGATACGGGCATGTGCCGCCTGGGCCTGGATAAGGGGGAATATGCCCGCGTCATAAACGATCCGTCCTTGCTGGACGGCATCCATATCGAAACGGTGATGAGCCATTTGGCATCGGCCGACGAGGACAGCCCCCAGAATGCGGACCAGCTTGCGCGCTTTCGGGATGTCCGCCGAAACCTGAACATGGGGCGGGCCTCCTTCGCCAATTCATCAGGGGTTTTTTTGGGACCTGATTTTCACTTCGACCTCGCCCGTCCGGGGGTCGCCCTTTACGGCGCCAACCCGACGCCGTCCGCCCCCAATCCGATGGCACAAGTCGTTAGCCTGCAAGCAAAAATCCTGCAGGTGCGTGACGTTGACAGCCCCGAGACCGTTGGCTACGGTGCGACCCATCGGATCGCGGGCCCTTCCCGCATCGCGACCCTGCCCGTGGGCTATGCGGATGGTTATTTGCGTTCGCTCAGCAGCCGGGCAAAGGCGTTTATCGGGGATTACGAAACACCGATTGTGGGACGTGTATCCATGGATCTCATCACCATTGACGTGACGGCCGTGCCGGAGCCGCTATGCCGTCCCGGAATGCCGGTCGATCTGATCGGCCCCCGGCATACGGTCGACGACCTGGCGGCCGAAGCCGGAACCATCGGCTACGAGATTCTGACCTCGCTGGGCCGCCGTTATCATCGCGTCTACTCGGGCGGGGACGTCTAAGCCCCATGAACCAGCGATGAATCCGTTGCAGGCCATCGGCCGGGTGTTCCTGGCGTTTCTCGGCACCGCCGGGCGCCTGACGATGTTCGCCCTGACTTCCGTCACCCATTGTTTCATTCCGCCCTATTATCCGCGGATCATGATCCGACAGATGGTCGAGATCGGATATTTCTCCCTGCCCGTAGTCGGCCTGACGGCGATCTTCGCGGGCATGGTTCTGGCGCTGCAAAGCTATACCGGGTTTGCCCGATTTTCCGCCGAGGGTGCGATCGCCAACGTGGTCGTCCTGTCGATCACACGCGAACTGGCCCCCGTTCTGGGCGGCCTGATGATCGCCGGACGCGTCGGGGCCTCCATGGCGGCCGAAATCGGCACCATGCGCGTGACCGAACAAATTGACGCCCTGACGACCCTATCGACCAACGCCATTAAGTATCTGGTGGTGCCGCGCATCATCGCCGGGGTCATCACCCTGCCGTTTTTGATCTTCGTCGCCGACATCATCGGCGTGTTCGGCGGCTTCCTGGTATCCGTCTACAAACTGGGCTTCAACCCATCGATCTACCTGCAGAACACCTGGGATTTCCTGCAGCCGCTGGATGTCATTTCCGGTTTGGTCAAAGCCGCCGTCTTCGGCTTTCTGGTTTCGTTGATGGGTTGCTATCACGGTTACTATTCCAAGGGCGGTGCCCAGGGCGTGGGGGCCGCGACGACCAATTCCGTGGTTTCGTCCTCGATCCTTATTCTCTGCTTCAACTACATCCTGACGGAAGCGTTCTTTGGCCTGTAACAGGCAGGAGCCCTAATCGATGGAACCCAAGATCCAGCTAAAGGGCGTGACCAAGGCCTTCGGGGCGAAAAAGGTCCTGACCGGCGTGGACCTGGACATCGCCCGTGGCGAAAGCGTCGTCATCATCGGCGGGTCCGGCACGGGCAAGTCCGTGTCGCTCAAATGCATCCTGGGCCTGCTGACGCCGGATGCGGGCTCCATCAAGATCGACGGACGCGAGGTCACGGGGCTCTCGACCTCGGAACGGGACAAGGTCAACCACCAGGTCGGCATGCTGTTTCAGGGCGGTGCCCTGTTCGACAGTCTGCCCGTGTGGGAAAACGTCGCCTTCGGCCTGCTGTCGCGCAAACAATGCGGGCGCGAGGAAGCCCGCGAGATCGCCGTGAAGAAGCTTGCCCTGGTCGGCCTGAAGCCCCAGATCGCAGATACTTCGCCGGCGGACCTGTCGATCGGCATGCAGAAACGCGTGGGCCTGGCCCGCGCCATCGCCACGGACCCGGAAATCATCTTTTTCGATGAACCGACGACCGGCCTGGACCCGATCATGGCCGATATGATCAATGAGCTGATCGTTCATGTGAACCGCGAGGTCGGCGCCACGGCGCTATCGATCTCCCACGACATGGAAAGCGCGGCCAAAATCGGCGACCGCATCGCCATGCTGTATCAGGGCAAGATCGTCTGGGCCGGCGACCCGGATGATGTAAATGCGGCCGCCAACCCGGTGGTCGATCAGTTCATCCACGGCCGCGTCGACGGCCCGATCAAGATGCAGGTTCGGGCCTAGGCCTAGGCTTATTCTTCGGGCGGCAATTTAACCAATTCGGCACGCGCCATAGCTTCCAGCCTGTGCAATTCCTCGGTCGCAAAGACCCATAGACGTGACGGTTCTATGCTCTCGTAATCATGACGCAGCACAGATCCAAAATCCCGTAACCCCTGCAACGCAAGGTCCGGATAGACCTCATCGTATCTCCCACCGATCTTGCGCATCGCTTCCGCAATGCGCTCGAAACAACGCTCGACGGCATCAATGGTTTTGATATCTACCAGAAAGGCTGGTTCATCCATGTCGCGTATGTGGCTGCGGATACGAGCGATGTTATCAAGCACATCGTTTAAACGCTGGGCCGGCCGATCAGAAACCATAAACAACCTCCGCCTCGACCGAAGATCGCACATTCGGCTTTAGACTTCCAATCTCGGCCACGTCGACGCCTATATCGGGAAAGGCTGTCTGAACTTCCTGTTTGATCGCACTCGCAGCACGAACAAGATCCAGCATACCCCTGCTGACCTTACCGTCGGTCTCCATCAGCACATCCACATCGCTGTCGGGGCGGTAATCGCCGCGCGCCGTGCTGCCGAACACACCGGCATGGATCACGCCCAGTGCTTCCAGTTTCTCGCGATTGTCCCGCAGCACCCGCAGGACCACAGACAGGCGATTAGGCATGGTGCCGCCATCACCCGCCGCCAGATTACGGGCGAAACGCCGCACGGCCGCCGCCTGTTCGCGCGGCACGGTCACGGTGACATCGACGAAGCCATCGGCCTTCAAACGGGCGCGGCGGCGGCGCTGGCGTTCGGTGCTGGTGGTGGCCATGCATCGGCTCCTTCATTGTTACACGTAACACTTTTTGTTGCATGTAACAAGGCCGGTAATCACGACTAGGATGATCGGGATCAGCCGGAGAACCCGGACCCCGCCTTTTTGTATTCGTCGCGCGGCGGCGAGAAGATATCCAGCACCACGGCACCGTCTGGGCCGGCCTTGAAGCCATGTTCGACGCCGCCCGGCGAGCACCAGAAATCCCCTGCCTTGACCGGATATTCCTTGCCGTTCTGGGTGCGCACGCCGGAACCTTCGAGCATCACGCCCCATTGCTCCTGCGGATGGCTGTGGATGCTGCCTTCGGCATTGGGTTCCGCCCGGACCACGGAAAGCATGGCCTGCTCGCCGGGAAAGATACGGGTTTCGATGCCGTCGCAAAGTTGACGATGAATGCCTTGCGCCAGATCGTGAAGATTGAAGAAGTTATCGTCGGCCATGCCGCTCTCCTGTTTCCTTAAATTGCATACAATCTGTATAGGACCGTGCCCTTGTTCCGCCAAGTGCCGAAAGCCGGATTTCAGGCGCACATTGGGCTTTACATGGACTTCACGCCGGTTTCGCATGGCAAAATGCTAAAGTATTCGCCCTTTCCAACGACACCTGTCCGGTGGCAGGCTTGGCCGCGAAGAAGAAACGATCGGCGCCCGGCTTTTTCATTTTCCATACCGGCGCCCGCCGGAGGAGACGACCATGGGATTGACCATCATCCCCTTAAGCGACGTCTGCGGTGCCGAAGTTGTCGGCATCGACGTCACCCAGCCCCTGACATCCGAAGACGCCGCCGCCATCGAAGCGGCCTTCAACCGCCATAAGGTATTGCTGATCCGCGAGCAGCCGATGACCGCCCGCCAGCTCGCCGATTTCTCGGCCAACTTCGGCAATCTGCAGGTCCACGTACAAAAGACCTATCAACACCCCGAGGTTCCCGAGGTCGTGCAGATGACCAACAAAAAAGCCGACGGCACCTTCGACGAGGTCGGGGCCGCGCGCGGCGCCGCCCCCAAAACGCGCGACGGCTGGCATTCGGACCTGTCGTTCGAACGCGAACCGGCCAAGGCGACCTTGCTGCACGCGGTCGAAGTGCCGGACAGCGGCGGCAATACCTGTTTCGCCAATACGACGCTCGCCTATCTGGCGCTGCCGGACGATCTGAAACGGAAACTGGACGGATTAACGGCCGAATTCGTGTACGGCCAGGCCAAGCGCAATGCGCTGGCCGCCAAGGCTGCGGAGGCCCTTAAAGGCAAGGACAAGACCGAAACCGTTGCGATCCAGCCGGTGATCGTCAAACACGCCGCCACGGGCGAGCCCGCGATCTATGTCAATCCCTACACCACGTCGCATATCCTGGGCCTGCCGGAAGAGGAAAGTGAAGCCCTGATCGAGCACCTGACTGATCAGATGGAAGACGGGGCCTATCGCTGGGAACATGAGTGGTCCCCAGGGGACACGCTGATGTGGGACAACCGGGGCGGCCTGATGCATGCCGGACGCATGGATTATCCCCGCGATCAGGCGCGACGTTTCATCCGCACGACCGTGCGCGGCGGCGAATTGGCGCCCTTCCGATTAAGCGCCTGATCGTGCTGCGACCTACGCCGGCCGCCTGTCGAGAATACGTCTGGCCCGCCGAGCGATGGATTCGTTGACCATCTTGCCGTCGACCCGCGCGGTCCCCATGGAGTCCGCGGCGGCGGCGGCCAGCACCCGTTCGGCCCAATCGATCTGTTCCGCCGAAGGCATGAAAGCCGCATGGATGTTGTCGATCTGGATTTGGTCGTAGGACGCCTTGCCGGTGAATCCCATGGCGGCGATACGCCCGGCCTCGTCGATCAGACCCGGCTCGTCTGACGGGTCGAACCACACCCCGTCCATGGCATCGATACCGGCTTCCTGGGCAGCCAAGACCGTTTCCGCCCGGGCATGGGCCAGGGCATCCCAGCCCAGGTCCGACCCGATGGAGGCGGAAAAGTCCGCTGTCCCCAGAAACAGACAGGTAATCTGCGGGCCCGCACGGCCCTGCGTCGAACAGGCGATCTCCATGGCGTTTTTCACGCCGCGCGGGCTTTCGATCAAAACAATCAATTCCATATCCGGATGGCTGGGCGCCAGCAGGTCCTGAACCCAACGCACTTCCTCGGCATGTTCGATTTTGGGCAGGATCAGGCCGTCCGGCCCGTCCGCGCAGTCGACCACGGCAAGAAGGTCGCGGATGCCGTCAACGGTGCGCGGATTGTTGGTCCGCAGCAAGCGCAGCGGCTGTCCTTCGGCCCTGTTTCCCGCGTAAAGGGGCAGCACGACGCCCCGTGCTTCTTCCCGGCGGGCGGGCACGGTGCCGTCTTCCAGGTCGAACACGATCATGTCGGCACCGGAGGCCATGGCTTCGTCCCAGCGTTCCGTGCTGAGGGCGGGGTAAAACAGAACGCTTCGGCGCAGGGTCATTTATTTTGTTCCTCCCAAATTTCATCCAGCATCCGCACCACGGCCCGGTCTTCGGGGATCGGGTGGTGGCGGGTGTCCTTGATCTGCTCGTCATAAGCGTTGCGCCCACCGGCACCAAGAAGGGTGCGAAACAGCTCGCGCGCCGCATCCCCTCTGCCCAGTAAAGCCAGGGCATAGGCCTTGTTGCATTCGGCATAGCGGCGGAATTTCGGCTCGGCCTGAACGGCCAAAGCCTGTTCGAACCTGGCCAGGGCGAACTTCAGCCCGCGGCGAAATGCCGTTTCCGCCATCTCGTCCAATTCGTCGACGGCCGCACGCGCTTCTTTCGCATCCATCAGATCGATAAAACCCAGACCGTTCAGAACGCGCCCCCATTGAACCCGCGCCACGGGATCCACGGCAAAACGGATTGCCTCATCGACGGCGGCAAGTTCGGCCAGGGCACCATCCAGGTCCATACGCCTGATCATGGTCATGGCGCGATCGACATGAGCCTGGGCTTCGGCCGACGTCATCTGCGGACTCTCAGTTTCCGCCCCCGGGTTTTGGTCCTGTTCGTCGCTCACCTTGGCGCCTCCCACCTATTCCCTTATTGCCGAAAAGATCACCCCTGGGCAACTTCCGCATATAAGCAATACTTCACGGTCCATTTCGCCGCCGTCCCGTTCTTGCCCTTATCCTTGCCCTGGCCCGCCCCACGCGATATGAGAAGCGAGCCCGATTTACCCATGTCGACCACCCCGGAATGGCGAGGTTCCATTGGCCAAGCGCCCCGCGAGCCAGTACGTCTGTCAGGAATGCGGCGCCGTCCATCATCGATGGTCGGGCAAATGTGACGGCTGCGATGCCTGGAACACGTTGGTCGAGGAAACCCAGGGCGACGCCACGCCCAAGGGCTTAGGCACAGGCCGCAAGGGTCGCAAGATCGAATTCGTCGGCCTGAAGGGCGACAGTCCCCAGCCGCCCCGCTGGCAGGCAGACATGGTCGAATTCGATCGCGTCACAGGCGGCGGCTTGGTTCAAGGCTCCGCCGTTCTGGTCGGCGGCGATCCCGGCATCGGCAAATCGACCCTGCTGATGCAGGTCGCGGCGAAACTCGCAGGCAATCACAAAACGGCCTATATCTCGGGCGAGGAAGCGGTCGAACAATTGCGCCTTCGGGCCGCGCGCCTGGGCCTTTCCGAAGCCCCCGTAATGCTGACGGCGGCAACCAACGTACGTGACATCGTCGCGACCCTGGATGCCCCCGGCGCACCTGATCTGGTCATCATCGACAGTATCCAGACCATGTTCGTGGACACCCTGGAATCGGCACCCGGCACGGTGGCGCAGGTACGGACCTCGGCCCAGGAACTGATCCGTCTGGCCAAACGGCGGGGCTTTGCTCTGATCCTGGTCGGCCATGTCACCAAGGAAGGCACCATCGCCGGGCCGCGCGTGCTGGAACACATGGTCGACACGGTGCTGTATTTCGAGGGCGAACGCGGCCATCAGTTCCGCATTCTGCGCGCCGTCAAAAACCGCTTCGGGCCGGCCGATGAAATCGGCGTGTTCGAAATGACCGACGGCGGCCTGAAGGAAATCACCAATCCCTCCGCCCTGTTCCTGGGCGACCGGGACGACGGTGACGGGCGCGAGGCCGGATCCGCCGTGTTCGCCGGGATCGAAGGCTCCCGCCCGGTTCTGGTTGAAATCCAGGCCCTGGTCGCCCCCTCATCCCTGGGCACGCCGCGCCGTGCGGTGGTCGGCTGGGATTCCGGGCGCCTGTCCATGATTTTGGCTGTTTTGGAGGCCCGCTGCGGCCTTGCACTGGGATCATGCGACGTGTACCTAAACGTGGCGGGCGGGCTTAGAATCGGCGAGCCGGCCGCGGATTTGGCTGTTGCCGCGGCATTGGTTTCATCGCAAACGGGTGTCGCCCTGCCGCCGGAAACGGTGGTGTTCGGTGAAATCGGCCTGTCCGGCGAAATCCGTCCCGTCAGCCGCACGGATGTGCGCCTGAAAGAAGCGGGTAAACTGGGGTTTACCGGCGCCTTCGTCCCGAAGGTCCGGGGCAAAGGAAAAGCGGGCGCAGCCGCCCGAAATTCCGAGCTGACGGTAAAGGCGCTGGAACGGTTGGACGATCTCGTGAACCTCCTGGAATCCGGCGCGGCGGCCCCGATCCCCGCCCGATCCGCATCCTAACGGGCGAACGGAGGCAAGGCGGATCATGGAAACCCTGAAAGACCTGCCGGTCAACGTAGTCGATTTGGCCGTCCTGGCGGTGCTGCTGATTTCTGCCGTGTTCGCCTATGCCCGGGGCTTCATGCACGAGGTCCTGTCCATCGGCGGGTGGATCGGCGCGATCTTCGCCACCATCTACGGCTTTCCCCACGTGCAGCCTTATGCCCGAGACCTGATCCCGATCCAGCTTGCGGCGGATCTGGCCGCCGGAGTGGTCGTTTTCGTATTCACCCTGTTTTCGCTGTCGTTCATCATTCGTGCCATCGCCAAACACATTCAGCAAAGCTCTCTCAATGTGCTCGACCGGTCGCTCGGCTTCCTGTTCGGTCTGGTCCGGGGGGCAATTATCGTCTGCCTGATCTATTTGGGGCTGGAATTCTTGATGACCCCCGAAGATCAGCCGAAATGGCTGCGCGAAGCCAAATCCATGCCGCTTGTTCTGCGCGGATCGGACGCATTGCGCGCCCTCATCCCCGAAGACATCGAAGACAAGCTGAAAGACGCTGCTCCTTCCGGGTTTTCCGGTCCCATGCCGAGCATCCCCAAATCCGAAGGCGAAGCCATCAAACGCATGTTCACGCCCCCGCCGGAAAGCCAAAAAGCCCAACCGGAGGATGCATACGGTTCCAAGGAACGCGCAACGATGGACCGCGCCATCGAAAACGCCACGGGCCGATGAAAATTATCCGTGGGCGCGGGGAAAAATAACGGTGAAAAACGTTTTGATCCGGGGTACATACCGCACATGAATTCTCCCCTGCTCCTCCCCGCGTCGGCCTATACGCCTTCGGCCCGCGCCAAGACGGCCCCCTGGGACGACGACAAGCTGCGCGAGGAATGCGGCGTCTTCGGCATTTACGGCCACGAGGACGCGGCGGCCCATACGGCGCTCGGCCTGCACGCCCTGCAGCACCGGGGCCAGGAATCGGCCGGTATCGTCGCCTACGACCAGGAACAATTTCATAGCCACCGCGCCCTAGGTCTGGTCGGCGACAACTACAACGACCCCGATATCATCAAGCGCCTGAAAGGCAGCGTTGCAATGGGGCACGTGCGCTATTCGACCTCGGGCGGCACGGTCATCCGCAACATTCAGCCACTTTTCGCCGAATTCATCTTCGGCGGCCTGGCCGTGGCCCATAACGGCAACCTGACCAATGCCTACCAGCTTCGCCAGGCCCTGGTCGAACGGGGCAACATCTTTCAGTCGACCAGCGATACGGAAGTCATCATTCATCTGATGGCGGTCAGCACGGCGGGTCATGTGGTCGACCGCCTGATCGAGGCCCTGCGCCAGATCGAAGGGGCCTATTCCCTGGTCGCCATGACGCAGAAAAAGCTGATCGGCGTGCGCGATCCCATGGGTGTCAGGCCGTTGGTTTTGGGTCGGCTGGGCGACGCCCATATCCTGGCGTCGGAAACCTGTGCCCTGGATATCATCGGCGCTGATTTCATCCGCGACGTGGAACCCGGCGAAATCATCGTCATCGATGCCGACGGCGTGACCAGTTATCACCCCTTCGGACAAAGCCGGGCCCGCCGGTTCTGCATCTTCGAACATATCTATTTCGCACGCCCCGATTCCATCATCGAAGGGCAGAACGTTTACGAAGTCCGCAAACGCATCGGTGCCGAACTGGCCCATGAATCGCCGGTCGAGGCCGATGTCGTGGTCCCCGTGCCTGATTCCGGCGTGCCTTCGGCGATCGGCTTTGCCCGCGAAACCGGCATTCCTTTCGAATTGGGGATCATCCGCAATCATTATGTGGGCCGAACCTTCATCGAACCCACGGACAACATTCGCCACCTGGGTGTGCGTTTGAAGCACAACGGCAATGTGGCCGAACTGAAAGGCAAGCGCGTCGTTCTGGTGGATGACAGCATCGTGCGCGGCACCACTTCGGTGAAGATCGTGGAAATGGTGCGCGATGCCGGTGCCAGCGAAGTCCATATGCGGATTTCCAGCCCGCCGACGACCCATTCCTGTTTCTACGGGATCGACACACCCGAACGCTCGCAATTGCTGGCCGCCCAGCACGATATTCAGGGCATGGCCGATATCATCGGTGTCGACAGTCTGGCCTTCATTTCCTGGGATGGGTTGTATCGCGCCGTCGGTGAAACCGGCCGCGACATGGAAATCCCCCGCTATTGCGATGCCTGCTTCACCGGTGAATATCCCATTCCTCTGAGCGATCGTGATTCGGACCGGGGTCCGCGCCAATTGTCCCTGCTGGAAGAGGGCTGAACCCTTGTCCGATGGCAGACTGAAGGACCGGATCGCCGTCATCACCGGTGCGACACGCGGCATCGGCCGGGCCGTGGCCCTGCGCTTCGCGGCCGAGGGCGCCAGCCTGATCCTGACCGGGCGGACCACCGGCGCGCTTGAGGAAGTGGACGACGAAGTTCGCGCCGCCTCGGGGCAAAACGCGACGCTGGTCCCCATGGACATCACCGATTTCGATGCCATCGACCGCTTGGGCGCCGCCATTTATGAGCGCCACGGCAAACTGGACATCCTGGTCGGCAACGCCGGCATGCTCGGCACGCTGAGCCCGCTGGGTCATACCAAGCCGGAAACCTGGGACGAGGTCATGGCCGTCAATTGCACGGCCAACTGGCGTCTGATCCGATCGTTGGACCCGCTACTCCGCCAATCGGATGCCGGACGGGTCGTGATGGTGACCTCCACCGTGGGCCACGAAGCCCGCGCCTATTGGTCGGCCTATGCCGTGTCCAAGGCTGCCATGGAAATGACGGCAAAGATTTATGCCGAGGAAACGGTCACGACCAACGTGAAGGTCAACATCCTGAACCCCGGTGCGACCCGCACCAACATGCGGGCCCGGGCCTTTCCGGGAGAAGACCCGGACAGCGTTAAAACGCCGGAATCGATCGCCGAGGATTTCGTACGCCTGTGTGAACCCGCCTGCTCCCTGCACGGTGAAACGATCACCGCCAAGGAACACCAGCCGGAAAGCTGATATGGCCATCAATGCCATCGCCCTGACCTGGCCGCCCTCCGCCGTTCACGGATGGGGCGTGTTCGGGGCCAATCTGCTGCGCGAACTCCTGCGCCGCGGAGCCCCCAAACCCATCACCCTGTTCCCCATGCAACCGGACCTGATCGACGCCGCCGACCGGACTCTCTTTCAGCCGCTCATGGACGAGCAACAGATCATCGACCAACAGATTTCTTCCCAATCCAAGGGTCAGGTGACCTTGGGCGGCGTCCATGTTCTGCATTCCCTGGGCAACAACTTGGAGGAACCGCCCGAGGCCGCCCGTTTTCGGGGCGAGCCCAATGTCGGGTTTACCTTTTTCGAGAACATGGTCTTCGCCGACAACGCGGTCGCACGGAACGACCACTTCCAGATCATCATGGCCGGGTCGACCTGGAACGCGGAAATCCTGCACGACATGGGGTTTCCCCGTGTCGGCTGCGTGTTTCAGGGCGTGGATTGGGACAAATTCGCCCCCGGCCCGCGCACCGGCCGGTTCGGCGACCGCTTCGTCGTGTTTTCCGGCGGCAAGCTGGAACTTCGCAAAGGTCAGGACCTTGTCGTCGCCGCGTTCAAGCGCTTTCAAGAACGCCATCCGGATGCCCTGCTGGTCACGGTCTGGCTGAACCCCTGGCCCGCCATCATGCAAGACATGGCAGCCAGCCCGCATGTCAGCGGCCCGCCCGCCGTCGATCAGCCTTTTCCCAACTGTATCAACGACTGGGTTCGCGCCCAAGGGGTACCCGAAGGCGCCCATATGGACCTGAGCCCGGTGTTCAACGCCGATATGCCCGCCTTGCTGCGGGAATGCGATATCGGCCTGTTCCCCAACCGATGCGAGGGCGGCACCAACCTTGTCGCCATGGAAACCCTTTCGGCCGGCGTTCCCTGCATACTTTCCGCCAACAGCGGCCACATGGACCTGATCGGCGCTGGCGACGGCAGCAACCATTGTTATCCCCTGCACCGCCAAACCTTCGTTCCCTTCGGCCCGCAAGGCGCCGACCATTGGCGGGAATCGGATGTGGATGAAATCGTCGAATCCTTGGAAGCCGCCTATCAGAACCGCGAAGACGCGCGCCGTCGCGGCGATGCCGCCCGCCGCTTCATGCAGGATTGGTCCTGGCGTAATCAGATCGACAAGCTGTTGGCGGAATTGGACCGTTTGACACCGTAAAGCAACGGTGCGGGAGAATTACCGTACCGGGGGATCATCCAGGGTCTTGATGACCCGGGCCGCCCCTGCATGCGACGGGTCCAGTTCCAGAACCTTCAGGGCATCCGCGCGCGCCATTTTTTTATCTTCTGCCCCCAGGGCGGCCAACGCACGCGCGTAAAGTGCTGCGATATAGCCCGGACGCAATGTGATGGCGCGGCTGTAATCCTCGACGGCACTGACATGATTGCCCAAGCCGCCATGTACCAGACCGCGATGGAAATAATTTTCCGGATTGTTGGCGCCCAGGCTGGCCGCCATATTCATGTCCGACAAGGCAGCCGGGTAATCTTCGATATAGGCCAGGGTCAATCCCCGCTCGACATAATATTCCGACACCGTTCCCTTAAGTTCGATGGCCAGCGAGAAATCCTTCAAAGCGCGTTTGTAGTCACCCTGATTGCGGTAGTACTTGCCCCGCAGGATCAACGCTTCACGGTGGCGGGGTTGCAGGCGCAAGACTTCGTTCAGGTCCTGAATCGCCGTATCGATGCGGCCGTTCTGCGCCCGTGCCCTTGCCCGCTCCATGAAACTGCTCATTTCCTGGGGCCGAAGCCTGATGGCTTCCGTGAAGTCTTCTTCGGCATCTTCCAATTCGCGGATATCGCCGTATGCCGCACCTCGGTTGATATAGGCACGAAAGTATTTAGGGCGCAGCTTGAGGGCCTGAGAAAAGTCTTTGATGGCTTGATCAGGCTTTCCCATGCGGCGATATGTCGCACCGCGGTTGTTGTAAACGCGGGCAATGTCGCTTTCGTTCAGCGTGCCCGCGTCGATGGCTTTGGTAAACAGGTCCGTTGCCTGTTGCAAATTGCCGGCCTTGGCGGCGGCAACGCCGGCTTCGAAGTCCTTGGCCGCCTGTGTCTCGGCATTTGCCGCATCGGGGAACCAAAACACAGCCGCCACCAACAGGAAAACAGCAGGGATGCGCAGCCAAAACCTCGTCATGGGTAGAAATCTCCGTTCGGCACGGCCGCCGAAACCGGCAGCGAAAATCCAAGGCTGCACTTACCAGAAGAAGCGCCCCGGGCGCAATGCGCGACGGAGACATGCGGAACGATCAGATTTTATACCCCAAGCGCAAACCGCCCCAATGACGGCCCCGCACGGTGATCGGTGCGGACAGGTCCTTCATCAGAACATAGCTGCCGCCGCCCATGTCCCGCCGGTAGGTCTGCAGGAAGAACGGGCGTGTGTTCTGCCCCGCCCGCAGCCCCGTGCGGTCGTTGAACATGCGTCGGTTGCGGCAGTTTCCGTTGTTCCAGACGGGATCGTCGGTCGGCGGTTTGGAGAACTTAATATTATGCGTGGGAAGAAATCCGTTGCGATCAACCGCCGCACAGAACACAACTTTCGCATCGAATTCCAACATGGGTTCCTGCAAATCCGGCAGCAGGCGGTCGGTCAACGTCACGAAGGGCGTCATGCATTGTTCCGGATCGGTGCCGGGAATCGGCTCATAGGTTTCCGAAAACAAGGCGTCCTCGGTGATCTCACCCGCATCCAGGGCGGCTTCGAAGCGCCGTGCGATTTCGTTGGCGCGCGACTGTATTTCACGGATGAACTTGGAATCCGACGTTTCCAGCCCTGCCTGATTGATCTGGCCGATCATGCCTTCGCCGCGTTCAAGCAGGGAACTGACCCGCTGTTCCGCGGTTTGCAGATTTTCCCCCGTCTGCTTGAAGCTTGAGACCAGGCGTTCCATTTCCTGAATGAATTCGTTGCACTGGTCGCGCGATGACGACGAGGCCCCGACGATTTCCTGGATTTGGCTTTCCATGGTGCCGATCGACTGCCCGATGCCGTCGACGGCATCGTTGATCTGCCCCACTCCCTGATTGACTTCTTCCGCCATGCCGATGGTTTCCTGGCTGGAATTCATCAACCCGGAAACATTCGACGTCAGATCCGCAACGGCTTCATCGATCGCCCCTGTGGCCTTCCCCGTCTGATTGGCCAGTGCCTTGACCTCGCCGGCAACCACGGCGAACCCTTTGCCCGCTTCTCCGGCACGGGCGGCCTCGATGGTGGCATTCAGGGCCAATAGATTGGTCTGCTTGGAAACGGCTTCGATATCCTGGGTGATCTGCGTGACACTGGTAAGCGAAGTCTCCAACACCCCCAGCGACTTTTCGATCGTGGTCACGGATTCGACCAGGGCTGCGATGCGCGAAACCGCATTCGTCACCCGCTCCCGCGAATCGCTCATGACCGAGCCCGCTTCCTGGGCGGCGCGGGACGTATCGCCACCGGCGGTATCGATCCGGTTGAATGCATCAATCAGTTCCTGCGCCTTTCCGCGCATCTGATCGACCATGTCTGTCTGCTGTTCGAAATGGCGGGCGATGGATTCGACGTCGCCTGCGACGTCGGCAAGTTCCAAGCTCAGATCCTCGACCCGCTTGAGGATTTCATCGGCAAATTTGTTGTAATCGATTACGGGCGCCGGCTGACCTTTTTGATTTTCTATTATTCCCGTCTGGTCGACGACGTCGGACTCCCCCTGTGCCGTATCCATACTTCCCTCCCAGAAAAACCGCTGTGCCTCGTAAAATGAGCGATCAATTCCATAGAATAGGTAGTAAAAATGCCACGAACGTAAACGGCGTCCAATAGTCGAGATGTAATATATTTTACAACAAAATCAGACGTTTTCACAAAATTAAGTCCCTTCTGTCACGCCCCCCAATGCCGTTGTAAATACTCATTAAGTTGACGGACTACGCCGGTCCAATCGCCAGGTTCTTTTTGCCGGAACAGGCGCATGGTCGGATACCAGGGCGTATCATCCCGGTCCAACAGCCATCGCCATTCGGGCACCTGCGGCAGAAGCATCGCCACGGGCCGGCCCAGAGCCCCCGCCAGATGCCCGACCGCCGTATCGCAGGTAATCACCAGATCAAGCCCCTGAACCAAGGCCGCCGTCGCCGCGAAGTCCGTCAATTCAGCCGTCACATCGACAATTCCGTCGGCACCGTGAACGGCGATGTCGCGATCGCCGCCGTCTTTCTGCAACGAAACGAAGGTCGCACCCGGAAGATCCAACAGAGGCAGAAGCGGGGCCAACCCGGGACTGCGCACTTGGTCTCGCGGGTGTTGGGCACTTCCTTTCCACACCAACCCGATCCGCGCGCCAGACCCTGTACCCAACCGGTTGCGCCAGGCCGTGACATCGCTTTCGGCCACGGACAAGTACGGTACGTCCGCCGGGATCGTCGCCTGATCCGTGGCGAAAGCACCCGGCAGAGACATCATCGGGATGTGGAAATCATGGCCGGGGACAGGATCGCCCGGTTCAATCACCTGAATGATGCCCGCGACGGAACGCATCAGCCGTGTAAGAGGCCGGGGACATTGCAGGATCACGTGCATGTTCCTTGCCGCCAGCAAAGGCGCATAGCGCACGAATTGAATGGTATCGCCAAGCCCCTGTTCCGCCTGCACCAATACGCTCGCCCCCGGTTCTTCAACGCCGATTGTCCAGCGCGGTTTGTTGGAGACCCGCGGTTCCGACTTGAAACGGACCGTCCGCCAGCGCGCTTCATAGGCCCGCCAACCTTCATCGAAGCGGCCAAGAAGCAACAAGGTCATCGCCCGGTTGCGCCGGCATTCGGCATCGTCGGGATCAAGCAGCAGCGCCCTGTCATAGGCCGCCAAGGCATCGTCGAAGCGCCCCAATTCGTGAAGCGCCACGCCCTTGTTGGCATGCACCGCCGCCGCATCAGGGGCGGTTTGCAGGGCCGCATCGTATTGCACCAATGCCGCGGCCAGATCGAAACGTTCCCGCAGGATATTGCCCAGATTGCAATGCGCCTCGACCATGCCAGGGCAGGCCTGCACCGCCAGGCGATAGCATTCCATGGCCCTGTCGTCCTCACCCCGATCGTGGTGAAGCTGCCCCAATGCCTGATGGGCATCGGCCAACCCCGGGTCCAGGTCCGCGGCACGGCGGAAGCAATCTTCCGCACCGCTTGCGGCCTGCCCGCCCACACCCTGCAGGGCCAGTCCCAAATTCAGATGCGCCGGGGCAAGATCGGCATCCAGTTCCAACGCCAAACGCGCACGCGACCGCGCCGCGTCAAAATCACCGACCGTCACAAGGGCCGCCGCCATGTCGGAATGAACGGATGCGTCTTTCGGCGCCAGGGCGACCGCTTCCCGATAGGCATCCGCCGCGTCGGCCGCCAATCCCTGCGCCATCAGAACACGGCCCAGGTTGGCGTGATACATGGCCACGCGCGGGTCGATGGCGATGGCCTGTTTGATATCCCCGGTCGCCGCCGCAGCATCGCCCTTCTGATAGCGCACCAATCCCAGCAAATGGCGGGCATCCGCATGATCGGGGAATTCCCCCAATATGTCTTTGTAGGCCCTTTCGGCCGCGTCCAGATCCCCGTCCTGGTGGCGCGTGATCGCCCGGGCTAGGTTTTCCTGCACCTCAGCCATGGCGGCGTCTTTCCCCGTCCTTACCCTTAACCGCATCGAACGCTCTCAACGATTCCTCAAGCCGCGCCCGATGAGCTGCCGTCCCCGGCAAGCCGAAACGCAGGCGTTTTGGGAATCCCTGAAACCGGCGAACGAGAATGCCCGCCTTCGCCAGATGGTCATAAAGGGCCGCGGCCCGTTCGCATTCAATCAGCACGAACAAATCCGTCCTGCCGATGATATCCGTCCCCGTAAAACTTAAAAGATCACACAGGCGATCCATGTCCGCTGACAAACGGGTCCGCTCGCGGCCCGCCCATTCATGGTCCGCCAGGGCCTGCGCGCCGACGCTCAACGCCGGGCCCGACACGGCCCAAGGCCCCAGGTCGTCTTCCAGCCGACGCACCATGTCCGGCGCCGTCACGGCAAACCCCAACCGCAAGCCGGCCAAACCGTGAAACTTTCCGAACGACCGCAAAACGATCACGTTCGGCAGCGGCAAGGCGGGGATCAGGCTGATTTCCGGGCTGACGTCGGCAAAGGCTTCGTCAACGACCAGGGTATGGCCGCCTTTGCCTGCCGCCACAGCCCAGGCGGCAAGGAGTTCGGGCGCGATCACCCGGCCGTCCGGGTTATTGGGATTGACCAGCACCAGGGATCGGTCAGGCGGCGGCAATTCGCCGCCGACGTCTTCCACCACAGCCCCCGCCGCACGCCACGCAACGGCGTGTTCCGAATAGGTCGGGCCCATCACGGCCACACGGCCCGCCCCAATCAATCGGGGCAACATCTGGATCACGGCCTGCGTTCCCGGCGCACAAGCAATCATATCGGAAGTCGCTGTCCCATATGCCGCGGCGGCCGCAGTCTTCAGACCCGCAAGATCGGATGCCAACGGCAACCGCGTCCATGCTTCGGATGGAATGTCCGGCAGGGGATAGGCACACGGATTGATCCCCGTGGACAGATCGATCCATCCACCGGCCGGTTCGCCGAAACGGGCGGTCGCGCCGTCCAGATCGCCGCCATGGCCTTCAATTTCTTTTGCTGACATGGGGGTTGTCACGAAGTCTCCGTCATTCATCTGGCGCCTTATATCCGTGTTTCATCCGCTTCGCACAGTTTACCTGGATCGACCCGCCGTCCCATAGGCCCCCAGTCGACAAAACCAAAGGTTTCTAATATGACTGGCGTGCATATCGGGCGGGCGCCACACTTTTGCCGGAATACACGTAGAACGTTCCATCAACCACGCATTTATCCGGCGGTTTCGCCGGTTTGAGAAATTTGGGGCCATCCCAAAGGCCGGTCACCGCAAAGGAGTTATGATCATGCGCAACCTTGTGACCGCATTGGCGCTGTCCGCTCTGATCCTGGTCGGTATAAAATCAACCGCCGAGGCCGCCGAAGGCGACGTCGCCGGGAAAGTCCTGCGCCTGCAGAACGCCGCCATGGCCATGCAGGATGCCCTGCCCCGTCCCCTGAAGGTCGGCAGCGAAATTCTGGTTGGCGACGTGATCTCGACGGGCAAGGGCACCCGGTTGGAATTCAAACTGAATGACGGCTTGGTCATGACCCTGGGCGAACGTACGGTCTTCGTCGTCTCCGAATTCGTGCAGACACCGGCCCAGGAAAACATCGCCTTGCGCCTGCTGTCGGGTGCGTTCAAAGCATCATCCGGCGCCGTTTCCGCCGCCAATCCGGATGCCATGACCGTCGCCACCAATACGGGCACGATCGGCATTCGCGGTACGACCGTTTGGGGCGGCACCCTTGATAGCCAATTCGAGGTCGCCCTTCTAGACGGGAAAAGCATCACCGTCACCACGCGGGGCGGGCAGGTTGAGCTGACGGCCGCCGGTCAGGGCACACGGGTCCCATCGGAAGACAGCGCCCCCACCGCGCCGGTCGTTTGGGGGCAGGCAAAAATATCGCGCGCCCTGGCAACGGTGGACTTTTAGACGGCAAGGCGGGAGACTGACGTCCCTCCGATCCACCCCTATACCGCCGAGCCTTCCATGACCATCGACCCGACCCAATTCGTTTCAACCTGGCCTTTTCCCACAACCGTTCGCTTCGGCCCGGGGCGTATTCGTGAGCTGGGCAAAACCTGCGCCCGGACAGGAATCGAACGCCCCCTGATCGTGACGGATGCGGGCCTGGTCACGACCCCTATCATTGCGGCGGCGCTGGACTCCCTGTCTCAGGCGAAACTGCAGGGCAGCCTGTTTTCCGACGTTAAATCCAATCCGACAGCGGCGAACGTCGCCGCCGGGGCCGAGGCCTACCGAGAAGGCGGCTGCGACGGCATCATCGCCATCGGGGGCGGGTCGGCCATGGATGCCGCCAAGGCCATCGCCCTTCAATCCGGTCACGCGGCCCCGGCCCTGGACTATGCCGTGGGCGCGCCCCGTTACCGCGATATCGACGGCGCGGCCATTGCCCCGCTGATTGCCGTGCCGACAACGTCCGGCACGGGCTCGGAAATGGGGTATGCCGCCGTCATTTCCGATGATGCAGCCCAGGCCAAGCGGGTTCTCTATCATGCGAACCTGCTGGCCCGCACCGTGATCTGCGATCCTGAGCTGACCATCGGCCTGCCGGCCAACCTGACCGCCTGGACGGGGATGGACGCAGCCGTTCATTGCATCGAGGCCTATTGCGCCCAGACCTACAATCCCATGTGTGACGGGATCGCCGCCGAAGGCCTGCGCCTGATCGCGGCCTGGCTGCCGCGCGCGTTCAAGGACGGCCATGACCTTGAAGCCCGCACCCACATGATGGCCGCCGCCGCCATGGGGGCCGTCGCGTTCAACAAGGGTTTAGGGGCGGTTCATGCCGTCTCGCATGCCATCGGCGCCCGGCTGGACACCCATCACGGCCTGACCAATGCGGTCGTCCTGCCCTATGTTCTGTTGCACAATCGCGGCGCCATCGATGAACGCTGCGCCGTTCTTGCCCGCTGTATGGGCCTGCCGAAAGCGGACTTTGCCGGGCTGATGGATTGGACCTTGGCAATCCGGGAAACCTTCGGCATTCCCCATACCGTCGCCGGGCTTGGTGTCGAACTCGACGATCTTGACCCCCTGGCCGAAATTGCGGCCGGCGACGTCACCGCCCGGGAAAATCCCATCCCCGTCGATGCGGCGGCCTTGCGAGGCGTGATCGCCAAAGCGCTTTCCGGCACATTGGATTAGGACGCAGATCGTGCCCCCCACACCCGGCCTGCTGGAACTTGTCGATCAATGCGAATACATGGCCCGAGCTTATGCCGATGCGGGAGCCCCCTTGCCGCGCCGACGCCCCGACGGTTTCCCCGCCCTGGTTTCAAGCATCATCGGCCAGCAGGTTTCCGCCCATGCCGGGGCCGCGATCCAGCGCCGGGTCGAAGTCGGCCTGGGAAGCATCACGGCCGAGGCCGTTCTCGCGAAATCCGAAGATGAATTACGATCCTTCGGCTTGTCGCGGCCAAAGATCAAATACATTCGCGGCGTCGCGGAAGCCGTCGCTGCGGGCGAACTGGATTTCGATGCCTTGCGTCACGCCCCCGACGACGAGGTTCTGGAAACCTTGACCCGCCTGAAAGGCATCGGTCAATGGACCGCGGAAATCTATCTGATGTTCGCGCTCGGGCGCCCGGACGTCATGCCGTCGGGCGATCTCGCCTTGGCCGAAGCCGCCGCCCGTCTGATGGGTTTGAAGGCCCGCCCCAAGCCCAAGGAACTGGCCGTCATCGCCGAACGCTGGCAGCCGTGGCGGTCCACGGCAGCGCTGATGCTCTGGTATTATTACCGCTATACGGGCGGCCCCGGCGCACCCGACGTCTAACCAAAGACGCCGGGTGCGGAGGCTCGCTCTTTACGACGTTGAATTTACCAACGACGCCAATCTTTCAGCCGCGTCGTCGTCAAGGTCAAGACGGGCATGGGTATGCTCGTCGGTCTTGGCGACGATGGAGGCTTCGAAACTGCCCGCATCGGGGATATCGACCGTGAAGGCATCGCCTTCGGTCACGTCCAGCCCGCGGTCGAGTACGATGCCGCCGCCCTTGGACAGGCTGTGCAGCGTGGTTTCCTTTGCCACGCCGCCGACCGTCACCGTGATCGTCTTGCCCACGGGATGACGATCCGCCCATTCCGGGTCCTGGCTGTCGCGGATGATCTCCAACAGGCGCTCGTTCATATGGTCGATGCCTGATTTGACCTGCTGCGCCGCTTCCAGCTGCTGCGTCGCCGCCTCGCCCGACTGACCGGCCACATCCGTCACCTGGATGATGTTCGACGACACCTCTTGTGTGCCGGCTGCGGCCTGTTCCACATTGCGGGCGATTTCCTGCGTCGCCACGCCCTGCTGTTCGACCGCCGCCGCC
>JAVJOU010000017.1:0-106380 GCA_040216635.1 Rhodospirillales bacterium | reverse complement strand
CATGATTATCTGGGGCGACGAATACGCGGCACAGCGCGGGGGGTCGATGGATTTTTGGGACAGTCTGGACCAGGGGCGAAAGGCCAAGTGCGGGATGGTGGTGCGGGCGCTGGTGGATATGTCCCCAATCGACACGGGAGAGGAAAAGCCATGAGCGACGGCAAGCAGATTGTCGGCCACAAGACTTTTTCAGACGGACGTGGTGGCTTCCGGCACGAACCCCTGACACGCGATGAAGCCGACACCATTTGGACAAAGGCCAAGGCGCTGTATGACAAGCGAGCGGCTGATATGCCCACAGAGAGGGACGCGCTAAACGCGCTCTCCCAGGCGTATCAACGGCTCACTGAATTGGGCTGGAAAAACGCTATCTACTGCCCGAAAGACGGGTCCATTTTCAAGGTCATCGAAGCCGGCAGCAGTGGCATTCACGATTGCAGCTATTGGGGCGAGTGGCCCACCGGGTCGTGGATGATCCACGCGGAGGGAGATCTATGCCCGTCGCATCCGATCCTGTTTAAGCCGTCCGAAAAGGAGACGACAGATGGATAGCCTCGTGGTTGAACGCATGTTCGCCCATGCTTGCGCCGAGTTGGCCTACCTTCGGACTGCCGTCACCAAAGCGTTGAATGAGCGAGACTCCAAGATCGAACGGCTGCGGGCTGAACACCACGAACTGTATTCAGCATTGAGAGCGATCCGCGACACGGATTGGAGCGACGATCCAGAGTGGGCGCGAGACTACGCGACAGAAGTCTGCGTCAAGATGGAGAAAACATCCGGAAACGGGACGGGAGAAAAATAATGGGCCATTTGAGGGAACACGCAATCGTCGTTAGCGGCGAACTTTATGAACACCTTGACGCCGCGCACAAGCTGGCGACCGCCATATTTCCGTGGGTTTCTCCCATTTCACCGAAAGCCGTGAACGGCAATCGTGCGTTCTTCATCCCGCCAGATGGCAGCAAGGAAGGATGGCGTGAGAGTATCGACGGCGATAACCGCCGAGCCGCGTTCAAGGATGCTATGCGGGACGCGGGGAACTACTCCGCTTGGGTTGAGGTTATGTATGGCGACGACTACGGAACTGATGCTGTGGTTGTTGATGATGACCGCGCCGCCCCGTCCCCAATCGGTACGGGAGAACAGAACGATGGGTAGACGCGCACTCGACCAGACCGAAGCTCTACGCCAGTGCCGTGAGGCGAACGCAGAGAAGGACGACGAAATCGAACGGTTACAGGCTGGTTTGACAGAGATACGCGACAGCACGTTTCGCAATTCGGTTCAACTTCGGGCGATGGCGCAACGGTTGCTGGAAACCAAGACACCCCCACCCGCCGCTGCTGAAATGACCGATCACGAGGTACGGGAAACGGGTGAGACGACATGCGGCTAAATCTCAACTGGGGTCCAGAAAGGCCGGTTTTCCTTATGTCTGACGGTCTCTGCAAACACCCCTATTAGCACACGAAGGTCTGGATAGTGTGTCACTAAAAAGGAGAATGACTATGCCAAAAACTGATTATCTGACCAAGCCTTACGGTGAGCGCCCGATGGACCCGGTAGCCCGTGATGCGTTTGACTTTCTGATGGAACATGGTGCCGAAAGCGGTGCCGGTGCCGTTATCCAATTGGCAGACTTTATCCGCAAGCCCAGGTGCCTCGAATGCGGCGAGTCGATCTGCTGCTACAAATGTGCGGCACAGGGCGGCCCTGGTGCCGATCTACTTCCGCAACCAGAAGATATGCAGAACTGAGAACAGCAGACCGGCTTATTCCAGGCCGGGATCACAGGTAACACAACCGAGGATTTGAAAAATGCGTACAGACTTCCAAAACCTGACTGACGGCGACACGGTGATCCTTCAACCGAACGACGCCAACCCCATCCACAAAAAGCCCGTCAAGGCCACGTTCCTGAGTGGCTACTTCTACTGCGAAGGAACGGACCCGACGCTGGGACCGGATTACTACTTCGGTGACGTGCTGGCCTACAACGACGGCTTTGAGCCTGTCACGTAACACAACCGAGCGGAGATAGAGCTATGGAATGGGATAAGCGTTACCGCCAGCTTGAAAATGGCGAGATCATAAAGGCAGACGATGAGAGCCTTGAAACGGATCACCCGTGGCATGGTGGGAACGAACATTGGAAGCGCGTTCCGCCGCACATGGTTGGCAGAAAGGCATCCGACCCGTTGTACCCCGCGCATTCAGTCTATCGCCGCAAGATCACGGTCGAATAGGAGCGGAGATAGAGCGGATGCCAACCTACGGAGAACTTCACGGGCGCAACCTAAGTCCGATGTACAGGGCTTGGGAACGGCACTACGAGGCCAAAGGCTGCACGAGAGAGAAGGCTCGAAAGGTCGCCTTCTCCCGTGTTCGGCGCAAACCGAACTGGCCCCCGGGTCACGTTCACTAACGAGAGGATAGACACATGAGCGGACAGAAGATCATCGACGGGTTGAGAGACGTAATGCAAAGCGTTCGGCAAGACTACATTCACGCGCTTCAAGACATCGAAGCCCTCGATAAGCTGGCCCATGCCGGGTCATTTAGCGAAACCTACTCGGAAAAGTTAAGCCGAGAGTCGAAACGCCAGATGATCCAGAACCGGATCGAGCAGATCGACGCCGTACTCTCGGACGGTTAGGAGCGAGGTAAGGACGATGGACTACGGAAAAGCCAAAGACAGGTACTTAAACGACGCCACGTTTCGGGCGCTCGTGGACACCATGGCGGCGGGGATCGACCGTCTTCAATTTTCACCGGGAGAACTTCGTGAGGCGGCAGTGTTTGCTGAGATCGTCCATAGCGAACGAAACCCCGTGCCCCCGATCAAAGTCGGGAGCGTTCAGTCATGGGAAGCCGCCCATGGTAATCGTCACGATTCCTAACGAGCGATTTCCGCTGGCCCCCTGCCGACGCTTTTCTGTCCGTCGCCAAACGAGCAAAATAAAACCTGAGTATAGAAAATAATTCTTTGTCTGAGTACTGAGGTTGATACCATCCGTCATCAACCTTTTATTGGAGGAAGTCATGACCATCAAAATCAACGACCGTGAAGCACGCGAAATAGCTGGCGACATCAATATCGTGCAGGAACTTCTGACTTACGAATTGCGCAAGGGGCACCCCGGCCAGCGGGAATACGAAGCGTTCCTGGACGCCAATTTGCGGCTCAACCGCGTGAAGGACGCGCTGGCCCTGTCGTAACACAACCGAGCCCCGTCCCGCATGCCCCGGTCCGAATGGATGGCGGGGCCTCTGCGGTAGAAGTCACGTATAACCGAGGATTTGAGAAATGGACAAAGAAATCGAAGTTCTGATAGGCGACCTAACCAAGCGCATTGAGCGGCTGGAGCAGTCTGTACATGGGGTTGGCCCATCACAACCGAAAGGGTGCGTCTGTCCGGTTGGCGCTGAATTTGGGTGTGGTAGCACGGGATGCCCGCGCCGCCCCCACGGGGCACAGGTCACGGCTTAGAAACGAGGCCCAGGGGGCCGAAGGAGAGAAGATGATTAATCCGAAAGCAGAAAAATTCAAACTGTTCTTCCACCGCTCAATCGACTTACTCCGCATTGGCTTCAAAGAAGAACAGCACCAGCGTAAAACAATCACTCGCCTTGTGAGCGGCATCGCCGAAGTGGCCCGAGAAATCGAGGTCAAGTCCGGTAAAGACCCTGCGATATATCCCGAAATCCAGAAACTTCGCGGGCTTTTGGTAGAGCCACAGAATGGATGACAACGTGATTGATTTCACCGAAGCCCGAGGCGGCTACGTATTCAGCGAATTGATCTGCGTCAAGTGTACGCACCGCTGGTGCGGAGGCTGGCCCGACACCGGGACACTCCGGGATATGGCCTGCCTTGGCTGCGGTGAGCCCGGCGGAGTGATCTGCACGGGCGAACAGGAAAAACACTGCGGCGTTGAGTTTGAAGTCACGTAACACAATCGAGAGGAACCGGAACATGATGGCTCATAGTGTAGCCGAAGCGCGGTCCCAATTAGAGCGCACTCGGAGAAACCTGAACCCCCACAAAGAAGCCCGTGTAGCTATGTACATCTGGGGCGCTCGGTATGCCCGGATGGGCGGCGGAAGCATGGACTTCTGGGACAGCCTTTCAAAATCCGATCAGCGCATCTGCCGCGAACTGGTCGATAAATTGGAGCGGACGCCTGAACGGGCGTCTCGTTCGTAACCGAGGATTCCCGCCCGCTGCTTGCTCCGTCATGCGGGCCGATATGAAAGGGAGGCCGTAACGGAGCCGAAAGCGAAAGCTTGGGAGCACGCCCCGCAGACGTGTAGCGGCCATTTTTGAAAACGAGGATTTGAGAAATGACAGAGAAAGTTACAAACCGAGGCGAGTTGATCGGCCTTATGTCCACGATGGGGCCGCTTGCCCACCTTCACCCTCAAGAAGCCGAGCATGTTTTGGTTTGTATGGAAAGGGCCGGCCTGGCAATCACCTACTGCGAGAACGTGATTAAGGGCGATTTGCTGAACGAGCCGCGCCAGCCATTTGTTCCAACTCACTTCGCATAAACGAGAGGATGAAGCACATGAGCATCATGCGTTGCGGCCTATGCGACGGACACATCGACACCGATGAAGATGTCGAGGGCCTTTGGGGTGTCGAAAACCAGACCCCAAATGGCGAAGATTTCATCTGTAGCGGCTGCTGCGAACACCACGGCTTATACCCTGACGACGAGCCGGAGTGGCGCGGGCATAAGTTGTTCATGGACGGCAACGCATGGTGCGCTGTGCCACCCCACTTCCAGAACCTACAGGAAAGCCCGGCGGGCTTTGGCGACACCAAGCAAGAAGCCGTGGACGCGCTTCTAGCTAACGGCAGCTACCGACAAGACATGCGCCGCACCGACACCCGGAACGGCTACCACGCCTTCCCGACGATTGACGACTTCAAGGTCGTCTCTCGCCCGTAACCGAGCGGTACCACCCGGTACCAACTGGTAACTGAAAACGAGCGGAGATAGAGCGATGGGGCACCCGAAGGAAAAGCGGCTACGGTTCGATGATATAATTTGGCCGGCATCCGTCGACGAACTCGCCGCCTATTGGGGCTGTTCTCCACAGCATGTGCGTAACTTGATCGACCGCCAGGAGTTGCGCGCCTTCCGTTGCGGGCGTTTAATTCGTATCCAACAGGATGCTGTTCAGGAGTTTGAGCAATGCCAGATGACGACATCGTCGACTACCGCGGGAAATGGTGCCTCAAAATCTGGCGGGACGGTAAGAGAAAGCGCGTCTCACTCAGACAAGACGCCACAGGACCAAAGGACCGATGCCCGAATTATCCGATTGCGAAGCGGGAAGCGGATTTTATAAAGGAACAAATGGCCCGCCCGGCCAGCAGCAAGATCCAGGATTTTTGGACCTCCTACCTTGATGACCGCCAGGCCGTGCGCAGGGATCGACAGGAAACCTCCTGGCAGGCCCTGAAGTGGCACTTCGGCCCCTTGGAAGCCAACAACATCACCAGAGATACATGCCGTGCCTATGTCGCATCAAGGCGCGATCATGGTGTATCGGACGGCACTATTCGAAAAGAGCTGACTGACCTGCGCGCCGCGGTCAACTGGTTTGACAAGCATAATAAGGCGGTGTTCGATCTGCCTGCCCCGCCGCCGCCGCGTGATCGGTGGCTGACGCGCGAGGAATTCGCCCGTCTGCTGCAGGCATCGGAAAACACCTTTCACCTGACAGTCTTCCTGCATCTGGCCATTGCCACGGCAGGCCGGAAGGAAGCACTGCTGACAATGACATGGCCGCAAGTCCGCTGGGATCACGATGAAATCTGGCTGGGGGTAAAGCCGAACGGAAAGAAACGCGCCACAGTGCCGATGAATAAGACCATCAAGGCGGTCCTGCAGACGGCGCGCAAGGTCGGAAAGTCCGGCTTCGTGATTGAGTATGAGGGGGAGGGAATCCAGAATATCAAGACGGCCTTCAACGCGGCCGTGCGCAGGGCGGGCCTGGTGCCCGAGAAACCCTGGCTTGATCCGAAGCGTCACAACGACCCAACGCCGACCCCGGAAGAGCTCGCCGAATACCGGCGCCGAAAGGTCGACATTCACACGCTTCGTCATACCGCCGGCGTCTGGATGGCCATGGCGGGAGTGCAGTTATCGAAAATCTGCGACTATATGGGTCATTCCGATATCCGCGTGACCCAAAGAATTTATGCGCGGTTCCAGCCTGAACACATGCGGGATGCAGCGGAGGCACTGGAAGTGTAAGTCTGGTGATGGCCGAGTACATCCCTGACCGTAAATGGAAACACATTTATCTGGCCGCTGATCTCGGGCTGATAAAGCGCCGGTCATCAGAAAATCAGAGCCCACAGGACAATTGGGTTTGGATGTTGACGCCAAGTGGCGGTCGAGTTCTTGTCTCGCCGCAACGGGTAGCTGACCTATCTCAGGCCGGCTGGATCGAAGACCTACATCAAGATTGAAGCTCACCCGTAGAACGGTGCTTGGTGGTTCAATTGAACCACTTTCGCGGGTCTGAAACGGGAACACGTGGGCTATTTGGGCGGAATCCTTGGGACCGTAACACGTAATATCAACAGGTTGGCGGAAATCCGCCGTCTTCGGGAGGCGGGGGTCGGAGGTTCAAATCCTCTCACTCCGACCAAAAATCGAGAACGGCCCCTGTGGTTTGCAAACCCGGGGCCGTTTTCTTTTACGCAGGCAGAACCCTGCAGACATCACGCGCGCGGGTTGGCCTTTCGCTTTGATTTCTAATTGGCTACTTTTACGGAGCTCTGGAGAGGAGCACCGCTCCATGAACAACGCCGGAACCAACCGCCAAGGCCGTATCATGATCGCACCTGCAAATAACAGACACCGCAAAGCCGGCACCCGTGTGATGATCGCCCTTCCGGCGCTTGCCGTACTGGCCCTGTTGGGCGGCTGCGAGACCGCGACGAACGCCTTTTCCACCGTCGCCGACAAATCCAAGGAATTATGGGATTCGGTCAAACTCCCGTTTTCCGGTGAGGAAGAAAAATCCCTGAACCGCGATCCGACGCGCGAGCGCCGCGAAGATGTGGAGAAATGGGAACGCATCCGCGGGTCGGACAACCCGAAAGTCTTCCAAACATTCATCGAAACCTATCCCGATAGTGCCCTGACCCATTTGGCGCGACGCCGCCTTGCGACCCTGCAGCCGACCCAGGGGGCACAGGTCCAGGGCACCTTCGCCGTCGATCAGCCGAAACCGCCGATGGTCCAACAGGCGGCGGCAGGCCAAATGCCGCCACCCGCCCCGCCGGGGCAGTTTCCGGTCCCCTGGGTTCTGGGGCGCTGGGCGATCGATTGCTCGCGCACGGAAGGCGGCAACGGTGTGACCTACAATCAGGTCAACGCACAGAAAGTCCGGGTAGTCCGGGACGACGGCAGCTCCGCCGTCTATGACGTACGGCGCGAAAACGACGTGCTGGTTCTGGAGGCCGACGGCCTGATCTATCAGGACAAGATCGTCAGCGCGACGGAGCTTCGATCTTACGCCGTCAAATACAACAACCAATGGCATAAGGTCGATCTCGTCTACCGCAAGTGCAGTTGACGGCGCCCGGGGAATGGCCTCGGATCACCCGGAATCCCAAGATTTCTTCCCTATTGCACCTGGACTTACGAGACATATCCACAAAATGTGAATAACGGCGGTGTCTAAGGACTCCGAGCGGACGTCTGCTTCGGCTACACTTCCGCACCCCCACGCAGGGGCCGCCCAAAGGGGGGCGGAACGGAGAGGTCATCACCATGCGAAATGCCGCCATCGGCATCGTCGTAGGATTGGTTGTAGGCGTCGTTCTGGGGGTGTCCATTATCGCCCCGCGCCTGAAAGCACCCCTACCCGACACCGCCGCGGAAGTCGCCGCGAATTTGCCCGCTGGCGAACAACCGCCTGTAGACGCAGCACAAACCCCGCCCGGCGATGCGGCCCCTGACAACGCCCAATCGAAAAAAACTGGTTCGAACGAATCCGCCGCCCCCGCCGCCAATGCGGAAAACCTTCTTGCCCCCGCTGCCGTGCCGGACACCACGGTACGCTGGCGCATGGAAAGTGCCTTTGCCAGTTCCCTTCCCCAATTGGGTGCGCAAGCCAAACGGATTGAAACGGAGCTTTGGCGCGTATCGGCCGGCGGCATGGAGATTTCCTTTCACGAACCGGGATCCGTGGCACGGGAAAAGGACATCATATCGGCGGTCAAGGCAGGTACCATCGATGCCGCCTTCGTTGCCCCCGAAAGCTGGCCGTCGAATATCCCCGCCTTGCAACTGTTCGGCGCCGTGCCGTTCGGTCCCCGGGCCGAGGAATACCTCGCCTGGCTGTATTTCGGCGGCGGCGAGAAATTGTTGAACGGATTGGCGGAAAGCCTGGGCGTGCAGGTGGTCGTCTGCGGCCTGGTGTCGCCCGAAGGTGCCGGCTGGTACCGGCGTCCGCTGACCACGGTCGAGGATTTGAAGGGCCTTCGCGTGCGCATGACGGGCCTGGGGGCCAGGGTCATGAAGCGCCTGGGCGCCAAAACCATGAACCTGAACGCAGGCGAGATTTTTCATGCCTTGGAAACCGGCGAAATCGACGCCGCCGAATATTCCATGCCGGCGATCGATGTTCAGCTTGGCCTGCACCGCATGGCGCGAAACTATTACTTCCCCGGCTGGCACCAGCCGGCGACGCTTCTCGCCTTGGTGATCAACCAGGACCGCTGGTCGACCCTAACCCCTGTACAGCGGTCGCAACTGCGGTCCGTCTGCGGCGACAATGTCCGTCATGGCATGGCCGAAGGCGAAGCCCTGCAATACCGTGCCTTGCTGAGCCTGACCAAGGAAGGCGTGACCGTTCGCCGCTGGCCGCGCGAAATTCTGGATAAACTGTCCGAAGCCTGGGGTGAGGTCGCCGGCGAGACCGCCAAAAAGGACAAGGACTTCGCCAAGGTGTGGAAATCGCTCGACCGGTTCCGCAAGGATTACGCGGTCTGGCGCGATCTGGGCTCCAGATAAAAAACCATTCGAGCGCGCGGGCGGGATTAGCCCGTGCTTGCGGCCAAGTCGTCGTCACCCAGAACGTCCGGCGGCAATTCGTCCATCTTGGTCAGCAGATATTCCAAATCCGAGGATTCGAATTCCACCCCCAAATCATCGTACTGGGTCATGATGCGTTCGATCATGCGGCGGGCATAGCGTTCGCGGTCGTTCTCGCCGCCGTCCATTTCCGTTTCCCGGCTGACGTCCAGGGCTGCGCGCACGGCCATGTATTGCGCCGAGGGCAAATGTGCCTTGTCGAACACCGCTCGCAGCCCCAGCGGCCCGCGGTCGTGGATCAGACGCCGCGCGTTGTCCAGCGTCACCCCGCCCAGAACCGCCATGGCGCATTCAAAGAACGTGATATCCCCCATGCATAAGGCACGCAGGGTGATTGACGACGTCAAACGTCCGTTTTCGTTCAATTGCTTGACCAGAAGCATGACATCGTCGACACCGGAATCGGATGACAGGCTGATCGTTGCCCGTTCCCGCGATTTAAGGATGATATCCGTTGCCATGGTCGCGGACACTTCATGCCGTTTGACCAATTCGTCCCGCATATTCTCCGAAACCAGGGTGACCAGCCGTTCGGCCACGGTAACCGGCAAGGACGCCCGATTGACCATGGCGTCCTGAACCCCGGCACGGTCCCCGAAATCGTCGACCACTTTCTGGAATGTTTGTTCGGAAATCGCCGCCCCTTCGTTCTTCACAAGGCGCGTGACCGCGGCTTCGTTGCCGGAATTGACCAAGGCATCGGACAGTTCCTCTGACACGCTCGCCCGGCCGGCGACCGCTTCCTGCTTGGCCGGATCTTGCGAGCCGATAATGGCGATCAGGTCTTCATCGTTCAGAACCTGGGAAAACTCGATCATCGGCAAGGCGACCTGATCGACGTCGTTGGCCAGCGCCACGGCGACATCGTGCGGCACGTTTCCGTTTTCCTTCAAATTTTCCGTCAAGGCCTGACGCACGCGGATTTCCGCATCCTTGACCATGAGACGGAAAATTTCCTCGGCAAGGGCCCGTTCTGACGGCCCCAAGGCCGCCGGATCGAAGGCCCCCGCGACTTTCGCGGCCGTCGCGGCCCGGTTGTCCGGCGTGGGATCGGACAACAATTTGGCGACGTCGGCCTGACTCAGTTTATCTGCCGGCATGATGATACAATGCTCCTTTCACAGTCCTGGGACAAAACCCCTGACTGCGCCCACGATTTCCATGTCCGTGAATTATACTGCGGATCGGCCTGTTTATGAAATCATCTCGGGCATGACCGGCTTGCCGATTGCGTCCCAACGATCGCGTGACGATAATACAGGCACCCCTTCGCGGGCATTTTGCGCGGATAAACGACAGAAACACGGAAGGTGTGTTCAATGAAGTATTCCACCCTGATGGCGGCGGTTTTCGCCGGTATCGCGGCCACGATGATGACGGCTGCCGGACCGGTCCTGGCCGACGGCGCCAAGGCATTCAAGAAAAACCGCTGTGCCATGTGCCATACGATTTCGGGCAAACACACGATCGGCCCGTCCTTGAAAGGCATCATGGGCCGCAAGGCCGGCACCGCCGACGGCTATAAGCAATCGCGTTATTCCAAGTCCTTGGTCGCGGCCGGCGAGAAGGGTCTGGTATGGGATGACAAAACGGTCGATGCCTATATCACCAATCCCAAACAGTATCTGCGTGATTACCTGGGTGATCCCAAGGCCATCTCTAAAATGGCCTATCCGGGCCTGAAAAAGCCCGAACAACGCGCGCTGATCATCGAATACATGAACAGCCTGAAATGACGCATGGGGCAACCGGTGCGGCGCAGATCACCGGCGCCTTGCCACCGCCGTCACCTTTGACGCGCCCCAAGAAAAACCGCCGCCCGGCCCTGCCCGGCGGCGGTTTGTCATTTCTGAAATTCCTTTTCCTACTAATGCACGATCAGCACCGACTGGCTGGCATGCCGGACGATATGGGCCGTGTTGGGCCCCACTTCGAAGGTTTTACCGTCGTCCGCCCGGCGCGCCGCCAAGACCAGCAGGTCGCAAGAGATATCCGACGCGACACGCAGTATTTCCGCGTATGCCCGGCCATGTCCGACGATATGCTGAACATTGACCCCGTCCGGTATGTTTTCCGCGGTCCAGGCATGAAGGCGCGCATTCGTTTCATCGAGCGCCTTTTCCTCGAAGTCCTTGGGGAAAAAGCTGGCAACCAGGGTCATCCCGAAGTCGGGCACAACAGCCATGATATGCAGGTCGGCACCGAACCTCTTGGCCAGATCGACCGCCTGAGGGGCGGCCCGGTCCCAGGTTGATTCGTCTTCCAAGTCAATCGCAAGAAGAATGTTCTTGTACATAGTTTGGGTCTCCTCCCCTTATGCCGCCGCCGGCGTTTGTTTTCGCTGACGTCCTTTTTGCATGAGGACCACCCCGATCAGCAGCAACAAGGCAGGGATGTACATGACGTGTTTGGGCATGCGTTCCGTCTCGCGTTCGACCGAGACGATTTCCCAATCGAAATCGATCTTCTGCTTTTCGGCCGCACTGCCGAACACGACGACGTCGACAATGGTCTTTTCGCCCTCGCGCCGCAGTTCCAGGCCCGCGAACTTCAACCGGTCAGCCCCCTCGGCCTTGGGCCCAAGCGGCAGCATCACGGTCTTATCGACGGGTTCGCCTTCAAGGGTTTCGCCCTTGACGCGAATGCGGATCTGTTCGTCCGCTCCCATTTTGGAGGCGACATCCGTAATCGTCGCCGCCGGCACGGATTCAAGCGGCGGGACGATCATGTCCATCCAGAACCCGGGCCGGAACAGAGTAAAGGCGATCAACAACAGAGCCGCAGTCTCCCAGATCTTGTTTCTGACGATAAAGAAACCCTGCGTCGCCGCCGCGAATAATAAGACCGCCATGACGGCCGTGACGATCACGATGATCAGGTGAACCGGCCCTTCGATCCCGATCATCAGCAACTCGGTGTTGAAGATGAACATGAAGGGCAGAACCGCCGTCCGGATGTCGTAGGTAAAGCCCTGCACACCGGTCTTGATCGGATCCCCACCGGAAACGGCCGCCGCCGCATAGGCCGCAAGTCCCACCGGTGGCGTGTCATCCGCCAGGATGCCGAAGTAGAACACGAACAGGTGCACGGCGATCAACGGTACGATCAATCCGTTGTTGGCGCCCACGGTCACGATCACCTGTGCCATCAAGGACGACACGACAATGTAGTTGGCCGTGGTCGGCAGCCCCATGCCCAGGATGATGCAGGCAACGGCCGTCAGCAGCAGCAGGACGATCAGATTGCCGCCGGACAGGATTTCCATGACCTCGGTGATGACCTGACTGATGGGCGTCAGGGTAATCGCTCCCACGACGATCCCGGCCGTCGCGGTGGCGACGCCAATGCCGACCATGTTGCGCGATCCGTTGATCGTGCCTTCGATCAGGTCGTCGAAACTCCGTTTCCAGGTTTCGGGCCCCGCACCGTTGCCGCGGAAATAGGACTGCAGCGGACGCTGCGTCAACAACATGAAGACCTTCAGGACCACGGCCCAGAATGCGCTGAGGCCCGGCGAGAACCGCTCGACCAGCAGGCACCACATGAGCAAGCCCACGGGCAGCAGGAAATACAGACCCGACTTCACCGTCGGTCCGGTTTCCGGCAGCACGTCGACATCCTGCATGATGCCGAGTTCCTTATAAATCGCCGCATAACGCACCAAACCCAGATACGCCGCCGCAAGAATGATCGCGGCGATCCAGGGCGTGGCGTCGCCCATGGCTTCCTTGGTCCAGCCGAATCCGTAATAGATGGCGGCACCCAGCACGATCATGCCCACAGGCACGGTGGTCCAGACGACCGCCCGCTGCGCCATGGTCGGCTTGTCGATACGCGGCAGCCCCTGCATGCCGGCCTTACAGGCCTCAAGATGCACGATATAGACCAGCGCGATATAGGAAATGATGGCCGGCAGGAAGGCGTGCTTGATCACCTCCACATAGGAAATGCCGACATATTCGACCATCAGGAACGCGGCCGCCCCCATGACCGGCGGGGTCAACTGACCGTTGGTGCTTGAGGCGACCTCGACCGCCCCCGCTTTTTCGGCCGAAAACCCGACCTTGCGCATCAGCGGGATGGTGAACACGCCCGTGGTCACGACGTTGGCGATGGACGAGCCGGAAATCAGCCCCGTCATGGCCGACGACACGACGGCGGCCTTGGCCGGACCGCCTTTGAAATGCCCCATCAAGGCGAACGACACCTGAATGAAATAGTTGCCGGCACCGCCTTTTTCCAACAGGCCGCCGAACAATACGAAAATGAACACCAAGGACGTCGACACGCCGAGCGCGACCCCGAACACGCCTTCTTGCGTGATCCACAGATGCGACATCGCGCGGTCCATGCTGGCACCTTTCCAGGCGATCACGTCCGGCGCGTATTCTCCGAAGAAGATATAGACCAGGAACACACAGGCCACGACGACCAGCGGCAGGCCCAATGCCCTGCGGGCCGCTTCCAGCAGCAACAGGATACCGATCGCGGAATGGACCAGATCCGCCATGGTCGGCAGACCCGGGCGCTCGGCGATCTCGTTGGCGAATACGGCCAGATACAGCGCGCACCAAGCCGCCACGGCGCCCAGCACCCAATCCTGATAGGGGATGAAGTCGCGCGGTGAATTCTTGGTCGCGGGAAAAATCAGATAGGTGAGGAAAATCGCGAAGCCCAGATGAGCCGGGCGGGTATGGGTGTTGTTCAACAGGGGGATGAAGTCCGCCATGATGATCGGCAGCGGCGATGCGATCCAGACCTGGAAAATGCCCCAGGCGAGCAGCACGCCTGCGATGAATTTGGCAACGGATGGTCCGGGATTGCGCGCGCCGGTTTCGGCGGCGGCGACGATATCGTCCGCAGCACTGCGGTCTTCAGAACCGGTCTGCGGTCCGGGAGCGGTTTGCTCACTCATTTTCTTACCCCCCTTTGCCGCACCGTGGGGGACAGGGCGGCGCTGGATCGATCTTTAAAGACAGGCCGGAGAAAAAAGACCCCGGGGGATGCCCCCGGGGTCTCTCCGACAGATGCACTATTTGATCAGGCCGGCTTCCTTGTAGTACTTGGCCGCACCATCGTGGAGCGGGGCCGACAAGGAGTCGGAGACCATTTCTTCCTTCTTCAGGTTCGCGAAGGCGGGATGCAGCTTCTTGAACGTGTCGAAGTTTTCAAACACGGCTTTGACCACCGCATAAACCACGTTCGCCTTGGTCTTGGCCGTACCGACGAAAGTCGCACCGACACCGAAGGTCTTGGTGTCGTCCGGGTTGCCGCGATACATGCCGCCCGGGATGGTCGCCCAACGATAATAGGAATTATCGTCGACCAGCTTCTTGATGGCGGGGCCGTCAACGGTGACCAGACGCGCATCGCAGGTCGTCATGGCTTCCTTGGTGTTGCCCGACGGATGGCCGACCAGCCAGAAGAAGGCGTCGATCTTGTTGTCGCACAGCGCCTGGGACTGTTCACCGGATTTGAATTCAGCGGCCAGCGCCAGATCACCGTCTTTCCAGCCAAGCGCACCGGCCATCACTTCCCAGGTGCCGCGCGTGCCGGAACCGGGGTTGCCGATGTTCACGCGCTTGCCCTTGAAGTCGCCGATATGCTTGATGCCGGAATCGGCGCGGGCAACCACGGTGACGGGTTCCGGGTGGACCGAGAAGATGGCCCGCAGATCCTTGAACGCACCCGCGTCCTTGAACTTGGATGTCCCGTTATAGGCATGATACTGCCAATCCGACTGGGCCACGCCCATGTCCAGGTCGCCGTTCTTGATGGCGTTGATGTTGAAGATCGAGCCACCGGTCGATTCAACCGAACACCGCACGCCGTGTTCTTTCCGGCCCTTGTTGACCAGACGGCAGATGGCGCCGCCCGTGGGATAATAGACGCCGGTGACACCGCCCGTGCCGATGGTGACGAAGTCCGCCGCCTTGGCATTGGGCAGGGCCAGAACCAGCGCCGCCGCAGCGGCCGTTGCCGCCAAAGTTTTCTGTAGGAACATCTCCATTCCTCCTTGGGATTTCTTTGGTTGGATGATGATTAAACGCCGGGACAAGGCACGCGCCGAGCCGTCCGGCAGGGGGAGTCCCAGGATGCGCGCGCACAGCCCCGATGCGGGCCGGTTGCGGACGTCCGGGTTAAACACCGGGTCAGTCCCCGGCATATCAGACACGCACGGCCCCGAAGCAAATGCTCCCGAGACAACCCTGCGGGCCTGAATTCCATTGAAACTAAAAGAGAAGGCAGATCAGGAAATAGCGGCGAACCACTTGGTATACCAGGGACTTTGCCGGAGGAGTGGCGCCGGTGGGCAAAATTCCACCGCAGGCGTCCTTTTAAGACTCCCCCCTGATAATGCCATGATATTCCCTGAACATTGTCGTTACGGGAAAGTTTAGCACATCAACCGAAAAGGCCAACGCCGAAGATTAGATTTGTCTTTTTATGTTCTTCGATGTCCGCCGGAAGCGCAAAACGCATCAGCGAACACGGCCGACTTCGCGCAGATATTCCAGGGCCCCGGGATGTCTCGGCGCGGTCATGCCCTTGCGCGCCATTTCCAGTGGGTACAGACTGCCGAAAGACGGCGTGCGGGAACGAATGTAACCCAGGTTCTCGAATACCGATCGAGTCACTTGATAAATCATCCTTGGATCACTTTTCGACGTCGTCATGACCGTGGCCAACAAGCCGATCGTCGGCGTGTCCGTCGGCATGCGAAAGTAAATCGCCCGTGGAATCATCGCTTCGACATAATACGGATTGCTGGCAATCAATCGGTCGACCACGGCGCCTTTGATTGCAATTAACGATGCCCCACATTTCGTAATTAGGTGGGTCACCGCCGAATTTGGATGCCCCGCAAGGAATGACGCCACATCGATGGCACCATCACAAAATGCCGACTGCTGTTGCGCAAGGTCCATCGTCTTGACCGCACGGAAGTCTTTTGTCGCCCATCCCTGCGCTTCGATCATCAGCCGCAAAGTAGAATTCGTACCTGATTTTAACTTCCCGATATTCAGACGTTTCCCTGCCAAGCGTTCCCAATCGGAGATATTCGCATCGCCCCTTGCCAGAAGGCTTAACGCCTCCGTATGGGCGGAAAACATGGACCGCATTTCAGTGAGCGCACCGACATTCGCGAACACGCCGGTTCCATTAACGGCATGGTACTGAACGTCCGATTGAACGATACCGATATCGAAGGTGCCCTTTTTCAACCCGATAATGTTGTCGATAGACCCCTTCGTGGTTGCCACCTTGCAGTCATACCCCGCGCGCCTGGCCTTTATAACGGCGCATATGGCGCGCCCCAGAGTGCTGTACACCCCTTTCGAACTGCCGGTTCCGATCGTGATCGTCTCGTTCGCGGCAAGCCTGCCGGCATATCCCGCCACTGACAACGCAACCGTTACTGCGGTAATCACCCGCCTTACGCTCATATTCCTGCCCCCGTTCATTCCATCCGCACCCGGCACCGTTCCAGGATCACATAACCCCGGCTTCGCTTAGCGTCGCATCGATCGCATCACCCAGCAGATCGACCAGTTCGTTGATTTGCGCCGGATCGATAATAAAGGGCGGGGCCAGAAGAATATGGTCCCCCTTGGCGCCATCGGCGGTACCGCCCGCCGGATAGCAGATCAACCCGCGCCGGAAGGCGTTGTGCTTGACCTTGGCATGCACCTTCAATGTCGGGTCGAGGGTTTGCTTGGTCGCCCGGTCGGCGACCAGCTCGATCCCCTGAAACAGTCCCCGCCCCCGGATGTCCCCCACATGGGGATGATTGCCCAATCGTTCGTGCAGCCGTTCGACCAATGCGTCGCCCATGGCCTTGACGTTGTCCAGCAGGTTGGCGTCCCGCACCTTGCGCTGCACGGCAAGCGCCGCCGCACAGGCGGTGGGATGCCCCATATAGGTATGACCGTGCTGAAACGCCCCGCTGCCGTTCTTGAAGGCGTCATAGACTTTCGCGGACACCAAGGTCGCGCCGATCGGCTGGTACCCGGCACCCAGGCCCTTGGCGACACAGACGATATCCGGCGCCACACCATCCTGCTCGCAGGCGAACAAGGTACCCGTGCGGCCCATGCCGCACATCACTTCGTCCAGGATCATCAGCACGCCGTATTTATCGCAAATCTCGCGTATGCGTTTGAAATATCCGGGCACGGGGGCCAGCACCCCCGCCGTCGCCCCGCCCACCGTTTCGGCGATAAAAGCGGCGACGTTGCGCGGCCCCAGGCGTTCGATTTCCGCTTCCAATTCATTGGCGATGCGCAGGCCGTATTCCTCGTCGTTTTCGCCTTCGCCCCGCTCTCGGTAGGGATAGCAAGGCGCGATGTGCGAAGCTGGCATCAGCATGTCCTTGTAGGGCTCGCGCCGCCAGACGTTGCCGCCGACCGAAAGGGCCCCCAGGGTATTGCCGTGATAACTCTGCCGCCGGGCGATGAAGCGGGTGCGTTCCGGGGCACCGATCTCTAAGAAGTACTGACGCGCCATTTTCAACGCGCATTCGACCGCTTCCGAGCCACCGGAAAGGAAATAAACCATGCCGATTTCATCGGGGGCCGCATCGACCAGGAATTCGGCCAGGTCTTCCGCCGGCCGTGTCGTGAAAAATCCCGTATGGGCGAACGCAACCTGATCGACCTGATCCTTGATGGCCTGGATAACGTCCGCATCGCTATGGCCCAGGCAGGAAACCGCAGCCCCGCCCGAAGCATCCAGATAACGCTTGCCGGTGTCGTCGATCAGATAAATGCCCTCCCCCTTCACGGCGGTGGGCAGTTCGGTTTTGAGATCCCGGTAAAAGACGTTCGTCATGTGACCGTCCAGCCTTACAGTCGATATACCCATAGGACGCGATTGCAAGGCCATACGTCAATCCAATAGGATGCCGCCGCAATTTGCTCGGCATCATTATCATTCATAGGGGGGACATATGGACCTGAAGGAACACATCCGGGGCATTCCCGATTTTCCCATTCCAGGGATTCTGTTTTACGACATTTCAACCTTGCTGGCGCATCCCGACGCCTGGCAGGTGGCGCTCGGCCGCTTGGCCAAAATCGTCTCGGGCTACCAGCCCGACCTTCTTGCAGGCATCGAATCGCGTGGGTTTCTGACTGCCGCCCCCCTGGCATCGAGACTCGGTTGCGGGTTCATCATGGTCCGCAAGCAAGGCAAGCTTCCCGGCGAAACCATTTCCCACGAATACGCCCTGGAATACGGCACGGACACCCTCGAAATCCAAAAGGACGCGGTCAAACCGGGCCAGCGCGTCGTCGTCATGGATGACCTGTTGGCAACCGGCGGGACCATGGCGGCCTCCATCGATCTGCTGCGCAATGCCGGGGCCGAGGTGGTCGGCGCGACCTGCCTGATCGAATTGACGTTCCTCAAGGGCCGGGACAAGTTGGACGTGCCGTTCAGTTCGCTGATGGCCTACGACGACTAGGCCGGGCATCCGCTTGACATAAGGTGACGGCAGGGCGATGGAATTCCGCGAAGACGATCTAAGCGGCGAAGACACCATTGCCCTGGTGCGGGCCCATCTGGCCCATATGGCTGCCGTCACCCCGGCGGACAGCATCTATGCGCTGGATCATTCGGGCCTTCAGGCGGCGGACGTCACGTTCTGGTCGGTCTGGGATGGCTGCACGATCATCGGCTGTGCCGCCCTGCGCGAGATCGATCCCCATCACGGCGAAATCAAATCCATGCATACGGTGGCGGAACGACGCGGCACCGGCATCGCCCGACGAGTGCTCGATTTCGTGATCGATGAGGCACAGCGTCGCGGCTATCGGCGCCTCAGCCTTGAAACCGGGCATTCCGCCGCGTTCGAAGCAGCCCAGCGGCTATACGCGGGTGCGGGTTTCACGCCCACGGGGCCCTTTGCCGATTACGGCCCGGACCCGCACAGTTTTTTCATGACCCTGGAACTGGATCAGCCGTTCAAAACCTGACGAACCACCTTTTTCATCAAGGTCGGCAGCGCCTGATCCCCGAAATCACGGGGATGAACCCAAATGCCCTGTGCCGCGTCCCCGGCCGTATCTTTGCCGGTCGCCTCGGTCGGCGCCGTCCCCCGCACCACTGCAAGCCGCAGATGGAAATGGGTGAAGGTGTGGCGGACCTCGCCGGCCTCAACCCAAGGCCCTGTTTCGACCGGCACATGGTCGAACGCAGCTGCGGTCTCCCACGGCTCCTCGCGCCAGTCCGTCGACGGCACTTCCATCATCCCGCCCAAAAGGCCCTTTTCCGGCCGGCGGCGAAGCAATACCCGGCCGACGGCATCCTCGATCCAGAAAACTACGCCATAGCGGGTCGGCTTGGCTTTTTTCGGCGCGCGCCGGGGATAGGTCTCGGGCTCCCCGGCCTGTCGGGCGGCGCAAAACCCTTCCCAGGGACATAGAACGCATTTCGGGTTGCGGGGCGTGCAGATGGTCGCACCCAGATCCATCATGGCCTGCGCGAAATCGCCGGGGCGGGCGATGGGGGTCAGTTCCCGGGCCGCCGCCTGGATCGGTTTCTTGCCCTGCGGCAAGGGTGTGCTGATCAGGCGCAGGCGCGCGACCACACGCTCGATATTCCCATCCACCGGTGATGCCGGTTGGTCAAAGGCGATGGCGGCGATGGCCGCCGCCGTATAGGGCCCGACGCCCGGCAGGGCCAACAGGCCGTCTTCCGTTTCCGGAAACCGCCCGCCGTGGTCCGCGGCCACCACGCGGGCGCATTTGTGCAGATTGCGGGCCCGCGCGTAATAACCCAGCCCCTGCCAGGCATGCAGCACATCGTCCAGGTCCGCCGCCGCCAAATCCTCGATGCGCGGCCAGCGTGCCACAAAGTGGTCAAAATAGCTTTTTACCGTCGCCACCGTGGTCTGCTGGAGCATGATTTCCGAAAGCCACACATGATAGGGCGCTGCCCGCCGACCGGGCGGGGCGCGCCACGGGAGAATTCGGCGGTGCCGGTCGTACCAATCCAGCAAGGTCTGGGCCGGGCCGTCGCCGGCAGAGGAAACATTCATGTCAGTGGACGGCTCCCGGCAATTTGCATGTTATCCCCCGGCTTGCGCCCCATGCCTCTTGCAGGGAGGGGCACCTGACCCGTTAAATGCATCCCCCGTTAATGCCACGTCCCCTCCGGTCAGGAAAGGGGGACACATTTGCCGCCGCAAGCCCATGGATGGCGCAAGAACGCTTATGTCCCAAGACCCGGAAAAACCGAAAATTCGCCGCCGCCGCCAAGGCGGGGCCCGCGCCGTCGGCCAAACCCTGGGCAAGCTGACCGCCGCCGCCTATGGCCGGCGCGGCTTTGCCGAAGGCGACATCATCCGCCATTGGCCCGAAATCGCGGGCGAACTTCTGGCCCGGCACACCCTGCCCGACCGCATCGTCTTTCCCCGCGGGCGGCGCAACGACGGGCTGCTGCATCTGCAGGTCGGCACATCCGCCGTCGCCACCGAGGTACAGCACCTGGAACCCCTGATCATCGAAAAGGTGAATGCCTACTTCGGATACAGCGCGGTCAAGGGCATCCATATCTTTCAACGCCCCCTGCCCCGGCGGGCCAAGGAACAATCCGCCGAACCGCGCCTGCTGGGCCCGGCCGAGAAGGCCGCGCTGGAAGACGAGCTTAAATCCGTCACCGACCCCGACCTGCGCAAGGCCCTGGAAGGCCTGGGCGAAGCCATTCTGCGCCGCCGGGGCGGCGGTGGATAATTTACGGAATGCTGACGCATTTCAAAGATTTAGCGAAAGGAGTCGACTCCGGATCGGGGCCGATTCTATATTCATCAACATCTTGTGTATTGGGAGGTAGATTTGCTGCGTATAGCACAAGGTCTTGCGTTCGTTTTGACGTTGGTTTTAGCGGTTTCCGGGCCCTTCGCGGGGCCAGCGAAAGCGCTGGAAGGCGTCGACGGCATGCTTTCGGAAATGGTGCTCGGCAAGGCCGACGCGCCGGTGACGATTATCGAGTATGCGTCGTTGGGCTGCCCGCATTGCCGCGAATTCCACGAAAAGACCCTGCCCCAGATCAAGGAAAAGTACATCGACACCGGAAAGGTGAAGATGATCTTCCGCGATTTCCCCCTGGGCCAGCGGGCCATGGCGGCGCATATGATCGCGCGTTGCGCCGGTCCTCTGCGGTATTTCGCCATGACCAGCATCATGTTCCGCGATCAGGGACTGTGGGGTCAGGCACCCGACGGCTTGGCGGCTCTTCAGGCTACCGCCAAGAAGGGCGGCATGTCGGCCTCTCAGGTCGATGCCTGCCTACGCAGCGAGGAACTTCTGCAAGGCATTCAGCGCACGGCCGCGGCGGGGAACAAGGATCACGGGGTGGACGCCACGCCGTTCTTCATCGTCGCGGGCGAGAAAGTGTCCGGGGCACAGGATTTTGCCGTGTTCGCGGACATCATCGAGCGCGCGCTCAAGAAATAAGTATTGGTTTAGACATCCGGTCAGGATCGGCGAGGCAGCTTGCTCAATTTCAGGAAAATACGGGTTCTCGGATTCAAATCCTTCGTCGACCCGACCGAGCTGTTCATCGAACCGGGCCTGACCGGTGTCGTGGGCCCCAACGGCTGTGGCAAATCCAACGTGGTCGAGGCCCTGAAATGGGTCATGGGCGAAACCTCGGCCAAACAGATGCGCGGCACGGAGATGGAAGACGTCATCTTTTCCGGCACGCAGGACCGGCCGTCGCGCAACATCGCCGAGGTCGCGTTGACCCTGGACAACGCCGAACGCAAGGCCCCGGCCCAATTCAACGACACGGATGAACTTGAAGTTACCCGGCGAATCGAGCGCGAAAAAGGCTCGACCTACCGCATCAACGGCAAGGAAGTCCGCGCCCGCGACGTGCAGCTGCTGTTCGCCGATCAGGCGACGGGCGCACGTTCGACCGCCCTGGTCAGTCAGGGCCGCATCGGTACGGTCATCAACGCCAAACCGGCCCAACGCAGGTTGCTGCTGGAAGAAGCCGCCGGGATCACCGGCCTGCATTCCCGCCGCCACGAAGCCGAATTGCGCCTGAAGGGGGCCGAAGCCAATCTGGAACGCCTGGACGACATCCTGATCACCCTGGATGCCCAGATGAACAATCTGAAGAAACAGGCACGCCAGGCGACCCGCTACCGCAATCTGTCGGACCACATCCGCAAGGCAGAGGCCACTCTGTTCCATATTCTGTGGACCAATGCGGAAACCGCCCGCGACAAGGCCCGTTCCAACCTGAAAGAAGCCGAACAGGCTGTGACGGAACTTTCCCAGCGTACGGCCGCCGCGACGACACGGCAGGCCCATGCCGCCGAAGGCCTGCCCGAACTGCGCCAGGGCGAAGCCACGGCAGCGGCCGAATTGCAGCGCCTGACGCTTGCCCGTGACGGCCTGGACGAAGAAGAAGCCCGCGTCGCCCAAACCATGGAAGAAATCCGCGGTCGGCTGGAACAAACCGGCCGGGACCGCGAACGCGAACAGGGCCTGATGGCCGATGCGGCCGAAGCGGTCGAACGTCTCGCCGCCGAAAAGCAGGAAATCGAAGCCGCCCAGGCCCAGGAGGCGGATGATCTTGCCGCCGCCGCCGAAGACCGCGCCGCCGCCGACGAAGCCGTGGTCGAGATGGACCGCGACGTCGACCGGGAAACCAATGACCTTGCCGCCGCCGAAGCCCGGCGCAATGCCCTGGGTCAACGCCTAAACGAATTGGAAAGCCGCCTGAACCGGTTGGCCCAGCGCGCCGCCGACGCCGAAGCCCAGAAGTCTGAGCTGGAATCTCGTTCGGCCGATCTGGTCGACTTGGCGGAAGCCGATGCCAAGGTCGAGGAAGCCCGCACCACCGCCGACGCCGCCCGTGAAGCCCTGACCACGACCGAAGCCGCCCGCGCGGAAGCCGACCAGGTATCCGAACAGGCTGCCCAGGCGGCCCGTGAACGGTCGACGGAACTGACCTCCCTGGAAACGGAAATCCGCACGCTGGAAACCGTTCTGGCCGCCGGGCCGGAAACGGACCTGCCACCGATGCTGGATCAGGTCTCCGTGGAAAAAGGGTTCGAAGACGCCCTGGGCGCCGCCTTGGGCGAAGACCTGTCCGCCCCCGCCACCGGCGACGACGGCGACGGCGCCGTGATCGGCTGGCGGGCCCTGCTGCCCATGGCCAACCCGCCGGCCCTGCCCGCCGGTGTGCGTGCCCTGTCCGAAGTCGTCAACGGCCCGCGCGCCCTGGACCGCCGCCTCAGCCAGATCGGTGTGGTCGAAAGCGCCGCCGACGGTGCACGGCTTCAGGGTGATCTCGGACCCGGCCAGCGGTTGGTCAGCCGTGCCGGCGGATTGTGGCGCTGGGACGGATTCCGCGTTGCCGAAGGGGCGGAAACCGCCGCCGCCCAGCGCCTGGCCCAACGCAACCGGTTGAACGAAGCCATCGCCAAGGCCGAGACCGAGCGCACGGCAGTGGAAGCCCTGCGCGCCACGGCCGACGCCACCAGAACCGCCGCCGAAACCCTGCGCACCCAGGAACGGGACGCCCGCCAGGCCTTGAACGAAGCCGACCGCGCCTTCAACGCGGCCCGCGACCGCTTGGCCGAGGTCAAGGACCGGGCCGCCGCCGTACAGAACAAGCTGGCCGCCCTGGCCGAAACCCGGGCTTCCATCGCCGCCGACCAGGAAGAAACGCAAACCCAGAAAGCCGCCGTCGAGGCCGAACGCAACGAGTTGCCCGATCTGGAAGCCGCGCGCACGGCATTGGCCGAAAAACGCACGTTGCTGGCGGAAAAGCGCACCCATCAAATGGAATGCCGGTCGCGCCACGACCAGTTGTTCCAGGCGTCCGAGGGCCGCAAGCAGCGCCTGGTCGCCGTTGCCTCCGAATCCCAGATGTGGGTGACGCGGCGCGCCCGGTCCGAATCCCAATTGGGTGAATTGGCCGAACGGGCCACGGCCCTGCAGGCCGAATTGGAAACGCTGCAACAGAAACCGGCGGAAATCGCCGCCAAGCGCGAAGAATTGCTGACCGCCATTCAAAGTTCGGAAGAACGGCGCAACGCGGCGGCCGACCAATTGGCCCAGGCGGAAAGCACCCTGGCCGAAGCCGACCGCGACCTGCGCCAGGCCGAACACGATCTGTCGCTTGCCCGCGAAACCCGGGTCCGCGCCGAAGGGGCCGTGGAACAGACAGATCAGGCGAGCAACGGCCTGATCGAGCGCATCCGCGACCGCCTGCAGGTCGGACCGCAGAAAATGCGGGAAATGGCCGAACTTGACCCGGATGCACCGCTGCCGGACCTGGAAGCCTCGGAAAAACGGGTCGACCGCCTGCTGCGCGAACGCGACACCATGGGGCCGGTCAACCTGCGGGCCGATCAGGAAATGACCGAACTGTCCGAACAGGTCGAAGGCCTGACCACGGAAAAAAGCGATCTTATTGCCGCCATCGACAAGCTGCGCCAGGGGATTAATGAGCTCAACCGCGAAGGCCGAGCCCGCCTGCTGGCGTCGTTCGAAGAGGTCAACGAACACTTCAAGGTCCTGTTCCAGCGCCTGTTCGGCGGCGGTCGGGCCCATCTGGAGCTGGTTGAATCTGACGATCCGCTGGAAGCCGGACTGGAAATCTTCGCCAGCCCGCCGGGCAAGCGCCTTCAGGTATTGTCGTTGCTGTCGGGCGGCGAACAGGCCCTGACGGCCCTGGCCCTGCTGTTCGGCGTGTTCCAGACCAACCCGGCCCCGATCTGCGTGCTCGACGAAGTGGACGCACCGCTGGATGACGCCAACGTGGACCGATTCTGTTCCATGCTGGATGAAATGGCCGCCGCGGGCGAAACACGCTTCATCGTTATTACCCACCACCGCATGACCATGGCCCGCATGCACCGACTGTTCGGCGTGACCATGCAGGAACGCGGCGTATCGCAGCTGGTTTCCGTCGACCTGCAACAGGCGGAAGGGTTTCGTGAGAGCGCCTGACAATCGCCCCTGAACGGTGTAATCTCCGCCCCGGCTCCTTAAATCCTTCATGAACAGGTGTTTTTCATGACCGAAGAAAGGCCCAATTCGGACCTTGACGGCCTTCAGAACCGCATTGACGGCGCCCGAGAACGGGGCGGGTTTTCGCATGCGCAAAAAAATCGCCAAGAACAGCCACCAAATAACGCTCTTAGCCTTGCATTTCGTGTCGGCATTGAGTTAGTTTCCGCCGTCGCCGTTGGGTTGGGTATCGGTTGGCTGCTTGATAAGTGGCTCGATACAAAGCCCTGGCTCATGTTGGTGTTCATAATCCTAGGGGGATGCGCCGGCATTCTGAACGTCTACCGGATGGCTCGTGGCTACGGTTACGCTGCGGGATATCAAAAGGATGAGAATCCAACCGACGAGACAGACCGCCGATAAAACCGCACCTGCCATAAACACGTTATAGAAAGACGGGAAACCGAGCCTTGGCCGAGAACCACAGCCCGCTCGCTCAGTTCGAGATCAAAACCCTTGTGCCGCTGAAGATCGGCAATCTGGATGCGTCCTTTACCAATTCGTCGCTGTTCATGGTGGCGACCGTGGTCGTGGTCAGCGCCTTCCTGATCCTTGGCATGCGCCGCAACGCCCTGGTCCCGGGCCGCTGGCAGTCGATTGCGGAACTTTCATACGTCTTCATCGCCAATCTGGTGAAGGACACGGTCGGATCCGAAGGGCGCAACTACTTCCCCTTCATCTTCACGGTGTTCATGTTCGTTCTGTTCGGCAACCTGCTGGGCATGATTCCCTACAGCTTCACCTTCACCTCCCACATCGTGGTGACCTTCACCATGGCGGCGGTGATCTTCGTCGGCGTGACCCTGATCGCGCTGGCCAAGCACAAAATGCACTTCTTCTCGTTCTTCATGCCGCCGGGTGTGCCGCTTCTGATGGCCCCGCTGCTGATCCCGATCGAGGTTATTTCCTATCTGTCGCGCCCGATTTCCCTCAGCGTCCGTCTGTTCGCCAACATGCTGGCCGGTCACACGCTGCTGAAGGTGTTCGCCGGCTTCATCGTCTCGCTGGGCGTGTTCGGCGTGGCGCCGTGGCTGTTCGTGGTCGCGCTGACGGGTCTGGAAATCGTTATCGCCTTCCTGCAGGCCTTCGTTTTCACCATCCTGACCTGCCTGTACCTGAATGACGCCCTGCATCTGCACTAGGGCGCACCTGAAACCAGTTTAGTCAATCAACCCAATCACTCAGATCAAGTATCAAGAAAGGATCAACCCATGGAAGTTCAAGCTGCGAAGCTGCTCGGTGCCGGCCTGGCCGTTATCGGTGTGATCGGTTCCGGTATCGGTATCGGTACCATCTTTGCCTCGTTCATCCAGGCCGTCGGCCGCAACCCCGGCGCCCAGGCTGCCGTGTTCCCGATGACCATGCTGGGCTTCGCCCTGGTTGAAGCCATCGCGCTGTTCGCGCTGGTTATCGCCCTGGTCATTCTGTTCGGCTGATCTTGCGGGGTTTGCCCATGCCCGGGGCGGTTTCCGTCCCGGCCGGGCCGAACCCGTTACGATCAACGGCTTTGGGATAAGAAGGTTTTTCCATGCCTCAATTGGACTTCACAACCTACGTGCCCCAGATCATCTGGCTGGTGATTTCGTTCACCGCCATGTTCCTGATCATGTGGAAGGTTTGCGTGCCCCGGATCGGCGGCGCCCTCGAGGCGCGGCAAAAGAAGATCGAACAGAATCTGGAGCGCGCCGGTGAACTGAAGGCCGAGGCGGAAGCCGCCATCGAAGCCTATGAGAAAGCCCTGGCGGAAGCCCGTGCCACCGCGCACGAGGAAATCGTCAAGGTGCAGGCCGACCTCAAGACCAAGCAGGATGCGGAAGAAGCGAAGCTGAACCAAACCCTGCAGGCCCGCATCAAGGAAGGCGAAGCCGCCATCGACAAGGCGCTTCAAGATGCCCTTTCGGGACTGGATGCCATGGCTTCCGAGGTTGCCTCTGCCGCCTGCGAACGGCTGACCGGTGACGCGCCGGATGCCAAGGCCGTCGACAAGGCCGTAGCCGCCGCCGCCAAGGCCCGTCAGGCCTAGAAAGGGAGCGAGAACATGGAAAACATGCTGCAAGATCCCACATTCTGGGTCGCCACCGCTTTCGTCGCCTTTATCGGGCTGCTGATCTACCTCAAGGTTCCGAAGTTGATCGCTGGCGCCCTTGACGAGCGCGCGGACAAGATCAAGGCCGACATCGAAGAAGCGGAAAAGCTTCGCGAAGAAGCGCAGAAGCTGCTGGCTGATTATCAGAAAAAGCAGCGCGACGCGCAGAAAGAGGCCAAGAAAATCGTCTCCGCCGCCAAGGAAGAGGCCGAACGTCTGGCCAAACAGGGCGAACAGCGTCTCAAGGATTCGCTGGCGCGGCGCGAAAAGCAGGCTGTCGACCGTCTGGCCCAGGCCGAAGCCGCGGCTTTGGAACAGGTCAAGGCGCATACCATCGACGTCGCCATGGCCGCCACCCGTCAGGTGCTGGCCGACAGCATCAAGGGCGGCAAGGCCAACGCATTGATCGACGACGCCATCGATGCATTGCCGGGTAAGCTGCACTGATCACACAAGCCGCAGCGGCACGCGTTCAAGACTTTCAAAAGGGGCTCCGTTCGGCGCCCCTTTTCATTTATAGAGAATGGGCCATGACAGATGACATGACCGTTCGCTGGATGACGCCGGAAAGTGCGGAAGCAGACGCCCCCGGCCTGCTCGCCCTGATCAAGGGGTTGGCCGAATTCGAAGGCTGGGCCGAACATGTCGACATCACCGAGGACGAGATCATCCGCCGGGCCAGCCTGCCACAACCGGCGTTCCGGGCCGTTCTGGCCCTGGATACGGATGGCACCGCCGTCGGCATGGCCACGGTCTATGACACCATTTACACCCATTCCCTGCGTCCCTCGCTGGAACTGGAAATGCTGTTCGTGACCGAGCCCTGGCGCGCCCAGGGCGTGGGCCGGGCCCTGATCACGCAAGTGATCGCGTTCGGTAAGCGCGGCGGATACGACGAAATGGAATGGAACGTGCTGAAAACCAACGCCCGCGCCCAGGCGTTCTACCGCCAGTTCGGCGGGGATGAACAAGCGGAATGGCAAAGATGGGGTTTGGTGCTCGGATCTAGCTGACCAGCGCCTGCCACTCTTCTTCGGTCATCACGGTAACGCCCAGTTCCTGCGCCTTTTTCAGCTTCGATCCCGCCCCCGGCCCGGCGACAAGGTAGTCGGTCTTTTTCGACACGGAGCCAGAAACCTTGGCGCCCAGGCGTTCCGCATTGGCCTTGGCTTCCGACCGGCCCATGGTTTCCAGCGTGCCGGTAAACACCACGGTCTTGCCGGCTACGGGCGATCCCGTGGTATCCGCCGTTTCCATATCCTTGATGGTCAGGGCCGCTTCCAACTGGGCCAACACCTGTTTGTTGTGGTCCTCGGCGAAAAAGCCCAGCAAGTCGTCGGCCACGGAAGGCCCGATCTGGTCGATGTCGATCAGGTCGGCATAGGCATCGCCATCCCGGTCCTGGGCGGCCGCCATGGCGGCTTTCAGGGCATCGAACGAACCATAGGTACGGGCCAGAAGCCGCGCCGTGGCTTGTCCTACCTGGCGAATCCCAAGCGCGTAGATAAAGCGGTCGAGCCCGATTTCCCGCCGTTCCTCGATCGCCTTGCGCAGGTTCTCGATGGATTTTTCCTTCCATCCCTCGCGCCCTTCCAGTTTGGCCGCAAGGTCGTCGGTGGCGAAGATATCGGCGGGCGACGTCAACCAGCCTTCGGCCCAAAATGTCTCAATGTTCTTGGCCCCCAGGCCCTCGATGTCAAAGGCATCGCGGGATACGAAATGTTTCAGGCGTTCGACCGCCTGGGCCGGACAGATCAGCCCGCCCGTGCAACGCTTGGCGGCTTCGCCTTCTTCACGGATGGCGAGACTGCCGCATTCCGGGCATTCTTCCGGCATCTGAAACGGCGTTGCGTCTTGGGGCCGCTTGTCCGGCACGATTTCGACCACCTGGGGAATGACGTCGCCGGCGCGCTGAATGACGACCCAATCGCCCTCGCGGATGTCCTTGTCGCGAATATAGTCTTCGTTATGCAGGGTCGCGCGCCCAACCACCACGCCGCCCACGGTCACCGGGGTCAGGTTGGCGACCGGCGTCAGAGTGCCGGTGCGGCCGACCTGAATGGTGATTTTTTCAAGCTGCGTGGTCGCCTTTTCGGCCGCGAACTTATGCGCCGTCGCCCAGCGGGGGGCACGGGAAACCTGGCCCAGGCGTTCCTGCCAATCCAGGCGGTTGACCTTGTAGACCATGCCGTCGATGTCGTAGTCGAGCGCCGCCCGGTCTTGTTCCGTTTGCCGGTATTCCGCCATGATGTCGTCCACGGACCGGCACAGCCTGGCCCGGGTATTGGCCTGGAAGCCCCATTCGGTCAGGCGCTGGTTGAATTCTTCCTGGGTCTGCCAGGTCACATCCGAGACCTCGCCCCATGAATAGAAAAACACCTTAAGCGGCCGGGCCGCCGTCACGGCGGGATCTTTCTGGCGCAGGGAGCCGGCGGCCGCATTGCGCGGGTTGGCGAAAACCTTGGCCCCCGCCGCTTCCTGCCGTGCGTTCAGGGCCAGGAAGTCGGATTTGGCCATATAAACCTCGCCCCGGACTTCCAACACATCCGGAATGCCGTTCCCCAACAGGTCTTTTGGGGTAATGCGCTCCGGCAGATCGCCCAGGGTGCGCATGTTCTCGGTGATGTTCTCCCCTTCCCGGCCGTCGCCCCGGGTCGCCGCCATGACGAAAACCCCTTTTTCATAGCGCGCGGTCACGGACAGGCCGTCGATCTTGGGCTCGGCCATGACCTCCACCGCTTCGTCGCCGGGAAGGTTCAAAAAGCGCCGCACCCGGTCCAGAAAATCGGCCACGTCTTCTTCGCTGAAGGCGTTGGCCAGGGACAGCATGGGCACGGAATGCACGACCTTGGCGAAACCTTCCGCCGGGGCGGCACCGACCCGTTTGGACGGACTGTCCGCCCGGATCAGCTTAGGGTATTTGGCTTCGATGGCGTCGTTACGCAGGCGCAGGGCGTCATAGTCCGCGTCGCTGACCGTCGGTGCATCGTTCTGATAATAAGCTTGGTCGTGTTGGGCAATTTCCGCCGCCAGGCGTTCCAGTTCGACCGCCGCGTCTTCGGGCCGCAGGATATCGACCGGCACGGCGCGTAGGTCGTCGCCCCCGGTATTTCCGTCACCCGGCATTACGAAGCCCGAAGGTCCAACAGGGAAAGGGCCGCCGCGCGGGCTTCTTCCGTCACTTCGGAGCCGGCCAGCATGCGGGCGATTTCCTCGCGCCGCTCGTCCGCCCCCAGCACGGCGACGGTGGTTGCCGTACTGTCCTTCTCGGCCGATTTTTGAACCTTCAGATGGGCGGCCCCCTGGGCTGCGACCTGCGGCGAATGGGTGACCACCAAGACCTGCACGGCCCCGCCCAGGCGGGCCAAACGTTCGCCCACGGCCGCCGCCGTGGCGCCGCCGATCCCGGCGTCCACTTCGTCGAAAATCAGCGTCGGCACCGGGTCCGCATCGGCCAGAACGACCTTCAGCGCCAGCATGAAGCGCGCCAACTCGCCCCCCGATGCGATCTTGTTCAAGGGGCCCGGGGCGGCGCCCGGATTGGTAGCGATCAGGAATTGCACTTTTTCCATCCCCGCCGGGCCCCAGGCGTCTTCGTCCAGGGCCGTCAAGCGGGTTTCGAACCGGGCCCCTTTCAAATGCAGGGGCTCCAATTCGTCAAGGATCGCCCGGTCCATCTTGGCCGCCTGTTTGTTCCGGGCCTCGCTTAAACTTCCGGCGGCGCGGATATAGGTTTTGCGGGCTTCGGCTTCGGCCTGTTCCAGGCGCTGCAATTCCCCCGACCCCGTATCGACGGCGGCGATCTGGGCTTCCATCCTGGCCAGCAGCGCCGGCAAGTCATCGACCTGGACGTTGTGCTTGCGCGCCTGGGCACGCAGGGCGAACAGGCGTTCCTCGGTCTGTTCAAGCTTCTGCGGATCCAGATCGACCGCCTGGAAGGCCCGGTTCAGCAAGGTTCCCACTTCCGCCGTTTCATCCAGCGCACGGCCCAGGGCGGCGATGGTGTCTTCAAGCGCGCCGCCTGCTTTTTCGGCAACGCTTTCCAATTCACGCAATGCCGTCTGCAGGCCGTCTTCGACGCCGCGGCCATTGTTCAGAGCCGCCTGCGCCCGATTCATGCCTTCAACGACCTTCTCGCCATGCATCATCACGGCCCGATCCTGGGCCAGGCGGTCTTCTTCGCCTTCTTCCGGGGCCAGGGCACCAAGTTCCGCCGCCGCATGACGCAGAAATTCCTCGTCCCGGCGGGCGGCTTCCAGCTCGTCCGCGGCCTTTTGCCGCACTTCCGCCGCCTGCTGCCAGATGTCCCAGGCTTTGCGGCAGGCCGTGACGGCTGGGCCCAGACCGCCAAACGCATCCAGCAGATCCCGGTGCTGGACCGGGTTCAACAGGCGGTGATTGTCGAACTGGCCATGAATTTCGACCAAATCTTCGCCGATGCGCTTCAACAGGCCGACACTGACCGGCTCGTCATTGATGAAGGCCCTGGAGCGGCCGTCGGCGGTCAAGGTCCGGCGCAGAATGACCGTGCCACCGTCCTCGCCCTGTTCATCCAGGGGGGGAATGCCGTGTTCCTGAAGCGTGGTCAGAACCGGGGCACCCGGGGCGACCTGAAAAGCGGCCGTAACCGTGGCCGGGCCGCCGCCCGCGCGGACAAGGCGGGCTTCGGCGCGAACGCCGAGCGCCAAACCAAGGGCATCCAGAAGGATCGATTTACCGGCTCCCGTTTCGCCCGTCAGAACGCAAAGCCCGGCCGGAAATTCCAGCACAAGGCGGTCAATGAGCACCACATCCCTGACGGTCAGGCTCGTCAGCATGGACCGATCTTCCGCCTTACCAGAACTTAACTCTGTCGTACCAGGACTTCTCTGCTTCCTGGGGCCGGACGTTTTCACCGGTCAGCATCTCGTAGGAATCCATATACCACTCGCTGCCCGGGAAGTTATGGCCCAGAACCGATGCCGTTTTGCGCGCCTCGTCCTTCAGGCCCAGGGCAAGATAAGCTTCTGTCAACCGATGCAGGGCTTCGGGCACATGGGTGGTCGTCTGGTATTTGTCGACCACGGTGCGAAAGCGATTGATGGCCGCAAGGTACTGATGCTGATTGTGATAGTACCGCCCGATCTCCATTTCCTTGCCGGCAAGGTGATCGTAGGTCAGTTCCATCTTGAACTTGGCATCCCGCGCGAACTTGCTGTCCGGGAAGCGGGTCAGGACTTCGTTCAGGCTTTCCAGCGCCAGGGTGGTCATTAACTGATCACGGGTGACGTCGGAAATCTGTTCGTAATAGGTCAGCCCCTTCAGATAGTAGGCATAGCCCACGTCCTTATGGGTCGGATGCAGCTGAATAAAGCGCTCCAACGCGGCGATGGCCTCGTCGTAATTATTCGATTTGTAATACCCATAGGCCGCCATGATCTGCGACTTGGTGGCCCAGACCGAATAGGGATGCTGGCGTTCGACCTCTTCAAAGGTCAGCGCCGCATCGGCGAATTTCCGGCCCGCCATCAGATCGACACCGCGGTTGTACAGCTCGTCCACGGGCTTTTCCACATAGACGGGCTTTTCCTCGTCGAAGATCGAACAGGCGCCCAGGAACAGCGAAACCGCCAACAAGGGCATAAGGAATTTGATCCGCGTGGACATTCTCATCGGCTGGGGGTTTTCAGTTCTCATGCCTCAAGGTCAAGCATCCGGGCAGCATCCCTGAACAGGACACCGGGGGCGCCGAATATACCATGCAAGGGGAGCTTTTCAAAAAGGCCAAAATCATCTTCATCGATCGGATTTGGGCAAATTTTCACGGATCGCAAGCCCATCCATAAGTTCCGGACACAATCCACGATCATAAATGAAAACGGCGCCCCGGGGCGCCGCATGCACTGACCATGAATGAAACAATCAGACCTGGGCGGTTTCAGCCTGAATTCCGCCGTCCATGGCGGTTTTGGATTCGTCCCCGCGCAGCACGTCATAGCACCAAGCATCCGGGGTTTCGAACAGCTTGCGCAACAAGGCATTGTTGATCGCATGGCCGGCGCGTTCCGCCCGGTAAGCCCCGATGATCTGGCCGCCGGCAAGATACAGGTCACCGACCGCATCCAGCGCCTTATGGCGGACGAATTCGTCTTCGTGGCGCAAACCACCATCGTTCAGGACCGTATCACCGTCGATCACGATCGCATTGTCGAGCGAGCCGCCCCGGGCAAGACCGGCCTTCTGCATGGCTTCGACCTCGTGCATGAAGCCGAACGTCCGCGCATTGGCCAGTTCCTTGCAAAACGCGCCGTTGACTACGCCAAGGCGCAGATGCTGGCTGCGGATGGCCTGGCTTTGGAATTCAATCTGGAAATCAACGGAAAATACCGGTGCCGGCGAAAGTTCCGCCCGACCGTTTTCCGTTTCCACGGAAACCGGCTTGAGCACCCGGATAACCCGGCGGTCGGCGGCTTGCTCGACCACGCCGGCTTCGCGGATCACCTCGACGAACTGCTGCGAACTGCCGTCCATGACCGGAACTTCCGGGCCGTCCAGGTCGATATGCACGTTGTCGATCCCGCAACCGGCAAGCGCCGCCATCAGGTGTTCGACCGTACCGATGGACACGCCGTGATCGTTGGCCAGGGCCGAGCACAAACGTGTATCGGCGACCCGGTCCCAACGCGCGGCAACGGCCCCTTTTTCGGCGCCGTCGTCGGCTACGTCCGTGCGGTTGAAATGAATGCCGTAATCAGCAGGTGCGGGATGCAGGGTCAGGGTGACGTCAGCGCCGGAATGCAGGCCGATCCCGGTCAGCGACACGGACGTCTTCAACGTCCGCTGGCGGACGGCCTTCTTGGCGGCGGTTCCGCGGTGCTGGTCTTTCTGGCCGACTGTGGTCAAACCCATCAGGTTCCCCGTTATTCTTTACATTTGCGGGCCTTTCCGCCTGTTCCGGCAGCAGGCCCGGGTCACTTTCATTTCGCCCCCGCCGGTTCACGCCCTATTCGGACAAAACCGCAGTGGCATTAAAGAAATCCCGGGTTCCTGAATAGGACAGAACCCGGGATTCCCTCAAATCACTAATTGTTTCCGAATGTTACGGTGTTCCACCGTCCTTTCAGTTGGCCTGCCTGCGCAGGAACGCCGGAATATCCAGAAGGTCGTCTTCCGTTTCCGCCGAGGGCAACCGATCGGCAGGATCAACCCCACCCAAAGAAGCCTTCTGCGGTGCCGGGGCGGCCGGCTGTTCGACTTTGGCCGGTGCCGATTGGACCGGTGTCGGCATTTGAACTGGGGCCGGAGCCGGCGTGGAATCCGCCTGCGGGGTCGCCGTGCGTGACCGGATCAGGGCGTCGATGGTGCCCCGCTCCGCTTCCTGGGCAGGTGCCTGAGCCGCCGGAGAAACCTCGGAAACCGCAGGTTCCTCGGGTTTTTTAGCCCTACCGGTGCCCGTGACCCGTTCAAACAGCGACATGCCGCCGCCTTCTTTCTTGCCTCGGCGCAGCAATCCGCCGACTTTCGGCGCGTCGTCCTCGACGCTTGATCCGTTGACCATGGCCGCGACTTCGAAAGGATCGGCACCGGCCGCGGGGCCGTCCATGTCGTCATCGTCTTCGACCTCGACGGCACGGGGCGGAATGAAGGATTCCACGTTGCCCGCACCCGGCATGGCCGCCGGCACGCGGGGTTGAAGTTCCGCGGGTGCCGCATCGGCCGCTTCGGGTTCACTGCCCACGGTGTCATCAATGGGCTCGGCTTCGGCCTCGGCAGTTTCCGCATAGGGCGCGGTTTCAGCCGAATCGAAGTCCGATTCGTCTGCCGTTTCGGCCATTTCCCCGGCTTCAGCAACCGCAGGTGCTTCGTCGTGAATGGCGACGACCGCAGGTGCTTCGACCTCCGCTTCCTCTTCCGGGCGCGGCACACGCACCGGCTCGATCCGCTGAGCCTGGTTGAGGATATGCAGATGCGAAGGTTGCTCGCCTTCGGCCGCTTCCAGGCCCGTGGCCACGACGGACACCCGCATGGAACCTTCCATGGACTGATCGAAGGCCGAGCCGATGATGATGTAGGCATCTTCGTCGACTTCGGCACGCACCCGGTTGGCGGCTTCGTCCACTTCGAACAGGGTGATGTCGTCGCCGCCCGTGATGTTGATCAGCACGCCGCGCGCACCGCGCATGGAGGCATCGTCCAACAAGGGGTTTGAAATCGCCGCTTCGGCCGCATCCAATGCGCGGCGTTCACCGGCGGCTTCGCCCGTGCCCATCATGGCCCGGCCCATGCCCTGCATGACCGACTGCACGTCGGCGAAATCCAGGTTGATCAGGCCCGGCATGACCATCAGGTCGGTGATGGAACGCACCCCGGAATACAGCACGTCGTCCGCCATTTTGAAGGCATCGGCGAAGGTCGTCTTCTCGTTGGCGACGCGGAACAGGTTCTGGTTGGGGATGATGATCAGGGTATCGACATAGCCGGCAAGCTCGTCCAAGCCCTGTTCGGCCAGACGCATGCGATGGCTGCCTTCGAACTGGAAGGGTTTGGTCACCACGCCGACGGTCAGGATGCCGTGTTCACGGGCCGCCTTGGCGATCACAGGGGCCGCCCCGGTACCCGTACCGCCGCCCATGCCGGCGGCGATAAACACCATATTGGATTGATCCAGCTCGGCCAGGATTTCGGAAATCGATTCCTCGGCGGCCGCCCTGCCCACTTCGGGCTTGGAGCCCGCACCCAAGCCCTTGGTCACACCCGTTCCCAACTGGATGCGGCGTTCGGCCTTGGATCCCTTTATGGCTTGTGCGTCCGTGTTGGCGACGATGAAGTCGCAGCCTTCCAGATTTGCCGCGATCATGTTGCTCACGGCGTTACCGCCGGCGCCACCGACGCCGATCACGCTGATACGAGGCTTCAGCTCCGGCGCCTCGTTATCTTCAGGTACTGTAATGTTGATGCTCATTTCTCTGCCTCCGATGATTACTCGCCGCCTGAATAAATGCAACGACGACCGGTCTCTGCGCGGCCGCATTCAGGGGATTGGTTAAAAACAGGTAGATTGCTCCTCATTCAGAAATTCTCCCGCAGCCACTGCCCAAAGCGCCCAAAAGCGCCACTGCGTTCCTTGATCGGCTGAAAGTCACCCCCAGCCACTTCCAAGGGGTTTTCCACGGCATAGCGGATCAACCCGACCGAGGTTGCGAATCCCGGCCCTGAAACCGCTTCCGATAGCCCCTCGACACCGCGCGGCCGGGCCAGGCGAACCTGGCGGCCGAGCACGTCTCCGGCGAGTTCCACCAAACCGGACAGCTGGCTCGCACCGCCGGTCAGCACAACGCGCTGACCGATGGCTTTGTCGAACCCGCTGGCCGTCAGGCGGTCGCGTACAAGCTCCATGATTTCTTCGGCCCGGGGCCGGACAATGCCCAACAGGACCGAACGCGGCACCTGCGTCTGTGCCGCTTCCTTGTCTTCGCCGATCAACGGCACGGTGATCATTTCCGCGTCGTCGGACGGCGACGGAATGACGCAGCCGAACAGCGTCTTCATGCGTTCGGCACTTTCCAGCGGCGTCGACAGGCCCCGGGCAATGTCGTTGGTCATATGACCGCCGCCCAGCGGAATGACATCCGTGTGAACCAGTTCGCCATCGCAGAAAATGGCCAGCGATGTCGTGCCGCCGCCGATATCTATACAGGTGGTGCCCAATTGCCGTTCGTCATCGACCAGACAGGCCAGCGCCGACGCGAAGGGCGTGGCCACCAGGGCCTCGATTTCCAGATGGCAGCGGTCAACCACCGTGCGCAAGTTCTTGACCGGCCCCGACTGCGCCGTGACCAGATGAAGATTGGCGCCCAGGCGCGAGCCGTACATGCCACGTGGGTCGCGCACGCCGCGGTTGTCATCAACCGAATAGCCGACGGGTATGGAATGGATCAATTCGTGGCCGGCAGGCGTTTCAGCCGTGACCTGGTCCGCCGACAATACGCGGTACAGATCCGCTTCTTCGATCTCACGGCCGCCGATGTCGGCTTCATGGGCAACCAGCATGGATTTGGGTTTGCCGCAGGAAAGGTTGACCAGAACCTTTTGGATGTTTTCACCGACCATGGCCTCGGCGGCTTCGACCGTGGCGCGAATGGTCGCTTCGGCCGCTTCCAGATCGATCACACTGCCCGATTTCAGGCCATGTGATTTTTGATGCCCGATACCGACAACCCGGGCGGCAACCTGATTGCCCGCCACGCCCGTCCCCAGGCGCGCGATCAGACAGGAAATCTTGGAAGACCCCAGGTCCAATGCGGCAACCAGCCCGTTGCGCGGTTTCGTATTTCCCAGTGGATTGTTCATTTCGGTCGTCTCGATATTCTGTGATCTGCGGTTCTTGTTCAGGTTTCAGCCAGGATCAGGTTTCTTGGCCCTTGGGTTTGCGGGGCGGGCGCGGCTTTGCCGCCTTACGGACGATCAGGCGGTCCGGCAGGCGCAAATCCAGAACTTCGACATCGCGTGCCAAGACCTTGTGCTGTCGTTCGTACTCGGCCAGCCGCAGCCAGGCCCCGGCCGGGTCGTCTTCGGGCAGTTGCACGTCGATGCCGTTATCCAGGGTCAGGGTCCAGCGGCGGCCGGAAACCCGCACGGCGGCACGCACCAGATGCATCAGGTCGGGCTCGGCCCTAAGGGTTTCCAACAATGCCTTGGCATGCTTGGGCGCGTCGGGGCCGACAACGATGGGCAGATCGGAAAACCGCTCCAGACCCTTCTTCAAGATCACCACGCCTTCTTCGTCGATCAGCTGAAACACGCCCTTGTTCTGCCAAAGGGCCAGCGGCGTGCGCTCATCGATATGAAGCATGACCGTGCCCGGCAGCATGCGTTCGACCACGGCACGTTTGACCCAGGGCAATTGTTCGATGCGCTGGCGGGTTTGTTCCGGATCGAAGCCGAACATCGGCGCGCCACGCCGCAGGCGCAGCGCCGCCAGAAGATCCTGGCGCGAGGTTTGCGAACGCCCGGTCACGAGAATATCGTCGATGCGCAATCCGGCCTCGGCCGTCTGGCCGATCGTCCAATCCTTGGCCTGGGTATAGAGCCCGGACACCACATTGTTGGACCATACCCACCAACCGCCGGCACCCGCCCCCAGCAGGACCGCCGTCAGACCGCCGACCATCACGGCCCGGCTGAGCCGGCCGCGCAGGACGCGTTTTCTCGGCGCGCTCTGATTTCGGGCGCGGCGCTTTCCTTCCGCCTTGGTGGTCTCGTTGTCCGTTTTCTTATCGGTCATCAATCGCACTCCGCCTGTTCAACCATCCAGACGACCAAATCCTGAAAAGACAGGCCCGTATGGGCGGCCTGTTCCGGCACCAGGGAGGTGGGCGTCATGCCCGGTTGGGTATTGATTTCAAGCATGTAGAGGGTATCGCCGTCGTAGCGGAAATCGGTCCGCGCCACGCCGCGGCAGCCGATCGCCTTGAACGCCCGTTCGGACATGTCCATCGCCTGGTCATAGATGTCCTTGTCGACCTCGGCCGGGATCACGTGGATCGACCCGCCGTCGGCATACTTGGCGTCGTAGTCGTAGAATCCGCGCGACGTGGTGATTTCGGTCACCGCAACCGCATTCCCGCCCATCACCGAGACGGTCAGTTCGCGCCCGGGGATGTAGCGTTCGAACATCACCTCTTCGCCGTAGTTCCAGCCCGATCCTTCGAACGGCGGCTCGTTGTCGCCTTCGCGGACGATATGCACGCCGACGCTGGACCCTTCGTTCATGGGCTTGGCCACATAGGGCCGGGACATCGGTTCTTGTTCGCGGGCGGCTTCGATGGTCGCCACGACATGTTCCGCGACGGGAATGCCTTCGGCCGCGAACAGGCGTTTGGCCAGGGGCTTGTCCATGGCCACGGCCGAAGCCAGCAGACCCGAATGGGTATAGGGAATGCCCAGAATATCGAGCAGCCCCTGGATACAGCCGTCTTCCCCGAACCGGCCGTGCAGCGCGTTGAATACGGCATCGGGGCGCGGATATAGGCGCGTGATCAAGGCCCCCACGTCGCGCTGCACATCGATGGTGGTGACCTGATATCCCGCATCCTGTAATGCCTTGGCGCAGGCCGCCCCCGACACCAGCGAAACCTCGCGTTCGGCCGACCAGCCCCCCATCAGCACGGCCACGTGTTTGCTTTCCGACATGGCGGTCATGGCGCGACCTCCTGCACCTTCGGCCCGGCCGGGCGGCCGATGCGACGGATTTCCCATTCAAGCGCGACGCCTGAATTTTCAAGGACCCGCCTGCGCACTTCCTCGCCCAGACCTTCCAGGTCAGCGGCCGTGGCGTTGCCTGTATTGATCAGGAAATTACAGTGCTGGGGAGAGACCTGTGCCCCCCCGCGCGTCAAGCCGCGGCAGCCTGCTTCGTCGATCAGCTCCCAAGCCTTGTGTCCTTCCGGATTGGCAAAGGTCGACCCACCGGTACGCGATTTCACGGGCTGGGTTTCACTGCGCGATTTTTGAATGTCGGTCATGCGCCGGGCGATGGCATCCGCTTTATCCGGCGTCCCCCTAAATGTTGCTCCGGTAAAGATCACGTCATCCGGCTGACCGCAGTGGCGATAGGCGAAAACCATGTCCGACGGGGAGAGGGCCGCAACCTCTCCCCTGCCGGTCACTGCCCGTGCGGCCACGAAAATATCGGAAATTTCGGCACCATAAGCCCCGGCGTTCATGCGCAAGGCACCGCCGACCGACCCGGGAATACCGATCAGGAATTCAAACCCGGCAAGTCCCGCATCGCGGGCAGCACGGGCCACGTTCACGTCCATGGCACCCGCACCCGCCGTGATTTCCTGACCGTCGACCGTGATCTCGGCGAAGGCTTTGCCAAGGCGGATGACCACGCCGTCGATCCCGCCATCGCGGACCAGCAGGTTCGATGCCACGCCGATCACCGTGACCAGCACATCGTCCGGCAGGCCCGCCATAAAGGCCGCAAGATCGTCCGTATCCCGCGGTTCGAACAGAACTTCGGCGGGACCGCCGACCCGGAACCAGGAGAACCCGGCCATGGAGGCATTGGCCGTCAGGCGGCCCTCAACGGACGGCAGACGATCAAGAAGCGTGGTGTCGTATTGTACAGCCATCATGCGCCGACGCCTCCACCCTGTCCGTTGCCGCCGGGGATTTCGCGTAAACCACCGCCCAGTTCCTGCATCTGTTCCGGCAGCGCGTTGGCCCATTGGCTGATCGTGCCTGCCCCCAGGCAGACGACGAAATCACCGTTCGAGGTCAGATCAAGTGCGATCCGCGCCAAGTCTTCCGGTCCTTCCAGGGCCACGACATTCCGGTGGCCATGAACCTTCAGGCCTTCGATCAGGGAATCCCGGTCGATGCCTTCGATCGGACTTTCACCGGCTTCGTAAACGGGTGCGACGACAACCGCATCGGCGTCGTTGAAACAGGTGCAGAAGTCGTCGAACAGATCGCGCAGGCGGGTATAGCGATGGGGCTGCACCACGGCGACGACCTTGCCGTTTGTGGCGTCACGAGCCGCACCAAGTACCGCCGCGATCTCGACCGGGTGATGGCCGTAATCGTCCACCACGGTCACGCCGCCGACCGTACCGACCCGCGTGAACCGCCGCTTCACGCCGCCGAATTTGGCAAGTGCCCTGGCCAGATCCGCATCGTTCAAGTTCATCTCGCTGGCGATGGCGATGGCAGCCAGGGTGTTCTGCACGTTGTGCTGGCCGTACATGGGCAGATGGAGATCCGATATTTCACGCGTTTCGCCGGTCTTGCGGTCGCGGATCACGGCATCGAAGGCCACCCCGTCCAGCCCCGGCGTGATGTTGACCGCGCGCACGTCGGCCTGCGGGCTGAAACCGTAGGTCACGACGCGCCGGTCGGACACGCGGGGAATCAGATTCTGGACCTCGGCGTGATCGACGCACAGCACTGCGAAGCCATAAAATGGAATGTTTTCGACGAACTGGACAAAGGCCTGTTTCAGGGTTTCGAAATCGCCGTAATGATCCATATGTTCCGGGTCGATGTTGGTGACCACGGCAATGGTCGACGGCAGTTTCAAGAATGTCCCGTCGCTTTCGTCCGCTTCGGCCACCAGCCAGTCGCCGCTGCCCAGGCGCGCGTTGGTGCCATAGGCGTTGATGATGCCGCCGTTGATAACCGTGGGGTCCAGCCCGGCGCCGTCCAGCACCGCTGAAATCAGCGACGTCGTCGTCGTCTTGCCGTGGGTGCCGCCGACCGCGATGGACCATTTCAGGCGCATCAACTCGCCCAGCATTTCCGCCCGACGCACCACCGGGATCAGGTTCTGGCGCGCGGCCACGACTTCGGGATTGTCCGGCTTCACCGCCGATGACACGACGACAACTTGGGCCGGGCCCAGGTTGGACGCGTCATGCCCGACATGGACGTCGATGCCCATGCCGCGCAGGCGCTTTACGTTGGCGCTGTCGGCGATGTCCGATCCTTGGACCGAATATCCAAGCGAGTGCAGAACCTCGGCGATGCCGCTCATCCCGATGCCGCCGATCCCGACGAAATGCATGGTGCCGATATCCAGGGGAAGGGCTCTCATGCGGCCTGCCTCCCATGGTTGGAATTTCCGTTCGGCATCATTTCCGCCACCATGTCGGCCAAGGCATGGGCCGCATCGGGCCGGCCGATCCGCTTGGAAGCGCGGGCCGCATGGGCCAGATGACGCGGGTTTTCGAACAGGCTTGTCAGCCTTCCGGCAAGACGATCCGCCGTGAATACGTCTTCGGCCATCAACCAACCGGCCCCGGCTTCGTCCACGGCCTGGGCATTGGCGAACTGATGATTGTCGATGGCATGGGGATAGGGCACCAGGATCGCCGGACGGCCGATCGCCGTCATCTCGGCAACGGTGGAAGCCCCCGCCCGCGCGATCAGCAGATGCGCCGCCGCCAGACGTTGGGGAATATCGTCGAAGAAACTTGCAAGATTTGCCGATATTCCGGCATCGCCATAAACGCCCTGCACCCGGTCCAGATCCTCGACCCGGCATTGCTGGGTCACGTTCAGACGTTTTCTCAGTTTCTCAGGCAATTGGGCCAGCGCCGCCGGCACCACATCAGACAATACGCGCGCACCTTGCGATCCGCCGGTAATCAGCAGATTCAAAGGCGCGTTGTCATTGATTTCATCGTAAGCCGTATCCCCTGCCGCCAAAACCGCCGGGCGTACCGGCATGCCGGTCAGGCGGATCTTGTCCTTAGCGGCGTCGGGCACCATCTGCGTGCCGTCGATGGAGGTCGCAATGCGCCGCACCCGGGTCGCCAGCAACCGGTTGGCCCGGCCCAGCACGGCGTTCTGTTCATGGATCGCGGTGGCGTATCCACCCCAGGTCGCCGCCATCATGGTCGGCACCGACGCATAGCCACCGAACCCGACGACCGCATCGGGCTTCAATTTCGCCAACAGAGACCGCGCCTGCAGTGTTCCCAGGCCCAGTTCGAACACACTTTCCAGGCGCGCGGTAAAGCGCTTACCGGCAATGCCGCCGGCGCGGATATGATGGGTTTCCAGTTCCGCCAAGGCCCCGCCGAACCCGCCACCCCGGCGGTCGGTGATCAGCGCCAAACGGTAGCCGCGCCCGGCAAGTTCAGCGGCCAGGGCCTCTGCCGGGAAGACATGCCCGCCGGTGCCCCCGGCAGCCAGAACCGCGAGATGCGCCGTCATTTGGCACCTCCCTCGCCCGGCCGCGCGCGGGTCAGGGCCAGCATCATGCCGAAGCCGAGCGCGACCGCCACGGTGGACGATCCCCCGTAAGATACGAACGGCAGGGTCATGCCCTTGGGCGGAATAAGATGCAGGGTCGAAGCCAGATTGATCATGGCTTGAACCGCGAACTGCACCAGCAACCCGGCTGACGCCAGCAGGACGAACAGGTTGTCGTCCTTGTAGGCACGGCTCAGCCCACGCACCACGACAAAGGCGAACAGCCCGACGATGGCAACGCAAACCAACATGCCGAATTCCTCGCCGGCGACGGCGAAGATGAAGTCCGTATGGGCGTCGGGCAGGACTTCCTTGACCCGGCCTTCGCCCGGCCCGCGCCCCGTCAGGCCGCCGTTGTGAAAGGCGTCGAGCGAGCGCATGACCTGATAACCTTCGCCCGCAGACGGATCGAAGAAGCGGTCGACGCGGGCCTGGACGTGGCTGAAGGTAAAATAGGCGCCGACACTGCACCCCAGGAAAATAAGGCCGATGCCCATGACCATGATGATCGGCAGCCCCGCCAGGAAGAACTGCACCCCCCATACGGCGGCGACGACCATGGTCATGCCCACGTCCGGCTGCATCAACAGCAGGGCCGCCACCATCATGAACAGACCCGTGGCGACCAGGTTGCCCGGGTAGCCTTCCTGCAGCCGGGCCTGGGCGAAGAACCAGGCGGCCATCACGGCAAGGGCGGGCTTGGCAAATTCGGACGGTTGTAGGGAAATGGCGCCCAGGCTGAGCCAGCGCGTGGCCCCCTTGATTTCCGGGCCGACCGCCAGCACCGCAACCATCAACGCCATGGATAACGCCAAGACGGCCATTGCCACCCTGCGCACCCCCTTGGGCGACAACAAGGACGCCGCAACGACGATAAACAGGCCCAGGCCCAGGAACACCGCCTGCCGGCCCGCGAAATAATAGGTATCCAGCCCCAGGCGTACCGCCACGGGCGGCGAGGCCGCCAGCGCCATGACCATTCCGGTCGTCGCCAGCACGGCCACGGCGGCAAGGTTCCAGCGGTCGACCGTCCACCACCAGCGGGCGAGAATGGAATTATCCGTGCGGGCAAGGGTGCTCATCTAGGCGTCCCCTCCCTTGGCGATGGTGAAGGCTTCAGGCATTTCGGATGGATCCAGGTGCTTACCGGAAAGGGCTTCGACCGCCTCCTTGAAGGCATCGCCCCGGTCTTCAAAATTGGCGAACTGATCGAACGACGCACAGGCCGGCGACAACAGAACGACCGGCTTCTCGGCCTTGTCTTTTTTGGCCTGGGCATAGGCCGCTTCGACGGCCTTTGCGACCTCACCAGAAATGGTGAAAGGCACCTTGCCGTCCAGGACCTGACCGAAACCGAGTGCTGCCTCGCCGACCAGATAGGCATGGCGGATACGCGGGAAATATTCCGTAAGGCCGCCGATACCGCCTTCCTTGGGACGCCCCCCGGCGATCCAATAGATATCTTCGTAACAAGCCAGCGCCTTGGCGGCGGCAACCGCGTTGGTCGCCTTGGAATCGTTGACGAAGGCGACGCCGTCGACGACCTCGACCGGTTCCTGGCGATGAACCAGACCGGGATAGCTTTGCAGGCAGGCCATGATGACCCGGCCTTCGACACCGGCGCGTCGGCAGGCCGCATAGGCGGCGGCCGCGTTCTGCCAGTTGTGCGGCCCCTGCAGCGCGGGATTGTCCGACAAATTGGTGATCGGCACTTCCTGGCCGTCCATGTCGTCGACCAGAACGCCGTTGACCACATAGACGCCGCCGTGAATGCGTTTCTCGCCCGAAACCGGGATCACCACCTGATCGCCGATATCCGCAAGGTCCTCGTAGATCGCTTCACAGTAGCTGTCATCGACGCCGATGATCGCGGACTTAGGTTCCGTCTGGCGGTGGAAGATCTGACGCTTGGCCGCGACGTAGCCGTCCATTCCGCCGTGGCGGTCCAGATGGTCGGCGGAAATATTCAACAGAACCGCAATATCCCAGGTGATGGAGACGGTCAGGTCCAGCTGATAGGACGACATCTCCAAAACATAAGTTCCGCCTTCAACCAGGGTTTCCAGCGTCAAGGCGGGGGGCCCCAGATTACCGCCGATTTCCGCTTCGCGGCCGGCAAGCTGCATGATGTGGCCGATCAGGGCCGTGGTGGTCGATTTGCCGTTGGTTCCGGTGATACCGATATAGGCCGCGTCGCGTTGGGCACGGGCCAGAAGCTCGATATCGCTGACGACTTCCGCCCCCCCGGCCTTGGCAAGGTTCACCACCGCATGCGGTTCCGGATAATGGAACGGAATGCCCGGGCTGAGGACCAGGGTCGTCACTTCCTGCCAGTTGCAGGTATAGAGATCGACCAGGGGAATATCCTGTTCGCGGGCCCGCTGGCGGGCGTCTTCGTTATCGTCCCAGGCCCAGACCTCGGCGTCGCTTTTGATCAGGGCCTGACAGGTTGCCAGACCCGATTGACCCAGGCCCAGCACCGCGACCGGCATGCGATAGAAGTAGAAAAGATCGATCATCGTGCTTCCTTCCTCACCGCAGTTTCAGCGTGGCAAGGCCGGCAAGGGCCAGGATCGACGCAATGATCCAGAAGCGGATGACGATGGTGGCCTCGGCCCATCCCTTCTGTTCGAAATGGTGGTGTAGGGGCGCCATGCGGAACACGCGCCGCCCGGTCAGCTTGAATGAGATGACCTGCACGATCACCGACACGGTTTCCAACACGAACAGTCCGCCGACGATGGCCAGAACCAGTTCATGTTTGGTGATCACGGCAACGGCGCCAAGCGCACCGCCCAACGAGAGCGAGCCCGTATCCCCCATGAATACCTTGGCCGGTGGCGCGTTGTACCAAAGGAAGCCGAGCGCCGCCCCCACCAGGGAGCCCATGAACACGGCAAGCTCACCGGAGCCGGGCACGTAATGCAGTTGCAGGTAATTGGCGAACACGGTGTTGCCCACCAGATAGGCGATCAAGGCGAACACGCCGGCGGCTATCATCACAGTCACGATGGCAAGCCCGTCCAGACCGTCCGTCAGGTTCACGGAATTGCTGGACCCCACCATCACGAAACAGGCGAACACGATGAACATCCACCCCAGATCGACCAACAGGTTCTTGAAGAACGGCAGGGCCAGGGTCGTCGCCAAGGGATCGGGCAGATGGGCGGAAATATAGAATGCCGCCACCCCTGCGATGGAGACCTGCAGGATCAGCTTCAACTTACCGGGCAGCCCCTTGGAATTACGTTTCGATACCTTCAGGTAATCGTCCAGGAACCCGATGATGCCGTAGCCGATGGTCACGCCGAGCGCCGTCCAGACGAAACCGTTTTCAAGGTCCATCCACAGCAAGGTCGCCAACACCGAAGCGATCAGGATCATCAGCCCGCCCATGGTCGGCGTGCCCTGTTTGGTCACCAGATGGCTTTCCGGACCGTCGTCGCGGATCGGCTGGCCGCCTTTCTGCTTGGCTTTCAGAACCTCGATCAACACGGGGCCGATCAGGAAGCTGACGATCAAGGCCGTGATCACGGCCCCGCCCGTGCGGAAAGTCAGATAACGGAACACGTTCAAAATCGCGAACTCGTCGGCCATGGGGAACAGAATTTGGTACAGCATGTTCTTGCCTCTATTCCCCGGCCATGGCGTGGCCATGCCCGCCGTTTCCTTGATGATCGCCCAGCGCCATCAGGGCATCGACCACCGCCCCCATGCGCGCGCCGAACGACCCCTTGACCAAAACCACGTCACCGGCCCGCACGGATGACGCCACCAGGGTAGCGAGCTTGTCCGATGTATCGGCGTGGCCGCCACGCATCTCGCGGGGCAGTGCCTCGAACAGGTTTTCCATGCCCGGGCCGGCCGTGAACACGGCATCGATGTTGCGCGCGATCAATGGCGATGCCAGCGCACGGTGCAGGTCATCCGACTGTTCACCCAGTTCCAGCATGTCGCCCAGAACGGCGATGCGGCGCCCGCCCAGGGCGGGCGCGCTCATGGCCAGAACATCAATCGCCGCCGTAACGGCAACGGGGCTTGCGTTGTAGCTTTCATCGATCAGGGTGAATTCGCCGCCGTCGATGGAAATATGCGTCTGATTGCCGCGACCCTTAGGGGGGGACAGACGGCCGAGCATGGCCGTCGCCACATCCATGTCGGCCCTCAATGCCATGGCCGCACCCAGGACGCCCAAGGTATTGACCACCCAATGAATGCCCGGCACGCCCACGCGGTAGGTGTATTTCGTGCCCGCAAGATCGGCCTGCACGCAGGTGCCGACCGGATCAGCCCGCATGTCGGTCAGACGCATGTCGGCCTTTTCATGGCGGCCGAAGGAAAGCACCGTTTCCGCCCCGGCCGCACGGGCCGCCGCGGCCAGACGGTCGAACATGGGATTGTCGCGGTTGAGAACAGCCGTGCCGCCCGGAAGCAGGCCGTCGAAGATTTCCGCCTTGGCGTCGGCGATATCCTCGATCGCATTGAAGTATTCGCTATGAACCAGTTCGACCGTGGTGATCAGCGCCACATGCGGCTTCGCCATCTGCGACAGCGGGCGGATTTCGCCCGGATGGTTCATGCCCAATTCAAGCACGCCGTGGGTCGCCTCAAGCGGCATGCGCGCCAGGCTGAGGGGCAGGCCCCAGTGGTTGTTCAGGTTGCCCTGGCTGGCGTGCACCTCGCCCAGACGCGCCAGAATGGTCGCCAGCGCGTCCTTGCTGCCGGTCTTGCCGACACTGCCCGTCACGGCGCAAATCTTGGCTTTCGAGCGGTCGCGGGCGGCGCGGCCCAGTCCTTCAAGGGCTTGGGTCGTATCATCAACCCGCAGGCCCGGCGCATCGGCGGAAACGCCATCAAATCCGTGGGTGACAACGACGCCGGCCGCCCCTTTTTCCAAGGCCTGGGCAGCATGATCGTGGCCGTCCGATGCCACCCCCCTGATGGCGACGAACAAGTCGCCGGGTTGCAGCGTCCGCGTATCGATCGACACGCCCGTCGCCTGCCATTCGCCCACGGGGCGGCCTTCCGTCGCGGCGGCGGCGGCTCCCGCATTCCACAAGACAAAGGGCGCTTTCTTCATGCCCATGGGCTCATCCCTTCCCCGCCAGGGCGGCGCGCGCCGCATCGCGGTCGTCGAAAGGAAGAACCTTGGGCCCGATGATCTGGCCCCGTTCATGTCCCTTGCCCGCGATCACCAGAACCTCGCCCGATGACAGGCTGTCGATGGCCGTTTCGATGGCCTCGGCCCGGTCGCCGATTTCCGATGCACCCGGGGCCGTGGCCAGGATTTCGGCACGGATGGCGGCCGCGTCTTCGCCCCGGGGGTTATCGTCGGTGACGATGACCCGGTCGGCCAGGTCCGCTGCGATCCGGCCCATTTCCGGGCGCTTGCCGCGGTCTCGGTCCCCGCCGCATCCGAACACCACCGCAAGGGCGCCCGCCGCATGGGGCCGCAGGGCCCGCAGAACGTTTTCCAAGGCATCGGGCGTATGGGCGTAATCCACATAGACCGCACCGCCACCCGCTTTTTCACCGACCAGTTCCATGCGCCCGGGCGCCCCTTTCAGAGCCTTCAAGGCATCCAGAGCCAGATCGGCGGAAACCCCGGTGACGGTGGCAAGGCCCAGGGCGCAAAGCGCGTTCATCGCCTGGAACCTTCCGGCCAGGGGCAGGAACAGGGACTGTTCCATCCCGTCAATCATCAGGTTCAGATGCTGGCCGCCGGCATCGGGCCGTGCATCCAGCAGTTTGAAATCCACACCCCGTTCACCGTAGGTCCGCACGCGCAAATGCCGCGCCTGGGCACAGGCGATCATTTCCGCACCGCGCGCATCGTCCGCATTGACGATGGCGGCACCCCCTTCGGCGACAAGATCTTCGAACAGGCGCCGCTTGGCCCAGGCGTATTCATCCAGGCTGCCGTGATAATCCAGATGGTCGCGCGTCAGGTTGGTAAAGGCGGCGGCGGTAATGCGCACGCCATCCAGGCGGTTCTGATCAAGCCCATGGCTGGACGCTTCCAGCGCCAAATGATCGACCCCCAATTCGGCCAAATGGGCAAGGTCCGCGTGCAGGTCCGCCGGGTCCGGCGTGGTCAGGCCGTCGTCGCGGGAAAACACGTCGGACTGAATACCCAATGTCCCCGCACTGGCCGCATCCAGGCCCGCGTGCTTCCAGATCTGGCGCAGGAAGCTGGCGACCGAGGTCTTGCCGTTGGTGCCGGTCACGGCGGCAACCGTTTCCGGCTGACGCGGATAGAAGCGCGCCGCCAGCAAGGCATAGCGGCGGCGCGGGTTGTCCGTATCAAGGAGCGGTGTGGTCTCGTATCCGTCCGGAAGGCGCGTCCCCGGCGGGGCCAGAATGGCCGCCGCACCCCGTTCAAGAGCATCGGCGATGAAGTCCCGGCCATCCATGGCCGCACCCGGAATGGCGGCGAACAGATACCCGGGCGCGACCCGGCGCGAATCACAGGTCACGCCCGTGATTTGCGGATTGGCCGGACCGGCTGTCTGGCCGTTGTTCATATCATTCGCCCACATATCACTCAGCCGCACGCACCTGCTCCGGTTGACGGGAAACGGTTTCAAGTTCGCGAAGGGCGGCCGGTTTCAGCGCCCCCTCGATCTCCGCCGCTTCTGACGGCAGATCCTTGGCCGCCGCCAGACGCGGCATGCCGTATTCCGGCGCCATGCCCATGACCCCGGCGGTGCGCTGCACGATGCGCCCGACCGCCGGTGCGGCAACCCAGCCGCCCGTGGCATAGCCGAAGGTTTCCTTGGTGCCCTTGGGCTCGTCCACCACCACGCAGACCACATAGCGCGGCGCGTGAATGGGGAAGGCACCTACGAAGGACGCGATATTGGCCTTGTCGGAATAACCGCCGGCCTTGGGCTTTTCCGCCGTGCCGGTCTTGCCGCCGATCAGATATCCGTCGGCCTGTTTTTCCGCGTTCTTGCCGGTGCCGCGGCTGACCACCAGACGCATCAGACCGCGCATCTTGGCCGAGGTATCGGGCGAGAACACCTGGTTGCCGGGAATGCCTTCGGGGGCATCCTGCTTCAACAGCGTCGTCGGGCGATAAACACCGCCGTTGACGGTGGTCGCAATGGCATTGGCCAACTGCACCGGCGTGACCGAGATGCCGTGACCGTAGGAAATCGTCACGGTATTGATCTCGCGCCAGGGCGACGGCGTAAGAGGGTGACCTACCTCAGGCAACTCAACGGGGGACGGACGCAGGAGGCCGAGCCGCCCAAGGTAGGTCTGTTGGGCTTTGCTGCCCAGATCGAGGGCCATTTTGGCTGCCCCGATATTCGATGAATGGATGAGGATCTCCGGCACGCTGAGCCAGCGGTTCTTGGCGTGATAATCGGTGATCATGTAACGCGCGACGCGAAACGGCTTGGACGCGTCATAGCCGCCCGAAATGGGAACCACCCCTGCGTCCAGCGCCATGGCGGCGGTCAGCAGCTTGAAGGTCGAGCCCATTTCATACACGCCCTTGGTGGCGCGGTTGAATCCGGCCTCGCCCAGCAGTTCCACCGGACGGTTGGGATCGAAATCGGGCAATGACACCATGGCCACCAGTTCGGACGTATTGGCGTCCATGACCATGGCCGTGCCGCCCAAGGCGGAAAACTCTTGAACGGTGTTGCTCAGGACTTCGTGGGCGATGGCCTGGATGCGCACATCGATCGAAAGGGACAGCGGCGCGCCGCCGCCGGTCAGGCGGCTGTCGAACCGACGTTCGATCCCGGCCGTGCCGCGCCCGTCGATATCGGTCACGCCCAGAATATGGGCCAGCAGGCGGCCCTGGGGATAGACCCGGCGCTCGCCCCGTTCGAATTGAATGCCCGGAAGGCCCAGGCGATGAACCTCGTAATGCTGTTCCGGGGTCAGGTTGCGTTTCAGATACACGAACCGGCCGCGCTGCGCCAGCCGGCGCTCCAGCTTTTCACGGTCCAGATCGGGCAGAACGCGGACCAGCTTGCCGGCCGTTTCCTGCACGTCCAGCACATGTTTGGGATCGGCATAAAGGGAAACTCCCGGAAGGGATGTCGCCACCACAATGCCGTTGCGGTCGACGATGTCGGCCCGTTCCTGAACCGTTAATTGCGGGCTGACACCATGCGCCAGGCGGGGTTCGGCCCGGTCGGCGAACAGGGTCAGATCAACCACCCGCCAACCCAAGGCGGCGAATGCCATGGAAATCACCAGCCCCGTAACCAACAGGCGCGAGCGACCGGTTTCCAGGGCTTCGGCCGTGCGGCCCGTGGGGCCGGTCCGGCCCCGCGCGAAATCGAACAGATCGCCCTGCATCATGGCGGAAATCATTGGCCGCCCTCCTGCTTGAGCATGCCGAGGGCCCGGCGGATCGCCGGCAGGGCGTCTTCGACCGATTTGTCGCCGACAGCGGCAACGGGCTTGATGGCGGGTTCGGACACCACGACGGGCTTGATCGCCGGCTCGGACGCGGGAGCGGCGGCCTCGCCGCGGTCGTCGGCTTCGACCAGCGGGCGCCAGGGAATATCCTCGACCTTGCCAAGCTGCTTGGTGGCGATGGGCTCCAGCCCCAGATAACGTTCGGACAGCATGCGCAGACGCTGCGGGTCATTCAGATGCGCCCACTCGGCCTGCAGCACATGAACGGCGCGGCTGTCGCGCGAAATGTCGCGGTTCAGAGCATCCAATTGATCTTCCAGATCCTGGACCTGATAGCTGATCATGAACAACCCCAAGGACAGAATCCCGGCAAGGGCCAGGGCGAGGAACGTCGTGCGCTTGGTCATGGCCGTCCTCCTTTCGTCATGCCGCCGCCCGGGCGGGGGCATCCGTGCGTTCGGCCCAGCGCATGCGCGCCGAGCGGGATCGTGGGTTGGTCTTGGTTTCCGCGTTGCCGGGTTTGACCGTGCCGCGTTTGTGCAGAATGAAAGTCGGCTGTTCTGATGATTGGGGAAGGTCGGGCATGTGGCGCGACGGACGGGGACCACCGCCGGACCGTTCGCGCAGGAATTCCTTCACCGCCCGGTCCTCAAGCGAATGGAACGACACGACGGCCAAACGCCCGCCGGGCGCCAACAGGGCCTCTGCCCCGGCAAGCCCCCGGGTCAGTTCACCCAGCTCGTCATTGACGAAAATGCGCAGCGCCTGAAACGTGCGGGTCGCGGGATCGATGCCGTCCTTCGATTTGCGGACGACACTGCGGATCAGTTGCGCCAGTTCTTCGGTGCGGGTGATCGGCGCCTTGTCCCGCAGATCGACAATCGCCTTGGCGATGCGGCGGGACGCGCGTTCTTCCCCGTACTTATAGATAAGGTCGGCCAGTTCCTTTTCAGCCATGGAATTGACCACATCGGCGGCGGACGCCATGTCGTGGCCCAGGCGGCTGTCCGCATCCATGCGCATGTCCAGCGGCCCGTCGGCGCGGAACGAGAACCCACGCGCCGGATCATCCAGTTGCATGGACGACACCCCAAGGTCGAGGGCGACGCCGTCGACACGCTCCACCCCGACAGAGGAAAGCAGTTCATGCATATCGCCGAAGCGCCCGGCCAGAACGGTCAGGCGGCCGGGGTATTCGCGGCCCAGGTCTTCGCCGATACTTTGCGCAAGCGGATCGCGGTCGATGCCCCAGACGGTGCAATCGGCGGCTTCCAGCAAAGCGCGGGAATACCCACCCGCGCCGAAGGTCGCGTCCACATAGACGCCGCCGTCCTTGGGCGACAGGGCTTCCAATACTTCGGCAAGCATCACCGAGGAGTGACGGGATTTATCAGCCATCGCCGTCCTCCCCGGTGGATGCGCCTGGCCGTTTCGGTAATTTCAATGTCATGCCGCGCGACTTGGCGCGCTCGAAGGCGCCGCCGCGCTGGGCTTCATAGGCTTTGGGTTCCCACATCATCATGCGCTGGCCACGGCCGACGAACAGAACCTCGCCCTTGATATTGGCGTAATCGCGCAGATCGTCGGTCAGGACGATCCGGCCTTCCGGGTCCATAGGCAATTCGCGCGCGTTTTCCAGGATCACGGCGGCAAGGTCGTCCTGGTCGTCGGAGAACACATCCAGGTCTTCCAAACCTTCCGCCAGGCGCATCATGAAGGCTTCATCACAGGCTTCCAGCGCCGGATACTTGAAGGACGGAAAGGCATAAAGGCCGGAGAACGCGTCGGCATCCGCTTCGGCACGGCCGCGTGACAGGGCCGCGCGGAAGGGCTTGGGTACGCTGACCCGTCCCTTCTTGTCGATCCTATTGACGTGCCGTCCTACCAGCAGCGCCACGGCAACCCCCTTAGGTCTTCCACCCAAATCCCGTTCGGCGGACCCGATCGCGCCGCACCCGCGACGTCGCATCCGCACCCATCCGCACGCCTGTCCTGGGACCTGGAAAAGCTCCGCGATTCCCTCTCGGAGTTCCCACCGACGCCGTTTCTTTGATCGGGCTCGCCCTGCCCCAACGGGCACGGACGGGCCCGACGTCCGGAAACACTGCGCCATTCACGCACTTTGGGCATGTTTGGGATATCATGGGATAACATGGGCGTCAATGGAATTAGCCTGGGATTCCTTGGGCTTGCTGGGGCTCCAGGCCGGGCCGTTAACGAATGAGAAACCACGTTTTCCCCACTTCCCGGCCCGCCCACGGACAAGCGAGCTCAGCTACCGGCATCCGGGGCCGGGTGAAAAAGTTCCGAAGCGGGACGATTAAAGGGCCCGATCCAGGCCTATTTTTGCGGGCATGGGGGCATTTTTGGGGCGGATCGAGTCGGAATCGATGGCGTGATAATTAGGACCAGACGGCCTGTAAGCCGGGTTCTGTCCCCGGGCGCCTCGCGGCGCACCGATGGACGGCCATTCATCTGGGACAGGCGTCGCCGCCTGCCTCGCGCAACCTACCCGAAGGACGATGCGGAAACGCATCCATGGCCCGAAGCCATCGGCCCTTCCTATTCGGTTTTGCTCCCGGTGGGGTTTACCGTGCCGTCCTTGTTGCCAAGGACGCGGTGCGCTCTTACCGCTCCCTTTCACCCTTACCCGGTCCGAAGACCGGGCGGTTTGCTTTCTGTGGCACTTTCCCTAGGCTCGCGCCCGCCGGGAGTTACCCGGCACCGTGTTTCCGTGGAGCCCGGACTTTCCTCCCCTTGCAGGTTTCCCAACGCAAGAGGCAGCCGTCCAGCCGTCTGGTCCATCGGCGTTATAGCCTATTACCGGGAAATTGCACCACAGAGACACAGAGGCGGTGAGAAGAATTCCTGGACCCCCGCCTTGGCGGGGGTGGCGACTTAGATTCTTGTCATTCCCGCGAAGGCGGGAATCCATAATCTGTCTCTTCTCACTATCTCTGTGTCTCAGTGGTTTACTTAAACGAGCCCCGCCTCGTCGCGGCGGATCGCGTCGACCAGCCCGAACACCCGCCGCGCCGTTTCCGCATCGATGCGCCCCGTGACACGCGCGGGCCGCCAATGGCGCTGAAACGCCTTAAGGGCCGCACTGAAGTCCGTGACGTCGTAGCCGATTTCTTTCAAGGCATCAGCCAAGGCGTCCGTTTCCATCATCAGGTTGTCGCTCTCGCCCGGCCATAGGCCGATGCCTTTCTGCGCCAATCGTTCCCAGGGAAACAGTTCACCGGGGTCGGTTTTGCGGGTGGGGGCCACGTCGGAATGGCCGACCACGTTGCGGGCCGGGATGGGATGGCGGGTCAGCACGCCGAAACAGACGGCTTCCAATTCCCGGATCTGGGCTTCCGGAAATTCCCGATATCCGAATTCATGGCCCGGATTGACCAGTTCGATCCCGATGGAGCGCGCGTTGATGTCGGCCCGGCCCCGCCAATGGGCCACGCCCGCATGCCAGGCGCGGTTGCCCTCATCCACCAGGCGGTGGACGTTGCCGTCCTCGTCGATCAGATAATGGGCCGAGACCTCGGCCTTGGCGTCCTTGAGACGTCCGAGCGCGGCTTCTTTCGTTTCCATGCCGGTGTAATGCAGGACCAGCATATCGACCGTAAATGCCGGGCCGCGGTCGTCGAAATTGGGGCTGGGGTCGATGATGATCTCTGGCATAGCACATTCCCCCTCGCAGGCAGCACACCACCCGCAGCCATTATACCCTAGAGACCCCGTTCCTTCTCGACCTGATCGTAGGCCGCGTTGATGGTCGCCATCTTTTCGTTGGCCAGGTCGATGAATTCCTGGGGCATGCCCTCGGCCATCAGCTTGTCGGGATGGTTTTCACGGATCAACTGACGATAGGCTTTTTTGATGTCGGCATCCGACATATCGCGCGTCACCCCCAAAATCTCGTAAGGGTCGGCTTTCTTGGATTCATCCAGATGGGTCGCCTTCAGGCGTTCGAACCCCTGCGGCGTGAAACCGAAAATCAGGGCCGTGCGGCGCAGGAATTCCATCTCGCCGGGATGCACGGCGCCGTCGGCCTTGGCGATGTGGAACAGGGCCGCGAGCAATTCCTCCAGCACCGCCGGTTCGCGCGCGAACATCATGGCGATCTGTTCCGCATAGGGCTCGTAGCCGGTGGCGTCCTTGCGGGCCTCGTTGAACAGCTTGCCGACGGCGGCTTCGTCTTCGGGCGGGACATGGAACATGCGGCGGAAAGCCAGGATTTCGTCCTTGGACACGGCACCGTCCGATTTCGCCATCTTGGCGGCCAGCACGATTACTGATTGGGTAAAGGCGACCTGACGGGCTTCGTTTTCGGCATCCGCGCCGGTCGCACCGCCCAACAGGGCTTCTTCTTCCTTGCGCTGGTCGTACATATGACCGGCGACCCCGCCGATAAGCGCGCCCAACGGGCCGCCCATGGCGAACCCGGCGACCCCGCCGACGACCTTTCCCCAAATGCTCATGTGTTGTTCGAATGTCCCTGAATGTCGTGCCCGCCGAACGGCGGTATGAATACTTACCGGCCTTTATTACGACGGACCCAGCCGTCCTGCCAGGGGCAGTTTGATGGCAAGGTCCTTCGGGTCGATGCCGAAGGTCAGGCCCAGGATATTGATCTCGACCCCTTCCTCGACCCCCGCCATCACGCCCAACAGGCCGAACAGGGAAACCTGATAGCCGGTGCCGCTGGGTGTTTTGGCGGCGATTCCGCCCGGGATGTAGTCCTTGCCGATGGCCGTGGGCGGCAGGTCTACCCCCAGTTCCGGCACGGCACGGGCGACGAAGGCCGTGAAGGTATTGGAATTGGGCCCGGGCCAGACCGTGTATTCCTTGTCGTAAGGATAGGCACGGGCGGTGGTATCGATGCGTTTGATCATGTCGTCCACACCCGCCCCCCGCTTGTCGGCGATGATTTCGGGCTCGGCCCCGAACCAGCGTTGGTCGGGCTCTTTCTCCGTCACGGCCAGGGCCGATCCGCCGTAACGCGCCCGCCAGCCGATGATTTCGTACACCGTGAAGGCATCCGCATCGGTCGGCTTGGTCGCGATCCAAGTATGCACGCCGAAAATCCCGCGCCAGGAAAAAGCCCTGGCCGAATAAACCTGCACAATGGCTTCGCTGTGTTCCGCCGGGTCGGGCGCAATGCCCAGGGGCTCCCGGCTGGCCGTGCGCCAATCCGCCATGACGTTGTGTTTCCCGATGCCGATGGCCGCACTGGCGACCAGGACCAGAAACACCCCCTTCGCCACAGCCCGTAATGTTTTTCTGTTGATCATACGGATACCAATAAAATTCGTTGCCCTAATCTAGGCAGGCAGCAACCGTTTCGCCAGTTGCCGCCATACGGCCGGCATCAGATAGATGGGAAACTGGCCGACCACGAAGTAAAGCATGGTATCCGCATCGATGGCCGGTAACAAAACCGCGATCAAAATCGCAAGGTTGCGGTTGCCCGAGGCAAAGGCCGCCGACAGAACCTTGACCCGGTCCCAATCCCGGCCCAGCGCCCGGCCCACGGCCATGAACGCCCCCGCCCCGGCCAGTTGCAACCCGGCATAGACGGCGAAGCTGAGGATCGTTACGAAGATCACGTGGTCGGGATTTTCGGCGAAGGCCTGGGGCACGCCCGCCATCAGCCCGGCGGCAAACCCGACCAGCAGGACCACAGACACCCCGTGCAGGGGTTCGCGCCAGGCATTAAGCCGCCCCTTGCCCAATATCCATTGCGCCGCCACGGCGGCGGCAAAGGTCGAAGCGACCAAGGCCGCCAGCCGGCCCATGAGGTCCAGGGTCGAAAGCGGGGTTGCAACCAGTGTCGAGGAAACGACCGGCAAGGTCAGCGGCACCAGAAAGGTCTCCGCCACCAGCACCAGCAAAAGGAAAGCCCCGTCCAGACCGATGATCATGCCGACGGCGGGTGTCGACATCAGGGGGCAACTGGCCGCCGTCAGCACCACGGCGACGATCAGGCCCGGCGACAGCCCCGTGTCCTTGACGATCAGCCAGGTCAGCACCGGTGTGACGGCCAGCATCCAGACCAGCGCCGTGCCCAGAAGGAATGGCCGGCGGATATGGCCGATCACGTCCGCCCAGTCGATATGAACCATGGAAACGAACATCAGAACCCAGACCATATGGGTCAGCCAGGGCTGCAGATGGATCGTCACCCCGGGAAGGGCCAGGCCCGAAAACACGCCCACAGCCATCATGGTGGTGGCATGCCGGCCGAGAAAGCCGAGAAACATGACGATCGGTGCTGCGGGATTCATGTGTTTTTCTCGTAGTGGAAAAGGACGGCATTCGGAGACTTGCACGCCGGCACGTTATGGGGCAAACCGAAGCATAGCCATCCAACGTGTATACAATCCAACCAAGAAATCCCAATACTCAGGAGCATCCATGGCCGAACAGGTTGATACAGTCGTCATCGGCGCGGGCGTCGTCGGGCTGGCCTGCGCCCGCACGCTGGCCCAGGCGGGACGTGACGTCATCGTGCTGGAAAAAGCCGAAGACATCGGCACGGGCACCAGTTCCCGTAATTCGGAAGTGATCCACGGCGGCATTTATTACGCCAAGGATTCATTGAAGGCGCTGTGCTGTGTCGAAGGCAAGCACATGCTCTATGACTACTGCGCCAGCCATGGGATCGAACACAATCGGATCGGCAAGGTGATCGTCGCCATCACCGAGGATGAAATCGCCAAGCTGGAAGAATTGAAAGCCAAGGGTGAAGCCAATGGCGTTCACGACCTGACCTGGCTGGACGCCAAGCAGATGAAGGAAATGGAGCCCAACGTGACGGCGGCGGCGGGTCTGCTGTCCCCTTCCACCGGGATCATCGAAAGCCACGGCTATATGCTGTCCCTGCAGGGCGAATTGGAAGACCGGGGCGGCATGATCGCCTTCAACACGCCGACCCTAGGCGGCGAGGTTCTGGCCGACGGGCAAATCCGCATCCGTGCCGGCGGCGACGCCCCCATGGAATTGGACTGCTCCCTGGTGATCAACGCGGGCGGGCTGTACGCCCAGCACATCGCCCATGCCATCGACGGCATCCCCGAAGACAGCATTCCCGGCGCCTTCTACGCCAAGGGGCATTATTTCACCATCGCCGGGAAAAGCCCGTTCAACCATCTGATCTATCCGGCCCCCGTGGTCGGCGGACTGGGCACGCATTCGACCCTGGACCTGGGCGGCGGCACCAAGTTCGGCCCCGATGTGGAATGGCTCGACATCACCCATCCGGACCAGATCGATTACAAGGTCGACGAAAGCCGGGCGGAAAGCTTCTACGGCGCGATCCGCCGCTATTGGCCGGGCCTGCCCGACGGCGCCCTGTCACCGGGATACACGGGTGTCAGGCCCAAGCTGACCAACAGCGACGACAAATACGCCGCCGACTTCGTCATCCAGGGCGCGGACGTGCACGGGCTCGCCAACTATGTCGGCCTGTACGGCATCGAAAGCCCGGGCCTGACCTCGTCCCTGGCGATCGCCAAGCGTGTCGCCGGTCTTGTGGAAAACTGACCGGCGTGGGGCGGCCTACTCCGCCGCCACGGCCTGTCCGAAAATACGTTCATACCGCTCGGTATAACGCTCCCAGACCTCCGGGTTCTTCAGGCGGGGCGGTTTTTCGCCGCGCAGGATGGTGATCCACTGCTCGGCCGCCGCCTTGGCCATGTTGTAATTGCATTCATGGGTCACACCCGCGTTATGCGGCGACAACAACACGTTGTCGAACCCGATGAACGGGTTGTCGTTGCCCGTGGGCTCGACGTCGAAAACATCAAGCCCCGCCCCTTGGATGCGTTTTTCCTTCAATGCGGCGACCAGGGCTTCCTGATCGGCGATGCCGCCCCGCGCCGTGGTGATGAAATAGGCCGTGGGCTTCATCAAGGAAAACGCGCGCCCATCGACCATGCCCCGGGTTTCCGTATTCAGCGGGCAGTTGACGGAAACGATATCGGCTTCCCGGAACAAGGTTTCGAAATCGACCTTGTCCGCCCCGCGTTCGGCAAAATCGGCGTCGGAAATATAGGGGTCATAGGCAATCGCCTTGGCACCGAATACCTTCACATAGCCCGCGACCAGCCGACCGATGTTGCCCAGACCGACGATGCCGACGGTCTTGCCCGTCAGTTCCGATCCGATGAAGTTCAGACGGTTGACGCGGGCGTCCCGGCGGATCGCCTTGTCCGTCTGGGCGATCTGTTTGGACAGGGTCAGCGCCAGGCCCAGAACGTGCTGAGCCACGGAAACGGAATTGGCGCCCGAATTGTTGACCACCATGATGCCAAGATCGTTGCAGGCATCGACATCCATCATGTCGTAGCCCGCCCCGGTCGAAGACACGGCCAGCAGGTTGGGGCAGCGTTCCAGGAACGCGCGCGTCGGATACCATGCCTCGGGCGTTTCCGTGGTCGGCAGGAACTGGCAGCCATGAGCCCGTTCCAATAGTTGCCAATTGTGATCCGCGTCATCGGCGAAAGCGATGCGTTGGGCCGTCAGATCGGATTCCTTACCCAGGATGTCCAGGGCGACGGGATCCATGAAATTTTCAAAATAGGCGAGCGTACGCGACATTAGGATGGATGTCCTCTTGGTCTTGTGTTTTTGTCTGTGAGGCTGTTCTATCCGGTCTTTCACCGAAGCCACAAGTAAATCCGGGACCACGGGGGTTTGAGAGGGCCGGCAACCGACCACATGGCGGACGCAACACAAAAATCTGGACAAACATCCGGCTGGCACGTCTGGATCGACCGGGGCGGCACCTTCACGGACCTGGTCGCGCGCGGGCCGGACGGTCGAGTCACGACCCATAAGCTGCTGTCGGAAAACCCGGATCAGTATGAAGACGCAGCCCTGCAAGGCATCCGCGACATCCTGGGCCTGATGCCCAACGATGCGATCCCCGAGGATGCGGTCAGCGTCGTCAAGATGGGCACCACCGTGGCCACCAATGCGCTGTTGGAGCGCAAGGGCGACCGCACGGCCCTGGTTATCACCGACGGCTTCGGCGATGCGCTGCGCATCGGATACCAAGCCCGCCCCGATATCTTCGCGCGGCATATCGAGCTGCCGGAAATGCTGTACGAACGCGTGATCGAAACTGGCGAGCGCATCAACGCCCAGGGCGAGGTCCTCATCCCCCTGGACGAAGCGCGCCTGCGCACCGATCTGCAGGATGCCTTCGATGCAGGTATCCGCGCCGCCGCCATCGTGTTCATGCACGGCTACCGCCATTCTGACCATGAACGCCGGGCCGCCGCCATCGCCCGCGACATCGGCTTCACCCAGATATCGACAAGCCATCAGGTCAGCCCCCTGATGAAACTGGTCAGCCGCGGCGACACCACGGTGGTCGACGCCTACCTGTCGCCAATCCTGCGCCGCTATGTGGACCGGGTCGCAGCCGACCTGGGCGACACGCCGCTGCAATTCATGCAGTCCAACGGCGGCCTGACCGATGCCCACCTGTTCCAGGGCAAGGATTCGATCCTGTCCGGCCCGGCGGGCGGCGTGGTCGGCATGGTGGAGACGGCCCGCATGGCGGGGTTCGAGAAAATCATCGGCTTCGACATGGGCGGCACGTCGACGGATGTCTCGCACTATGACGGCGAGTACGAACGCACCTTCGAAACCCTGGTCGCGGGCGTGCGCATGCGGGCCCCCATGATGAACATTCATACGGTGGCGGCGGGCGGCGGATCGATCCTGCATTTCGACGGTGCGCGCTACCGGGTCGGCCCGGACAGTGCCGGCGCCGATCCCGGCCCGGCCTGCTACCGCCGGGGCGGGCCGCTGACCGTGACCGATTGTAACGTCATGCTGGGCAAGGTTCAGCCGAAGTATTTCCCCGCCGTGTTCGGACCCAACGGGGACGAGGCGCTGGATCACCTCGCCGTGCGCCGCAAATTCGAAGACATGGCCCGGACCATCTATGAGCAGACCGGTGATGATCGCTCGCCGGAAGAAGTCGCCGAGGGCTTCCTTAAGATCGCCGTCGAGAACATGGCCAATGCCATCAAGAAAATTTCCGTGCAGCGCGGCCACGACGTGACGGAATACGTTCTCAACTGTTTCGGGGGTGCCGCCGGCCAGCATGCCTGTCTGGTCGCCGACGCGCTGGGCATGAACACCGTGTTTCTGCATCCTTTCGCCGGCGTGCTGTCGGCCTACGGCATGGGGTTGGCCGATGTGCGGGCGATCCGGGAAAAAGCCGTCGAAGCCCCCCTCGCCGCCGGGCTGACCGCCCCCCTGATGGAAATCATCGAAGACCTGGAAGCGGACGCGCAGCGGGAAATCACCGATCAGAACATCGACAAGGAACTGATCGAGGTCTACCGCCATGCCCACCTGCGATACAAGGGCACGGACACGGCACTGATCGTGCCCTTCGGTGATCGCCACAAGATGATCGAGGAATTCGAAAACCTGCACCGTCAGCGCTATGGCTTCACCGCCCCCGGCCGCGGACACATCATCGAAGCCGTGTCGGTCGAAGTCGTGGGCCGCGCCGGTATGGCGGAAGATCCGGACATCGAAGACATCCCCGGCGTGGCCGCGCTGCGCCCCATGACCCTGGTGCCCATGACCTCCGGCGGCAAGGGTTATGAAACGCCCGTTTACCGGACCGAGGCCCTGCTTCCGGGCGACCGTGTGGGCGGGCCCGCGATTTTGGTCGAAAACACCTCGACCATCGTGATCGAGCCCGGCTGGTCAGCGGAAATGACCCGCAAGGGCCATCTGATCCTGACCCGGGTGGAAGCCCGCCCGGAAGCCCATGCCATCGGCACCCAGGCCGATCCGGTAATGCTGGAAATCTTCAACAACCTGTTCATGTCCATCGCCGAACAGATGGGCACGACCCTCGCCAACACCAGCTATTCCGTGAACATCAAGGAACGGCTCGATTTCTCCTGCGCCGTGTTCGACAAACAGGGCGAACTGATCGCCAACGCGCCGCACATTCCGGTGCACCTGGGCTCCATGGGCGAAAGCATCCGCGCCGTGATGCGCGAAAACGCCGGCAAAATGAAGCCCGGCAATGTCTATGCCCTGAACGCGCCTTATAACGGCGGCACGCACCTGCCGGACGTCACGGTCATCACGCCCGTATTCGACGATGCGGGCCGGGACATTTTGTTCTATGTCGGATCACGCGGCCATCACGCCGACATCGGCGGCATTACACCAGGCTCCATGCCGCCCGACAGCACAACGGTCGAAGAAGAAGGCGTGCTGATCGACAACTTCCTTTTGGTCGATCAGGGCAATCTGCGCGAAGACGCCCTGCGTGAGCTTTTGTGCGGCGGCCCCTACCCCGTGCGCAATTTCGATCAGAACCTGGCCGATCTGGCGGCCCAGATCGCGGCCAACGAAAAAGGAGCCCAGGAACTGCGCAAGATGGTCGATCATTTCGGGCTCGATACCGTCTGGGCCTATATGGACCACGTGCAGGACAATGCCGAAGAAAGCCTGCGCCGGGTGCTGGATGTCTTGAAGAACGGGGAATTCCGCAGCGAGATGGACAACGGCGCCGTGATCGACGTAAAGATCAAGGTGAACAGGAAAAAGCGCGAGGCGACGCTCGATTTCTCGGGCTCGTCGGCGCAGTTGGACAGCAACTTCAACGCGCCCACCGCCGTCTGTCATGCGGCGGTTCTTTATACCTTCCGCACGCTGATCGACGACGATATCCCGCTCAACGCGGGCTGCCTGAAGCCGCTGAAACTGGTGATCCCCAAGGAATCCATGCTGGCCCCGGTCTATCCCGCCGCCGTGGTCGCGGGCAATGTGGAAACCAGCATGGCCATCACGGATACGCTTTACGGCGCCCTTGGGGTGCTCGCCTCCAGCCAGGGGACCTGCAACAATTTTACCTTCGGCAACGACCGCCACCAATATTATGAAACGATCTGCGGCGGATCCGGCGCCGGGCCCGATTTCGACGGCACGGACGCCGTCCACACGCATATGACCAATACCCGCCTGACCGACCCGGAAGTTCTGGAATGGAGATTCCCGGTCCTATTGGAACGCTTCGCCATTCGCCACGGGTCGGGCGGCGACGGCACGCACCGGGGGGGTGACGGCGTGGTGCGCCGCATTCGGTTCCTGGAGGACATGACGGCGGCGATCCTGTCCAGCCATCGGCGCGTGCCGCCCCACGGCCTCTCCGGCGGCGGAGACGGCATGCTGGGCCGCAATGCGGTCGAACACGCCGACGGCCGGGTCGAGGAATTGGGCGGCAACGACCGCCGTGACCTAAAAGCCGGGGATGTGTTCATCATCGAGACCCCCGGCGGCGGCGGTTTCGGCGCCGCATAATCTGTCCTTAACCCGCATTTAACCAAGGTTTCCTATAAGATGCCCTGCGTTTCCAGGGACGATTCGGGGTGCGTTTGACCGCGGCAGGCGGCGGGCATAGACTCAGGCATCAAGGCAGCCCTGTGATCCGGCCTGTAATTTTGGCAGGCGACTTGAGGGAGTTTTACCCGGTGCAGAAACATGTGATCGCCGCAATGTCGATGGCGGGCTGGGCCCTGGCAGGGCTGGCCGTGCCCGGCGTGGCGCATGCCGCGCCGTTGGAGGTCGAGTTATCGCGCCTGATCACCAATCATCCGAATATCCTCGCCGCCCAAAACGATCTGGAAAGCAACCGCCAAGGCATCGACATCGCCAAGGCGCAACGCCTGCCGACGCTCAGCATGACGGGCGATGCCAGCCGCGAATTTATCGACAGTCCCTCGACCCGGTCATCCGGTGCGAAAAGCATCGAAAACAAGAACACCACTGTCTTCACCCTGACGCAGAATATTTTCGATGGATACGCAACCAAGGCCGCCATTCGCGTTGCCGAACTGAACGAACAGCTTGCCCGCATCTCCCTGGAAGGGACCCGTCAGAACACCCTGTTCCAGGGCATTCGCGCCTATATCACGGTGTTACGGCAGATGCGCTTGCTGGGCATCACGATCGAAAGCGAAGGCCGCATTCAACGTCAATTGAACCTGGAAGATGAACGCGTGCGCCGGGGTTCGGGCATCGCCGTCGACGTGTTGCAGGCCAAATCACGTCTGCAGGTCGCCAAGGAACGGCGCGTCGGATTTGAAGGCCAGCTGCGCGATTCCATGTCGCGTTATCAGCAGGTATTCGGCTTTCCGCCCAACCTGGAAGACATGTACGATCCCCGCCCACCCGTGAATGCGGTGCCCAGCGAATTGGACCGGGCCTTGGCCATCGCCTTGGTCGAAAATCCCGCCGTCCGCGAAGCCGGCACCAGCATCGACATCACCCGTCAGCGTCAGATCGAGGCCAAAGCTGGCCTGTACCCGACCATCGACCTGGAAGGCGAATTCAATTTCGAGCAGAACAATTCCGGGGTGCTCGGCACGCGGCGGGATTACACCATCGGCTTCCAGGCCGATTGGGAACTGTTTTCGGGATTTTCCACGCGTGCTTCGACCCTGCGCGCCGCATACGACACGGCCGCCAATCGCAACCGGCTGCAGGCCGCCGCCCGCTCGGTCGAAGAACAAGTCCGCCTGGCCTGGCAGGCCCTGGAAACGGCGCGGGAACGCGTGATCCTGCTGGAAAACGCCGTGAACATCGCATCGGAAGTGGCGCAAAGTCGGCGCAAACTACGCGCCGCCGGCAAGGAAACCGTGATCAACGTTCTTGATGCCGAGAACGAGGTCAACAACGCCCAGATCAACTTCACCACTGCATCCTATGATGAAAAGACCGCCGCCTATCAGCTGCTTCTGGCTCTCGGCCGTCTTGATCCCTTGAGCCTGGACCTCGTGCTGGAGTAAACCTGTCGGCAGCCCCGCGACCCCATGCTTTGGGGTATTCTCCTGTCAGACAAGGAACACGGCCATGGAAGGCTCCCTCTTTTCCCGCAATGAACTGGTCACGCTTGACGCCATCCGCGATGCCAAGGCCAACCTGCCGCGCGCCATTCGCCGCACGCCGGTGATCCCCGTGGCACGGGACAGCGCCGAAGTGGGCGCGGAAACGCTGTTCCTGAAATGCGAGAATCTTCAAGTCACCGGGGCGTTCAAGATCCGCGCCGTGTTCAATGTTCTGCATCACCTGACGGCGGAACAGAAAGCCAAGGGGGTCGTGCTGGCCTCGTCCGGTAATTTCGCGCAAGGTTTCGCCTTCGCCGGAAAGACCATGGGCATACCCGTTACGGTCGTCATGCTGGACGCCACCAGCCCATATAAGGTCGATGGAACAAGGGGTTATGGCGCCGAGGTCTATCTGTGCGGTGACGACGCCCTGGCCCGACAGCCGACCGTGGAACGCCTTGCAGTAGAACGCGGCATGACCGCGATCGACACCTGGGAAGACCCACCCATCATCGCCGGTCACGGCACCATCGGGTTCGAGATCATGGAACAATGCCCGGATGCCCAGCAGGTTCTGGTGCCCGTTTCGTCCGGCGGCGTGGCCGGCGGGATCGCCGCCGCGGTCAAGCTGATCAACCCTAACGTCAAGGTCGTCGGCATTCAGCCCGAACGGGCCAATGCGGCCTATGTCTCACGCCAGGCAGGCGAGCCTACGGCCATCGATTATTGGGATTCCATCGCCGATGGGCTGAGCGCCCGCCGCCCGGGCGAATATCCGTTCATGCATCTTCAGGCATTTCTGGACGACATTGTTCTGGTCAGAGAAACCGACATTGCCCGCGCCTTCAAAACCATCCTGACCCGTACAAAAATGCAGGGTGAGCCTGCGGGCGTGACGGCAGCGGCGGGCTTTCTGTCCGGCAAGGTTGATACGTCGCTGAAAACGGTGGCAGCCCTGACCGGCGGGAACTTGACCCAGGAAACGGTGTTCAAGATGCTGGACATGGCCGCGGACTGATCCGGCCACCAGACGGACATTGGTCAGAAGGACAAGCTAGGTCTTTTCCCCGGCAATGGGCGGCTCAACGACGGGGGCATTCTTGTCCTTCTCTCCCGACGGGTTCTTACGCCGGATGATGATATCGCCATTGGGCAGGACCTCGGGCATTTCGTACTGGGGAATGGTCATAATGAACAGTTCGAACGCACGCAGGATTTTCTTGGTGCCTTCTTCCAGCAGCATTTCAGGTTCAGACGAATTGGATTGGGCCTGCACCGGCCCCGCCGCCAAGACACCTGCCATGACCGCCGCTGCAAAAAGGCGGCCCGAATGTTTCCGCAAATTTTCAACAGAGTTAACGGATGGCATGGTTTCTCTCCTTTGATACCCTAGAAATCCTGTGCCGCATCATTGCGGAACAGGATGTTCAGCGTCCCGGGTTCAGAAACGCCGACACGGCCACGAACGCATCCAGATCGCTGTCGGCCACCATACGCAGGCGGTCCAATTCATCCAGTTCACGGCATACGACATCGCGCCTTTCCGCCAATGCCTTGAAATGCAGATCGCATCCAGCAACCTGCGGCGGGTAATCCCGAATTTCTTTGAAGATGGAGCGTTTGACGACGACGAGCCTGTCACGGATACCCTGCCAGCGCGGGTCCTGCCCGGCAGCAACGTCCATTGCGTGAGCGGATTTGAGATTGCTCATTCCCGGCCCTCCGTCAGTGATCGTCATTCACATATGGACGGATTTTCCCGCTGTCGCAAGGGGCGGCGAAAACGGCCGCCCACCCTGTTGGCGGGCACCGGATCAAACATGGGTGGATTGTGACAGGTGGTAGGCGGCGTGGGGAGGCGGCCGGACAGGCCGCCTCCTTCGACTTATTGCCGAGCCCTATTCGGCCGCCTGCTTCGCAGCTTGAACAACGACACCCGCATGCTGGGTGACCATCACCTTGTTCAACAGCTTGACGCAGGAATAGACCGCAAAGGTATGCGGACATTCCGTTCCCGTCAGCTTGGCCAGTTCCAGAACGGCCCCGATCAGGGCCTCGGTTTCAAGCGAACGGCCCGCTTCCACGTCCTGCAACATGGAAGTCTTATGAGCACCGACGCTTTCCGCGCCGTTGATGCGTTTCTCGATGGTATGGCGGAAGGTGATGCCCAGTTTTTCGGCCACGGTCTGGGCTTCTTCCATCATCTTTTCCGCCAAATTCCGCGTATCGGGGAACTGACAGATATCGACCAGAGTCGCGTGGGTCAGCGCACTGATCGGGTTAAAGCTGAGATTACCCCAGGCCTTGAGCCAGATTTCCGAGCGGATATCGTCCAACACGCGGGAACGGAACCCGGCGCCTTCCAACAGTTCCTTGAGCGCCTCGACCCGCTCGCTGGATGATCCATCCAATTCGCCGATCGGAAAACGGTCGCCTTCCACATGCTTGATCACGCCCGGTTCGGTCACCGCGGCGGCCGGATAGACGACGCAGCCGATAATGCGGTCACCGTCGATGTACTTGGTCAACACACCGTCCGGATCCAGGCTTTCAAGCTGTGCCCCGTTGTGCGGGCCGCCGTGATTGTGGAAATACCACCACGGAATACCGTTCTGAACCGTGAGGATCATGGTGTTGGGGCCCATCAGCGGCTCCAACTCCTTGGCCACCAATTCCAGGTAATGGGCCTTGAGGCCCAGAATCACCAGATCCTGTTCGCCCGCGTCGGCGCATTTTTCGTACGCCTTGACCTGGGCGACATGCTCCGTGCCGTCTTCCCAAATCAGTTTAAGGCCGTTTTGGCGGATCGCCTGAAGGTGCGGTCCCATGTCGATGACGCTGACGTCGTTTCCGGCCAGCGCCAATTTGGCGCCCATCAGGCCGCCGATGGCGCCAGCGCCGATCACGCATACTCGCATGATATTCTCCCTATTTTTCTCTGTTTCCCTGCGGGCGGGTGCTGATTGCCCCCGCACGTCGTACCCTGCTTAAACGGAACCCGGTTGCGATGCCGGGACCGGCTAGTTGTCGAAAGTGTTGCTTAGCGTGCCGATTCCTTCAATGACAATTTCCACCGTGTTGGACGGCTCTTTCATCGTGCCGACGCCCACGTTGGTGCCGCAGGCGATCACGTCACCGGCTTCCAAAGTCACATCATGTGAGATTTCGCTGACCAGTTTGGCCGGTGTGCGCATCATGTCGCTGACCGGATAGTTCTGGCGCTCATCACCATTAAGGATCGTCTTCACGGTCAAATCCAAGGGGTTAAGTCCCGTGGCGATGACCGGCCCCATGGGGCCGAAGGTATCGAAGCTTTTGCTGCGGGTCCATTGATCAAACGTACCGTCGCGTTTGAGAATTTCGGCGGCCGTAACGTCATTGACGCAGGTGTAGCCGAACACATGGTCCAGGGCCTCGTCCTCGGACACGTTCTTGCACCGCTTGCCGATCACGATGCCCAATTCGCCTTCGTAAACGATTTTTCCGTCATAGCTTGCCGGCCGTTCGATGGCAGCCCCCGTGCCGATGACGGAATTGTTGGTCTTGATGAACCACAAGGGTTCTTCCGGGCGTTCGCCGTTCATTTTCTCGCGCATCATGTTGTAGTTGTTCCACAATGCAACGATCTTTCCCGGACGGATCGGCGCCAGGACCTGAACGTCGGATAAGTTGACGGTTTCGCCCGTGGGCTTGGCCTCTCCGAGCATATCCCCGGAATGTACTGAAATTACGTCGCCATCGAGCGTACCGAAACCTTCGGCGCCCGCGTGCGCGTATCTAATCCACTTGGTCATGGTTATGTTTCCCTGCGATTATTCGCTGTTACCCGCCGACCTTCTTTGACCGGTCGAGACTGTTGCGTCCCAAAAGAGGACAGACATTAGTCAGCGGACACCAGGGCATCAACAACAGGCGTTGACGCAGCGCAACATTTACGGGGATTTTTCCTGATCGTGGAAATAGGTGGCCTTTTCGGGCGCCGTCAGCGGATCAATGGTGGAAAAGGACCGGTATTTCCGCGTTCTCGACCACGTATTGGGTGACGCCGCCGATTTTGAAATCATGGCGCCGTGCCTGGGCATATCCACCCATCAGCAACAGGTCGATCCCGTTGTCGGCACAGGCCTTCAACAGAGACTGCCCCACTTCGTGGGGATCGCTTTTCAAAATCTGGATTTCGCTTTGCTGGCCGTGCCAGCGCAGATATTCGGCCAGATCGGAAGCCGGCAGATCATCGCCATGGGTTTCCGGGGCCGAGAAGATCACCAGCTTGTCCGCGGCTTCGACAATCGGCCGGGATGTCGTCACGGCGGCGGCAACCTCAGGACTGCCGTTCCAGGCGATGGCGATGTTCTTGCCGATTTCGGAAATATCCCTGGGCGGCACGCTGATGACCGGCTTGCCGGTTTCCATCAGGGCGGCCTCGAACGTGTTGACGCCCAACTGCCCGTCCGGCTGGGCCACGAAAATGATGTCGGTCAGGCGGCCGCGTCGGGCGACGGCGCTGGCCTGGCGGCCCTTTTCTTCACGCCAGGACGCACTCACACCCTTATCGCCGTTTTTCGGCTCGGAAATATCGGCGATCCCGTGGGCCTCGCAATATTCCTGGTACAGTTTCTTAACCCTGGCTTCTTCCTCGGCCGCATGGGTTTCCGCGATCTCGTTCACGACATCGCGCACCCCCGCCAACGTGGCGCCATAAGCCAGCATATCCTTGGAGCCCATGCGGGCATGAAGCACGTCGATATGGGCATCGAATTTCTTAGCAAGTGCCACTGCGGCATTGAGGACCTGTTCGCCCTTTCCGTCGCCACGTACGGGTACAAGAATATTACGGATGCTCATGGGCGTACTCCCTCATTGGAATTCCAATGTCGTTCCCCCGCCGGAAATACCGGCGGGGGGGTAACGGCAGAGTCCTTAGAACAGGCCTTCGATCTGGCCCTGTTCGTTCAGATAGATGTTGTTGGCCGACGGAACCTTCGGCAGCCCCGGCATGGTCATGATGGCACCCGTCACGGCGACGATGAATTCCGCCCCCGCCGACAGCCGCAGTTCACGGATCGGCACCGTAAAGCCCGAGGGCGCACCCTTGGCGTCCGGGTCGGTCGAGAAGCTGTACTGCGTCTTCGCCATGCAGACCGGGAAGTGCCCGTAATCTTTCTGCAATTCGGCGAACTGCTTTTCGATGGCACCGTCACAGGTGATGCCGTCGCCGCCGTAGATCTTCTTGACGATGGTTTCGACCTTGTCGCGCAGCGGCATGTCGTCCGGATACAGCGGCTGGAAGTTGGCTTCACCGGAATCGGCCAGTTCGGCAACATGCTTGGCCAGGTCTTCGGTACCGGCGCCGCCGTCCGCCCAATGGGTGGCGATGAAGGCTTTCACGCCTTCGGCTTCGGCCGCTTCCTTGACCGCCTGAAGTTCGGCGTCCGTATCGGTGATGAAGTTGTTGATGGAAACCGTAACCGGCACACCGAACTGCTTGGTGTTGCGAATGTGACGGACCAGGTTTTCGCAACCCTTCTTGACTGCATCGACGTTTTCCGTACCCAGGTCGGCCTTGCCCACACCGCCATGCATCTTAAGCGCACGCACGGTGGCGACAATGACCGCCGCCGCCGGGTTCAGGCCGGCCTTGCGGCACTTGATGTCGAAGAACTTCTCGGCCCCCAGGTCGGCGCCGAAGCCCGCTTCCGTGACCACATAGTCGGCCAACTTCAAGGCCGCCTTGGTCGCAATGACCGAGTTACAGCCATGGGCGATGTTGGCGAACGGGCCACCGTGGATGAAGGCCGGGTTGTTTTCCAGCGTCTGCACCAGGTTCGGCGCAATGGCTTCCTTCAGCAGCACGGACATGGGCCCCGGGCCCTTGACGTCGCGGGCGTAAATCGGCTCGCGGGCGCGGTTCTGTCCGATCACGATGTTGCCGATCCGGTTTGTCAGATCCTGCAGGTCCGTGGCTAGGCAGAAGATCGCCATGATTTCCGACGCGACGACGATGTCGAAGCCGTCTTCGCGGGGAAAGCCGTTGGCAACGCCGCCCAAAGAGTTGGTGATCTGGCGCAGCGCCCGGTCGTTCATGTCGACCACCCGCTTGAAGGCGACACGGCGGTTATCGATCGCCGGCTCATGGCCCCAGTAAATGTGGTTGTCGATCAGTGCCGCCAGCAGGTTATGGGCAATGCCGATGGCATGGAAGTCGCCGGTGAAGTGAAGGTTGATGTCTTCCATGGGAACAACCTGGGCGTAACCGCCGCCGGCGGCCCCGCCCTTCATACCAAAGCACGGGCCCAGCGACGGTTCGCGGATCGCGATCATCGCCTTCTTGCCGATCTTGTTCAGGCCGTCGCCCAGGCCCACGGTGGTCGTGGTCTTGCCTTCGCCCGCCGGGGTCGGCGTCACGGCGGTGACCAGGATCAGCTTGCCGTCCGGATTGCCTTCCTGGGACTTGATGTAGTCCATGTCCACTTTGGCTTTGTGGGGACCGTACTGCAGCAGTGCGTCGCCGGGAATGCCCAGCTTTTCCGCACCGACGTCTGCAATCGGCTTCATGGTGGCTTCGCGGGCGATTTCGATATCACTTTTGGGCATGGTTTCCTCTCGCGTCCCTCTTTCGGGATCTCTGGGTGACCTGGGTTGTTTCCTCTGGTCGATGCCGGCCGCCGGTCAGGCGCCCAGCACCTTCCCTTTCTGCAGGCCGACTTTGGCCACATATTCCGCTGCGGTGAGCTTCTTGTCGTCGTGGGGACGGACACGCATCACCTTGATGGCACCGCCCGGGGCGGCGACCAGGAAATGGTCATCGGCCACCTCGACGACTTCGCCGGGCTTGCCGCCCGTGTCGCCGTCAACCCGCCGGCTGTCGAAGATCGACAGTTCATTGCCGTCGATGGTCGTCCAGGCCCCCGGCTGTGGGTTGCAGCCGCGGATCTGATTGTAGACATCGGTGGCGGACTTGGACCAATCGATCCCCATGTCCTTCTTGCGGCACCAGGATTCGTAGGTCGCTTCGTCTTCGTTCTGCGGGATTTTCGGCGGGTTTCCGGCCTTCACCATGTCGACGGCTTCCAACATCATTTCGACGCCGCGATCGAAGATCTTGCCGAAGTAGATGTCGCCCAACGTGTCGTCGGGGCCGATTTCGACCTTGTCCTGATGCAGGATGAAACCTTCGTCCAGGCCGTCATCGGGCCAGAAAATGGTGATCCCGGTTTCCGTCGCACCGCCAATGATCGGCCAGTTGATGGATGACGGGCCACGGTGTTTGGGCAGCAGAGACGGGTGGAAGCAGATCGACCCGTGGGTCGGGATGTCGCGGGCTTCTTCCGGCACGAAGATGATCATATAGGCCATGACCATCAGGTCCGCATTGAGCGACCGGATGTGATCCAGCACGTCCTTGTCCGTGTAGTTGGGCGGCTGGAACAGGGGCAGGCCCTTTTCCACGGCGAATTCCTTCACCGGGTCGACGGGCTTGCCTTCCTTGTCGGGCGCGCAGAACACACCGACGATTTCGTCTTCGCCCTTTTCCAGGATGGCTTCCAACGTGGCTTTTCCGAAAGCCTGCTGGCCGTTAAGGATCAAACGCATTTTCTGTTTCCTCTCTTGGGACGTCTTTTCGCGGGCAGATGAAGCAGGGGACGGTCGATCAGACCGCGCCGACTTCCTTGGCCGCTGCGATTTCGTCTTCGTTCATGCCCAGAACCTCGGCCAGGATCTCGTCCGTATGCTCGCCCAACTGCGGCGAACGTTTCACATCGGCCGGGCAGTCGGACAATTTGATCGGGTTGCCGACCGTGAGATACGCACCGCGTTCCGGATGATCGACTTCGACGATCGTGCCGGTTTCACGCAGACTTTGGTCCTCGGCGATTTCCTTCATGGACAGGATCGGGCCGACGGGAATGTTCAGCGGGTTGCAGATTTCCATGACCTCGAACTTGGTCTTGGTCTTGGTCCATTCCTCAATCGTGTCGAAAATCTCATCCAGCTTGGGAAGACGCGCCGGCGGCGTGGCGTAGTCTTCGTCTTCCTTCCATTCGGGCTTGCCGATGACGTCGCAGATGTTCTTCCACACGGCGGCCTGGGTGATGAAATAGGTGTAGGCATCGGGATCGTTTTCCCAGCCCTTGCACTTCAGGATACGGCCCGGCTGACCACCGCCGGAATCGTTGCCCGCACGCGGCGTGGCATCGCCGAAGGGAATGCCGGCGCCGTACTGAGAATATTCGGTCAGCGGACCGGCTTTCAGGCGCTGCTGATCGCGCAGTTTGACGCGGCACAGGTTCAGGACACCGTCCTGCATGGCGCATTCGACGCGCTGGCCCTTGCCGGAATGGGTCCGCTGGAACAAGGCGGTGACGATGCCAAGGGCCAGATGCAGGCCCGTGCCGCTGTCGCCGATCTGCGCGCCCGTGACCATGGGCGTTTCGCCCAGCATACCGGTGGTCGAGGCCGATCCGCCGGCGCATTGCGCGACGTTCTCATAGACCTTGCATTCCTGGTAGGGGCCCGGGCCGAAGCCCTTGACCGAGGCATAGATCATGCGCGGGTTGATTTCCTGGATGCGTTCCCAGGAAAAGCCCATGCGGTCCAGCGCACCCGGGGCGAAGTTTTCGACCATGACATCGCATTCTTCGATCAGTCGGGTGAAGATCGCCTTGCCCTCGTCGGACTTGGTGTTCAGCGTGACCGACCGCTTGTTGTGATTCAGCATGGTGAAATACAGGCTGTCGGCGCCCGGCACATCGACCAGCTGCTTGCGCGTGGCATCGCCGACACCGGGGCGTTCAACCTTGATCACGTCGGCCCCGAACCAGGCCAGCAATTGGGTACAGGTGGGACCCGACTGCACGTGGGTCATATCCAGGATTTTGACGCCTTCGAGAGCTTTCATTGTGCGTTCCCGTTTCTCAATTTTGATTGGATAGAGCTGCGTTACTTTTTGGCGACCACGCTTTGCGGGTTCAGGTTGCCGATACGGCCACTTTCCGTGCCCGCGTTTTCGTCGATCACGGCGTTCACCAAAGCCGGCTTGCCTGCCTTGATGGCCTCGGTCACGGCTTGGTTCAGTTCATCCGGAGATGTCGCATAGAATCCAAGGCCGCCGAAGGCTTCCATCATCTTGTCGTAGCGCGCGTCCTTGACGAACACGGTCGGCGCCACGTCGTCCCCGCCCGTCGGGTTGGTGTCCGTACCGCGGTAGATACCGCCGTTGTTGAACACCACCACGCAGACCGGCAGGTTGTAGCGGCAGATGGTTTCGATCTCCATGCCCGAAAACCCGAAGGCGCTGTCACCTTCGACACACAGGACCTGCTCGCCGGTTTCGACCGCGGCCGCGATGGCCTGGCCCATGCCGATGCCCATGACGCCCCAGGTGCCGACGTCCAGGCGTTTGCGCGGCTTGAACATATCGATGATGGAGCGCGCGAAATCGAGCGTGTTGGCCCCTTCGTTGACCAGGACCATGTCCGGGTTGTCGGCGACGATGCGCTTGAGCACGCCCAGGGCACCATGGAAGTCCATGGGCACGTTGTTGTTCTGCAGACGCGGCGCCATCTTTTCGATGTTGGCATCGCGCTTGGCCTTAACCGCGTCGATCCAGTCGGCAGGCGGCGCTTTCCAGTCGCTGCCCATGCCGGCGAGCAACAGATCAACACAGGACTTGATGTCGCCGACCAGCGGGGCCGCGATTTCGACGTTGGAGTCCATTTCCTTGGGATCGATATCGATGTGCACGAATTTCTTCGGCGCATCGCCCCACTGCTTGCCCTTGCCATGGCTCAACAGCCAGTTCAGACGGGCGCCGATCAGCATGACCGTGTCCGATTCCTTAAGGACCAAGGAACGGGCGGCACCGGCATACAGGTCGTGATCGTCCGGCAAAAGGCCCTTGGCCATGCTCATGGCGATGTAGGGGATGCCCGACTTTTCGACCAGCTGGCGAATTTCATCGTCAGCCTGGGAATAAGCGGCGCCCTTGCCGAGGATAATCAGCGGCTTCTTGGCCGACTTCAGCACATCGAGGGCACGGGTGATGGAATCCGGCGAGGGCAGTTGTGCCGGGGCCGGATCAATGACCTTGACCAGCGACTGCTGGCCTTTCAGGGCATCCATGGTCTGGCCCAGCAGCGCCGCCGGCAGATCCAGATAGACCCCGCCCGGGCGGCCGGAAACGGCGGCACGGATGGCCCGCGCAATGCCGATGCCGATGTCTTCAGCGTGCAGCACGCGGTAAGCCGCCTTACACAGCGGTTTGGCGATGGCGAGCTGATCCATTTCCTCGTAATCGCCCTGCATCAGGTCGACGATTTCACGCTCGGACGAGCCGGAAATCAGGATCATCGGATAACAGTTGGTGGTGGCATGGGCCAGGGCGGTCAGACCGTTGAGGAAGCCCGGGGCAGACACCGTCAGGCACACACCCGGCTTCTGCGTCAGATAGCCCGCGATCGCCGCCGCGTAACCCGCATGCTGTTCGTGGCGGAACGACAGAATGCGCATGCCTTCGGCTTGCATGAAGCGGCCCAGATCGGTGATCGGAATCCCCGGGACATTATAAATCGTATTGATGTCGTTGAGTTTCAGCGCATCGATGACGAGATGAAAACCGTCCGTCAGCGCGCCGGCTTCAGGAGCGTCTTGAACCATATCGGTTGCCGTATTGCCCATTAACTTAATTCCTTCCCTTAAACGGTCTTTGCTAAATCAAGGACCGAAACCCCTGTCCGCCGTCGGCGGATCGGGCCCCGTCTAAGTGCCCTTAATCCAGATAGTCGACGTATTGTTCGATGTGGCGGGCCAGGTTCATGGAATGCTCCCGGACCAGCCGTTCAGCCAATTCGGCGTCTCGACTTTCGAGCGCCTCGATGATGTTGATGTGGTCGATCACAGACCGCTTGGCGCGGTCGCCTTCGGAAATCGTACGCGCACGGATCGAGCGCATATGAATAAACAGATTGTCGGACATATCCTGGATCAGCTTGCAACCGCCGAGCTTCAGGATCGCCTGATGGAATCGGATGTTCTTGGATGAATATTCGTCGATCGCGGCCTTGGCTTCCTCGCTTTCGACATCGGCGAACAGCCGCCGAAGATCGGCGATGTCTTCGTCCGACGCGACCTCGGTCGCAAGCCTGGCCGCCATGCTTTCCAGCGCCGCCCAAACAGTGATCATTTCCAAGATTTCGCGCTTGGTCTTGCGCACGATGAACACACCCTTGCGCGGCACGATATGGACAAGGCCTTCCTGTTCCAAACGGGCCAGGGCTTCGCGGATCGGCGTGCGGCTGATTTCCAACTGTTCGGACAGCTTGCGCTCGTCCAAGCGAAGCTCGGCATCTTCCGCATAGATGTTCATGGAAGTGATCGCCTGTTTCAGGGAATCGTAGATGCGGTCCTTGAGCGAGAAATTCGCATCAATGGGCTGGACGACCAGTCCGGCCGACGCTGTGGCTTCCGTTTCCGCGATAGTCTCGGTTTCTCTTTCCATGGCCCCGTCCCGGGAGTTCCCTGTCGAAGATCAAATTGCCGGTCAGGCTCTTACCGCCGCCCCGGATGTCTGGCCAGGGTATAGCGGCTTTCTCTGTGGTATACAATACACCAGAACTCAGAAACCGGTAATTTATGCGCCTAGTACAACCTCCCGTGCCGCCCGCCGGGGCCGCCTCCGCGGCCCCGGCGAATACGGTCACATCATAATCAGCTTTCCACCGCCTTCTGCTTGCGGATGTAGCGCTTCCAGACCATCTGGAACGCCGGCAGGAACAGAAGGATCAGCGCGATGATGGTGATCGGCCCTGCGATGGGACGATTGAAGAACACCATGACATCACCGCCGGAAATCAACAGGGATTGCCGCAATGCCGGTTCGGCAATGGGGCCCAGCACGATCGCCAGGACCGCCGGCGCCACCGGATAGTCAAGTTTGCGCAGCAAATAGCCACCCATCCCCAAGATCAACATCAGCCAGACGTCGAACATGCGTTCCGTCGCGGCATAGCCCCCGACCATGGACAGCACGAAAATCAGCGGCGCCAGGATCGTGAAGGGCGTGCGCAGGAACCACAGGAACAGCGGAATGAAGGCGATGTTGATGATCACCGCGAACAGGTTCGCCGCATAGAGCGAGGCAATAAGCCCCCAGACGAACTCCGTTTCCGTGACGAACAGGCGCGGGCCGGGCTGCAGGCCCCAGATCACCATACCGCCCAAAAGGACAGCGGTGGTGGGAGAACCCGGGATACCCAGCGTCAGCATGGGCAGCATGGAGCCGGTGGAAGCCGCGTTATTGGCCGCTTCCGGCGCGACCACGCCCTCGACGGCGCCCTTGCCGAATCTCTCCGGCTCACGCGATGTCATCTTGGCGACGCCGTAGGCCATGAGAGAGCCCGGCGTGGCCCCCGCCGCCGGCAGGATACCGACGAAGAAGCCAAGGAACGAGGCGGCAAACCAAGCTTTCCAGGTCCCCCAGATAATCTTCAAGTTTCCGAGCACCCGTTCGACCGAGACGGTCACCTTGGACATCATATTGTCGCCGCGGCTGACTTCGATGGTCCACATCATTTCGCCGATGCCGTAGATACCGATGGCCAGCACCAGGAAGTTGATCTTGGACTGGAAGCCGATCAGATCGAACAGCACAAGGCGTGGCTCGCCGGAAATAATGTCAAAGCCGATGGCCGACATCACCATACCGATACAGATCGAGAAGATGGTCTTGGCAATATCATCCCCGGACAATCCGACAAAGGTCGCGAAGGCCAGGATCATAAGCGCGAAGATTTCAGGGTCCCCGAAATCAAGCGCCACGGAAGCCAAGGGCGGCGCGAACAACGTGAACAGAACGATCGAGATCGTTCCACCGGCGAACGATGCCAGGGCGGCCGCGATCAAGGCCTTGTCGGCCTCGCCTTGCATGGCCAGCGGCCGACCGTCGAAGGTCGTCGCCACCGCCGTCGAAGCACCGGGGATGCCCAGCGTAATCGACGAAATGGCGCCGCCGTACATGGCGCCATAATACAGGGCCGCCAGGAAGATGATTGCCGACGCCGGCGGAACCAGGAAGGTCATGGGTAGCAGGATGGCGACCCCGTTGACCGACCCCAGACCGGGCATGGCACCGACGAACAGGCCGACAACAACGCCCAGGATAATCAGGCCGAGGTTGAGCGGTTCGAACGCAAGTAGAAATCCGTCTGAAAGAAGACCTAGAAGTTCCATGTTCTTTACTTTGTTTCCCCGGACGGTGCCGGACATTGCCGGCTGACCCGTCGTGTTTCGTGGTTCCTGGTCTTTTGTAGACCAGAGATTTTGCCGCTCTGCCCCCTTAAGCCGGGACGCGCCGTTCCGGCAGGCTTACAGGAAGTAGTCGTAGAGCGGGATGTAGAGGGGGTCCATCAACCCCGTCGGCAGGAATTTGCGCAAGGCGATATCGAAGAACAAAAAGGTGATCACCGGCGCCGGGATGGAAATTCCCAGCGTGACCTTCCATGAATGCCCGCCCAAGAAGCGGATGTAGTAAATCAGGAAGGCCGCCGCGGCCAAATGCATGCCGATGATTTCGACCAAGAAGATCATGCCCGTGATCCCCCCCCCGACAAGCAGGAACATCTTCATTCCATAAGAGTCCAGGTAGGGGTCTTCGGACTGGGACGGTGGGCTTTTGCGGCGGAACCAATTGACGGCGATCAGGATCGTAGAGCCGAACATGAACGCAGCGAGCCAGAAGGGCCAGAAGCCGCCGCCAGGTCCCTCGCCGGGGATCCAGCCAATTGGTAGCTCAGCGCTCTTATACATAAGGTAAAGAGAGAGGGCCGCCATCAGGACAGCAGTTATAATTTCAGCACGACGCATGATGACGGAACCTCCCCTTTATCCTTTGTCTTTGCTTTACGTTAGATGAGCTTAGCCTTTGATGGCGCCCATCTTGACGAGCATCTTGCGATGCACTTCGTTTTCACGCTTCCAGTACGTGACAAGCGCGTCACCCTGGAGCAGTTCGCCTTGCAGGCTTTTCTTCTTCATGTACGTCTGCCATTCCGGCGTTTCGTACACTTTCTTGAAGACGCCCTGATAGAACGCGGAAGCTTCTTTGCTCATGCCTGGCGCGCCGACGACGGAACGCTGCATGTAGTAAACAAAGTCCTTACCGAGTTCCTTGAAGGTCGGCGCATCTTTGAACAACGGCAGACGTTCGTCGGTGAACGCAGCAAGTGCCACCGTTTGGCCGGCTTCGTAGAAGCCAAGCTGTTCGGACGGGTTGTTCACCGTGGAGTTGGCGTGCTTACCGGCCAGCTGCTTGGCAACCTTGCCACCGCCCTTGTACGGCACGTACTTCATGTTCAGGCCATAGGCGGCATTCAGGAAGTCAGACAGCAGGTTGTCTTCGGAAGCCTTACCGGTACCGGCCATGATCCACTTGTTACCGGCAGCCTTGGCAGCCTTGACGAAGTCGTCGACGTTCTTGATGCCGGAATCCTTGTGGACCCACAGCAGGAAGGTGTCTTCGGCCATACGCGCGATCGGCGCGAACGACAGCGGATCGACTTCCAAACGCGGCTGACGCATGGGCGTGGTGTAGAAGCTGTTCAAGGTAACCATGATCGCGTGATCCGGATCCTTGTGGTTCTTCATGTACACCAGCGCTTCCGCACCGGAACCGCCGGGCTTGTTGGTCGGCGTAACGGGCTTCGGAGACAGTTTATGCTTTTCGATGATGGACTGGATCAGACGCGCCAGTTTGTCGGCGCCCCCGCCCTTGCCGGCCATCACGACGAATTGGATCGGCTTAACCGGCTCCCACGCCAAGGCAGCTTTGCCTGTGACGGTCGTGAACCCGGCGACCAGGCCGGCGGCAATGCCGACGCCCAGCAGTTTTTTGACAAAAGTCTTCATGGGTGTCCTCCCAGTTGTTGATAGCGCCTTCGCGCGTTCAGCTACAGTATAAGCCGAAGTCGAACGGCGGTTAAATGTCTTCACTTCACGCCTGTTATTATTGTCGGCGGCGGTCGGTTCAGACGGTCCTGTCAATTCACTTGTTCAGTGTCTTCCCAAACATCGCGATATACAGCGCCTGACTCTTTTGAGCTCTTTGGCATCTGGTATACCACAGGCAAAATAAGATCATTCCCGCCATCAAAGATCAACGGTTTTTTTGGCCTTTTTGGGGACAAAAATGTTTCGCCGATGCAGCAATTCCCCCCCTGTCCCCCCGCTAAAAAACGGCCAGATTCCTTGCCTAAATTCACATATCTCACGTGGTTTTGAAAAATTAGCAGGCTGAAAAATAAGATAAATCAGGAGAACGGGCAGGCGCGTTCCAAAACCGTGTTCCGAATGACTGTGCAATGCGGCATATCGCTGTCAAATAAAGCGCCACGCCTGAAAAATTCTTTCGAAATTTGATGCCTTATCGGCACTTCCCCAATCCACCGGACCGGCATCATCCCATCAACATTTGAGATATGCGCCCCGCGGCGACAGGAATCCGGTCCGGCAGGCCCACGCAAGGCACCCTGTTCAGGCTAGGCCGTCATGAACCGATAACGGCGAATGATTTTGAACGGTGCACCCGGGGTCGCTTCATGGAATAGCGCAATGCCGTTCACGGCCATGGGCTCGGAAAGAGCCGGCGCGAACATGGATTGAACCAAAGGCGACACCCGTGCCGCCGTACCGTCATCAAGCCGCCCGGTCAGCGTCATATGAAAACGAAACTCCTCCATCACATAGGGATATCCCCAGGCTGACAGCAGGGTTTCCTGACGGGCCGTCAACCCCGCTCTGCGCCGCCCCGCCAAAACGGCTGGATCGGACGGCCTACGGAATTCGTCAAATTCCCGCACGCATTCGGCGGCAAGATCAGCCAATCCGACGTCACCCCCCTGGGGACGCAAGGCAAGGAAGCCATCTAAGCGAGCGACCTGAAGGTACGATGCCGCGACGGTGTGATGATGCGCCGCGAAGCGGGCCAATGCCTCGTCCAGGTCCGCAAGATCGAAGCCGTCCTTTAAAGCGAACGGCGGTTTAAGCGTTGCATGAAACCCGTAGCGACGCGGTTCCGCCGTGATTTCCGACCATTCGGCCGCTTCCAAATGCCCAGAAATATTATCCCCGGGGGGAACAGGGTCGCTGTCTTCCTTCCGGTCCGGGTCTCGACCGAGCCACCGGCAGCCGGCCTGCCAAAGAGGCGAAGCCGCGTCCGGAATCAAATAAACGGCGAAACGTTCCCGCTGTTCGGACATATCCAGCCTGCCCGGGATCAGGCCGCTGCGGGGTCGGCGAGGCTCAACACCCGGGTCGCCAGGGCATCACGGACTGCGGCATCGTGGAAAATGCCGACCACGGCGGCACCCCGCCCGACGGCGGTCCCGATCACATCAACCACGACATCGCGGTTGGCCTTGTCCAGGGATGCCGTCGGCTCATCGACCAGAAGCACCGGGTAATCCATAACAAACCCCCGCGCCAGATTGACGCGCTGCTGCTCGCCGCCGGAAAACGTTGCCGGCGCCAATCCCCACAAACGTTCAGGAATATTGAACCGGGAAAGCATTTCGCCCGCCCGCTGTTCGGCCTGTTCGGCGGCAACACCGATAGCGTGCAGCGGCTCGGCAACCACTTGAAGGGCCGGCACGCGGGGTATAACGCGCAGAAACTGGCTGACATAGCCCATGGTACGGCGGCGCAGCTCAAGAATTTCGTGGGGTTTCGCCTGCGCGATATCGGTTTCCCGCCCATCGTGGCGGATCAGGATGCGCCCCGTGGCACATAGATAGTTGCCGTAAATCAGGCGTATCAGGGAGCTTTTCCCCGTGCCGGACGGCCCATGCAGGGCAACGCATTCGCCGGCAAAAACCTCCAGGTCGATCTCGCGGAACACTTCAAGTTCAACCCCACCCTGATTGTGCAGGACAAAAGACTTGGCGGCACCTTCGACGCTGATCACGGGCTGGCGGTTATCGTTCATCATCATCGCGGCCTTTATGTCTGCAGAACCGAAGACACCAGCAACTGGGTATAGGCATGCTGCGGGTCGTCCAGAACCTGATCCGTCAGCCCCTGCTCCACCACCTCGCCCCGGCGCATGACCATCAGACGATGCGAAAGCAGCCGCGCCACGGCAAGATCATGGGTCACGATCACCGCCGACAACCCCAGATCGTTGGTCAACCCGCGCAGAAGATCCAGCAGCCGCGCCTGAACCGACACGTCCAAGCCGCCCGTGGGCTCATCCAGAAACACAAGCCGCGGGCCCGTTACCAGATTGCGCGCGATCTGAACCCGCTGCTGCATCCCGCCGGAGAACTGCGTGGGCAGATCGTCCATGCGGTCCATGTCCATTTCCACCCGGCCCAGCCAATCCGTGACCTGGCCGCGGATATTGCCGTAATGGCGCTCGCCGACAGCCATCAGGCGTTCGCCCACGTTGGCCCCGGCACTGACGCCCATGCGCAATCCGTCCCGAGGATTCTGATGGACGAACCCCCAATCCGTGCGCATCAGCATGCGGCGCTCGGCTTCGGAAAGGTCGTAGATGTCGGCTGTTTCTCCGGTCCGCAGGCGATAGCTCAACCTGCCCGCGATGGGAACGATCTGCGACGACAGGCAATTCAGCAGCGTCGATTTGCCCGAGCCCGATTCCCCGACCACACCCAGAATTTCACCCGGCCATAATTCGAAACCGACATCACGGCAGCCGATGCGGTCACCGTAGAAATGCGAAATCCCGGCAGCGCGGAGCAGCGGCCCATCGTCATGGTTCTGTCGGTACGCGTCCATCATGCGTCCCCCGCCCCCTTATGCCCGGCGGCAACCCGCCGCTGGCAGTAATCGGTGTCGGAACAGACGAACATGGATCCGCCTTGATCATCGGTGATGACCTCATCCAGATAACTGTCGTCGGCCCCGCAGATGGCACAGCTTTGATCCCATGCCTGAACCTCGAAGGGATGATCCTCGAAATCCAGGCTTGCCACGCGGGTAAACGGCGGAATCGCGTAAATGCGTTTTTCCCGGCCGGCGCCGAACAGCTGCAGCGCCCCCATCCCGTGCATCTTGGGATTATCAAATTTGGGAATGGGCGAAGGTGCCGTCAGATAACGATCGTTGACTAGAACCGGGTAATCATAAGACGTCTCGATATGGCCATACTTGGCGATGTCTTCGTAAAGCTTCACATGCATGACGCCGTAATCGGCCAAGCCATGCATCTTGCGGGTTTCGGTTTCGCGCGGCTCCAACCATCGCAACGGTTCCGGTATGGGGACCTGATAGACGATGATCTGATCATCTCCCAATCCCATTTCCGGAATGCGGTGACGGGTCTGGATGATCGTCGCCTCATCGGTCTTTTCCGTGGTCGCCACGCCGGCGGTTTTGGCGAAGAAACGGCGGATCGACACCGCGTTGGTCGTATCATCCGCACCCTGGTCGATGACCTTGAGCACATCCTTGAGCCCGATGATCGAGGCCGTGACCTGAATGCCGCCTGTCCCCCAGCCATAGGGCAGCGGCATTTCGCGCGACCCGAACGGCACCTGATGCCCCGGCACCGCCACGGCCTTAAGGATCGCCCGGCGGATCATCCGTTTGGTCTGTTCGTCCAGATAGGCGAAGTTGTAGCCGTCGTCCTGGGACGGTGATGTCCGGGGCGCCGTCATTCTGCGGCCTCGTTACGCCGGGCGGCGGCTTCCCGGCGCAAGGCACGGATCAGGACCAGTTCGCTTTGGAAATCGACGTAATGGGGCAGTTTCAGATGCTGCACGAAACCCTGCGCCTCGACATTGTCGGAATGGTACAATACGAATTCCTCGTCCTGGGCAGGGGCGGTGACTTCCTCGCCCAACTCACGGGCGCGCAGCGACCGGTCGACCAAGGCCATGGACATGGCCTTACGTTCCGAACGGCCGAATACCAGACCGTAGCCGCGTGTGAACTGCGGCGGTTCCGTGGCCGAGCCCGTGAACTGGTTGACCATCTGGCATTCGGTTACGGTTATGTCACCTATCTCGATGGCGAAGCCCAGTTCCTCGGGCACGATCTCCACCGCGACCTCGCCCATGCGGATTTCCCCGGCGAAGGGATGGTTGCGGCCATATCCACGCTGGGTCGAATATCCCAATGCCAACAGAAAACCTTCATCGGCGCGGGCCAGATTCTGCAAACGAAGGTCACGGCCGGCCGGAAATTCAAGCGGATCACGGGTCAGGTCGGCGACGTGACGGTCCGTATCATCCGGTCCGACTTCGGGTTCGATCAGGTCTTGCTGCGCCAGCAGGTCCGTGACCCGGGGCATAAGATTCGCCATGTCTTCGGGCGCAGCTTCGGCTGCCACGGGCGGCGCAGCACCTTCTGCCGCCAGGGCGAAATCCAACAGCCGGTGCGTATAATCGAACGTCGGCCCCAGAACCTGCCCGCCCGGTAAATCCTTGAAGGTCGCGGAAATACGCCGCCGGACGGTCATGTCGGCGGTATCGACCGGCTCACTCACGCCCAGGCGCGGCAAGGTGGTGCGAAAGGCCCGCAGCAGGAACACGGCCTCGACCAGATCGCCGCACGCCTGCTTGATGGCGAGCGCCCCCAAATCCGGATCGTAAAGCGAGCCCTCGCCCATCACGCGGTCCACCGCAAACGTCATCTGCTGTTTGATCTGATCAAGAGTCAACTCGGGTACCGACGGATCGCCGCGCCGTTCTTCGGCAAGCAGCGCATGGGCATTGTCGATCGCGTTCTCACCCCCTTTGACGGCGACATACATCGATCAGGCCTCCACCTTGGTGGTGCGCGGCAAGCCAGCAACCCGCGTTTTCGTGCACAGGATCAGGTCGACACCCCGGGGGAACCGCCCGCGATTGTCGGCAAGTTCTTCGGCAAGCCCGCCACGCAACCCTTCGATGCGAAGCCCTGCGGTGCCGTCGATGCCGGGTCCGCTCAGACGCCAGGCACCATCAGCCAGCACATCATCAAGATCCGCCACCTGCACGATCAAGGTCGCTGATTTTTCCGGCGCCTCATCGCTTCCCTGGCGGAATATATCGAGCCTGGGCACCATGGCACCGTCGGCGATGACGACGAAATCCGCATCCGCGGCGGCGGATGCGGTAGGTGCTCCGGTATGAAAGGCGAGAAAGTCCCGGGCCTGGGAAACATCGCGGCTGCCGCCGTCGACCCACAGCCGCGTTTCCAGATCCAACAGCGCCAGGCATACCGCCGCCGCCGCAGATATCAAAGGCGCAGGCGGCACGATCGGCACGGTCAATTCCTGAACCTCACCCGGCCGCGACATGGCACGCAGAACCGCCCGAAACACCGCCTGGGAATCATGCACGGGATCGCCGAACCCGGCAGCCGGCGCCGGGCCTTGTGGGAGAGTTGCCGCCGTCATTCCTGAGACGCTCCCTGCTCACGGACCATGGTGAAGAATTCAACCTTGGTGGCGGCGGTCTTGGCCGCCGTCTGCGCACGGGTGACGGCAAGCGACGCCTTGACCGGCGCCAACACACGTTCGACCACGGCATCGGCATAGGCCGGGATTTGCAACAAACCATCGAATACGGCGATGAGTTCCGCGTGGCGGGCCGAACGTCCAGCGACATAACCATGGCCAACCGTGCCGTCCGCCAGCTTGACGGAACAGCGGGTCACGGTCATCTCACCCAGATTGAATGCCTTCCCGTCCCCGCCGGCACGGCCACGCACCATCACCAAACCCTTTTCCGGGGCGCGCAGCAGGGAATAAGCCATATCCCCACGGTCTGCCGACAAGTCGTTCCATGCCGCTTCCAACTGGGGTTCCGGCGCGCGGGCCAGAATCCCCATCCATTCGGCACGGGCGCGGGTCGGATCGGACGCTACCGGCGTATTCGCCTTTGGGGTTTCCGTCATTGGATCTCGGGGCTCCGCCGCCTCACCTTCTATACCGGCCGGATCGGTTATCCGTTTGGGGCCGCCACAGTATAGACAAACCAACAATTTGTATAGACGTCTAGTTCTTTCGTGATAATATGAGCCCCGAGACCGGTAAAGTAAATCGGCAAGTCGTGACGGTTTAGTGACACGGCTGAATTTCGTTTTACAGCCTGTTTCATCTTTGGGCGAACCGGCCCATACGCGATGAAACCAAGCGAGGACAAACTATGGACCCCACCAGGGTGAAACGGGGATCGGGTGTCTCATTGTGGCGCCAGATCGAAGAACAAATTACCGACGACATCGCCAGCGGCATGATCGCGCCGGGTTCGCGCCTGCCGACGGAACACGACCTTGCCGAACGGTTCAACGTCAACCGCCATACCGTACGCCGCGCCATGAAGGCGCTGGAGCAGGAAGGCCTGATCCGGATCGAACAAGGACGCGGCACATTTGTCCATGAACACGTCATCGACTACCCCGTTCGGCGGCGCACCCGCTTCACGGAAAATATCATGGCCCAGCGCCGTCAACCCGGTGGCTGGGTGTTGTTGAGCGAACAGGTCCATGCTTCCACGGATGTCGCCGAAGCGCTTGAGCTAAACGAAGGCGCCATGGTCTCCCTGATCCGCACGATCGGCGAGGCCGACGGCCGCCCGATCAGTGTCGCCGATCATTATTTCTGTGCCGAACGGTTCCCCAACATGATCGAAGCGTTCGAAGAATCCCGATCCATTTCCAAAGCGCTGGCACAATTCGGCGTCGCGGACTTTTTCCGCAAGATCACCCGTGTCACCACACGCATGCCCGATCCGGATGAAGCCCAGCTTCTCAGCCAGCCGCCCAACCGGCCCGTTTTGGTTGCCGAAAGCATCAATGTTGATACATCCGGCCAGGCGGTCGAATACGGCCTGACCCGGTTTGCCGGCGACCGGGTTCAGCTTTTATTCGAACCCTCAACCTAGCCTCCCCGCCGCAGCTGTCATTCATCCGTCACCTCAAGGTAACCGTTTGGACACGTCGGACCTCTATGAGGCGTGTTGAACTGGTCTTTCCAGCGAAACTTTGCCATCAGGAAGGGTGCGCGCGATGATGAACATCATGGTAAATAATAGGTCCATGGCATCGGAATTGATTTTCACCAACGCCACGGTGGTCACGCGCGACCGGTCGTTCACTGGAACCGTCCGTGCCGACGGCGGAGTCATCCGCGACGTGGACGAAGGCCGCAGCGGCCTGTCCCAAGCCATCGACTGCGAGGGCGACTTTCTGATTCCGGGCATGGTCGATATCCATACGGACAACCTGGAAAAGCATCTGGAACCCCGACCCGGCGTGAAATGGCCAGGCATGGCCGCGTTCCAAGTCCACGACCGCATGCTGGCGACGGCCGGCGTCACGACCGTGTTCGACTCCCTGGTCGTCGGCGACATGCATCTGGGAAAGCCGGGACGCCAGGGCGCCTTGGCGCTGGCCAAGGATATCCTCGGCAATGCGATCGACGATACGCTGATGAAAGCCGACCATCGCCTGCACATCCGGGCCGAAGTCGCGTCCGACACGGTGATGAACGAATTGGCCGATATCATCGACCATCCATTGGTCGCCCTTGTCTCGGTTATGGATCACACCCCGGGCCAGCGCCAGTGGCGCGACCTGGATAAATGGAAACGGATGTACAGCCGCGTCTATACCGCCGATGAACTGGACGCCCAGATCGACGGCCTGATCGAACGGCAAAAGAATTACAGCAGTCACAACCGCCAGGCGGTCATCGAGGAAACCCGCAAACGGGGCATTCCGCTGGCCAGCCATGACGACACCACGGCCGACCATGTGGCCGAAGGTCATCGCGACGGCATCCTGATTTCGGAATTCCCGACTACTTTGGAAGCGGCGCGGGCTGCCCATGCCCATGGCATGAAGACCATCATGGGAAGCCCCAATGTGGTCAAAGGCGGATCCCATTCCGGCAATGTGGCGGCTGCCGAATTGGCCGAGCAGGGCCTTCTTGACGGATTGGCGTCGGACTATGTGCCGATTTCCATGGTCCATTCGGCCTTCATCCTGGCCGATAACCACGGCATCAGCCTGCCCGATGCGGTCGCCATGGTGACGGCGGGACCGGCCGAAATGGTCGGCATGAAGGATCGCGGTGAAATCACCCCCGGAAAGCGCGCCGACCTTGTGCGCGTGCAAACCTACCAACAGGTTCCGGCGATCAAGGGTGTGTGGCGGGGTGGACGACAGGTCGCCTGAATCTTTCCGCACAGCAGAAAATGCGCGCCCTCCTTGTCGGGTCGCGCATCAGTCCAACCACTCCTCAGCAGTTGGCTTGGTGCCGGAAGCTACAGAAGGCTTGCCAGATGATCGACGCGGCGGCGGAGATTTTCCAGCACTTCGCCGACTTCGGCCGTGGCCCGTGCGGTCTGCGCGGACAGGTTTTTGACTTCTCCCGCGACCACGGCAAACCCCTTACCGGCGTCACCGGCGCGGGCGGCCTCGATCGTTGCGTTCAAGGCCAGCAGATTGGTCTGCTTGGCGATCGCATCGATTTGTTCAGCCACCTTCCCGACCTGGGAAATTTCGTCCTGAAGACTGGTGATCTCTTCGCGGATATCCGCGGTCCGGTCATTGCCCGCTACCGCCGTCGCGGCCGTGGTGGCAACTTCCGTGCTATTTCCTTGATCCTGCGGCATTGCTTTTTTTCCTTACTTGAATAAACGCGTGGATCAGCGCCACGCGCGTCTCCCCCTGGAGCCACACCGAAACCGTATCCGATTAACCCTGACCGGCCAAGCGGGTATTCGCGCACGAATTGATCTGGATCAATCAGGTGAAACGTTGACGCAAGATTTGCGAAAACAGGTCCAGGACCGTCACGGTCGCGATGATGATGATCATGACCGCCGCGGTCTCCGCATAATAGAACCCACGGATGAATTCCCACAGCACCATGCCGATGCCGCCGGCCCCGACAATGCCGATGACCGTCGCCGAACGCAGGTTGCTTTCGAACCGGTAAAGTGAAAAGGAAATCCACAGCGGCAGAACCTGCGGAATGACGCCGAAAATCACTTCGTGGATGGCATCCGCACCGGTCGCGCGAATGCCCTCGACCGGATTGGGGTCGATCGCTTCGACCGCTTCGGAAAACAACTTGGCCAAAACGCCCGTGGTGTGAATCCACAACGCCAGCACACCGGCGAAGGGGCCCAGGCCGACCGCGACCACGAACAGCATGGCGAACACGAATTCATTGATGGCGCGGGCCGCGTCCATGAGCCGGCGTGTCGGCTGATAGACCCACCAGGGCACCAAGTTCTGGGACGACAGAATACCAAGCGGCACGGAACAAATGACTGCGAGAACCGTGCCCCAGATGGCGACCTGCACGGTAATCAGCATTTCGTTCAGCATGGTCGGCCATTCATGGAAATTCGGCGGGAAAAACCCGGATGCGAACTCGGCCATGTTGTCGGAATATTCCACCAGGGCCAGCGGGTTCATTTCCGAGCCTTCCCAGGCCCAAGCCAGAATCGCCAGGATCACGACCCATCCCAGAAAGTTCATGGTCGATCGCTTCATATCCCTGGCGGGAAGGGTCAAAGGTTGGCCGGCGGCACCGGTATTGTCGATCACGGTCATGACAGCTTTGTCTTTATTCAATAACGAATGGGAAAAAGATCAGGAAAAGGGGCGGCGCCGCACCCCGAATGGGGCACGGCGCCGGGGCATGCTGTCCCTATCGAAGGGCCAGCTGGTTTTCGCTGAGAACCTTCAGAACATCGAGCTTGCGATCAATGTCGGCAACTTTCTTGGACTTGTCGGCTGCGTCCATCCGTTCATCATTGGCCAGCTTGCGCTTGTCCTTGAACAGTTGCAGTTGACGGATCGGATAAAGCTGCGCATTCGAAGAATCCTCGAACGGCGCCCAACCGGAACTTACGCCGGCCAGAATCTTACGCTGCTTCTCGGCGTCCGGTCCAAGACGGCCATAGGACAGGAAGAAGCCCTTGATGACGCTCTTGGTGCCCTTGTCCAGGTCGGTCCGCCACACGATGGGATCGTTCGGGATCAACGGCGATTTCCAGATCGCCTTGATCTTGTCGAAGGCTTTCGGATGGTTCTTTTTCAGACGCGACAGGGATTCCGTGTTGTTGGTGGCGAAATCGACCTGCTTGTTGGCGACGGACAATGCGTTGGTTTCATGGCTCGCATTCCGTACGGACTTATAGCATTTCTTGGGATCGACATCGTTCTTGGCGAAGACATAGAAGCTGGGCACCAGGAAGCCGGACGTGGAGTTCGGATCACCATTGCCGAAGGTCAGCGACTGATCGCATTTCAGCACGTCTTCAAGCTTGTTGATGTTGGTGTTGTCCTTATGGGTCAACAGCAACGACCAATACCCGGGGTTGCCCGTAACATCGACGGTCTGCACGAAGACTTCGCCACCGGCGCGGTCGACCGCTTCCATGGCCGACTTGTTGCCGAACCAGGCGACATCGACTTTCTTGAAGCGCATGGCTTCGATCACGCCCGCATAATCGGATGCGAAGAAGGCCTTCACCTCGACACCAAGCTGCTTGCTCATGTCCTCCAGGAACGGGGTGAAGCTTTTCTTCAGGCCCTGGGACGATTCCGTGGAAATGATACCGAAGGTCAGCGGGTTCGGCATATCTGCCTTGGCCGTGGCGCTTGCAGCGACATGGACCGTGGCGAAGGCCGCCAGCGCGAAGCTGGCGATCATTGCCTTTTTAAACATAGTCGACTTCCTCCTTGTTTGCGTGGGTCGATGGACGTTGGTGGACAAGTATCTGCGGGACCCCGTCTAGGCGGTGGCAGGGTGCAACCGTTGAATGGCGGGGGCCTGCCGGCCGGCACCGGCGATCGGACCCGGAAGGATCAATTCCTCGCCGGCGGCCCCATAAAGTTCACGCAGGAAATCATGGGTCAGGGCCTCGCTCGGCCCGTCATAGACAACCTGGCCATCACGCAAGGCGACCGTGCGCGGGCAATACCGGGTGGCAAAATCCACCTGGTGCAGGGACACGACCACGGTGATTCCGTCCTCGCGGTTGATGCGCGCCAGATTTTCCATCACGCGGCGCGCCGATTCCGGATCCAAAGAAGCAATCGGCTCGTCCGCGAGGACAATCTCCGCCCGTTGAACCAGAGCACGCGCAATGGCGGCACGCTGCTGCTGGCCGCCGGACAGGGTCGATGCACGTTGGGCTGCGTATTGATCGATCCCGACCCGCCGCAAGGCTTCCAGAGCGCGCAATTTTTCCTCGGACGAAAACAATCCCAGCCATCCCCGCCAGGCCGGAATTTGACCGAGTACCCCAAGCACCGTGTTGGTCAGCAAGGACAGTCGGTCGACCAGATTGAATTGTTGAAAGATCACGCCGACACGCCCGCGGATCGCCCGCACCCCCCGCGCCAGCCGGCCTTGTTCTTGCACGGGGTAGCCCAGAACTTCGATCATGCTGCCCGGTGAACGGTCCGAAAGCATGAGCCCCGAGATATGCCGCATCAGCGTCGATTTGCCGGAACCCGACGCACCGATCAGGGCAACCATCTCGCCGGCTTCGACGGTCACGCTGACCTCGTCCAGGGCCTGTGTCGTCTGAAATCCCTTGCGGAAGGTTTTCGAAAGATTGTGGACACGGATCGCAGGCGCAGAGGCAGAAGTCATGATTATCCCTGTCGAAATACTTTAAGAAATTGCGGATCACCGTTACCGGGCGCTTTAGAACGGCATCACCGGTGTACGCTGGTGTGCGCATTCACACCGGAACCGCGAGTATCTAAGGCGTGGGGGGTGACCCATTTTTTGCGGATTTATGACCGTTTGGTGACGCGCCGCTCATCTCAATTGACGCGCTATGCGCCTTGCGCGTTTGTGGAATTCCACGAATTCATGCCAAAATGTCGGGCGCCGTTGCAAATGCGCGGCCCGGCCAGGGGAAACAGGGGTCGGAGACGTTTGGATGTCGATCCAGACCAAAATTATCGCCGTCCTCGTTTTTGTGTTGAGCGGCCTTATCATCGGCGACCTGGTGGTTCTCGACCGGGTCGTGCTTGAAGGTTTTCGCAAGCTCGAAAGCCAGGAAATCCGACGCAAGATCGGTCGCACCATGGCCAGTGTGGATGACGAGGTCCGCAGCCTGGATCCTCTTGTGTCGAATTGGTCGCAATGGAACGACCTCGCAACCTTCGCCAAGACATCGGATCCGGGTTTCGTCGACCGCTTCCTGACCGACACGGATTTGATCACCCACGGCCTGGATGTGGCGATCGTGATAGACCGCCAGGGGCGGGTCATCTTCAGAAGCGTATACGACCGCCGATCCGGCGGGCCCATCCGCGCCGTTGCCCTGGATCACGTAAAGTTTCCCACCGATCACCCCTTGCTCGCCCACAACCGGGGGTCAAGCCAGATTCGCGGAACCTTGGCGACCGACCGCGGCCCCATGCTGGTCGCATCCGTCGGTTTGCTGGGGAATTCAGGCCGCCCGCCCGCAACGGGAACCGTGATCGTCGGACGGCTGATGGACAAAGCCACCGTGTCCCGGATTTCAGGGCAAATGAACAACGCCTTGGAAATGACGCCGATTATCGAAACCATGTCGGTCGGACACCGCGAATTGGTCAACCAGATCGTGGCCCTTGATGAGCCGGTCATCGAACAGGCGGAAGACGGTTCATGGACCGCATTTCTTGTTCAGCGGGACCTGTTCGGATATCCGGCCGCGCTGTATTCCATCACCGCCTGGTCAACGGTGCACCGCCTGGGGATCAGTACGGTGCAAACCGCCGGCACCATGGCGATCCTCGCATCGATCGTTGTGCTTGGCGTCATCCTGTTTCTGATGCGCTTTTTGATCGTTCGCCCGTTTGCGAACATGAAACAGGATCTGTTGAGCATCCGGGCTTCGGGCGACATGACCAAATCCCTGGCCATCCGCGGCAAGGACGAATTTGCCCAGTTGGGCAACGAGATCAACGACCTGCTGCACGAACGTGCGGAGTTCGAGCGGGCACTTGAAGTCCATCAGGCGGAATTGGAACAACGGGTCGAGGAACGAACGTACGAACTGCAACGAGAGATCGCCGACAAGGAAGCGGCACAGGAAACGCTCCGGTTCGCAGAATTTTCGCTTTCCCATTCAGGGGAATCCCTGTTCTGGCTGCGCCGGGACCAACGCATTCTTTACGTCAATGATGCGACCTGCCGGCACCTGGGATACAGCCAGGAAGAACTCTTGCGCATGTCCTACCCTGATTTCAGCGACGGCCCGCCGCCCGACAAGGACTGGGACACTTTTTGGGAAGACCTGAAGCGCGGCGAACAAATTCGGTTCGACACCCGGCACCGGCGAAAGGATGGGTCCGCCGTGTCCGTCGAAGTCCGTGCGAGCGTCATGGAATACGCAGGCGAAGAATTCCTGTTTGCCTTTGCCCAGGATATCTCTCGCCGGTTGGCCCGTGAACAAGCCCTGGTCGATAGCGAGCGCCGCTTCCGAACGCTGACGGAAGAAGCCAACCAGGGAATCGTCGTCCACCGGGGATTCTATCCGCTGTACGTCAACCCGGCATTCCTGCGTATTTTCGGATTTGAAAGCCACAATGAATTCCTGCAGGCCGGCAATCTGGAAATAACCCTGGCGCCGGACGAAGTCGCCCGTATCCGCGGATACGACCTTGCCCGGATGCAAGGACAGAACGCACCCAGCGATTACATCTATCGGGGGGTGAAAAAAGACGGCACGGAACGATGGCTGAACAATCGGTCTTTCATGATCGATTGGGGGGACGGCCCGGCCGTCTGCACGGTTCTGTTCGATGTCACCGAAGCGCGCGAAGCGACACAGCAGCTGTATTTGATGGAGACCGCCGTCCAAGAGGTCAACGACCCCTTCTTCGCGCTCAACCGCGACGGCCAATTCATTTACGTGAACGGTGCTGCCTGCTATGCCTTGGGGTACAGCCAGGACGAACTGCTGGCCATGCGCTCATATCAGGTCAACCCGGCCCGTGAAGCCGATTGGTTCGATCATTGGAAATATCTGAAAGAGCACGATCACCTGGTATCTTTCGGCGAGCATCGGCGCGCAGACGGATCGTTGTTCCCTGTTGAAATTACATCCAGCTTCGTCGCCCATGAAGGCGAAGAATATGTATTTGCCTTCGCCCGCGACATCAGCGAACGGATGCGCACGGAAAACGAGTTGCGTCAGGCGCGGGACCAATTGGAAAAACGTGTCGAGGAACGCACCCGCGAATTGACCCGCGAGGTCGAGGAACGGCGTCGGGCCGAAGCGGCCGTGCAACAAAGCGAAACCCGCCTGCGCGGTGCGCTGGAAAGCCTACAGGAAGGGTTCGCTCTTTATGATGCGGACGATCGTCTCGTCCTGATGAACTCCCGCTATGCGGACACACATCCGAAGTCCGAAGAAATTCTTGCCCGGGGCGGCACCTTCGAAGACATCTTGAAAGCCAGTCTTCCCACCATTGCAGATGCCAAGGGACGCGAGGAATCTTTCCTCGCCAAACGGCTTATAGAACATCAAAACCCGGGCGCGCCGATCATTCGTGAATTCACCGATGGTCGGTGGTTTCTATTGCGGGAAAATCGCACATCGGATGGCGGCATCACCGTAACCGCGACGGATATCACCGCACTGAAAACGGTCGAAGCCGACCTCAAACAGAAAACAGAACTGTTCGATACGGCCGTCAGGGCCATGAACAACGGCATCGTAGTGTTGGATTCCGATCTTCGGTTTGCAACCTTCAATGATCATTATATCAAGCTGTTCGATTTCCCACCCGGCCTTGTCCGGGAAGGCGCGCGTTTAGAAGAAGCCGTTCACTTCCTGGCGGAACGCGGCGATTACGGCGAAACAGCCGGAAGCCCCGAAGAAATCGTTGCGATGCACATCAAAGGCATCCGGGATGCGGAGAGCAAAATTCTCCGACGACACCTTAAGAACGGACGCACGATCGAAACACGCCGGGGCTGGCTGCCTGACGGCGGGCTTGTCGGCATCCATGTTGATGTCACGGAAAGCGTCCGATTCGAGGAACGCTTGCGGGAAGCCCGCGACGCGGCGGAAAACGCCAACAAAGCGAAATCCGTATTCCTTGCCAATATGAGCCATGAAATCCGCACCCCCATGAACGGCATCATGGGGGTCGCTGAAATGCTTCACGAAACAGCCCTTTCCAGCACCCAACGCGGCATGCTCAACATCGTTCAGGATTCATGCCGCACCCTGATGGGGATCATCGACGACATTCTGGACTTCTCGAAGATCGAGGCCGGACGCCTTGAATTGGACCTCGCCCCCTTCCGGTTGAGTGATCTGGTGGAAAGCGTGGCCGAATTGATGGCGCCCCGCGCCGAGGAAAAACGCAACCACCTGAACGTTTTTATCGACCCATCGATCCCCGACGAACTGCTTGGCGATCAGACCCGCCTGCGCCAGATTCTGCTGAACCTCGTCGGGAATGCCGTGAAATTCACAGACAACGGCAGTATTGATATCGAAGTACACGCCGACACGGACACCGGTGGGACCAACTACCTGTTCCGTGTTCATGACACAGGGGTCGGCATTTCCGAACAACATAAACGCAAATTGTTCCAACCGTTCGAACAAGGCGACAGTTCAACCGTGCGCCGGTTCGGCGGCACCGGGTTGGGGCTTTCCATCTGCCGGGCCCTGGTCGACATGCTGGACGGCGAGATCGGTGCGACCAGCAGAAAGGGCCGCGGATCGACGTTCTGGTTCCGCGTCCCCATGGAGCCAACCCGGGACCCCACCGCCGTCATCGGACACCCCTTCGCCGACCAGCGCATAGCAATCCTGGCGGCCGACAAATCGATCGCCCGCACAACCGAAGCTTATTTTCATCACCTGGGCGCCCGGACAGAAATCATTTCCAGCTTGCGTGCCCTGGAAGAAATGACCCACAGCAATGAAATGTTGGGCAACAGGTTCGATCTTCTGGTTTTGGATCACGATCGTGCCGCACGGGGAATCACTCGTTTCATCAACGAGCGGAAACAGGTGGCCGACCCAATTTCCGCGCGTACGGTGATTCTCATGCCGCGCGGCAATATCCTGTCCGTCGGCCAGGATACACTCGCGGGTCATCATCTGTTCATCCCCAAACCGATACAAAGGGCGGTGCTGTGGAACGCGGCAGCCATGGCCTTGGGGCTCAACCTGCCGGGGATCGACGGCCCCATCCGCAAGATTTCGGATACGGCTGCACTACCGCAATATTCCATGCCTGATACCAAAACGGCCCGCGATGAAGGGGCATTGATCCTGTTTGCCGAAGACAACCCGGTAAACCGCAAAGTGATCTGCATGATGCTGGAACGTCTGGGCGTTGTGGTTGAAACCGCAACCAACGGGGCCGATGCCTGGAACAAAATCCGGCACCATCAATACGGTATGCTCATCACGGACTGTCACATGCCCGATATGGACGGCTACGAATTGGCCGAGAAAATTCGCATCTTGGAAAAAACCGACCATCGCCCGCATCTGCCGATCGTGGCACTGACCGCGGATGCCCTGATCGGCACCAAGGAAAAATGCCACACCGCGGGAATGGATGATTACCTGCCGAAGCCGGTCGACCGGACAACCTTGAACGAGATGATCCAACGTTGGCTGCCCAAAGCCATTCAGCTTCGTCAGCCGGTCGGCACCGAATCTATGAATATCGGCGAAGGCAAAAGCGACGATGCCATTCTGGACCTTCGCTACATTCACGACGCGGTCGGTGGCGACGAAACGATGGTCGCGCCACTATTGCAGGACTATCTGCGCAACGCGCGGCGTCTGGTCGATGACATGCTGGACGCATTCGCTGACGAGGACTTCACCCGCGCCCGTGAGGCCGCGCACGCCGCCAAGGGAACATCGCGCCTTGCCGGAGCCGTCCGATTCGCCAATTTGTGCGAGCAGATCGAACTTCACCTTCGCGCCGGCGATACGTCACGTGCCGCCACGATTTCGCGCCGGATTGAACCGGAACTCGCCGTTGTTTCCCAGGCCGTGGCAGGGCATGACAGGCATTCCGTGTCCTGATTCCGGCATATGGCCAAGCCTTCTTCCCGGTCCTTTATAAAACCAAAAGTTGAGAATAATAGCGAAGCGGTATTGCCCGCTGCACCGGGCGTGATACCATTAGAACGAATGAACATATGACCGGTTTTATCCGGCCGCGCCTGTGTGTGGGAGCCTGGGGGGGCATAGCAAGTTCGCGGCAGACTTTTACGGAGGTACTGCGCATTGAGCGACATCGCCTATGCCGACATGACGGCGCTGATCATTGATGATCAGGAATTTGTATTGAACATCGTCCGCGCGATGATGGGCCAAATCGGCTTTGGAAAAATCGAGACCGCCGCCGATGGGCAGGCCGGGCTGGACGTCATGACGAACGTCCAACCGCAGGTCGTACTCTGCGATATCGAAATGCGCCCAATGGACGGCCTGACCTTCCTCAAGGAATTACGTGACAGCAGCAACACGGATATCCGCGATACGCCGGTCATCTTCCTGACCAGTCATGGGCGGCATGAACTTGTTTCACAGGCCCGGGCCCTGGGGGCAGACGGATTCATCACGAAACCGGCAACCGTCAACCTGCTGCGCGAACGGATTGAACAATCCCTTGGAAAGCGCATCGCCAGCTGACGGCGGCCCATTCCCCGGTGCTGCGCCCGTCGTTAAACGCGTGCCACCATATGGCCCGGGGAAACTTCGTCATAGGTCACAAGGTTCGGCTTATAGCTAAGCGGCTTCACCGGGCTTGGGATTTCATCGACCATCAGTTTTCGTTCCTTACGGCGCAGCTTGGGGTCGGCAATGGGCACGGCCGACAGAAGCTTCTTCGTGTAAGGGTGCTGCGGGTTTTCAAAAATGTTTTCGCGGCTGCCGATTTCGACGATCTGCCCCAAGTACATGACCGCGACCCGGTGGCTGATCCGCTCAACCACGGCCATGTCGTGGCTGATGAACAGATAGGACAGGCCCAGTTCCTTCTGCAGATCCATCAACAGATTGATGACCTGTGCTTTGATCGTGACGTCAAGCGCCGACACCGCTTCGTCGCAGATGATCATCTTGGGGTCCATCGCCAACGCCCGCGCGATGGAAATCCGCTGGCGCTGGCCGCCACTGAATTCATGTGGATAGCGTGTCGCAAAATCCGCCGGCAGATTGACCTTGTGCAGCAAATCCGCAACCCGCGCGTCAATACCGTCACGCGGCACCAAGTTATGAACCTTCAACGGCTCGGCCAGGATATCCCGAACGGACATGCGGGGATTAAGCGACGAATAGGGATCCTGGAAGATCATCTGGACCTTCGTATAGAAATCGCGCCGGTCGTTGCCGCGGTGGGATGACAAGGTTTTCCCTTGAAAGGTCACAGCCCCTGACGTCGCTGTCTCCAGCCCGATAATGGTGCGGCCCGTGGTCGTCTTCCCGCATCCGCTTTCGCCGACAATACTCAGCGTCTCGCCGTCCATGACTTTGAACGAGACCCCTTCGACCGCATGAACGCGGGCAATCGCTTGGCGCAGCAATCCATCCTTGATGTCGAAATAAGTCGTCAGGTTGTCGACCTCTAACAGGCAATCCGTATTGGCAAGTTCGTTCATGGTGTATCCACCCTATGCATTATCGTTTGTTTTCGTGGGTTCGCGTTAACCGGCGAGGGCCGGGAATTTCTCCGGCTGGGCCTTTCCGGTCATACTGCCGATCCGCGGCACGGCGCTGATCAGTTTGCGTGTGTAGGGATGTTGCGGGTCGTGGAAAATCTGATCGACGGGCCCTTGTTCGACCACCTGCCCCTGATACATGACGACCACCCGGTCGGCCATTTCGGCGATCACCGCCATATCATGCGTGATGAACATGACCGACATTCCGAACTCTTCCTGGATGTCCTTCATAAGGTCCAAAATCTGGGCCTGGATGGTCACGTCCAGCGCGGTCGTCGGCTCGTCGGCAATCAACAGAGCCGGCTCGCAAGCAAGAGCCATGGCGATCATGACGCGCTGACGCATACCGCCGGAAAGATGGTGGGGATATTGCGACAATTTTCCCGCCGGATCGGGAATGCGTACCCTGTTCAGCAGGCTGATGATTTTCTCTTCCGCCGCGTCCTGGTTCATATTCTGGTGCTGATACAAAGGTTCGGTCAGTTGCGTGCGCAGGCTCAGAACCGGGTTCAGGCAGGTCATCGGTTCCTGGAAGATCATCGAGATTTCCTTGCCCCTGATCCCCTGAACGGTTCGGCTATCGGCCTGCGTCAAATCGATGCGGCCGTGTTCGCGGCTGTTGAAATAGGCATGCCCCTTCGGCACATAGGCGCCGATCATTTCGTTCAGGCGAAGAAGCGACATGGCGGTCACGGATTTTCCTGAGCCGGATTCGCCGACGATGCCGACCGTTTCGCCGGGCATGATGGTGTAGGAGACGCCCCGCACCGCTTCCACGTGCTTGCCGCTTGTGGGGAAATTGACGTGCAGATTGTCGAACTCGACCAGTGGCGTGTCGGCCATGTGTTTCCTCTTTTCTTTGATGTTTTATTTGTGTCAGTGAGTGGTGCCGGAGAATTTGCGCGAGGCCCATAGAACACCAGGCGGTGCCAGGCGCGTCCCCGTCGGCACGACAGATCCCGCCCCCTGGCCGCGCGCACGCGCGCCAAAGAAATGGGCATGGACCCATTTGCTCGGCTGAAAATCGATGCCCATGTCGTCCAGAACTTCCGACAGTTCCGCGAACAACGAGCGGCCGTGGGATATCAGAACGTCAGGGAACCACCAGGCCAGCAATTCATGCACCGTATGTTTGTTTCCCCGCCGCCATTCGCCCAGCGCGTAGATCGCCTGTAATTCGAACAACGTCATTCCATTGTTGGAAACCGGGTTGAAGTTGACGATGAACGGATCACAGCGCCATAAAAGATCAAGGAACGCATCGACGGCGGCAGACAGCGCCGGGGGAACGTTATGTTCTCCGCCCGCGGTCGTGCTGAACCGGTCCGGCCCATGCCCGCCCGTGCTTTCCGGGGTCGCCCCCCGCCATTCCCGGATTGCCCGCAGGACGAGACCTTCACCGGCATTGAGTACATTTCGTTTGGGGTTTGAATCGGTCATGGATGTGTCTCCTTGCCGATCTAAATAATGATAATGAGAGTCATTCGCAATATTATTTTGTGAAAATCAAACAAATACCATCCCAGCAAGCTTCATCGCCTTGCGCGAACCGCCGGATCACGCACCGACACCCCCGTCCGCGGCACGCACAAGCCCCCGGAACAAATTCTGATGGCGACACCGGAATATCAGGAATTCCGGGTGCCACTGCACCCCGATCAGGAACGGCACATCCGGATGTTCCGTTGCCTGGATGACGTTATGTGCATCCCGGGCCGATACCTTCAACCCCTGCCCCAAACGGTCGACCGCTTGGTGGTGCAGACTGTTGATCGCGACCCGTGCGCCCCCCATCAGCCCGGCAAGGCGGCTATCCGGCGCGATAGATATCTGTTTGCGCGCAAGGATCGTACGCATGCGCGGCAAGTCCTGGAATCTGTCGTAAATATCTTGGAACAAGGTACCGCCGAAATGGATGTTGATCATTTGCGAGCCACGGCAAATTCCCAAAACCGGAAGTTCCGCATGAAGCGCATCGTCCAATACATGCTGTTCCAGCCGGTCACGCGCGGCATCGATCCGCACGTTCAACGCCAATTCCCCGCCATATAGGTCGGCACCGATATCATCGCCCCCGCCGATAACCAGCCCATCAAGATCATCCGTATTCGTCTTGCCGTTCACGGAAAGCCGCACGGCCTGCCCGCCTGCCCGCCAAACCGCCAACCAATGGGCAAGCCAGGTCAGCGTCGCACCTCGATTGGAGACGGTCACGCCGATTTTGGGTCTGCCGGTCACGAATCGAACCAGGCCTGTAGTTCCTGCATCCAGCGCTCGGGCGCCGGGCGGGCCAGATTATCGCGACACCCGCGTGCGAGTTCACGCAACCGATCTCCATCGGCGGCCAATTCCTCGATCTTGACCCACCTGTTCCATTCGACGACAGGCGTCCAACCGGGGTCAGCCAGGGCACAATCAGGCAATCGGTAATGAAATGTCGGGCGGGCCTTGATCAAGGGATCATCCAGGCGCGCCATAACGGCATCTTCATCCAGGTGACGGAACAGCGGCAGCATGTCCAATTCGCGATTCCGCGTTGGATTCCAGTCCAGGTAATCAGCGATCAGCCTGCTTTGATCCGGGCAATAATCCGGATCAAGAACCTTCACCATGTAATCTTTCGGGAACGGGTCGGCATGAGGCATCAGTCGCCGTGTTGTATCGATGCTGATCTCTGCCCGCAACCAGTCCGCCAGCACGAAATACGCCCGCAAATGGCGGGTGACAGCCTCGGCATCCAGTGCCGACAGTTCCGGGTTGAGATGCAGGCCAAAAGCATAAAGAACGTTGTCGCCGGTCCCTTTGGCGCCGGCTTGACGCAGGGCATCGGCCAGCGTGGACAGACGCCCCAGTTCCGGCCAGGGTATGGGCGGGGTGACGATCTCCACGGGAACAATTCCCGTCACCACCTTGCCCAAGGCGCCCCGCATGGCTGCATCGACATCATCCGGCAAAACAGGCTTGCTGCCCCCCTGCCCAGCCTTCTGATCCTTGTGGACCAGTTGGGCATCCAGTTCGATGATGAAGGTGCCGAATTCCGTGTCTTCAAGCTTGACCCGATGCAGGCTTTCCTCGACAGCCGCACCGCCAAACACGTCCTGTGTCAAATGCGCCGCGGCGGCGACGTCTAGGCCGGCGAATTCAATTTCGACCCCGACACGGCGCAGCGCGCCCTTATCGGTGTCCGCCACCGGAGGCTTGGCCGGTTTAGCCGAATGGTCTGCCTGTTGGGGGGGGTGATTGATATCATTCATGGCATGTGGGCGCCCGTGCAGCCATCAGGCGTGGGGATACTTGGTTAATAAATGGTGGATTATTCCTTGAATTCAAGGTCAACCCCCGGCGGCGCGCCTGCAATGTTAGGTTTTCTGCGGATAAGTTATGTACTACCCCCATGGTTGTCGGTACACACCCGGAACCAAACATGATGCTTATTCGCCACTAAGGCCCATTCGACAGCATGCGAAAGGCCTAGCCGCACTGTCTACCCGGCCAGTTCCTTTTTCATCACCAGCCGGTTACGGCCGTTGCGCCAGCTATAGGTGACATCATTCATCACCGTCTTGACCAGATGAATACCAAGGCCACCGATCTGGCGGTCTTCCAGACTTGATTCCGTATCCGCCTCGGGCGCATCGGCAAGCGGGTTGAACGCCTTGGCGTCATCTTCAATGAGAATAGACAGCGTTTTACGGTCGCGGGTGATCTCGACCAGGATTTGGTGTTCACCACCGTCATCGTAGCCATAGGAAATGATGTTGGTGATGATCTCGTCCATGGACATGTTGACCTCGAAGATCTCCTTCATGGACATTCCGATCAACTCGCCGAAGGCTTCCACCTGTTCGGCAAGCCGGCCGATTTCCTCAAGATCGTTCTTCACAAGAACCACAAGGTTCTGATCGTTCATTTGTTCGCTCGCATCCGAGAACCCAATGAAATGCAACGTCAGGCAGGTTAAATCATCCGACTGCTCTGCCCCCCCGGCAAAAGCCGTGACCGCGTCGGTCGCTCTTTGGGTGATCATCTTCGCCGATGCCGTTTTACCCGGCTCGGCGGGTGTGATCGATTGAACCAACCGGTCTTCACCATATTCTTCACCCTGCTCATCAAAGGCCTCGGTAAATCCGTCCGTGAAAGCAAACAGCGAGTCGCCCGGCTCTAACGTCAACCTGCCTTCTGCGTAATCCAGCCCCTCCATCACGCCAAGCGCGACCCCATTGGTCCCGGGCAACGGCGACACGTCTCCATCCCGTTTAAGAATATAGGGCGGATTGTGCCCGGCATTGGCATAGACGAATTCGCCCGTGCGCCGGTTGATAACAGCGTAGAACACGGTCACGAACAGGCTGAGCGGATTGACCCCGCACAGCACCTCGTTGGCGTCCTGCATGACGCGGCCCGGCTTATTGCCGGTCGCGGACAAGCCTTGGATCGTTGTCCGGGCGATCGCCATGAAGATCGCCGCCGGCACCCCTTTGCCGGATACGTCGGCAATGACCACGCCGATCCGTTCGTGATCGATCGTGAAGTAATCATAGAAGTCACCGCCGACTTCACGCGCAGGCTCCATCATCGCCTGGATTTCGAAATCGGGCTGTTGCGACCATTCCTCCGGCAGCATGGATGCCTGCAGATACTGGGCGACGCGCAGTTCCTCGGCGATGCGTTCATGCATCTGCTGCAGGGCTTCGTTCTTGGTCTCAAGGTCCTGCGTGCGCGCCATGACGAAGGCTTCCATTTCGTCTTCGCGCTGGAACACCTGATTGGCCATTTCGGTAATGGACCGGGCAAGGGACCCGATTTCGTCCGTCCGGCCCGTGATCCGGCTTAGGTCCACGGCACCTGAATGGGCGCGTTCGATCTCGCGCACCGCCATGCTGACGGCTTCGATCGGACGGGACATTTGCCGCCCCAAAAAGGACGCCAACACGACCCCGATCAGCGCGATGGTCACGGTGACCTGGGCCGTCACGATCCAGGTCTGGCGGACGGCCTCATTGACCTGGGCCAACGAGAATTGAACCACCGCGCTGCCTTGGGGCTCTCCCAGCTGGTTGAAAATCGGTGCGGCCACATTCACCACATCACCCAGCATCTCGGTCATCAGATCGCCTTCGGCGACTGATTTATGTGCCAGCGCACGCTCGCCTTCCGTCGGGTCGCGAAAGGAATGTGCAAGTTCTTCGCTGTCGTCATGGCCCTGCTCCGCGCCGGCAAGGACTTTGCCTTCGATATCGAAAGCCCAGACAGCGACAAAGCGCCTGGACCCGATCAGGGCGTCGAGCGTGCTTTTAAGGCCCACGACCTGTGCAATCTCGTCAAAGTAAAGCGAGCTCAACCCGACCTGAACGATCCGCGGTTTATCGAACCCCCCTGACGCGACGTACTTGTAGCGCCCGTCGCCGGTATCGCGCTCCCCCAGGCTGCCGATGACCAGACTGCGGTCTCCGGTGATCAGCGGCCAGAAACCGTGCGAATTGGGATTCTTTTGGGGATCGTTTGTGAACTGGAAATCCTCTTCCTCTGTATTGATATAGGCATTCCCGCTGGGATCGGTGATCCAGAACTCGCTGACCGGTGATGCGGTCGTCACGTCGAACAATTCGGAAATCATCTGATCGATGGTTAAGCCCGCCTTTTCCGCGGCGGCCACATAACGGGCGGTCAGCTTGGCGTGACCGATCATCAGATCGCCGATGATCCCTTCCAGGTCCTCGGGAAGCGCGATCGCCTTGCTTGCCGCCGTGGACAACAATTGCGCCACGACATGGGCCTCGTTCAGGGCCTGGGCCCGGGCGCGGTCGCGGATCACGATGCCGCTGATCAAGCCCGTCGATAGGGTCGCGATCACCAAAAGAATGATAGTAAAGAGCGTGAATCTGGTGCGAATGCGCATATGTCCCCCTTCGAAACGGCACGCCCGGCTTCCTGTTTATATCCCCTGGACGACCGTGATGCGACCTTGGCGCGTTATGTTCTGGGGCATAGACTTTATCCGGGCCCTTTGCCATAAATGCAGCCTGGGGCTGGGGGCCTCTACCCGCAATGAGGAGAATCCGGGATGCTGGAAACACAATCCGAAACCGTTTCAGGCGTGCTGATCGTGCGTCCCAAGGGGCGTATCGACAGCAAAACCGCGCGTGATTTCGAGGAATCGCTCCTCATCAAGCTTGAACAAGACAAACAGCCGGCCCTCGTCGATTTCACCGGCGTCGATTATATCTCGAGCGCCGGTCTCAGGGTCTTGCTCATGGCCGGCAAGACCTGCTCCAAGATCGGCACCAAATTCGCCATGTTCGGAATGAGCGAGCATATTCGCGAAGTCATCGCGATTTCCGGCTTCCTGCAGATACTGACGCTTAAAGACAGCGAAGAAGAAGCGCTCGCCGCCGTTCAGGGCTGATCTGCCGTCTCCGCCCCTAGGCGGATAATCATGATTTTCGGAGAAATGGTGGGCGCACAAGGACTCGAACCTTGGACCCGCTGATTAAGAGTTTGTGGTATAGCCATAACAAGCCCTAACAAATCAGAACGTCCATACCCTGTAAAATCCGCCTATTTCCTTGCTTTATACCCAATGTTATGGAATGTTCCTAACATCGGGTAACGGCCCTTAACACGGCATTTCTGTTACCCCAGCGTTACCCCGGGTGCGTGGGGTAACAAATCAGAGGGTCCGATAATGGCAATAAATCTAACGGCGAAATTCGTTGAGGCACCGACGGCGGGCACGTCCCGGAAAGAGATACCGGACGGCCTGTTGCCGGGCCTGTACCTAGTTGTGCAGCCGAGTGGGGCGAAGTCCTGGGCCATCCGATACCGCCACGGCGGCAAGCCTCGGAAAATGACGTTGGGGCCGGCGGCGCCGAAGCTGGGCGGTTCCGAACCGACGCCGACGCTGGGCGCTCCCCTGACCCTTGCGGGCGCGCGTGTGGTGGCCCGCGAACAGTTGCAGATTGTCGCCGCCGGCCGTGATCCGGCTTTGGAACACGTTGCGGCGAAACGCGCCGCGCGTGACCCGGCGACGGTTGACCGCGACCTGTTCGGCACCGTGGCGCGGACGTTCATCAAGCGATACGCCAAACCCAAAAATAAGTCATGGCGGGAGACGGCCCGGCTTCTAGGGTTGCGTCCTGACCCGGAGAACGACGACCTCGTGACCATCCCCAGCGGGCTTGCCGGGCCGAAGGTTTGGGGCCGTCGTCGGGTGCAGGAAATCACACGGCGGGAAATCATCGACCTTCTGGACGGGATCGTTGACCGGGGCTCCCCCGTGGCTGCGAACGCAACCTTGGCGGCGCTCAGGAAGCTGTTTAACTGGTCCGTAGAGCGCGGCACGATCGACGCGAGTCCGGCGGCTGGCGTCAAGCCGCCCGGCTCCGTCAAATCCCGCGACCGCGTGCTATCCGATAATGAACTGGCCACGGTGTGGCGGGCGGCGCGGGCAACGCCTTACCCC
>JAVJOU010000016.1:0-180203 GCA_040216635.1 Rhodospirillales bacterium | reverse complement strand
CTTGCAGCTATCCACCTGGCCCGAGGTCGAAACCTATCTGGATACGTCCAAGGGCATCATCATTCCTGTCGGCTCGACCGAACAGCATGGCCCCACGGGCTTCATCGGCACGGACGCGCTCTGCCCGGAAATCCTCGCCTTCGGCCTGGCCGAACGGCGCCTGGCATCGGGCAACCCGGTGATGGTGGCCCCCACGCTGTCCATCGGCATGGCGCAGCATCATCTGGGCTTCGCAGGCTCGGTAACGCTGCGTCCCTCGACCATGATCGCCATGGTGCAGGACGTGGTCAATTCGCTGGCCAAGCACGGGTTCGAACGGTTCTTTTTCCTGAACGGCCACGGCGGCAACATCGCCACGCTGAACGCGGCGTTTTCGGAAATCTATGCCGAACATTCCCTGGGCCGCGCCCCGACCAGCAGAGAAGGTGACAACCGCCCGCCCGTGCGCTGCACCCTGGTCAACTGGTTCGAATGCGACAGCGTCATGAAGATTTCGGCCGAACAGTTCGGCGACGATGATGGCGCGCATGCGACCTGTGGCGAGGTTTCGCTGACCTATTTCGGGTTCCAGAAAGACGCTGCCCGGGTCAAAAATGCGGAAATGACGCCCGGCCGCGCCGGTGACGGGCCGATCTTCGATTGCGACGATTACCGCCGCCGTTTCCCCGACGGGCGCATCGGATCGGACCCGCGCAAGGCGACTGTCGAAGCGGGCGAACTTCTTTATAATGCGGCGATCGAGGAAATCGGCACGCGCTACGACGGCTTCGTCGGCGCGGGGTGATGCGGGCGGTCCCGCATCGCGATCATGGATCACGACCAGCGGGGGCGCCAGCCATGAAAAAGGCCATCATCATCTTCCTGACCGGGGGATTCCTCGGCCTGTTCGCCGGTTTCGCGGGCGGCATCTTCGCCTATCCCTATATCTTCCTGGCCGACATCGTGGCCCAGGAAGCGGCCCCCACTGACAGCGCGCAAAAGGTCGTCGCCAAGGGCACCTTCATCCACGCCAATCCGTCCGACCCCATCCACTACGGCAAGGGACGCGTGACGGTCTACGGCGGTGCGGTGCGGCTGGAGCCGGATTTCGAAGTCGGCCCCGGGCCCAAGTATCATGTCTATCTGGTGCCGCTGGACAGCGTGACACCGGACACGCCGGTCGACAAATCCATGTATGTGGATTTGGGAAGGCTCCGCGCCTTCAAGGGCAGCCAGAACTACATGATCCCCGACGGCATCGACCTGAAGGCCTACGGCCATGTGGTGATCTGGTGCGAACAGTTCGGGGTGCTGATTTCGCCGGCGAAGTTGAGTTTTTAGAACTGAACTTTCAAGGGGAAGGTCGGCTTCTATTACGAAGCGGACTTTCGCTGTGTTAGTTCGAGGCGCTGTTATGGTTGCGCAGGTGTCGAAATGATCAATTGGGTTGATAAATCGGACTTTACAGAGGCTGATATACAGAAACTCTTGGAAGATCGTGCATACGAGCTTCCTACTCTAGAATTTAAAAAAGATTTGCATGAAAAAAAAGGTGGGGACTCTGCTTGGTTTAAAGGTGAGTGCAAAGTATCCGACTCTGCGAAAGAACGTCTTTTATCTGAGCTTATTGCTTTTGCTAATGCCAATGGTGGCTTTTTGGTGCTCGGGATCGAGGAGGATAACGGAAAACCCCCTCGTGCTACTGATTACCATTTGCTTCCAGATATCCACAAATTGGCGGAACAATTAAATGGAATGTGCAGGGACTTAATTGACCCTCAAATTCCAAACTTGCATATCTGTCCAGTTGAAATCGGCGGCAATGGAAGGGGCGTCATTGTATTTAAAGTACCGCGATCGCCAATCGCGCCTCATCGCTTTCAAGCCAATGGACAAATCTACATTCGCACGAATCTGAATTGTGAGCGTTTGAAATCAATGCGCGAAGTTCACGATCTTGTCGTTCGGCGATACAAAGAGAAATATGAAGCTGTTTGGTCTGTAGTTTACCAAACGATAGACGGCAATCATGCAGGTATTCTGACCATGACGAATGGACGATTGTTTGGAGGAGACAGTCAATTTTTCTACAGTGGTCACTACGAGGCTATTGGAGATTTCCTGTTCGTTCACTTCACGATTAAACATCACTTTGGCGACAACACTACTGCTTGGGGTGATCGTAAGAACGTGTTGACCATGGAGGCTGCAGGTATGTTGGTCAACAAAGATAAAATTGAAGGTCGCATTACCCGTCACGACGGAAACTTCCAACCTTTGAACTTTGCAATGAACAGAGTGGCCGAACTGCCTTGAACAGAAAATTTGTGATTTCGTTTATGTATTAGAATAGCGAGATTAAGTGAAATTTTCCGGGCGGCTACCAGTTCGGGTATTGCAGGGAATTGTACCGCCGGGGACAAACCTTCCCTTCCCATCGTGACGCCGCTTTTGTATACAATCTGCCATGAATTTCGAACTCACCGAAGAACAGCGTCTGTTTCAGGACGCGGTCGCTGCCTTTGCCCGGGACAACCTGGCCGAAGGGGCGCTTGAACGGGCCCATCAGGGCGAATACCCCCGTGATGTGGCCAAGCTCATGGCCGAAAACGGCTTGCTGGGCATCACCATCGCGGAAGAAGACGGCGGGCTGGGCGGCACGCTGATGGATGCGGTCATCGCGATCCAGGAAGTGGCCCTGCATTGTCCGCGCTCCGCCGATGTGATCCAGGCCGGCAGCTTCGGCGCGATCCGGGTTCTGGCGGCCTACGGCACGCCGGATCAGAAGGAACGCTATCTGAAGCCGCTTCTGACGGGCGATACCCTGATCGCCGTCGGCATGACCGAGCCCGACGCCGGGTCCGCCGTGACCGACCTGCGCACCACGGCCACGCCGGACGGCGCGGGCCTGCGCATCAACGGCCAGAAATGCTTTACCAGCCATTCGCCGGAAGCGGACGTGTTTTTGGTCTACGTGCGGTTCGGCCCGGGGGTCGACGGCATCGGATCGGTGCTGATCCCGCGCGATGCGGAAGGGCTCGAATTCGGTAAGCCGACGCCGTTCCTGGGCGGCGACGATTGGGCGCCCCTGTTCTTCACCGATCTTTACGTGCCGCCGGAAAACATCCTGTTGCGCGAAGGCGGGTTCAAGAAACAGATCGCGGGCTTCAATGTGGAAAGGATCGGCAATACATCCCGGTCCCTGGCCTTGGGCCGCCTGGCATTCGAGACGGCGCGCGAACATGCCCTGACCCGCAAGCAGTTCGACCGGCCGCTTGCCGAATTTCAGGGCCTGCAGTGGAAATTCGCCGAGATGAAGATGAAGCTCGACGCCGGACAGTTGCTGCTGTACCGCGCGGCGGTGAATGCCGACAACGGCTTTCCTTCGGCCCAGGAAACGGCCATCGCCAAGGCCTTCTGTAACGAGGCCGGGCATTGGGTTGCTTCCGAAGCCCTGCAGGTCATGGGCGGCATGGGTTACAGCCAGGATTCCATCGTCGAATACTGCTTCCGCCGCACGCGGGGCTGGATGATCGCCGGGGGCTCCATCGAGATATTGAAGAATCGCATCGCCGAAGGCGTGTTCGAAACCCGGTTCTCGCAGCGCCCGCCCAAGGCAAAATAAGTCCCATCACTATAATAATAAGAAGGGCCGAACACTCATGGCCGACGAAATGAACGATACATCTTCTTCTTTGGTTCAGGCGCTGTTCACCCCGCGCGGGGTCGCCCTGATCGGTGCGTCGGGCGATCCGACCAAGAATTCGGGCCGCCCGCAGCGGTTCCTTAAATCCCACGGGTTCACGGGCGCGGTCTATCCCATCAATCCGGGCCGGGACGAGGTCCAGGGCGTGCCTGCCTTCAAATCCGTCACGCAAGTGCCCGGGCCGGTCGACCATGCCTTCGTGATGGTCCCGGCCCAGCATGTGGAAGACGCCATCCGCCAATGCGGTGAGAAGGGGGTACCCGTCGCCACCATCTATTCCGACGGCTTCGCCGAAACGGGCGAGGACGGCTGCAAGATGCAGGAACGTCTGGTCGCCACGGCACGCAAGGCGGGCGTGCGTCTGATCGGCCCCAATTCCATGGGGGTCATTCATCCGGCATCCTCGCTGACCCTGTCGGTCAACGCCGTTCTGGAAATGGAAGGAATCAAGCCGGGCGGCCTGTCGCTGATTTCGCAAAGCGGCACCATCCTGGGCACGTTGCTCAGTCGCGGTGCGGCGCGGGGCATCGGCTTCGCCCGCATGATCAGCGTCGGCAACGAAAGCGACCTGGGCGTGGGCGAGCTGGTCGATCTTTTGGTCGATGATCCGGACACCACATCGATCCTGCTGTTTGTCGAGGCCGTGCGCGACGGTGCCGTGCTGGCCCGGGCCGCGCGCCGGGCATATGACGCGGGCAAGCCGGTGATCGCCTATAAGCTGGGCCGCTCGGAAGCCGGGCGCGAACTGGCGCTCAGCCATTCCGGCGCCATCGCCGGGCCCGCCAAGGCGGCGGACGCTTATTTTCAGGCCCATTCGATTGCCCGGGTGGAAATGCTGGAAGGGCTGTTGGAATCCCCGCCACTGTTCCTGGGCCATCCGCCCGCCAAGGGCAAACGCGTCGCCGTCGTGACCACCACGGGCGGGGGGGCGGCTTCCGTCGCCGACCGCCTGGGCTCGTTGGGCGCGACCTTGGTTCCGGCACCGGACAGCGTGCGCGCGGCGCTCCGCGATCATGGCTTGGAAATCGGCCGCGGGCCCCTGGTCGACCTGACCATGGCGGGCACGCGCGAAGGGGTATACGGCGCAGCCCTGGAAAACCTTCTGGCCGACGACGGCATCGACGCCGTGGTCTGCGTGGTCGGCTCAAGCGGGCAGTTCAAGCCGGAACTGGCCGTCGCCCCCATCGTCGAAAAGGCCGCAGGCAGCGACAAACCCGTGGCCGCCTTCATCGCACCCCAGGCGGACAAGTCGCTTACCTTGCTGCAGGATGCGGGCATCGCCAATTTCCGCACACCCGAAGCCTGCGCCGATGCGGTCATGGCGTTTTTGAACCGCACGCCGCCCCGGCCCGTGCCCGCCGTCGACGGGCACGCCAAGGAACGGGCCGATGCCCTGTTGAACCGCGCCCCGGCACCGACCCTGAACGAGCGCGAGGCGTCGATGGTGTTCGAGGCCCTGGGCCTGCCCATCGCCCCGGCCCAGGTGATCAAGGAAGCGGGCGAGCCCATCGCCGTGCCGTTCCCCGTGGCCGCCAAGGTGCTGGCCCGCGACATTCAGCACAAGACCGAACGCGGGCTGGTGAAACTCGGCATCGAAACGCCCGAGGACTTCTGGGACCAGGCCGAACAGCTTCTGGCCGCCGCCCCCGAGGCCGAGGGCATCCTGGTTCAGTCCATGGCCCAGGGCGTGATGGGCGAGGTCATCGCCGGCTACCGCCTGGATCAGGAAGCCGGGCCCATCGTGCTGGTCGGCTCCGGCGGAATCATGGCCGAGGTCTATGACGATGCGGCCGTGCGCACGGCCCCCGTGGACGTGAACGAAGCCATGGCGATGATCGAAGAGGTCAAGGGCCTGGCGCCGATCCGGGGATTCCGGGGCAAACCGGCGGGCGATCTCAAGGCCCTGGCCGAGGCCATTGCCGCGCTTTCGAACCTGGCGGTTCTGGAGGCACCGGTGTTGGAAGCGGAGATCAACCCCCTGATGATCCGAGGCGAAGGCGAGGGCGTCGTCGCCGTCGATGCGCTGTTGCGGCTCAAATCCAGCTAAGCCTGCCATGAGCTAAGCTTGCTTTGAATGGTCATGGGATCGGCGTATCCTTGGCGGCAAAACAAGGCTGCCAAGTGCCGATCAAGTGCCGATAGGGAAACCTCAGAGTTGGGAGACACCCCATGACCAACCGTAACGATCACATCGACCGCCGCCACGCAAGTGCCCGCATGAGCCAGATCGTCGCCACGGCGGACACGGTCTATCTGGCGGGGCAGGTCGCCACGGGCAATGCCCGGGGAGCCAGCGTGGCCGTGCAGACAAGCGAAATCCTGGCCACCATCGATGCCTATCTGGATGAAATGGGCACGGACAAATCCAAGATTCTGCAGGCCCAGATATGGATCACCGACATGGCCTATTTCGCCGAAATGAACGAGGTCTGGGACGGCTGGGTCGATCCGGACGCCAAACCCGTTCGCGCCTGCGTTCAGGCGGCGTTGGCATCACCCGACTGGAAGGTCGAAATCATGGTGACGGCGGCTCGCTAATTCCCACACACGAAAGAAACCATCCATGACCACCAACAAACGCGCTGTACTTGTCATCTGTGACGGACTTCGGGCCGACATGGTGACCCCGGAATGGACCCCCAACCTGTGGCGGCTGAAGGACCGGTTCCGGTTCTACGGCAATCACCGCAGCGTGTTTCCGTCGACCACGCGGACCACGGCGGCCTCCATCGCCACGGGGTGCCATCCGGCGCGCCACGGGTTGGAAGGCAACTGCATGGCGCTGGACGAAGGTCAGGGGCTGGAAGTCATCAGCGTCGGCCCGCCGGGGTTTCGCGACCGGCTTGAAAAAGCCAAGGGCCGGACGCTCAAGGTACCGACCCTGGCGGAACGGGTGAAGGATGCGGGCGGTGCCGTCGTCTATTCCAATGTCTCGCCGGGGGCGGCCATGTTCCACGACCCGGACGGGCATGGGTTCATCTACCACCGCTCGTTCTCGCAGGGGCCCGGGCGTGCGGCGCTGGACCCGCTCGGCACGGAACATACGGCGGCGGGCGACACGGACCTGACGGACCGTTTCCTCGCCGATGTGCTTATCCCGGGCGGTCCGGCCTATTCCCTGATCTGGCAGTGCGAGCCGGACCATACCCAGCACGCGGTGGCCCTGGGCTCGCCCGAACATCTGGTGGTGATCGCGGCTGCCGACGTCAATGCGGGACGCATCGCCGACCGGGTCGAGGAATTGGACCCGACGGGCGAGGACATCCTTCTGATTATCGGCTCCGACCATGGGCACGAAACGGTGACGGAAACGGTCGACCTGGACGCGATGCTGGTCGAAGCAGGGCTGAAGGACAGCGCCGACAGCCGTGATGTGGCCGTGGCGTCGCAAGGAACTTCGGCGACGATCTACCTTTCGCCCGAGGCCATAGAGCGCGAAGGGGCCATCGTCGAATTCTTGCGGGCCGATGCGCGCTTCGGCGGGGTCGTCAACGGCGCCGACCTGGCGCTGATCGGCATGCCGGTGGACGAGGGTCCCCGCATTGCCGTGACCGGTGCCGTGACGGACGCAGTCAACGAATACGGTGTGGCCGGCGGCTCCGTCGCCATCCAGGGCACCTTGAAGATATCCATCAACGACAACTGCGGCCAGCACGGCGGTTTGGGTCCGCGCGAGCAAAACCCCTTCGCCATGGCGCGTGGGGCAGGGTTCCAGGCGGCCAGCGAATGTCTGGACCCGACATCCGCGGTCGACATCGCGCCGACGATCCTGCGCCATTTGGGACAAGGCCTCACCGACATGGACGGTGCGCCGCTTCCTTAAAGGTCATTCCCCCGCTTTTACGAAAGATCCCCACTCTCCCATGACCGCCCCTTCCAACGATGGTGCCGATCTGGCCGGCGCACCGCCGCCGCCGCCCCCAGATATGAGCGGTACCAACCCGTGGCGCACCCGTCTGCCCATTCTGGTCGGCGCCCATGCGGTCGGCACGTCCAACAGCGTTGCGATCCTGTCCATGGCGCCGGTGATTTCCGCGGCGTTCAACCTGTCGGCCACTCAGTTCGGGATTTTCGTTAGTTGCTATTACGGCGGACAGGCCTTGTGGTCGGTGCCGTCGGGCGGCGTGACGGACCGTCTGGGTGTGGGATGGAGCCTTGCCATCGGCCACGCGATCATGGCCCTGGCCGCCGTGCTGATCAGTTTCGCACCGAACTTCGATATCTGCATGGTCGCCGCGTTCTGCATGGGGGTGGGCTATTCCATGTTGAACCCGTCCACGGCCAAGGGAGTGTTCGAATGGTTTCCCGCCCACCGGCGCGGCACGGCCATGGGCATCAAGCAGGTGGGCGTGCCGATCGGCGGGTTGATCGGCGCGGCCTGCGGGTTTCTGGCGGCCTATCTGGATTGGCAATTGTTGATGCTGGGGGTCGGTGTGATGATCGCCGTTAACGGTTTGGCCTGTCTGACCCTGGTGCCGGTTTCGACCAAGGGCCAGGGGGCCGGCAAGAATATCGCCGCCGTGGTCAAGGACGGCCGCGTCAACACCTTCGCCATCGGGGCCGGGGTGATCAACATGGGGCAGACCAATTTCTTCGGTTTCCTGACCTTGTTCCTGGCCGAGGTTGCCCGCATGGGTCAGCAGACCGTTTCCACCGCCATGGCCGTTGCCCAGGCGTCCAGCGCCGTCGGCCGCATGGGATGGGGGGCTGTGTCCGACAAGGCGTTCGGCGGGCGGCGCATCATCACCATGCTGGTGATCTGTACGGCGGCTATTCTGTTCCTGGGCATGATGGCCCTGGTGACGGAAGCCTGGGGGATGGTGCTGGGGTTCGGTCTGGCGCTATGCCTGGGCCTGACGATCGCGTCCTTCGCCCCCGTGGCACAGGCGATCCAGGTGGAAATGGTCGACCCGCATTTGGCGGGTTCCGCCGTCGGCTACAACATGCTTTGGACCCATGGTTGCGCGACCCTGGCACCGGCGGTGTTCGGTTATGCGGTCGACAATCTGGGCGGGTTCGATGCGGGTTGGCTGGTCACGGCAGGGTGTGTCGCGGCCGGGACGGTCGTTCTTTATATATTGGTCAAAACCGGGCCGCGCCGTCGTCGTTATGACGCGTGATCAACAGGCAGCCGATCAGGCCGTCTTGAACAAGCGTTTCCATTGTTGATTGTCAGTCTGCCAGTCGGAATAGGAAATTACATGTGTGACCTGTTTTCCGTCATTGGATAACGGCAGGCGCAGACATTCTTGGAACAATGACGGTTGATCGACCCGCGGTCGGATATCGTGAACAAAGGCGAGAGGGCACTGCTGGGCGGCGACCATCCGAAATTCACGATCAACGGCTTGGCCATGTTCCTCGGGCTGGTGATCGAGCGGTGATCTGCCCGTGTAATCGACCCCCTTCACGTCGACATGGCCGGTTCCCCAGAACAGGTATTTAAATGTTTTCGGTTCATCGTTCATCACTTGCACGACAGTAAAAAAGGGAATGGCCGCCACGGGATATCGCAGCATATCACTGACGGACCAGTCCGGCGCGAAAGACCCGTTCCGTAAATCCTCCCAGATTTGCCGGATTGACAAAAATTGAGGGCTCCCCAGTTCGGATATATCGATCTGTCGATGGATGAATTGATAAATTTGTTGATTACTGTGAATGAGTTTTGCCTCTCGTTTTGACCGAAACCGAATGATGGTCGCCGGTCATGCAATCATATGCTGGATACAGCAAACTGCGTGCCAACTATCGATATACGGCAAAAAACGAAGCTGTACGAGGCAGCATAAAAAAGGGCCCGGATCATCGGGCCCTTTTGGAATTCGGTGTCGTGGTACAGGCAATGATTAGATATGTACCGTCGTCATCTGAATTTGGCGGTCTGCGATCAGGTCGGCCCCGGCATCGCGGAATTTGATGTAATGGGGTTGCTCGCGGTGGGTATCGAGCGCGGCCTCATCCGTATAGACCTCGAAGAAATGAAAGGTGTCGGGATCGTCCTTGGCGGTCATGACGCGGAATTCGTGGCAGTTGGGCTCGTCCCGACGGGCGGCGACGGCGTTCTCCATGATGATCGGCATGAAGTCCTTGCCCTTGCCGGGTTTGCATTTGATGGTGACGAAGATGGCGAATTTACCGGCCATGGTCTGAAGTCCTCCCGTTGGAAAATGAAATGAGGCCGCCCATTTGTGGGTGACAGATTGTGTACAATTTCCCAATATGCGCGGCCGAACACAAGAAACAAAAATCAATTCCACCCGGAGGACACCCCAATATGAGCGACAAGCCGCTTTTGACGGCGGATCTGTGCGACGACCACCCGGACGTCCGCGTCTGTCAAATGACATTCATCGATTTCGCCAAGCGCACCCATTTCCACGGCCAGGTCACGACCTTTTCCACCTTCGAGGACAACAAGGGGATTCGTGAAATCCTGGCTGAAGGCGGCAAGGGCAGGGTGCTGGTCGTCGATGGCCGGGCCTCGCGCCGACGTGCGCTGACCGGCGGCAACATCGCCGCCGAGGCCGAACAATACGGTTGGGAAGGCCTAGTCTATAACGGCTGTATCCGTGACCAGCACGAATTCACGGAATTGAACCTGGGTGTCAAGGCGATTGCGGCCACGCCCATGCGTCCGCGTGTGGACGGCATCGGCTTGCGCGACGTCGACCTGAATTTCGGGGGCATCATCATCCGTCCGGGCGAATGGCTTTATGCCGATCTGGACGGCGTTATCGTTTCGGAGAACAAACTTCATGACTGATCAAGACATCGAACTTCCCGACGAAATCATCGAGAAATTTCAGGTCCTGCACGAGTTCGCTAAGGCGGCTCGCCAGAACTTGGATAAGAATATCTTCGATTACGTGTTCGGCGGAGCCGAGACGGAAACCACGGTCAAACGTAACCGCATGGCGATCGAAACCCACGCCCTGCGTCCCCGCGTGATGCGTGATGTCTCGAAGATGGATTCGGGCAAGGACCTGTTCGGCATGCGCCTGCGCCTGCCGGTGTGTCTGGCACCCATCGGCTCGTTGCAGCAGATCGCCAAGGGCGGCGGCGCCACGGCGGCCAAGGCTGCCGGCCGGTTCGGCTGCGCCCATATGCTGTCCAGCGTGTGCGAGCCCGGCATGGATGCCGTGGCCGAAGCGGCCCCCGATGCCTGCCGTGTGTTTCAGCTTTACGTGCGCGGCGACGAGGACTGGGTTGATGACAAGGTCCGCCAAGCCATGGACCTGGGCTACAAGGCCTTTGCCATCACCATCGACCTGGATGCCTATTCCCGGCGCGAACGTGATTTGTCCAAGCGCTTCGTAACCCATGGCCGACGCGCCGCCGTCGGTGAAACGCATCAGGCCCGATTCGACTGGTCGGATATCGACCGCATCAAAAAGTTCTGCAATATCCCGATTATCCTGAAGGGCATCGCCACGGCCGAGGACACCAAACTGGCGGTCGAACACGGCGTCGACGTGGTCTACGTGTCGAACCACGGCGGGCGGCAGCTTGACCACGGCCGCGGCTCCCTGGACGTTCTGCCGGAATGTGTCGAAGCGGCGGGCGGCAAGGCCAAGGTCTGGGTCGACGGCGGCTTCACCCGTGGTACGGACGTGGCCAAGGCGATCGCACTGGGTGCCGACATGGTCGGCCTCGGCCGTTTGCAGGCGTTGGCCCTGGCCGCCGCCGGCGAAGACGGTCTGGTTCGCATGCTGGAAATCCTGGAGCGCGAAGTCGAAATCGCGCTGATGCTGCTGGGCGTGAATGGATACGACGAGCTTGGCCCGGAATATGTGGCCAAGGAATATCCGGCCTATCCGCCGCATCAGTTCTCGGCCTTCCCGCTGCTGGACGAAGGCTACTGATCGTCCGACGCAGATCGATATCACCAATAAAGAAGGCCGGCCCCACGGGGCCGGCCTTTTTATGAGTTCATCGTGAAAAAAGAGGCGCGCTTAAAGAGCCTTCTTTTCGCCGCCGTCGCGGATGAACTTGTAGATGTTGGTGAAGTCCTGATCGCCGCCTTCTTCGGCGAACTTGTCCCAGATCTGATTCAACATCGTGCCGATGGCGTTGGGCGTTCCGGCCCTGTCGGAGTTTTCGCGGAACAGGCGCACATCCTTGGCCAAAAGCTTGGTGAAGAATCCGGCATTGAAGTTCTCCGTCATGACCTGATTGGGGAACTTGTCCAAGGTCGCCGTGTTCATGCCGGTCGAAACATTGACCACGTCCAGGATGGCCTTCATTTCGACTCCCTGTGACAGGCCGAACAGGACGGCTTCGGTCGAGGCCGTCATGGCCGTGGCCGACAGGAAGTTGTTGAGCATCTTCACGACCTGGCCCTGGCCGGCCTTTTCGCCGACGTGGAAGGGGTTCTTGGCGAAGGCCTGGAAGACTTCCGTATGTTCGTCGAACAGGCCCTTGGGGCCGCTGACCATGACGGCGATCGTGCCGGCGATGGCCCCCTTGCGGCCACCCGATACAGGCGCATCCATATAAGTAATGTCCGCGTCCGCGAGAATCTGATCGATTTCTTGCGCTGCAACACTGCCGATGGTCGAAAGGTCGATCACGACCGAGGTTTTACGGTCATTGACCTGGACGATTTCCTTGGCGACGGCCGTGCAAATGGCGCCGTCCGGCAAGGACAGAAAGACCGTGTCGGCATTGGCGAGTACGCCGGCGAGACTGTCATGGGCGACGGCTTTTTCGTGGGCGCGGTCCTTGGTTCCGGCAGCGTCGAATACGTGAACCGGCAGGCCGGCTTCGGCGATGTTGTCGGCCATGGGGCCGCCCATTTGGCCAAGGCCGATGAATCCGTATGTGCGTGTGCTGGTCATGGATCAATCCTCCAGATCGGTTTTGACGTCGATCGTGGAGATATCGATGCCCTGTTCGTTGAAAACTTCGCGGGCCAGACGGAACGCGTCGATGCCCGCCGGAACGCCGCAGTAGACGGCGATCTGGGTGCATATCTCCCGCAGGTCAGCGACGCTCAGGCCGTTGGTGATCGCACCCCGGAAATGAAGCTTGAATTCGTGCGGCCGGTTGAGGGCCGCCAGCATGCCCAGATTAAGGATGGAGCGGTCGCGCTTGGACAGGATGCCCCGCGCCCAACTGCCACCCCAGGCATATTCAGTGACGAATTCCTGGAAGCCGCGGTTGAAGTCATCGGCGCCGCCCATGGACTTATCAACATAGGCGTCGCCAAGCACCTCTCGCCGGTACTTCATTCCCATGTCATGCATTTTTGAATTGTTGGGCATTTCGGATGGTCTCCTTGGGCTATGATTACAGTCGTTTTGTATACATTCCTGATGCCGATGGCATATACCAGAACGATCCGGGGGGCAGAGAACTTTTTTGTTTCGCGCCTGCGGTAAGGCCGGAAAATCTTCGTGTGAAAATTACAAATAGCGTTGTGAACCCGTTGACAACGGCAGGGGGGGCTTCTAGTTTTCCACCCGTAACCCAGGGAGAAAAAATAAAACCTCCCGAATCAAAAACAGTGGGAAGGAAACATATCTGTGGGGGCACTCCTCGAGATTGATAATCTCCAGACGCATTTCTTTACGTCTGGGGGAACCGTTAAAGCTGTTGATGGCGTTTCGTACGACGTCAACGCAGGTGAAACCGTCGCCGTTGTGGGCGAGTCCGGTTCCGGCAAGTCCGTTACCGCACTGAGCATCCTTCGGCTTATTCCAAAACCACCCGGCGAAATCGTCGGCGGTGAAATCCGCTTCCAAGGTAAAAACCTGGCGTTCTGTTCCGAGGATGAAATTCGGGAAATTCGCGGTCGCGATATTTCGATGATCTTCCAGGAACCGATGACGTCTTTGAATCCGGTTCTGAGCATCGGCATGCAGTTGACCGAGCCGATGATCGCGCACATGAACATGTCCGAAGCCGAAGCTAAAGACCGCGCGGTCAAGCTTTTGGAGATGGTCGGGATCAACGAGCCGCGTCGGCGTATCGATCAGTATCCGCACCATCTGTCGGGCGGTATGCGTCAGCGTGTCATGATCGCCATGTCGCTGGCCTGCGAGCCGAAGCTGATTATCGCGGACGAGCCGACAACGGCGCTCGACGTGACCATTCAGGCGCAGATTCTCGAGTTGATGAAGAATCTGACCCGGGATCTCGGTGTGGCGATGATTATCATCACCCATAACCTGGGTGTGGTGGCGCGTTATGCCGACCGTGTGAACGTCATGTATGCCGGTCGTATCGTCGAATCAGGCAATGCTTCCGACATTTATCACCGGCCCCGCCATCCCTATACCCTGGCGCTTTTGAAATCCGTGCCCCGCATGGACCGTCCGCGTCAGGAAAAGCTCGACCCCGTCGAAGGTCAGCCGCCTGATTTGACCCGCTTGGACGGCGGTTGTTCGTTCCGTCCGCGGTGCAAGTTCGCGGTGGAAAAATGTGCGGAATCATATCCAGCGCTTGAAGAAATGGGAGACCAGCACTTCAGCGCGTGTTTCCGGTCGAAAGAAAGTTTGGCGGAGATCGAACTATGAATGAAGCCCAGGCACAACCTGTCGGTGATACCGGCGCTCAATTCCGCGGCAAAGTCTCGGATGAGGTTCTGGTCACCGTAAAGGGGCTGAAGATGCACTTTCCGATCACGGAAGGCGTCATCATCCCGCGTAAGGTTGCTGACGTTAAGGCCGTCGATGGCCTCGACTTCTACATCCGTAAAGGGGAAACCCTTGGACTGGTCGGCGAATCCGGTTGCGGTAAGACGACCACGGGGCGCTGCATTCTGCGTCTTGAAGATCCGACGGCCGGTGAAATCATCTATGACGGCAAGGATATCTGCCAGCTCGACAACAAAGAGCTGATCGACGTCCGAAAGAAGATCCAGGTGATTTTCCAGGATCCGTACAGTTCGTTGAACCCGCGTATGAAGATCGGCGATATCATCGGCGAGCCGCTGCGTGTGCACGGCATCATCACGGATGAAGCCAAGCGCCGCGAACGTATCGGGTATCTTTTGGGTCGTTGCGGTCTACATCCGGATTTTGCGGACCGTTATCCGCATGAAATGTCGGGTGGTCAGCGCCAGCGTGTCGGGATTGCGCGGGCCCTGGCGATGGAGCCGGAATTCATCATCTGTGACGAAGCCGTGTCGGCGCTTGACGTGTCGATCCAGGCGCAGGTGATCAACCTTCTGGAAGAACTGCGCGACGAGTTCGAGCTGACCTACCTGTTCATCAGCCACGATCTCTCCGTCGTTCGCCACATCTGTCACCGTGTCGCGGTCATGTACCTGGGACATATGGTTGAGCTGGCCGATTGTGACGAGTTGTTCGACCATCCTTTGCATCCCTATTCAGAGGCGCTACTGAATGCGGTTCCGATTCCGGATCCGGATCTGGAAAAAACGCGCGAGCACCAAATCATCAAGGGAGAAATTCCTAGTCCGATTAACCCTCCGTCGGGCTGTGTTTTTCACCCCCGCTGTCCTTTAGCGGTGGACTCGTGCAGTCAAAAGATTCCAGACTTCAGAGAGGTGCGAAAAGGTCACTGGGTGGCCTGCACGGAGGTGTGATCTCCCCCTTTTCAGGGAGGACACAAAAGAGTGGGGGAGGAATGAACATCCCCCGAACCATAAATGGGTAAGGAGACTTCACATGAGTAAATACGCACGTTTCGCGTTGGCTCTCGCGGTGGGCGCTGGGCTCACCATGGGGGCAAGCGAACCGGCAAAGGCGCAGAAAAAGGGCGGTGTGCTTAACTTCATCGTCGCTGCCGAGTCGCCGTCTTATGACGGCCACATCGAATCAACCTTTGCGATGGTTCACCCGACGCGCCCGTTCTACAGCTTGCTGATTCGCGTCAATCCGGACAATCCGTCCTCGCCGACGGACTTCATCTGCGACCTGTGTGTCGGAGATCTTCCGAAGCCGACCGACGGTGGCAAGACGTTTACCTTCAAAATCAAGAAGGGCGTCGAATTCCATGACGGTCAGAAATTGACCGCCAGTGACATCGCCGCGACCTACAACAAGATCATCTTCCCGCCCGAGGGCATCAAGTCCGCCCGTAAGGCGTTCTTCAACATGGTCGACAGTGTCTCGGCCCCGGATGATGAAACGGTTGTCTTCAAGCTGAAGTTCCCGTCCGGCGCGTTCATTCCGGCCGTCGCCACCCCCTTCAACTACATCTATTCTGAGAAGGATATGAAGGAGAAGGGTTACGAATGGCATCAGAAGAACGTGAACGGCACCGGTGCCTTCAAGTTCAAGGAAGCGGTTGCCGGTTCGCACGTCGAAGCCGTTCGCAACGACAACTTCCACGTCAAAGGTAAGCCTTACCTGGACGGCTATAAGGCGCTGATTTCGCGCAAGATGGCTATCCGCGTTCAGGCCATCCGTGGCGACCGTGCAGCCATCGAATTCCGTGGTTTCCCGCCGAAACAGCGTGACGATCTTGTCAAGGCGCTGGGCAAAGACATCACGGTCCAGGAAAGCGACTGGAACTGCGTGCTTCTGTTCACGCCGAACCAAAGCCGTCCGATCATGCAGGACCCCCGTGTCCGTCAGGCTCTGACCCTCGCGGTTGACCGTTGGGGTGGATCTCAGCACCTGAGCCGGATCGCCATCGTGAAGACCGTTGGCGGCGTCGTGTTCCCGAACCACCCGCTGGCCGCTTCCAAGGCCGAACTGGTTCGCCTGAACGGTTATGGCACGGATCTCAAGGCTTCCCGCGAACAAGCTAAGAAGCTGCTTGCGGATGCCGGCAAGGCCGGCCTGAAGTTCGAACTGCTCAACCGCGGTACGGACCAGCCGTATAAGATCGTCGGCACCTGGCTGATCGGCCAGTGGCGTCAAGTTGGCATGGAAGTCACCCAGCGCGTGGAACCGACCAAGTCGTTCTACAACTCGCTGCGTAAAACCGCCGACTTCGATGTGTCGGTCGATTTCAACTGCCAGTCGGTCATCAACCCGATCGTCGACATCACCAAGTTCCTTGGTTCCGCCGGTAATAACTACGGTCAATACAAAGGCAAGGACCAAGAACTCGAAGACATCTATGCGAAACTTGCGCAGGAAGGCGACGAAGCCAAACAGCGTGAAATCGTTCGTGTCTTCGAGAAACGCGCTCTGTCCGACATGGCGCACGAAGGCATCACGTTGTGGTGGTACAAGATCAACCCGCACCGCTCCTACGTGAAGGGCTGGAAGATCGCGCCTAGCCACTACCTGAACCAGAGCTTGGACCAGGTTTGGCTCGACAAGTAAGTTGCGCGTAACGCAGCACTAACAACAAACGGGGACCGCTCGCCGCCATCCCGGTGGCGGGCGGTCAACCCCGATAGAGGAAGAAATGGGCAAGTATATTTTCAAAAGAACGCTCTTGATGATTCCGACGCTGTTCGGCGCCGCGGTCCTTGTGTTCTTGTTGCTACGTATGTCCCCTGGTGACATTTGTGCGGTTCGTTATCTTGGCTCCGGTCTTGCCGTTGCCCAGGAACAGATCGACCTGTGCCGCGAACAGTTGGGATTGAACAAACCGCAAATCGTTCAATTTTTCGACTTTATTTGGGGTTACTTTATCTTCGATCTGGGTGAATCCATGTGGACGGGCCAACCCGTGACGCATGAGATCGCCATCCGGTTCGAACTGTCCCTGCAGATTGCGATCATGGCGACCTTTGTTGCCACGGTGATTGCCATTCCGCTGGGTATCATTTCCGCCGTGCGTCAGAACACGCTCACTGACTATGTTGTGCGGGGCTTCGCCATCGCCGGCATCGCCATTCCGTCGTTCTGGCTGGGTTTGATGATCATTTTGGGATTGCTTGTCGTGACGCAATCCTGGTTCGGTCAACCATGGATGCCGCCGATCCAGTTCAAATCGATCTGGGAAGACCCGGCCCATAACCTGGCGCAGCTCATCTGGCCTGCCGTTGCCACCGGTTACCGGTATTCGGCCGTTGCCACCCGTATGACGCGCTCCGCCATGCTTGAGGTTCTGCGAGAGGACTATGTCCGTACCGCACGGGCCAAGGGGATGGTCGAGAAAATCGTGATCAACCGCCACGCGCTGAAGAACGCCTTGCTGCCCGTGGTCACCGTTCTTGCCCTGGAATTCGCGTTCCTGATGGGCGGTCTGGTGGTGACCGAGCAGGTGTTCAACCTCAACGGTCTCGGCAACCTGATGGTCGACGGTGTCGAACGTCAGGACTTCACGATGACGCAAAACCTGGTGATGCTAGTGGTGATCGTGTTCGTTATCACCAACCTCATTACCGACTTGGCCTATGCGTGGCTCGATCCGCGCATCCGCTATTCGTAACGGGGAAAGATGATGGCTACTGTTTCAGAAGTTCAAACCGAAGCTGAATTCGAGGAAGTTGCCCCGAAGAAGCCTTGGACCCAGGTCGTAATCGATCTTTCCCGCAAACAGCCGCTCGGCGTGTTCGGTTTGGCGATTGTTATCGCGATGATCGTCGCGGCAGCGTTGGCAAACGTCGTTTCTCCCCACGACCCGCTGCAGGAGCATTTCGACTCGATGCTCACAAGCCCGGGCGAGAACGGCTATATCCTCGGCACCGACGAATTCGGCCGCGATATCCTTTCGCGTCTGATCTACGGTTCGCGGACTGCGTTGCTGGTCGGCTTTGTCTGCGCGATCATCGGCTCTACGCTGGGCCTCGTGCTCGGTGTGGCCAGCGCCTACTTCGGCGGTCTGTTCGACTTGATCCTTCAGCGTATCCTTGACGTCTTCATGGCGTTTCCGCTGATCATTCTGGCCTTGGCGGTTGTCGCCACCTTGGGGCCGGGGATCGAAAACGTGATGATCGCGATCATCCTGCCCTTTGTGCCGCAGTGTGCACGCGTGGTCCGCTCCAATGCGCTGGCCATTCGTGAAATTCCTTATGTGGATGCTGCACGTGCCTTGGGCTTCAGCAATGCCCGCATCATCTTGCGCCACATGGTGCCGAACGTCATGGCACCGTACCTGATCATGCTGACCACCTTCCTGGGGCAAGCGATCCTTCTTGAAGCGTCGCTGTCGTTCCTGGGCCTGGGTGTTCAGGACCCGATCCCGGCCTGGGGTCTGATGCTGACCAACGCCTCCGAGTTCTTCGAAGGCGCACCTTGGGTCGCCATCTATCCCGGCGTCGCGATTTCGCTCAGCGTGTTCGGTTTCAACCTGTTCGGGGACGCCGTGCGCGATACCCTGGATCCGAAACTGCGTTCGCGCTAACGGTCCATATGACTGTTGTTCTGGGAAAAGGCGGCTTCGGCCGCCTTTTCTCATGCCTAGGGTGTTTCGAAAGGACGATCCCAGACCATGACCAAACGTATTGCGATTCTCGGCTTTCTTTTGGAAAGCAACGCTTTTGCCCCGGTCACGACCGAGGCCGATTATAAGCGGCGCTGCCTGTTGGCCGGCGACGACATTCTGGCCGAACTGGCCAAGCCGAACCCGCGACTTCCGTCCGAGGTCAATGCCTTTTGCCAGCAGATGGAGAAACTTCGCCCCGATGCCTGGGAACTGGTGCCGATCCTGGTCGGCGATGCGGAACCGGGCGGCCCGGTTGAAAAACAGTTCTTCGACCGGTTCGTGAGTGAGGTCGAAACCCGCCTGAAGGCTGCCGGGCCGTTGGACGGTGTCTATATCGTCAGCCACGGTGCCATGCGGGCCGAACACGAAACAGACCCGGATGGGTTGCTGTACGGCCGGGTGCGGGACATCGTCGGGCCCGACGTTCCCCTTATCGCGACGCTGGATCTGCACACCAACGTATCGCCCAAGATGGCGGAACAGGCGGATGTCCTGATCGCCTATTTGACCAACCCCCATGTCGACCAGCGTGAACGGGCCAGCGAAGCCGCCTATGCCATGGATGAAATGTGGAACGGCATGCGACCGAAGACCGCATTCGTAAAGGTTCCGATCGCGGCCCCCTCGGTTGTCTTGCTGACGGCGGTGGGGCCTTATGCGGACATCATTAATGCGGGACAGGCGGCCCAGCAGGAATCCGGCGGTACAATCCTGAACGTCTCGATCGCCGCAGGTTTCATCTATTCGGACAGCCCCAAATGCGGCATGTCCGTGATCGTGACGGCGCGTGACGACCTTGCCGCCGCACGGGCACTCGCAGGTGACCTGGCTCAACGTCTTTGGGATGATCACGAACGCTATCAGAAAACGCTGACGCCGATTGCCGAAGCGGTCGCCATGGCGGTGGCATGCGGCAAGGACAGGGTCTTGCCGGCCAAGATATTGGCCGATGTCGCCGATAACCCCGGCGGGGGCGGGACCGGCAGCACGAGTTATCTGCTGCGGGCCTTGATCGAGGCCGAGGCAGATGGCGTCGTGATGGGGGTCGTGATCGACGGTGCCGTGGCGCAAGCCGCCCATGAAGCGGGTGAGGTGGCCGACATCACCGCACGCTTCAACAGCAACCCCCGCACGGTATTTGAAGAGCCTTATGACGTACAGGCGCGTGTATTGAAGGTCACCGACGGCTCGTTCGTCGGGCGGCGCGGGATTTTGCGGGGGCGCGCCCTCAGCGTCGGTCCGGCGGCGCTGCTTGAAATCGGGGGCGTGCGGGTTGCCGTCGGTACCCACCGCAAGCAATGTGCAGATCCCGCGATGTTGGAGATGTTCGGCGTCGACATTGCCCAGGCACGTACCGTAGTCGTCAAGTCGCGCGGCCACTTCCGGGCCGGGTTCGACGAGTTCTTCGCGCCGGAAAACGTTATCGAGGTCGATTGTCCGGGGCTGACCTCGCCGGTGTTCAGCAATTTCGACTGGGGGGATTTATGCCGTCCCGTATTTCCCCTGGATCAGGATACGACCTGGTCCTTGCCCGCGTGGTGACAGTTCGGGGTAACAGGCGTATCATATCCATTCATCCCTTAAAGGAGGATGCCGTGCTGCTTCGTGCCGTTCTGTGCCTTGTAGGCATGTTGCTTCTCACCGTTCCCGCCCATGTGTCGGCGGCGGGTGAGGAAGTTCCTGCGTCCAACGCGGATGCGGCATCCAAAACAGCACAGGACATTCAGGATTTCATTTCGGGCGTGACCAAGGCGTTCGATGAAAACCCGCATTCCTGTTACGAGCCCGATCCGGAAGAAGACCGCCCGGATCTTGCCACGCGGCCCCAATCCTGAAGGCTGCGTACAACCACCCACTTAATCCAACCACAATAAACCACAACGGAACATCCAATGGCCGTCCATCGTACCTATCTGTTTGCCCCCGGTAACCATCCGCGCCGGGTTGAAAAATCGTTCACCCTCGACTGCGATGCGGTCATCCTTGATCTGGAAGACGCCGTCGCCGTGGCCGAAAAACCGGCGACCCGCGCCATGGTGGTTGAGGCCCTGAAACAACACCCCGGCAAGCGGGGGTATGTTCGGGTTAATGCCTGGGATACGGAATTCTGTTTCAACGATATCCTGGCCGTGACCGGGCCGTGGCTGACCGGACTGATCCTGCCGAAGGTGGAAGAGGCAGCGCAAGTGATCGCCGTCGATTGGATCCTGACGCATATTGAAAAGGATAAAGGCATGGAGGTCGGTGCCATCGATCTGTTGCCGATCATCGAAACCGGCAAGGGCGTGGCGAATGTGCGTGAGATCGCCGCGGCCGACACCCGCGTGCGGCGGCTGAGCTTCGGGGCCGGTGATTACACCAAGGACATGGGCATGCGCTGGACCTTGGCAGAAATCGAAATCGACCACGCTCGGGCCGAGATTGCGCTTGCCTCCCGCGCCGAAGGGTTGGAGCCGCCGGTCGATTCCGTATGGATCCACATCAAGGATACGGAAGGCCTTGTCCGGTCCGCCGAAAAGGTCCGCGACATGGGATATCAGGGCAAGCTCTGCATCCACCCGGATCAATTGGCGCCGGTAAACGGCGTATTTACGCCGACGGAAGATCAGATTGCGTTTGCCGAAAGGGTCGTCGCCGCATTCGACGAGGCCGAGGCACAGGGCCTCGCCTCCATCCAGATGGACGGCTATTTCATCGATTACCCCATTGTCGATCAAGCCCGGCGGACGCTGGACTTGTGGCGGGAAATCCAGGAAAGCTAACTGTGCCGACGGGCCCCCGGTCCGTTACGTTCCGTAATACAGGCCGCCGTTCACATGGATGGTCTGGCCCGTGATATAGGCGGCATCCGGTTGGCACAGGAATTTGACGGTCGCGGCCATTTCCTTGACGTCGCCCAGGCGGCCCACAGGGATGTTCATGGCCGCGCGGTTGTTGCCCGCACCGGCCGAAGCGGGACGGACGGTTTCGGTCGCACCGGGGGCCACCACGTTGGCTGTAACGCCATCGGCGGCGAATTCGCGGGCGATCCCACGGGTAAAGCCGACGATCGCCGCCTTGCCCGCAAGATTATGAACGCGGTCGGGCATGCCGACATAGGTCGACACACCGCCCAGGGTCACGACCCGGCCCCAGCCGGCCTTCTGCATATGCGGGACGGCCGCCTGACAAAGGAAAAAGGCGCTGTCCAAAGTCAGATCGATGACTTTGCGGAATTCGTCGTGGCTCATATCCAGGAACGGACACTGGCCCCGGGTCGAGGCGTTGACCACGACGATATCGACGCTGCCGAAAGCGTCGGCTGCGGCAGCGATCAGGGCGTCGCAATCGTCACGCTTGGACGCATCGGCCAATTTGGCGATGGCCTTGCCGCCAAGGGCTTCGATTTCCTTGACCACGTCGTCGGCGGCGGCTTGGTCCTGCACGCCGTTCACGACGATATTGGCCCCGTCAGCGGCAAGTGCCAAGGCCGTGGCCTTGCCGATATTGCGCGATGATCCGGTAATGACGGCGGTCTTTCCCGCCAAAGTTCCATTTGCCATTTGGCTGTCTCTCCCATGAGGTCGGGTTGCGGTTTTTGGACGGTGCTGAGGCACCGTCCGTTGCCGACCATATTATTGACGGCGGTCGGCTTTGTCTCGCAACGAACAGCCGGGCAGGGGATTAATCGACGAATTCACAGCCTTTATCGGTAAGCGCCTTGTCGACCCAGCTGCGGTCGACGGTGCCGTCGGCGATCGCCTTCATCTGTTTTTCTTCGGCATCGTTCTTGGCGCGGGCAGCTTCAAGAACCGTTTCGGCCTGTTCTTTCGGTACGCAGAGGACGCCGTCGCAGTCCCCCAGGATCAGGTCGCCCGGATTGATGTTCATGCCGTACAAGCTGATCGGAAACCCGATCTCGCCGGGGCCGTCCTTGTAGGGGCCACGGTGGGTCACGCCGGCGGCGAACACGGGCAGATTGTGTTCCAGGAACGCATCCCGATCGCGCACGGCCCCGTTGATCACCAGGCCCGCCACACCGCGCTTGATGGCCTGCATGAGCATCATTTCACCGAACAGGGCGTTGGTCAGGTCGCCGCCGGCATCGACGACAATGACGTCGCCGGGTTGGGCCGTATCGATTGCCTTGTGCAGCATCAAATTGTCGCCGGGACGGCTCAAAACGGTGAAGGCCGGCCCGGCCAGAACACCGTCGCGATGCATGGGGCGCAGTGCATTGCTGCCCGCGTACATGCGGGACATGCAGTCGCCTACATTGGCGACGGGGATCGATTTGAATTGCTCGATCAGGTCCGGTGAAATCCGGTCCCAGGTTTTCTTGATGCGAAATCCGACGGTCATGGGTGTCTCCCTGAATGCGTGATTGGGTATGCGGCGCGCTAGGCGCTCGGAAGTTTCAGTTTGGAGAAGACCTTTAAGGCGTTCTTGTAGAACACCTTTTCCTTGTCTTCCGGTGACAGGTTTTCGGTCGCGTCGATATAGCGGCGCGTGTCGTCGAACCATTGGCCGGTGTCCGGGTCCTTGCAGCGCACGGCGCCGTGCAGTTCCGATGCGAACAGGATGTTGTCCACGGGCACGACCTCGGCCATCAGGTTGATGCCCGGCTGGTGATAGACACAGGTGTCGAAATACAGGTTCTCGCCCATCATGTCCTTGGGCTCCGGGCGGTTCATGCCCATGGCGATGCCGCGGTAACGGCCCCAGTGATAGGGAACGGCACCCCCGCCATGGGGGATGATCAACTTCAGGCCGGGGAATTTTTCGAACAGGTCCGATTGCAGAAGCTGCATGAAGGCGGTCGTATCCGCGTTCAGGTAATGGGCACCGGTGAAATGGAAATTCGGGTTGCAGGACTGGCTCACGTGTATCATGGCCGGAACCTGAAGTTCCTGCAGCTTTTCATAAATGTCGAACCACCAGGGATCGGTCAAGGGCGGGTCGGTCCAATGCCCGCCCGACGGGTCGGGGTTCAAATTGACGCCGATGAAACCCAGTTCGTTCACCAGACGCTCCAGTTCCGGGATGCAGTTGGTGGGCGAGCAGCCCGGTGATTGCGGCAATTGGCCCACGGGGGCGAAGTTGTTGGGGAACATGTCGCAGATGCGCTTGATCTGGTCGTTGCAGATACGCGACCACTGGATGCTCATTTCCTCGCTGCCGATATGATGGCCCATGCCGCCCGCGCGCGGGGAGAAGATGGTCATGTCCGTGCCGCGTTCCTGCTGCAGGCGCAATTGCGTGTTTTCGACGCTTTCGCGAAGCTCGTCATCGGTGATGGCGGGCTCCTTGGCGCTCATTTGGGACAGGTCGCCCTTGGCGTCGATCTGTTCCTTGCGCCATGCCTCATGGGCGGCGGGGGCGGTCGTGTAATGGCCGTGACAATCAATAATCATTTCAGGCTTCCCGTTGTCTCATTGATCTGGGGTTCTGGTTGTATCCGTGGTGGCGGCGCCGCTTGCGGCAGATGTGTTGTCCCTGCCGGCGCGTGTGATGAATTTCATGAAAAGTTTCTGCATCTGTCGGCGGTACAGGACCGACAGCAACATGGCAAGGGTCAATAGCCAGGCGGTGATGCTGATCGGACTTGAAGCCAGGAATTCAACCTCGCCCCGGCCCATGATCATGGCGCGGCGGAAGTTTTCTTCCAACATGGGGCTCAGTACGAAGCCGATCAGCAGGGGGGCAGGCAAGAACCCGTGCCGCCGAAGCCCATAGGACGCGATGCCGACAACCAGCATGACCGCCACGTCGAACACACTGTTCTTTAGGCTGAAGCAGCCGACGCAGATCAGGATGATGATCGCGGGATAAAGCAGGCGGTAAGGCACATTGAGGAACGACACCCAAAGACCGATCAGCGGGATGTTGATGACCAGAAGCAGCAGGTTTCCGATCCAGAAACTTGCCACCAATCCCCAGAAAAGCTGCGGCTCGGCGCTCATCAACTGCGGGCCCGGGATGATGCCGTGAATCATCAAGGCGCCGATCATGATCGCCATGGTCGGGGTTCCGGGGATGGCAAGCGCCAGGGTCGGCACGAAGGCGGTCTGTACGGCGGCATTGTTGGCGGCTTCGGGGGCGGCCACGCCTTCGATCGCACCCCGGCCGAATTCTTCCGGATGGCGGGACAGTTTCTTTTCGTTGGCGTAGGACAGGATCGTCGCGACCGAGGGGCCGGTGCCAGGCAGGGGGCCGAAGAAGCAGCCGGAAGCCGCCCCCCGCAGCATGGGCCAGAAGGATCGTTTCCATTGCCGGGCGCTGGGCAGCATGGACGCGAAATTGATCTTGTGATGCGGGCGTTTCTCGCTGCCGTGCCGGATCGAAAGAATGATTTCGGACAGGCCGAACAATCCCATGGCCACGGGCACCAGGCTGAGCCCGTCGATCAAGTGGTGTGAGCCGAAGCTGTAGCGTTCCGCTCCGTCGTAAATATCCAGGCCGACCGTGCCCATCAGGGCGCCGATGGCGACCATCACGAAATTCTTTTTTGGGTCGGCCCCGCCGATGGTCGACACGGCGACAAAGCAAAACACGATGATCGCGAAGTACTCCGCCGGGCCGAAGGCCATGCCGACCTTGACGATGACGGGGGTCAGCAGGGACAGAACCAGGATGCCGATGCTGCCGCCGACAAACGATGCGATGGTCGTCATGAACAGGGCCGTGCCGGCCTGTCCCTTCTGCGCCATGGGATAGCCGTCCAGGCAGGTGATGGCGTTGGACGGCGTGCCCGGAAGGTTCAGCAGGATCGATGCGGTCGACCCGCCGTATTCCGCCCCGTAATAGACCCCGGCCAGCATGACGATGCCCGTGGTCGGGTCCATGGCGAAGGTCAACGGCATAAGCAGCGAAATCGCGGCCATGGCCCCGATGCCGGGAATCACGCCGATGGCGGTTCCCAGGAACACACCGGCCAGACAGGCCAGCAGATTCTGGGCCATGAGGGCGGTGGAAAGGCCGATAAGCAGGTTTTCCATGGATCAGGGCATCCGCACGGGGGGGATGGGCAGGCTGAGGGCATAGGAAAACAGCAGCCAGACCGTGACCGCGAATAGGCCCGCGTAAATCAGAAAGAACCGGTATTTTCCCGTGGTCTGGCCAGCATAGGCGACGGTCATGGAAAGCACGATCGTCGGCAGCAGGCCGATGACCTCGACCAACAAGATGAACAACAGAACGGCGGCAGCGACGCAGGCCAGGGCCCGATGGTTTTGTGGCAGAGGTTCTTCACGGGGGGAAAAAACAAACGAATACAGGGAAATCAGGATAATCGCCGAAGACAGGATCAGGGGGTAGATCGCGGAGCCCACATTCGACGGGGTGCCGAACTCGAAATCGAGTGCGAAATAAAAGGCCGCCGCGCCCAGCGCGGCGATGAACAGCCACGAAAATTCTCTCGCCATTTTATTGCTCCGGCGCCGTTTCCGGCCCGTTGCGATCGTCCCTGTGGAAATTCTGGAGCGTTAGCGTAACGGAAAAAAGCCGACGGGGCAGCCGTATCACCGGGAAACGATTGCCCCGCCGCAAGGGAGATCTACTTTTTCTTTTTCTGGAACGCCGGGTTCTTCAACATGTTCGCCCACCAGGACAGTTGGTCCTTCATAAAGGCGGCGAATTGTGCGGGAGAGTCGGAAACCACGACTTCGGAACCGATACCCGTGAGCCGCTCCTGAACCTTTTTGGAATCCTTGGCGGAACTCATGGCCGTGAACAGCTTGTCGACGGCTTCCTTCGGCGTTCCGGCCGGGGCCAGCAGGCCGTACCAGGACCCCATTTCCATGCCCTGCAGGCCGGCTTCGGCCGTGGTCGGCACGTCAGGCAGCAAGGTCGAACGCTTGGCGGCACCCAGGGCCATGGGGCGAAGGGCGCCGGACTTAACGTGCGGCAGGATCTTCGGGATGTTGTTCATGTAAACCTGAATACGGCCGGCAACGGCATCGTTGATGGCCGGACCCGCGCCCTTGTAGGGCACATGAACCAGCTTGGAGCCGGTCTTTTCATTGTAAAGCTCGCCCGCCACATGGGACAGGGTGCCGATCCCGCCCGAGGCATAATTGAACTGCCCCTCGCCGGACGAGGTCAGCTTCATCAATTCCTGCAGGGTATTGGCCTTGACCGAAGGATGAACGACCATCAGCAGCGAGGAAATGACGCCCGTGCTGATCGGCGTGAAATCCTTGAGCGGATCGTATTTGATCTTGCGCAGATTCGGGTTGATCGAGTGCGAGCCGGCCGTGCCGAACAGCAGGGTATAGCCGTCGGCCTTGGCGCCCGCGACCAGGGCGGCGCCGACGGTGCCGCCGCCGCCGCCGCGGTTTTCGACCACGACCGGGGAGCCCAGGGCTTCGGACATGTGATCGGCGAAGATGCGTGCGATGACATCGGTGTTGCCGCCCGCTTTGTAGGGGACGACGATCTTGACGGCCCGTTCCGGAAATCCGGCGTCGGCAGCAGGTGCCAGACCAAGGGTCAGAGCGGCCGCAACCATGACGGATTTCGTAGCTTGGATGATCTTATTTTGCATTGGTAACCTCCCAATTTACCTGATGGAATACCAATCACGCGGGGCAGGCGGTTGCCATGACAATCTCGCTATACCGCGATCTAATTTGTTTATACTGAGCCCGGAAACACATCGTCGGCGTCTCTGCGCGCCCTGGGGTATTGCGTGCCGGACCAAACAGAAAAGAACTTTTCCCTCAGACACCTGGGCACATTCGCCGCCGTGGTGCAGCACGGCCGCATTGCGGCGGCGGGCGAAGACCTGCGCCGCAGCCCGTCATCCATTTCACGTTCGCTCGCGATACTGGAGGACAAGTTCGAACGCCCGCTTCTCAACCGCTCGCAGGACGGTTTGTCGCCGACTCCGGTGGGGGAATTGGTCGCCGCACGTTGCAGGATCATCCAGCAAGACCTTGAAGACCTGCGGGACATGCTTGTGCAAGGCAACGGCGATGCTATCCGCAGGAACGCATCGGTTTTCCAGATGCATATCGACGTGTCGCGGTTGCGGGCCATCGTCGCAGTTCATGACTTCGGGTCCGTCAATCGGGCCTGTCAGGTGTTGGGGGTGTCGCAGCCGGCCATTTCGACCTCGATCCGACAACTTGAAACCGATCTGGGCGTGGACCTGTTTCAGCGCACGCAAACGGGCATGATCGCGACCCCGGCGGGGGTTTCGGCGACCTTGTGTTTCAAACGCGTGCTGTCCGAACTGCGCAAGACCAAAGATGACGTCGATTCCTTCGACGGCGTATCCTCAGGCGTGGTCTGCGTCGGCGGGCTGGCCTATTCGCGCAATGCCTTGCTGCCCGAAGCCATCAACCGGGTCCTTTCCCATCATCCGCAAATCGTCATGCGAACGGTCGAAGGGCCGATCACATCGTTGATCGCGGGGATGCTGGCCGGTGAAATCGACGTTCTGATCTGCGCGGAACCCAATCCGACGTTACTGGAAGGGGTGTCGGTCGAACCCATCGTGCGCGACCCCATGGGGCTGTTCGTATCGAATAAACACCCCCTGGCCGGACGCAGGAAATTGAAAGCGAAAGAGGTTTCCAGCTATCCGTTTATTCTGCCGCCGCTGGGCAGCGTGACCCGTGATCTGCTGGACGAAGTCATGACCCGCAACACCGGCGGGCCGGCCCAAGGGGCGGTGGAAACCAGTTCAAACTCGGTCATCCGCTACCTGCTGCTCCATTCCGAGCAGATATCCTTTCGCTCGATCATCGAATTCGATGCGGAAAAACCGAGCGGGCGGATCGTCCCCTTGGACCTGGAGTTCGAATTGCCGGCCCGGTCCATCTGTCTGTTGCAGCGGGTCGGCGTCAAACGCACAGCCGCTGTGAACGAGTTCCTGGATATCGCCCGGCAGATCGCGGAAACCGTGCGCGGGGAATAGGGGGCTAAAGGTCAGTCGCCCTTGAAATCCGGTTTCCGTTTTTCGCTGAAAGCGGTGATGCCTTCATAGAAATCGCCGGTCCGCGTGTTGCGGATGAACGCGGCTTTTTCCGCGTCCAGTTGCTCGGTCAGGCCGTTGTGGAAAGAGGCGTTCAGCAGCGCCTTGGCTTCGGCGTTGGCATGACCTGCGGCCTTGGCCAGTCGTCCGGCGAGTTTGTCCGTTTCTGCCTGCAAATCGGCCGGGGGAACGATCCGATTGATCATGCCCCAATCCAGTGCGTCCTGGGCCGTGAAGCGGTCACCCAACAGGGCGATTTCCATCGCTTTCTTCAGGCCGACGGTGCGCGGCAGGGCATAGGTCGACCCGCCGTCGGGGCTGGTCCCGATATGGCAATAAGCCAGGGTGAAGAAAGCATCCTCGGCGACCAGCGCCAGATCGCAGGCCAGCATCAGGCTGACCCCGGCACCTGCGGCCGCCCCCCGGACGGAGGCGATGATCGGCTGCGGCATGGCCCGCATGTTTTCGATCGTGGCATGGACACGGGTCAGACGGGCATCGAACTGTTCGGCGGTTTTGTCGCGGTCCGGCTCGCCGTCCAGCATGGTTTTGAAGGCCTTCACGTCGCCGCCGGCCATGAAATGATCGCCTTGGCCCTGCATGATGACGACACGCACGTCCTTGCTTTCTCGCAGTTGTTCGGTGATCTCCTTCAAGGCGATCATGACGTCGACGGTGATGGCGTTCAGCGCCTCGGGCCGGTTGAAGGTAATCCGGCAGATGGAATCCCGGACATCTGCGAGGACCGTTTCATTGGGGGAGGTGATCATGGAATGTTTCCTCTGGTCTTGCTCTTGGGCGCTTGTTGGGACCAGATTAGACCACGCGTAGACCGCGACCAACCCCGGCCTGTTTCACTATGGCGTAAGGAAACCTCATGGCACCCAACGATGTGAAAGTGATCTTTTTCGATGTGTTCGGCACGGTCGTCGATTGGCGATCAAGCTTGCTGCGCCTGCTGGCCGATTATGGAAAGCGGGAAGGCATCGACGCCGATTGGCCCGGATTCCTGGCGGCCTGGAAAGCAGGGTACCGCCCGGCCATGGACGCCGTGATTTCCGGCGAACGGCCTTATTTCAATTTGGACGAGATGTATCTGGAACGCATGAACCAGGTGATCGGCGATTTCGGTCTGGCGGGTTTAAGCGAGGTCCAGAAAACGGATATCCTGAACCTGTGGTTGGAAATCGATCCCTGGCCGGATGCCGTCGAAGGGCTGACGCGTCTGGCCCGGAAATACACGCTGGTGACCCTGTCCAACGGGTCGTTTTCCTGGCTGACGGCGATCTGCAAACACGGCAAGTTGCCGTTCGATGCGGTCCTGACGGCGGAAAACGCAGGGGTCTACAAACCGCACCCGCGCGTCTATCAGACGGCGATCAAACTGATGGGGATGGAGGCCACGCCCGAATGCTGCATGCTGACGGCCTGTCACAACTACGACCTGGCGGCGGCGCGCAGCCATGGCATGAAGACGGCTTTTCTGCCGCGAAAGGAATACGGACCCGATCAGGAAGCCGATCAAGCCCCCGAAAATGATTGGGAAGTCGCAGCCAAAGACCTGGTCGGCGTGGCCGAGGCGATGGGATGCTAGCCTGGAACCGGTGATTGGAATCCGTCCCTAAAACACGCCCTTAGAATCCGCTGAGCCCGCCGCCAAGATCGCTGGCGCCGTCGCCGTAGCCGCTGCCGATATGGCCGGGAGCGTCGTTGGGGCCGCCGTAGCCGCCTTCATAACTGCTTGTTCCCGGATTACCCGTTGCCGAACTGTCGGCCCCGGTGGTCTGTCCCTGGCTTAGGCCCAGGGGGATGAGGAACCATGCCGGCAGCCACTGCAGCCAGGAACGAACCTGTTCGCGGGTGGAATTCGGGTTGATCGGTTCCTGACCCGTGTTCGGTTTCTGCGTATCGGTCATAAATTAGCTTCCCGGTTTGCGGTTCCAATAGTCGATGTTCAGATCGCGCATCAGATCACCATGACGGTATTCCAGGCAAGACTTGACCCCGGCCATGGAATGATGGTGTCCGGCCCGTGCACAGCGGTCGATCTCCCGCCGGGCCCCTTTGATCACGGTGCCTCGGTCCCCGGTTTCGTCCAGCACCGGCGCCATGTCGTCGATCACGTCGTTCCACAAGCGGTCAACGGCGGTCGGGGATGGGCGTTCACGGTAATCGATGATCGCCGTGGCGATGCGCCCGACCAGACGCGCCGTGGCGGCAAGCGGCTGGCTGTCGATCATTTCCTCACCGACGCTGCGCAGGCTTTTGGTCACGTATTCGGCCTCGGCCGGTGTGATCGGGTCGGGATCGCCGGCTTGAGGCGTGGGGATCAACGAGGCCTGACGGGTGACGACCAAGCGCGCTGTTTCCGCATTCATCGCCGCCAGTTTGCGGGCCGGCAGGCTGACGCGGACATGGGTGAAACCGCGCCCACTGGTGAAGGTCACGTCCGTCGCGGGAATATCGGATACGGCACCGTCGCGTTGGGTTACGCGAAGGCGGAAATGCGCGCGGTCCGCCGGTGTGTACAGCGTGCCGGAACGGGGTGATTCGCGATCCTGCTGCAGGCAGAACGTGGTGATATCGGTCTCGCAGGTCGGACCGTCACAGATGAAGGGCATGCCTTCCTGGACTTCCAGTGCGGCCAAAATTTGCGGCGCGGCCGAAACGGGCTGGACCAGGAAAACACAGAGCGTAAAGGCGAATGCACAAGCGGCACTGCGAAGAACCATGTCGATACCTCCTTGATATCTTGAACATGCGGTCTTCGGGCCCGGCTCGTCACGCGGCCGTATCGGCGGCGATGCCGTCGGCGGAGAAGCGTCCGGTACGGTCTGCCCGGATGGCGTGGGGCCGGGCTTCTCCAGAAATTGCTAATGTAATTGTGCGCCCAGGTCGGAAGGGACGCAAGCGCGAACATGGCGCTGCGCCGCCTTCCTTACCTGACATCAGATGGTGTTATTTCCCGTATTCGGGAACGACGGTTCGCGCGACCGAGGCATCCAGGGCTTCGTAGTCGTAATACGCCAAGGTGTCGTACTGGTCGGCGCGGCTCATGACTTTGTCCATGAAGCCTTCCGTGCCGTCGTGTTCCTTGATATGGCCGTAAAGGTCCTGGAACAGTTTGGCCGCGGCGCGGATTGAGGTCGCCGGCCAGATCACGATGTCGAATCCCATGTCTTGGAACTGCTGACCCGTGAAGAAGGGCGTGCGGCCGTATTCGGTCATATTGGCCATCTTCATGCCCGGCACCTTCTTGGCGAATTCAAGGTGGTCTTCGGCCGAGGGCAGGCCGTCGGGGAAGGTCACGTCGGCACCGGCTTCACGGTACAGGTTGGCGCGCTTGATGGCGCCTTCCAGGCCTTCGACCCCGGCGGCATCCGTGCGCGCGATGATGACCAGATGCGACGAGGCTTCCTTGGCGGCGGCGATCTTGGCGGCGGCTTCCTCGGGCTCGACCAGGCGTTTGTCGTTCAGATGGCCGCATTTCTTGGGCAGCAGCTGGTCTTCGATATGAACGGCACCCGCACCGGACAGCTCCAGTTCCTTGACCACGCGCATGGCGTTGAGAACCCCGCCATACCCGGTGTCGCCGTCGACGATCAGCGGCAGGTCGGTGGTGCGCGAGACGCTGCGCACGACGCTGCACATTTCATCCAGGGTCATGATGCCCAGGTCGGGCAGGCCCATCGAGGCCGTGACGGCACCGCCCGAAATGTAGAGGGTTTCAAACCCTGCCTGCTTGGCGATCATGCCGGCGAAGGCATTATGGGCGCCGGGGACGCGCAAGATTTCGTCACGTTCCAAAAGCGCGCGAAGCCGCTCGCCTGCGGGGCGTTTGTCGCGTCCGTTGCCTTCAAGCCACGTCATGGGGGAATCCTCCGTAAAAATGTTCGATTTGTCGAAACTGTATACAATCTTGGGGGGCTCGGGGGCCAGATTAAATGGAGGTGTCTTTTCAAAACTGTTTCCCGATCATTGGCGATCCCTGCTTTCCGACCTACATATCGGTTCTGGATAAGGAGCCGCCGTGCCAATGCAAAGTTCACAAATCCCCCACATAGATGAATACCACGCCCATATCTATTTCGCCGGTGCGGACGGCAAGGCTTCGGCTTTTGCCCTGCGCGATCAATTGATAAGCGAATTCGGCGCAACCCCCACGACCGTTCGCGAAGAACCCGTCGGCCCCCATCCGACGCCGCAATTGCTGGTTACTTTTCCGGTCTCTGCTTTTGCCCACATTGTTCCGTTTTTGATGTTCAACCGGGGGACTTTGAGCATTCTGGTGCATCCCGAAAGTGGTGATCCCGTGGCGGATCATGGGGAACACGCATTATGGCTGGGGCAGGCGTTGGATCTGGATTTCAATTTTCTTCGCGACTTTGCCGCCCGTGATTCCTCGGTGACGGGGTGATACAAGCCTTGACGGGCGAACAGTTAGGAATGAAATTCCAAAGACCATGACAAACCTTCCCAATACCCCGGTAACTGATAAATCCGCTTGGAGTGCTGCCGAATTGGCGGCGGACACGGGCTGGACCCGCTATCTGAGCGCCGAGGAATTGGACGCACTTGAGCAGGTCACCGCTGAATTGGCCGCGAACGGAAAGTCAGCACCGCATTTCAGCCGGGAAGATATTAAGGCTCCCGCGCTTGAGGGGCTGGCGAACTGGGCCCTTCAGGAACTGGAAGGTGGCCGTGGTTGTGTTTTGATCAAGGGCCTGGAGGTCGAGAAATACGACCGCCCCCGGATCGAAACCATGTACTGGGTACTTTCCGTACTGATGGGCCGGCCGATCCACCAAAATCCGGACGGCGACCTGATCGGCGAGGTTACGGACAAGGGCCTGGATTACAACGACCCGCTGATCCGGGGCTACAAGACCCGCCAAAAATTGTTCTTCCATTGTGATGGGATGGATCTGGTCAGCCTGCTGTGCCTGCAGCCGTCCATGTCGGGCGGGGAAAGCCAGATCGCGTCAAGCATGGCGGTCTATAATGAGATCGTCGAGAATCACCCTGAATACCTGCCGGTGCTGTACGAAGGGTTTCATTTCAATCTGCGCGGTGAAGGCGAGGCCGGGGAGACCCATCCCGTCACCCGCCACAAGGTGCCTGTCTACAGCTGGTTCGAGGGGCGATTGAGCTGCCGCTATCTGCGCAAGGCGATTATCGAAGGCCAGCAATTTATTGGCGAGCCGATCTCCGACCTTGCCGTGGAAGCCCTGGACTACATGCAGGCACTTTGCGTCAGCGACACATATCGATTTGAAATGCCGTTCGAGGTGGGCGACATCCAGATCCTCAACAACTACGTCACCCTGCATTCCAGGGCCGCGTTCGAGGATTGGCCCGACGGCAGCCGCAAACGGAATCTGCTACGCGTTTGGATGAATATGTATGACGGTCGCCCGTTGGAGCCCCGCTTCGCGGACCGCTACAACATGGGGCCGCGCACGCCCATGAGATTGAAAAGCGACCGCGCGGCTTAAGCAGCTTAGTTCTGGCCGCCGGAGGTCTGGCGCCCGGTCGCCCGGATCGGCGAGGCCTTGGTCACGCGGTTTCGGCCTGCATTCTTGGAATGATAAAGTGCGGCATCTGCTCGGCCCATCGTGCCTTCGATGGTGCTATCCGCGTCGTCGGCTTCGGCGATACCGATCGACACGGTGACCTTGATCGGGCCGTCCGCGGTTTCAACGGGGTGTTCGGCGATAACGCTGCGCAGGCGCTCGGCCACGGTCATGGCCGCATCCGCATCCGCCCCCGGAAGCAACAAGGCGAACTCCTCACCGCCGATCCGCCCCAGCGTGTCGAACGGGCGGCGGCCTTTCTGCCAGCGTTTGACGGCTTCTTTCAGCACATCGTCACCGGCCTGATGACCGTGGGTATCGTTGACCTGTTTGAAAAGGTCCAGATCCAAAAGGGCAACGGAAAACGGTACCTTGTGACGGCGCAGGCGGTGAACTTCAAGTTCCGCCCGTTCCATGAAATGGCGGCGGTTGTTGGCGCCCGTCAGGTCGTCCGTAGTGGCCAGGGATAAGAGTTCCTGTTCGCGCTTTACGTCTTCGCTGACGTCGCGCTGAATGGCGGCGAAGTGGGTGATTTCGCCGTCTTCTCCGAATAGAGGCATGACGTTGGTATCAACCCAATAAGCGGTACCGTCTTTTGCATATTGCTGCAGGCGGGTCCGCAGATGGCGGCCGTTCTTCAGTGCGTCATTGATTTTTGCCCGTGCGGCCTTGTCGGTGTCGTCCCCGTCAAAAAACCCGACCGGCTTCCCCAGAATTTCGTCTTCCTGATATCCATAAAGATTGCAGCAAGCTTCGTTCACGTAGACGAGCTTCGGCTTGGTGGATTTGCTCTTGGGCGCCTTGGCGATGATCACCGCGTCGTTTGCGCGTGCGACGATATCGGCAAAGGAAAAATCTGTGTCTGTTTTCATCGGTATGCTCGGATCTGGCGTTATTCAAGAGGCATCGTCGAATGCACGGATGCTCTCCCTTACCCGGGCGCAATTTGTGCAACAAACCTAGCATAAAAACCAGAGCAGATGTGAAACTGACGAGAGGCAGGTGAATTTTTTACACTTGCTGGCCAGGGCGTTGTCGGGTCATACCCTCACGTAACAGACCGGAACCCGGTCAAGCCGGACCAAATAAGATCAAGGAAACCATTCAATGACTCGCATTGCCATCCTGGATGATTACCAGAACGTGGCCCTGGAACTTGCCGATTGGGGCAGTTTGGGCGCGGATGTGGACATCACGTCCTTCAACGAATTCCTGCAGACCGACGAAGACAATGTCGCGAAGGCGCTGGCCGGGTACGACGTGGTCGTCGGTATGCGGGAGCGCACGCGCTTTCCCGCCTCGCAGCTGGAAAAGCTGCCGGATCTGAAGATGATGGTCACGACGGGGATGCGTAATCTGGCCTGGGATATGAAAAAGGCCCGGGAAATGGGCATCACCGTGTGCGGCACGGCCATTCTGCCTTACCCTGCGTTCGAACAGACCTGGGCGCTGATCTTCGCCGTGACCAAGGAAATTCCCAAGGAAGACCGCTGCATGAAAGCGGGCGGCTGGCAGGAAAGTTTCCCTGTCGGTCTGCGCGGCAAGACCCTGGGTGTGATTGGACTTGGTAAGCTGGGGGCGCAATCGGCGGCCCTGGGCAAGGCGCTGGGTATGGAGGTCATCGCCTGGTCGGAAAATTTGACGGACGAACGAGCGGCCGAATGCGGCGCAACGCGCGTCAGCAAGGAAGACCTGTTTCGCCAATCCGATGTGGTGACCGTCCATGTCCTGCTGTCGGAACGGACCACCGGCCTGATCGGCGCGGCGGAATTGGCGCTGATGAAACCCTCGGCCTATATCGTCAACACCTCGCGCGGGCCGATCATCGACGAAGCGGCCATGATCGCGGCGCTCAAGTCGAACGCCATCAAGGGGGCGGGGATCGATGTGTATGACGTCGAACCGCTTCCCGCGGACCATGAATTACGCAAGCTCGATAACGCCGTGCTGACCGGCCATACGGGCTACGTCATCCGTGAAAATTATGAAGTCATGTATCCCGATGCCGTCGAATGCATCAAAGCATGGATGGATGGCGCGCCCATTCGCGTGTTGAACGCGGAAGACTAAGAAGAACCGAAAGACCAAGGTCTCGATACCATGAACAACGACATTATCCGCCTAGACCGGAACGGCGTTATCGCCACACTGGTCATCAACAATCCGGAAAAACGCAATGCCTTGAATTTGGACGCCTGGCGGCGGCTGGTCGAGGTCACGGCGGAACTGGAAGCCGACGATGATCTGCGCTGTGTGCTGGTCATCGGCGAAGGAGATCATTTCGCCGCCGGGGCCGATATCTCGGAATTTCCGGAAAAACGCATGAGTGCGGATCAGGCGGAAACCTACGGCAAGGTCGTCGCCGACGCGCTGCATGCCTTCGCCAATCTGAAGCATCCCACGATCGCGGTGATCCGCGGCGCCTGTACGGGCGGCGGGCTGGAAATCGCCTGCTGCTGCGACATGCGCCTGGCCGCCGAGGGATCGCGTTTCGGCATTCCCATCAATCGCCTGGGCCATGCCTTCGCCTATCCGGAAATGGCGGCGGCACTTGCCATCGTGCCGCCGGCGGTGATCATGGAGTTGCTGTTGGAAGGCCGCATCCTGGATACGGATGAAGCCTATGCCAAAGGGTTGCTGACACGGGTCGTGCCGGCGGAACAACTGGACGACGAAGCGGAAACCGTCGCTTGGCGTGTCGCCCAGGGGGCGCCGCTGGCCGCGCGGGGATCGAAAAAGGTTCTGCGTCGGTTGTTGAAGCCCGAGCCCATAACACCGGAAGAGCTGAAGTCCAGCTACGCGCTATGCGATTCTGAGGATTACAAGGAAGGCGTGCGCGCCTTCCTGGCCAAAGAAAAGCCAGCGTTCAAGGCGCTCTGACCATCCGCTCGATTGGAGTATCCTAACCCCTGACGTAGATTGCATCATCGCATTCTGATCGATATCCAAATTACTGGAGGCTCTTATGTCACTTGCCGATAAGCTTCGCGAACTTCTTGAACGTCCCGGCTGCCGCACCCTACCGGGTGTATACGACGCCATGTCGGCCATGCTGGTCGAACGCGCCGGGTTCGAGGCCGCGTTCATGACCGGTTTCGGCGTTTCGGCGGCGCGTATCGGCCTGCCGGATACGGGCCTGATCAGTTATGCCGAAATGCTCGACCAGGGCCGCAATATGACGGCCGTGACGTCGATCCCCATTATCGGCGACGGCGACACTGGATTCGGGAATGCCATCAACGTCAAGCGCACGGTTGAAGGTTACGCCCAGGCGGGGCTTGCCTGTGTGATGATCGAGGACCAGGTTTCGCCCAAGCGCTGCGGCCATACCCGCGGCAAGACCATCGTCAAGCGGGAAGAAGCGTTCCAGCGCATACAGGCAGCGGTCGATGCCCGCAACGCCGGGGCTGACATTCTGATCATGGCGCGCACGGATGCCAACTGGACCGACGGGATCGAGGAAGCCATCGACCGCTGTAACGCGTTCCGCGAGATCGGCGTCGATATCACCTTTTTGGAAGCGCCCCGCGACAAGGACGAGATGCGCCGTTACTGCAAGGAAGTGAACGGTCCCAAGATGGCCAATATGGTCGAGCAGGGCGATACGCCCTATCTGATGGAAGATGAATTGGGCGAGATGGGCTACAAGATCGCCATCTATCCCATCGCCATGATGCTGGCGTCGATCAAGGCCATGCAGGGTGCGCTGGAAAGCATTAAGTCAGGCACGGTGCCGGACAATCAGATCACTTTTGCGGAATTACGGGATATCGTGGGCTTCCCCGAATACTACGAAGCGGAAAAGAAATACGCCGCTGAATAAACATGACCGGCGGTGGGTGAATGCAGGAAATAGGCCTTGCATCCAGAAAGCCGTCGGGCATTATCGACGTCACTTGAGTTTCTCGAACGAGAGGCCGAGGGGATGACCGAGAGGTGGAAACAATCCGCCCCGCATGCCCCGTAAAATCGGCCCGGTTAGGCGCGTAAAAAATTGCATTTAAGCAAACCCTAACCCAACGACGGGGAGTGACATGTTCAAGTTCTACCACCGGCTGGCCGCGCCGGTATTCGTGCTCGTGGCTGCAATCCTGACCCTTTTTTCGCCTGACACCGCGTTTGCCGCGGATCAGCTCAATTCCGGCGATACCGCCTGGATCATCACCGCCACGGCGCTGGTTTTGTTCATGACCTTGCCGGGGTTGGCGTTGTTCTACGCGGGGCTGGTACGCTCGCGCAACGTGCTGAGCGTGCTCATGCATTGCGTGGCCATCGCCTGTTTGATGAGCGTGGTCTGGCTGGTCATCGGCTATAGCCTGTCGTTCACCGACGGTGCGGGTGCTAACAAGCTGATCGGCGGGTTCTCCCGCCTGTTCCTGGCCGGGGTCGGCACAGATACGCTGTCCGGCACCATTCCCGAGAACGTGTTCTTCTCGTTCCAGATGACCTTTGCCGTGATTACCCCGGCGCTGATGGTCGGCGCCTATGTGGAGCGCATCAAGTTCTCCGCCGTGCTGATCCTGTCGGCATTGTGGTTGATCTGCGTCTATGCTCCGGTAACTCATTGGGTCTGGGGCGGCGGCTGGCTGGCCGACATGGGCGTAATGGATTTCGCGGGCGGTCTGGTCGTCCATGCCACCGCCGGTATTTCATCGCTTGTGATCGTCAAGGCGCTAGGCGCACGTCACGGGTTCCCGAACGACGTTGCGCCGCCGCATAACCCGGGCATGGTCGCCATGGGGGCCTGCATGCTGTGGGTCGGCTGGTTTGGTTTCAACGGCGGCTCGGCCCTTGCGGCAGACGGTGCCGCCGGGATGGCGCTGACCGTCACCCATATCGCGGCGGCCACGGCGTCGCTGGTGTGGATGCTGATCGAATGGAAAAAGTACGGCAAGCCCTCGTTGGTCGGTCTTGTGACCGGGACCATCGCCGGGCTGGCGACGATCACGCCGGCATCCGGTTTTGTCGGCCCTGTCGGGGCGTTGATTATCGGCGTCGCTGCGGGGTTGGTCTGCTTCAAGATGGTGCAGGTCGTGAAAACCGCCTGGAAACTGGATGACTCGCTCGACGTGTTCGCCGTTCACGGTGTCGGCGGATCGTTGGGCACGATTCTGGTCGCCGTGCTGTGCGCGCCCATGTTCGGCGGACTTGGTCTGCCGGAAGGGGCGACCATCGGCTCCGCCCTGGGCGTTCAGGCGATCGGGCTTGTGGCGACCATCGTTTGGTCGGCCATCGTCACCTTCATTCTGGTCAAGGTTACGGCCGGTCTGACCGGCGGCCTGCGCGTTCGCGAGGATGATGAACTGGAAGGCCTGGACATCACGTCGCATGGCGAGACCGCGTACAGGCTGGATTGACGTGCTATAAAGGGCGGAGCGACGGTGCTCCGCCCGCGCACGGCACCGTAAGAAAGATAGAGATTAGGAGAGGCAACATGAAATTCGTCATGGCGGTGATCAAACCGCACAAACTTGATGCCGTTCGTGAGGCGCTGGGCGCCACCGGCGTCGAAGGCATGACCGTTTCGGAAGTTAAGGGCTATGGCCGTCAACGCGGCCAAACGGAAATTTACCGAGGGGCTGAATACCAGGTCCATTTCCTGCCCAAGGTGAAGATCGAGATCGCCGTGGCCGACGACAAGGCGGCCGAAGTGGTCGAGGCGATCCAGAATTCCGCCAACACGGGCAAGATCGGCGACGGCAAGGTCTTCGTTTACGATCTGGAAAGTGCCGTGCGCATCCGCACCGGCGAACAGAACAACGACGCGCTTTAGTCCCGTCCACCACAACCGGGAGGGCGCGATGCCCCGTTTTGCTGCCAACATCGGCTGGATGGCCCAGGAAGTGCCCATGATGGAGCGCTTCCAACTGGTCCGCGACCTGGGGTTCACTGCGGTCGAATGTCCGCTGCTGTATGAACACCCCAAGGAAGATCTGGCCGAGGGCTATCAGGCGGCGGGGCTGGATTTCCTGATGTTCAATTCGCCGCCGGGCAAGAACCCGGGCGAATACGGTATCGCCGGCATCAAGGGACGTGAGGCCGAATTCCAGGATACCATCGGCTTGGCTTTGGAATATTCCAAGGCGCTCAAGACCGAATATCTTCATATCCTGGCCGGATACCGCGAGGGTGACTGGCGGGAAGAAGGGTTCGAAACCTTTATCGAGAACGTCAAATGGGCCTGTCCGGTTCTGGCCGAGGCGGGGATCACGGCGCTGATCGAGCCGATCAACACCTTGGCCCGGCCGGGCTATCTGGTGCAGACCACGGTCGAGGCACAACGCGTCGTTGACGCGGTCAAGGCCGCCGGTTCGGACAACATCGGCATTCAGTATGACTTCCATAACGCTCAGATCATGGAGGGCAACCTGTCGCTGACGTTCGAAGCCCATCTGTCGACCATATCGCATGTGCAGATCGCGGGGCATCCGGGCCGCACGCCGCCGGATGAAGGCGAAATCAATTACCCCTATGTGTTCGCCTTGATGGATTTGTTGGGCTACGACGGTTGGGTCGGCTGTGAATATGCCCCGCATGACAAGGAACAGCCGGGGGCGACCAAGGCATCGCTTGCCTGGGCCGCGGATTTCGGGCTCGGTTGACAGCTGGCTTCGCGACGCGTCCCTAGTCTCCCGCGATTAATTTCACCAGTTCATTGGCCCCCGGCGCCAGGGTTTGGCCGCGCAGGGTGATGATCCCGATCTTGCGGGTCAGGCCCGGATGCTTGATGCGGGCGGCCCAATAGGCCCCGTCCTTGGACGGTGGCACGGCCGTTTCCGGCAGGATGGCGACGCCTAAACCCTGTTCAGCCAGGGAAATCAGGGTCTGGTGGTGCAGCATTTCAAAATGCGGCACCAAGTTCATGCCCAGGGACTGAAAGGCGCTTTCGACCTGGGTCCGGGTACGTGATGGCAAGGGCAGGGCCAGGATCGTTTCGTCCGTCAGGGCGTCGAGCGGGATATCGTTCCGCCCGGCAAGGGCGTGGTTGCGTGCCACGACCGCCGAATAACCGTCGGCCAGGAACTGGGTGGATTCAAACTCGCGCGGCAGGTTTTCCATGGGGCCGATGGCAAAATCCGCATCGCCCCGGCGCAAGGTATCCAGCATATCGTTGGCATAGGCTTCGCGCACGTGCACGGTGATGTTGGGGTTGTGTTCGCGAAAGCGGGCCAGGATCTGCGGCAGGCGGGTCGCGGCGAAACTGGGGGCCGAGGTCAGCAGCACGCGGCCCCGGCTCATAGACGCCTCGTCGTGGAAGGTACGCACGATGTCTTCCAGCCCGTCGAGAATCCGGCCGGTGCGGCGGTAAAGGTTTTCACCCGCATCGGTCATGCGGATGCTGCGCGTCGTGCGGTGAAACAGGGGCACGCCCAAATGGGCCTCGAGCAGCTTGATATGGGCGGTAACGGCGGACTGGCTCAGGTTAAGGCGCTCGGACGCCCGGCGAAAGCCGTTGTGTTCCGCCACGGCGACGAAAATTTCCAATTGTTTGAGGGTCATAGGAAGCATTTTGATTGATCTCTTTTTCAGATTAATCGTGCGTATATTTCTATTGGTTCTATCACACGTCTTGTGATTGAGTCGCCCATCGGACACAAAGAATGCTGCGCCTGAACGCAGCCCCTTTCACGGAGGAAACGCGAAGATGACGGGCAACACCCGCACCCCCATCACCCGGGAACTGGCTGAATTCGCCGCCGGCCTGAGTTACGACAAATTGCCGGCCGAAGTTGCGGCCCGTACCAAGCTGCTGATCCTGGATACGGCTGGCATCATGGTGCGCGCGCGGCACGATGCGGAAAGCACGGACAGCCTTGTCCGTGCGGTCGAACGCCTGGGCCTGGTTTCCGGCGATTGTTCCGTTCTGGGCGATGGACGTGGCTACGCGCCGACGGCGGCGGCGTTGTTGAACGGCTCGCTGGCCCATTCGCTTGATTTCGACGACACCCACGCGGAAGCTTCGCTGCATTCTTCGGCGCCGATCGTGCCGGCGGTGCTGGCGGCGGCGGAAATGACGAATGCCAGCGGCAAGGACGTGATCACGGCTTGCGTGGTCGGCTATGAAATCCAGATTCGTCTGGCCGAAGCCCTGGTTCCGAAAGATCATTACGACCGCGGCTATCATCCGACCGCGACCTGCGGCGTCATGGCGGCGGCGGCGGCGGCGGGCAAAATTCTGGGCCTGGATGCGGACGGGGTGGAAAGTGCCCTTGGTATCGCGCTCAGCCAGGCGGCGGGATCCATGCAGTTCCTGGCGGACGGGGCTTGGACCAAGCGGTCCCACGTCGGACAGGCCGCGCAAAACGGCCTGACCTGCGCGACCATGGCGGCCGAAGGTTTCCTGGGGCCCAAGGAAGCGATCGAAGGCCGCTGGGGATTCTTGCATTCCCTGTCGCCCAACGCCGATTTCGACAAGGCGACGGAAGGCCTGGGCAATGACTGGCTGACCTTGGAATTGGGGGTGAAGCCCTATCCCAGTTGCCGGTATACCCATGCGGCCATGGATGCGATCCGTCAGCTTGCGGACGAACACGGCATCACGGCTGATGCGGTGGAAAGCGCCACCATCGGCGTGCCGGAAACGGGCTGGAAGATCGTCGGCGACGACGATGCCGAAAAACAGAATCCCAAATCCATCGTCGACGGCCAGTTCTCCATGCCGTTCTGCGCCGCAGTGGTCCTGCGAACGGGCAATATGGTCTGGGACGATTACAAAACCCATTTGAACGATGCCGAGACGCTTGATCTGGTCAAACGGATTACAACGGTGGTCGATCCCGATGCGGAAGCGGCTTTTCCCGACAACATGGCGGGCAAGGCAACGATCCGCATGAAGTCGGGTGAAATCTACGAGCGCTTCGTCGAAATTCCCAAGGGCGAGCCGGCCAACTTCATGAACCTTAGTGAATTCCGGGCCAAGTTCGACGGCCTGTGCGGCCCGTACCTGAACGATGCAGGCACGGAAAAATTCGCCGGTGCTTTGCTGAGCTTGGAAGAAGCCAACAGCCTGCGTTCGGTCCTCGCCCTCAGCCACGGAGACGCCTGATCCATGGTTGCCGAAGCAAAAGAAGTCGGACCCAACCGATATCGCGAATCCTATGGCCGCAGTCTTGAGGACTTCAAGGTCGGCGACGTTTACGAGCATCGCCCCGGTCGGACCATCACGGAAAGCGATAATACCTGGTTCACGCTGCTGACCATGAATCAGCACCCGCTGCACTTTGATGCGGAATACGCGGCCAAAAGCGAGTTCAAGAAGCCGCTGGTCAACTCCTGCCTGACGTTGTCGATCGTCGCGGGAATGAGTGTGTCCGATGTCAGCCAAAGAGCCATCGGCAATCTGGGTTGGACCGACATCAATATGCCGGCCCCGGTGTTCGTCGGCGATACGCTTTATGCGGAAAGCGAGGTCCTTTCGATCCGCGAAAGCAAGTCCCGCCCGACCCAGGGCATCGTCACCATCAAGACCACGGCGACGAAGCAGGACGGCACGGTTATCATGTCGTTCGAACGCACGATGCTGATCCCCAAGCGCGGCCACGCGGTCGACGATAAAGCGAACTATTAGGCCGCAAAACCCGCGCGGGCGATACCCGTGGCGATGGTTTGCGCAGAAAAAGGAACGGTTTGGAAATGGCTCCTGACGCGGCAATGCCTGACGATCTGAGCGAAGAAGAACGCATCATCCTGGATGCGATCGACAAGTTCATCGAACAAGACGTGCGCCCCTATGCCCATAAGCTGGAAAAAGCCGACGAGTACCCGGCCGATATCGCCGACAAGCTGGCCGAAATGGGCATGATGGGGGCGACCATCGGCGAGGAATACGGCGGCTTGGGCCTGAGAGCATCGACTTACACCAAAATCGTCGAGAAAGTCTCGTCCTGCTGGATGTCCGTTTCCGGCATCTTCAATTCGCACCTGATCGCCGCCGCCGCGGTGGAGCGGTTCGGCACGGAAGAACAGAAACAGACCTGGCTGCCCAAGATGGCGTCCGGTGAAATGCGGGGCGGCATCGCCCTGACCGAACCGGATTGCGGCACGGACCTTCAGGCCGTGCGCACGGTGGCGAAAAAGGACGGCAATGAATACGTCCTTAACGGCAACAAGATGTGGATCACCAACTGCGTGCAGGGCAATTTTTTGGCGGTGTTGGCCAAGACCGATCCGGATACGGAGCCCAAGCACAAGGGCATGAGCCTGATCCTTGTCGAAAAGGACGCGGGCTACAAAACGTCCAAGCTGGAAAAGCTCGGCTACAAGGGCATCGACACGGGCGAGGTCGTGTTCGAAGACACCCGCGTGCCGACCATGAATCTGGTCGGCCCGGACGAAGGCCGGGGACTGCAGCAGATTCTGGCGGGTCTGGAACTGGGCCGCATCAACGTCGCCGCGCGCGGCGTCGGCGTGGCGCGGGCTGCGCTGGACGACGCCGTCGCCTATGCCATGGAACGCAAGACCTTCGGCAAGCCCATCGCCGAACACCAAGCCATCCAGATCAAGCTGGGCGATATGGCGACGCGGGTCGAAGCCGCGCGCCTGCTGGTCGAAAGTGCGGCCAAGGCCTATGACACGGGTCAGCGCTGCGACATGGAAGCCGGCATGGCCAAGCTGTTCGCGACCGAGGCCGCCCTGGAAAACGCCATCGAGGCCATGCGCATCCACGGTGCCTACGGTTATTCCAAGGAATACAATGTGGAACGCTATTTCCGCGACGCGCCCTTATTGTGCATCGGCGAAGGCACCAACGAGCTGCAGCGCATCATCATTGCTCGGCAATTGGCCGAACGGTATCAGGGGTAGGGCATGCTTCCATTACAAGGCGTGCGGGTTCTCGCCGTCGAACAATATGGTGCCGGTCCGTTCGGAACGCAGTTCCTGGCGGACTCTGGGGCCGAGGTCATAAAAATCGAAGCACCAGGCAGCGGTGACTACGCCCGCGCTCTCGGCCCCCATTATTTCGAAAACGGCGAAAGCCAGTTCTATCATTCGTTCAACCGCAACAAGAAAAGCCTGACCTTGGACCTGAAAAAGCCCGAGGGCATGGCCGTGTTCCGCGATCTGGTGAAGACCGCCGATGCGGTCGCCAGCAATTCGCGCGGCGATGTGGCGGAACGATTGGGGATTACCTACGAACACCTGAAAGACGCCAACGAGAAAATCGTTTGTGCCCATTTATCGGCCTATGGCCGGACCGGGTCGCGGGCGGCATGGCCCGGATTCGATTTCCTGATGCAGGCCGAAGCCGGGCATTTTTCCGTGACCGGCGAACCGGGCAGTCCACCGACCCGCCTGGGGCTTTCCGTGGTCGATCTGGCGACGGGTTTGGGCCTGGCTTATGGCGTGACCGCGGGGATCGTCGGCGCGCGTGCGACGGGCAAGGGGCAGGACGTTGATACGTCTCTGTTCCATATGGCGCACATGCTGAACGTCTATACCGCCACCTGGTACCTGAACGCAGACCATGTGCAGGGACGCACGGCGCGGTCCGGTCATGCCTCGCTGGTGCCCTGTCAGCTGTACCGGACCCAGGACGGCTGGGTCTACATCATGTGCAATAAGGAAAAGTTCTGGCCGGCGCTGTGCGATGCCATCGGCGAGCCCGATTGGGGCACGGACGAACGTTTCCGCACGTTCAAGGAACGCCTGGCCAATCGTGAATTGCTGCAGGAATTGCTGGACGAACGTCTGAGCGAACGCACGACGGCCGATTGGCTGGAAATATTTTCAGGTATCGTGCCGGCGTCGCCGGTTTACGACCTGGCCCAGGCCCTGGATAATCCCTTCGTCGCCGAACAGAACATCGTGCAGGACCTGGAACTCGAGGGTCACGGGCCGATCCGCATGGTCGACACACCCGTGCGAACGGCAACGCCCACACCCCAAAAACCGGCCTCACCCTTGGGGGCGGATACGGACGAAATCCTCAAAGATTTGGGATATGAAAAAAATCGTCTCGCGCAACTGCGCAAAGCAGGGGTAATCTAGCTGGAGAAGGGGGGGCATTGCCTGATAAGAACACCAATGGGAGGATGCCACCTTGGGACAAACAATCAGTGAAAAAATCCTGGCCCGGGCTTCGGGACAGGAAACGGTAAAACCTGGCGATATCGTCACATGCCAGGTCGACTTGGCGATGGTGCATGATTCGTCGGGCCCTCGCACGTCGGGTAAGAAGCTCGACGAACTGGGCGTGCCCGTCTGGGACATGGACAAGCTGGTCGTGATTTCCGACCACTACGTCAATCTGGATACACCGGAAAGCAAGAACGTTCAGGATATCTGCGACGCTTGGTGCGAAAGCCACAAGGTCAAACATTTCATCCGTAATCAGGGCATCTGCCACATCGTCTTGCCCCAGGAAGGATACGTCCGACCGGGGCATTTCTGTGTCGGCGCCGACAGCCATTCGACCACGGCGGGGGCGTTCGGCGCCTTCATGGTCGGCGTGGGGGCGACGGAAATCACCGGTGTGATGGCGACCGGTGAAATCTGGGTCCGCGTGCCCGAGAACGTGCGCATGGAAGTGACCGGCCGCCTGAAGCCGGGTGTCGTTGCCAAAGACGTAATCCTGAAAATCTGCGGTGACCACGGCATCATGGGCTTCGGCTATCAGGTCGTGGAATTCTGCGGCGACGGGGTAACTGCCATGTCCGCCCAGGACCGCATGACCCTGACCAACATGGCGGCCGAAATCGGCGCCAAGACGGGCATCATCGCGCCCGACGCCAAAACCATGGAACTGTTGTCGTCCTGGGGTGTTTCCGGTGTCGATGCCGCTGCCTGGCAGTCCGACGATGATGCCGAGTACGCCAAGCGCATCACCGTCGACGGCAACTCGCTGGCGCCGCAGGTGGCAGCACCCTCCAGCCCGGAAAACGCCGATGACGTCGGAAGCTATAAGAACGTCAAGTTGAACCAGGCCTATCTGGGGGCCTGCACGGGTGCCAAACTGGAAGACCTGCGCATGGCCGCCCAGGTCATGAAGGGCAAGAAGGTTGCGTCGGGAACGCGTTTCCTTGTCGCACCTTCGACCATCAAGATGCGCGAACAGGCCGCCGCCGAAGGCACCCTGGGCATACTTGAAGAAGCGGGCGCGACCATTCTGCCGTCCGGTTGCGGCGGCTGCATCGGTTTGGGAGATGCCCGTCTGGCCGAAGACGCCGTCGGCATTTCATCCACCAACCGCAACTTCGTCGGCCGCGCCGGGCCCAAATCGTCCAAGCTGTATCTGGCCTCACCCTATACGGTTGCGGCATCCGCCGTCGCCGGCGAGATCGCCGATCCGCGCGACATGCTCTGATCCAGGAGAACCAAGAAATGATACAGAAAGGCAAGGCCTGGAAATTCGGGGCCAATATCGATACCGACCTGTTGGCACCGATTTCCGCGCTGACCAGCGCCAAACCGGAAGAAGCCTATACCCAATGCCTGCAGGACGTGGACCCGACCTTCGCGCCCAATTGCAAGGAAGGGGACATCTTCGTCGCCGATGAAAACCTGGGGGTGGGATCAAGCCGCGAATGGGCGCCGCAGTATTTGCGGTATTGCGGCATCCGCATCGTGTTGGCGAAATCCTTCGCGCGTATTTTCTACCGCAACTGCTTCAATCTGGCGTTGCCGGCTTTGGTTTGTGCCGAAACGCACAAGATCGAAACCGGTGACGAGGTCGAGGTCGATCCCATCAAGGGCGAGGTCCGCAACTTGACCAAGGGCGAGACTTATGCCTGTGATTCGGTACCCGAACACTTGATGCAGGTCGTCGCCGACGGCGGGCTGATGGAACACCTGAAGAAGAAATTCAAGAAAGCGAGTTGACCATGACTGCCGCAAAACCATTGGACGCGGCGACTGTCCGCGACCGCATCCTGTCGGGTGACGAAGTCGCCATTCTGGATCTGCGCGAGCTTGGTGTGTTCGGTGACGGGCATATGCTGTTCGCCGTCAATATGCCGTTGAGCCATCTGGAAACCCGGATCGACGATTTCGTGCCCCGGAAGGACACGCCGGTCATCCTGTGTTCCGAAGGCAAGGGGGACCGCCATCTGGTCGATCTGGGCGCGGAGCGCCTGATCGCCTGGGGCTATAGCGATGTGAGCTATCTGGATGGCGGGCTCGACGCCTGGGATCAGGCCGGGTTCGAAGTCTTCTCCGGCGTCAATGTGCCGTCCAAGGCATTCGGCGAGTTCGTCGAACATACCTACGACACGCCGCGGGTTCCGCCCGAGGAAGTAAAGGCCATGATGGACCGGGGCGAGAACATGGTGGTTCTCGATTCCCGCCCCATGTCCGAATACAGCAAGATGAACATCCCCATGGGCATCGACTGTCCGGGGGCGGAACTGGCCTACCGGGTGCATGACCTGGCCCCCGATCCGGAAACGACCGTGGTGGTCAATTGCGCCGGGCGCACGCGTTCCATCATCGGCGCGCAATCGTTGATCAACGCGGGTATTCCCAACAAGGTCGTGGCGTTGGAAAACGGCACCATGGGCTGGCATCTGGCCGGGTTTCAGCTGGAATACGGCAACGACCGGAAATTTCCCGATCGCCTTTCCGAAGAAGCCCGCGCCAAGGCCCGCGAGGTTGCGGCCCGTGTCGCCAAGCGGTTCGGTGTGAAATCCTGCACCCATGATCAACTGGCGGCCTGGAAAGCGGAAACGGACCGCACGACCTATGTGTTGGACGTGCGCAATCCGGATGAATTTCAGGCCGGTCATTTGCCGGGCAGCCGGCATGCCCCCGGTGGACAGCTGGTGCAGGCCTGGGACCGCTATGTCGCGGTGCTGGGTGCACGTATCGTGCTGGTCGATGACGACTGTGTGCGCGCAACCATGACCGCCAGCTGGCTGGTCCAGATGGGGTGGGCGGAAGTCTTCGTACTGAAAAGCGCCTTGGATGGCCAAAGTCTGGTGAAGGGGCGGCATGTTCCGCGCATTTACGGCCTGGAAGCAGCCTCTGCCGATACCGTCACGCCCGACGGCCTTGAGCGCATGATCGCCGACAATGTCTGCGTCGTTGTCGATCTGGCTGACAGTCTGACCTATCGCGACGGGCACATTGCCGGGTCGTGGTTCGCCGTGCGTGCACGCCTGAAAGACAGCATCAAAAAAATTCCAGATGCCCGGTTCACTGTGGTGACCTCGCCCGACGGGGTTCTGGCGCAACTGGCGGCACCCGAACTGCGCGCACTCGGTCGCCGGGTCGCGGTCTTGGTCGACGGTACGGAGGGGTGGAAGGCCGCTGGCAAGGAGCTGCAATCCGGCTTTACCCATATGGCGGATGAAACCAACGACGTGTGGTACCGGCCCTATGACATGGACGATGCCCAGGAAGGCGCCATGAAGCAGTACCTCAGCTGGGAGATCAACCTGGTCAACCAATTGGAACGGGACGGCACGACCCGGTTCATCAAATTTCCCGAGGCGTAATCCGCCCCGTCCTGCGCATATCCAAAGGAAATATCCCCTATGAAATTCATCGTTCTTGAAAACGACGGCATCGGCCCTGAAATCATGGCGGCCACGCTGCCGGTTCTGAAAAAGCTTGATGAACGCTATGGCCTGAATATCGAATTGGTGCCCATGGTCTCGGGCATGGCGGCCCTGAAGGCCGAAGGCCAGACCATTCCGCAACGCGTTTACGACGCCTGCGATGCTGCCGATGGCGTCATCCTGGGCCCGGTGTCATCCTTCGATTATCCATCCGAAGCCGAAGGCGGCGTCAACCCGTCCAAGTCCTTCCGCAAGGTGTTCGATCTATTCGCCAACATCCGCCCGGCACGGACCCGGCCGGGCGTGCCGTCGGTGATCGAGGAAATGGATCTGGTGATCGTGCGCGAAAACACGGAAGGCCTCTATGCTGACCGCAACATGTTCATGGGATCGGGCGAATTCATGCCGACCGAGGATGTGGCCCTTTCCGTCCGTAAAATCACCCGCCAGGGCTGTGAGCGGATCGCCCGGCAAGCGTTCGAAATGGCCATGGAGCGGCGCAAGAAAGTGACCGCCGTGCATAAGGCCAACGTGCTGCGCATGACCGACGGCCTGTTCCTTAAGACCGTCATGGAAGTGGCTAAGGATTTTCCCAACGTCGAGGTGGAAGAGCTGATCATCGACGCCGCCACCGCCCACCTGGTCAAGCGGCCGCAGGATTTCGACATCATCGTCACGACCAACGCCTTCGGTGACATTCTGTCCGATCTGTGTTCCGAACTTTCGGGCAGCCTGGGGCTGGCCGGGTCCATCAACGCCGGCAAGGGCCATGTGTTCGCCCAGGCGCAGCACGGATCGGCCCCCGATATCGCGGGCAAGGGCATCGCCAATCCGACGGCGTTGATGCTGTCGACGGCCATGCTGCTGGAGGAACTGGGGAGGCGAACCTCGCGCAACGATCTGGCACAGGCTTCGGCCTCCATGTTCAAGGCGATTGAGCTGGCTCTCGGCGATGCGGCGAGCCATACCCCCGATTTGGGCGGCAAGAATTCCACCGCCGGCTTCGGCCAGGCGGTCGTGGCCGCGTTGGACAAGGAATAACGGTCATGTCGGGGGAGGAAAAAATCGCGGTCTTCGGCGCCGGTGCTGTCGGCGCCTATGTGGGCGGCTATATGACCCGGGACGGGCGCGACGTCACCCTGATCGATCCCTGGGAAGAGCATGTGAAGCTCATGCGCGATCCGGGATTGCAGCTGTCTGGATTGACCGAGCCGGAAAATTTTTCGGTCACCTGCAACGCCGTGCTGGATCGCGACCTGCCGCCGCCGGGCGAAATCGGGCCGTTCGATGTGATCTTCATCTGCGTCAAATCCTTTGACACGGAAACGGCCGCCAAACGCATGCAGCCCTACCTTTCGGATGATGGCTTCATGGTCAGCCTGCAGAACGGCATCAACGAAGGCACCATCGCCGATGTGGTCGGTGCGGACCGCACCGTCGGCTGCATCGCGTCCTCGATCTCCGTCTCTATGTGGGAGCCGGGGGCCGTGCGCCGCAACGTGAAACTGGGCGGCAAGGAACATGTCGTGTTCCGCGCGGGCGAGCTGGACGGCAGCGTCACGCCGCGCGTCGAGCGCATCGCCGACATCCTGTCCAGCGTCGACAGTTCCAAAGTCACGACGACGCTGATGGGCGAACGCTGGTCCAAGCTGATCGTCAACTGCATGCGCAACCCCATTTCCGCCGCCTCGGGCATGGCGTCAAACGCCTGTGACACGGACGACCATATCCGCCGGCTCGGCATCCGCATCGGCGCGGAAGCGGTCCAGGTCGCGATGGCGGAAGGCCACCCGCTCGAAAAGCTTCTCGGCATGCCGCCGGAACAGGTGCTGGCGGCGGGCAAAGGCGATGCGGCCGCCATGGCGTCCTGTGACAAGGCCTTGCTCGACGGGCGGGCGAAGCGCTCCGACCAACAGCGCCCTTCCATGGCCCAGGACATGGTCAAGGGCCGACCGACGGAAATCGACTTTCTCAACGGGTTCGTTGCGTTAAAGGCAAAGGCTCACGGCATCGCCGTGCCTGCCAATGAAGGTATCGTCGCCGCCATCAAGCGGATCGAAGCCGGAGAGATCGAACCCAGCCCGGAGGCCTTGGCCGCCATCTGATGGAAGGACCGGCCATGGCCGACCGCTACGCTGCCGCCGACCTGATCGCCGTCACCAAAACCTTGTTTGAAAAGGCGGGAGCGGCACCCCCCGTGGCGCAAGCCATGGCGGACATTCTCGTCGAGGCAGATCTACTGGGCTACGGCACCCATGGCCTGCAATTCGTGCCCGCCTATCTGGCGGCTTTGGAGGGCGGCAAGACAACAACAGCAGGCGAGCCGGAAATCGTCATCGACAACGGTGGGTCCCTGGTGCTCGACGGCAAGGGGCTGCCCGGGCAATGGGTCATGGTCCGGGCCCTCGAAATGGCAATCGCGCGCGCCAAGGACACATCCATGGTCGGGATCGCGATCCGCAATTCGGCGAACATATCCTGTCTTGCGACCTATGCCCGGCGGGCGGCGCTGAAGGGCTATTTCGCCATCGTAGCGGCCTCGGCGCCGACTACCAAGGCGGTCGCGCCCTTCGGCGGGGCATCGCCGGTCATCGGCACCAACCCCTTCGCCGTCGGCATGCCGGGCCGGGATCACCCCATCCTGATCGACACCAGCGCCGCCGCCGTGACCAACCGCGCCATCGAACGTGCCCAGCGCCTGGGTAAAAAGCTGCCGTTTCCGGCACTTGTCGGCGCTGATGGCAAGGTCAGTGACGATCCGGCGATCCTCAAGACCGATCCGCCGGGGGCGATTCGTCCCGCCGGTGGCGACGAGGCCGGGCATAAGGGGTTTGCCTTAGGCCTGCTGGTCGAAGCCCTGACCTCGGGCCTGGCCGGGCTCGGCAGATCGTCGGACAAGCCGCCCGCCGGCAATGCGGTCTATCTGCAATTGATCGACCCTGGGGGGTTCGCAGGGGTGGATGCCTTTACGCAAGAGACCGGCATGCTTGCCGACTTATGCCGGACCGCCGTGCCGTGCGATCCGGAAAATCCCGTGCGCGTGCCCGGCGACCGGGCGGCGATGATGTTCACGGAACAGAGTAAGGCTGGAGTCGCCCTGCATCCCGAGATCATGGACCGCATGCGTCCCTTGCTGGAGAAATACGGCATCCTCATACCCCAAGCGGTGCCGTAAGGAACGATCCGATGGCGGCATAAAATACGGGCGTCCTTCTGTGATATCTGCAAAAATCGGCGAGGCCGGTATGCTGCGGCTTTAGTTTTTTGATGATAACCGAGGGTGCTTATGGCGACTAAAACCGAACACGAAACCTTCCCGCTAAAAATTTCGCCGGATCTGTCGGTTAACGCCTATCACATCGGTCAGGACTTTGCGGGCCGGAACCTGTTTGCCGTGTCTGATGAGGACGAGGTTCAGAGAATTTACACCGAATGCCAGATCCATTTCTGGCGCGACAAGCGAAGCCGTGACTATCTCGAGACAAGCCAAGTGCATCAGATCATCGCCCAACAGGCGACGGATTACATGGACGGTACCAAGAAAGCGATGGGCGAGCAGCTGGTCGCCTTGATCGATGAGGCAATGGCCGCGGGTAAGACCGAGTTCTCGATCCTGGAATTGGGCTGTGCCAACGGGCCGACTTTGCGGCACTTGAGGAAAACCCGCCCGGATGTCCCCATTCGATTCTATGGCATGGAGTTGACGGATATCCTGGTTGACGATTTATGTGCGAGTTTTCCGTCAGCCACAGCCGTCACCGGCGGTGCGGATGAGCTGATGACAATGAGTGTTGAGGATTTCGAGGGGGGGCATTTTGATCTGTTCCTTGCCGTCGGTGTGCTTTGCCAGATGCCCCCGCAGGTGGTCGGAGCTCTGCTTCGCCATGTTGCCGGTTTGTGCGACGATGTGCTGATTTGGGACTATCTGCTGAACGCCGACGGTCGGGCCAGCCCGGATGACGCGGTATTTTTTTCGTTGAACGAGACCATCCCGCACCTTTTGTTCGTGAACCCCTTCAACCAGCAGTTCACGGACGCGGGCTTTCCCAATCTGACCATCATGCGGTCTCCGGTTCTGGATATGTCGCAAGGCCCGGGTGAAGGCGCTGTGCTGGCCCGTAAGGAAGGGTCTCGATAGGAACCGTAACCTTCCTTGAAAAGAACAAGATGGTCGGTCGCAGAGTGCCGTAAGGTGATTCCCGCCCACATTACAGATCAATTCAGTCAAAGGTACAGGGCGTTGTTCCGACAGGCGGAACGACATTTTGCGCCGTATTGCCTTTTTGGACGAATGGGATAGGCTCCTTTCGGGAGAAACAAATACCTAAATCAAGAAAACCACCATTAGGAGGCATCCATGAAAGGTAAGCTAGCAGTAACCGTGCTCGCATTCGGCGTTCTAGCCGGGGCACAGGCCGCCCAGGCGGATCAATTCGTCCGTATGGTTTCCGGCCCGTCCGGCGGGTCGTGGTATCCGCTTGGCGCGAAGATTTCCCAGGTCTTCGGCGAAAAAATCAAAGGCATTTCCACGTCCAATACGTCGGGCGGCGGTATTTCCAACGTGCTTTCCGTGAACGGCGGCGACGCGGAAATCGGCTGGTCCTATGCCCACACGGCCTTCAACGGCTACAAGGGCAAGGGCAAATTCAAGAAGGAACAGCCGAACGTTCGCCATTTCGCGACCCTGTATCCCGCCATGTTCCAGGTCGCGGTGCGTGCCGATTCGAAGATCAAATCCTTCGAAGATATGAAAGGTGCGAACATCAGCCCGGGTAAGGCCAAGTGGACGGGCACGGCATTCGCCGAGTCGATCATCAAGGCCTATGGCTACGGGTTCGACGACATCAAAAAGAACGGCGGTACGGTCCACCACGTCAGCTACACGGAATCCGTGGCTCTGATGAAGGACAAACACATCGACGTCTTCATGGCCGCGACCTCAATGCCCCAGGCGTCGTTCCTTGAACTGGAACATAGCCCGGGTATCCGCTTCATCGGTCTGCCTAAGGCGAAGCAGCAAGAAATCATTGCCGCCAATCCGGGTTTCATCACCGGTATGATGCCGAAAGGTGTCTACAAGAGCGTCACTGAAGACCTGCACACGCTGGGTATCGTTACCAACATGGTGGTCCACAAGGATCTGCCGGACGATCTCGTCTACAACATGTGCAAGGTTTTCTGGGAAAACCATGCGTCCTTCGTCGAGGTCAAATCGGTGTGGAAACGCGTCAAGCTTGAAGACGCGTTGAACGGTGCCGCCATTCCGGTTCATCCGGGTGCGGCCAAGTGCTACGCCGAACTGGGCGTTAAGTAGCATCAAGGGTTCGTGTGTTCGTGTCGGGAATGCCGGTAAATTCCGGTATTCCCGGCGCGTTCCCCCTTGTCCCGATTGACCTGAAATAGACGTCGAAGAGCGCCCCATGAACGCTTCCAATTCCCAGATTCATTACGAGGAAAAGCACGAACTCGGCTATCTCGAGCGCCTAATGCTCGGTCGGCCGATGGATGCCGTGCATCTTGTTCTTCTGTTTTGCGCGGTCGTTGCGATCTCGCTGGCCGTCTTTCATCTGTTCGTGGCCGCATTCGGCACGCCCGAAGGGCGCTCGTTCCGCTCCATCCATTTGACGGGCATGCTTGTTCTGGCGTTTCTGGCGCATCCCTTGTTCCGAAATTCCATGCTCGATCCCATCACCGAGCCCGGCAATCCGAAAAACGGGCTTAGGATGTTCGGCTTCCTGATCGATCTGGTGTTGGTCGGCTTTGTTCTGTTCATCCAGGTCTGGACGATCTACGACATCGATGCCTTCCACATGCGGTTCGGGGAAAAGGAACTGCCCGATCTTATCGTCGGCGGCATCCTGATCATGCTGGTGCTGGAAGCGACCCGCCGTGCGGTCGGCTGGGCCATGGTGATCATCACCGGCTTTTTCATTTTCCACGCACTCTACGCCAATTATTTCTTCGGGTTTTTCTATGGCCCGCCCGTGCGGTTCGGAAAATTCATCGACGAATTGTTCATGTCGTCCAACGGCATGTTCGGGATCCCGATACACGTCGCATCCACCTATATCGTTCTGTTTATCATTTTCGGCTCGCTGCTGATCCGTTCCGGCGCCGGCAAGTTCTTCATCGACTTGGCCGTGGCGCTGACGGGGCATCGGGTCGGCGGTCCGGCAAAGGCATCGGCCGTGGCGTCCGGTTTCATGGGCACCGTGTCCGGGTCGGCGGTTGCCAACGTGGTGACCACGGGATCGTTTACCATTCCTCTGATGAAGAATTTGGGCTACCGCGCCCGGTTTGCCGCCGCGGTCGAGGCCTGTGCGTCTTCGGGCGGGCAGATCACACCGCCCATCATGGGGGCGGCTGCCTTCATCATGGCGGAATTCCTCGCCGTTTCTTACGCGGATATCATCATTGCCGCGTCCATTCCGGCCTTCCTGTATTTCGCGACCATCTATTTCATGGTCCATCTGGAAGCCGAGAAGCACAACATCGGGCGGATCGACAAAAGCATGCTGCCCCGGGTCGGGGAAGTCCTGCAACGGGGCTGGCATCTGCTGATCGCGGTGGCGGTTCTGGTTTATTTCCTGATCGCCGGCTACACCCCCATGAAGTCCGCGTTCTGGGGCATTGCCGCGATGTTCGCGCTCAGCTTCATCAACAAGGAAACACGGATGAGCCCCGTGGACATGGTCGCGGCCCTGGAAAGCGGCATTCGCACGACCATGCCCGTGACCATCGCCTGCGCCTGCGCCGGGTTGATCATCGGCTCCGTGTTCGTGTCGGGGCTGGGGCTTAAGTTCACCCAGTCGGTGATCGAACTTGCCGACGGCAACCTGCTGATCCTGCTGGCGTTGACCGGTGTCGCCGCGATCATTCTCGGCATGGGAATCACGACCACGGCTGTCTATATCACCGTGGCGGCGCTGATCGTTCCGGCCGTGATCAAGGCGGGGGTCGAGCCCATTGCAGCACATATGTTCGCCTTTTACTTCGGCGTCGTGTCGACCATCACGCCACCCGTCGCATTGGCCTCGTTCGCGGCCGCCGGGATCGCCAAGACGCCACCCATGGCGACCGCGATTGAATCGACCCGTGTCGGCATCGCCAAATACCTGGTGCCGCTGGTGTTCGTCTATAACCCGTCGTTGTTGTTTGTCGGCCCCCTGTGGCTGACGGTCTATTCGGGCTTGGTCACCATGTTCGGGCTGTGGGTTCTGTCCGTTGCGATCGAAGGATGGTACCGCGGGGCGATGGATACGGTGCAGCGCGCCATCGTCCTTGTCGCCGCCATCTTGATCCTATGGCCGCCGACCGGCAGCCTGTTCGGGTTCCCGGACTATTTCCTGGAATTGGGCGGGGCCTGTCTGGCCGTGATCATGCTGGGGGCTCGTTTCCTGGCGACGCGAAATACACAAAAAGCGGAGGGCTCGGCCGATGCGTGAGGTCTTTCTCGGTAAACCCTGGCATTGGCTGCTGCTGATTGCCGTCTGCGTTCTGACCTATGCGGTCGGGCACGTCAAACTGCACGTCATCCACTTCAATGCGTTCGTGATCTCGATTTTGGCGGGCGGGTTCGTTCTGGTGATGCTGCTGCTCAAGACGACGAAGCCGGGAGAGCAGGTGACGCGGGACCCCATCATCGATGGAGATGAGGACGGCAACAACATACCGGGCGATTGATCCAATACAGATCGATCTGGCCGTCCCCGCCGTCGCTTGGCAAGGGGCCGGCAGTGAACGGCTACTACGATGCGGCCTTTCGCGCCTTTTGCACCTGCTTAAAGATTTCGCGGTAATCCTCGGGGGCCTCGTCGCCGTATTGGTCCTTGAAGCCGAAGTCAGCCAGCCATTTCAGGCGCTTGGCCCCGCCGTCGCACATGAAGGGCTCGAACCCCAGTTCGCGCAGCGTATCGGCGACCTCTTCCAGTTCATGTCCCCGGCGGGCGCCGTGGATGGCCGTACGACCCATCAGGAAATGGGCCAGATCGTCGAAGTTCTTGCCGGCGTAGCTGCGGTTCATGGATTCAAAAACCTCGTCCGCGACGCCGTAGCTTTCCGCCCCCAATACGCATTCCTGCAACAAGGCTTCCAATCCCTTGACCAGGACGGAGCGGAACATCTTGGTCGCCGCGGCACGGCCGTATTCCGTGCCGAATTCGCGCATGTTGACGCCGTAAGGGGACAGCGCCTCGATCACATCCTTTGCCGCCGTGCCGACCAACAACATGGGAACTTTTTGGTTGTTGCCGGGCACACCGTCCATGACCGCGACCTCGACGAAGCGCGCCCCGGTCGGGTTGATTACTTCGGCGATCTTCTGCTTCACCATGGGCGAGGTCGAGTTCAAGTCCATGTAGATCTGCCCGGCCTCCAGGGCTTGGGCGGCCTCTTTCGCGACGTCCAGGGCTTCGGTCGCCGTCACGGTCGACAGAATGAAATCCGATGCGGCGACGGCTTCGGCAATGCTTGTGGCCATGGTCACACCCTCGACCGGGGGCCGATCGCGGATGTCACGGGCCGTGATCGGGGCGGGAAGGCCGGCGGCCAACAAGCCCTTGGCAAGCAAGGGCCCTGCCTCGCCGAAGCCGATAAAGCCCAGGCGCGGCGTGTTGCGGGTCATGCTATTGCGCTGCCTGGGCGGGGGCGGCGACCAGATCGCGGGCGTTGTCCAGGGCGTCGATCGACCAGATGGCGGCCAACAGGCTTTCGGCACCGTCCGCGCCCAATACATCCGTGGCCAGATCGCGGTATTTGTCTTCCAATTCCGCATCGGAAAGCGGCGCATCCGGATCACCCTTACGGGTCGGCGCGTAATGGCTGACGACACGGCCGTCGGTGGTTTCGATCTCAACCTTGGCGGAGCGCAGATCGGGGAAATTGCCTTGGCATTCCGGGTCCGTGGTCAGGGTGATACGGGTCATCAGATCGCGCACCGCCGTGTCCTGCAGGCGGTCCGGTGTGAACGCAGCCATGCGCACGCTGCCCCATAACATGGCGGCGGCACAGCAGTAGACCAGTGAGAATTTCGCCTCGAATGCGGTTGTCGGATTGGTGTTGCCGCAGATTTCCTCGGCCTTCTGATAGCTGCCGACGCGGATTTCCTTTACATCGCGAGGTGTCAGGTCGTGCTCGCGGGCCAGCAGCAGCACGCCGTCCACGGCGGCATGCACATGGCCGCAGGCGGAATGGTTCTTGGTCGTGGTCTGCTTGATCAGATAGTCCTGACCCAAGGTCGATGCGGCCTTGGCCCAATCGGGTTGTTCGTCGGCCAGGCCGTTCAGGCACATGGCATTGCCGAAGCCGCGTGGGCCTTCCAGGATGTCGGGGGCGCCGGTCACGCCCTGTTCGGCGGCGAGCGCCATGGACACGCCCCGTTCCGCCGCATGCGATCCGTGCAAGGGTTTGGCCATGGCATCGGCGCGGAATGCCTGTTGCAGACCTGCCGCCAAGGTCGTCGCGTTGGCCAAGGTGTGCAGGGTTTGCTGTGGCGAAAGGCCCAGGATATTGGCCGCCGCCGCCGCGGCACCCAGGGTGCCGATGGTGCCGGTGGTGTGCCAGAACTCGTAATGGGCCGGGTTTGCGGCGGCCCCCAGCCGGTTCGAAACCTCATAGCCCGCGACGATACCGGTCAAAAGCCGGGCACCGCTGACCCCCCCGTGCCTGTGCGATGGCCAGGGCCGCCGAAATAACCGGCACCCCCGGATGGTAAAGGGCGTTGCGGTAGATATCGTCGAATTCCACCGTATGGGATGCTGCCCCATTAATGAAAGCCGCCGTGCGAGCGTCGGTCGTGTCGCCGGAGGGATAGAGCCGTGCCCCGCCGCGCCCGATGCAGTCCTCGAACGCTGCCGTCAGCAGGGTTGCCGGCTCGATCACCGTGCCGGGCAGGGCGGCCGCGAACCAATCCAGGAGGCAGCGCTTGGCGGCATGCAGAACGTCCGCCGGCAGGTCTTGCGGTTTCAGGTCGGCGGTATACTTGGCGAACGGCCACAGGGCCGAAGTTTCGAGGGTGGACATGGCGGATTCTCCTCCCAGAGTTGGTCGTGATCAGGCGCCGTCGGCGTAGAAGGTCAGCGCGCCGAGGACGGCAGCGTGGACTGGCGTCGGGATACCGTGTTTTTTGCCTAAGCGAACGACTTCCCCCGAAAGCCAAGGCAGTTCTAAACGTCGACCGGCTTCGAGGTCGTGCAGCATGGACGCCTTCATGACCGGCGGCAGGCCGTCGAGGAATTTGATGGTTTTGGATTCCGTGTGATCCGGCAAGGCGACGCCCTCGGCCCGGCCGACGGCGGTGGTTTCATGAATCGCGGCTTCGAACAGGGCCCGGGAATCCGGATTTTCGCGGATCGGTCCCGCCGGCTGGCGGCACAGCGACGTCAGACCGCTGAGCGAGGACAGGAAGATGAATTTCTCCCAAATCGCGCGGGTGATGTCGTCGGCCAGCTTGTGGTCGAACCCGGCGTCGGCGAAGGCCGCGACCAGGGCTTCGATCCGGGGAGTGGTTTTGCCGTCGACTTCACCGACCGTCAGGCGGGCCATGGTCCCCGTATGGTCGATCAGCCCCGGCCCGCCGATCACGGCGGCAATATGGGCAACGCCGCCCGCGACATGCGCCGCACCCAGGCGTTCGCTGAGCACGGAAACGCTGCGCACGCCGTTCTGGAACGGGACGACCAGGGTGTCCGGGCCGACCATCGGTTTGCACATGTCGGCGGCGGTTTCCGTGTCCCACAGTTTGACCGCGAACATCAGCGCGTCGACAGGGCCGATGTCGGCCGGATTGTCGGTCACGGACACGTCGGTCAGATGAAGGTCGCCGTTGGCGCTGGAAACCCGCAGGCCGTCTTCGCGGATGGCTTTCAGGTGGGCGCCCCGGGCGATGAAGTGGATGTCGTGTCCGGCGGCGGCCAGACGGGCACCGAAGTACCCGCCAACCCCGCCGGTTGCCATAATGGCGATGCGCATGGATCGTTTGCCTTGTTGTTGTTTGGTGTTACTTGCCTTTGAATTGCGGCTTGCGCTTTTCCATGAAGGCCGTGCGGCCTTCGGTGTAATCAGCGGAATCAAAGCAATCCTTGACCACCTGGGCGCAGAGGTCCAGGTCGCGCACACTGTCACCCTTGACGCTTTCCGCGACCACGACTTTGACGGCTTTGATGGTCAGGGGTGCGTTTTCGGCGATGCGGCGGGTGTAGTCGGCGACATAATGGTCGAGCATGGGGCGGGGCAATACCCGGTTCACCAAGCCCATGTCCTTGGCCTCAAGCGCCGTGAACGGGCGGGCCGTATAGAACACTTCCTTGGCGAAGGACGGGCCGACCAAATCGACGAACGGCTTCAGGCCGTCGACACGGTAGCCCAGGCCCAGCTTGGCCGCCGGAATGGCGAAGATGGAGCCTTCCTCGGCGATACGGATGTCGCAGCAGGTCGCAATGCCGACGCCGCCGCCGACGCAGGGGCCTTCGATTTTGGCAATCGTGGGTTTCAGGAACGAACGCAGGCATTCCGATGCCTTTTCCGTCGCGGCGTTATAGATTTTCACGCCTTCTTCGGTGGAACGGTTCTTTTCGAATTGGGAAATATCGGCCCCGGCGCAGAATGCCTTACCGCCCTGGCCCGAAACGACGACCACGCGCACGCTGTCGTCGGCCATGAAATCGTCCAGCACGGCCGGCAGATCGCGCCACATTTCGAAGGTCATGGCGTTGCGCTTGGCCTGATTGTCGAACCGGATGTAGCCGACTCCGTCCTTTTTCTCGACGACAAGCTGTTCCGTCACGCCGTCCATCGTAAATCCGTCCATGGGTAGTTCCTCTAAGTCCTTGTTTTTGTGTGGACCGTTGCCGGATCAATGCGGCTGATGGTCCAACTTGTTAAATCGCGAGGCGACAGGGTAAATTGACCGGCCTTTGTATACAATCACTAACCGCCTCCGGCCACCGGGTAGAATGCGGTTCGGTCAAGGAGACCCATCTTGGGAGCAGCCATCGAACGATTGACGGGAATACCTTTGCGCGACCAATGGCCTGCCTGGATGATCGGCCTGGGTCATGGCGGAACGCATTGGATCATCGCCGTCTATTACCTGATGGTTCCCTGGCTGCGCCAAGACCTGGGGATCAGCTATACCGAAGCCGGTCTGATCCTGACGTCCTTCCATTTGTTCAGCTTTATCGCCAATTTCGGCTCGGGTGCGGCGGTCGATTTGGTCGGCCGGCGCGTGTTCCTGCAGGTCATCGCCCTGGTTATCGGGGCGGCGGCCCTGGCCGCCATGCAATGGGCCGGCGGGTTCTGGTCCGTGTTCGTTCTGCTGGCCTTCATCGGGGCGACCAACAATCTGTGGCATCCGCCGGCCATTTCATATCTGTCCTCGGCCTATCCGCAGAAGAAAGGCTATGCGCTTTCGCTGCATGCGCTGGGGGCCAGCGTCGGCGATGCCATCGCACCGCTGGCCGCCGGGTTCCTATTGGTCTGGCTGGGTTGGCGTGAAGCCGCGACGATCGCGTCGTTGCCCGTTTTCGTCATCGCATTGTTACTGCTGCTGACCCTCAATGCGCGGGACAAGGCCGCCAACGAAGCCTCGGCCAAGAACAAGCTTTCCGGCAAGGATTACCTGGGCGGCATGAAGATGCTGCTGAAAAACCGCTGGGTTGTCGGCCTATGCGTCATGTCCGGCTTCCGCACGGTGACGCTGATGGGGCTGTTGATGTTCCTGCCGCTTTATCTGGCGGACGAAATGGGCATGGCGGCGACGGCGGTGGGGGCAACCCTCATGGCTATGCAGGTCGGTGGGCTGATCGCGACACCGCTGGCGGGTATCTGGTCGGACCGGTCCGGCCGACGTCCCGTGGTCATGGCGGGTTTTACCGGCACCACGATCGTGTTGGCCATCATCACCTTGCTGGACAGCCAGATGCTATTGGTTGTCGGGGTATCGCTTCTGGGCTTTTCGCTCTATGCCGCGCGGCCGGTGATGCACAGCTGGATGATGGACATCACCCCGGCACACTTAAGCGGCAGTTCCATGAGCCTGCTGTTCGGCACGCAATCGGCCTTCAATCTGGCACTGCCGCCGCTTTGCGGCCTGATCGCCGATACCTGGGGGCTGACGGCCGTATTCTACCTGTTGGCGGGAACGATCCTGGTCGCCAATCTGATGGTTCTGGTCATTCCCGATTCCGAGCCCAACGTCGTCAAAAACTAAGGGCCAAAGCGCGCTCCTTGCCGACAGTCACCAATCCGTGACTTGTGGGAAGGTGTCTGGGCATGTATTTAACAGAATGAATATTCTGTTTTAATATTGATAGGCGTTTGTCATGACCACTTACACATCGGATGTGGCCTTTACGGATACGGTTAAAACCATTCAAGGCCGCAAGGGCTCGCGGAATGGTTATGCCAAGATGGAAGCGAAGGGCGGCTGGCAGGACCGGGTGACGCCCGATCTGGCGGCCTTCATCGCGGCCCGCGATTCCTTCTACCTAGCGACGGCCAATGCCGGTGGTCAGCCCTATATTCAGCACCGGGGCGGCCGGCCGGGATTCCTTAAGGTGATCAACGACCGGACGCTCGCCTTCGCCGATTTCACGGGCAACCGCCAATATATCAGCCAGGGCAATCTGCAGGATAATTCCAAAGCGTTCATTTTTCTGATGGATTACGCCAACCGGCGGCGCGTGAAAATCTGGGGCACGGCGCGTGTCGTCGAAGACGACCCGGTGCTGATCCAAAGCCTGACCGATACGGATTATGCCGACGGTACGCCGGAACAGGCCATGGTGTTCGAGATCACGGCCTGGGACATCAATTGCCCGCAACACATCACGCCCCGCTTTACGGAAGCGGACATCGCCCGTGCGGTCGAGCCGCTGCATGCCCGTATTCGCGAGTTGGAGGCCGCCCTTGAAATAAAACGGTAATTAAACGGGCTTACCTACGTCTCCCAGGCTATGGCCAAGGTCATATAGCGCTGATATTCCGCATGGTGACATACTAAGATAATCAGCCTGCCGGAATTCGCTTTTGTTTCAAAAGGCCATCTGGGAGACATCTAATGAGTATCAAGAAAACCTGCTGGTCGCGAACATCGTCATGCTCGTGCTTCTTGTTGCGTCGTACCTGTTGTTCAAGCAATCGCAGGAAGCGGTCAGCGAATCCTACAACAGTCAATATCGCTCATATCTACTGGCCGACGAACTGCGGCAAAGCTCCGACGATTTGACGCGCCTGGGGCGGACCTATGTCGTGACCGGGGATGCGAAATACGAACAGCAGTACAACGACATCCTGGCCATTCGTAACGGTGAGAAAAAACGACCCAAGGACTATCACCGCATATATTGGGATTTCTACACCGTCGATATGACGCCGCCGCGCGAGGATACAGTCGCGATTTCCCTGAACGAATTGATGAAACAGGCCGGGTTCAGCGACAAGGAATTCTCGCTGCTGAGCGAAGCACAGAAGAATTCAGACGGCCTAGTGAACCTTGAAGTCCGCGCCATGAATGCGGTCAAGGGACTGTTTCCGGGGACGGACGGCAAATACACCGAAAAGGGCGAGCCCGATCCGAAGCTGGCCAGAGAATTGGTGCATTCGGCGCAATATCATAAGTTCAAGGCCAACATCATGCGCCCGCTCGACCAGTTCTTCATTGAAATGGAGAAGCGGACCGCCGGAGCCGTTGCGGAAGCGGAGAATATCAGCCGGATTTGGTCGTTCGTCCTGATGGGGGTGATCGTCGGCCTTGTGGGGCTGGTGCTGATCACCGGCCGGATGGTGTATTCCCAGGTGTTATCGCCGATTGCGGGCTTGAATGATGTCATGGCGCGACTTTCGCAAGACGAATTGGACGTCGATGTGCCGGCCAGTGACCGGACCAATGAAATCGGTGAAATGGCTCGCGCCGTCGAGGTGTTCAAGAACAATGGGCTTGAAAAACGCCGCCTGGCCGAGGCGCAGAAGTTGGAAGAAGAGGCAAAGGAACAGCGGGCGCAGAAAATCAGTGCGCGTACCCGTCAGTTCGACGATGTGATTTCGACGGTCCTGCAATCGGTGTCCAGTGCCAGCGGGAACATGGACGGATCATCGCAAACGATGTCCAGCGTTGCCGAGGAAACAAGCGTCCAGGCCCGTGCCGTCGCATCGGCGGCTGAACAGACCAGCGCCAACATGCAGACGGTATCGACCGCGGCCGAGGAACTGACCAGTTCTATTCAGGAAATCGGCCGGCAGGTATCCCATTCCACATCGATCACCGGCGAAGCCGTGTCCAAGGCCAGCCGGGCCAACGATATGGTGAAGGGGCTGGATCTGTCCGCCAACCGCATCGGCGAGATCATCGACATCATCAGCGACATCGCCGAGCAGACGAACCTGCTTGCCCTGAATGCGACGATCGAAGCGGCCCGCGCCGGAGAAGCCGGGAAGGGGTTCAGCGTCGTTGCCGCCGAGGTGAAGAACCTTGCCAACCAAACGGCCAAGGCCACGGAAGAAATTTCAAAACAGATCGGCGAAATTCAGGGCTCGACCAAGGATGCCGTGGAAGTAATTTCGACCATCGTGACGACGATCGAGGAAATCAACAATGTTTCCTCGACCATTGCTTCGGCCGTGGAAGAACAGGGCGCTGCGACCGGAGAAATCGCCCGCAGCGTCGAACAGGCATCCAGCGGCACACAGGAAGTCACGGCGAATATTTCCGGTGTGTCGCAGGCGGCGGAACAATCGGGGGCAGTCGCGACGGAGGTTCTTGATTCGGCCCGTCAGCTTCGCGAACAATCGGAAAAGCTGCGCGAAGAGGTCAACAGCTTCCTGGAAGACATGCGGGAGGCATAACGCCTTGCGGTGACGGATGCAGCCGAGGTTATCCCGCTGATGGGCTGGGTGCCGAAAGCTCCGTTACCGTCTTGAATTCGAACCAGTCGTCGCCATGTTGTCCACTGACTTCATAGGCCAATAGGTCGACGATGCGATTGTCTGCATCGAACGTTGCGGTCAGGGGGCGATGATCTGCCAGGGCGCTGGGGTCGATATACTCACTGGCCGCGATGATGACCTGATCGCCTGGTTGGCACAGCCGCGCGGCCGCACCGTTGAGAACACAGCAGCCTGATCCCGGCTCGCCGTAAATGACGTATGTCGAGAACCGGGAACCGGTGTTCTTATTCCAAATTTCAACGAATTCCATGGGGTAGATACGGACCTGCTTGCAGATTTCCGGGTCCAAGGTCACGGAGCCGTGGTAGTGAAGTTCCGCGCCGGTGACGTGAATGCCGTGCAGTTTCGCGCGTATGATTTTTATCATTGTTCATTTCCGGTTTCTGTTCGGTCGCTGTCCCTGCAATGGAAACCTTAATTACGTCCGCCTGGATAAACCCTTCTGCTGCATCCGCCACAACAGAACGTCCATGCGGTCCTGGCCGTAAAATGTTTCGCCGTCGAACACCATGCAGGGCACGCCCCAATGCATGGCCGAATCGAATGCTTTCTGGTTGTCGGCGATGATCTCTTCCAGCGCATTGGCAGCATTCTCGACTTCCGCCATGACCTCGTCTGCGTTCAGTTCAGCCTTGATCAGTGCGTCGGAAAAATGGGCATCCGTGTTCCAGTTGTCGGTCCTGCCGTCCCAGATCGTGCGCATTATGGCGTCCGTGAACTGGAACGCTTTGCCTCGTTTTTGTGCCGCCGCGCCCGTGCGGGTCAGGCGGCCGATATGGGGTTGTTCCGAAGCGATTTCGTACTTTTCGTTGTCCATGACGATGGGGTCTGGGACAGGCTTGCGAACCGGCATCCCGAGCATCTCGCCCACGCGGTGATAGTCGTTGGTATGATAGGGCCGATACTTGCGGTTTATCTTGGCGAAGAAGTCCGGATTGCGCACCGCCATCGGATAAACCGGCCGGATCGCCACGTCCAAGTCAAAGGTTTCCTGCCAATCACGGAAGCGGTCCAAGGTCAGATAACAATAGGGGCTGCGGTAGGACCAGAAGACGTCGATGGAAAAAGGCATGCTGTCAGTCCAGGCCCATCTGTCGGATCATCGCCTGGCACAGGTCGCTTTCGCCATTCGCATAATGGTCCAGGATCGTGAAATGATTGGCGCCCGGCACTTCCATCAATTCAATGCCCGGTCCCTTCGGCTTCCAGGCATTGGCCAGGGCAGTGGATTGGCGGTTGAATTCCGAAGTTTCAGCGCCGCCATAGGCAATCAACGTACTGCCACCGCCGAGCGGGGGCAGAAATTCCGGAGAGAACATGCGGACATCGTCTTCGCTTAAGTTCAGGGTGTCGTCGATATAGCACCGGCGCATGGGCGTCAGGTCGAATATTCCGGAAAGTGCCGCCGCCCCCTTGATCGCATCGGCGGGCAATTCCCAATCGGTCCAGTTCGTTGCCTGCAGCATGGCTGCGATATGGCCGCCGGCGGAATGTCCGGACACGAACAAACGGTCAGGATCGCCGTTGTAGCTGTCCGCGTTTTTCCAGGCCCAGGCGACGGCTGCCCGGCATTGGCGTATAAGTTCCGCCATATCGACGGATGGGATCAGCGCGTATTCGACCGAGATCACGACGGCCCCGGCCTCGACCTGGCCGCGAACCACGAAGCGGGAATCCTCCTTGTCGCGGCTCATCCAGAACCCGCCGTGGAAGAACAGGCGGATGGGGAAGGGGCCATCGCCCTCGGGCATGAAGATGTCCAATTTTTCGCGTGGATGATCGCCATAAGCGACATCCAATTTGCACGGGAAATCCTTGGTGACGGCAACACAGTCCGGCGCCCATCCCGCATAAATTTCGGCGTGGTTCGGAACGCGTTCCCGGTTGTTGTATTGATGATCTAGGTCGGCACGGGTCATGCCGTGATAGGTCGTCTGGTCGGTCATGGAAAAACAGGCCTTATTCGAAGGGCAGCATCACGTTCTTTTTATAGGCCGGGCGGACGTTCATGCGGTCCCACCAGGCTTTCAGGTTCGGCAGATCGGGACCTTCCGGCACCAGGGTGTGCCAGCGATAAGCGGAACAGCCGCAGGGGATATCCCCCATGTTGAGCGTGTCGCCGGTGATGAACGGCTTGTCCGCCAGATGCTTGTCCAGCACGGTCCAAAGCTGTGCTGCCTTGTCCTTGGCCTCGGACAAGGCCTGTTCGTTGCGTGTTTCTTCCGTTGCCCGGATCAGTTGGAAATAAATCACCGTCATGGGTGGGTGCATGACCGTCAGGTACCAGTCCATCCACTGATGGGCTTGGCCGCGAAGCTTCAGATCCGACGGCAGCCAAGGATCGCCGCCATAGGCTTCCAGAAGGTAGCGGACGATGGCCTGGCTTTCCCAGATCACGTAATCGCCGTCTTCCAGAACGGGGATCAACCCCATGGGGTTCTTGGCCAAATACTCCGGGTCCTGGTTACCGCCGTGGCGGCCGCCGACGTCGACGCGTTCGTGTTCCAGACCTAATTCGTCTATCAACCACATGACTTTTTGTACGTTGACGGATGTGGCGCGTCCCAGCACTCTGAGCATTGGATGTTCTCCTCCCGTTGAAATAAGCAGCCCGGAAGCACGTTATCACATGAGCGAAAATCCTGTCGCGGGCGAAAGCATGCCGCCCGGTAAACGTCTCGTGTGGGGACTGGCCTCGACCTGGGCGGTTCAGGTCGTGGGCACGGCGGCGGTGTTCGGCGTGCCGGTCCTGGCACCGGTGATCGCCCCGGAAATGGGCGTCGATCCGACCTTGGTCGGCGTTTACGTGGCCATCGCCTATTTGACCGGCCAGCTGACCGGTCTGATGACGGGCGGTTTCATGGACCGCTACGGGGCGCTGCGCATGTCCCAGGTCTGCTGCCTGTTCGCGGCGCTGGGCATCGTTGCGTTGTTTTCCGCTTCAATTTGGTTGGCGCCGCTTGCCGCCTTGTTGATGGGAACCTGCTACGGCCCCCTGAACCCGACCAGCACCAAGATTCTGCGCGGTCTGGGTGCGGAAAAACGGCAGCCGCTGATTTTTTCCGTCAAGCAGACAGGCGTACCCGTGGCCGGCGTGATCGTCGGCATGTCGCTTCCGGTGCTGACGGTGATGTTCGGCTGGCGGTGGGCATTCGCTGTTTTTGCCGTGATTGCGATCTTGGTTGCGCTTGCCATTCAGCCCGTGCGGGAAACGTTCGATCATGACCGCCAACGCGACGGCGGCCGGCCGAAAATCAAAATCTGGGGACCTTTGAAACTCGTCATGGGGGATCCGGCGTTGCGGGCCCTGTCCCTGGTCGGGTTCGCCTTGGCCGGCGCACAAATCAGCCTGGGTTCGTTCTACGTTCTCTATCTGATCGATCGGTTGGAATGGTCTCTGATCGATGCCGGGTTCCTTTATGCCGTGGTTCAGGCGGGGGGGATCGGCGGGCGCCTGGCCTGGGGGTTCGTCGCCAAACAGATGCTGTCGCCGACCGTTGTGTTGGTTGGGATCAGTGTTCTGGTCTGTGGCCTGTTCGCTTTGACGACGACGATCACATCGGCATGGCCGGTCGGGGGCGTGGCGGGGTTGTCGCTTGCCCTGGGGCTGTGTGTGTATGGCTGGAACGGGGTATGGCTATCGGAAATCGCGGATGCGGCCCCTGGTGACAAGATCGGGGATGCGACCGGTGGGGCCCAGTTCATCATGTTCGGCGGCGTGACGGTCATGCCGCCCGTATTTGGTGCGTTGATCGAGTGGACGGGAAGCTACGTTGCTCCCTTTGTCGCGGCGGGAATTTTCGTAGTCGCGATTGCTTTGTACATGGCGATTGCGGTGCGGCTGCGCACGTCGCCGAAATAATACATCCTTATGCGGCAATGGTTTACCGCCATCCGGCTCTGGTTTCTCCGCCGCCTATAGTTCTATAATCCCATGGAATATCCGCTAGCCGGCACGAGGCCACGAACGTCATGAGCGTTTCGCCGATCCAACGGTTGTTATTGGTTGAAGATGACCCGCCCATGGCGCGGGTTTATCAGGAATACTTGAAGCCCGAGCCCTATGACGTCATCCATGTGGATACGGGCAAAAAGGCGTTGGCGGAACTTGCCGAGGGCTCCTTCGACGTCATCGTGCTGGACGTTCAGCTTCCAGATATGAGCGGTCTGGACATCCTTGCCAAGGTCACAAAAGAGAACTGCCGTACCGCCGTGGTGGTGATTACGGCACATGGTTCAATCAACATGGCGGTGGACGCCATGCGTGAAGGTGCGTCCGATTTTTTGATGAAGCCGTTCAACGCGGAACGCCTGATCTTCACATTGCGTAACGCGCTTGAACGCCAGGAATTGAAGGGCATTGTTCAGACCCTGAAAAAGGATTTCGACCGGGAAACCTATTGTGGGTTCATCGGCAAGTCCCTGATCATGCAGGCCGTATATAGGATCATCGATTCCGCGGCGCCGTCCAAGGCAACGGTCTTCATCACCGGGGAGTCCGGTACGGGCAAGGAAGTTTGCGCCGAAGCCATACATGGCCAGAGCCCGCGCGCGGACAAACCGTTCATAGCACTTAACTGCGGGGCCATTCCGCAGGAATTGATGGAAAGCGAGATTTTCGGCCATGTGAAGGGGGCCTTTACCGGCGCGCATACCAATCGTGACGGTGCCGCGACGTTGGCTGACGGCGGCACGTTGTTTCTGGACGAAATCTGCGAAATGGATTTGTCGCTTCAGGTCAAATTGCTGCGGTTCATTCAGACCGGCGGGTTCCAGAAGGTCGGCAGTTCGAACGTGGAAAAGGTCGATGTCCGGTTCGTCTGCGCGACCAATAAGGACCCCTGGGAAGAGGTCGAGAAGGGAAACTTCCGCGAGGATTTGTATTTCCGCCTGCATGTCATTCCGGTCCACCTGCCGGCCTTGCGTGAACGTGGTGACGATATTCTCGATATCGCTGGAAAGTTCCTGACCGAATTCGCCGGTGAAGAAGGCAAGGCGTTCCAGACCTTCGATGATGCCGCCGCGGATGTTCTTGCGGGCTTTCCATGGCCCGGGAACGTGCGCCAGCTTCAGAACGTGATCCGTAATGTCGTCGTACTGCACGATGGCGAGGTCGTGATGACGGACATGCTGCCGCCGCCATTGGGGACAGGTGCAGGTGCGGGGAGAGTTCCTCAGGCCGTCGACCCGAACAGCGGTGCGGCACAGGCGGCAGACAAGCCGGTGCAGGAAACGCCTTCGACGGCTGCCGGTGACGTTGATATTCGCCCGCTCTGGATGGTGGAACAGGAATTGATCAACGCGGCAATCAGCAAGTGTGACGGCAATGTATCGCGTGCGGCTGCTTTGCTGGAACTCAGCCCCTCCACCGTTTACCGGCGTTTGCGCGAAGCGGAAGAAAAAGCCGAAGGCGGCAGCGACGCTGCCGAGTGATGGTGCCTATTCTGCCGGTCTTCAGAGTCTAATCCGGAATATTTGAAATGTAATCCGCCAGGGCTTGCCGGGCCTCTTCAAGTGCGCCGGTCAGGGCATCTGACAATTGTGCCGCACCGGCATGATCACTGTTCTTGCCCGCGATTTCCAAGTCCGCGCTGATCCTGCGAACTTCGATCGCGCCGAATGTGGCGGAACTGCTTTTCAAGGCATGTGCCTCGGCGGCAACCTGCTCCAAGTTACCTGCTTTCAGGCTGGAGTGAATCTGGCTGGCGCGTTCATCCGCCGTTTTCAGAAAAATACCGATCAGTTCGGGGATAAGGTCGCGGCTGGTGTCCGCTTCAAGCCCAGCCAATACCTGCTGGTCTACGGGGGATCCGGGATTGTCAGTCATTTTGATTTCCTACGCGGCGACGCGGCGGGAAAGTGTCCCTAAAATAATTCTGAACAATGCGTCACGGCGGACGGGCTTTTCCATACAAACATCAAAACCGGCTTCGCGCATTTCCGCAAGGCGCATGGGCGAAACGTCACTGGTAATGGCGACCAGAGGAATATCCGCTTTGGGAATATCGAGCGCGCGGATTGTCCGCGCTGCTTCCAGGCCGTCCATGACCGGCATATTGATGTCGAGCAGGACCATGTCGACCGGATGTTCTTCTACGGCGTTCACCGCTTCCCGTCCATCGGCGGCCCAGGTCACTTTTAGGCCGGATTTCTCCAGCAGGCTGCCGAGCACCATGCGGTTGGCGGCATCATCATCCGCCAGCACGACATGCCATTCCAGAACACCGTCGCCGGCAAGCCGACCGTCGATCCAGCGGCTTAAATTCTCGAAATCGGCGTCATATTGAATTCGATCGGTTAACGGCAGTGCATCCGTTTCCGCCGAATAGGCTGTATCGTCTTGATACATCGACATAAAGTGCGTTTCCTCATTGCACGATTCTTTATCATGCGAATGATACGCAACAATTATGCCAACCCGCATACGTGGGTGTTCTCTCCGCGACCGAGGGAGTGCGTTAGCGGCCGATGGCGTAGCCCTGCATGAAGCGTGCGTTGGCGGCGGCTTTCAAAAGGCCGTCTTCCTTGCAGGCGGCAGTCATGCGGCCGATGCTCCAGTCATCATCGACTTCCAGGTTGTGGCCCCGGTTGAGAAGCTCTTTTTGGGTCTCGGCCGGGAACCGGCCTTCGATCACCAGATGGCCCGGCTGCCAATGACGCGGGTAGAACGATGACGGGAAATGCTTGGTATGGAACGCCGGGGCATCGATGGCTTCCTGCATGTTCAGGCCATAGTGCACTTTGCGCACGAAATAGCCGAGCGCCCATTGATCCTGGGAATCACCGCCGGGTGTGCCGAAGGGCATCCAGGCCTTTCCGTCGCGGAGCGCAAAACCGGGGCTGAGCGTCGTACGCGGGCGCATCTTGGGTTGCAGGCGATCTTGCTTGTTTTCGTCTAGCCAGTACATCTGCCCGCGGTTGGTCAGGCAGAAGCCCAATCCAGGGACGGCCGGATTGCTTTGCAGCCAGCCGCCGGACGGCGTGGCCGAAACCATGTTGCCGTCCTTGTCGATGATGTCGAAGTGACAGGTGTCGCCGGCGGAATGGCCGTCATGGGCGACTTCCATGTCGTCGAACCGGGCGACCGTCGGCTCGCCGATGCCCAGCGCGCTGGGTTGGGCAATTTCCTCGGGCGTGGGAACGCGGATAATCGGATCGGCGCCGAAGCCGGGCACGTCACCGGGGAGCAGTTCCAGGGAAGCCTTGTCGGTGATCAGCGCGCGGCGCGCATCGTTGTAGGCATCGGACAGCAGGACATCCATGGGAATGTCGATGAAGTTCGGGTCGCCATAGAATTTTTCCCGGTCGGCGAAGGCAAGCTTGGTGGCTTCCGTGACGACGTGGACAAAGTCGGGGCCGGTGAACGGCATGGATGAAAGATCGAACCCTTTCAACAAGGCAAGCTGCTGCAGCAGCGTCGGTCCCTGACCCCAGGGGCCGGTCTTGCAGACCGTGTAATTCATGTAGTCATAGGTCAGGGGGGCTTCGATCGTTGCCTTCCATTCGGCCATGTCGTCGCCTGTCAGGAACCCGGCATGGCGTTCGCCCGAGGTATCCATGACCGGTTCGCGCATGAAGGTGTCGATGGCTTCGGCGACGAAGCCCTTGTACCAGACGTCATGGGCCGCGTTGATTTCAGCTTCGCGGCCGCCGCCGGCGGATTCCGCTTCCTTGATCACGCGCCGGTACATATCGGCCATGACTTCGTTCTTGAACACGGAACCGGGTTTCGGCACGGCGCCGTTCTTCAGCCAGATATCGCGCGACGTATGCCATTCGTCTTCGAACATCGGCTTGATGGTCGCAATGGTGTTGCAGATGTTGGGGACCAGCGGATAGCCGTTACCTGCGAAATTGATCGCGGGCTCCAGCACGTCGCGCAGTCGCATGGTGCCGAAGTCACGCAGCATCGTCGTCCAGGCGCTGAAGGCGCCGGGAACAACGGCCGAAAGGTGGCCCGTGCCCGGCATGATCTGATGGCCGAGGGCCTTCATCTTTTCAATGGTGGCGCCGGCGGCCGAAACGCCCTGGCCGCAGATCACGTTCACTTTTTCATCGCTGGCGGTATAGGTGATGATCGGCGCGTCGCCGCCGGGACCGTTCAAGTGCGGTTCCACGACCTGCAGGGCAAAGCCCGCCGCCACACCCGCGTCGAAGGCATTGCCGCCTTTTTCCAAAATCGCCATGCCGACGGCCGTCGCCAGCCAGTGGGTCGAGGTCACCACGCCGAAGGTGCCGAGGATTTCGGGGCGGGTGGTGAAGGGCTGTGTCGCGGGCATGATGAATAGACCTTTTGAGTAAGTGATGAAGTGTGGCGCGAAATGTCTTCGAAACCTGCCTTCTTAACTATCCCCTTCCTTTTCCCGCCGCAACTCAAAGGCATGTCTGGTGCCATTGTTTTCCAAAACTGGCGCCATCGTTTTCGATGAATTGTCCTCTGCCGATACGCAGGTTGGCTCTGGCATCGAATTGGCGCATCCGTTACGCTTCCTGCTTTCCGGCGCAGCAAGGTCGATGCGCCGAAATCAAACCACCAGGGAGAAAATAAATGAAGAAAACGATTTCCGTCGCTGCCGTTGCTGCGGCTGCTTTCGGCATTGGACTGGCGGGCGCCCAACCGGCGCAGGCCGCGCCGAACTTCACTTGCGATACCGCAAAGTTGATTGTGCCGTGGAAGCCGGGCGGCGGCACCGCGATCATCTTCAATATTTTCGAGAAGATCGTGAACGAACAGGGCGCCAAGCCCCGCCTTCAGGTCGTGACCGTTCCCGGCCAGGGCGGTAACAAAGGGGCGAAGGAAGCAGCCAAGTCCAGGCCCGACGGCTGTACGCTGTTCGCCATCCACCAAAGCGCCATCACCAGCTTTTTGAATGGCCGCATTCCGTTCCAGTACGACAACTTCGAAACGGTCGCACTGCTGACCTCGACGCCGGACATCGTTGGCGCGTCGGGCAAGGTCGCCTGGAAAGATTTCGCGGAATTCAAGAAAGCCGCGCTGGCCGCACCGGATACAATTCCGGCAGGTGCGACTTTCGGTTCGACCAGCCAGTTCATGTGGTTGTTGCTCGAAGACCTGACGGGTATGAAGTTCAAGTACGTGCCTTTCGACGGCACGCGCGAACGGATGACAGCACTTCTGTCCGGCTCGATCCAATTGGGCACGATCAACATTGCTTCGGGCAAAAAGTACATCGAAGGCGGTGATCTGAAGGCGTTTGCTATTGCCGCCAACGAGCGCTCCAAGCACCTGCCGGACCTGCCGACGCTGAAGGAACTGGGCGTCGACATGGAATTCGCCCTGAAACGCGGCATCGTCGCGCCGAAGGGCACGCCCAAGGATATCGTCGATCATTGGTCGATGGTGTTCAAGAAGGCGGCCGAAGACGAAGCCTTGAAAAAGCAGATGGATGCCAAGGGCACGGACGTGGCCTGGGTCGGCCCCGGCGACTATCGCAAATGGGCCGAGAAGACCTTCAACGATTATAAGAAGGTCGCCATCAAGATCGGCATGTACAAGGGCAAGTAAGCCCATTCGGTTAAGGGGGCGGCCCGCATGTGTGGGCCGCCCTCGACCGTTTAGCGCACTTCATTATCCGACGAATTGGGGGCATCCATGGGTCGACTGAACCGTGACGTTTACGTCGCCGTTTTTCTGCTGCTGTTTAGCGGTGTGATGTTCTGGGCCAGTTTCGATATTCGCGAGCCGGACTATGGCGTCCTGGCACCGAGCGTCTGGCCGCGTGTAATTTTAACGTTTTTCACCATCCTGACCTTGATCTATCTGGTTCAATCCTTGCGGCGGGGTCCGGATGATCCCGATGCCAACGCGGGCGAGCCGTCGACGATCGGTGGGTGGGTTTCCTATTGGCGGAACCCGATTATTTGTTTTGTCCTTTTCGGTGGATATCTGGCCGTGCTGCCGTATCTCGGCATGTTGATTTCGGGGGTCCTGTTCGTGTTCTTTTTGCTGACGGCACTTGGCGGATGGTCGCCCCGGCAACTGTCCCTGCATGCGGCGGTCGCGGTCATCAGCGTCGGCGGCATGTGGTCATTGTTCACCTACGGGCTGAACGTGCTTCTGCCTTCGGGCGAATTGACCGGCATCTAGGGGACGGGGACAGCACATGATTTTGGAAAATGTCGCCGACGCCTTCGGCCATATCCTGCATATCAAGACAATCATTCTTATGTTCGTTGGCGTCGCCGGCGGACTGATCGCTGGCGCCATCCCCGGCTTCACCATCGCCATGGCGGTGGTGCTGACGCTGCCGTTTACCTTTTCCATGCCGCCGGAACAAGGCCTTGCCACCATGGTCAGTGTTCTGGTCGGCGGGTTGTCGGGCGGCCTGATGGCGGGGATTCTCACCGGCATTCCCGGCACGCCGTCATCCGTGGCGACAACCTTCGACGGCTTTCCCATGGCCAGAAAGGGCAAGCCGGGCCTTGCGCTGGGCCTGGGCGTGTGGTCGTCGTTCTTCGGCGGGATGATCAGCGCCGTTCTGCTGGTAACTTTGGCGCCGCAACTGGCGCGTGTGGGGCTGGAGTTCCAGCCCTGGGATTACTTCATGCTGGTCATGTTCGCGCTGACCATTACCGCTAGTCTTGCCGGCAAGGATATCGTCAAGGGCCTGATCGCGGGGGCGTTGGGGCTGCTTGTCCGAACCGTCGGCGAAGACGAAGCCGTCGGCATGGCGCGGTTCGATTTCGGATCGGAAATTCTGCTGTCCGGTTTCGATTTTATCGCCGTTCTGATCGGCCTGTTCGCTTTCTCTCAGTTGCTGAACGATGTGCGCGACCCGAAAAGCGCCCGGACCTCGTTGTCCGAGAAAGGCACAATCAAGGCGCGCATCGAACACATCGAAGCGCTTAAGGTGATCTTCAAGAACTGGGTCGTGATCATACGTTCCGCCCTGATCGGCACCTTCACCGGCATCCTGCCGGGGGCGGGCGGATCGGTCGCCAACATCCTGGCCTATGATCAGGCCAAGAAGGCATCGAAGAAGCCGGAAAAATTCGGCACCGGCACGCCCGAGGGCATCATGGCGCCGGAAAGCTCCAACAACGCGGTTGAAGGCGGGGCGCTGATCACCATGATGGCGCTGGGCATTCCCGGCGACGTGACGGCGGCGGTCATGCTGGGTGCGCTTCTGATCCACGACGTGGTGCCGAGCCCGACCTTCATTTCCGAACAGCCCGTGCTGGCTTATTCGATCTTCATCGCCTTCTTCCTGGCGACCTGCATCATGTTGCTGCTGCAATCGGGCATGCTGCGGGTGTTCGTGCTGGTCACGCGGGTGCGTATGTATGTGCTGGCCGGGGTGATTTTGGGGTTTTGCGGGATCGGCGTGTTCGCCTTGAACAATGTCGACCACGATCTGTGGACGCTGTTGTGGTTCGGCATCCTGGGTTTCCTGATGCGCCATTTCGGGTTCCCCCTGGCGCCGATGATCCTGGGCGTCGTGCTGGGCAATATCGCGGAACTGAACCTTGCCCGTGCCATGGCCATCGATACGGATTTGACCCACTTCCTGACCCGGCCGTGGTCGCTGTTCTTCCTGATCATCGCTCTGTTTTCGGCCGCGTTCCCCTGGTTCCAGGCGCAGCGTAGCAAGAAGAAGTGGACGCTGTTCTATCTGCCCGTGGCCTGCTTCGCCATGTCGGTGCCGCTGTTCATGATGGGCGGTATCCCACGCCCGGTGATTGCCTGTGTCGTGGTCGCCGGCGGTGTCTGGGTGCTCTACAAACGCTGGAAATCGGGATGGGCGCTTGACGCCTATGACGGTCACGAAATCAAGGAAGGCTGAAGCCAAGCCATAGGAATCCTCAACAGGCCCGCCATATAAATTCATTTGGCGGCGGCATGCATCGTTTTTAAAGTCGATAACCTCTCAACGGACGAAAAGCCGAACCATGACCGAGAATTATGCCTGGGCGCCGGATATCTACGACGTCCTCAAGGATCTGGACGTGCGTCAGGTCGCCTATGTGCCCGACGCCGGACATGCCCGCCTTCTGAAGATGTGCGAAGCCGACAATGCCATGCGTTGCATCCCGCTGACGACGGAAGAAGAGGGTGTGTCCCTTGCCGCCGGCGCCTGGCTGGGCGGTGAGCGGGCCGTGATGCTGATCCAGTCCTCGGGCGTGGGCAACTGCATCAACATGCTGTCGCTGTCGAACACCTGCCGTTTTCCGCTGTTCATGATCGTATCCATGCGGGCCCAATGGCGCGAATTCAATCCCTGGCAGAAGCCCATGGGCGAAGGCACCCGTCCGACCTTGGAAGCCATGGGCGTCGCGGTGACCGAGGTCGATGATCCGGACGCGGTCGGCGAGACCGTGCGATCGGCCGGCGAACATGCTTACGGCTGGCCCGATATGTCGGCGGTGCTTTTGAATCAGAAGCTCATGCCTGTGAAGACCTTTGGCAAATAGGGTGGGGAGAAAAGACATGGACGTACAACGCGCCGACAATTACGAACTCCTCCGCCGCGAGGTTGCCAAGACCCTGCTGGTCGACCGGGATGACGACTTCCTGGTTGTGACCGGCCTGGGTTCGCCCAACTGGGATGCGACGGCTGCCGGTGATCATCCGCTGACCTTCCCCTTGTGGGGGGCGATGGGCGGGGCCGCCACCATGGGCCTTGGCCTTGCCGTGGCTCAGCCCGAAAAACGCGTCATGGTCATGACCGGTGACGGCGAGATGCTGATGGCCATGGGATCGTTCGCGACTATTGCCGCCCAGGGCGTCGAGAACCTCGCCATCGTGGTGTTCGACAACGAACGTTACGGTGAGACGGGCATGCAGGCGACCCATACTGCGGGGCCTGTCGACCTGGTTGCCGTGGCCAAGGCCTGCGGTTTCCCGGTGGCGGAACAGGTCAAGACCGAGGCTGAATTACAAACGATCCTTCCCATTATCAAGGAAGCCAAGGGCCCGGTGTTCGTCGATATCAAGGTCAAGACCGAGAACCTGCCCTTTATCCTGCCGACCAAGGACGGCGTGCATCTGAAGAACCGCTTCCGGGAAAAGCTGTTGGGGCCGGACAGCCTGCTTTAGGTTGTCGTTGTTTTTAACACTTATTCCCGCGTAAGCGGGAATCCAGAATGTGCTTTTGGTCCCCTGCCTTCGCGGGGGAGAAAATTTGAATGTGAAAGGTTCAGGCATGAGCGGTAGCGACATCGAAGGCGTGACGGCCTGCATCCAGGCCTATCTTGACGGGCTCTATAAGGGCGATCTGGACCTTCTGTTCAAGAAAGCGTTCCACCCGGACGCGCGCATGAACGCGGCCGACGTGGGCGGCGAGCGCATACACCTGACCATGGCTGAATTCGAAGAAGTGGTGAAAAGCCGCGGTGCCCCCGAAGCCGCTGGATTTCCCCGCAAGGAACGTATCGTCTCCATCGATTTCGCCGGGCCGGATACGGCCAATGTGAAGGTCGAGGTTCTGGTCGGAAAGCGCGACTTCACGGACCTTTTGGCCTGCATTCGCATCGACGGCGAATGGAAGGTCATCGCCAAGACCTACTGTCTGACCCACGAATTCGCGACGAAAGAGGATGTCCTTTCGGCAATGGTCTAAGCCTTAAGTACAGGCCCCGCCCATTTAGAGTTCTCCTGGCATGCAAGTTGCTTTGTGTGACCTGCCGAACGCGCGGTATGCGTTCATGGCATTGTGTCATCCAAAATGGGCAGCGTTGTTCATATGCAAGTCAAAACCAATAACCGTATTCTCGCCGTTGTCGGCGGTATCCTGGTGGTGATTCTGACCCACCTGTTGGCCGCCGACCTGGATCCGATGGAACAGTGGCACCAGTTTGCCGGTGCCCATGAAAATTGGGAACTGGACGAAGTGCCGGTGATCGCCGTTTCACTGGTGATTTATGTGTTTGCTTTGTTGTTCGGGCAGGTCCGCATAAACCAGAATCTGATCGCTCAGCTGAAGGCGGAGAACCAAAACCGTTTGGAGGTTGAATACGAATTGCGCGAGGCATTGGCCGCCCGCGACGGGTTTTTCGCGGCCATGAGCCATGACCTGAAAACCCCGGTCAACAGCATCATGGGATTTTCCGAAATGATGCGGGCTGAGGCCTTTGGTCCCATGGGGCATGCGAAATATGCCGAATACGCCGAAGACATCAATCGGGCGTCATACATGCTCGACCTGACCATCTCGCAAATTCTGGATATTTCCCGGCTCAAATCCGAAGACCAATTGATCCTTCGCGAAGAGCGCCTTGATCTGATGAACGAATTGCAGTTCTGCAGCAAGTTGATCTCCGGCTGGCAGGGCGGAAATCAGACGGTTTCTGTTTCGGGTAATGTTCCGTCGGTAGACGTTGTTTTCGATCAGACCTTGTTCCGCCGCTATGTCACCAACCTTTTGACGAACGCGATGAAGTATGCCGGAAAAGACGCCGATATCGGCATTCATGTGCTCTGCCCGGGGCCGGGAAGTTCCGTGTATTTGACGGTCTATGACAACGGGGTCGGTCTGACGACCAACCGTTTGGCGAATGCGGCGGAAAGATATGCACGGATGAACGATAACCCGGATACCTATACCGACAGTGCCGGTTTGGGCCTGTGGATCGTCAAGAAGATCGCCGAAGCACATGGATGCGATTTCACGATCAAGTCCGGTGTCGGTTGTGGTTTTCGGGTCATCCTGGAGATTCCGCCATCACGCATCGCCGCACAGGAACCCAAACCCCTTAAAATCGCCTGTTAGGCCTTCATTTCCCCGGTGCGTCCCGTGACCGATTTCGTGGCGCGGCCACGCAGCCGATGTTGGCCCTATTGGATTTTGCTTCCTGCCTGATAGGATCGCTGCAAATTCGATCTAGCAGGAGACGACTATGGGGACCCTCAAACGTTATCAAATGACCATCGACGGCAAGAAGGCCGACCCGGCATCGGGTGAATGGTTCGAAAGCGCCAATCCTTACACGGGTAAGGCTTGGGCGGAAATTCCGCGCGGCAACGCAGAAGATATCGACCGTGCTGTCCAGGCCGCCAAGGCGGCCGCACCCGTATGGCGCAAGACCACACCGACCCAACGCGGGCATCTGATGCGCCGGCTGGCCGATCTGATGGCGGAGCGGGCCGATGACCTTGCGGCCACGGAAGTCCGGGACAATGGCAAGCTGATCGCCGAAATGGGGCTGCAAACCAAATACGCGCCCCAGTGGTATCATTACTTCGGCGGCCTGGCCGACAAGATCGAGGGGGCGGTCATCCCCATCGACAAACCGGATACCTTCAACTTTACGCGCAAGGAACCGCTTGGCGTTGTCGGCATGATCACGCCGTGGAATTCGCCGCCCATGCTCACGGCCTGGAAATTGGCGCCGGCACTGGCTGCCGGAAATACCGCCGTGATCAAGCCGTCCGAATTCACGTCGGCGTCGGCGTTGGAATTCGTCGAATTGTTCAAGGAAGCAGGCTTCCCCGACGGCGTGGTCAACGTCGTGACCGGTTACGGCAAGGAAGCGGGCGAAGCGCTGATCAACCATCCGGACGTGGCCAAGATCGCGTTTACCGGCGGATCGGCCACGGGCAAGCATGTCTATTCCACGGCGGCGCAGTCGTTCAAGAAGGTATCTCTCGAACTGGGCGGCAAGTCGCCCAATATCGTGTTCGACGACTGCAATGTGGAAAACGCGGTCAAGGGCGTGATCTCGGGCATTTTCGCCGCCACAGGACAGACCTGTATCGCGGGCTCGCGCCTGTTGGTTCAGAAATCGATCCATAACGAATTCGTCGACAAGCTGGTGGCGCTGGCCAAGACCGCCAAGATGGGCGACCCCATGGATCCGGACACTCAGGTCGGCCCGGTCACCACGCCGCCCCAGTACGAGAAAATCCTGGGCTACATGGACATTGCAAAAGGGGAAGGCGCCGAGGCCGTATTGGGTGGCGGCAAGGCGACGCGGCCTGAATGCGGTGACGGCTGGTTCGTCGAGCCGACCATCTTCACCGGCGTGAACAACCAGATGCGCATCGCCCAGGAAGAGGTGTTCGGCCCGGTCCTTTCCGTCATTCCCTTCGAGGATGAAGAAGAAGCATTGGCCGTCGGCAATGACGTGGTCTACGGCCTGGCCGCCGGGGTGTGGACGGAAAGCATCCGCCGCGCCTTCATCATGTCTCAGGAACTGCAGGCCGGCACGGTCTGGGTCAACACCTACCGGGCCGTCAGCTACATGTCGCCCTTCGGCGGGTATAAGCAATCGGGCCTGGGCCGGGAAAGCGGGCAGGCAGCCATCGATGAATACCTGCAAACCAAGTCGGTGTGGATTTCCATGGCGACGGAAGTCCCCAATCCGTTCGTGATGCGGTAGTTGCAAACCCCGGGTGCCGGCGAAAGCCGGCGCGACGACGCATTTGCGCAAACAAAAGGGACCCATTCATGAGCAAGACCGTCCTCATCACCGGCGGCAGCCGCGGCATCGGCGAGGCCATGGTGCGGCTGTTCGCTGAACGCGGCTGGTCGGTCGTCTTTACCTTCGTATCCAATGCGGCCGCCGCCCATAAGGTCGCGACGGATGCGGGGGCGCGGGCGGTCCGCTGCGATTCCGGGGATGAGGACAGCATCCTGGCCCTGTTCGAACAGCTCGACGGCGAGGGCGTCATGCTTGACGCACTGATCAACAACGCGGGCGTGTCGGGCCCCCGGCGCCGCGCGGTTGAGGTCACGCGGGAAATCCTGGAAGACGTCACGCGCATCAACTTCATCGGCCCCGTGCTGTTCTGCCGTGAAGCGGTCAAGCGCATGTCGACCGCGGTGGGTGGCCGGGGCGGGGTGATCGTCAATATTTCCTCGACCGCGACCAAGAAGGGTGGGGCCGGACAATGGGCCGATTATGCGGCGCTTAAGGGTGCCATCGATGTGTTCACCAACGGCCTTGCCCGCGAGGTCGCGGCGGAAGGTGTGCGGGTCAATGCGGTCGCCCCCGGCTATGTGCTGACGGACATGGCGGTCGAGGGCGGAATCGCCCAGCGCTTTGATGAAGCCCTAAAAAGCGACATCCCCATGGGCCGGATCGGCAAGGTGGAAGAAGTGGCGGAAGGCGTATTCTGGCTATGCACCGACGCGGCCGGATACGTCACCGGCACGGTATTGAACGTCGCGGGCGGGCGTTAGGCGGCGGGTCTCTGGCTCATAGGCGGTGTCCGTTGCGTGTGTGCCAACCCCGTCGTATTTCCACAGAACCGTCGAATTGGCCTGAATTGGTGGAATTGACCCGGGGTGTGGATAACTTTGGGGATAGTTCCCGATATCGTCACCATCACCGTCATCGCAGGAATAGCCGCCCATTTCGATGATTGCCGACAACTGCGTGTACGCCGGGACTCCGATGGCGGTATGGCTAGGACGATGGTGAGCATCTAGCCGCGATGGGCTGGCGAGTGCAAACGCCGCCCCGGTCTGCGCTGCATATTTGAAAATCATCCGCCGATAGGGATTCCCTTAGTGACAGTTTGACCGTTCCAAGTCTGAAACCGTTGTGTGCCGGGCGTTTCGATTGCATATCATGGAACTCAGGCCGGCGCTCCCGGAAACCGGATCGCTAGGCATTGGCGGGCGTGGTAGGTCGATGTGAAGTTTGCGGGTATGTGAAAGAACAGAAGGCACGTTCTTTACAGGAATTCACACAAGCGACCGAATGCCCGCCGGCTTGCAGCTTCAATCGCAGAATTTTTGCGGCGGATCGGGAAATTCGGGTCAAATCGCCTGAAACTCAGAGATGTGGATATCTTGCGCCTGCGAAGTCCGGAAATCCCCGCAAAATCACAAAATACGCACAATGTGCGGATTAAAGAAAGCCCGGAAATCAGGCGTTTGACGTGGCAAAAAGAGGATGTGATGCCGCTGCCGCCCATACCGGAAACCGGCATCAAGGAGATGAAGATTCTTCATACATTCGGCAGGGGCCCCCGCCGGTTGAAACGAATGGCGCTTGCCCTGTGGTGGGCGGGGTGGTAGCTCAAATGTACACCATGACGGCGGAGAATTGCCCCCGCACTTAACAGCCCAGGAGCCCGACCATGTTCGACCGTGACCGTTTCACCCAGGATTGTCTCGCAGCCATCAAAGAGACCGACAGCCATTTGGCGGTGAAGGAACTGGTGGAACGCGCCTGCAGCGACCCGGCCGACCTGCTGCGCGGTCTGGGCGAGCCGACCAAGGCGGGGCCGGACAAGATTTACGTGTCCGACGAACTGACGATTCTCAACCTCGTCTGGGGGCCCTACATGACCCTGCTGCCGCACAATCACAACATGTGGGCGGTCATCGGCCTGTATACGGGGGCCGAGGACAATGTGTTCTGGAAGAAGGTCGAGGGCGAACCCGGCCATAGCCGGATCGAGGCCGCCGGCGCCAAGGCCATGCGCCCGGGCGACGTGGCGCCGCTGGGCAAGGACATCGTGCATTCCGTGACCAACCCGCTGGACCGGATGACCGGTGCCCTGCATGTCTACGGCGGTAATTTCTTCGAGGAACCGCGCAGCGAATGGGAAGCCCAGGGCCTGACCGAACGCCCCTATGACGTGCCGCGCAACATGGCTCTGTTCGACCGCTACAACGCCGATCTGGCGGCGGCGGAGTAACTTCCGCCCCTAAATCCTGTCACAAAAGATCGCTGAGATAGGCCAGATGGGCCGTGTCGCAGCGCGAGATGCGCAGCTCCACCGGTGTGCCGTCCAGCGTCAGCGCCACCCGTTCGATGCGCAGCAGGGGGGCGCCCCGGTTCAGGCCCAGGTGGGTGACGTCTTCCGGCCCGGCGGCCACGGCGGTGATTTTTTCGACCGCGCGATGGACGATCACGCCGAAGCGGTCCTGATACAACTCATACAATGTGTTGGGCACCTTGGCCTTGCCCAGGGCGGCGAAATCCGGGAACAGGTGGTCGGACAGGATGATGGTTTCCAGGATCGCCGGGCGGGCCGCCAGTTCCCGCACGCGCTTGATTTCCACCACCTGATCCTGCGCCGCCAGGTCAAGGGTCAGAGCCTCGGCCTGGGTCACGCGCCGGCGGGTCAGTGACAGCACGCGCGAGGCCGGCAGGCGGCGCTCGCCGTCTTCGGCCACCAGATGAAAGAAATGAAAGCGGTCCCGTTCCGGCCCATGGGCATGGACGAAGGTGCCGCGCCCCTGATGGCGGATCACCAGATTTTCCCGCGCCAGTTCGTCCAGCGCCCGGCGCACCGTGCCCTGGGCCACGCCGAAGCGCGCCGCCAGTTTCTGTTCGGACGGCAGGGGATCGGTCACCGGATATCGTCCCTGGCCGATTTCGCGCACCAGCTGTTCCTTGACCCGGCGATAGAGCGGCCCGCCGCCGGGCAGAAGCCCCGCTGCCGGATCGCCCATGCCGCCCGCGGGGCGGCGTCCGTCCCGGGCATGTTCCGCCATGATCTGTCCTTTCGCCTCGTTGGCTTTGGATGATGAAAAACACCAAGTCTTATATAAGAGTTATAAGACTTGCTTGACGCGGGCAAGAGCCGGGGACTATTGCGGAGACGGGCCAATCAACAAGGGGAGGTCAACCCCGGTCCGGTCTTGAAGTATTTTGAGGAAACCCAGGGCGCACCCTGAACCACATCCATTCGGCGCAAAGCCGTTGTCCCCGCCGGGCGCACCCCTCATGGTGCCGTGACGGCGGCCAGTGTAGGGCACGGTCGTTTGCGAGGAATTTGAACCCGGAGGACAAGTCTTGTCGATTCATAAACAGATCGTCACGGACATGGTGAATAACAACATCGAGTTCATCACCACAGTGCCGTGTAAACAGCTGGGCGGCGTGATCGAGGAAGCTGAAAACCACGACAGCATCCATCACGTGCCGTGCAACAAGGAAGACGAGGGCATGGGGCTTTGCGCCGGTGCCTTCATGGGCGGCAAGCGGTCGGCCATCATCATGCAGAACACGGCGCTGGGCGTGACGCTCAACTCCCTGGCGACGCTGATCCAGTTCTACCATATCCCGCTGCCCATGCTGATCAGCTACCGCGGCGAACTGGGCGAGCCGGTGGCCTGCCAGGTGGAAATGGCCCTGCATACCAAGGCGCTGCTGAACCAGATGCTGATCCCGACCTACCACTTCCACAAGCGGGAAGACGCGGGCGAGCTCGACAAGATTCTCAAGTACACCTTCATGTGCAACAAGCCGGTGGCCATTCTGACCGACGCCACCTTCTGGAAAGGGGAATGACCATGATCCGCTCCGACGTTCTGAAAAGCCTGATCCCGGTCATTTCCGATCAGTTCGTGGTCTGCAACATCGGCCTGCCCAGCCAGGAACTCCACCTGCTGGACGACCAGCCGACCAACTTCTACATGCTCGGCACCATGGGCCTGTCGTCGTCCATCGGCTTAGGATTGGCCCTTGCGCAGAAGCAGACCATCATCGCCATCGACGGCGACGGCTCGGTCCTGACCAACCTGGGCACCCTGCCGACCATCGCCAACAACGTGGCCGACAACTACATCCTGCTGATCATCGACAACGGCTCTTACGGCTCCACCGGCGATCAGCCGACCTATGCCGGCAAGAAGACCTCGCTGACCAAGGTCGCCGAGGCCTGCGGCTGCGACAACGTGATCGAATGCAAGGCCGAAGACACGGCCCAGGTCATGAAGGACGCCATCGCGTCCAAGAAGATGACGGTCATCGTCTGCAAGTGCGAGTCGGGCAACATTCCGGTGCCCAACATCACCATGGACCAGGTCGTGATTCGCGACCGTTTCATGAAGGCGCTTGAAGCCGCCAATCAGTAAGTAAAAAGCCTTCTCACTGCCTCACTGTCTCTGTGGTTCATTTTTACCACAGAGGCGGTGAGACAATGAGCTGCCGTGCGGGTAGATTGTGCGCAATCAATCACCGGCAAAAGGGGGGTAAACATGCCCGATATCCTGATCACCGAGTTCATGCTGGAATCCGAGGTCGACCGCCTGGCCCAGGACTACGACGTCGCCTATCTGCCGGACCTTGTGTCCAAACAGGACGAAATCCCCCGGCACATGGCGGGCGTGCGCGGCCTGATCGTGCGCAACGCGACCCAGGTGCGGGGTGCGGTGCTGGACGCCGCCGACAAGCTGGAATGCGTGGGACGCTTGGGCGTCGGCCTCGACAACATCGACATGGATGCCTGTGCGGCCCGGGACATCAAGGTCTTTCCCGCCATCGGCGCCAATTCCGATTCCGTGGCCGAACTGGCCATGGGCGCGATCTATGCCCTGCTGCGCCGGTCCTATAATTCGACGGCCGACGTGACGTCCGGCAAATGGCCGCGCCTGGAACTGATGGGCCGCGAGGTCCAGGGTAAGACATTGGGCATCATCGGCATGGGCTGGACCGGGCAGGCTTTGGCCTGGCGGGCGCGCGGCAACGGCATGCAGCGCATCGGCTTCGACCCCTGGGTCGCCAAGGACGATCCGCGCTGGGCCGACTGTAAGGTCGAACGCGCCGAAACCCTGGATGATCTTCTGCCCCGCTGCGACGTGATCTCGGTCCACGTGCCGCTGACCGACGATACGCGGGGCCTGTTCAACGCCCAGACCATCGCCAAGATGAAGGACCGGGCGGTTCTTATGAACTTGTCGCGGGGCGGCATCGTCGATGAACAGGCATTGGTCGACGCGCTGAAATCGGAAAAGCTGTGGGGTGCCTTTACCGACGTGTTCGTCGAAGAACCCCTGACATCCCCCAACATCTTCGAAGGCGTGCCCAATCTGATCTGCACGCCCCATGTGGGCCCGCGCACGGAAGAGGGCGAGGGCAAGGTATCCTCCGTCACCGCCGATGCGGTTCTCAACTGCCTGAACGGGAAATAGACACGATGGCGAAAAAGACCCTGGAAGAACTCGAACAACTGGCCTTCAAGGTCTTCCTCAATTCCAACGTCTCCGAAAACAACGCGGCCCATGTGGTGCGCGCCCTGGTCCAGGCCGAAGCCGACGGCGTGCCGTCGCACGGCCTGTCGCGGGTGCCCAGCTACGCCGATCAGGCCAAGTCGGGTAAGGTCGACGGCAGCGCCATCGCCCGCCTGGAACAGACGGCGCAGGCAGCACTCCGCGTTGACGCGAACGGCGGTTTCGCCTATCCGGCCATTCATCTGGGTCTGGGCCGGGCCATCACGCTGGCCCAGGAAACGGGCATCGTCGGCCTTGCCATCGGCAATTCCCACCACGGCGGCGTCGGCGGCCATCCGGTCGAAGCGGCCGCTCGCGCCGGTTTGATCGCCATGGGCTTCCTGAACGCGCCCGCGGCCATCGCCCCCTGGAACGGCAACCGGGCGCTGTACGGCACCAACCCCATCGCCTTCGCCTGCCCGCGGCGCAACGCGGATGGTTCGGACTGGGGCGATCCGGTGCTGGTCGATCTGGCGCTCAGCAAGGTCGCGCGCGGCAAGATCATGATGGCTGCCAACAAGGGCGAGCCGATTCCCGAAGGCTGGTCCACGGACAAGCACGGCAAGCCGACCACGGACGCCAAGGAAGCGCTGGACGGCGGCATGATGATCCCCATGGGGGATGCAAAGGGGGCGGCCCTGGTGCTGATGGTGGAAATCCTGGCGGCCACGCTGACCGGCTCCAACCACGGCTTCGAAGCCTCCAGCTTCTTCTCGGCCGAGGGGGCGGCGCCCAAGGTCGGCCAGTTCTTCATCTTGATCGACCCGTCGGCCTTCGCCCATGAGGACGAGGAAACCGCCGACAACCGCTTCATCGAGCGTATCGGCACCCTGATCGGCGCCATCGCCGAACAGGACGGGGCGTGGATCCCCGGGGCCGACCGCTGGGCCAACCGCGCCAAGGCCAATGCCGAGGGCGTGGATGTGCCGGACGGACTGCTGGCGGATTTGGAAGCCCGCGCGGCGGGGTAACCGCCGACCTCTCTCCCTCCCCGATAAACGTCATGGCCGGGCTTGACCCGGCCATCCACGTCTTCTTTCTCCTCCTGCCTGCTCATTGCCTCACCGTCTCTGTGGTTCAACCATCCAAAGGCTACCACTGAGGCAGTGAGACGGTGAGGCTGCCACGTCATTCCCGCGAAGGCGGGAATCCACGCCTCTGGACCCCCGCCTTCGCGGGGGTGACGGGATGGGAAGTGTGTGGTAGGATAAAATCCGACCAACACATCGAATGGATCGCACAAGGGCTTGACGCCATGTCCATGGTCAAGAAAAGCATCACGGTCACCGACCAGCAGGAAGCCTGGATTCAGGGCCAGCTTGCCAGTGGCAATTACGCCACGGATAGCGAATTGATCCGCGAGGCCATCCGCGAAAAGCAGATGCGCGCCGACGAGATCGCGCGCATCCGGGCGGCCCTGACCGAGGCGGAAGACGGCGGCATGAGCGACAAGTCGCCGGAAGACATCCGCCGCGCGGTTCTCGCCGACCTTAAGGAAGATGGCGGGCTATAGGCTCAGCCGGGCCGCCGAGGACGACTTGGCGCGCTTGTACCGCCGGGGGATCACGGAATTCGGATTGCAACAGGCTGATCGTTACTTCGACGGTCTGATCGCGCGGTTTGATCGGATTGCGGGCGACCCCACCCTTTATGTCGCCGTCGATCACATTCGCCCCGGTTATCGGCGCAGCGTTTATGGCGCTCATTCCATCTATTACCGGTTAGGCGATGGAATGGTCGAGATCATGCGGATTCTCGGGCGCGAGGATGCAGCCAGGCAATTTGACTAAGCGGCTGACGCAGGCAACTGGTTCCGCATCATCACCATGCGGTGGTCCGACATGAACGCGAAGAAATAGAGATCAACTCAAACGTCACCCCCGGGTCAAGCCCGGGGTGACGAAGTGTGTGGGGCGGTCGAGGCCGCTCTGTGGTCTCCGTGACAATCTCTGTGTCTCAATTACTCGGCCGACACCCGGCACCAGCCTTTCCAAGGCTCCCCCCTATTAATTTGTCACAGAGATCACAGATGAGGAAACAAACATCACGGACAAAAAGTATACTGTCCCCAGAATTGCCAGAATTGCGAAATACTTGAAAAAGGCTGGAAGTCAGAACTCTATCTTCCTGCCAATTTCTTTTTGCCTTCGGGAGTAAGCGTGTATCCACCGGCAGGCAAACTTTCTAGCCAGCCTTTGTCAACGCAATCTTCGCAATCGCTTTCATTCACGAAAAGGCTCGCTCCGCGTTCGATCTTTTCAATCTTTATCAAAATTTCTAATTGTTGTTGGGAAATGTTTGCCAAAACCACTGTCCTAAACTCGGCATGAGCATGTGATTTGATCATCAAATTAGAAATCAGATGTGATTTCTATCAGTGCAATTGGGCTTGATGTATCAGTTCGACCTAAATCCAGATATGGCGTTTCGTCATCGAGCCGCACAGGTTGTGCGTCCGTCTGTGTCGTGGCAATTAGATCAAATAAGACGAAGGCACGCTTTTCCGCTAAGAACTTCTCATCTTCGCAGTAAAAAACCAGATCCAACTCAGAATCTAGCTTGCTGAGTATTTCTTGAAGTTCGCGAACTTTCATTTTCCACCTCTTCAATCAATCCGAGCATAGTAACAAAAAATAACTGCTATTGCTCTGAAACAATGAAGAAGATTACGGCACAACCTTCCCCGGGTTCATGATGCCTTTGGGGTCGAGGGCGGCCTTGATGCTGCGCAAGAGGTGCTTCTCCACGTCCGATTTGTAGCGCTCCATTTCATGCACCTTCATGAGGCCGATCCCATGTTCGGCAGAGAAGCTGCCACCGAGCCCGTCGGCGATGTCGTGCACGCCGGGCGGGACTTCGTGGCGCAGGCGTTCGGCGTCTTCCGGCGTGGTGTCCTTGGGCATCACCAGGTTGTAGTGCAGGTTGCCGTCGCCCATGTGGCCGAAGGCCATGATGGTGCAGCCGGGAATGGCGGCCAGGACATGCGGGTCGGCCTTGGCCAGGAAGTCCGGAATTTTCGAGACCGGCACGGAAATGTCGTGCTTGGCCGAAGGCCCGCAGTGTTTGAGCGCTTCGGGGATGGATTCCCGCAGGTTCCACAGCTTGGCTGCCTGATCGCCGCTTTCGGCCAGCACGGCGTCGATGATTTCCTCGGCCTCGAAGGCTTCACCGAGCGCTTCTTCCGCCAGGTCGCGGATCACGCCCTTCTGCCCGGACGCCATTTCGACCAGGGCATAATGTTCGTATTTTTCCTGCATGGGGTCTTGCGTGTTGGGGATGTGTTCGAACACGGCATCCAGCGGGGCCCGGCAGATGTATTCGAAGCTGGTGACCTGATCGCCCGTAGCGCGGCGCAGGCGGGTCAGCAGGTTCGAGAGGTCAGCGGGCGAATTGGCCGCGACCAGGGCCGTGGTCGTTTCCGCCGGCTGCGGGAACAATTTCAGGACCGCGGCGGTGATGATGCCGAGCGTGCCTTCGGCACCCATGAACAGCTGTTTCAGGTCATAGCCCGTGTTGTTTTTGCGCAGGCCGCGCAGGCCGTGCCAGATGCGCCCGTCGGCGGTGACGACTTCCAGCCCCAGAACCAGATCGCGCGCATTGCCGTAGCGCAGAACCTGAATGCCGCCCGCGTTGGTCGACAGGTTCCCGCCGATCTGGCAGGTGCCTTCGGCGGCTAAGCTCAAAGGAAACAGCAAGCCTTCGGCTTCGGCCTTGTCCTGAATGTCCTTCAGAATGCATCCGGCTTCGACCGTCATGGTCGCGTTGACGGGATCGATCTCGCGCACCGCATTCATGCGGCCCAGGTTGATCAGCACGCTGGCTTGCGCCACGGCCCCGCCGCACAGGCCCGTGTTGCCGCCCTGGGGCGTGATGGGAATGCCGTGTTCGGCACAGATCGAAACGACCTTGGAAACCTCTTCCGCCGTGGACGGGCGCAGGACCAGCGGGCTTTCCCCGTGGTAATAGCCGCGTTCCTCGGCCAGATAGGGGGCCATGTCGGCGGCACCTTCCAGCCAGCCCTTGTCGCCCACGGCGGCTTTCAAAGCGGTGATCGCGGATTCGGGAAGCGCGGGGGTATGGGCGCCGTCGGCCATGGTCTTGGTTCCTTGAATTCGATGGTCAGGGTAGGTCTTTCCGGCCATATTTGGCACGAAGGTCGCCCAACGACAAGCCGGAGCCCCATCCATGACCACGACAATATCTCAACCCTCCTCCGAAAAAATTCGTACCGCTTCACCCAATGAAACGACCGTCTGCGTGATCGGGGCGGGGATCGTCGGCGTCAACTGTGCGCTGGCGGCGGCGAAGGAAGGATTCCAGGTCACCCTGATCGACCGCATCCCCCCGGGCGAGGCCTGTTCCCACGGCAACGCGGGCATACTCGCGGCCTGGTCCTTCGTGCCGGTGTTCGGGCCGGAAGTTCTGGGTAACGTGCCGAAATACCTGTTGGACCCCAAGGGCCCGCTGACCATCCGCTGGTCGCGGCTGCCGCATATCCTGCCCTGGATGATGCGCATGCTGGGCTTTGCCAGTGCCGCCCATCAGCGCCGCGCGGCGGACGCCATGCATCATCTGACCATGGGCTGTGCCGAGGCCTATGCCGACTTGGCGGCGGAGGCGGGGGCACCGGAGCTGGTGACCCGCGACCGGGTGCTGCAGGTTTACGACAAGGAAGCCGATTTTCATAAATCCGAGAAAGACTTGGCCTTCCGCGCCGGGTACGGCGTCAAGTACGAGGCCTTGGACAGCGCCGCCCTGCGCGATCTGGAACCGGCCCTGAGCCACGATTTCAAATGGGCCCACGGCCTGTTGAACGGGGGCACGACGTCCAACCCGGGGCGTCTGACCAAGGTATTGGCCGAAGCCTTCGTCAAACGCGGCGGCACGTTGGTCGAGGACGAAGTGCGGGGCCTGGAACGGCGCGCCGACGGCGGGTTCACCATCGCCACCTCGGCGGGTACGGTCGAAGCCGACCGCATCGTTCTGGCCGCGGGGGCTTTTTCCCACAAGATCGCGGCCATGTTGGGCGAGAAAATCCCCTTAGGCACCGAACGCGGTTATCACGCCATCCTGGCCGATCCGGGGGTGCAGGTGCGCCATCACGTGGGGTGGAAATCCCGCGCGTTCTATGCCTCGCCCATGGAAACGGGGCTGCGCCTGGCGGGCACGGTCGAACTGGCGGGGCTGGACGCCGCGCCCGATTTCAAACGTGCCAAGATCATGGCCGATCTGGTGCCGCGCATGCTGCCCGGGGTGAAGACCGAAATTTCCCAGGAATGGATGGGCTTCCGCCCGACCTTGCCCGACAGCATGCCGGTGCTGGGCCCCTCGGCCGTGGCGCCGGGGCTGTTCCATGCCTTCGGCCATCAGCACGTGGGCCTGACCTGCGGGCCGGCCACAGGGCGGATCATCGCACGGCTGTTGAAGGGCGAGACACCGAACGTGGACCTGACGCCGTTTCGCCCGGACAGATTTTAATCTTCAAGGGTATCTTCAGGCGTTCAGCGCCGCTTCCATCATCGGGCGGAAATGTGCGATGCCGGGCGTTTCCAGATTAGCCACCTTGGCCCGGTCGTCCCATTCGCGGACCTTCACGGCGTCCTGAAAATGGGGTTGGGCTTCGAACGCGGCAACCTCGTCCGGCGTCATGGGACCGCCCTGCAGTTCCAGGGATTTGACCGAAGCCGGCGACAACATGTCGAAATATTCCGGGCGGGTGGCACATAGATAGCGCTTGGCTTCGACATGCAGGCCGACCGCCTGAACCACGCGGTAATTGAAGGATTTGGCCGCCCAGCCGCGGGCGATGTTCTCGTGTTTGTCGTTGATGCCGCGGTCGGCGGCACCCTGGCCGTGTTTCTGCATCATATGGCCGATGTCGTGGAAAAAGGCCGCCGTGATCAGATCGCCGTCGCCGGATTCGCGTTCCGCCAGCCAGGCACATTGCAGGGCGTGTTCCAACTGCGAGACGGCCTCGGTATAGGGTTTTTGGCCTTGATCCAGATAAACGTCGAGGGCGGCCGAAAGTCGATTTTCCGTCACGGGCCTGTTCCTGTAGACTGTCAGCTTCGCCTTGAGGGGCAAGGATGGTCCTCGCGTGGATGTGATTCCATCTATTTATGTATATTGGTCCAATGTCAAATGGATGAAATTTCAATGATCTCATGCGGCACTTGAACTGACCGCATGGGCCGGTGTATGCAACGCGCCTAAAGGAGACTATGCGCATGCGACGGCGTCACGTATTGACTGCACTCTTGTTTGCCTTCCTGGTGGCCTTCGTGTCACCGGCCGCAAAGGCCGAGGTCACGAACGACGAGGTCAAGGCCTTCGTCAATTCGATGGCGTCTTCGGCCATCAATTCGCTGACCGGGCAGGACATTGCCCGCGACGTGCGGAAGGAACGCTTCCGCACCATGATCCATGATTTCTTCGCCATCAAATCCATCGGCAAATGGGTGCTGGGCCGCCACTGGCGCCGGGCCACGGCGGAACAGCGCGAGGAATATCTGAGCCTGTTCGAAAACATGCTGCTGGAACGCTATGTGGACGGGTTCAAGGATTATTCGGGCGAATCACTGGAAATCAGCCGCGCCGAAAAGCGCCAGGAAAACGATTTCATCGTTCATACGATATTGAAGCGGCCCAATGGCGACCCGGTCGAGGTCAGCTGGCGCGTCGGTGTCGGCGAACGGGACGGCCAGAAGATTTTCAAGATCGTCGATATCATCGTCAACGGCCTGTCCATGGCGCTGACCCAGCAGAAGGAATTCAATTCCGTTATCCTGAACAACGGGAATTCCGTCGACAGCCTGCTGGAAAAAATGCGGGAAATGGCCAAGCCCGCGGGCTGATCCTTCATAAGGAACAAACCGGTCATGGGGCAGCCCGTCGATTCGCTTGAAACGATGCCGGGGGGCGGTGCTGCTGCTTCCGACCAAGCTGCCGTGTCCGGGGTGGAAACGCCGTCGGGCAAGGACGCAGCTTACGAGAATTTCCCCGTCGGCTCGTTCCTGCTGCCGGCCCGTTTGCGCCCCCATGTCGCCCGGTTCTACCGGTTCGCCCGTGCCATCGACGACATCGCCGATAACGGGGCACTTGATGCGGATACCAAGGTTGCGCGCCTGGCCGGGTTCGAAGCGGCCCTTCTGGGCCATGCGTCGGACGATGATCCGGATTTCGCGACGGCCCTGCGCATGCGGGACAGCCTTAACGAGACCTCGATCACGCCGCGTCATTGCCAGGATCTGATCGACGCCTTCAAGCAGGACGCGGTGAAAACCCGCTACGCGGACTGGGACGATCTGATGCATTACTGCATCCGTTCGGCGGCCCCCGTGGGGCGTTACCTGATCGACCTGCACGGCGGGTCGGCCCATGGCTACGGCCCGTCGGACGCGCTGTGCAACGCCCTGCAGGTGATCAACCATCTTCAGGACCTGAAAGACGATTATCGGACGCTCGACCGGGTGTATCTGCCCGGCGACTGGATGGACGCCGAGGGGGTGACGGTCGCGGATCTGGACCGCGACGCGGCGACACCGGGATTGCGCCGCGTGATCGATCGCTGCTTGGATGCGACGGAAAGCCTGTTGGACGAAGCCCGTCCGATCGGCGGCGGCATGCACAACCGCCGCCTGGGCATGGAAGCCGCCGCCATTTGGGAAATCGCCCGGCGGCTGACGGACAAGCTGCGCCGCGAAGACCCGATTGCCGGGCGCGTGGCGTTGGGCAAGGGCGGCTATATCTGGTGCTGCACCAAGGGTGTTCTGGACGTGCTCACCGGCCGCTACGGGCGATGACCGCCGCGGCCTTGCTGGCATTGGCCGTCTGGGCCGTTCTGTTGTTTTTCCGGGGGCGGTTCTGGTTCGCCGATCAGCACCTCAGCCCCGCCGCCAAGGACGCACCCCCCGGCGGCTGGCCGGATATCTGCGCCATCATTCCCGCCCGTAACGAAGCAGGATCCATCGGCCCGACCGTAACGTCTGTCCTGGGGCAGGATTATCCCGGCCGTATCGACCTGTTCGTGGTCGACGACAATTCAACGGACGGCACGGCTGATGAAGCCCGGGCCGCCGCCCATGCCGCCGGGGCGGGCGAGCGGTTTCATCTGGTATCGGGAAAACCCCTGGCCGATGGCTGGTCCGGCAAGCTTTGGGCCGTACAGCAAGGACTGTCGGCTGCTGCGGATGCACGGCCCGATGCGCCGTTTCTGTTGCTGACCGATGCGGATATCGCGCACGACCGGGCCAACCTGCGCCGGCTGGTGCAGAAGGCCGTTCTGGAAAACCGCGATCTGGTGTCGCTGATGGTGAAACTCAACTGCGAGACGGGATGGGAGAAGATTCTCGTTCCGGCCTTCGTGTTCTTCTTTCAAAAGCTCTTTCCCTTTCCCTGGGTCAACAACCCGGTCAAGCGCACGGCGGCGGCGGCGGGCGGATGCATGCTGGTGCGGCGGTCGTCCCTGAAAGGTGCCGGGGGGATCGCGGCCATTCGCGACCGCCTGATCGACGATTGCGCCCTGGCGGAATTGCTGAAGGCACGGGGCTCGATCTGGCTGGGGCTCAGCCGCGAGACGGTCAGCCTGCGGCGCTATGAAAACCTGGGTGAAATCTGGCAGATGGTCGCGCGCACGGCCTATGAACAGCTGGGCCATTCGCCGGTGATGCTGCTCGGTACCATTATGGGGATGGTCCTGCTGTATCTCGTTCCGCCGGCGGCAACGGTTTGGGGGACGGTGACGGGCCAGGGTGATGTGCTTGCAGCCGGACTTGCCGGCTGGCTCGCCATGGCGCTGGCCTATTTCCCGACCCTGCGGCTGTATGGTCAGCCTGTATGGACTGCCCCGATGCTGCCGGTGGCGGGGCTGCTTTATACCCTGATGACCGTCGATTCCGCGCGCCGCCATGGACAGGGCAGGGGCGGCGGTTGGAAAGGCCGGACCTATGCCGGGGGTAGCGGTGCCCCTGAACACGATAAACACGCCCGGTTTTTTGATATGTAACAGGGCGCTGGCATTGGCACGGCCCCGCAGTGTATCCATAGCGCCCATGGACAATCTGGTTGCCCTTTCCGAAGCCGAGGTCACACGTGCCCGCCAGCATGTGGCGAAAATCGTGCGCGCTTCGGGTACGACGTTTTTTTGGGCCATGCGGGTTCTGCCCGGGGAAAAGCGCCGCGCCATGTTTGCGGTCTATGCCTTCTGCCGTATCGTCGACGACATCGCGGACGAACCCAATCCGTTGGATGTGAAAAAGCGCGAGCTTGCCCGCTGGCGCGACGAAATCAGAAAGCTTTATTCAGGCCGTCCGGAAGACCCGGTGGCGATCGCACTTGCCGAACCGGTTTCTCATTTCGGCCTGGCCGAAGCGGATTTTCTGGCCGTGATCGACGGCATGGAAACGGATGCGGCCGAGGCCCTGCGCCTGCAGACCCGCGATGACCTTTTGCTGTACTGCGACCGGGTTGCCTGTGCCGTGGGCCGGTTGTGCTGCGGGGTGTTCGGTCTGGGACAGGATATGGGAAACCGCCTGTCGGCGTCTCTTGGCCTTGCCCTGCAATTGACCAATATCCTGCGCGACCTGACAGAAGATGCGGAACGGGACCGGCTGTACCTGCCTGCTGATCTTTTGCGCGATCACGGCGTGACGGCAGGCAACCCGGAAGACGTTCTGGCCGATCCGAACCTGCCGGCCGCCGTGGCCGAGATCGGCGTCATGGCCGATCAAAAATTCATCGAAGCCCGGGGCCTGCTGGCCCAATGCGAGGCCGACAAGGTCAAGCCGGCAGCCATGATGATGGAGGCCTATGGGCGTATCTTCCGCCGCATGAAGGCGCGGGGGTGGGCGCGGGTGCTGGAACCGTCAGGACTGTCCAAGGCGGAAAAGCTTTGGGTCGCCGTCCGCTACGGCCTGTTGTAAGCCAGCAGATGTCAACGGGACGCGTTCATGTCATCGGGGCCGGGGTGGCCGGTTTGGCGGCCGCGATCCGTTTGGCGACATCCGGCCGGGCGGTGGTTCTGCACGACAGTGCGGGGCATGCCGGCGGGCGGTGCCGGTCCTTTTTCGATGATCATCTGGGCTGCCGGATCGACAACGGCAATCATCTGATGCTGTCGGGCAATTGGGCGATCCGGGATTATCTGAAAACCATCGGCGCGGAAGACAGCTTGACCGGGCCCGAAGACGCGGCCTTTCCGTTTCGTGATCTAAGGTCCGGGGAAGTCTGGACGGTTCGCCCGGATAAAGGCGCCGTTCCCTGGTCCATTCTGTCGGGACGGGGCAGGGTGCCGGGCACGACCCTTGGTGAATATCTGCGGGCATTGCGCCTGGCCCGCGCGGGCGCGGATCAGACCATCCAGGACTGCCTGGATGGGCCGGGGATGTTGTATGAACGGTTTTGGGAGCCCTTGGCTATTGGTGTGCTGAACACACCGATGGAGACGGCTTCCGCCCGCCTGCTGTGGCCGGTGATCAGGGAAACCTTCGGCCGTGGGCGGGGAGCCTGCCGTCCTCTGATGGCGCGCGAGGGCTTAAGTGAAAGTTTCGTCGCACCTGCTTTGGCCTATCTGGAAGAGCACGGCGGGGAGGTCCGCCTCAACGATCGGCTGCGTAAGCTGGTGTTCGGAAACGGGCGCCTTGAAGGCCTGGAATTCGCCGGAGGCACGATTGACCTGACAGCCGAAGACCGGGTCGTGTCCGCCCTGCCTGCCTGGGCGGCGGCGGACCTGATCCCGGGCCTGGAAGGCCCCCGCGGAACCCATGCCATCGTAAACGCGCATTTTCGCCTGACCACGGCGCCGGTGGATGCAGCGCCGGTCATCGGGCTTATCGGGGGAACGGCGCAATGGGTGTTTGTCCGGGGCGATATGGCATCGGTCACGGTCAGTGCGGCTGATGATTTGGCCGGAGAGCCCAATGAAGCCATTGCCGAACGCCTGTGGCCGGAAGTTCGCGCCGCCTTGGGATTGGCCGACGAACCCATGCCGGCATGGCGCATCGTGAAGGAAAAACGGGCAACCATCGCCCAAACCCCGGCCGAGGATCGGCGCCGGCCAAGGGCCGAAACCAAGTGGTCCAATCTGGTTCTGGCGGGGGATTGGACCGCAACCGGGCTGCCCGCGACGATCGAAGGATCGATCCGGTCCGGTTTTCACGCGGCCGACCTGACTGTCACGTCTCTGTCATCGTATTGATTTTACAGCCTTGTTCTGTAACAAGAGGGGGGATTGCCGCAGGCATTGAATTTTGCGCCTGCGAAGAGTACATCTGGGCGATTAATCGCCTGATATAAAAACGTTTCAGCGGTGAACTGATGGACATGTCCAACCAGCCAGAGGGTGACAGCACGGATTCCGACACCGGTACCATGCCTGTGACCGATGGGGAAGCCGCTGGCAGCCCCGGCCTGGATGAAACCATCGCGGAAGCGACATCCTGGTTGGCGGGCCAGCAGGACAGCGACGGCAGTTGGGCGTTTGAATTGGAAGCCGACGCCACCATCCCGGCAGAATACATCCTTCTGAATCACTACCTTGGCGAACCCAAGGATGCCATTGAGGCCAAGATGGGGGCTTACCTGCGCCGCATTCAGGGGGAACACGGCGGTTGGCCGCTGTTCCACGACGGCGAATTCAATATGAGCGCCACGGTCAAGGCCTACTACGCGTTGAAGATGATCGGCGATGCCCCCGATGCCCCGCATATGGCCAAGGCCCGGGCGGCGGTTTTGGCACGCGGGGGGGCGGCACGCTCCAACGTATTCACACGTATTGCCCTGGCTTTGTTCGAGCAGGTGCCCTGGCGGGCGGCCCCGGTGATCCGGCCCGAAGCCGTGCTGCTGCCGTCTTGGTCGCCGTTTCATATCGACAAGGTCGCCTATTGGTCGCGGACGGTGATGATCCCGTTGTTCGTTCTGGCGGCGACCCGGCCCAAGGCGCGCAATCCGCGCGGCATCGGCATCCGCGAGCTGTTCACCGAAGATCCGTTCCGCCAGACCGATTTTCTGGAAAACCCGACCGGTCATGTGCTGGGCAACGTGTTTCTGGCCATCGATAAGGCCGCCCGCCTGGTTCAGCCCATGATCCCCGGGTGGCTGGAAAAGAAGGCCATCACCAAGTGCATGGATTTCGTGAAGACGCGGCTGAACGGCGAGGACGGTTTGGGCGGCATCTTCCCGGCCATGGCCAATGCGGTCATGGCATATGACGTGCTGGGCTATCCACGCGATCATCCTGACTACGTGACGGCACGCGACGCGATCGAAAAACTGGTTATCGAGCGCGAAGACGAAGCCTATTGCCAGCCCTGTTTGTCGCCGGTGTGGGACACCGGTTTGGCCTTGCATGCGCTACAGGAAAGCGGTGCCGAGAAGGGGGATATCGTTCTCGACAAGGCCGCCGAATGGCTGGTCGATCGGCAGATCACCGAAGTAAAGGGCGATTGGGCGGCCCGCCGGCCTGGCCTGCGTCCCGGCGGCTGGGCCTTTCAGTATTGGAACGATCATTACCCGGATGTGGACGACACGGCCGTCGTCGTCATGGCGCTGCATCGCGCGGACCCGGTTCGTTACAAGAATGCCATCGACCGCGGTGTCGAATGGATCATCGGCATGCAAAGCGAAAACGGCGGTTGGGGGGCTTTCGATGCGGACAACGAAGCCTATCACCTGAATCACATTCCCTTCGCCGATCATGGCGCTTTGTTGGATCCGCCGACTTCGGATGTCAGTGCGCGCTGCCTGGGCATGCTGGCGCAGTTGGAATATGGCCGCGATGACGCCGTGGTGGCCCGCGCCATTCAGTTCCTCAAGGATGAACAGGAAGACGACGGTTCCTGGTTCGGACGCTGGGGCACCAATTACATTTACGGCACCTGGTCGGTTCTATGCGCGCTTAACGCGGTCGGAGAGGATATGACGCAGCCGTATATCCGCCGTGCCGTTGACTGGCTGAAAAGCCGTCAGATGGCCGACGGCGGCTGGGGTGAGGACTGCGCGACCTATTGGGACGATAAAAAGGGCCTGGCCAAGGAAAGCACGCCGTCACAGACCGCCTGGGCCCTGATGGGCCTGATGGCGGCAGGCGAATTGGACAGTTCGGAAGTTGAAGGCGGCGTGGACTACCTGTTGAACCACCCCAGGGAAGGCGGGAAATGGGAAGAAAGCATGTTCAATGCGGTCGGTTTCCCCAAGGTGTTTTATCTGACCTATCACGGCTACAGCGCGTATTTTCCGCTGTGGACCCTGTCCCGTTATCGCAACCTGAAGCGCAGTAATACCAAACGCCCCGCCTTCGGCATCTGACCGGCCCGAAGCGATGGCCCCGATCGGCATCATTACCGGTGTACTTCGCGAGGCGGCGTGTCTTTCCGACATTGCGGATAATGACGACCTGATGATCGGCACGGCCGGTGCCGATCCCGAACGCGCGCGTGAACTGGCGGCGGAAATGTTCGCCAAGGGTGCTTTGGGTGTTTTGAGCTTCGGGCTTTGCGGCGGTCTTGACCCGGCACTGAAAGCCGGGGACCTGATCGTTCCCGCGCGCATCATTGCCGCCGGGGGCAAAAGCCTGACCTGTGATCCGGATTGGACCGGGCGCCTAGAGCAGGCCCTGGGGGATGAGGTCGCGCGCAAGGAAGCGACCTTGGCGCATTCGACAACAATCGTTGCCGGGCCCCGGCGCAAATCCGTGCTGCGCGCCAATACGGGCGCGGATGCCGTCGATATGGAAAGCTATGCGGTTGGCCAGGCTGCGCGTAAGGCCGGGCGGCCGTTTGCCGTCATTCGCGCTGTTTCCGATACGGCCGGCACACAATTACCGGAATGGACGGACGAAATCGTTTCCGCCACGGGCGGCACGGACGGCGTGCGTCTGCTGAAGAATCTGGCCCGTCATCCGGGCGATATCGGGAAATTACTGACGCTGGGGCGGGGCAGTACGCGGGCTTTGAAAGTCCTGCGCCGCGTGGCGGGGCGTCTCGGTCCGGGCCTTGCCTTCGGCTGATTTAAGCGGCTTTCTCGCCTTCGGCTTTTTCGGCCTGAGCCTTTTCTTCCATCTTCTGGCTTAGCGTCTTGACCAAGCCTTCGAACACGAATTCGGCCGGGCGCTGATTATCCAGGTTGATTTCCGGGGCCATGTCGCCGTCCGTGTTGACGCCCTTCAGGAACACCTTAAGCGCCTTCAGGGGGTGCGACACGGTATCGGTCACGGCCGTCGGCTCGTATCCGCAATGGACCATGCAGTCGGCGCATTTTTCGTAGTTGCCGGTGCCGTATTTATCCCATTCGACGCTGTCCATCAGTTCCTGGAACGTATCGGCATAGCCTTCGTTCAGCAGGTAGCAGGGCTTCTGCCAGCCGAAGATGTTGCGCGTCGGGTTGCCCCAGGGCGTGCATTTGTAGGACTGGTTGCCGGCCAGGAAGTCGAGGAACAGGGTCGACTGGCTGAACCGCCATTTCTTGGCACCTTCGTGCTTGAACACGTCGCGGAACAATTGCTTGGTCTTCTTGCGGGACAGGAAATGTTCCTGATCGGGGGCGCGCTCGTAGGCATAGCCCGGCGATACGGTAATGCCCTCGACACCCAGGTCATGGGTGCAGAAATCGAAGAATTCCGCTGCTTCCTGGGCCGACATCTGGTCGAACAGGGTGCAGTTGACGTTGACGCGGAAGCCGCGGCGTTTGGCTTCGCGGATGGCCGAGACGGCACGCTTGAAAGTGCCGGGCTGGTCCACGGCCTTGTCGTGATGGTCTTCCATGCCGTCCAGATGGACCGAGAAGGTCAGATACGGCGTGGGTGTGAACATATCGAGCTTCTTTTCCAGAAGCAGCGCATTGGTGCACAGATAGACGAACTTCTTGCGCGCCACGATGCCTTCGACAACCGCCTTGATGTCCTTGTGGATCAGCGGCTCGCCGCCCGGGATCGAAACGATGGGGGCGCCGCAGTCATCGACCGCGTCAAGGCATTCCTTGACGGACAGGCGTTTGTTGAGGATGTCGTCCTCATAATCGATCTTGCCGCAGCCGGGACAGGCCAGGTTGCACCGGAACAGGGGCTCCAGCATCAGGACGAGGGGGTATTTCTCTACGCCACGGAGTTTCTTGCCCATGATGTAGGCGCCGACGCGGATCTGCTGAATAAGGGGAACTGCCATGAGTTTTAAGCGTCCGTTGCTGCAAAGCCGCCCGGTTTCAATTCCTTGGGCAGCTTGAATACGATGTTTTCTTCGACCCCGGTGAGCGCTTCAACCCGGGTTTCCCCGAAGTCGCCCAGACGGCGGATCAATTCCTGAACCAATTCTTCGGGGGCTGAGGCCCCGGCCGTAATGCCGACTGTCTCGACATCGTCTAACCAAGACGGGTCGAGCATACTGGCATCGTCGATCAGGTATGACGGCACGCCGATTTCCGCACCGATTTCGCGCAGTCGGTTGGAATTCGAAGAATTTTTGGCGCCGACCACGAGCAGCAGATCGACTTTGTCGCACATGTCGCGTACGGCCTGCTGGCGGTTTTGCGTGGCGTAGCAGATGTCTTTCACGTCGGGGCCCTCAATGGTCGGAAAGCGTTCCTTGAGGGCGTTGATGGTATCGCGGGTCTCATCGACGCTGAGCGTCGTCTGCGTGACGTAGGACAGAGCATTCGGGTCCTTGACGGTGAGTGCCGCCACGTCTTCCGGTGTTTGAACCAGCAGCACGCCGCCCGGGATACGTCCCTGAGTACCTTCGACTTCCGGGTGTCCGGCATGACCGATCAGAATGACTTCGCGGCCCTTGCTGGCATGGTTCTGACCCTCTTTATGGACCTTTGATACCAGCGGGCAGGTTGCGTCGATCACGGGCAGGCCACGGTCATTGGCTTCGATCTCGACCTTTTCGGCGACGCCATGGGCGGAAAAGATGGTGACGGCGCCGTCGGGCACATCATCCACTTCCTCGACGAACACCGCACCCTTGGCGCGCAGCGATTCAACGACGTGCTTATTATGCACGATCTCGTGGCGCACATAGACGGGCGGGCCGTGGATTTCCAGGGCCCGTTCGACGATTTCGATGGCACGTTCGACACCGGCGCAGAAACCGCGCGGACTGGCGAGTAGAATTTTCATGCTTTTGGTCATCGCGATCACTTAATCCTGAAGGGGTCCCTTGTAAACCTTAGGATATTGCAGTGCAAACAGGCAATTCACGGAACATGGGGGCGGGGCCGCCGGTTGTTAAGGGCCAAGTGTGTGCTTGAGGGCAATTTGCCCTGGAAATTGTGACATTTATGGGGCCTAAATCCCCGCCATGACAAATGGTTCTCCCAATCTTGTGACGGGCGCCAGTGGGTTCGTCGGCGCCGCCGTGGTCCGCAGGCTGTTGGAAAAAGGCGAGGCCGTGCGCGTGCTCATGCGCCCCGGCAGCGACCGACGCAACATCACCGGCCTGGACGTCGATGTCGTCGAAGGTGATCTGTTGGCTCCGGAAACCCTGGCGCCGGCGGTCCAAGGATGCCGCGCGCTTTACCATGTCGCGGCGGATTACCGTATTTGGACACGTGATCCGGCTGCCATGTTCCGCGCCAACGTGGATGGATCCGCCGCGATCATCCGTGCTGCGGCGGAGGCCGGTGCGGAACGTATTGTTTATACCTCGTCGGTTGCCGTGCTGGGCAATCCGGGGGACGGCACGCCCGGTGACGAGGACACAGCCGTGACCTATGCGGACATGATCGGGCCCTACAAGCAGTCCAAGTTCAAGGCCGAAGAACGGGTGCGGGAACTGACGGCGGCCGAAGGCTGGCCGGTGGTGATCGTCAACCCATCCACGCCGATCGGCCCGCGCGACGTCAAGCCGACGCCGACAGGGCGGGTCGTGGTCGATGCAGCACGGGGCAAGATGCCCATCTACGTGGATACGGGGCTGAACGTGGCCCATGTGGATGATGTTGCCGAGGGACACCTGCTGGCCTTCGCCAAAGGGCGGATCGGGGAACGTTACGTGCTGGGCGGGGAGAACATGGGGCTCAGCGATATCCTGGGCGTTATTGCCGAATTGACGGGCGGACGGCCGCCGCTGTTCGGGGTTCCAACAGGCCTGATCATGCCCATTGCCTATGTCTCGGAAGCCTGGTGCCGGATGACCGGCGGAACGGAACCCATGGTCGCTCCCGATTCGGTGCGGATGGCGAAAAAGAAGATGTTTTTCCGCTGGAACAAGGCCGCAAAAGAGCTTGGATATGCTCCCCGCCCGGCGCGGGATGCCCTGGCTGATGCGGTCGAATGGTTCCGCACCAACGGCTACATTCAATAAACGTCTTCTGCTTACGCCTGCGTCACTCATCCGCTGGATGTTTCAATCACACGACAGATTATTGACATTGATATGTCATATGCGCACCTATTGCGCAGGCGAATTGTAAGCGGATGTTATCGACAAATGAGAGCAGTCATGCTTGCCGCCGGCGTCGGCCGGCGCCTTTACGGGGGCGATAATTTCGAGCCGCCGAAAGCTCTACTTGAATTTGACGGGCGAACCCTTCTGGCCCGACATATCGAGGTTCTCACGTCCTTGGGCGTCGAGGACCTGACCGTCGTTGTCGGCCACCGCAAGGAAATGATCGAGGATGAACTGGCGCGGGTCGCCCCTGCGGGGTTCGCCCGGACATTGTTCAATCCGCGGTTCGAGGAAAGCCCCATTCTGTCGCTGGCCCGTGCGGGCGAGGTTCTGCGCGCCGGCTCGCGGGTTCTGTTCATGGATGCGGACGTCTACTACCACGACGATCTTTTGAAGGCCTTGATTTCCAGCGGCCATGAAACCTGCATCATCCTGGACCGGAATTTCGTGCCGGGGGAAGAACCGGTCAAGACCTGCGTACGTGATAATCAGATTGTCGATTTCGGGAAGAAGGTTTCTGAGCCGCATGACCTGATCGGTGAATGGCCGGGGTTCCTGACCATGGCGCCGGACATCGCCCGGCGTGTCGCTGACCGGGCCGATGAATTGGCCCAGGGTGATATGCCCGGATATGTCTATGAGGATGCGTTCTGTGATGTCCTCAAGGCGTCCGAGCCCGGCATCTTCGGCTATGAGGATGTCACCGGCATTCCGTGGATCGAGATCGATTTTCCGGAAGATCGGGAACGTGCGCAAAATGAAATCCGCGCCAAGATCGCGGCATATCGGCCCATGGGGGAACGGGTCGGCGATGCCGCCGAGTAACCCGCGCTCAAGCCTGCTTGCCTTCCATTAAACTCGGAAAACGTATTGCTTCGACGGATCTCGGTCGATGTCCGGCGGGTAGTTCTTATGCTTGTCCGCGTAATATCGGTCCATGAATGAGCCGGCGGATGCTCGGTTGTAGGTCGCATAATATATGCGCCGGATTTTGTCGCTCATGTTGGGCTCCGACGCATGGGGGGCGAAACTGTCGAAGAACACGATATCGCCGGGGGCCGTCGGTACGGGCTGGAAATCCATCCCGTCCATGTCCGCATCGGTCATGGGCTCCCATGATTGGAACATGCCGTTTTTGTGATGGCCGCGCACCAATTGCAGGCAGCCGTTTTCTTCAGTTGCGGCATCGATCGAGACGAGGGCCGAAATGAAGAAATCCGTATAGGTGTCCCATCCCGCTTGGGAATCCTGGTGCGGCTTGAAACCATCACCGCCCGGCATCTTGAAGTTGATCTTTTCCTTGAACAAAGCGGCCTCCTCGCCCAGCAATTGGCCGACCGGGCCGCGCAGGGCTTCGGTCAACGCACCGAACCCGTCATGAAAGGGTGAAATCCTTTCGATCCGGCTGACCAGTTGTTCGCCGGGTGTCTGGCGGCTTTGTTCGTGGAAGACCCAATGGCGGCCCGAAATTTCTGGCAGGGCCAGGACATCTTCGGTCCAGGTTTTGATTCGCATCATTTCCCCGGCCGAAAATCCCTGACGCAGGACCAGATACCCATCATCGGCGAATTGCTGGATATGTGCGTCGGTAAGAACAGGTGTTTTCAGCATAAATTCTTCAACCGCGACGGTGATGCTGGTTGCCTTTTGCCGCAATTTTCTTGATCTTCCGGGCTATCGTGTAGACCTGCCTGCAGCCGGAGGCAAGATCATTAGTCACAATACTTGGATCCATAAGGTCGCGCGCCTGACCGTGACCAAACCCCTGATGGGCACGAAGGTCACCCCCAGTCAGGTGACTGTCGTGCGCCTTGCCACGGGCGTGGCCGCGGCGGTGGCTTTTGCCATTGGACCGGCACCGGTATTGAACCTGCCATGGTGGGGGCTGTCGGCCTGGGATTGGGGGGCAATCCTGTTCATCCTTTCCATGATTCTGGATCGGGGGGATGGCGATTACGCCCGCCTGTCAGGCCAGACCAGTGCCGCCGGGCATAAATTTGATCTGATCGCGGATGCGACCTGCAATGCGACGATTTTCGTCGGCCTGGGAATTGGGTTGCGGGAAAGCGAATGGGGGCTGATGGCCATTCCCATAGGCGTTCTTGCCGGGGCGTCCGTGACGTTAATCCTGTGGCTGGTCATGCGTATGGAAAGCTTGGCCGGTGCGCGTAGTGCCGAACTGGGGTCGTTCATGGGGGTTGATCCGGACGATGCCATCCTGGCCGTGCCGATTTGCGTACTGCTGGGGTATCAGGAACCCTTGTTGTTGGTCGCCGCGATCGGTGCGCCCGGGTTCGCCTTTTTGTTTGCCGTTCACTGGCTGTTCAAATACCGGGCACGCCGCCATGCCCTGGCCCGGGATGGAAAGCAAGAGGGATGAGCGGGCCGGGGCGTGCATTTCTTCAAGACGCTTTCCGAACCTGGGTCGGTCTGGTCCGGCGCGGTGCCTGGGCGGTGGTCATTCTTTCTATCTTGGGGGCTGGGCTGACGGTCGCATATCTGGCGCGGAATCTTGCGATCAATACGGACACCACGGATATGTTGTCCGCCGAACTGCCGTTCCGGCAGCACAACCGTGCGGTCAACCGCCTGTTTCCCCAGTTGAGCGATAACCTGCTGGTGGTTCTTGACGGGGACGTGCCTGAACTTGTCGACCGCGCCGCGCGCCAGGTGACGGTGCGGATCAAGGCGCAACCGAATACGTTTGGTGCTCTGTTCGATCCTGAAGGCGATCCGTTTCTTCAAAAGAACGGCCTGCTATTTCTAAGTGTGGCGGAGCTTGAAGACCTGACCGGGCGTCTTGCCGAAGCCCAGCCGTTCCTGGCCAGTCTGTGGGGCGACCCCAGCCTGGCGACGCTGTTCGACCTTCTGCGCAAGGGGATTGAACAGCAATTGGCGGGTAAGGCACCGCCGGTTGCCTTGGCCAAGGTGCTGGACATGCTCGCCGACATCGGCGAGCGGCGGCTGGCCGGCGAAGATGCGATCTTGTCATGGCGGCGGCTTTTGTCCGGCAAGGACAGCGGCGCGGCGCAACGGTTTATCGTGTTGAAGCCGCCGCTTGATTTCGGCTCTCTGCAACCGGCGGGAAAATCCATCAAGGCTCTGCAGCAGATGCGGCGGGAATTGCAGTTGGATGGAACGGGGGCTGTCCGCATGCGGGTCTCGGGTTCTGTCGCCTTACAGCAGGACGAATTGAAAAGTGTCGAACGCGGGATGGGCCTTGCCGGGATTATTTCCTTCATCCTGGTGTTCGGGTTGCTGATCGCCGGATTACGGTCGCCGCAGTTGGTTCTGGCCGTCTTGGCGACGTTGGTTCTGGGGTTGGTCTGGACGGCGGGATTCGCCATTTGGGCGCTTGGCACCCTTAATTTGATTTCCGTTGCTTTCGCAGTGTTGTTCATCGGGTTAAGCGTCGATTTTGGAATCCATTTCTCCCTTCGGTATCGCGAACACCGGGCGGCGGGTATGGACAACGGCGCGGCGTTGGAAGCCACGGCGGCGAAAGGCGGCGGTGGGCTGACGCTTTGTGCCGTGGCGGCCGCCATCGCGTTCTATTCGTTCCTGCCGACCGATTACGTCGGCTTGGCGGAATTGGGGTTGATTGCAGGATCCGGCATGTTCATCGCGCTGGCGGCGAACCTGACCGTTTTGCCGGCCATGTTGTCCTTAATGCCGGCAAAACCCGGACATGGGGAAGGGGCTGTTTGGGCGGCCGGGGCCCGGTCGGCGCTGCAGAACCATCCCAGACGGGTGTTGATCGGGGCGGCGGTCGCGGTAATCGTGGGATTGATGTTTGCCCCCCAAGCGCGGTTCGATTTCGATCCTTTGAACCTAAAAGACCGGCAGATGGAATCCGTCGCCGTGGTCCATGAATTGGCGGCGGGAAAGGGGGCAACGACCTATAGCGCCACGGTGCTTGCGGATAACGTGGCAGCCGCGCGTGAATTGGCCGAGACGCTGACGGCGTTGCCTGAGGTCGCCGGCGTGGCGTCGATCCACAGTTTCGTGCCCGACAATCAGGATGAAAAAACCGAGATCGTTCAAGATTTGGCGCTGTTCATGCTGCCGTCGTTGCCCGGTAAACCAGCCATGGGCGACAGCGCCCCGGAACGCCGTCGAGTTGCCGCGCAAACCCTGTCGCGGGCATTGGACAAAGTGCTGAGTAATGAAGCAGGCCCTGAACTGAGCAACGCGGCCAAACGGTTTTCCGTTGTTCTTGCCGGTATGAACGACAAGGCTCTGCCGGGGCTGGAGAAGGGATTGCTTGCCGTTTTCCCCGATGCGGTCACGCAGCTTCGCGATACCATGAGCCCGGAACCCTATGCCCTTGATGATCTGCCCGACACCCTGCTTCGGCGCTACGTGGCCCAGAACGGACAGGCCAGACTTGACGTGTTGCCGCAGGAAGACCTGCGTGATCCGGCGGCGGTTGCAGGGTTCGTTGCGGCGGTTCGGAGCGTGGCGCCCGACGTTTCCGGTGCACCGGTGACCATCTTCGAAGCGGGGCAGGCCGTGTTGTCGGCTTTCATCGAAGCGGGCGCCATCGCCATATCGGCGATCCTGATCCTGCTTGGCCTATTGCTGCGCCGATGGGACGATGTCCTGTTCGTGTTCATGCCGTTGACGTTGGCCGCGGTGCTGACCGTTATGTGTTCGGTGCTGTTCGATGTGCCGTTCAATTTCGCCAACATCATTGTGTTGCCGTTATTGTTCGGCTTGGGTGTGGCCAGCGGGATTCACTTGGTTCTGCGTGATCGTCAGGAGCGATTGGATGCGGGCGGTGCGGCGCCGGGTAACGCGTTCGAGACCTCGACACCTCGGGCGGTGTTGTTCAGTGCGCTGACCACGATCGGGTCGTTCGGGGCGATCGCCTTGTCGGGCCATCCGGGCACGGCCAGCATGGGGGGTCTTTTGACCATCGCCATTGCCTTGACGCTCATGTGTACGCTCGTCCTGTTGCCGGCCCTGCTGGCGCTTCGCGGAGGAAGACCGGGAAGCGGAGCAGGCACATGACCGGTGCCAGCCCCACTTTGCGGCTTTTGACCTGGCTATACATCGGCATGGGTGTTGCGCTTTTGGCTTGGGTCGTTGCCGGGATCGACCTGGACCGGGCCTTCGCCAGCATTCTTGAAATCGGGTGGTTAGGACTGGCAGCCGTATTGCTGATCTATCTGGCAGCGTTCTACATCGACACTCTGTCCTGGCATTTGGCCATTCTTCAGCTGCCTTTAACGGCTGCCCGGTCCTATATCGTGTGGCGTATCCGCATGGTCGGGGAAGCCTTCAATACGGTGTTGCCGGCCGGCGGATTCGGGGGGGAGCCGATCAAGGCCGTGTTGCTGAAGCGTCACCATGACATCAGTTACCGCGAAGGAACGGCTTCGATCATCCTGGCGCGGACCATCAACCTGATCGGACTGATCGTGTTCATGTTGGTGGGGTTGATCTTGCTCGTCCGGCACGAAGTCGGGGGACAGTATGGGGTGTTGGCCCTTGGCGGGTTCTTGTTTCTGACATTCGGCATCGCGGTCGTCTTCGGGGTGCAGAAGTTCCGGGCAACGTCATGGACGGGCACGCGGTTGGGCCGCACCCGTTTGGCGGCGCGTATCGGTGCGGCACTGGAAAGCATTCGCGAGGTCGAGGACCATCTGCATCATTTCTATGTGGAGCGGCCCAAGCGGTTCATCCCGGCGATTTTTCTGGCATTCACGAACTGGGTGGTGGGGGCTGCCGAGACCTACGCGATTCTCTATTTCCTCGGCCATCCCGTGACGCCGGGTGAAGCCATGATCATTGAATCGGTCAATCAGATGGTGCGCGCCGTGACATTTTTCGTGCCCGCAAACCTGGGCACGCAGGACAGCATCTTGATTGTCCTGGCAGGGGCGATAACGGGGGTGCCTGAAGCAGGCGTCGCCCTGGCCGCGGTCAAACGCCTGCGCGAGATCGTATTCGTGTTGTGGGGGTTCGGCCTGGGGTCAATCTATTCCTTGCGCGGATTGATGAAATCGGCCGAGGAAAGTGCGGGTGCCGAGAGCGGGAATTGACCTTTAATTACGGGCTGAGCAGGCCTTTCGATTTCGCCGCAAGGGTTTCCGTCAAGGCCGGCAAGCCGTTTTTGGCGATGCTTTTAAATTCGGAAATGTGTTTGGCGAGCTGACTGATCGAGGTGGTGCCTTGGCGCACCAAAACGTCATAGACCCCCCAGCGGTCGTCACTGAATACCATGAGGTAGGTGAGGGTTACCGGCTCGTTGCCGGTCAATTCGGTTTTGACCAGGACCGTTCCCTTTTGCGGGCCGGGCTTTTGACCGTGGTCGATGAAGGCCTGACCGGACCAGCCGTTGAACTGATTGGCGTATGTGGCGATCGTCCAATGACGGAACGCATCCAATAGAGCTTTCTGGTCGTCTGGTGCGGCCCCCTTCCACGGTTTGCGACCTGCAGCCTGGCGTGCCGTTAGATTCAGATGAAAAGCTCTGTCGACCGCAGGTGCAAGCAGGTCATAGCGGCCTTGAATGCCCAATTCCTGGGCCTGTTTCATGACGCTCAATAGGGTTTCATGAAAAGCCGTGATCACGGCGGTGGCCTGACCTTTTCCCTGGGGCTGGGCCGCGGATGAGGGAAGGGGGGCTGCAAACAGAATCAGCAGGACAGGAAAGACGATCGAAAGGGGGCGCATACGCATAACCGAACAGATATGTCCAAATGCAGGTTGATGCCAGGGGAAGTGAAGCGTGCGGAATATCAGTTGGCGGATTTGCTTGCCGTGTCTGATCTGAGAATTTCATCCGCCTTGGCATTAAGAAGGTCGACCAGTCCGGCGATGCCGTGATCTTCCAGGGTGCGGAGATATTCATCCCGGCGTTTCAGAAGTTGGGAGATCGTTCCGTCCAGTAGGACGTCGATGATTCGCCAATTTTCACCAAACTTACGGAGCCGATAGGTCACCTTGACGTTTGAATCGTTCTTCCGTTCCAGTTCGGTTTCTACGAGCACCGTGCCGTCATTGATCGGCCGCGTTTTCAGGGTGTTGAACGTTTCGCCGCCATAGCCTGAAAACAAAACAGCCAGTTCGCCGGCGCTTAACCGTCGCGCGGCGGAAACAAGTTTGATGCGGGCGTCTTTGGTTGACGTTGTCCAATGCTTCCCGGATACGAAGCTGACCATCAGCGGCATATGAAAATAGCGGTCGATCTGGAGCAGGAATTGTTCATAGCGTCCTGATACTCCAAGATTTTTGCTGTTCTTCATGACGGACAAAAGGTCTACGTGGAATGCGTCCACGACGGTGTCCGGGCCGGCGGCCTTCCCCGCGGTTGGGAGAAACATCAGAAGCATGAAGGCCCCGGCCAAAAGCGGTCTCAAGACCTGTCGGTGATACATCGTCATGTTTGGACGCCCTCCCAATGCCAACAGAATATGGATTTTTTCCGGTCATACAAGTATGCCTGGATGACATTTGCGTACACGCCGAAATCACAAGATAGTTAACGAGGAAAGGTAAAAAATTAGCCTTGAATTAGTTGCAGGGGACGGCAACTTCACCTATTAATTCATGGCGATAGACGCGGCGCACCGATGCGCGGACGTACATTGTGCTCTCGGGACCGGCCCCTGTAATAGGGATTGGTTGATAAAAAGAATGGGGCTGGGATTTGACCGGTAGGTTTCGGAATTTCGCGTTTGGCGCGGTGTTGGCGATGGGGGCCTCTCTTGGGGCGGCCCAGGCCGATGACAGCCAGCCGCGCGAGTTGTCGTACCCGGACGGGTTTATCTCTCCGGCCGGCATTGAGTTGTCGCAGGCGGACGATGATGCCAACGATCCGTTGGAAAGCGTCAACCGCGTTATCTTCTCGTTCAACGAAGGCGTGCAGGACATTGTTCTGCGGCCGATTGCCAATACCTATAATGCGGCGGTCCCGGCGACGGGGCGGAAGGCAATGAAGAACGTCTTCGACAATTTGTTTTCACCGATCACGTTCGTGAATGACGTTCTGCAATTCGAGTTCGAACGCGCCTTGCAAACTCTGACCCGCACGGTCATCAACACCTTCTTCGGTATGGGGGGGATGGCTGATCTTGCCGGCGATATGGGAATTGAGAAGCATAACGAAGATTTCGGACAGACTTTGGCTGTCTGGGGTGTGGGGGAAGGCTTCTACGTGGTGTTGCCGGTCTTGGGGCCGTCGAACCCGCGTGATGCGATCGGGCGCCTGCTGATCGACAGCTATTTCGATCCGCTGGGCTACTACCTGGATAACGTCGATGCGGACGAGGTCGATCTGGCGCTCCACATCGTCGACGGACTTCTGAAATACGCCGACGTGGTCGAGGAACTGGACCAGATCAAGAAGACCTCGGTCGATTACTATGCGGCGATCCGTTCGCTTTATCGCCAAAAACGTAAAGCCGAAATCTCCAATGGTCAGAACCTCGACCTGCCGCCGATCCCCGATCTCGTGCCGGAGATTCACAGCGAACTTCCGCCGGACGGAACCCGCGATGCGGCGGCTTATGTGAGTCTGGAAGAAACCGTCCAGTAGCTTCTTAGGTGCTTGCCGCACCTCTCCATAATCTTGAAATTGAAGACCTTTCCCGTTATATTAACGGTGTTGGTGCCCATTTGGGGCCAACGGATGTGTGTCCGGCCGAAAGGCGGGCAGGCAGGGCGAAATGCCCATGGGCAGATTTGCCGTAAGACGCCGTATTGCTTCTTAAGGAGGATAAGGCATGAGTGTTATCCGGTGCTGTAACAGCACAGTCTCCTTTCATAACGATTCGGTGTGTCCGCGACGGCGGTATGCGGTGTCTGTTTCCAACGATGTTTCGTCGGAAATTGCCCTTTGCATGCCCTCGACCTGCCATAGAGCCGCCTTAATCCGGACCTAGAAAACCATCATGAACTTGGGCGGGTTTTCGAACCACCCTAACAGTGGGAAGAAGAGACGATGACGACGATGACATTACCTGCCGTTCCGACCGAAGGTGGCCTTAGCCAGTATTTTCGCGAGATCTGGAAATTCCCTCTTTTGGAAAAGGAGGAGGAGCAGAGGCTGGCGCTGCGCTGGACCGAGCAGGGCGACGTCGACGCCGCCCACATGCTGGTCACCTCGCATCTGCGCCTGGTCGCCAAGATCGCCATGGGCTACCGCGGCTACGGGCTTCCCGTTGCCGATCTGATTTCCGAAGGCAACATCGGTCTGATGAAAGCGGTCAAGAAATTCGAGCCGGAACGCGGGTTCCGCCTGTCAACGTATGCCATGTGGTGGATCAAAGCCGCGATTACGGAATACATCCTGAAGTCCTGGTCGCTGGTCAAGATGGGCACGGTGGCATCGCAGAAGAAGCTGTTCTTCAGCCTGCGAAACCTGAAGGGCCGGTTGAAGATCCTCGATACCGGTGAATTGAACCCGGAAGACGCGAAGCGGCTGTCGGAAGAGGTCGGCGTGTCTGAACGTGACGTGACCTATATGAACCGCCGCCTTGCGGCCCGGGATATGTCGTTGAATGCCCCGGTGAGCTTCGACGAAGGTGCCGTTGAATTTCAGGATACCCTGGTTGACGATCGCCCAAGCCCGGAAGCATTGCTCGGCGATATGGAAGAAGGGGATTTCCGTCGCACATTGGTGCAGGAAGCCATGGCTGCCTTGCCTGATCGGGAGCGCGAGATCTTTGTGGAACGCCGGCTGAGCGATAATCCGGCAACGCTTGAAGATCTTGGCTCTGAGTATGGCATCAGCCGGGAACGTGTACGGCAGCTAGAAAACCGTGCGTTTGAAAAGGTTCAAAAGCACGTTGCCCGCGCCCTTTCCGATACTTCGGCCGCAGTCTAGCCCGGCGGCATATTAACCCCGTTTCAATGGAAACTTAGTTCCGCACCCGGCCCGCGTTCCCGCGGTGCCGGGTGATCCTTTTCGGGCATTCTGTTACGCTTCATCCGGTATCAGAAAACCTTGTTACAGCGGTTGCCGGTATGTTCGTATTATTCACCGATTTCGGTTTCAACGGCCCCTATGTAGGGCAGATGAAAGCGGTCCTTCATGGCGCCGTTCCAGGCATGCCGGTGATCGATCTGATGCATGACGCGCCGCCGTTTGATCCTCAATCTTGCGCCTATCTGTTGGCGGCTTTGGTCGGGGAATTTCCTAAGGGGGCTGTCTTTCTCACGATCGTCGATCCGGGGGTGGGGACGGACCGGCGTGCATTGGTCGTCGAAGCCGATGGACGCTGGTTTGTCGGGCCGGATAACGGGTTGCTCGCGCTCGTCGCCCGTCGGGCCGGTACGGTTCGGGCCTGGGAAATCACTTGGCGGCCACGGCGGTTGTCGGCAAGCTTTCACGGACGTGACCTGTTTGCGCCTGTGGCGGCCGGGATTGGGCGTGAGGGAACTTTCGCTGGGGCGGATAAAGGGGCGGAGATTGCTCCGTCAGCGATCGATCGTCCCGAATGGCCGGATGAATTCGAGCAAATCGTATACATCGATGCGTTCGGCAATCTGATTTCTGGTTTGCGGGCTGAAAAACTCTCGCCAAACCACCGAATTTTAGTTCACAATGTTGAAATAAAAGGCGAAACGACTTTCGCGTCGGTTTCACCCGGAACATTGTTCTGGTATGCGAATTCGAACGGGTTGGTTGAAATCGCCTGTAACAGAGGGCGGGCAGATCAACGATTGGATATAGAAGTCGGTGCGGCGATAGACGTGCGTGGAAATCAAACTGTGACAGTAAGCACTTGATGGCCTATACAGAAGTTCAATCGTGCCGCTTAAGGTGCGGAATAAACTGTGTGCCAACGAGGGCCTGTCCGCAAGGGAGTTAGCCGCTGCGCTCGTTCACGCCTGTGAGCCGGTCGCAAAAGTCTGCAAGAGATCATGGCCATCCGTCTTAAATTTTGGGGAGTCCGCGGAAGTATTGCCTGCGCTACGCCGCAGCATATGAAGTATGGCGGGAACACCAGTTGCATTGAAGTCGAAGCAGGCGACTACCGATTCGTCATGGATGCCGGGACCGGCATCCGGTCGTACGGCAATTCGTTTTTGCAATCCGGGTTGAAGTGCTCCCACCTTTTGCTGACACATACCCATTGGGACCACATCAACGGCTTTCCGTTCTTCGTGCCTGCCTACAATCCCGAATGTGCCATCCATATCATGGCCGGCCATCTGAAGGGCCGAAGCGATGAAGGCATCCAGGACATTCTATCGACCCAGATGCACAACCCGATGTTTCCCGTGCCGCTGGAAGCCATGCAGGCCAAACTGCGATTCGAAGATTTCGACGCGGGAGACAGTTTCTCCCTTCCGTCCGATATCACCGTGAAGACAGCAGCCTTGAACCACCCCAACGGTGCGACCGGTTACCGCATCGAACACGAAGGTGCCTCGATCTGTTACGTCACCGATACCGAACATATTCCGGGCGAATTGGACCAAAACATTCTGGGATTGATCGACGGTGCGGATTTGGTGATCTACGACAGCACCTATACGGAAGAAGAATTTCCGGCCAAGGTTGGCTGGGGACATTCGACCTGGAACCAGGGCATGCGCCTATGCCAAGAGGCCGGTGCCAAGCGTTTGGCGATCTTCCACCATGACCCGGAACACGACGATGCCTTCATGGATAATCTCGCTGTCGAAGCGGAAAAGGCCTGGGAAGGCAACTTCGTCTGCCGCGAAGGCATGGAACTGATTATCGAATAACGCCCGTGACCAGCCGGTCGGCGACCGGCTCCGCATATTCTTCAAAATCAGAAAATAGGCAGAAAGGTCAGAGCGCGTTCAGCGCCAGAGCGGCTTACTGTTGAGCAGGGGCGGGAACTTGCCCTTCTGTCGGTATCTGCCCTTCGGGCGGAACCTGGCCTTCTTGAAGGGGCTGGCCTTCGACCGGCGCGGCACCTTGTTCGCCTTGCTGTGCTTCGGCCTGTTTCTTGGCCTCAGCTTCAGCCCGTTTCACGGCCAGGTGTTGATACCAGACTTCCCGTTCCTTCAACGACATGGCGGTGACACGGATCGCCGTGCGGCGGTTGGTCGCCTGGTTTTCCGGGATTGGTGTGCCGTCTTCGGTCCTGTTGGGGACCTTGGGCTTTTGGTCGGCATAACCGGTGGCGCTCATCTTCAAAGGGTCGACGAAATCATTTTCGGCGAAATATCGGACGACCGTTGCCGCCCGTCCCGTTGACAGTTCCCAATTGGAAGGAAAACGATCGGTCGAGATCGGCTCGTCATCGGTGTGTCCCTCGAGCCGTACGTTATAGGTCGCATAGCGCGGTGCGCTGATTGTCTGGGCGATTTTCTCAAGGTAAGGAACGGCTTCTTCGCGCAACTCAGCAGAACCGGGCTTATAGAATGCACCGGAAGATAATTCGATCACGACCCCTTTGGAATCCTTGGTCACCTGCACGGCCCGGTCGGCCTGCATTTGGAAGACGACATCTTCCAGGTCGATTTTCAGCTTTTCCGTCGGCGAGGCGTTGTCGTCCGATCCGATTTTTTCCTTGATCGCGGCAGCGGCTTCTTCAAATGCGGGGATGTCGAATTCTGCGAAGGTCAGCATCATCACGAAGAAGCACATCAACAAGGTGATGGCGTCGGCGTAGGTGACCAGCCAGTCTTCTTTTTCTTCTTCGGGATTGGGTTTAACGGGGACGCCCATGGCATCAGCCTACATCAGCGGAACAAGCGATGATTGCGATTGCCCGCGGACGCATGGCTACCTCTTCATCTTGTCGATGTTGAAGTGGATCGCCGGGTCAAGGAAGCTGTTCATGCGGTCGGCGATGTAGCGGGGGTTCTTCTTGTCGGCCAGCAGCGATAACCCTTCGGCGATCAGATAATTGCGGAAGCGTACGATTTCCTCGCGTTGCTGAATCTTGGTCGCCGCCGGCATGAAGATCATGCGCGCGAACATCACGCCGTAAAGCGTGGTCAACAGCGCCACGGCCAAGCCGGCGCCCAGTTCCGTCGGATCGCCGCCCAGGTTGTCGAGCATGATGATCAGGCCGACCAAGGTCCCGATCATGCCGAACGCCGGGGCGGCACCGCCCATGTTGCGCAGAATATCGACCTGGACCGTGTTGCGGCCGAAGGTGGATTCGATGGCATTGGTAAGAATTTCGCGGACTTCCTCGCCGGTGTAGCCCGAGATCACCATTTCGACACCGAACTTCAGGAATTTATCGCCACGCACGGCTTTCTTGGCTTCGGCTTCAAGTGCCGGCGGGCCGCTTTTCTGAACCGTATAGGCCCAACGGATGATGCGGCCGACTTCGGATTTCAGCACATTCCGCCCGACCTTAGGCGAAAACAGAATGCGCCAGATCAGCTTCAGCGACAGCATGACGTAGCGGGGCTCGTAAGAGATAAAGGTCGAGGCCAGCGTCCCGCCGACAACCATCAAAAGGCTGGAAAGGCTGAGAAAAATCAGAAAATTGTCGGTGCTCATCAAAATGGCGCCGATGAACAGCCCGAACGCGGCCAGCAACCCGATGAGAGTGGTTAACGACATGTCTTCCCCGGACCCTTACCTCCGCGCGCCGCGTCACCCCAACACGGGCTCGTTCGCGCGTCGTGAACTCCCCTAATGAATTAACGTATATAATAGATTGGCAACAAATAACAAATGGTTAGCGTGTTCGGCCAACCTTAAAGCGGAAAAAGAGGGATGTTGAAGCGACGCCGAGCGCACGGCGATTACCGCTCGCGGAAGGCCTCATCCTTCAGTTTAAGAACCGGCTTGACGAGATAATCCATGACGGATTTGCGCCCTGTATGGATATCGACCGTGGCTTCCATGCCGGGTGTGATCGGAAGCAGACCTTCTGCACTGCCCAGATAGGTCTTGTCCGTCTGAACCACGACACGGAAATAGGGGGCGCCGTTTTCATCGGTGCTGGCGTCGGGGGCCACGGCGATGACCTGGCCATCCAATCCGCCGTAGCGGACGAAATCATAAGTGGAGATCTTGACGACGGCGGGCTGTCCTTCGACGATAAAACCGCGTTCCGTGGGGTTGAGGCGCGCCTCGATCACCAACTTGTCGCCGGTCGGCACGATCTCGAGGATCGGCTCGCCCGACTTGACGACGCCGCCCACCGTGGTGACCACCATTTTCTGGACGATGCCGTTGATGGGGCTTTTGATCTCGGAACGGGAGCCTTGGCGTTCCGCTTCGCTGATCAGCTCCTGTATGCGGGCGATGCTTTGTTCGACCTTGTTCAGTTCTTCACGGGCTTCGCGGCGGAAACCTTCCTCCGATTCCGACACGCGTTTTTTCGCTTCTTCGACGGCAGCCTGGGAGCGGGGAATGGCCGGGATCAACCCCTTCATTTCACCGTCTAGGTCTTCGACTTCCGCTTCCAGTTTCAGGTGCTCGATGCGTGCCGTCAGACCCTCGGCCAACAGCGATGCCGACATCGCCAGACGCTCGCGGGCCAGGGAGTAGTTGCGTTCAACCGCCTTTTTCTTGGCCATCAGTTCCTTGACGTCCAATTCCCGCTGCTTGATCTGTTCCTTGAGAACACTGATCGAGGCCTTGAGCTCACGCTGACGTGCGCCATGGGCCTGCCGCTGGGCTTCGACCAGGGCGGGTTGGCGGGTTTCAAGCGAGCGGGGGAACCGAAGCGGCCGGCCTTCGGCTTCCGCCTGCAGGCGGGTTCGGGCTGCCAATTCGCTGTCCAAACGGACCTGCAATTCTTCGCGGTTGGTGCCGCCCGACGCCAGGTCGAGCAGCAGAAGCGGATCGCCCTGGGACACGGTATCGCCTTCGGAGACGTAGATTTCCTGAACGATGCCGCCTTCAAGGTGCTGCACGACCTTTGTCTTCCCCAAAGGAACCACCTTTCCCAAGGCGACGGAAACTTCGTCCAGTTTGGCGAAATTGGCCCAGGTCAGCAGGCCCGTGATCAAAATCATGATCGGCCAGGCGGCGACGCGCAGGGACGGCATCGGCCGCTTGATCAGCAGCTCATCCAGCGGTGACGCAATCGGCGGGTTCGACTGGTGTTGCATATTTCGGCTCCAGCATCGGCGCGCAGGCCCGGAAAATTCCGGGACTAGCGCGAGCCGCGCTCGTGCTCCATGGCCTTCAGTATATCAGCGTATGGGTCATTACTTGAAGCGGTAGATGTTTTTGCCGCGGGCTTCTGTGGCGCAGGTGCCGGTTTCGGGCGCTGCGGCTGTGCCGGCGGGGTTTGCGGTGACGCTTGCTGAGCCGGCGCCTGAGCCTGTGAATTGGACGCTGGGTGCGCTGCGGCGGGCTTCGGAGGAGATTCCTGCGCGCGCGCGGGGGGGGCGACAGCCGCCGGTGCAGGTTGCACGGATGCGGGCGGGATCGATGGCTGTGGGGCCGCGGCCTGGGAGGACGGCGGTTGCGGGCTCGGCCGGGCGGTCTGTTGCGGCTTTGGCTGAGGGGCTGCGGCGGGGGCCGGTTCGGGCCGTTTGGGCGCGGTCGGCTCGACACGGCTGTCGCTGCCGTTGTCACCTTTGGACGGGGCCGCTTTCGGCGCATCTGCTTTTGGTGCCTGACGGGCTGCATTGGCAAGGGCCGCCATATCCGGCATGGGCGGTTTCGGCGTGGCGCCACCGGCGGGTTTGGCGGGCGCGGAAGGTGCCGCAGCGGCAGCAGGTGGTTTCGCGGCAGCAGCCTGCGGCTTTGCTTGCGGCGAGGGCTGAGCGGCGGGTGAGGCAGGGGCTGCCGCGCCGGGCTGTGGTTTGCCCGTGCCTTCCTTGGCTGCGGGAGGCTGCGGAGCGGCTGGCTTGCCACCCTCGGCCTTGGGGGCGTCTGCTTTGGGTTTGTCTTCGGGCGGGCGTTCCATGGGCTGCTGGCCGAACAGGCGCGGCAGGATTTCTTCCGACGGGCCGGCGAGCGCCACGCGCCCTTGGTCGAGCGCGACAAGGTCGTCGCAGGCGGCAAGCAGGATCGGGCTGTGGGTCACCAGGATGACGGAGCGGGTCTTGGAAATTTCGCGGAGTGTCTCGCGTAGCGCCTGTTCCGCCTGCCGGTCCAGGCTGGCCGAGGGTTCATCCATCATCAGCACCGACGGCTCGCCCAGCAGGGCGCGGGCAATTGCGATGCGCTGGCGCTGACCACCGGACAAGCGCGACCCGGCTTCGCCGATGTCGGTGGCGTAACCATCCGGCAGATCGATGATGAAGTGGTGAACGCCTGCGTGGGTCGCGGCCTTGATGACCTGTTCGTCGGATGCGTCGGCGTGGCGGTGGGCGATGTTGTCGCGCACGGTGCCGGCGAACAGTACGCATTCCTGCGGCACGTAGCCCATCCAGTCGGCCAATTCTGCGCGCGTGAACTGGGCAATATCCGCGCCGTCCAGCAGGACACGCCCGCTGACCGGGCGGTACAGGCCCTGCAGTACTTTCAGCAGCGTCGTTTTGCCGGAACCGTTGCGCCCGACCAAGGCATGGATGCCGCCGGCGGGCAGGGACACGGTAACGTTGTTGAGAATCGGCTTGGCGGATTCTCCATAGCTGAAGACGACGTTCTCCGTTCGAAGCTCACCCTGGGGAGTTTCCAATTCGACCTCGGCTTCGGTGCGTTCGCTGATCGTATTGAAGGTCTGGCCCAGGCGGTCGGCGGATTGTTTGAACGAATTGAACGTGCGCCACTGGTTGACCAGCTGGTTGAGCGGGCCGAGCAGCCGGCCCGACAGCATATTGGCCGCGATCAGCGAGCCCATGGTCATTTCCTGATTGACGATCGCGAGTGCTCCGACCGTCGTCATCAAAAGCGTCGTCGACATGGAAAGCGAGCCGCCCAGGTTCGAATAAAAATCCGTTTTGGCGCCGCGCACGGCCGATTTTTCGATGTTGTCGGCGTGGCTCTGTTCCCAATGGGGGCGCATGGCCTGGTCGAGAGCAAGCGCCTTGATGGTCGTTCGCCCTTGGATCATTTCGGCGATTAGCTGGTCGCGCGAGATCGAGGATTGGCGTTCTTCCTGATTGGCGGCGGCCATCACGTTGCCGGATTTCCAGGCGACGAAAATGAACAGCGGCAGGATGACCAGCAGCACCGGCGCCACGGGCGGCGCGATGACGATAATCAGGATCAGGAACATGAAGACGAAGGGCAGGTCGGTGATCAGCACGGCGGAGCCGCCGGATAGTGTGTTGCGCACCGTATCGACGTCACGGAACAGGCCCTGCCAATGCCCGGCCGGTTTGGATTCAAGTTCGGAGAGCGGCAGCGACATCAATTTGTTGAACAATTGGCGTCCGACCAGCACATCAACGCGCAGCGCCACGGTCTGCATGACGCGCGCGCGCGCCATCTTCAACACCAGGTCGAAGATGATCACGGCGATCATGCCGATGACCAGGCCCCATAGCGTGCTGATTCCCTTGTAGAACACCACGCGGTCGAAGACCTGCATTGAAAACACGGGCGTCGCCAAGGCCACCAAGTTAATGAAGGCCGACATCAGGACGACCTCGCGAAAGGTCGGCATGAGTGTTTTGACGAACGGCTTAAGCCACGCCCTATCGTCGGATTCCGCCATGGAATTCCCGCTGCTCCTAATATCCCAGGCTGAAACTAATGTATGTTGGTAAACAGGGGATGAACAGGGGCAGCGTGGTTAACGGCGGAATTTCGCCGTGAATTTATGTGCGGCGGGCCATTCTCACTGGCGACGGTCGCGTTAACCTGTGATAATACTAATGAAACTCTCCCGTTGCGGGCGAATGCCGTGTCTTGCGCAACAGATATCGGCGGTATCGTCAGGGGATTGGAATGGATCGATGACCTGCATCGCCGGGCAATACAAGGTGTCGGTTTATAGCTGGGGAGCATGAAGTGCCTGACGAAGGCCGCGTCGACGTTATCCCGCCGGTACAAAAGGATCCGGCGAAGCCGAGTCTGATAGGGCGCATGATGCGTGCCATCGGCCGCGGCCTATACCGGTTTTTCCGCGGGTCCATTCGGCTGGAACGTGTTGTCGGCTACCTCCTTCTTGCCGGGTTCATTTCTCTGTACATCGTTAACCCCAAGCCTGTGCAGTTCATGCGTTTGAAGGGGTTTGATTTTTATCAGCAGGTCAAACCGCGCGAAATTCCGCCGCCTGCGAAAAAACCCGTCACCATCATTGATTTGGATGAAAAGAGCCTGGGCGAGGTCGGCCAGTGGCCCTGGCCGCGCAACGTGATCGCGCAGATGGTCGAAAACCTGATGAAGATGGGCGCCGTCGAGGTGGCTTTCGATATTGTGTTTGCCGAGCCCGACAGAATGAATCCGTCTGCCATCGCCGATGCGTTGAAGGGCTTGGACGAAGATACCAAGAACAAGATCCGTCAGTTCAAATCGAATGACGAGATATTCGCCGAAACCATCAAACGCTCACGGGTCGTTTTGGGCCAGTCGACCGTGGAAAGCGAATTGGAAGGGGTGAAGGCGAAGCCGATCAAGAAATCGGTCGCGATTCGTAAGTATGGGCCCAACGCACAGGACCCGCTTAACCTGCTGCCGAGTTTTCCGGCCATGGTGCGCAATGTGCCGGTCATCGAAAATGCCGCCGGCGGACGTTTCGGCGGGCACGGGATTTTTTCGATCATTCCGGAACAGGACGGCATCATTCGCCGTATCCCGTCTTTGTTCGTGCATGAGAAATCCATGTTTCCGGCCCTCAGTATCGAGATGCTACGTTTGGCTTTCGGGCGGCCGACCATCCTACTTAACGTAGACCAGGCGGGAATCCGATCCGTTGCGATCGCCAAGGGTGTGGTCGTGCCGACGGACCGAAATGGCCGGATGTGGCCTTATTTTTCCAAGACGGACAAAGCCAAGTATGTCCCGGCGGTTGATGTCCTGAACGGAACAGCCGACCCGGCCCTGATCAAGGGAAAATTGACCATCGTCGGGACCAGCGCCATCGGACTGAAGGATATTCGCTCCATCCCCACGGAAAGCAACATCCCGGGGGTCGAGGTCCATGTTCAGATCATCGAAACGATATTGAATAAAGCCTATCTGAAGCGGCCTAACTTCGCCCAGGGTGTGGAATTGTCGGTCATCCTGCTGGGCGGGATCGCGATGATCGTCCTGGTGCCCTGGGTTGGCGCGCTATGGACGTTCATGGTGTTCGCCGTGACGTCGGCGGGCGTCGGTTACGGCAGTTGGTATGCCTTTGATCAGCACAACATGCTGATCGATGCATTGTTTACGTTGATCGCGATTTTCTTGCTGTATTCCACGTTGACCTATCTCAACTATGTCCGTGAAGAGGCGTCGAAGAAACAGGTGCGCGGGGCGTTCGCCCACTACCTGTCGCCGGACATGGTCGAACAGCTTGCGGAAAACCCGGACAGCCTGAAACTGGGCGGTGAAATGCGCGACTTGACCTTGTTGTTCTGCGATGTCCGCGGCTTCACGACGATTTCCGAACAGTTCGATCCGGTCGGTCTGACGGCATTGATCAATAAACTTTTGACGCCGCTGACCAATGCGATCCTGCAGCGCAAGGGCACCATCGACAAATACATGGGCGACTGCATCATGGCGTTCTGGAATGCGCCTTTGGATAATCCTAATCATCCCATCGACGGCTGCCGTTCGGCGCTTGCCATGCTGGCGGAAATGGAGCCGCTCAACGATCGCCTGGAACAGGAAGCCAAGGAAGAAGGCCGCAAGCACATTCCGCTGAAGGTTGGGCTTGGTCTTAACAGCGGCCCGGCGGTTGTCGGCAACATGGGATCGGACCAACGCTTCGATTATTCGGTTTTGGGCGACTGCGTCAATTTGGCGGCCCGGCTGGAAGGCCAAAGTAAAACTTACGGCATGAACGTCGTTCTTGGGCCGACAACCAATGAAGCCGTGAAGGATGAGTTGGCGACGATCGATCTGGACTTCATTCAAGTGAAGGGTAAAACCGAGGGGACATACATCTATGGTCTTCTGGGCGACACGGACGTGCTTGAAAAGCCGGAATTCCGGAAAATCCAGGGCATGATCAAAGAGATGATGGATACCTATCGGGCCATGCAGTTCGAAACCGCGAAACGCATGGTTGCGGAAATCAGGGCTTATCCGAAATGTTGGGATCTCGAGGCCGATTTGCAGGCCCTTTGCGACATCTATGACGAACGCATCGACGAATATATGACCAATCCGCCGCCGGCCGATTGGGACGGCGTGTTCGTGGCGACCACCAAGTAAACTCTGCTCTGGAAAAGTGAAGTGGCGAGGGCTCGGTTCGGGGGCTCGTGAGCCCGTGGTGCCGTCTATTTGCTGGTCATCACCCAGACGCCGTTCCAATCGGCCGGCGGTTCGGCCTTCAGGTGTTCGCAGCGTTCGATATAGGTTTTGGCGAGCTTGTCATTGGGGTTCAGAGCGATGGCTTCGTTGAAGGCCTTCATGGCTTTATCCCAATCGCCCTTGTCGTAATGGCTGCGTCCCGATTTGAAATGGTTCACGGCTTCCATCAGGTTGGGGAAGGTGTCGTCCGTGTGGAAGTCCAGCACTTCGTACACGCCGACCGGCTCTGTCTTGCCCTTGACGATCACCTTGTCGATGTCGCGGATGCGGTAAGTCCCTTTGAGCTTGCTGTAGGTGAATTCCGAAATCAGCAGCCGGGCCGAATATTGCTTGCACGCACTTTCCAGACGCGCCGCCAGGTTGACGCCGTCGCCGATCATGGTGAAGTCCATGCGCTTGGGTGAGCCGATGTTACCCGACACGATGTTGCCCGTGTTCAGGCCGATGCCCATGTCGATGGGCATGTCGCCCTTTTTCTCGCGGATGACGTTCCATTCGTCCAATTCGCGCAGCATGGAAATGGCGGTGCGCAGCGCGCGGTCTTCCTGATCTTCCACCGGCAGGGGCACGCCGAAGCCCGCCATGATGGCGTCGCCGATGAATTTGTCCAACATGCCGCCTTCGCGCGAGATGCAGTCCACCATGATGGTGAAATACTCGTTCAGCATCTGCACCGTTCCCTGGGGGCCAAGGCTTTCGGTCAGGGTGGTGAAACTGCGCACGTCCGAGAACAGTATCGTCGCTTCCAGACTCTTGCCGCCCAGGATGTCCTCGCCGCCCTTCATTAACTGGTCGGCCAGGCCCGGGTCCATGTAGCGTGACATGGTCGACTTCATGCGCTTCTCGGAACTGATGTCCTCGATCATCATCATGGAGCCGAGCTTCTTGCCTTCCTCGGTCATCAGCGGCAGGAAGTGGACGTTGACGGACTTGGCCTCGTCGCCGCGTTTCAACTCCTGATCCATGGTGATGTCCGGCTCCTGGCTTTCTTCGAGTTCTTCCAGGTGATCGTTGATCCAGCCGTTTTCGATGGCGAAGAATTCCTGCGCTTCCTTGCCGATGATGTCGTCTTCCGTATCGCAATCCAGGATACGCAGACCGGCGGCATTGCAGGTCACGACCTTGCCGTCTTCGTCGATGGTGACGACGCCGTTCGACATACTTTCCAGCATGCTTTCGTTGTAGTTCTTCATGTTCTGGACGTCTTCGAACAGCTTGGCGTTTTCAAGCGCGATGGAGACCTGCGCCGTAAAGGCCTTGAGCCGCGTTTCGTCTTCTTCCGTGAACGGTCCGCCGCGTTTGTTCAGAACCTGGGTGACGCCGATCATCTTGCCGGCCTTATTGACCACGGGCACGCAGAGGATTGAGCGCGTGAAATACCCGGTTTTCTTGTCGAACGCCGGATTGAAGCGCAGGTCCGCGTAGGCATAGGGAATGTTGATCGTCTCGCCGGAAACAAACACCGCGCCTGCAATGCCCAGATGGTTGGGCAGGCGGATTTCACCCAAGCTGTCCCCCATGGCGACGCGGGAAAACAGCTCGTTGGTTTTCTCGTCGTTGAGGAACAGGGTCGAGCGGTCGGCAGACAGCATGCGGGTCGCTTCCGACATCACGCGCGACAGCAGCGATCCCAGTTCCAGGTTCGACGTCACGTCCGAAACCATGTCCAGGAACTTCATTTCCTGTTCCCGGCTTTTCTTCATGCTTTCGACGAACTGGGTACTTTGCAGGGCGACGGCGGCCTGGGTGGTAATGGCTTCGAGTAGGGCCAAATCATCTTCGTTGAAGGGATCGCCGCCCTTTTTGTTCAGGCACTGCACGACGCCGATGATTTCGTCTTTCACGGTTTTCACCGGGGCGGCGCAGATCGTGTCGGTCTTGAACCCGGTCTGTTCATCGACGGAGCGATTGAAGCGCTTGTCGGAATAGGCGTCGTCGATGGTTTCCCCTTGGCCGGAGGTAAACACCGCCCCCGCGATGCCCGTATTGTTGAGGATGCGGATTTCGCGCTGGAAATTGCCCTGTGCGACGCGGGAATACAGTTCGCCCGTGGCTGGGTCATTCAGGAACAGGGTGCCGCGTTCGGCGTTCAGCTCAAAAACGATGACCTCGACCAGGGTTTCCAGAACCTCGTCCAGGGATTCGATGCCGGCCACCCGGCGTGATACGTTCAGCAGCATTTCCGCCTGTTTCAGGCGGCGGTCGGCCTCACGCAGCTTGCGCCGGACGTCTTCGTCCGTCACGGGGGCGTCAACGGGGGGAGGGGAGGCCGGTTTGGAAGCCGTTGCTGGGGGCGACGGTGTGGCGCCATCGGCGCTTTCGCGCTCGTCCGGGCCGGGAGAGGAGGGATTGCCGCTCATTGGCGCATATCCGAGGCAGCCTGGGATTTAATTTCCAACGTACGCCTGAGGGTTACAATCGCCTGCTGCAATTCGCCCACTTCATCCCGGCGGGTGCGGTTCAGTTCCTGTATGGCTTCCTGATGATTGAAATTCAGATCTTCCATTTGCTGGCGCAGATTGGCGATGGTGGCCTTGAGTTGTTGAATTTCATCGCGGCCGGCGGAAACGGCCTCGTTCAGTTCTCTTTCTTTTTCAAGCTTCAGCGTTTCCATCTCGTCGCGCAGCGCTTGAATAGTGTTCTTGAGTTGCGTGATCTCGTCGTTGCCGGCGGCCCGTTCTTCCTGAACCTCTTGCTGGCGGGCGAAATTCAGTTGCTCCATTTCTTCGCGCAAGGCCGCAGCGGTGTCTTTGAGCTGTTTGATCTCATCTACGCCTTCGGCGCGCGCGTCCTGCTCGACGCGCTGAATATCGAAAACCTTGTTTTCAAGTTCTTCGCGTAGCGCGGCGACGGTATCTTTCAGTTGCCGTATCTCAAGCTGCGCTTCCCGCAGGTCGTCTGACTCTGCGGTTGCGGAGACCGGGTCACTCATCCTCGAACACCTTCCCGCCAATGGCGGCGCTTTAGAGCACAGTCTGACCGTTGCATAATGCTGCGGATGGAACATCGCCCCGACTGCTCGTAACATAGTCGCGCCCTTCGGGGGCAGGCGTCAAGATTGCTTGTCGTTCAATCGTTTATGGCGGAAATCCGACCGAATGATGAAGGCTGTCTGCCGGGATTGCGCAACCATATGGGAATCGGCGAAACCGTCGTCGGTTGAACGCTGTCCGGCCTGTGGCGTCGGGCGGGTGTTTCGCCACGATGAACTGACCACGCTTTCGCTGGCGCATATCGATTGCGATGCCTTTTACGCAAGCGTTGAAAAACGGGACAACCCGGACATCGCCGGTCGCCCGGTGATCGTCGGCGGCGGCCGCCGCGGGGTTGTCGCGGCCTGTTGTTATATCGCCCGGATCAACGGGGTGCGCTCGGCCATGCCCATGTTTCAGGCTCTCAAGCGTTGTCCCAAGGCTGTCGTGATCCGCCCGGATATCGAAAAATATCAAAAAGTAGGTCGTGAAATTCGTGCCTTGATGCAAAGCCTGTCGCCCTTGGTCGAGCCGATCAGCATTGACGAGGCTTTTCTTGATCTGTCGGGAACGGAAGCGCTTCACAAGGGGCCGCCCGCGCAAACCTTGGTGCGGCTGGTCAAACGGATCGAGGACGAGGTCGGGGTCACGGCTTCGATCGGGCTGAGCTACAACAAATTCCTGGCCAAGGTCGCGTCAGACTTGGACAAGCCGAGGGGGTTCGCCGCAATCGGCCGTGCCGAAGCCGCCGCTTTCCTTAAGGAAAAGCCCGTCGGTCTGATCTGGGGGGTGGGCGCCAGTCTGCGCAAGAAGCTGGAAAAGGACGGAATTGCGATGGTCGGTGACCTGCTACGCTATGACGAGCGGGATTTAACGGCGCGCTACGGTTCCATGGGCGGCAGGCTTTATCATTTCTCCCGGGGTGAGGATGATCGCCGGGTGACGCCGGAAAGTGCGACCAAAAGTGTGTCTTCCGAAACGACCTTCGAAAACGATATCGGCGACCTGGACGACCTGAAGCCGATCCTGTGGCGGCTTGCCGAAAAGGTTTCGGCACGTCTGAAGCGCAAGCAGCTTACCGGGGCGACGGTGGTGTTGAAACTCAAGACCCAGGGGTTCAAACAGCTGACGCGCTCAAAACGCCTGGACCATCCGACCCAATCGGCGGACGCGATTTACCGCGCGTCTCTGCCGATGTTGGCCAAAGAAGCCGATGGGCGGCTGTTTCGTTTGTTGGGGGCCGGGGTGCAGACCGTCGCCCCTGTGATGGACGAGCCGCCGGATATGGAGGACCTTCTGGCTGGGACGGACCGCGCTGACCGCATACGCAAGGTCGAGGACGCCATGGATCGCGTGCGTGGCAAGTTCGGGGACGGCGCCATCAAGAAAGGGCGTTCGCTGGGGCCCCGTTAAAGGCTGCGCACGGATATTACCAACCATCACAGCGTGCCTGGGTGGCGCGGTAGTTCTGAACCGTGTCAAGCCGGCGGTCGGCGGCATCCATGTCCGCCTGCATCTGGCGGATCAGGGGTGTCAGGCTGTTGCGCAGATGGCCGACGAAATACCGGGCGCCGGATTGCATGGACCCAGCAACCTGCGGCAGTGACGATCTGGCGACATCGATCAGGCGTTGGCGAATGGCCGGGATATAGTTTGCGAGGGTATCCTGAAAATTGCGCACGTGTTCGTTTTCGTGCTCCAGGATGACCTGATATTGGCAGGTGCCAGGGCGATAACGGCGGTCGATATAGACCTTGATGCGGTCGTATCCGATGGTCATTTCCGCATGCTTCAGGCCGACGCAAAAGCCCTTGGTTCGGCGTTCTCCCTGAACCTGAACGCGAAATTCCCATTCCAGGTCGCGGCTCATCAGGCCGACCGGGTGCCATTCGGTCCCCTGGGTTGCCGCCGCACCGGCACGGCGGCGCTTGGCGGCTAATTGTTTTCCGGAAAAACCGTTGGAAAAACGGATGTCGCCCCGCGTTTGCTTCAGGTCCACCGTCGCGACCACCTCCGGCAGGCGGCATTCGGCCGCGGCCGCAGGGGGGGCTGTGATTGCCATGGCAAGAATTGCCAATGCAAATTGGACAACAATGAACCGGGATAACAGCACTTTGGACCTCTGATGGCGACCAGCGGCGGGGTGGGCGGACAGGTTGAAATATAACGCCTGGTACGTCCAGCACTGGCATGATGCTTGCTTCGTTGAAGTACGTATTCCGGTGGTGCCGTCATGCAATTTCCGGGCGCTTGGCGGAGATAGCGAAATGATGCAAAATCAAAGTGTTGGTCAACGGAAGCGCTGTGTGCATGCGTCGATAAACGCAAAGTCGGACAGATGAGGAGATGGAACCATGAAATATCAAATTTCTGAAAAAGGCGACACGGTCACGGCGCAAATTTCCGGGCAGATGACGTTTTCGGACCGCGGTGAAGTTTCCGGATTGTCACTTGCCCTGATGCGCGTGAATGCAGAAAAAATTGTCGTCGATCTTTCCGGCGTTGAATATATCGATTCCGCAGGCCTCGGCGTGTTGCTGATATTGCGCGAAGCCGCCCAGGACAAGGGCAAGGGTATTACGCTGACCGGCATGACCGGCAGTGCCAAGGAAGTCTTGGAACTTGCCTGTTTCGATACACTGTTCACTTTCGCGTAAAATCGTCTTTGCCCCCTTATCCCTGAAGGGAGACCGGCATGCCCAATGTCCGGCTTCTTATCGTCGATGACGAGGACATCAATCGTCAGACGTTGAGATATTGCCTGGAACCGGCCGGGTTTCAGATCGACGAAGCAGGCGACGGTGCCGAAGCTTGGCAGGCTTTGTGCCAGGGAGGGGATATCTACGATGCCATTCTGCTTGACCGGCGGATGCCCGAAATGGACGGCATGGAATTGCTGGCCAAGATCAAGGCGGAAAGCGGTTTGCGGGATGTTCCCGTCATCATGCAGACGGCCATGGACCGCGAGCAGGAAATCATCGACGGCATCGAAGCGGGCGTTCACTACTACCTCACCAAACCCTATGACGTGGATGTTCTGGTTTCGGTCGTTCGTTCGGCAACCGAGGAATATGCCCGCCATTGCCGCCTGCAGACCGAATTGGCCAAAAGGTCCGGCGCGATTCAATTGATGACGCAGGGCACCTTTGTTCTGCGCTCGCCTAAGGAAGCGGATGCGTTGGCGGTACTATTGGCCAGCAGCCTGCCGCGGTCTAGCGCCGTTGCCATGGGGTTTTCTGAACTTCTGATCAACGCCATCGAGCATGGAAACCTGGAACTGAATTATGCCGAAAAATCGGTGCTGTTGGCCGAAGGACGATGGGATGAAGCCATCGAGGCGCGTCTGTCGCAGGAACCCTATTGCGACCGCCGTGTTACGGTGGAGGTGACGCGGACCACCGGGCGGGCCGTATTCACCATTGCGGATGAAGGCAAGGGGTTCGATTGGCAGGCCTATATGGACCTGACCATGGAACGGGTGTTCGACACCCACGGCCGGGGTATTGCCATGGCGCGCCGCATGTCGTTTTCCACATTGAACTACAAGGGCAGGGGAAATGTCGTTGAAGCCTCCGTCGAATTCGAAGAGCCAAAGACAGAGGCATCTGTTGCCAAGCCGTCAATCGACTTAAAGCCCAATATCGATGGAGACGTCGAAGAGCGACTTCGCGGCATATCTCAATGGGACGTGACATCAGCCGATGATGAGGCCTCCGGTTTGGTGGTGTCGCCTGTCTCCCAAGAGATTTCCCAAAGCGATGAAAATACCGATCGCGCGATCAAACTGAGCATTGGGGAATTGCCCGCCGCCACCTTGGAATTACCTGCCGACCCGGATTTGGTCGAGGCCGTGGTGCGTTGCCTTATTCTGCCCGAGACTATGGAATTGGGTACGGCTGATGAAAATCGTCTGGCACCGGCCCTTTTCCGGTATCAATCACAACTGCTGCCGAATACAGGTGTTTTAGGCAGGGAGAGATGCGCGATTTCTGCCTGGTCGGCGGCATGTTCAAGTGTTAGCGGCGATATCTGGGGCGGTTTTGATCTGGGGGATGGCAAGCTGGCCTTGTTCGTGGCCGATATGACAGGGCATGGTCCGGTGGCGGGGCTCAACACGTTGCGGTTGTGGGCCCTGATGTCCGATATGGATTTGGTGGATGAAGCGCCGGATGCCGTCCTTCGGCGGCTTGATGAGGCGTTCAAACCGGCGCTGCCGACTGGCCAATATGCGGCGATGATTTATGGAATCATCGACTCGGCGGCGGGGCGATTCGAATATGCGGCGGCCGGGGTGCCGCATCCGGTGGTATTTGATCGGGCGGGCGGGCACGTTGCGTCGGGGTCGGGCAAGGGGCTTCCCGTAGGAGCCGGCGGTAATTTCCCCTATGAATTGCGATCTCTTGATATGCCAGCCGGTGGTGCCTTGGTTTTGTTCACGGACGGATTGATCGCCCTCTTGGATGAAGATCACAAAAAGGCGCATGCGTTCGACAGGTTTCTCGCCAATATGGCCGGGAGTGGGGCGGAGGACGCTGCCTGCAAACGCCTGGCAGACCTCATTTCCGCCGGCCCAAACGTCGGCGGCGATGATCTCACGGCACTTTGCGTGACGCTGGCCGGCTAAGAAATCCGACGGCAAGGAAAAAGGGCCAGCCCCGGTTTCAGGACTGGCCCTTCTTGAATTGGCTCCGGCGGCAAGACTCGAACTTGCGACAAGTCGGTTAACAGCCGACTGCTCTACCAACTGAGCTACGCCGGATCAGGCGTGGAGGCGCGGACCGGAATCGAACCGGTGTACACGGCTTTGCAGGCCGCTGCGTAGCCACTCCGCCACCGCGCCCCAGGAAGGCACTTAATTCGTGCCGGGGCTTAATCCCCAAGGACAGTCCCCGTAAGGATGTATCCAAAGGGCCAGGCTGACCGGCTTCGGCCCACAGAGGGCGGAACTTACATACAGACCCCCCGGTGGTCAAGCACCTGTTCAGCGCATTTTTGCATGGTATGAAATGATCCCATTCAGGCATACAAAACACGCGCCGCCATTGTCTTTGCCGGCGGCTGGGACTATACAGAATTCAGCCTGTCCGGACCTCCGGCGGCCCGTTCCTTTAAGCGAAGGAGAACCGGCGATATGGATTTCGCTGCCGCGCGCCGAAACATGATCGATTGTCAGGTCCTGCCCAACCGGGTCACGGACGACCGCGTCATTGATGCCATGGCGGAAATGCCGCGTGAGGTTTTCGCGCCCGATGCCAAGCGCTCGATCGCCTATGTGGACGAGGCCCTACCGGTCGGCGGCGGCCGCTATATCATGGAACCCATGATCATCGCGCGTCTGTTGCAGGCCGCAAAAGTAACCGCGGATGACGTCGTTCTTTGCATCGGTTGCGGCACGGGGTATTCGGCGGCATTGCTGTCGAAACTGGCCAATACGGTGGTCGTGGTTGAAAGCGACAAGGCACTGGCCAAGCAGGCCCAGGAAACTTTGGATGGTTTGGGCATCGACACGGTCGCGGTGATCGGCGGGAAGATGGCCAACGGATACCCGAAACAGGCTCCTTATGACGTGATCTTCTTTGACGGCGCCGTTCCCAGCGTGCCGGAGAAAATCGAAAAACAACTGGCCGAAGGCGGCCGCCTTGTGGCCGTGACATCCAAGCCGGGAAACGCGGTCGGCAATGCCCTTTTGGCGGTTCGTTATAGCGAACATATTTCCCGCCGCGATTTGTTCGATGCGGGAACCCCGGATCTTCCGGGGTTCGAGCTGGAAGAAGCATTTACCTTCTGATTGGACCGAATCCATATCGAATCGGTGGTTTGATGGTTCGAGACGATGTATATGCAAGTTTATGAATTATCTGTATTTTTGCAGGTAATTAGTTGAAATCTGGACGCGGCGCCTGCAGGTAGTATGGTATCCGCACACAACCACAGGCGAGTAACGGCCTTGAGCACACGACTTTCAATCCCCCACAGATATCTTTTTGATCTTCCGCGCGCCGCATTCGGTGCAGCTGTCATTGCCGGTGCACTGGCTTTTTCTCCGGCGCCGGCAACGGCACAGGATCTGGCTGATGCCCTGATCGCGGCCTATTCCAACAACCCGACCCTGGCGGCGCGCCGGGCTCGCCTGCGTGCCACGGACGAACAGGTGCCCCAGGCGCTGTCCAACTGGCGGCCGTCGGTCGCCATCACGGGCTCCACGGGCAAGGAGTACAATTCAAGCACCCTGCGGGCCGGCGGCTTCGGGGGGCGTTCGCAGAACCGTACCCCCCAGACCCTCGGTGTGTCGGTAACACAGCCGCTGTTCCGCGGCGGGCGCACCGTCGCCGCCACCGAAGAGGCGGAATATGCCGTCCGCGCCGAACGGGCGCGCCTGATCGACACGGAGCAGGATATCCTGCTCGCCGCCGCGACGGCCTATCTCAACGTGTTCCGGGACGAGGCCGTGTTGTCGCTTAACGTCAACAACGAAAAGGTCTTGAAGCGTCAGCTTGAGGCGACCAAGGACCGCTTCGAGGTCGGCGAGATCACGCGCACCGACGTGCACCAGGCCGAAGCCCGCCTGGCCGGCGCCACGGCCGACCGTATCCGGGCCGAGGCCACCCTGGAAAACTCGCGCGCGACCTACGAAAACGTGGTCGGCCTGCCGGCGCCGAGGAATCTGGAGCTTCCGGGTGATCCCGGCGGGTTGCCGAAGGACCGGCTTGACGCCATCAAGCTGGCCGCGACCACCAACCCCAACGTCATCGCCGCGGAGTTCGACCGCAAGGCGGGCCAGAAGGCCGTGCGCGAGGTGAAGGGGGAGTTGCTGCCCGAGGTTGATGTGACCGCAAGCTTCGACCGGGCGTTTGAAACCTCTTCCGAAAGAGGAATATCGAATTCCGCGGATATCAGACTCAACCTTACGGTCCCGATCTATCAGCAGGGGGCGGTCTATTCCCGCCTGCGCGAGGCCAAACAGGACCTTGCCGAGCTGACCCGCAACATCGATCAGGCCCGCCGCGACGCCATCGAGGACGCGACCAGCGCCTGGGAGAACCTGCAGACGGCGCGCGCGCGTGTGGTGTCGTTCAGCGCCCAGATCGAAGCCAACGTGGTCGCCCTGGACGGGGTCGAGCGCGAGGCCGCCGTGGGTTCGCGCACGGTTCTGGACGTTTTGGATGCGGAACAGGAACTTCTCGATTCCCGCGTCGGCCATACGGAGGCCCAGCGCGACGAGCGGGTCGCCGCGTTCGAACTGTCGGCCGCTATCGGCCGGATGACCGCCCAGGACCTGAAACTGGCCGTCGATGTGTACGATCCGCGCAATCACTATGACGAAGTGCGCGGCAAGTGGGTCGGCGGATCTAGCAGCGGGGAAAGCAAGTAGGGCGCATTCGCCCCTTGCCGTCGCTGATGACGGTGGCGCCCCTGACGGCGCCCGGCAATTAATTCCTGTGATATACCAAATATTAACGATCAACGTGAGTTAATGGCTGGTGTATTTTTGGGAAAGTGGCATGAACTGGGTCTGCGTGGGAGTGGGGCCGGGAATTGCGACAAAAAATGATGGGCATGCGGGATTATGAGCGAAGAAGCCGAAGCTGCTGAAGGCGGCGAACCTTCGATGGAGGATATCCTCTCTTCCATCCGCAAGATTTTGGCGGAGGAGGAAGACGAGGAGGGTGGTGGTGCACCGGCCGAAGAGGCTGCGGCACCTGAGCCCGCGCCGGAACCGGAGCCTGCACCAGAGCCGGAGCCCGCGCCGGAACCCGAGCCAGAGCCGGAACCCGCCCCTGAGCCGGAGCCCGAGCCGGAAATTGAAATGACCGATGTGGACGAGGAAGACGACCCGTTCGCGGCGTTCGACGCCCCGTCCGAACCGGAACCGGAGCCCGAGCCGGAACCTATGCCGGAACCGGAACCCATGCCGGAGCCCACGCCGGCCCCGCCGCCGCCTCCCATGCCGGAGCCGGAACCCATGGCGGATATCATGGAATTGACGCCGGATATGGTTGCCCCCGATGCGATCGTGTCCCAGCCGACCTCGCTGCACGGTTCGGACGTTCTGGCGGAACTGGCGCGCGCGATCCTGGATCGCCGCGATCTGCCGGTCATGACCTCGGGCGATGCGTCGCTGGAAGGTATCGTGCGCGAAATGCTGAAGCCGATCCTGCGTGAATGGCTGGACCGCAATCTGCCGTATCTGATCGAGCGCCTGGTGAAGAAGGAAATCGACACCATGGTCAATCGGGCCGAAGGTCTGGATAATTGGGGTTAGCCCCCTAGACCGGATCGCCTGAAAAAGTTTCGAAATGACGACCCCGGGGGCTTTGTTCCCCGGGGTTTTTCGTTGTATACCCCCCCAATCCCCACCGATTGTTGCAGCCGTTCCGAGGATTCCGCTTTCATGGCCGAACTGGACAAGACCTACCACCCCCAAGAGGTGGAAACCCGACGATATCAGGAATGGGAAGACAGCGGCGCCTTTGCCCCCGCACATGGCGGCGGCGAGACCCCGAACGGCGGCGCGCCCTATACCATCGTCATTCCGCCGCCCAACGTCACGGGCTCGCTCCACATGGGGCATGCGCTGAACAATACCCTGCAGGACATTCTGATCCGCTATCGCCGCATGCGGGGTGATCAGGCTCTGTGGCAGCCGGGAACGGACCATGCCGGTATCGCGACCCAGATGGTGGTCGAACGCATGCTGGAAGCCGAGGGCGTCAAGCGCACGGACCTGGGACGCGACAAGTTCGTCGAGCGGGTGTGGGACTGGAAAGCCGAAAGCGGCGGCACCATCACCAAACAATTGCGCCGCCTGGGCGCCTCGTGTGATTGGTCGCGCGAACGTTTCACCATGGATGACGGCCTGTCCAAGGCGGTCGTTAAGGTCTTTGTCGAGCTGCACAAGAAAGGTCTGATCTACCGCGACAAGCGGCTGGTCAACTGGGACCCTAAGCTACACACGGCGATTTCCGACCTGGAAGTCGAACAGCGCGAGACCAAGGGCAAGATGTGGTACTTCAAGTACCCGGTCGAAGGCCGCGAAGGCGAGTTCATCACCGTCGGCACGACCCGCCCGGAAACCATGCTGGGCGATACGGGCGTTGCCGTGCATCCCGAGGACGAACGCTATACGGATCTGATCGGCCAACACGTGGTGCTGCCGATCGTCGGCCGGCGCATTCCCATCGTGGCGGACCATTACGCCGACCCGGAAAAGGGATCAGGCGCGGTCAAGATCACCCCGGGCCACGATTTCAACGATTTCGAGGTCGGCAAGCGGGCCGGTCTGGACGTCATCAACATTTTGGATGAGAACGCCCATTTGAACGAAGCCGTGCCCGAAAAATACCGGGGCATGGAGCGGTTCAAGGCACGCGACGCCATCCTGGCCGAAATGGAAGGCCTGGGCCTGCTGGACCGGGTCGAAGACAACGCCATGACCGTGCCCCACGGCGACCGGTCGGGCGTGGTGATCGAGCCCTGGCTGATGGATCAATGGTTTGTCGACGCCAAGACGCTGGCCGCACCGGCCATCAAGGCGGTCGAGGACGGCAAGACCCAGTTCGTGCCCAAGACCTGGGAAAACACCTATTTCGAATGGATGCGCAACATCCAGCCCTGGTGCGTGTCGCGCCAGCTGTGGTGGGGCCATCAGATTCCGGCCTGGTTCGGCCCCGACGGGGAAGTGTTCGTCGAACTGAGCGAGGAAGAAGCCCAGGCCGCCGCCGAAGCCCACTACGGTAAACCGGTCGAACTGACCCGCGACCCGGATGTGCTCGACACCTGGTTTTCCTCGGCCTTATGGCCGTTTTCGACCCTGGGCTGGCCCGACCGGACCCCGGAACTGGACCGCCACTATCCCACGGACGTGCTGGTTACCGGTTTCGACATCATCTTCTTCTGGGTCGCCCGCATGATGATGATGGGCATCCACTTCATGGACGAAGTCCCGTTCCACACGGTCTATATCCATGCCCTGGTGCGGGATGAGAATGGGCAGAAGATGTCCAAGTCCAAGGGCAACGTGATCGATCCCCTGGACCTGATCGATAAGTTCGGTGCCGACGCCCTGCGTTTTACCTTGACGGCCTTCGCCGCCCAGGGGCGCGACGTGAAGATGTCGGAAAGCCGGGTCGAAGGATACCGCAACTTCTGCACCAAAATCTGGAACGCGGCTCGGTTCTGCGACATGAATGAATGCCGGGTTGATGCTACCTTTAATCCGAATTCAGTTAACTTAACCTTGAATAGATGGATCGTCGGTAAGGTCGCCGAGGCCGATGCGGCCATGCGTGGCGCTCTGGACGTCTATCGCTTCAACGATGCGGCGTCCGCCCTTTATTCCTTTACCTGGAACACCTTCTGCGACTGGTACCTGGAATTCGCCAAGCCCGTGTTTTCCGGCGAGGACGCGGCCGCCAAGGCGGAAACCCGGGCGACCGCGGCCTGGGTGCTGGACCAGATCGTTACCCTGCTGCATCCGATCATGCCGTTCATCACCGAAGAACTGTGGCAAACCCGGGCCGACCGGGCGACGCCGCTGATCAATGCGGCCTGGCCGGAATACGATGCGGCCCTGATCGACGCCAAGGTCAACGCCGAAATGGACTGGGTCGTGCGCCTGATCTCGCAGATCCGCGCCGTGCGTGCTGAAATGAACGTGCCGCCCAAGGCGAAAATTCCCATGCAATTGAAGGACGCGGGCCCGGATGCGCAGTCGGCGCTGGCCACCCATCGCGATCTGATCCTGCGTCTGGCGGGGCTGTCCGATGCCGGCGTGCTGACGGGCGAGGTGCCCAAGGGCGCCGTGCAGGACGTGCTGGACGAGGCCACGATCATTCTGCCGATCGCCGATGCCATTGATCTGGACGCGGAAAAGGCGCGCCTGGAAAAGGAAATCGCCAAGCAGGACGCGGAAATCTCCCGCTTTGAAAAGAAACTGGGCAACGAGAAGTTCGTCGCCAACGCGCCGGCCGAGGTGGTGGAAGGAGAGCGCGAAAAGCTCACCGAAGCCCATGCCGCCCGTGCGCGCCTGGATGAAGCGGTCAAGCGGCTGGCGTCCGTTGGCTAACGGTCAAGATGATTGACGTTGATCCTTTACTCCTATCCGAAAGGTCCGAATAGGAACTTTCAGGGTCTGGTGTGACAGGGGCGGTCTCCGCTAGCCTTTCCGGCAACCAAGGCTAAGGAGGTTACAAAGTTGGAACCACCGACGCAGACGACCGACATATCGACCCATACCCCATTTACCCGGTGATCATCGGGTGGGATCGGAGGCGACGCCGGTCCCGCAATTGAAAAAGGAAAGCCCCGCCCTTAAAACCGGCGGGGCTTTTACGTGCGCCCATGCCGTCTGGTTGAGCGACATCGGCAGGGCGCCGAGTGATGCTTTTCCCCAATTATTTCAGCCCAATTGACCTTGTCGGCTTTTGCAAGAGCCCACATAATCCCCGTCACATCCCCGGGGATGGGGGCACAGGCAGAAGAGGCGCAGCATGGATAAAGCCGGAAGTCAGATGGTCGAAGCCCAGAAGACCGTCGAGGCGGTCATCAACACCATGGTCGACGTGGGCACGGAATACGGCATGAGCGTGATCGGCGCCGTCGTCATCCTGATATTGGGGTGGTGGGTCGCCGGCTGGGCCAAGCGGGCCGTGACCAAGGCGCTCGACAAGGTCAAATCGATCGACAACACCCTGACGCCCTTCCTGTCCTCGATGGTGCGCTATACCATCCTGGCCTTCGTTCTGGTCGCGGTTCTCAACCAGTTCGGTGTTCAGACGACCTCGATCATCGCGGTTCTGGGTGCTGCCGGCTTGGCCATCGGTCTGGCCCTGCAGGGCACCCTGCAGAACGTGGCGGCGGGCGTGATGCTGCTGATCCTGCGCCCGTTCAAGGCGGGTGACTTCATCGACGCGGGGGGACAGTCCGGCACGGTGGTGGAAATCAGCCTGTTCACCACGGAATTGAAAACACCTGACGGCATCTTCAAATCCCTGCCCAATTCCTCGATCTTCGGGGCGGCGATCACCAATTTTTCGCGCAACCCGACGCGGCGCATCGATTTCGTCGCCTCGATCTCATACGACGACGATCTGCCCAAGGCCATGGAACTGCTGAAAGGCATGCTGGACGCGGACGCGCGTATCTTGAAGGACCCGGCCCCCGAGGTCATGACCTGGGCCATGGCGGCAAGCTCCGTCGACATCAACATGCGCGCCTGGGTCAATGTCGGCGATTATTGGCCGACCCTGTTTGATTTGCGCAAGACGGTGAAATTGGGGCTCGAAGACGCGGGCTTCACCATTCCGTTCCCGCAGCAGGATGTCTATATGCATCAGGTGACGGATACGGCAAAACCGGACACGGCCTGATCGCCTTCTAAGCCCGGTTAAACGGGGGACATTGACGCCCCCTCGGTAACCGCCCGTTAAACATGCTGCTCTACCCTCAGGGTCGGAGACGTATGACGATGACGACCGAATTTCAGGACCCTGAACTGCCCCTCAACCCGACGCCGGAACAGCGCGCGGAATACATCATGATGCGCCTGGAGCAGTTCATCCGCGAGGGCCGCACCATCGACGAGGGCATGTCCTTCAAGCAATGGCAGGCCATGGCCAAGGCCGAGATCGCCATCGCCGTCGCGGCCGCCCAAAATGAGGTCCAGAAGGACGATCCGGTGACCCGGCGCCTGTTGTTCATGACGGCGGCGTGTCTTACGACCATCGGTTTCTGGGGCACGGCCGTCAGCCTGCACAAAACGGCCTATCTGGTGGGTGCGCTGGTTTGCGGCGGGGCGGGGCTGCTGCTGTTGCTCTGCGTCGGCGAATGGCGGTTCCGCAAATGGAAACGCAAAAAGGACGCGCAGTTGCGCATCGAACGCCTCGCCAATATCGAAGCGCTCAACAAGCGCATCAAGGGCCTGGAGCGCGCGCTCGAGAAAGAGGAAAAGATGCTCGAGAAGAAGCTCAAGAAAATCCGCAAGGACGTCGATAGCCTGCATGCGGCCGTACCCACGACACCGCCGGTGCCGAGTTAAAAGTAAATCACCACTGAGACACAGAGGCTGTGTGAAGGCATTTTGTCATGCCCGGACTTGATCCGGGCATCCATGTCTTTTTGTGACGGTGAGCGGCATTGGATCTGGATGGCTGGGGCGGGCCCGGCCATGACGGAAACGGATGCACTCTCACTATCTCAGTGGTCTACTTTCTTAAGTTATCCGATCCAGCGCCCCCACCAACCGCTCAACCTCCGCCACCGTATTGTAATGCGCCATGGACGTGCGGACGACGCCGTCCGTGGTGTCGGTGACTCCGACGGCTTCGAGCAGGCGGGGCGCGTAGAAATCGCCGTTCCAGCAGGCGATGTTCTGCGCCGTCAAAGCCTTCACGACTTCGGTGGAGGGTTTGCCGTCGATGGTGAAGGAGAACGTGGGGGCGCGATTCTGGGCCTTGGCCGAGTGGCGGCCGAGCAGGCGCAGTCCCGGGATGTTCAGGGCCGCGTCGAGGAAGCATCGGGCGAGGGTTTCCTCATGCGCCGCGATCAGATCGAAGACCTGCTTGGTGCGTCCGTGGCGGTCATTGGTCGGGGCATCCAGGTGATGGGCGGCCAGGGCATCGACGTAATCGCCGATCCCGGCCAGTGCCGCGATGGTCTCATGATTGGGGCCGGCGGGGTTGAGCTTGTGTTGGATGTCATCTTCGGCAAAGAACAAATGCCCCTGACCGCGCGCTTCCAACAGGCGTTCCGTCTTGCCGTACAGGCAGCCGATATGCGGTCCCATGACCTTGTAGAAACTGTAAAGGTAGAAATCGACGTCCCAGGCCATGACGTCCACGGCCCGGTGCGGCGCGTAGGCCACGCCGTCGACACAGACTATGGCCCCCGCCGCGTGCACCTGCTTGGTGATCGCGGCCACGTCATTGATATCGCCCGTGATGTTGGAGACATGGGGAAAGGCGACCAGACGGGTGCGGTCCGTCAGGATGTCATCCAGCAGATCCGTGCGCAGAGCGCCTGTTTGCGCGTCAACGGGCCATTCTTTAATTATTAATCCAAATTCAGTTAACCGTCGCCAGGGCGAGGAATTGGCTTCATGGTTCAGGGTCGCGACGATGACCTCGTCCCCGGCAGTCCACAGGGGGCGCAGGGCCTGCGCCAGGATATAGACGTTGATCGAGGTCGATGGCCCGATCACCACGTTTTCCGGGGCCGCGCCGATCATTTCGGCCATCATGCCGTGACCTTCGGCCATGCGCCCGGCCGCCAACTGCGATTTGGGATAGGGGGCTTGGGGTTGGACTTGGGATTCGCGCATGTAGTCCGTCATGCGCGTGATGACGGCGTCGAGTACGTAGGACCCGCCCGCGTTTTCAAAGAATGCCCAGCCGCCCCCGGAATCGTCAGGAGCCCAGCAGGCATCGGGGAATTGGGCGCGCACGAAGGGCAGGTCGAGGGGCGTGTCGGTCATGAGGGAAGTTTAACCACAGAGGCGGTGAGGCAGTGAGAAGATTTCAGCTTGTCATGGCCGGGCTCGACCCGGCCATCCATGTCTTGATCTATTGCCGAGAGTGAAACGGGTGGATGCCCGAATCAAGTCCGGGCATGACGATTTGGAAAGCAGCAGTCCAACCGACGCCTTCTTCTCACCGCCTCACCGCCTCTGTGGTTCAAGTTGTTCTTGAAATCACGCCTGCATGGCGAGGGACATGACCAGTTCGGCCAGAACTTCGGGATCGGCTTCGAACTTCAGGCCCAGGCGGCCCTTGCGGCACCAGGCGACGGTCGCCGTGATGTCGCCGAACCCGCCCAGGTTGAGGGTCAGATGCCGGCCTTTGGACAGTTCCATGGAGGCGATGATCTGCGCCCCGCCCGGGGAAATATCCTCTATCGTGCATTTGGTGGTGGCGTCGCCCACGGTGACACGGGCCTGAAAGCCCGAGTCGCGGCGTTCGTGTTCGCGCCTGTTCAGTCCAATGGACTCGGCCATGGCCGTTTCCCCGTTTGTTTCACACCCCGCCGGCATCCCGGCCGACGTAAGTGCGGCCGTTAGATATCGGCGTAAACGTGGGTTTCTTCCTTGGCCCCCGGATGTGTCACTGCACCGTCACAGGCCGGACCCACAAGTTGAGCATACTTCCAAAGCACACCCGACTGATAGTCGTGTTTGCGGGGCTTCCATTCCTTGCGGCGGGCGTCCAATTCATCTTCGGACAATTCGACGTCCAGGGTGCCCTTGTTGGCGTCGATATGAATGACGTCGCCGTCTTTCAGCAGACCGATCGGTCCGCCCACGGCGGCTTCCGGCCCGACATGACCGATGCAGAAGCCGCGCGTCGCGCCCGAGAACCGGCCGTCGGTGATCAACGCCACCTTGTCGCCCAGGCCCTGGCCATAGATCGCCGAGGTGGTGGACAGCATTTCCCGCATGCCGGGTCCGCCCTTGGGCCCTTCGTAGCGGATGATCACGACCTCACCTTCCTTGACCTGTTGCTTGAGCACGGCCTGCAGGGCGTCTTCCTCGCAATCGAAGCAGCGCGCCGTGCCGGTGAAGGTCAGCTTTTCCAGGCCTGCGACCTTGACGATGGCGCCTTCGGGCGCGAGCGAACCCTTGAGGCCGACCACCCCGCCGGTCGGCGTGATCGGGTTGGAGACCGGATAGATCACGTCCTGGTCCGTGGGGAATTCCACGTCGGCCAGGTTCTCGGCGATGGTCTTGCCGGTCACGGTCATGCAGTCGCCGTGCAGATAGCCGCCGTCCAACAAGGCCTTCATCAGCACCGGCACGCCGCCGATGTCGTACATGTCCTTGGCCACGTATTTGCCGCCCGGCTTCAGGTCGGCGATATAAGGCGTGGATTTGAAGATCTCGCAGACGTCTTCCAGCGAGAAGTCGATGCCGCATTCATGGGCCATGGCCGGCAGGTGCAGCCCGGCGTTGGTCGACCCGCCCGATGCGGCAACGATGCGGGCCGCATTTTCGAACGATTTGCGGGTCACGATGTCGCGCGGGCGCAGGTTCTTTTCGATCAGGTCCATGACCGCACGGCCCGAGGCGGCGGCATATTCGTCGCGCGTTTCGTACGGCGCCGGGGCACCGGCAGAGCCGGGCAGGGCCAGGCCGATGGCTTCGGATACGCAGGCCATGGTGTTGGCCGTGAACTGCCCGCCGCAGGACCCAGCCGACGGACAGGCCACGCATTCCAGTTCGTGCAGGTCGTCGTCGCTCATGGTGCCGGACGCATTGGCGCCGACGCCTTCGAACACGTCGATCACGGTCACGTCCTTGCCCTTGAACTTGCCGGGCAGGATCGAGCCGCCGTACATGAACACGCTGGGCACGTTCAGGCGCAGCTGCACCATCATCATGCCGGGCAGGGACTTGTCGCAACCGGCCAGGCAGACCATGGCGTCGTAGCAATGGCCGCGCATGGTCAGCTCGACCGAGTCGGCGATGGTGTCGCGCGACGCCAGGGACGACTTCATGCCCTGGTGGCCCATGGCGATGCCGTCGGTCACGGTGATGGTGGTGAATTCGCGGGGCGTTCCGAAGGCTTCCTTGACGCCGGTCTTCACGGCCTGGGCCTGTCGGGACAGGGCGATGTTGCAGGGTGCTGCTTCGTTCCAGCAGGTCGCGACGCCGACGAAGGGCTGCGCGATCTCTTCCTCGGTCATGCCCATGGCATAGTAATAGGACCGGTGCGGCGCGCTTTCCGGGCCGACGCTGGTGTAGCGCGACGGCAGTTTGGATTTATCGAACGTTTTGGCCATGGGGGCTCTCTCCCTGGAAACGGCGTTGGTCTTGAAATCGAAGCCGATGGTTTAATGCCGGAGCGCCCTTGAAGGCAAGGGGCCATGCGGGAATAGATGTTTTGCCGGGCCGCGGCGGTCGGGGTTTATTCGTGTCCCAATTCCCGGCGCACGATGGCAGCCCCGGCGGCCAGGGCCTTCAGCTTGCCCTCGGCCACATGGCGGGGGAAGGGGGCAAGCCCGCAGTTGGTGCAGGGAAAGATGCGCTCCGGATCGACATACCGCATGGCGGACCGGATCACCTCGGCGACCTGTTCCGGGGTTTCCACGGCCAGGTTGGCCACATCGACGGAACCGACCAGGACTTCCTTGTCCTTCAGTAAACTCATCAGCGAATGGGGCACGTGCGATCCCGCGCATTCCAACGAGACCTGATCGATCATCTTGCTGGCGTTCAAGGCCGGGAAGGTTTCTTCGTACTGGCGCCATTCGGAACCCAGGGTTTCCTTCCATTCGTTGTTGGCGTCGATGCCGTAGCCGTAGCAGATATGCACCGATTTTTTGGTTTTGATGCCCTGGAACGCCCGGTCGACGGCGGCCACGCCCCATTCCTTCACATCATCCATGAACACGTTGAAGGCGGGCTCATCGAACTGGATGGTATCGACGCCCAGTTCCTGCAACTCCAACGCTTCCTCATTCAGGATTTCGGCGAAGGCCATGGCCATGTCGGCGCGCTTGCCATAGACCTCGTCGGCGATGGTGTCGCAGATGGTCATGGGGCCCGGCATGGTGATCTTCAGTTCCTTGTTGGCGTGTTCGCGGCAGAAGGCGACGGATTTGGAATGCGCGCTTTCCCGGCGCTTTACCTTGGACGTCACGGTCGGCACGTCCGCGTCATAGCGGTTGTCGCGGATGCCCATGGTGGTCATTTTCTGCCAGTCGATGCCGTCGACGTATTCCAGAAAGCCGTGGACGAAATGTTTGCGGAACTGCTCGCCGTCGGAAACGATGTCGATGCCCGCGTCTTCCTGGACCTTGATCCAGTTAAGCGCCGCGTCGCATTGCCCTTCCCACAAGGTTTCGCCTTCAAGCTTCCACGGTGCCCAAAGTTTCTCCGGCTCGGCCAGCCAGCTTGGTTTCGGCAGGCTTCCGGCCACGGTGGTTTTCAGCATGGATGTTCTCCCCGAACATTAGAATTTCATTGTTGAGGCCGTTATAGCGGATCGAAATGCCCGTGTCTTGCCGCCGCAAGCGGGCAGGGATATGGTGCGCCGAAAGTACATCCATTCTCCTGGGAGCCCATCAAACCATGAAAACCAAAGCCGCCGTCGTTTACGAGCTGGGTGCCGCGCGCCCCTATGCCAAATCCCTGCCCATGAAGGTCGAGGAAATCGATCTCGACCCGCCGCAGGCGAACGAGGTTCTGGTCAAGGTCGCGGCGGCGGGCGTGTGCCATTCGGACCTGTCCGTGGTTGCCGGCGTACGCGAACGGCCCCTGCCCATGGTGCTGGGCCACGAAGCGTCGGGCGTGGTGCAGGAATTGGGCCCGGGTGTCGAAGGCCTGGAAGTGGGCGATCATGTGGTGTTCGCCTTCCTGCCGTCCTGCGGCCAATGCCTGCCCTGCAAGGAAGGGCGCCCGTCGATCTGCGAGAAAGGGGCGGCGTCCAATGGGGCCGGCACGCTGATGGGCGGCGGTATGCGCCTGCATAAGGACGGGCAGAAGCTCTATCACCAGGCGGGGGTTTCCTGTTTCTCCGAATACGTGGTGGCGCATCGCTCATCGGTCGTGAAGATCGACAAGGACCTGCCGCTGGATATTGCCTGCACGTTTTCCTGCGCGGTCATCACCGGTGTGGGCGCGGTCCTGAACACGGCCAAGGTGCCGGCGGGGGCGTCGGTCGGCGTGGTCGGCCTGGGTGGCACGGGATTGGCCGCTGTCATGGGCGCCAAGATGGCGGGTGCGCGCCATATCGTCGGTATCGACGCGCTGGACGACAAGTTGGAATGGGGTACCAAGCTTGGCTGCGATCAGGTGTTCAATGCGTTGGACAATGACGCGGTCGAGAAGATCAAGGAAGCGACCGGTGGCGGACTGGAATACGTGTTCGAATGCGTCGGCCGGGTCGAGGCCATGGACCTGGCCTATAAGGTCACCAAGCGCGGCGGCACGACCACGTCGAGCGGCCTGAGCCATCCTGCCACCAACATGACGGTGCAGCATGTGAACCTTGTGACCGAGGAACGCACCATCAAAGGTTCCTATCTGGGAAGCTGCATCCCCGAACGCGACATCCCGCACTACATCGAAATGTACAAGCGGGGGGCGCTGCCCGTGGACAAGCTGATCTGCGAGAAAATCCCCCTGGAAGACATCAACGCGGCCTTCGATCACCTGGCCGAAGGACACACCGTCCGCCAGGTCATCATGTTCGATTAATCCCGTCACAGGGATTGCCGGGCCTGGGAGGGGCCGATCATGAGCGATTACGAAACCATCACCGTGCGGCCGCTGGCCACGCATATCGGCGCGGAAGTCGAAGGGCTGGATCTGTCCCGTCCCATGGACAACCGGCAGACCGAGGAATTTCACCGCGCCTTCGCCAAGCATCACGTGCTGTTCTTCCGCGGTCAAACGATGACCCCCGATCAGCACAAGGCCGTGGGCCGCATGTTCGGTGAATTGGCGGGTGTGCCTTTCATCAAATCGCTGGAGGGTCATCCCGAAATCGTCGAGATCGTGAAGGAAGCCGATGAGGTCAAAACCTACAACTTCGGCGGCGACTGGCACGCGGACATGACCTTTCTGAAGGAACCGGCGGTGGCGTCGGTTCTGTATGGCCGGGAAATTCCCGAAACGGGCGGAGACACCAAGTTCGCCAGTACAGAGGCCGCTTACGACGCCCTGTCCGACGGCATGAAGCGCCTGCTGGCCGGGCTGACGGCCATGCATTCGGGCGCCAAGTCCTATGGCGTGTCGGGCAAGTTCGCCAAAAGCCGGGTCGAGTCCATGCAGATCAACCCGGACGAGGCGGGGGACGCCGAGGTCGAACATCCGGTCGTGCGGGTCAATCCGATGACGGGCCGGCCGGCGCTTTACATCAATCCGAACTATACGATCCGCCTGAAAGACATGACGGCGGAAGAATCGGCGCCGCTGCTGACCTATCTTTATTCCCATATGACGCGGGATGAATTCACCTGCCGCTTCAAATGGACGTCGGATGCCGTCGCGATCTGGGACAACCGGGTGACCATGCACCGCGCCATCAACGATTACGACGGCACGCGCCGCGTGGCTCATCGGGTCACCGCGGTCGGCGACCGGCCGGAGGCCTTTCCTTCGTGACAATTTCCAACTGATGGTCGATTTCAACGAAATCTATGGGAAGACCGATGGGGCCAGCGTGCGTGTCGGTCTGGTCGGTGCCGGTGAATTCGGCGCCAGCCTGATTACCCAGTCTCTCAGCCATGCGCGCATCGATGTGCCCGTCGTTGCCGATTTGGACCCGGACCGGGCGGTCAACGTGCTGTTGCGGTGCGGTGTCGACGGCGACGGCATCGAGATCTGCCGCGACGGCGACAAGGCCCGGGCCGCGATGGCGGCCGGAAAGGTCGCGGTCGTGCCGGACGGCCTGATTCTGGTCGGAACGGAAATCGATGTCGTGGTCGAGGCCACGGGTGCCCCGGAAGCAGCCGCCGCCGTTTCCGAAGCGGCCCTGCTTGCCGGCCGGCATCTGGTTTTGGCGTCCAAGGAAATGGCGTCCGTTTGCGGCCCCATTCTGGGCAAGCTGGCGGCCGATAACGGCGTCGTATACACCCTGCCGGACGGCGACCAGCCAAGCCTTTTGATCGGTCTGATCTCGCGGGCGCGGCTTTTGGGGCTGGACGTCGTCATGGCCGGCAAGGCCAGCGAATACGATGTCGTCTGGGATCACGCCAAGGCGGAACTCAGCTATCACGGCAAGACGTTCACCGCGCCCGATTTCGCCGGCCTTTGGAGTTTCGACGGTGCGGAGATACCGGAAGTTCTGGCCGACCGGGCAGCCCCCCTGGGCGCCACGGCGCTGAAGTCCGTGCCCGACCTGTGCGAAATGATGCTGGTCTGTAACGCCACGGGCATGATGCCCGACTTCGATGCGTTCCACGCGCCGCTTGCGCGCACGGTCGAATTGCCCGACATCTTCCGCCCGGAAAGCGAAGGCGGCATTCTGCTGCAGCCGGATCCGGAAACGGGTGTCGTCGATATCGTCAATTGTCTGCGCCGGGTCGATGAATTGAGCCTGGCCGGCGGCGTGTTCGTGATCGTCAAATGCGCCGACAAAGAAACCTGGCGCGTGATCCGGGACAAGGGCATTCCCGTCAGTTCCTGCGGGAATTACGGTCTGCTCCACAATCCGGTGCATCTTCTGGGGATCGAGGCGGCAGCTTCGGTCATCGCTGCGGCCCAGGGCGGCATGCCGACCAGCGGGCGAACGCCGACGCCCAGGTTCGAACTGCTTGGCCGGGCGATCCGTGAATTCAAGGCCGGCGAGGTCCTGGACATGAGCGGCCATCACCATTCCATCGACGGGATCGAGCCCTTGGTCCGCCCGGCGCGGGCCGTGGTGCCCGGCGCGCCGCTGCCGTTTTATCTGGCGGCCAACAACCGGCTGGTTTCGGATGTTCGGCCCGGCGAGTTGCTGACCGTCGAGATGATCGAGGAACCGTCCGATTCCGCCCTGTGGCGGCTGCGGCGTGATCAGGACGCGGCCTTTCCCGTGCAGGAAATCGTAACCTAATCAAATCGTGCCCGAGGTGCGTGTGCCGCTCGACCGAATGCCGAACGGTATCGGCCGCTAGCGGGTCTCGCCCGGCTTCAGGTCGATCATCCGGTATTGGCTCATGGAAATGATGTGCGCGCGTTCGCCGGTATTGTTTTCCAACGGAAGATCGATGGTTTCGAAGGCGACATAGTGGCGCTCCGGATAGACGCTCACCCCCCACCGGCGAATGGGGATGTCGCTGTTGAGGGCGCGAATATGGGCATCCAGGGTGATTTGGCGGCTGGCTTCGGGAAAGTAGTCGCTGAGTTTTTTGCCGGTCGCATCGAACTGAAGCCATTCCGTGACCTCCGTTCCCCAAAATCTGACCTTGAAATCGCGTCCGCCGTCGACCGCATCCTTGACGACGATCTTCGGGACATATTTGTAGATGGCAGGCAGATCGATATCACGCCAGCGGGGACAGGTGCGGTCATCGCGTTTTTCTCGCCAGTAATCGAGCAGCCATTGGAGGTCCGCCGCTTCGAAGTCCCAGGTCTCTTCGACGAACGGGCCTTCGATGGACTCAAGACCGATACTCCGGCTGTTCATCAGCCAGTCTCCTTAATCCCCTCCCCCAAACGCAACCGACAGGCTAGGTCATTTATGTGTAACCGGCTATGTGAACTGCACATATTGGTATGATTTTCGGACGCGATTGCCCACTCTGGATGCCCATGCGGGGCAAATGGTATAGTGGCCGAAAACCAACCGGAGACATTTCATGACAATTAAGGTCGAACCTTTAGACGCCCCCATGGGTGCTGTGATCCACGGCCTGGATTCCCGAAAACAGCCAAGCGATGACGATTTCCGCGCGGTCGAGCAGGCGATGCTGGACCATATCGCCATCGTTATTCCCGATCTGGAGGAAAACGTGCCCTGGCTGCGCGATTTCGGCAGCCGGTTCGGTCCGCTGGTGCCCCATATCCTGAACCAGTACCATCACCCGGACGGGTTCGAAGTCTCGATCATCGCCAAGAACATGGGCACGGCCGAAAGCCGCACCACGCCTAAGCCGGCGGGGGCGTTCTGGCATTCGGACCTGTCCTATGAAGTCAATCCGTCGGATGCGATCTTTCTGTATTCCACACATCTGCCGTCCAATGGCGGCGATACCATGGTCGCCAATATGCGCACGGCCTATGCGACCCTGCCGGACAAGACCAAGGCGCGGTTGGAAGGACTGACATGCACCCATCGTTGGGGCTGGAACACCCAGGGTGCCACGCCGACCCTGACGCCGGAACAACAGGCCGCCCATCCGGACGTGATTCACCCCGTCGTCCGCCCGCATCCCAAGACCGGGGTGCCGATCCTGTATGTCAATCCGGGCTATTCCATGTGCATCAACGAACTGGAACAGGCCGAAAGCGACGACCTTTTGGCCGAACTGTTCGAACATGCCCTGAAGCCTGAATTCCAGTACCGCCACAAATGGACCCTGAACAGCCTGGTCGGCATCGATAACCGGTCCAGCATGCATTGCGCAGTGGATGATTACACCGAGCCCCGGCGCATGCTGCGCATGATCGTCGGCTGCACGGACGGGCGCAAAGGACGGGTCGCCGCATGACCAAGCGGCTTTTCGTGAACGGCACCCTGATGCGGGGCTTGGCGCTGCATCATAATTTGGACGGGGCGACGTTTGTCGAAGAAGCCCGCACGGCACCAAAATACCGCATCTATTCCATCGGCGATCGCCATCCGGGCATGTTCGAGGTGGCAGAGGGCGGCATATCCGTTCCCGGCGAAATCTACGACATGAGCGACGAAATCTGGCGGCGGGTCGAAGAAGGCGAGCCGCCGAACCTGTATTGCGGGCCGGTGACGTTGGCGGACGGGCGCATGGTCGATGGAATCCTTTATCCCCGCGACATGGCCGAAGCCGAACACAAGGACATTTCTGAATTCGGCGGCTGGCGGGAATACGCGGCAACGCTCGGTTCCTGAGGTCGTTGGAAATTCTGCGGTCGGTGCTCTTGCGGCGGCGGCCTGGAAGCCTAGATATCTTTCAGAATTTCAGCGTTCCCGTGGGGAACGCCTTTTCTCGAGGTAAGGACAAATCGATGCTGCGGATTCTTCTGTTTCTCGGCACCAATCTGGCGATCGTAGCGCTGATCAGCCTGACTTTCCGATTGCTCGGCTTCGAAAGCTTGTTGCAGGCAAACGGCGTCGATCTGAACATCAACGCCCTGGTCGTCTATTCCGCCGTGATCGGGTTTTCCGGCGCGCTGATCTCCCTGTTCCTGTCAAAGACCATGGCCAAGGCCGGCATGGGCGTGAAAATCCTCACGCAGCCCGCCAACCATACGGAAAAATGGCTGGTCGATACGGTCAAACAGCAGGCCAAACAGGCCGGTATCGGCATGCCCGAGGTCGGTATCTTCGATCACGCCTCGCCCAATGCCTTCGCCACGGGCTGGAACAAGAACGACGCCCTGGTCGCCGTTTCGACCGGCTTGCTCACCACCATGGACCGGAAAGAGGTCGAGGCCGTACTGGGCCACGAGGTCGCCCATGTGGCCAACGGCGACATGGTGACCCTGACCTTGATCCAGGGCGTTGTGAACACCTTCGTCATCTTCCTGTCGCGCATCGTCGGCTTCCTGGTCGACCGTCTGGTGTTCCGGGTCGAGCGCGGCCACGGCCCGGCCTTCTGGATCGTTTCCATGATCGCCGAATTCGTGTTCGGCATCGCCGCCATGATGATCGTCATGTGGTTTTCCCGCTGGCGGGAATTTCGCGCCGACCGTGGCGGGGCCGAACTTGCCGGCCGGCGCAACATGATCAATGCCCTGAAGGCCCTGCAATCGGCCCATGACGTGCCGCCCATGCCCGATGATATGAAGGCTTTTGCCATCAGTGCGGGCCGCATGCAGGCGATGTTTTCCAGCCATCCGCCCTTGGCCGACCGCATCGCCGCGCTTGAAGCCATGGAGGGCGGTGTTGGAGATCGGGCGCATCCCCGGCGTCCCTGGCGGTGATCCCAACAAAACAAAGGGCGGCAGATGCCGCCCTTTGTCGTTCCGTTCCGAGTATCTGGTCTATTTTCCGAAGGTCTTTTCGTCGCCCGGCTGCATGACCACGACCTCGGCCTTGCCGCCCATGTCGGCGAGCTGCTTTTTCAGCTCATCCGGGGTGCCCTTGAGCGGCTTGAACGTGCCGTAGTGCATGGGCATGACCGTCGCGGGCTTCAGGAACTTGGTGACAGCATAGGCCGCGTGGCGGGGATCCATGGTGAACCAGCCGCCGATGCAGATCAGCACCAGGTCCGGCTTGTACAGGTCGTGGATCAGTTCCATGTCCTTGAACACGCCGCTGTCGCCCGTGTGATAAATCGTATAGCCGTCTTCCAGCCGGGTCACGTAACCCGCCGGCTCGCCACCCGGATAGATGCCTTCGACCCCGTCCTTCTTATGGACGATTTCCGACGAATGCTCCGCATGGGTCATGGTCACCGTGATGTCCTTGCCGATGGGATTGATAGGCCCGGATTTATTGAACCGCACCAGCTGTTTCTTATCGACGATGCCGAGAATACGCAGCGTGTGGCCCATGTCGGCGTTGACGCCCACTTTGGCGTCCGGGTTCATTGCCGCCAGTTTGCCCGTGTCACCCAGGTGGTCGCCGTGACCATGGGTGACCAGGACCAGGTCGACCTTGCCGACTTTCTCCAGGTCCTTGTCCTCGGCCGGGGTCTTCGGGTTCTTGGTGATGAAGGGGTCGATCACGATCACCTTGCCGCCCGGCGTCTTGATGCGGAAAGCGGCCTGACCGTACCATTTGATTTCGGCGGCCCCGGCATCCTTGGCCGGTTGGGCGAAAAAGGCGCAGCCGGCGACAACGGCGCCGGCCAAGACATGCGTGATGGTCTTAGAGAGAAGGCGTTGCATTTTTCAGGTCCTCCCTGTCCAAGTTGATGCGAGACACTTGCATATTCGAAGGGCCGCACAAAGCACTTCACGTAGGTTTGAATACGAATTCACGTTCGCGACAAAGATGGAGAAAAAGCGATGACGGTGACGGGTGAGGACGGGAAAAAACGCTGTTCCTGGGTGGGGCAGGGGAAAGCCTTTTACGAGGCCTACCACGACAGCGAATGGGGGGTGCCCGCCCATGACGACCGCCATCATTTCGAGATGATCTGCCTGGAAGGTGCGCAGGCCGGGTTAAGCTGGGAAACAATCTTAAAAAAGCGCGATAACTATATAAAAATATTCAAAAATTTTGATCCAGCTAAATGCGCCAAATTGACCGATTCCCAATTGGAAAAGATCCTTACCGACCCCGGCATCGTCCGCAATCGGCTGAAGGTTTTCGGCGTGCGCAAGAACGCCCGGGCGTTCCTGAACGTGCAACGGGAATTCGGTTCCTTCGACGCTTATGTCTGGGCCTTCGTCGGCGGCAAGCCGATCGACGGCAAACGCAAGACCATGAAGGACGTGCCCGCAACCACGCCACAAAGCGACGCGCTCTCCAAGGACCTGAAGAAACGCGGCTTCACCTTCGTCGGATCGACCATCGTTTACGCCTACATGCAGGCTGCCGGGCTGGTGAACGACCATGTGGCGGGATGTTTCCGCTACAAGCCCTGCAAGGCGCTTAGGGGCTAGTCGCCGGCCGCACCGCCGCCGTGGCGGTGGCTGCCTTGAAGGACGGGCAGGTCCGATGCCAGCGGGCTCCAGGAGATTTTGTCCTTGGCCCAAATATGGTCATAGGGGGCGACGGCTTCCGGGTTGTCCAGGGATGCGGCCGTGACGTCGATGTCCACATCCTCGTCCTCGTGCTGGAAGCTCAGGCTGCTGCCGCAGTCGGGGCAGAAGCCGCGTTTGACCTTGGGGCTGGACGCATGGAACGCGGGCAGGGCACCGGTCCATCGGAACCCGCCTTGGGGAACCGTCACCCAGGTCACCAACGTTCCCCCCGACGCCCGGCGGCAGCTTTCGCACAGGCAATGGGTCGCCGTGACGGGCTTGGTGATTTCATAGCGGCATCGCCCGCATAGGCAGCCGCCTGTCAGATGATCGGCCATGGCCGGACCTCCTTTCCCAAAACGGGGATAGGCTAGGGGCGGAGGCGTATCTGAAACAAACGGGAAATTCTTATGGATCGATAAGGGGCGTTTGCGGCAAGTCAGTCCGACAACTCGATCCACACCGGCGTGTGGTCCGACGGTTTTTCCTTGCCGCGCGGCGTCTTGTCGATGTCGCAGGCGGTTAGCCGGTCGGCGGCCTGGGGCGACAAGAGGTGGTGGTCGATACGCAGGCCATTATCCTTCTGCCAGGCACCGCCGGTGTAATCCCAATAGCTGTATTGATGCACACCCGGGTGCAGGGCGGTGAAGGCCTCGGTCAGGCCCAGGTTCAGCAACGTGCGGAACCGGGCGCGGCTTTCCGGACGGCACAGCGCGTCATCGGCGAATTTTTCGGGCGAATAGACGTCCGCGTCCGTCGGACAGATGTTGTAATCCCCGGCCAGCACGAAGGCGTCATCGGTCTTCAGCAATTCCTTGGCATGGGCGACCAGGCGGTCCATCCAACCCAGCTTGTAGATGAATTTATCGTGGTCGGAGCCGTCGTCGTTGCGCGTCGGGTTGCCGTTGGGCAAATAGATGGAGGCAACGCGCACCGGGCGGTCGCCGCCGTTGATCACGGCCTCGATATAGCGCGCCTGTTCATCGCCGTCGCCGCCGGGAAGGGCCGTCAGTTCCACATCCATCGGGTGCTTCGACAGAATGGCGACGCCGTTGTAGGTCTTTTGGCCCGAGACCGCGACGTTATAGCCCAGGTCTTCGATCTCCATGCGGGGGAAGGCTTCTTCCACGCATTTCAGTTCCTGCAGCAGCGCCACGTCGGGCTGGAAGTCGGCCAGCCACTCCTGCACCCGCGGCAGGCGGGCCTTGATCGAATTGACGTTCCAGGTGGCGATCTTCACGGCTCAGGCACTCCCAATGAAAAAAGGCCCGCTTGGATGCGGGCCTTTCTGGTAACACAAAACGTGGCGGGCGGTTAAACCCCGAATGAGCTTCCGCAGCCGCAGGTCACGTTGGCGTTGGGGTTGGTCATCTGAAAGTACGACCCGATCAGGTCTTCCTTGAAGTCCAGTTCCGAGCCCTTGAGCAGCTCGAGCGAGGTTTCATCGACCACGACCTTGATTCCGGCCTTCTCGAACAGAAGGTCGTCGTCATTGATGGTGGAATCCAGATCGAAGCCATAGGAAAATCCGGAACAGCCGCCGGCCGAAACCGCGATGCGCAGCATCAGGTCCGGGTTGCCGTCCATTTCCTTCAACTGGCTGATGCGCTTGACGGCGCTGTCGGAAATCAGAATACCTTCGTCGGGTGCCAATTGCGTGCCGTCCGGCATGGCGAACATCCTTAAATTCAACGGTGGATAGGGTTGTCCTGAATCTATGCTGCCTGGAGCGGAAATTCAATGATGGGAGTTTCAGGGGCTGCCGTCATTTTGTCCGGGGGCGGGCGGGGGCTTTCTTGGGGGCCCGGGATTTCATGAAATGGTCGATGCCCGCCTGGGCAACGTCCATGTCCTGTTCCGGCGCGCCGCCGGAAATGCCGATGCCGCCGACCACGTCCGGGCCGATCACGATGGGCCGCCCGCCGCCGACGATGCAGAACCGGCCGTCCAGCGATGTCTGAATGCCGAAGGTCAATTGCCCGGGGATCGCGGCCTCGTTGTATTCATGGGTCGCCTTGCGGGACACGGCCGCCGTCATGGCCTTGTCGAAGGCCAGGGTGGTGCTCAGAACCTTGCCGCCGTCCATGCGTTCGAACGCGATCAGATGGCCCGATTCGTCCGTCACGGCAATGACCATGGGCACCTTGATGGCCTTGGCCCGGCGTTGGGCACCGCGGATAAGCAGGCGCGCGTCGTCCAGGGATAATCTTTTGATCTCAAGCATGGGTTGACCTCCGGCCTTCGGGTTATAATCTCGCCTGCCTGAAGTCCATCGTTATTCCATGCTGCGGAATTGGTGACTGTCGCGCCATTCCGAAGGAGGACACAATCGACACCCTGACCCGCTCGCTTGATTCAGCCTTTCCGCTGGCGCCTTTCGCCTGCCGGTCCGAGGCTTCGCGCGGGCGCCTGCACCCCGAGGCCGAAAGTGCGACCCGCGGCTGTTATCAGCGCGACCGCGACCGCATCATCCATTCCGTGGCCTTTCGCAGGCTGGCTTACAAGACCCAGGTGTTCGTCAACCACGAGGGCGATTTCTTCCGCACGCGCCTGACCCATTCGCTTGAAGTATCGCAGATCGCGCGTTCCATCTGCCGTTATCTGCATTTGAACGAAGATTTGGGCGAGGCCCTGGCCCTGGCCCATGATTTGGGTCATCCGCCGTTCGGCCATGCCGGCGAAGACGCCCTGAAAGAGGTCATGGAGCCTTATGGCGGGTTCGATCACAACGCGCAGTCCCTGCATGTGGTGACCAAGCTGGAAGAACGCTATCCCGGCCACGACGGTCTGAACCTGACCTGGGAAACCCTGGAAGGCGTGGTCAAGCACAACGGCCCCTTGATCAATTCGGGCAATCTACCGCTGCCGCGCGCGATCGCCGATTATCAGGAATTTGAGGATTTGGAACTGCATACCTACGCCGGGGCCGAGGCCCAGGTGGCGGCCATCGCCGACGACATTGCCTATAACAACCACGATATCGACGACGGCCTGCGTGCCGGTCTGTTCACCATCGACGATCTGGCCGATGTGCCCCTGGTCGGCAAGATTTTCTTCGAAGTCCGCCGCGACATGCCCGATCTGGACGAATCGCGTCTGATTCACGAAGCCGTCCGGCGCATGATCGGCGACATGGTCGGCGACGTGATCGAAGAAACGAAACGCCGCCTTGCGGAGGGAGCCCCCGAAAGCCCCGATGCCGTGCGGAACCTGGGCCGTCCGGTGGTGGGGTTTTCCGACGATATGCGCGAATGGGATGCGGCGTTGAAGAAGTTCTTGTTCGACAACATGTACCGGCACTACAAGCTCAACCGTATGACCAGCAAGGCGCGCCGCGTCGTCAAAGACCTGTTCAGCCTGCTGATCCGCGAGCCCGAATGCCTGCCGACGGAATGGCGGGCAAAGGCACAGGGCCCGGAGAGCCGGGAAACGGCGCGGCAATTGTGCGACTTCATCGCCGGCATGACCGACCGTTACGCCGGCGAAGAGCATCGCCGTCTGTTTGATCTGCATTCGCGGACGTCCTGAACGGATCGCGCAACGAGAAGCAAGTTTCGAGGGATCGACACATGGCCCGCCGGCCCAAAAGCGACATCCGCGTTTCAGCCTCCGACGCCCTGGAGTTCGAACCCGAACCCAAGCGGCGGCGGGGCATTCCGACCACGATCTGGCTGCTGCTGGTCATGGTGCTGGTCACCGCGGCCGGATTAGGCGGCTTTCTGTTCGGTGACCGTCTTGCGGGCCTAAGCGGCGACAACGGCGATCAGGTGCCCGTGGTGCATGCCGCCCAGGGGCCGATCAAGGTGCGCCCGAAAAACCCGGGCGGGCAGGAAATTCCGTTCCGCGATTACGACATCAATAAACGCATGCAGGGCGAGGAGCCGACGGGCCGGGTGGAAAACCTGCTGCCGCCGCCGGAACAGCCGAAAGCGCCACCGCAGGCCGCGACTGATCCTGCAACGATCACACCGGCTTCACCCGCGAAGGCTGCGCCGCCCGCCGCCAAAACCACGGGTTCATCCGAATCTCTGCTGCCGTCGGCCCCGGCCCCGGCGCCGAAGCCGACCGCCCCGCAAACGGTGACAGCCCAACAAATCACGCCTCAGAAAACGACTCCAAAGCCTGTTGCACCGCCGCCGCCGACCACCGTGGCCAAAGCCCCGCCGCCACAACCGGCCCCACCGCCGCCGGCACCGGCCCAGTCGGCACCCACGGCCGGATCAGGCCCCCTGCCGCTTGTTCCCAAATCGCAACAAAAACCGTCGGCCCCGGCGGTCCAGGAACCGTCTTCGGCGGCGCCCAAGGAAACGGCCAAGGCCGCCCCACCGCCGCCCGCCGCGCCGAAGATAGGGGCGGATTCAAGCTGGCAGGTGCAACTGGCGGCCTCGCGTTCGGCCACGGCGGCCAAGGCCGAGGGCGAGCGCCTGAAGAAAAAACACACCGACGTGCTGGGCGGCATGTCCGTCAACGTGGTGCGCGCTGATCTGGGGGCGAAGGGCGTGTTCTACCGCATCCGCCTGGGCCCGGCCGGGGACAAGGCCAAGGCCCGCACCGTTTGTTCGACCTTGTCCAAGCGGGGACAGGGCTGCCTGGTGGTGGCCCCCGGCAAATGACGGATCGTGCCGCAGGCCCGGCCAGGGCCGCGATCTTCGGTTGCGCCGGCCCACGCCTGAGCGATGCGGAAAAACGCTTTTTCACCGCAACCAATCCCCTGGGGTTCATTCTGTTCGCCCGCAATATCGACACCCCGGATCAGGTCCGTGCCTTGGTCGGCGAACTGCGCGCCACGGTCGGTGATGAATTCGCGCCGGTGCTGATCGACCAGGAAGGCGGACGCGTTCAGCGCCTGGGCCCGCCTCATTGGCCCGAACGCCCGCCCGCATCCCAATTCGCGGCGGCTTTTGGCGAAGATACGGCACAGGCCAAGGCAGATCTGGCCGAGAATGCAGCCGCCATCGCCCGCGATTTGGCGGCCATGGGCATCACCGTCGATTGCTGGCCCGTGTTGGACCTGCCGCAGGCGGGAGCGGATCCGATCATCGGCGACCGCGCATTGGGTACGGAACCGGATGCGGTCGCGGCTCTGGGGGGCGTGATCATCGATGTCCTGCACGCGGGCGGCGTGTCGCCCGTGATCAAGCATATCCCCGGCCATGGCCGGGCCCTGGTGGACAGCCACAAGGCCCTGCCGGTGGTCGAAACCGATCTGCCCACCTTGCAGGCAACGGATTTCGCACCGTTCCGCATGCTCAACACGGCGCCCTGGGCCATGACGGCCCATGTGGTCTACAGCGCCATTGATGCGGACAATTGCGCGACGTTTTCAGAAACGGTCGTGCGCGATGTCATTCGCGGCGACATTGGCTTCGACGGGCTGCTGATTTCCGACGATCTATCCATGCATGCCCTGTCGGGCGGCTTCGCGGCGCGTACGGAACGGGCGCTCGCCGCCGGCTGCGACGTGGTCCTGCATTGCAACGGCGACATGGCCGAGATGGCGCCCGTGGCCGAAGCTGCCCATATCATGAGCGATGACGCACAAGCGCGGTTCGCCAGGGCGGAGCAAATGCGCCGCGCCGAAACCGGGGCAGGGACAGATACATGATGGACGGTTTCGACATTGCCGGGCTGGCTTATACGATTTCGATCTGGATCGTGCCCGTGCTGCTGGCCGTCACCTTCCACGAAGCGTCCCACGGCTTCGTCGCCAATTTGTTGGGCGACGACACGGCCAAGAACCAGGGGCGGGTGACCTTCAATCCGCTTAAGCATATCGATCCGTTCGGCACGATCCTGCTGCCGGCGCTGCTGTTGCTGGGGTCCGGCGGGCGATTCATGTTCGGGTTCGCCAAGCCGGTTCCCGTGAATTTCGCGCGCCTGAACAGCCCGCGCCGCGATATGATTCTGGTCGCCGCCGCCGGGCCGGGGGCGAACCTGATCCTGGCGGGACTGTCCGCCGTTGCGTTGACCGGTCTGTCCGTTCTGCCGGCCGAGGCCGTGCAGTGGACGGCGCGCAATCTGGTCAATTCCGTTTGGATCAACCTGATCCTCGCTGTGTTCAACATGCTGCCGGTCCCGCCGCTGGACGGTGGTCGCGTGGCGGTGGGTATCCTCCCGGATTTCCTGGCCCGGCCCCTTGCCCGGTTGGAACGGGTGGGAATCCTGATTATCCTGGCAGGCGTGTTCGTTCTGCCGCTGATCGGGGATCAGATTGGTATGGACCTGAATGTGTTCTGGTGGCTGGTCGGGATTCCGGCATCGAACTTGATGAATCTTCTGTTCGCGGCCCTCGGACTCGCCTAAAAGCGGGGAATGGCCGGTGCAGCCCCCGGTGGGGCGGACTGTCAGGCCCCGCTATCCAGCCGGTACAAGGCCAGGTACAAGGATTGCCATGAGCGACGATTTCGACAGCCCGGAAACTCCGACGGTGCACCGCGAGGTCATCTTCATGGTCGATCTCGACGGCTATGAAGGTCCGTTGGATGTTTTGCTGTCCCTGGCCCGGGATCAGAAGCTCGACATCACGCAGATTTCGATCCTGGCCCTGGCCGACCAGTACCTGAAATTCATCATGGAAGCGCAAAAGCGCAACTTGGAGATCGCCGCCGACTATTTGGTCATGGCGGCTTGGCTCGCCTATATGAAATCGCGCCTGCTGCTGCCAGATTTGGGCGGTGAGGACGAGCCCACGGGCGAGGAAATGGCGGCGGCCCTGGCGTTCCAGATGCAGCGCCTGGAAGCCATGCAGAATTCCGGCCAACTGCTGATGGACCGCCCGCAATTGGGGCGTGATTTCTTTGCCCGGGGCGAACCGGAAAAACACCCGGTCGAGACCGAGGAAGTTCTTGAGGTCACTCTGTTCGAGTTGTTGCAGGCCTATGCCCGCCAACGCCGCCGGGGCAACAAGGGCGACCGGACGTTGCATATCGAGCCGTTCGAGGTTTATACGGTCGAGGATGCGCTCAAGCGCCTGCGCCGTCTGCTCGGCCGGACCCCCGATTGGCAGTCTCTGTGGAGCTATCTGCCCGAGGAACTCCGGGGCGGGCTGTTCGGCCGCTCGGCGGTGGCATCGACTTTCGCCGCCAGTCTGGAACTCGCCAAGGAAGGCAAAGTGAACATTCGTCAGACCGATACCTTCGGCCCCATTTTCCTGAGATCCCGTGCCGACAGCGCAGAGGACACCGGCCCGCGTGTCGTATCCTCGGGCGACGGTGAGGCCGGGGAGCCATAGGCCATGAGCGACGACGTCAACCGCGATCACCTGCGTTTGTTGGAGGCCATTCTGTTCGCCTCCGACAAGCCCGTGACCGAGCGTGTCCTTGTAAACCGCCTGCCCGAGGATGCGGAACTCAAGGCGCTGATCGCCGAATTGCAGGACCAATACGCCGGGCGCGGCGTGAACCTGGTGCGGATCAACGGATCCTGGGCCTTCCGTACGGCGGAGGACCTGGCGGCGCAGATGACCAAGCACATCGAGGTCACGCGCAAGCTGTCACGCGCGGCCATCGAAACGCTGTCCATCATCGCCTACCACCAGCCGATCACGCGCTCCGAGATCGAAGAAATCCGCGGCGTGTCGCTGAGCCGCGGGACCATGGACATTCTGCTTGAAGAAGGCTGGATCAAGCCGCGCGGGCGCAAGGATGCGCCGGGCCGCCCGCTGACCTGGGGCACGACGGACGGTTTCCTGGATCACTTCGGGCTTGAGACCTTGCGTGATCTGCCGGGCGTCAAGGAACTGAAGGCCATGGGGCTGCTGGAAGCGGGCCCAGCGCTGAACGTTTACCGTGCCCACGGTGCTTTGGGCGAGGACGGAGCCGGTGTGGATATGGAGGAAGAGTCCGAGGACGGCGCACCGCCGCCGGGTGGTGCCGACATCACCGAAGACGATGCCGTGGACGCCCTTGATCCGGACGACGGCCTGCAATCTTCGGGATAGGGAATTGCCCGCCTTCGGGGCAAACAAAAACCTCATATAGACTTATTCCGCATCCGGGGCCGAAAAGCCTTGCATGAACACGGGATTCCCTTACATCTATCCCGGTCAGGGGGGCTGGCTGGGGGCATTGCGGCACGAATTCGTATCTGCCATCATCCGACCTCCCAATTTGTAAAAACCATAAAGAGAAAGCAGAAAATGGGTACATTCAGCATCTGGCACTGGCTGGTTGTCCTGGTCGTTGTCCTAGTTTTGTTCGGCGGCGGCGGCAAAATCTCGCGGCTTATGGGGGATTTCGGTAAAGGTCTGAAATCGTTCAAGAAAAGCATGAAAGAGGACGACGAAGCCACCACCGACGAAACGGCCGAGCGCAAATCAATCGACGCCGACAAGGCCGCGCAACCGGCCGATACCGCTACGGCGGAGAAGGACAAGGCCGCCAGCTAACCAACGCGGGCTGTGTGTTCCTTGGAATTGGGACCCGCCCGTTCATCTGAAAAGGCTTGAGCCTAACGGAGCTTCGATCCGCCATGTTCGACATCGGCTGGCAGGAACTGTTTATTGTCGCCATCCTTGCGATCATCGTGATCGGGCCCAAGGATTTGCCGCGTGCCGTGCGCACGGTGACGCAGGTGATCCGCAAACTGCGGTCCATGGCCGGTGATTTTCAGGCCGGACTTGACGAAGTCGCGCGCGAGGCGGACCTTGACGATATTCGGCGCGAAGCCAATAAAATTGCGCATTATGACGTGACCAACGAGATCAAGGACAACCTTGACCCCGACGGCGAGATCGAAAAGGCCGCCGATTTGGATACGTCCGTGCGTGACACCATGACGGAAGCGAAGGATGCCTCGATCGAAGCCACGCGCCCGAATGCGGGTGGCGATGCGGGCGGGCATGTCAGCGCCGAACCGCCAAGCCCGCCGGCCGAGCCGGTGACCGAGGCTCAACCGGCGGCAGCCGCACCCGCCGCCGACACGGCGAAAGGCTAGGCGCCCGTCATGTCCGATACGACCCGCGACGATTTTGACGGCGAGCCGCCCGAAGGTTACGCCGGCGACGAAACCAAGATGCCGCTGATGGAGCATCTGATCGAGCTGCGTCAGCGCCTGATCTACAGCTTCATCGCGCTGATCTTTCTGTTTTTCGTCGCTTACGGCTTTTCGGAACATATCTATGCGTTCCTGGTGCAGCCGCTTGCCGACATTCTGGATGAACGCGGCGACGGCGGTCAGCGCCGGCTGATCTACACGGCCCTGCACGAGGCCTTCTTTACTTATTTGAAGGTATCGTTCTTCGCTGCCCTGTTCGTCGGGTTCCCGTTCATCGCCATGCAGTTCTGGAGCTTTGTCGCGCCGGGGCTGTACAAGCATGAAAAGCGCACGCTGGCGCCGTTCCTGATCGCCACGCCGATCCTGTTCTTCCTGGGCGGCGCGCTGGTCTATTACTTAATCTTCCCTATGGCCTGGAAGTTCTTCCTAGGCTTTGAATCCGCCGGTGTCGACGGCTCTCTTCCCATTCAACTTGAAGCCAAGGTCGATCAGTATCTGTCGTTGGTGATGCAGTTGATTTTTGCCTTCGGCCTGTGTTTCGAACTGCCGGTGGTGATCACGTTGCTGGCGCGCTTTGGTGTGGTTTCATCCAAGGGACTTCGCGCCAAACGCAAGTATGCGATCGTCATCGCCTTTGTCGCCGCCGCGATCCTGACGCCGCCCGATGTGATCAGTCAGATCGGATTGGCCGTGCCGACGATCCTGTTGTACGAGTTCTCGATCCTGGCGGCCCGCGTTGTCGAAAAGAAACGCGGTGAAGACCCGGATGCCGAAGACGACGACTTCGACGATGACGAGGACGATAAGGATCCTGAACAGGCGCAATCGACCGCGGGCTCACCCCCGGACGATGATGACCGGGGCCCCTGATCCGCCCCGCCGGTTTCCGCCCGCAAGTTCCCCAAGTCTGATCGGCTTTTATCGCCCCGCTGACCCTGGACGGGGCGGGCGTGCCCGCCTATAAGTGCGCGAAAGGGCCGGACACCGTCCGGCAGCCGTGTCGGCCCTGCCGATTGGTCAATTACACCCCGAAGAGACAGCGATGTTCGACATCAAATGGATCCGTGAAAACCCCGATGCTTTCGACGCGGGGCTTGCCCGCCGGGGCCTTCCAGGCGCTGCCGAGGGCTTGTTGGCGCTGGACAAAAAGCGCCGTGCGGCGGAAACGCGCGCACAGGAAATTCAGACCGAACGCAACGCCTTGTCCAAGCAGATCGGCATCGCCAAATCGAAAGGCGAGGACGCGTCGGACATCCTGGCCAAGGTTTCCGAATCCAAGGATGCCCAGGCGGCAGCCGAAGCCGAGGCCCGCGACGCCGAAAAGGTTCTGGAAGAAGCTCTTTCGGGCATTCCCAACCTGCCGGCTGCCGACGTGCCCGAAGGCGCGGACGAAAGCGCCAATGTCGAAATCCGCACATGGGGCGAGCCCAAGGCCTTTGATTTCGAGCCCAAGGACCACGTCGATCTGGGCGAAGGCCTGGGCTTCATGGATTTCGAGAACGCGGCCAAGTTGGCGGGCTCGCGTTTCGTCGTTCTGTCTGGTGGTTTGGCCCGGCTGGAACGGGCCATCGCCAATTTCATGCTGGACCTGCACGTCAACGAACACGGCCTGACCGAGGTCGCACCCCCGACCCTGGTCAACGATGCGACCATGTACGGCACGGGCCAGCTGCCTAAGTTCGCCGACGATCTGTTCCGCACGGAAACGGGCTATTGGATGATCCCGACGGCCGAAGTGCCCCTGACCAATCTGGTCGCGGGCGAGATCGTCGATGACGATCAACTGCCGTTCCGATTTGCCGCACTGACCGATTGTTTTCGCTCGGAAGCGGGGGCCGCCGGAAAGGACACGCGCGGCATGATCCGCCAGCACCAGTTCAAAAAGGTCGAGATGGTGACCATTTCGGCGCCCGAAAGCTCGGACGATGAACTGGAACGCATGACCGGTTGCGCCGAAACCGTGCTGCAGAAACTGGGCCTGCCGTATCGGGTGGTCGTACTGTCGACCGGCGACATGGGCTTCGGGGCGCGCAAGACTTATGACATCGAAATCTGGCTACCGGGGCAGGCCAAGTACCGGGAGATTTCCAGCTGTTCCAACTGCGGCGATTTCCAGGCCCGGCGCATGAAGGCGCGCTGCCGCGTCAAGGGCGAGAAGGGAACGCGCTTCGTGCATACCCTGAACGGTTCCGGCGTGGCCGTGGGCCGGGCGATGATCGGCGTGCTGGAGAATTATCAGCAGGAAGACGGTTCGATCGTCGTGCCCGAAGTTCTCAGACCCTATATGGGCGGGCTTGAGGTCATCAAAAAAGCATGACCAGCCGCCGCATCGACCTGAGCCAGGCCCGGGTGCTCATATCCAACGACGACGGCGTCCACGCGCCGGGTATCAAGATTTTGGAACATGCCGTCACAGCCTTGGCCCGTGAAGTCTGGGTCGTGGCCCCCGAAACGGAACAATCCGCCACCAGCCATTCCCTGACCTTGCGGCGCCCGTTGCGGATCCGCAACGTGTCCGACGGGCGTTATGCCGTGGACGGCACGCCGACCGACAGCGTGCTGTTGGGCGTTAACCGGGTGATGGCCAATGTCCGCCCCGACATCGTCATATCCGGCGTCAACCGGGGGGCCAACCTGGGCGAGGACGTGCATTATTCAGGCACCGTCGCGGCGGCCATGGAAGGGGCCCTGTTGGGCATTCCCTCGATCGCTTTTTCCCAGGAATACGACGACAATCGCAATGTGATCTGGGAGACCTCGGAACGCTGGGTGCCCGAGGTTTTGAAACAACTTTCCGACTATGCGTTCGACCCGGCCGTGTTGTTGAACATCAATCTGCCCGATTGCGGCCCCGACGAGGTCGAGGGGATCGAGGTCACGCGCCAGGGACGGCGCAAGATCGGCGGCGAGATTCAGGATGGCCGCGACCCCCGGGGCGAGGCCTATTACTGGGTCGGTATCCAACGGGACGAAGAAAAGTTCCAGCAAGGCACGGACCTGGACGCCTGTCTGCGCAATGTGATTTCGGTAACACCCCTGACGCTGGATTTGACGGCGGGAAGCGAGCTTGAGCGCCTGCGCGAGGTCTTTCCATGAACCGGGTGCGGCCCGCGTTGGAAGACGCCTTGGAGGCCGATCGCGAAGAGCTTTTGGAAAGCCTGCGCCGCCTGGGCGTTGATGACGAGCGGGTTCTGGAAGCGATCGGCCGGGTGCCGCGCGAAGCCTTTCTGGCGGAAGCCTTCCGCGACAGGGCCTATCGCAACCTGGCGCTGCCCATCGGTCATCAGCAGACCATCAGCCAGCCCTGGGTCGTCGCCCGCATGACCGAAGCCCTGGAAGTCACCGACCGTACCAAGGTGCTGGAAGTCGGCACCGGCTGCGGGTATCAGTCGGTAATTTTGTCGCTGTTGTGCCGCAGGCTTTACACCATCGAACGGCACAAAGGCCTGAAGGACGAGGCAGAGCGCCGGTTCCGGCATTTCGGCCTGACCAACATCACGACCCATTTGGGGGACGGTTCGCTCGGCTGGCCCGAACAGGCGCCGTTCGAACGGATCATCGTTACGGCGGCGGCGGAAGACATCCCGCCCGTACTGCTGTCGCAGTTGGCCGAAGGCGGGATCATGGTCGTTCCCGTCGGCAGTCAAAGCAGCGACGGCGAGCAGCGTCTTTACCGGGTCGACAAGGGCCCCCTGGGGTTAGAGATCGAGGACATGGGCGAAGTCCGCTTCGTGCCGTTGGTCGAAGGTGTCGCCAAACCGGCGTAAGGCGCAAAACGGGATATCGAGTACGATTCGAACATGGACGTGAAGATAACAGGACGCGGAATTGCCGGTATGGCTCTGATGGCCATGCTGTCACTCGTCCTGACGGCCTGTGGGGCCGCCGAATGGCCGCCCCGGTCATCGCCGCAATCTTCGCCCCAGGTGTCGGCGTCGTCCGCGCGGCCGTCGGTACAGGCCCGGTCGGCGTCACAAACATCCAAAGACGTGGACGCCCGCCGCCGCGAGGGGGGGGATTTGACCTTCATCGGCGCCTCTGCCGTGCGGGTCGGCCCGGGCGATACGCTCTATGCCATTTCGCGCCGCCATCGGGTCAGCCTACGGGCACTGATCGAAGCCAACGGGCTGGAGCCGCCTTTCATCCTGCAGGTCAACCAGCGTTTGGTGCTGCCGCGCGGCCGTCAGCACACCGTGTCGGCGGGCGAAACGGTCTATGCCATCGCCCAGAAATTCGATGTCGAGCCCAACGAACTGGCGCGCATCAACAGCATCCGCCCGCCCTTTACGATCCGCGTTGGTGAAAAATTGCTGATCCCGACGGGAAATCTGCAATCGGTGACGGCCCCCCACCGCCCGGAGCCGGGGGCTTCGACTCCTCCAGCGGCGGCATCCGTAAATCCGTCATCCGCGCCGGTGCCGCCGGTTCGCCCCAAACAGGCGACAGAGAGCATGCGAAAGGCCATGCCCGGCCCGCCGAGGCGCAGCGGAAAGGGTTTTTACTGGCCGGTGCAGGGACGGGTGATTTCGCGGTTCGGAGTCAAGCAAAGCGGCCTGCGCAATGATGGGATCAATATCAAAGCACCCAGGGGCACGCCCATTCTGGCGACGGAAAACGGCGTGGTGGCCTATGTGGGGAACGAGTTGCGTGGTTTCGGAAACCTGGTTCTGATCAAGCACGACGATGGTTGGATTTCCGCCTATGCCCATACGGACAAACTGGCCGTGAGCAAGGGCGACCGCGTGCGGCGGGGACAGAAGATCGCGACGGTGGGAAACACGGGCGGGGTCGGCGAGCCGCAGCTTCACTTTGAGCTCCGCAAAAACAAACGGGCGGTCAATCCGCAGAAATTCCTGCGAACTTAGGCTTCAGGTTTGATTTTTGCTTTAGCCCGGGCAAGCAATTCCTTGGCCATGGCTTCCTGACCCTGTTCGGCAGCGAGCCAGGCTTGTTCGATCATATGCTTCACGGCAGGCGGCAGGCCGTCCACATCGTGGGCCATTTTCTTCAACTTGGCGATGCTGGTTCGCCAATCGACATCGTCAGCCTCTGCCACGATGACACCCATCCCCTGTTCAAGCACCTGCCAATTATACCACGGCGTGAATATTTGGTCAGTCTACTAGTTTAGGGGATGGAGACTTGAAGGTTACGTTTATGGAAAGGGGGATTAATCGAGTGTCTTGCCCAGGCGTCCCGCCAAATTCTGGATGTATTGCCAGGCGACGCGGCCCGAACGCGAGCCGCGGGTGACGGCCCATTCGTTGGCTTCGCGGCGCAGGTCGATGTCCGGTTCTTCCAGACCGTAACGCTTGGCATAACCTTCGATGATCTCGAAATAGGTTTGCTGGTCCACATTGTGGAAACCCAACCACAGACCGAACCGATCGGATAGAGAGACCTTTTCTTCCACGGCTTCGCCGGGGTTGATGGCGGTCGAGCGCTCGTTCTCGATCATGTCGCGTGAAATCAAGTGGCGGCGGTTGGACGTGGCGTAGAACAGCACGTTTTCCGGCCGGCCTTCGATCCCGCCTTCGAGCACGGCTTTAAGCGATTTGTACGTCGCGTCTTCCGCATCGAAGCTGAGATCGTCGCAGAAAATCAGGGCGCGGCGCCCGCTTGCCCGCAGGGCCGACAACAATGCGGGCAGGGACGGGATGTCTTCGCGGTGAATTTCCACCAACAGCAAGGCACCGGGTGTTTCCGCGTTGATTTCCGCGTGCAATGCCTTGACCAGCGAGCTTTTGCCCGTGCCGCGCGCGCCCCAAAGAAGGGCGTTGTTGGCGGGCAGGCCCTTGGCAAAGCGCATGGTGTTGTCCATGAGCTGTTCAACCTGCAGTTCTATCCCCCGGAGAAGCCCCATTTCCACGCGGTTCACCTTGGGTACGGGCTCCAGCCAGGCGCGGTCGGCATGCCATACGAAGGCGTCGGCAACGGTCAGGTCGTTATCGGGTGCCGGCGGCGGGGCAAGGCGCTCCAGGGCGTCGGCAATGCGGTTCAGCGCATTTTGAAGATCGGTATCGGTCATGGCCGCGGAAACTAAGGCCAGGGGGCGATGGCGTCAATCTTCCGCGTGCGGATTGCGGTCATAGGCTTATGAGGGAAAAATTCGCCGGTTTGCGTTTGCATCGGCCGGTCTTGCGGGTATAGTCCCGCGCACCCAAATAAGACGACCGGTTTCCCGGAAGAAAAACCGCCCCCGAGGCCCTAAATCGGGGGAAACAAGGAGATAAGTATGTTGATTTCGCCCGCATATGCCCAGGCTGCCGGTGGCGCCGGAGGGGGCGGTATTGAGGCCTTTCTGCCGCTGATTCTGATCTTCGTGATCTTTTACTTCCTGCTGATTCGCCCGCAGCAGAAGAAAATGAAGGAACACAAGGGCATGCTGGAGGCCGTCCGGCGCGGCGACAAGGTCGTCACCGGCGGTGGGATCATCGGCACGGTGACCAAGGTCAACGAAGGCGACGAAGTCGTCGTTGAAATCGCCGAGGGCATCAAGGTCAAGGTCCGCAAAAGCACGCTGGCGTCCGTTGAAAGTAAGTCCGAGCCGCAGGCCGATGGCGACAAAAAAGCCGATAAGGGCGATGCTGCCAATGACGACGGCGGCAAGAAAGCCGGCAGCCTGCGCGGCCTGCTCGGCGGCGGCAAGAAAGACTGATCCTTGCACGCCTTTCGATCCGCTTTTTTTCTGATTAGCCGGTAAGTCCCTAATGGTCTATTTCGCCAAATGGAAGATTGTGCTGGTCCTGGTGGTGTGCCTCCTGGGCGTGGCTTATTCCGCACCGAATTTCCTGCCCAAATCAATCACCGAGGGATTGCCGGGCTGGCTGCCCAGCCAGCAGGTCAACCTGGGTCTGGACCTTCAGGGGGGATCGCACCTTCTGCTTGAGGTCGAGGTCGACGAGGTCGTCAATCAGTACCTGGAAGGTATCGCCGAATCCGCCCGCGCAACGCTGCGGACCGCCAGAATCCGCCCGCGCGCACTTGGCGTGGCCGATCAGTCCGTGGTCGTGACCATCGCCAAGGCCGACGAGGTCGAAAAGGCCCGCGGTCTTTTGGCACCGATCGAGCCGGGTGCGGAGGTCAGTGTCGATGGCGAACGCATCACGATCGAGCCGCGCGAACAGATGCTGCTTGAACGGCGTCAGTCGGCCCTGCAGCAGTCGGTCGAAATCCTGCGTCGCCGTATCGACGAGACGGGCACGCGTGAGCCGACGATCCAACGCCAGGGCGACAACCGGATTTTGGTTCAGGTTCCCGGCCTGAAAGATCCTGAGCGCCTGAAAGCCATTATCGGCAAAACCGCCAAATTGACCTTCCAACTGGTCGACATGGAAAACTCGGTCAACGAGGCCCGCGAACGCGGCCGCGTACCGCCGGGCTCCGTCCTGTTGGAGGCGACCGAGGAAGACCGCGCCGTCGGCCGCCAGGACGCCTATCTGGTCAAGCGCCGGGTGCTGGTGTCGGGCGAGGACCTTGTCGATGCCCATCAAAGTTTTGAGCAGCGTACCAATCAGCCGGTCGTCAGTTTCCGCCTGAACGCGCGCGGCGCCAAGAAATTCGGCGACGTAACGACCAAGAACGTTGGTCGCCCGTTCGCCATCATCCTGGACAAAAAGGTCATCAGCGCGCCCGTGATCCGCGAGCCGATCATTACCGGCAGCGGTCAGATTTCCGGCTCGTTCACGGTGCAGTCGGCACAGGACTTGGCGCTTTTGCTGCGCGCGGGTGCATTGCCTGCACCGATTTCGATCCTCGAAGAACGCACCGTCGGCGCCAGCCTGGGGGCTGATTCCATCGCCGCCGGTGAAATCGCCTGCATCGTCGGCCTGATCGCCGTGATCGTGTTCATGGGCATCGCATACGGCAAATTTGGTGTGATGGCGGATGTGGCCCTGATCTTCAACCTGCTGATCATCCTGGCCGTTCTTTCGGTTATTCAGGCGACGCTGACCCTTCCGGGGATCGCCGGGATTGTCCTGACCGTGGGTATGGCGGTCGATGCCAACGTGCTGATATTCGAGCGCGTGCGCGAGGAAGTCCGCGCCGGTCGAACGCCGATCAGCGCCATCGACGCGGGGTATAGCCGCGCGCTGACCACCATCATCGACGCCAACGTGACGACGCTGATCGCGGCCATTCTGTTGTATGCCTTCGGGTCCGGTCCGGTGCGCGGCTTTGCCGTGACGCTGGCGATCGGCATCGCGACCTCGATGTTCACGGCCATCATGGTCACGCGCCTGATGGTCGTGGCCTGGCTGCGCCGCACGCGCCCGCAAGAACTGCCGGTATAAGGCGGGGGAGATAATCACATGCGACTTCTGAAAATCGTTCCCGACGACATCGCCATTCCCTTCATGCGGTTCCGCAAACTGTTCATGATGATTTCCACGGCTGCCGTGGTGCTGTCCCTGGCCATGGTGTTCGTGAAGGGCATGAATTTCGGTATTGATTTTCAGGGCGGGATTCTGGTCGAAGTCCGCATGCCGCAGGCGGCCAACCTGGGGCAAATGCGCGGCCAGCTTGGATCGTTGGGATTGGGCGAGGTCAGTCTGCAGGAATTCGGTCATCCGTCCGACGTGCTGATCCGCATCGCCGCGCAGGAAGGCGATGCGTCCGCGCAACAGGCCGCCGTGACGGCGGTCAAGGATGCGCTGGGAACGGGGGTCGATTACCGCCGGGTCGAATTCGTCGGACCCAAGGTGTCATCGGAATTGCTGCTCGACGGCGTGCTGGCCGTTGGTATGGCGATCATGGCCATGCTGATCTACATCTGGCTGCGGTTTGAATGGCAGTTCGGTCTGGGCGCCGTCGCGGCCTTGACCCATGACGTGTTCCTGACCCTGGGTATCTTTTCGTTGCTGGGGCTGGAATTCAATCTGTCGACGGTGGCTGCCGTGCTGACGATCGCGGGGTATTCCATCAACGATACGGTCGTGGTGTTCGACCGCATCCGTGAAGACCTGCGCAAGTTCAAGACCAAGCCTATTCCCGAACTGCTGAACGGCTCCATCAACGCGACCTTGTCCCGTACCTTGATGACCTCGATCACCACCCTGGTCGCCTTGCTGGCCTTGTTCTTCCTGGGCGGTGAAGTGATCCGGGACTTTTCCTTCGCCATGATCTTCGGCGTGCTGGTCGGGACGTATTCGTCGATCTGCGTGGCTTCGCCGTTGCTTCTTTATACGAACGTTGCCGCCCGTGCGCGCAGCGGCGGCGACGCCTCCGAGGAGGCGGCGGAAACGCCGTAAACGCACCGCCGATATGCCCGGAATAGACGTCACCCCCCTTGTTCCCGCCGGTCGGAAAGTGATCCAGACCTACGGGGAAGGGCGGTTCCGGGTCACTGGCGAAACCTTCGACGGCTCCATCTTGATCTGGCCGGATTTATGTCTGTCCTGGGCGGCCCACACGGTCGATGACCTGGATGCGGATCAACTGCATCAGGCCTTGACGGGCGATGGGGCGCCGGAGCCCTACGCGGAAATTCTCGTGATTGGATGCGGGGCGAAATTCGTGGCGCCACCCAAGGGGCTGCGCCAGGATCTGCGCGCCCGCGGCATCGCCGTGGAATGGATGGATACAGGGGCGGCCTGCCGCACGTTCAATGTGCTGTTGGGCGAGGACAGGCGCGCCGCCGGAGCGATTCTGGCAATCGATTGAAGGTAAATTTACATTATAAAACAACAATTTAACGATGATTAACCCGTCTTTTACTCAATAAGAAGACAATCTGCTTGGGCAAACTAATCTGGGCAAATTTTCAAATGCAGAATACCAAAATGGATGGGCTATCAGCTCTGTTAATTGAGGGCGATTGCCTTGATGCAATGGCTTCAATTCCAGATCAGTCAGTGAATTTTATCTTATGTGATCTGCCGTATGGGACTACGCAGAATGCGTGGGATAGCGTTATTTCGCTGGAATCATTGTGGGCACACTATCGACGAATTCTCGCCCCGAAAGGGGTCGTGGCGTTGATGGGGCAGGGCCCTTTCACTGCGCGCCTAATTTTAAGCCAGGAAAAATTATTCAAGTACCGCGTGACTTGGGTGAAGTCGAAGCCCACGAATTTTTTGAATGCGAAGAAACAGCCACTTCGGCGCCACGAGGATATTTGTATCTTTTACCCGCAGCAGCCGAAATATCATCCGCAAATGTCACCAGGGGAAGCATACAACAAGGGAGTGCGAAAGAACCAGCTAACTGGCTGTTATGGCGATTTCAATCCTGTCTTGGTGAAGAGTGAGGGGGGCCGCTACCCAACGGATGTCGTTTACTTCAAGACCGCCGAAAGTGAGGGGCGTGTTTGGCACTCGACGCAAAAGCCGGTGGAGCTTGGGCGTTACTTGATCAGAACGTACACAGACCCTGGGGATGTCGTTTTAGATAATGCATTTGGGTCCGGGAGCTTCCTTGTTGCGGCGGCTATGGAAGGTCGATCCTCAATAGGGATTGAGTTGAATAAGAGAATGAAAGAATTTAAGCGTGATCCAATAGATCTTATAAAAGTGGCCAAGTCTCGCATTGAAGAATGCGTCCCCTCTGCAGATTGCAGAGTGATACGTTCTTCAAAGACTGTCGTAGGAAAGGAGTTTAGCCGTCGCGTTCATGGCGAATGTTTGGGTTTAGGGGCGACGGCTTGAATCGAAAGATGAAAATGTCCTTGCGGCGTCCTTTCTAATACAACCCAATCGTCCGTGAAATTATTGTTTCTAAGGTCATTTACGGTTTGCGGGTCATAATGGAGGTACGTCGTCGGGGTGTTATTGTTGGCTCGACGTCCTGCGTCATAAGTCAAAGTCATTTGCCGAATTCCCATGTTATTTGCATGGATTGTGACCTCAACTGCGACATCAGCTTCTTCGACTGGGTGTTGGCCAAACACGCTATTTCTCCAAACTAAGCTGCTGAAGAAAACGTCCCGAAACCAAAATTGCGTATCATGCGGGCTACCAGAACATGTGAATCTTAGATATGGAACCGGATATCCTCCAGTGGGTTGTTGGGCGTCTGTCCGAGATAATTTTTTCGACCAACGCAATACCATAATAATTTCTCCTCTTTAGGGTGCATTCAACAGATATTCTGTCCTGAGTAGATATTAGGCAAGTCGAATATTTTTTGAGGTCTTCGCTATAGCATGTGCGGCACTGCTTCCCTTATATCGGCAAATTCTATATACTTTTTCCGTTCCAGAAGGATGATCTGAGTCCCAGAACGGGAAAACGATCCAGAAGGACTGCTTCCACTAGGAAGCCGTACAGAGAAAATGACCGACGTAACCAAAGTGGGGGGCGTGGCCTCCCAGCTTGTAAATCGTCCTACTCCTTCACAAAAAGACGCCCAAAAAGCGACCGGAACCGGCGACGACGCCAAGACCGGCGATGCCAAAAGCACGTCCGAAACCTTCCGTTTGCCGGGGGCACTCTCCGGTGGCGAAGCGAAGGCCCTTTCGGCGGCCGAGGCGCTCAAGGCTGTTTTTACCAGCTTGAACAAGGCGTTTTCCGAAGCAGAGGACTCTCCGCCCCAATCCGGCTCCGATCTTGAAAGTCTGTTGTCCGACATCAAGGTGGCTGCTCCGTTCCTGGACCGCGTACTCGCGGCCCGTAAGGAAGAGTTGATCGCCAACGACGACACGGCCGGCCTTCAGGCGCTGGATGCAACCTTGGCCGAGGCAGAGGCGCTGATCGCCGATGCGCGTGCTCAGCTTGAGGAGCTTGCGGGCGAATTGCCGGACGAAGACGTTGCCGAAGACCCGGCCGTGACCCAGGCGCTGAACGCCATTCTTGGCGAGGGGCGGGACATTCCCGCGTTCTCGTCCGAAGAATTGCGCGAAGGACGCTCGGAGTTCATCGCCTTGGTGTTCGACGATATCGCCGATGCAGTTGGCCGTCATCAGAACGCGGGGGCCCAGGCGGCATCCTTAACGCTGAGCTCTCTCGGCGGCGCCAACCTGACGGCTTAAGGCCCGATCTCTTCCCGGTTTTCGCGGCCGTGCCCTTGGGGCGCGGGCGGGTTCGTGCGCCTGCATGGCGAGATGGGGAAGGTCGGTTGGCCGGCAATGCCGGAAACCATGTCGTCGTCATTCCCGCGGAAGCGGGAATCCGATCAATGGTTCCTATACCTAAGTTTGTGAAATAAGAACGGGATGCCCGCTTTCGCGGGCATGACGGGGAGAGTGCATCCGCTTGGGGCCATAAACGGGCCAAACCAGGCAAAAGAAAACGGGGCGCCCCTTGGGAGCGCCCCGCGTTCCTGGAAATTCAAACGTCTACTAGAAGACGTTCTGTGCCGACACCATGGAATAGAGCATGGGGAACGACAACAGCGTGTTGGTGCGCGAGAACAGCATGGCTGTACGCGCCGCCGCGGCTTTTTCCTCGGCCGAGGCTTCGACGATGCCGAGCGCCTTTTTCTGGTTCGGCCAGATCACGTACCACACTTTGAACCAGATGATCGTACCCAGCCACATGCCGATGCCGATGGCGGTCGACTTGGCGACGCCGCTTTGCAGACCCAGCGTGATGGCATCGACCAGATAACCATTCATGCCGGCCAGGATGATGCCCGTGACGATGGTCGCCATGGCGCCCCAGCGGAACCAGAACAGGGCCGCCGGTGCGATGACCTTGCCGATGGCCGGTTTCTGCTCGTCGGGAATGTTCGGCATGTTGGGAATCTGCACGAAATTGAAATACCAGAGCAGGCCGATCCACATGACGCCGGACAGCACATGCAGCCAACGGAACAGGAAGGCGAACCAGGCGTGGCCGCCGGGCTGCCCTTCGCCGGTCATACCCATGACGGCGAGAACCATGATGATGGTCAGAATAAAGCCGGCGATTACCGTGCTTTTAAGATTTGATAGGATTGCGGCCATGGCCCATCCCTCCTTCGAAATTAGTCTAATGAACCCCAAACAACTCCGGCGGCCGGACTTTTTAACGTCCTTACGATATCCGCCCGCATGTCAGCGAATATAAGGCCTGGCAAATGCGCTTCAACGATATTCCTTGCACCGGTCCCGGATTCGGGCCGTATAACAAGGCCTACCGGGCCTTTGCGCGGAATTGTGCAAACCGTTGGTGACAGGAAGGAAATTAGGCCGCATATGGCAAAAACAGCCGAATCAACTGCCGAATACGTCACTCCGGAGCGTCTGGCGCCGGTTATGGATGACCTGCGGCGTGACGACCGTGACCGCTATCTCACGGCGCTGTTGGCCCCTTCCCAGGCGAGGGAAGGGTTGCTGGCGGTCTATGGTTTCAACCTGGAAATCGCCCGCGTGCGTGAAACCGTGTCCGAGGAACTGATCGGGCGCATGCGCCTGCAGTGGTGGCGGGACCGCCTGGACGACGTCTTCGCCGGAACCCCGCCGAAACACCCCGTGGCGGAACCGCTGACCTGGGCGGTTCAGCGGTTCGGTCTGGACCGCAAGGATATGGAAAATCTGATCGACGCCCGCGAGGACGATCTGGCAGGCGGCACACCGCCGGACATGGCGGCATTGGAAGATCATGTCCTTCGCACGGCCGTGCCGGTTCTCAATCTGGCGCTGCAGGTTCTGGGACAGGACAAGGGCCCTGCGGCGGCGGCCGTGCCTGACGTGGCGATGGCGCATGCCTTGACGGGTATTCTCCGTGCCGTGCCGTTCCATCTTCGGTCCGGTGTCATCCGGCTTCCCGGCGATTATTGCCGCGATGCCGGATTGGACCTTGGTCGCCTGCACGACCGCGGTCCCGCGGGACAGGAAGCGGAACTGGCCCAGGTCGTCCGAAAGATCGCGGACCGCGCGGCAGGGGCCCTTACGTCGGCACGCCGGCATGCCGTACCGCGCGCCGCATTGCCCGCATTTCTGCCGGCGCGGCTGGCCGGGCGGGACCTTAAACGCTTGCGAAAGGCCGGCTACGACCCGTTCGCTGGTGCCGTAATGCGGATCGACGGATTGCGGCCGTTGGTTCTGCTGGCGGCACGGCTGCGCGGCACGTATTAGCGGATATCACCCATTGAAAAAGGGGGGCGGACCGGCGGTCATGAGCGACGGCACCCAGAAACAATCTGTCACGAAGCTTCTTGAACGCGGTCTGTTCTATTTGGACTGCGGTCTGCGTGACGACGCCTTGCGCTATTTGGACGAAGCCGCGTCCCTGGATCCGCAGGACATGCGAGTCCAGCAAGCCCTGATGCGTGCCCGGCCCGTGCAAGCGGCGCTGGCGGCATCCACGAAGACCGGCCGCATCCACGAGATCAAACCCAGGCAAGGAGACCAAGGGGCAGCACCGGAATCTCAGCACGTCGCGGCACATGATGATCCCATGGCGCAGGCCTTTGCCCGGGCCTACAGGGCGCGTGACTGGCAAGGTGCCGTACAGGCGGCCCAGGCGTTGATTGCATCCAAACCCGATGATGCGCGGGCCTGGGCTTCCCTGGCCCAGGCGCAACGCCGCCTTGCGGATTTCGACGGATCGCTGGCGTCCAGCAAGCGCGCAATCGCCCTGACCAATGGCGATCCGGCTTATGTTCAGGCGCAGGCCAAGACCCTGTGGGAGGCGGGCCGCTATGCAGCGGCAGAGGTCGCCTATACCGGCCTGGTGGCTGAACTGGATGAAGACAGCACCATATACGCCGACACACGCATGTCGCGCGGCATGGTGCGGATGACTATGCACGGCCCCGCCGCCGGGATTGATGATTATGAATGGCGGTGGCGGGCAGGGGAGATCGCGCTGCCGAAGGTTACGCAGCCCTATTGGGATGGTGCGCCTGCACCCGGAAAACGGATTTTGTTTTTCGGCGAACAGGGGTTCGGCGATGCCATTCAGTTCGCCCGCTATATCCCACTAATCGCCGAACGGTGCGGGCGGGTCGTCGTGCCCTGCAAGCCTGCGATGAAACGCCTGATGCAATCCTTGCCAAGTGACCCCGAAATCTGTGACGACGTCATCAGCCGCGATGCATTCGATCTGTATGTGCCGGCCATGTCGGCGATGCGTCTGCTGGGCGCGGATGAACGATCACTGCCCAATCAGGTTCCCTATTTGGCGGCCGAAGACAGTGATCTTTCCCGTCTGCGACCCTTGATCGAAGCACGGCAAGGCCTGCATGTCGGCATCGCCTGGACCGGCAGTCCCACCAACGCCAACGACTGGAAGAGGTCGATCCCGCCGAATTCATTTACGCCCCTGGCCCAAATACCGGACGTCGCCATGTTCAGTCTGCAAAAGCTGCGTGATGACACACCGGAAACTTTCCGCGCAGCGCCTGGCGATGTCATGGATCTTTCCGATGAATTCTCGGATTTCGCCGATACAGCCGCGGCGATCCAATGCCTGGACCTGGTGATCACGGCCGATACATCGGTCGCGCATTTGGCCGGGGCTTTGGGTAAACCGGTCTGGGTGTTGCTGCCCAAGGTGCCGGATTGGCGCTGGATGACCGAACGCGGCGACAGCCCCTGGTATCCGACCATGCGACTTTACCGGCAGCGGGAATTCGGCGACTGGCCCGAGGTCATGGCCCGGGTCGCGGCAGACCTGCAATCCCTCGTTTCAGGCCGGGACGCAGACAGCCCCGCAAAGGAAAGATGGCGCGGGCTTACTCGGCTGCTTCCCTGGCGCCGCTGATCCAGGCGTCCAGGTCTTCCAACGCCCGTTTGGCCAGCAGCGTTTTGCGGTCGCGGCCGCGCGGGCGCTGTTTTTTCGGAAGGTCGTCCGTCGGCAGCGGCGGGAACAGGCCGAAGTTGGCATTCATGGGCTGGAAGGTATCCGCATCGGCGCCGCCCGTAATGTGGTTCAGAAGGGCGCCGATCGAGGTTGTTGCCGGCGGTAATGCCGGGGCTTCGCCCGACCGTTCGGCGGCGGCGAAACGGCCGGCCAACAACCCGATGCCGGCGCTTTCCACATAGCCTTCGCAACCCGTGATCTGCCCGGCGAAACGCAAGCGGGGCTGGGCCCTGAGGCGAAGAGCGCCGTCCAGCAGCCGGGGCGAATTGATGAAGGTGTTGCGGTGAATGCCGCCCAAGCGCGCGAACTCGGCATTTTCCAGGCCGGGAATGGTCCGGAACACGCGCACCTGTTCGCCGTAAGTCAGCTTGGTCTGGAATCCGACCATGTTGTAAAGCGTGCCGAGGGCATTGTCCTGACGCAGTTGTACGACGGCGGCCAATCGGGTGTCCGGGTCATGGGGATTGGTCAGGCCCACGGGCTTCATGGGGCCGAAGGACAGGGTTTTGGGCCCCCGTTCGGCCATGACTTCGATGGGCAGGCAGCCTTCGAAATAGGGCGTGTCCTTTTCCCATTCCTTGAATTGATGTTTTTCGGCTTCCAGCAGGGCGGCGATGAAGTCTTCGTACTGGGCACGGGTCATCGGCAGGTTGATGTAGTCCTTGCCGTCGCCTTTGTCGTAGCGGCTTTGAAACCAGGCCACGTCGAAGTTGATGGATTCCTTGTGCACGATGGGGGCAATGGCATCGAAGAAAGC